>NC_003103.1:887500-1268755 GCF_000007025.1 Rickettsia conorii str. Malish 7 | reverse complement strand
ACTTTACACATGTAATTGTGGATCAGTTTTTTAATAACTTATTATTTTTCCTATTAAAACCTATTAAAAATTTCCTCAAATCCTTATTAAATCAAGTAAATCTAGTGTATTTTCTTTTAAATAAATAGTTTGTGGATAAAATTGTGAATAAATATCATTTTTCTTTGAAAAAATAGTCTTTTCTAAGCTATAAATGAATTTTACACTTAATTATCCACTTGTATAAATTCATTACAAACTTATGTGAATAACAATTAAAAATACCTATATTTTTGAGAAACTTTTAATGAAAATTTTGTTGATAACTCCGTTTAAAACATTTAATCTACATAATTCTATTTACATAAACAACAAATAATAAATATATTTATTATTTTAATATTTTTAGTAATAGTATGAAGCAAATTATAAATCCGTTAAAAGGAAATAATAATAAAGTACCTATTTGGTTTATGCGTCAAGCAGGTAGATATTTGCCGGAATATAAAAAAGTAAGAGAAACAACAAAAAATTTTCTAGATTTTTGTTATGATGTTAGCAAAGCAACAGAAGTAACCTTACAACCGATAAAACGTTATGGATTTGATGCAGCTATTATTTTTTCCGATATATTAGTTTTACCTCATGCTCTTGGATGGGAAGTGGATTTTAAAGAAAATATAGGGCCTATATTAAAGCAATTCAAATCACAAGAAGATTTTAAATATCTGCAAATCAATCCGAATTATAAATTAGAAAAGGTTTATGAAATAATAAAAAAAGTAAAAAAAGAATTACCATCCCCCATTTCTTTAATAGGATTTGCAGGTAGTCCTTGGACAGTGATGAGTTACATGCTAGAAGGAAAAGGAAAACAGGATTTTAAAACGAGCAAAAAATTCATATATGAAAATAAAATACTTGCTGAAGAATTATTAAATTTTATTACGGAAAAAACAGCTGATCATCTTATAAATCAAGCAAAATCTGGAGCAGATGTTTTAAAGCTTTTTGATTCATGGTCAGGAGTACTTGCAGAAGAGGAATTTACTGAATTTGTAATAGAGCCGACAAAAAAGATTATACTAAAAGTAAAAGAAGTTTTTCCAAAAACTCCTATAATTGCTTTTCCTAAAGGAGCAGGATTATTGTACGAAAAATTTATAAAAGAAGTACCGATAGATGTTTTAGCCGTAGATCAAATGGTCCCTCTTGAAAAAATGAAAGAGTGGAGTGATAAAGTAATAGTACAAGGTAATTTAGATCCGGTTGTATTATTAACTAATAAAGAAATTATTAAAGAAAAAACTTATAAAATTCTTCAGGTAATGAAAGGAAAGAATTTTATCTTTAATTTAGGACATGGTATTTTGCCTGAAACACCTACGGAAAATGTAGAATTTTTGACAGAATATGTTAGGTTATATGAAGAAAAGAATAGCAATAGTACTTTTTAATTTAGGCGGTCCAAAAAACCTTAAATCAGTGAAGCCTTTTCTATTTAATCTATTCTATGACAAAGCTATAATTAATCTACCAAATCCTTTGCGTTATATTATCGCTAAAATAATTTCTATTACTAGAGAGAAAAAATCTCAAAAAATTTATTCTTTAATCGGTGGTAAATCTTCTTTACTTCAGGAAACAGAGGAGCAGAAATTAGCACTAACCGAAAAGCTAAAGCAACTTATAAAAGAAGATTTCGCTATTTTTATAAATATGAGGTATTCAGCACCGTTTGCTAAAGAAGTAATAGGTCAAATAAAAAAATATAATCCAAGCGAAATAATATTATTGCCTCTATATTCTCAATTTTCAAGTACTACGACAGGATCATCGGTTAAAAATTTTTTACAAAACCTTGATATTGATATTCCAATTAAAACAATTTGCTGTTATCCTCTAGAAAAAGATTTTATAAAAGCCCATGTTTCATTAATTAAAGAAAAACTATACGATAAAAATTTTCGTATATTATTTTCTGCTCACGGGTTACCCGAAAAAATAATAAAAGCAGGCGATCCTTATAGTTTTCAGATAAAAGAAACAGTACAAGCAATAGTTAAAGAATTAAATATAAAAGATCTAGATTATAAGATAACTTATCAAAGTAGAGTAGGACCTATAGAGTGGTTAAAACCGAATACGGAAGACGAAATAGAGCTAGCAGGAAAGTTAAAAAAAGACATAATTATCGTACCTATATCCTTTGTATCCGAGCATGTTGAAACACTAGTAGAGCTTGATATTGAATATAAATTAATCGCAGATAAATATGAAATTCAATATATCCGAATTCCGACACTTGGAACAAATAAAATTTTTATTAATAGTTTGACAAATATATTGCTACGATTTATTAATAAGGTTGATACTAATTTAGTTATGAGTAGCTCTAGTACAAGAATATGTCCAAACGAATTTACTAAATGTTTGTGTAAATTAACAAGTTAATAAGGAAAAGAATGGCAAGTTACTATCTATGGTTTAAGTCATTTCATCTGATATCTGCTATATGTTGGATGGCAGGGCTTCTTTATTTACCTAGAATATATGTTTATCATATCAAAGCTAAAATAGGTAGTGAGCTAGATAGTACTTTACAAGTAATGGAACTAAAATTACTCAGATTCATTATGAATCCAGCAATGATTAGCACATTTATTTTTGGTTTAATAAATGCTCATATTTACGGGTTTGTTGCTCTTGATACTTGGTTTCACATCAAAATGTTTGCAGTATTAATTTTAGTGATATTTCACGGTTTACTTGCAAGATGGCGAAAAGATTTTGCAAATGGTAAAAATGTCCATTCAGAAAAATTTTATCGCATAGTTAATGAGATTCCGGCTATTTGCATGATTGTTGCAGTGATTATGGTTATAGTGAAACCATTTGACTAGTATACTCTTTGTTATTTGAAAAGGGATTGTTAAAGATATATCGTCATTGCGAACAGGAAATAATAACAAACTTCTAAGATTGTGTTTCGTCAATATTTTCTTTTGAAGTAAACTCTGCTACGAGTTCAGGTAGGCTCTTATTAGTTTGGTTGGATATGTAGTTACTCCCGATTAATTAAACTAAAGCATTGCTTTTAAGCTCTGGACATTCCTATTATAGCTGACTTTTGGTAGAGATTGCTAAACCCCGAGATAGTGTTTTACTATTTCAGTTAAAGCTTATACCTAACTTCCTTTAAAAGTCAATCTATAACTTATTTTAACCTAATAATTTATTTATCTAAAAGATTTTTTATTTCTAATGTAAAATTTATTTAGAATATCTATAATTCATAAAAAATAATATGGAACATTATGAATAATAGCGATAAACTTAATAAGTTAGTAATCTTTAAAGATAAAACCATTAGAAGAATTTTGCATAATAACAAATGGTGGTTTTCAGTAGTCGACGTAGTAGGAGCATTAACTGATAGTAGTGACCCTGGAGCTTATTGAAGAAAACTAAAACAAAGGTTAAACGAAGAAAAAAGTGAGGTCATGACAAACTGTCACGGACTGAAATTAACTGCCACAGATGGAAAAAAATATATAACAGACTGTGCAAATACAGAGTTATTACTTCGTATTATACAATCTATTCCGTCTCCAAAGGCAGAACCGTTTAAACAATGGCTTGCTAAAGTCGGTTATGAAAGGATTCAAGAAATTTCTGATCCGGAAAAGTCAATTGATAGAGCAAGGGATAATTGGAAACGACACGGTCGTAGCGAGAAATGGATTCAACAACGTATGATGGGGCAGAAAACACGAAATAAATTAACTGATTACTGGAAAAACCATGAAGTAACAAAAGAGAATGAATTTGCTATATTAACTAATATTATTTATCAAGAATGGGCTGGTATAACTTAAAGAACACAAAAATATAAAGGGCAAAATTTACGTGATTACATGAATGAAGCAGAATTAATTTTTACTGCTGAATTATCTACTCGTCAGGTAGTAGAAACTAATAATGCAACAGGAATGGAAGAAAATAAGGTTGCAGGTAAAATAGGAGGAAGTATAGTTAAAAACGCTAAAACGGCCTTGGAAAATAAAACTGGTAAAAAAGTAATCTCAACAGAACATTATTTACCGCCTAAACTTACAAAGTAAAAAATTTTGTTATAGTGAAATGCATTGAATTAGGTGACATTTTTTAATGTTTAAATAATATATCTCATATCGTAAATGGGTTGGCATTCGCTATATCCTTAAAAAAATAAAATATTTCTTAAATATCACCTAATTCAATGCATTTCACTATAAACCAAAGATTGCATTGGTTTTGTGGAAAATACTCTCATTTTTGACAGAAGTTTCAACACACCGAAATAGCATTTTGCCATTCCGGTTATGATTTTAAAAAAGTCAATTAAACTTTACTTCAGGTGGCAATGACATTAATATTGCTTCGACATTTCCATCGGTCATTAAGCCGAATTTAGTACCACGGTCATATAGCAAATTAAATTCTACATATCTACCTCGCCTTATAAGCTGGTATTCTTTCTGCTCAGCTGTCCAAGGTAAAAATAACTTACTTCTAACGATTTCAGGATATACCGACAACAAAGCCTTACCTACGTCCTGTGTAAAGGCAAAATCCTGTTCAAAATTACCGTTATTTAAGTAATCATAGAATATTCCGCCTACTCCTCTCGGCTCTTTTCTATGCTTTAGATAAAAATATTCATCACATTGCTTTTTGAATTTAGGATAATAGCTAGAATCATACTTATCGCATGCTTCTTTAAAAGCTGCATGAAACTTTACAGTTTCATTTTTTTCCGGATAAAAAGGTGTTAAATCGCCACCGCCGCCAAACCAACTTTTAGAAGTTTCTATATAACGAGTATTAAAATGCATAGCGGGAATTAGCGGCGATTTAAGATGTGCGACTAATGAAATGCCTGTTGCAAAGAATTTCCCGTCTAGCTCTGCTCCTGGAATTTCGTTGCGGAATTCGGGAGAAATTTTACCAAATACGGTAGATATATTAACCCCGACTTTTTCAAATACTGCTCCTTTCATGAGAGACATGACACCGCCACCGCCGCCGTTACGTTGCCAGCTTGAGCGTACAAACTTAGCCGGTTTTAAACCTTTGGTTTGTGCATATTCTTCTTCAATTTTTTCAAATTCTTTGCACAATAAATCACGTAAATTAGTAAACCAACTACTCGTTATTTCTTTATTTTCTATGTTCATAATTATTAAGCAACGATTTAATTACTTTCCTCATCATATACATAATCACTAAAAATACGGCAGCAATGATCATAATATAAAAAGCCGGAGCATAAAATAAGCCTGTGCGCTCTACAAGCCAACGAGAAATAATAGGTGAAGTTCCGCCGAATATCGCTATTGCAAAATTGTAGCTGAAAGCAACACCGGTAAATCTTTGTTCTGCCGTAAACAAGGATATAACGAGTATATAAGCTGTACCTGCTATGCTTCCTGCGAGCATACCAAGCATTGTAAGAGCTATAATTTGTTGCCACATCTCTTCTGTCGACATAAGTAACATGGTCGGTAAAATCAATATCAAGATAGCAACACCAACAAGTATTGCCATTTTAAATTTTCCGATAATATCGGCAGTACCGCCGGCAAGCGGCATCGCTATCATCGCAATAAACGAACTATACGCTAAATATGATAAAGCAATAGTATTACTAAGATGCATTACATTATAATAGAAAACATTTATATATGTTTTTACTAAATACATAACGCTGCTAGCGATAGCACCTATACACATAGTTAAAAACATCGATCTCCAAGCAGTTCTAATTACATTGGAAAAAGGTGCTTTAAGAACTTGTTTCTTTTTCTCAAGCATTTTAAAAATCGGTGTTTCCGATACGCGCAATCGCAAGTAAAATCCTGCAAGACCCATAAATCCGCCAAGCAGAAAAGCAAAACGCCAAGCAAAATCTATATGAGAGAAATAACGTTCTATTATAATACCGATAAATGTTGCAATTAAGGTACCGGCGATATTTGAACCATGTACTAAACCTGCTGTAAAACCCGGTCTTAAATTTTGACGATGTTCAAGGATAAAAATAGCCGCTCCCGTTCCTTCACCGCTAATACATAAACCTTGAATAAGCCGCATTATAACTAGAGTTATAGGGGCATAAATCCCAATACTTGCATATGAGGGTATGAGACCCATAATAAAGGTCGGAATAGTCATACCTAGCATCGAGATTATTAAAGCGATACGTCTACCGTATCTATCACCGATATAACCGAATAATATGCCTCCTATCGGTCTTGTCAGAAAGCCAACCGCAAATACTCCAAGGCTTAGAAGAATTCTAATGAATTCTGATTCGCCTGGAAAAAAAACTTGTCCAATAATCAGCGAAAAAACTGAATATACCGTAAAGTCATAATATTCGAGTACATTACCTGAAATAGCAGATAAAAAAATGAACTTAGACCTATTATTCATCGAGCTTTAAATAACTTAATTACTAATTAGTTATTATAGACAAGTTACATAATTTATAAAGTGTAATTTATAATATTATGTGGTTATAAGTTCTTGTTTAATAAACAACCTGAATCAATTGCAAATGATTTTGAAAAAGAATTAGCAGAATGTGATAAAGCTATAAAACAAAATCCGAATGATGCATATATTGGATATGGATTTAGACTAAGAATACTGGGACTTAGATTTCCTGAAAAATATGAGTTGGCCCTTGAAGTTTATAACAAAGCAATTGCACTAAACTCTAATCATTTTCAGGCTTATCGTAATAAAGGAGCGGTATTAAATTCAGTTGGGAAAATACGATTTAGCTTTAGAAGCTTATAATAAGGCAATCGAAGTAGATCCAAGTCATCCTTATGCTTATAACAATAAAGCAGAAATATTAAGAAAGCTTGAAAAATACGAACTAGCACTTGAAGCATACAATAAAGCAATTGAAATTGATCCTAATTATTCCGATGCTTATTTTAATAAGAGTAAATTATTCGATGAACTTGGAAATTACGAAGTAGCTCTTGAGGCATATGATAGAGCACTCACATATAGGCATGATGACGATTTAGATTATTCTGACATATATATAATATAGGAACAATTTTGAGTAGGCTTCAAAAATATGATTTAGCTGTTAAAATGTATAATAAAACAATACAGCTTAATCCTGATGATTTTAGAGCTTACGTGAATAAAGGAATAGTTTATTTAGCATTAAAATGATGCAGCACTTAAATTAAATATCAATGATTATAAAGCACATCTTAATAAAGGCCTTACTTTGGAAAAATTAGGCAAATACGATTTATCTCTTGAATCATACAACAAAGCATTAGAATTAGAGCCAAATGACTTTGAGACACAAGCTCAAATACAAGCATTAGACATGCAAAAGGCTAAATAATAGTCATAATTTATTATGACTATTATAACGTACATATTAATTTGGTCATAATTATTATAATATACACGTTATAATGGTCAAGCACTTATAACCTAGTTATCCTCTAGTGGTACCGGAATTCCTACTTTTGTAAGTTTAGCTCCTTTTGGCTTTTTAATTCCTGCAAATTTCTGTTCTTCTTGTTGTTTTCGTAGTTTTTTTCCTATTTTTGCAGCTTCTCTGCTACCTTTAAGAGCACTTTTTACGGGCTTTGTGTTAATATTCGTAACACCTTTTGAAGTCTTAATACTTCAATCTTTATCAAAATATTTTACGTTTGTAGCAATACTTAAATGGTAAACTCCGCTACCTTTTTGTATAAACTGATTTTGATTTTGTAAAGCTTTACCTTCTAAATCTAAGAATTTACCATCTTTACCAAAATCACCTACTTCTCCAACTTTTGTACCACTAAGATCATATGCGTAAAGTTTTTCTTCATAGAAATCTAGATTGTTTAAAAAGTTCTCTATCATTAGTAAAATTGCCTAATTCATGGGTGTCTATAATTTTCTCTTCTTTGCTTACTACTTTTTTCGTATTTTTAATAATTCCAAGATAGGCTAGAGCTTTTTTAAACTTACCCAAATTACGCTTTACCTCAACTTCTATGGGTCTAGAAAATTCTTTTTCTTTTACTTCTTCAACTTCTCCTATAACTAATTGCCCATCTATGGGGCTGCCCAGTTCATCTTTAAAATGAATTAATTTGGCATTTTACTCTATTTAAGTCAGTTTCTTTAGTTTGAAAATGTAGATGTTTTTTTCTGGCATAAATTCCTCCTTGAATAAATTGTGGTTTATTTCAAATGTAAAGGAGTAAATTAAATTTTTGCAAGAAGTTTTTATTGTTAGTTATTTCTCAATAAATAATAAATATTAAGAATTAAAAACTACTGTGCCATCCAGCCGCCATCTATCAAGAGTCCACTACCTGTTATTGATGATGCTTTTTTGTCACATAAGAATATTACTAAGTTTGCTATTTCATCAGCTTCTAAAAATTTTTTCGTAGCTTGAGATTTAAGGATTACATTTAACGCTGATTCTTCACTGATATGTCTAGCTTTAGCAGTATCTGCTATTTGATTCCTTACTAATGGTGTGTTGACGTAACCGGGACAGATAGCATTAACTGTATTATTCTCAGCCACTTCTAAAGCAACGGTTTTGGTAAGTCCAAGGATACCATACTTTACTGCTACATATGCCGACTTGAAAGGTGATGCGACATATGCATGAGCGGAAGCGATATTAACAATTCACCTGAAGCCGTTTTTTCATAATCTGTATTGCGTATTTTGTAGTATAGAAAGATGCTATTAATCTATACGCAAAATTTGCTCCCATTTATCTTCAGGAAATTCATCGATAGGAGCAACATGCTGAATACCTGCATTATTTACTAATATGTCTATTTTACCGAATTCTTTTATTATCCTCTCAAACATAGAATGAATTTCATCAGGTTTTTCCAAATTTATTCCTTGATAAAATACAGCCCTTGCCCCAAGTTCTTTCAATTCTGCTGAAATTGTGGCTACTTCATCTTCTTTTGCAAAACCGTTTTTGCAAAATGTTTTGCTATCTCAAGCCCGATACCGCTAGTAGAACCGGTAATAACTGCTACTTTGTCTTTCATTTTTATCTCCTTATAAAATATGTACTGTCATACCGTGGCTTGTACCAGCCAGCTAAATCGTCATTGCGAGCAGAGCCATAGGCTGCGTGGCAATCTCAGAACTTTGGCACTAGATTGCTTCGTCAATTACTTACGTTGCAACAAAGCTGATCAAGTCACGGGATGACATATTTAATCAAGTAATATTTGTCTTTTATTTAAAAGTAACTTATATTAGATTACACTTAAAGAAATAATGTATAAATCTATGGAAATTGTTAATAGCGTTGATGCATCTGTATCTTGCCAGGGCAAAGAACCTCCATATGACCATCCGAAAGTTTATTTAGAGATAGATAAAAAAAAAAAAGAAGTTATCTGCCCATATTGTAGTAAGAAATTTAAACTAGTAACAAAATGACTATAAAATTTCTGTCAGAAAGTACTATCAACCGAATTGCTGCCGGTGAGGTTATAGAAAGGCCCGCATCGGTAGTAAAGGAATTAGTTGAAAATGCTGTTGATGCAAGTAGTACTAAAATAGATATTATTTTAGAACGTGCCGGTAAAAATCTAATCATTATTTCCGATGACGGTATCGGTATGACTGATAAGGAATTAGAAATTGCTGTTGAACGTCATACAACTTCTAAGTTTGATGAAAGCGATTTTCTAAATATTAATACTTTTGGTTTTAGGGGTGAAGCACTGCCGTCTATTGCTGCTATTAGCAAAATGCTAATTACTTCTAAAAAACGAGATGCCGACAAAGCATTTCAGATTAAGTTAATCGGCGGCAATGAAAAACAAGTTACTATTTCTGTTCATAATGAAGGTACTAAAATAGAGATACGTGATTTATTTTTTGCAACACCTGCACGTTTAAAATTTCTTAGAGCCGATAAAACAGAGCTTACAGCAACTGTAGATGTGGTTAAGAAAATCGCTCTAGCACATCCTAAAATTTCTTTTAGTTTAACACATGACGGCAAGAATTTATTAAAACTAAAGGGACAAAATAAAGATGCTGAAACTAACCTAAAACAGCGTATAATTGATGTAATAGGTGATGATTTTATAAAAAACGCTGCTTATATAGACTTCAAAACACCTGATTTCTCTATTTGCGGCTATACTAGTAGCCCGACATATAATAGAGCTTCAAGTGAAGATCAGTTTTTATTTATTAATAATAGACCAGTAAAAGATAAATTATTACAGGTAGCTTTAAGGGTAGCATATCAAGATTATTTAGCTCGTGATCGTTATCCGATATGTGCTATATTCTTACAAATCGATCCGCAACTTGTTGACGTTAACGTACATCCGGCAAAAGCAGAGGTTAGGTTTCATGACCCAAATTATGTGCGAAACTTATTAATAGAAGCAATTAAAAATGCTTTAACAAATAAAAGCCATGTTACTTCTACTACTATCGCCTCTGATGTTCTTGAGTTATTTAAAAATCCTTTAGTTAACAAACAATCGCCAGTAAGTAAAGTTATAAATGTTAATAGTAAATCGGCAGATTATAGACCTACTACTCATTCTACACTTAATACAGTTCCTCAAAATCATGTTTGTCAAAAATTAATCGATACATTATCACATGCTAAAATAGAACAAGAAGTAGAAAATCGTATAGAACATGAACAGCAAACCCGTAAACAATATAAACTTGGGGCAGCTAAAGCACAACTTCATACGACTTATATTATTTCACAAACCGAAGATAGTATAGTGATTACCGACCAACATGCAGCACACGAACGTTTAGGGTATGAAAAAATAAAAGATTACCTTAAAACGGAAGAGTTAATCAAACAGCGTTTGCTTATCCCTGAGATAGTAGAACTGCCAAATGAAAAAAAAGCAGATTGTTTATATGACCATAGAGAAAAACTATATAAACTTGGTTTAACTCTAGAAAAATTCGGCGAAAAATCTATTATAGTAACTGAAATTCCAAATATCCTTGGAGATGTAAACGTACAAAAGTTAATTCAGGATCTCGCCGATCATTTATCGGATTTTGGCAAGAATATAGCTTTGACAGAGTTAATCGAGCATGTAACGGAAACTTATGCCTGTCATTACTCTATTAGAGCAGGACGAAAATTATCGGCAGATGAAATGAATGCCTTACTGCGTCAAATGGAAAATACGCCGCTTTCAGGTCAATGTAATCACGGTAGACCTACTTATATTGAGTTGAAGCTTAAGGATATCGAACGCTTATTTGGACGGTAACTCGTTTAATTTGAAAAATTGGCGTCATTGCGAACAACTGCAAGGAGTGCGGCAATCTTGGGAAATTAAAACTAGATTGCCACGCTCCTTATTAGTCGCTCGCAATGACTTATCTCTCTTTATTTTGCAATACCTAGTTTTTACTTGACTATTTTTCAATTTCGTTTTATTCTGCTTTTCTTAGAATAATAAAATAATATCTTGATTTAAGGTGTCAGCTAATGGCAAAGAAAAATAAAAATGTTTTGGTAAGGCTAGTAAGTACTGCCGGCACAGGTGTTTTTTGGGTAAAGAAACGTAATCCGAAGACCCAAACCGAGAAGCTTTCTTTTCGTAAGTATGATAAAGTAGTTAGAAAACATGTTCTTTTTAAAGAAGAAAAAATAAAATAATTGTAAGTAATATAATATGGCAGTAAAAATTCGTTTAGCTAGAGGCGGTGCTAAAAAGCGTCCTTTTTACCGTGTAGTAGTAGCTAACGCAACAGCACCTCGTGACGGTGACTTTTTAGAAAAAGTCGGAACTTATGATCCAATGCTTGCTTCAGATAATAGTGAGCGTGTTGTTTTAAAAAAAGATCGTATAGAATATTGGCTTGGCACCGGTGCTAAACCAACTGAGCGAGTCGCAAAATTTATTGAGCAAGCGGGTGTTACTCTTCCTGAGAAAGTTAAAAAGGAAATGGAAGTGAAAGCAAAAAACCGCAAAGCTAGACTAAGTAAAAAGGAAGCTAAAGAAGCTTAGTTTATAGTGTATTTTCGTCATTGCGAGCAGGCATTGACTGTGTGGATCAATTCAGCCCCTGTCATCTCCCGCTATTTGATTGCGGGATTTAGTAAATTTGACTATTACAAGTTATTTTTCTAGATATTGTGGTCAAGCCACGGGTATGGCAGCACATATCTCTTCTCTATAATCATATTAATATGCCGGATTAGCTCAGTGGTAGAGCAACCGCCTTGTAAGCGGTAGGTCATCAGTTCAAATCCGATATCCGGCACCATCAAAATTTTTCTTGTCATACTGGGACTATCTTTATATAGATACCAAATCGTCATTGCGAGCAGCCGTAGGCTGCGTGGTAATCTCATGAAATAATAACACACTTCCTGAAATTGCTTCGTCGAATTACTGTGTAATTCTTCTCGCAATGACGATTTACCGATCCATGCAAGCAAGCTTTCACAAGAATTATATAGAAAAAAACATACAATAGTGACATCCTTTAAAGTTTTTATATATGATAGTAATCGATAAAACATCTTATAGAGCTGTGGGATTTGATAAACGTATTAAATTCCTAGTGCTACATTATACACAGTGTGATTTTAAGCAGTCTTTAGATTTTCTAACCGGTGAAAAGTTAAGTAGCCATTATTTAATAAACAATGAAAACCCTGAACATATATTTCAATTAGTAGAAGAGCGTGATAGAGCATGGCATGCTGGAGTAAGTTACTGGCAAGGTCATGAGCGTATTAATGATACATCAATCGGTATTGAAATCGTAAATCCTGCTTTTGAAGTAAATGCAAAAAACAATGATATAGTTTGGCTACCCTATTCGGAAAGGCAAATTAATAGTGTTATAAGTTTGTGTAAACAGATTATTGCTAGATATGATATTAAACCTACTAGAGTAGTTGGGCATTCTGATATTGCTCCAGGTAGAAAACAGGACCCTGGCCCGCTATTTCCTTGGAAACTATTATATGATAACGATATTGGAGCTTGGTATGATGAACAGGTGTTTAACGATCTATTGCCGCAAGTCGACATAACCGATATTGCAGTAATTCAGCAAAAATTTATTACATACGGTTATAAACTTGAAGTTACCGAAATTTTAGACTCTAAAATGAAAGATATTATAATTTCGTTTCAAATGCATTTTCGTCCTAGTAATTTTTCGGGCGATTTGGATGCTGAAACCATAGCAATTTTAGATGCATTAATATTGAAATATAAATCTGAATTAATATGATAAGATTTATAACTATACCGGATTTTGCGGATTATCAAGTTACTTTGAAATTAATGGAAGATTACGTTAACAAAGTAATTAGTGATCATAAGCCGGAAATTATTTATTTAGTTGAACATTCGGAAGTATATACAGCCGGTACTAATTATAAACAAGAAGAATTATTAAATTATGGTGATATTCCGGTAATTTACACAGGACGTGGCGGTAAATTTACTTTTCATGGACCGGGTCAGCGTGTTATTTATCCAATTCTTAATTTAGCTTCACCAAATCGACACAAAGATTTAAAGCTATATATAAAAATGCTTGAAGAATGGATTATAAATAGCTTAAATTATTTTGGAATTAAAGCATATATTATTAAAGATAAAGTAGGAATTTGGGTAAAAGTAAGGAAAGATGAATTTGCTAAAATTGCTGCAATAGGTGTTAGAGTAAGAAAATGGGTTACATATCACGGTGTAGCCATAAATATTTCAACAGATTTAAGTAAGTTTAGTGGGATTATTCCTTGTGGACTTGAAAATTCTTTAGTAACATCTTTAAATCAGTTAGGGATTCATGTTGAAATGTCTGAATTTGATAAAATTATTCAAACTGAATTTAATAAAATATTTAAATGATCAGAAAATTTTTACTCACAATTTTTGCTCTTTGGGTCGGTGGTTTTGGTTATTATTTATATTTAATAAATTCTTATAAGCTTAATAGTAATACCACTAATGCAATAATAGTATTTGCAGGAGGAGGACATAAAATTGAAACCGGTATTGCTTGGCTTAAGGCAGGTTATGCACCTATATTATTTATTACTGGTATAGAATCTACAGAGCAATTAAAAATTTTGTTAAAGGAACGTAATGTTATAGAACAGCAGGTAATATTTGCTCCGAATAAAATAATGTCTGAAGAGGATAATATTAAGAAAGTGGTTGATTTTATTGTAACTTACAATCTTACTTCAATAATTTTAGTAGAGCATAATTATAATATGCCTTTTATGCTAAATAAGCTTGAAAAAGCGATTCCTTCTTCTAATAATATCTATATAGTACCATATCCTGTTTTTTCCAAACAAAAATATGATGTGTTATTAAAATCCTATCATCGTTATTTAATGAGTATACTCGTTTAATTTGCTTCTTTACTCTTTTCCAGTACAATATTTTAGAACGGCTACGCCAAATAATGCAGAAATTAAAGAGCCTATTATTACTGCAGCTCTTATAGAGTTTGAAGGGCAGCTGCTCTCAAACGTAAAATACTACCTATAAATAAACTTAGAGTAAATCCAATCCCTCCAAGTATAGCTATAGAATAAAATTTTAACCATGAAGTATCACTTGGTAAGTTACAGAGTTTAAATTTTACAAATGGATATGAAAATAGCATAATACCTAATTGCTTACCTACAAATAAACCAAATATTATCCCATAAATTAAAGCAAGTATTGAGTTGGAACAAATGCCTTTAAATGCAAAATATTCTAAAAGGATACCGGAATTCATAAATACAAAAAGCGGTAAAATAAAGTAATTTACAAAAGGACGAGTTAAGTTTTCAAGTTTTTTAAAAGAAGTGTTAAATTCTCCTTTTATATTAACAGGTATAAAAAGTGCTATAATGGCTCTGCATAAGGTATCGTGAATACCTGACTCCACCATACTAATCCATAATAATAAACCTAAAATTATATAATAAAATAATTGTTTAACTTATCGATAATTCAATATAAACAAGATGAATATAATTATAGAGGAAATTAATAATGCCGGAGTATTGATTGTTTTAGTATAAAACAAAGCTAGCATAATTAACGCAAAAGCATCGTCAATTAATGAAAAACCTATAATAAAAGCTCGTAATTCTAAAGATATATGTCGGCTGAAAAAAGATAAAATACAAAAGGACAAAAGCAGTATCAGTTGCGATAGGAATAGCCCATCCTTTTATTAATCCTGGTTTATCGTAATTAAAAAACATGTATATTAGAATTACCACACCTCCAAGGGCTGCCGCTGCAGGTAATATTAGTTTTTTTATTTTTATGTTCACCTTCTACTAGGTGAAATTTCATCTCTAAACCTATTAATAAAAAGAAGAAAGTCATGAGACCGTCATTAACTAACTCTATAAAAGTTGTTTTTTGTACTTTTATAAGCTTGTATAATAAGTGTAAGAAGATATAATTATTAATTACAAAAAATATCTAAGCAATTCTTATGTTAGCAGAACAGCAAACCGAATGGATTGAATGGATTATCAGCAATAACCTTGTAAATAAGGGATGGCATATAGATAATGATACTAAAAAGAATGTTTATTTCCAAAAACCAAAATCAAAAACAGAACAGACAAGATTAAACGGAAAAAGACCTGATCATATCTTATATGAAAGTAATAATAATAAACCTATTGCAATAATAGAAGCAAAAAAGCAGGAGTGGATTTAAGGCAAGCTTTAGATCAAGCAACGGAATATGCAAAATTGCTTGATGTATCTATAGTGTTCGCAATGAATGGAACTTACTGCGAAGCTCGTTTTGTTGCTAATAATAAAGAGCTTATATTAAATCGGTGATGAAGTAAGGGAATTACTACATGAAAAAGAATTATTATCTGCTTTTTTAGAAGCAAGCAGTAATGAAGTTTGAACTATACCGAAAGAAATTAAAGTATCACGTGAAGAATTAATATCGATATTTAAAAACTTGAATAATCTTTTAAGAAATGAAGGGCTCCGAGCAGAAATAGAAAGATTTAGCGAATTTGCAAATATATTATTCTTAAAATTATTAAGTGAAAACAACGAAAAATCTTGGTGGAATAATATCAAAGCACAATCAAACGATGATATTATCGGTTACATTAATAGCTATGTTATAGAACAAATTAAGAATAAATACGGTGGTGATGTTTTTACGCCTATTTCTCTAGGCAATTACATTACTCTCCGCCACATTATTGATGCAATTGATCCTCTTATTTTATATCTACGATAGATACAGATATAAAAGGCAACGTATTCGAGTATTTCTTAGAAAAAACTATATCAACGGAAAAATGATTTAGGCGAATATTTTACACCGAGAAATATCGTTAAAACCATTATTAATTTGGTTGATCCTAAATTTAAAGAAACAATTTATGATCCTTTTTCGGTACCGGTGGGTTCTTAACTGAAGCTTTTAATTATATCAAAGAAAATAATATAATTAATACCGATGAAGATTTAGAAAAATTAAGATTTAATATATTATATGGGTGAGAGTTAACCAAAACCGCTAGAATCGCTAAGATGAATATGATTTTGCATGGTGACGGACATAGCGGAATTCAGCAAATAAATAGTCTTGAGAAACCTAATGATGTTAAACCCTTAACTGATCAGCAGTTAAAGTTTGATGTAATTGTTACTAATTGCCATTTTCTCAAACTATCACTAAAAAAACTAGCAAAAACGGCAAAACTATAACAGAAAATCATATAACTTCTCTTTTTAATAACGGCATTGCAAAAAATAACGGTGATGCTGCTTGTGTTTTGCATTGCCTGCAAAATTTAAAAGAGGGTGGTAGAATGGCATTGGTAGTACCTGAAGGGTTCTTATTCAGAAAAGACACCGCTGCTGTTCGTCAATTTTTACTATCAAAAGCAAAGCTGCAACTCGTTATCTCTCTACCGCAAGGTACTTTTTTACCTTATACAGGAGTAAAAACGTCAATACTTTATTTTATCGATGTACATAAACCGAATAATCAAAAAGAATATTGGTTTTATGAGGTTAAGAATATCGGCGTTACGTCTAGACAATAAAAAAAGAAAAATTGTCGGTATAAATGATTTAAACAGGCGAGGAAATTAAATTTATCTAAAATTCCTTTTATAGATCTCGATTTTTATCAAATAGCTAAAAAGGGTTGGTGAAAAACAATGATATTTTAATGTGTAAAGACGGAGCATTAACGGGTAAAGTGTGTTTTGTAGATGATAAAATTTTACCGCAAATAGAAGTAATGGTTAATGAACATGTTTATATTTTTAGAGGGAAACCGAATATTATACATCAATCTTATTTATTTTATTGTTTAAATAGCGATATAATTCAAAATCAAATTTAATAAGAACTTAGCTTATAATAAAGGTGCTCAGCCTGGTTTAAATAGAGAACATATAAACTCAATTTATATTCCTCTTCTGTCTCTAGAAAAACAACAGAAAATTATTGAAGAATTGAATAGCTATCAAAAGATAATAGAGGGGGCAAAACAGATAATAGATAATTGGCATCCTTATTTTGAAATAAATAAACAATGGGAAATTGTTAAATTTGGCGATATCGTTATCAATAAATTAAAAAGTAATATTTTATCTCTTGAGCATAAGGAGTATACAACATTAATAGTAGGTAAAAAAGGTAAAATGATTAACATTAATACTGCAATTAAGGGGGATATTCCAGTAATAGCATCTGGTCGGGTTAGTCCTTATTCACATAATCAATATAATTTTAACGGTAACATAATCACTATTTCTTCATCGGGAGCATATGCTGGATATATTTGGTATCATAATTCACCAATGTGGACTTCAGATTGTAACGTAATCTATTCAATTAATGAAAAACTATTGTTAACTAAATATCTATATTATATTTTAAAATCTCAGCAAAATATAATATACCAAAAGCAAGTTGGATCAGGTCAACCTCACGTTTATTTGAAAGATTTAGAGGATTTACAAATTCCTATCCCGCCTCTTGAAGAACAGCAAAAAATGGTAACAGAGCTTGATAATAATCAAAGTAAGATTGACAACCTTAAAAACTATATAAAACAATTTGAAAACAAACTAAAAACCACATTAAATTCTCTTTGGCAATAATTGATGTACATTAACTACTTAAAAGATTTGATTGGTTTTAAGTCTGTAACTCCTAAGAGCGATGGGGCTATTGAGTATATTAATGATTTGCTTAAACAGCACGGCTTTAAGACCGAAATAAAAATATTCGGTGATTCTAAAAGTGAGCAAGTCACTAATCTTTATGCTGTTTTCGGTAGTAATGAGCCTAATATTTGCTTTGTTGGTCATGTAGATGTAGTGTTGGCAGGCAATCATGAGCTTTGGCATAATGCAAGTCCATTTAAAGTTAGCCAGCAAGATGGTAAGATATATGGCAGAGGTGCGGTGGATATGAAAGGGGCTATAGCGTGCTTTCTAGCTGCCAGTTTAGATTTTATAAAAAATAATACCGATTTTAAAGGTTCCATTAGTTTCTTACTTACTAGTGATGAAGAGGGAAAAGCAAAGCATGGTACTAAAGAAATGCTGCAATATATTTATGATCAAGGATATAAGATAAATTTTGCTATTGTCGGTGAACCTACTTGTGAAAAAGAAATAGGCGATGCAATTAAGATTGGTAGAAGAGGAAGTGTTAACTTTAAATTAAATATAGAAGGCTTAAGCGGGCATGTAGCTTATCCTCATAAAGCAAATAACCCATTGCCTTGCTTAATAATAATATTGAATGAGTTAACAAATATAAAACTTGATGAAGGTACTGAATTTTTTCAACGTTCAAATCTTGAAGTAACGAATATCGAGGTCAGTAATAATACTTCAAACGTAATTCCGGCAAGTACGGAAGCATCTTTCAATATACGTTTTAATAATTTACATAGTGCAGAAACTTTAGCAAAACAGGTAGAAGAAATTATTAAACAGCATTGTAAAGAATATAAAGTAGATTATAAGTTAGAATATAGTAGTTCTGCTGAAAGTTTTATTCAGAACCCTAGCGATAAAATAAAAGAATTTGCTAAAGTAGTAGAGCATACGCTTAAAATAAAGCCTGAATTCTCTACAAGCGGCGGTACGTCGGATGCAAGATTCGTCAAAAATTATTGTCCGTTAGTAGAGTTTGGTTTATTATCCGAAACGGCACATAAAATAAACGAATACACAAAAATTAGCGATTTACAAAAATTATATGATGTGTATTATAACTTTTTGATGGAAATACTTTGATGTCATTCCCGCAGAGGCAGGAATGACATAGAACCCATGCAACAAGGCCACCCTTTTACAGGAATGGCATTACCATACGCGGATGTGATGGAACTGGTAGACATGCAAGATTTAGGTTCTTGTGCCGTGAGGCGTGGGGGTTCAAGTCCCTTCATCCGTACCACTTAAATTTTCTCATAAAAAATAACATAAAATTTTTATGCAGCAATTTAGTATTTATCAAACAAGCGATGAATTGCTTCTAAAATCGATATTGCTTCTGATAGAAAAATGCTATCACTCTGATCTTAAAAGCGTGATATTAACTGCAGATGCAGATCAACAAGAAATGCTCAATAAAAATCTTTGGACTTATTCACGTAAGCAATTTATACCTCACGGTAGTAAACTTGACCCGCAGCCTGAAAAACAGCCGATTTATATTACTGATGAGTTACAAAATCCTAATAATGCTAGTGTGCTTGTTATTATTTCGCCTACAGATATAGGAAAAATTTTACAAGCAAAAGAGTATATAAGAGTTTTCAAAAGGATAATTATAATAACTGATTTACCGGAAGATTTAAAAGAATTAACAGTTAAAATAAATAAATTTACCGGACAGGAAAACAAAATAGATTGTTTTACTCAAAATCCTCGTGGAGCTTGGAATAAAGTAGTCTAATAAATTTATATTCTTTTACGTACAAATAAATATAATCCGATCGTTAAAGCAATAACCAAATTGAAATAACAAGCAAAAATAAAATCTAGATTTTTTGAAGCAAAATTTTGTAATATAAAATGAATTGAAGTAACTAGCAATACTGTTAAGGCAGAAAATAATACCGGCATAAAAGTTGTTTTTTTGCTATAAGGATATCTCAAAAAAACTGCAAGTGCTACAAAAGGTAATACAAAATTGTATAAAGGCCAAATTATTCTTTGATGTGCTTCAGCAATTAATTTAATTTTTTTAGTAATAGCTAAATCATGAGGAGGGGCAAGTAATTCGCTTATATAATATTCGTTTGCTTCTTTATTATGTTTAGTTCTTTGCGATACTAAAGGATTATCATTTTGCAGTTTTATCATTAAAGAATCGAAAGTTAACTGAGTTAAATTACCGTTTACGTCATATTCTTGTCTTATGCCTTTATTAAGTTCAAAAATCGGGCTATTATCATATATATTAAGAGTACCTGAACCCGCAAATACTACTGATGGGTTATCAGCGTTGCGATTATCAAATATTATTACGCCGTTCATAATATTTCCTGCTGATTTTTTATCTATAAAAACAGTGATATCTTTCGTTACTTTATTAAAAGTTTTCTCTTCAATCATACTTGAGATATAATTATTCTTTATAAAGTTTAAACGTGATTTTAAGTTTATATGAGATAACGGCAGGATGTTAGAAGATATATAATAAGCAAGTAGCATAACTATTAATGCGACATATAAAGCAGGCAGTGCTAGCTGTACATTATTAACTCCTGAAGCTTGTAATATAATTAATTGTCGCTCGACTTTTAAATTATTATAGATATAGATCACGGTAATAACCATTATTACCGGTAACAGAATAAATAATAAAGTAGGAAGTACTAAAACTATTAAACTGAAGAAGTCCATAACTTTTATACCTTTATCAAATAAATATAAAAGTTTTAATATTTGCGTTATCCATACTATACTAGTCACTGAAAAAGTAACGACTATAAGCAGCGGTAAGATATTTTTTATAAAGTATTTTCGGTATAGTAGCATAATGTTTGTTTGTTTTTTGATGTCATTCTCGTTTTTAGCTAGGAGCGACATCAAACGCTTTTCAAAAACTGTCCAGTACTATGGATGGTTAGATGGTTTTTGGGCGAACTCGTTCCCGGTTCATTTCAAAATAATTAAAAACCAAGTGTACTGTGTGAACCTAATTTTATTAACTCCAATGTGTCAGCATCGGGTTTTCTATAAATTAATACTAAATCCGGTTTAATATGACAATCTCTACAATCTTTCCAATTACCTATAAAGGCATGATCTCTCATATGTATAGGTCATGTTATATCAGCAACTAAGTATCTAACTGCTTTCAGTAAAATATCATCCAAATTTATTCCACGTTTAAACTGTGCAGTACGTTTAATTGTTCTCATTTAAATCAGATAACAAATTATTGATATTACCAACATGAACTAATTTGCCGCTTCTTGCAGCTTTCATAGCTTTAATTGTTTCATCATTTGGGATAAGTGGCTCAAACGGCAATGCTTTTTCACGAGCAACACGAAATAACAGCATACGAACAGCATCAGATAAAGTAAGTCCCATAGCAGCAAGCACTAAAGCTGCTTCTTCTTTCACGTCTTCATTAATACGGGCTCGCACAATAGAATCAGCAGACATAAAAATCTTCTTTCAATAATGTAGCTACATTGTAGCGTGCATATTAAAAACTTTCAAGATTAAAAAACAAGTTTTTTATATGTTTTTTCTTAATTACTGCCTCATTAATAGAAAATCCCCGATCTTTCTTATTATATGATTTGCAAAGATGCGATAAATTAACTTACCTATCAGTATTGTTATAAATGTAATAATAATGCCGTAGATTATATCACTTGGGTAATGCATAGCAAGGCTTATGCGAGATAAAGATACGAACATAATAACACAAATCATTAAGATTTTTAATGGTAATTTTATATAATTCCAAGCAAAATACGTTACTAACACGCTAAAAGCTGCGTGGCTGCTTGGAAAGCTTGAAAAGCATCTTTCGTTTGCAGTATTTATTATGGTCATGAAACTATCTACAGGAAGACTGCAATAAGGGCGAGGGAAATTAACTGAAAATTTAAGAGCGGTAAAAATTAAACCGAATACCCCGTATATTATACCGATTTCAACTAACTTATTATAATTGTGCCAGAATTTATTTTGCCGCTTCTTATCATTTTTGGTTTTCTTTAATTGAATATAAAAATATATACAGTATAAAATATATATTAAAGCGAAATTAGCGATATTAAAACAAAACGAAATTATTTTAAAAAAATAAGGTATAAAGCCGATATTAGTAATTTTATTCAAAAATAAGAATATTTCTTGATTTAAGCCGCAAAAATTATAAAAAACTTCAAACATTATTTTAAATATTTATGTTACAAGTAACAATACTTGGGTGTGGAGCATCTATAGGCGTACCGGTGATCGGGTGCGATTGTAGTACTTGCACATCTCCTTCAAAGTACAATAAAAGGACTAGATCAGCAATATATATTAACGATGAAAATAGTCAAATATTAGTTGATTTCGGTTTTGATATTAGAAATCAACTATTACGAGAAAAGATAAATAAGCTCGATTGTGCTATATTAACACATTATCATTCCGATCACGTTAACGGCATCGATGATTTACGAGTATTTACTTTTATGCAAGGCAAGCCATTTGAAATCTATACAGATCACGATAGTACGGCAAAGCTCCATACAAAATTTGATTAT
This sequence comes from Rickettsia conorii str. Malish 7, assembly GCF_000007025.1. Classification (NCBI taxonomy): domain Bacteria; kingdom Pseudomonadati; phylum Pseudomonadota; class Alphaproteobacteria; order Rickettsiales; family Rickettsiaceae; genus Rickettsia; species Rickettsia conorii. Next base: position 1,245,934 of record NC_003103.1, on the reverse strand, counting down.
CTATTTAACAATAAGTTATTTAAGCTTGGGCGACTGTTCACAACTCAATCTGTTAGTTTTTTTGATAAAATTAAGATTAATACTATCGAAATACAATTTTTTAGACAGCATCACGGTCCTATAGATAGCTTGGGCTTACGTATAGGTGATTTCGTTTATTCGTCCGATTTAATCGATTTTCCTCCTGAATCAGATAAATTTTTAAAAGATATAAAAATATGGATATTAGATTGTATGGATTATAAATCAAATCCGAATCATACAGGGCTTGATAAAGTTCTAGAATGGCGTGAAAAATATAAACCTGAGCAGATATTATTAACCAATATGAGACACACGATAGATTATCATGAGATTACGAAAATGCTTCCAAATAACGTTAAGCCGCTTTATGACGGTTATAAATTTACGGTTTAGTTTATGATTATTTTAGAAAAAGTTTGTAAGCGTTATGGCAAGAATTACGCAATTAAGAATATTGATTTAAGTTTTACTACTAAGGAAACTACTGTAATAATCGGTCCTTCGGGAAGCGGTAAAACTACTCTGCTTAGAATTTTAAATAATTTAGAAGAACCAAGTAGCGGTACTTTTTTGGTAGACGGGAAGAAGCTACTGCTTAAAAATAGAAGAAAGCTTCTTTTAAAAGTTGGTATGGTTTTTCAAAATTTTAATCTATTCCCGCATTTAACGGTAGGAGAAAACCTAATCTATACGCCGGTAAATGTTTTAAATTTGCCAAAAGAACAGGCAATTTCTATGGCAAAGGAATTGCTTGCAAAATTTAAGCTAACGCAAAAATTTGACTCATATCCGGCAAGCCTATCAGGAGGGCAAAAGCAACGCACCGCAATAGCAAGGGCTTTAATGATGAAGCCGAAAATTTTGTTATTTGATGAACCGACTTCGGCACTCGATCCTGAAAATATTAAAGATGTTATAGAGAATATAAATTTATTAAAAGATCAAATGAGCATGGTAGTGGTTACGCACCATTTGAAGTTTGCAAAATTAATAGCGGATCGTGTTATTTTTATGGATCAAGGACAGATTTTAGCAAATCAACCTGCCGAGGATTTTTTTAATAAACCGGCATCGCATCGAGCTAGGTTGTTTTTAGAGAATATCGGCGATTTAAGGTGATTTTCTTGATAAAGATAAAATGATAGCCTATAATTAGTATTAATTATAGGTATCCTCAATGAACTTAAAAAAACTGGCTACGTCGTCTAAATAAGTTCGCAGGTAGCCACGTATTAAGGATACGCTCCGCTCCTAGTCTTGTAGACTCCTTGCTCTTTTCCAAGTTGATCTTCGTATAACTTTCTTCGTTTACTTGGAGTCAATAATGGAACATATTTATGCAAATCTAGCAGTTAGTATATCAGAATTTAAAAAAAGCCCTACTGCATTATTGGATAAGGCAAGTGGTGAGTATTAAATCATAATAAACCGACTGCTTATCTAATTCCAGCTGAATTATATGAGCAAATTATTGAAGCTTTAGATAACAAATATTTATTAGAGCTTGCTACTAAAAGATAAAGAAAAGGCAATAGCGGTTAATTAGTATATAATTTGTTTAGAAAGCTGGATTCCTGCTTTCGCAGGAATGACATAGAATCAATAAATAATATCGCCATATGAATAAAAAGCTTATCCTATTTTTTAGTATAATGTTACTATTATCACATCGTACAGTTTTGGCATAGACATGAGTATAATGACCGCAAAAACTAAAAAGCTTGAATTACAAGGAGGAGCAATTGCAATTTTATACAAAGGTGAAGTTATTTATAAAACAACGTTTGGAAATCAGAAAGGTAATAGTGGAGTTATTTATGGATAAAACTTTATTTCCTTTAGCATCGGTTTCAAAAGCTGTTTCAGCAACGGCAATTGCATTAATGGTAGATCAAGAAAGTTGAGATTTTGATGAAAAATTCAAATTACCATACCTAAAAATGCTATTAGTCTTAATAATATTTTAAGCCATACAACAGGTTATCAATTCTCAGGAAATATTGAAATTGAGCAACGTTGCTAAAAAAACAACAAGCTAGTTGTAAACCCGGGCAATGCTATAAGTATAGTAACATATTTTAGTTTACTTGAAGAAGCTTTAAATTGTAAAAAATCAAGTTTAAATGCTGCAATAGATAATTTGCGTACAACGCTTAAAACGCAAGATATACAAATATTACCGCTAGGGCCGAATGTACAACTTGCTTATCCGCATTCTAAAGCAATAATAGACGGACAGGAGGTAATAACATTGCTGCCGTTTCCGCCTTATTACCCAAAGACGGTACCTGCATCTGTCGGTATTTTTGCATCGATAGATGGAATGATTGAAATATTCACACTTAGTTTTGGTTATAAACCGAATCTTATTGCTAAAAGTACTTTAGATCGTATGTGTAAAATAGTAAAATCAAACAAAGATGTTTTTGGATTTAAATGGTAACCGATTTGGCCTATTGATCAAAAAATGATTGAGTCATATTATGCTCTTGGATGGCGTATTCTTAAAGTAAAAGGATGCTCAAATAAGGATTTAATTTTTCACTCAGGCTATATAATTAACGGTATTAATTCTTTTATTGGCTTTCGTCAGAAGAACTTGGAATTATTATTCTAGTGAACCAAGAAGGTAGTTTTCCACTTAAAAATGGGCTGGGACTTTGGTTTGATTATATAGATTAAAATTTATATACTCAGATAGAACTTCGTATACCTATTCTTTATTTACTTGTAGTATATTATATGAATAAAAAACTCATAAAACTTATTTTTATCATTTGTAGCACCGTAATTGTAACCGGTTTATTATACAAATATATCAATCAACATTATCCAAAATTTTTTAAAGCACCACAAAATATAGGGAGTTTTTGTGCGTCATTATTAATATTATTTAGTATAATTTACAGTACTATTAGCCAAAATGAAATACGCAGATTTTGTTTGCAATTAGCAATGTGGGCAGTAATTTTCTTAGTTATAATAACCGGTTATGCTTTTAGGTTTGAGCTGAACTACGCTTATCATAGAGTAATGTCTGCTTTAATTCCATCATATAAATGGTCTACTGAAGTCGGAGAAATTATTATAGCCCGTAACAGAGACGGGCATTTTTATATCAATGCTTTTGTAAATAACGTTAAAATAAAATTTATGGTAGATACAGGGGCAAGTGATATAGCTTTAACTAAAGAAGATGCTCAAAAATTAGGCTTTGACTTAACTAAATTAAAATATACTAGAACTTATCTAACAGCTAACGGCGAAAATAAAGCCGCCCCTATAACCTTAAATAGTGTAGTAATCGGTAAGGAATTTAAGAACATCAAAGGACATGTAGGTCTTGGTGACCTTGATATTTCACTTCTTGGTATGTCGCTACTTGAGCGTTTCAAAGGTTTCAGGATTGATAAGGATTTATTGATCTTGAATTATTAAACTTCTTGTATAACTTGCTTCTAAAGGCAATTTGTACGTCAATCCTAATCCCTAATTTTCACGTATGTCTATATATGCTGCAGCGGCAAGTGCTTCCGTGTATCCTTTAAATTCCTCTCTATAAACTACTTTGGAAAGATTTCTATTTTTTACAAATTTCCTTTTTATTAAGAAATAGTTAAATTATTAATTATTTCTTGGCCTTTATATCAAAAAGTGCTAACATGCCTTTTTTAAATAAAAGGGGTTTTGTGTATAAATCTAAATATGGCGAAATCAATTTATTTAATGCTATTTACAATGAAGACATTAAGAAGATCAAAGAACTTGTCAATAATAAGATTATAATATTGATGTTGTTAAACTTTATCTACAAGATGCTTGTAATTTGAAAAATTTTTTAGAAACCGGTAAAAAGAGCTAACAGAAGAGCAAAAAGAAAAATTAGATAAACTAAACGATATGATTACCCCTTCTCTTAAGGATAAAATAGGGATAAAACGCTATTGAAATATAAAGAAATATATAATGATGACAACAATGAAGAATATCAAATATTAAAAGAGAAACTTAAAGTTTTGCCTGAGATAGTGCAAACAGAGCTTAACGAGATGTTGGGGATAATACATCTTATTGTGATGATATTTTGTGAATAAATATGGATACCAAATTGTCATGAGCTAAGCGACTAAAGACGTTGTTGCGTGGAGCAGTTTTTCCGTCATTGCGAGGAAATTTACAATAGTAAATTGACGAAGCAATGGGAAGAATTCCTGAGATTGCCACGCTCACTAACGTTTGCGTGCAATGACGACTTGTATTCACTCAACACGATCTTTGCAAGAATGACATAAGAGCCGTGTTAAAACGGCATTTTAAAGCCTGGTGGTAATCTCATACCGTTTAAAGCTCCTGATAAAGAATTTTGAGAATCTTCATCACATTTTTGTTGAGCATCATTAAAGGCAACTTTAATTAAATCCTCAAGCATTTCTTTTTCTTCTGCTTTTAATAAAGATTCATCAATTGAAATCTTTTCAACTTCGCCTTTACCGGTTGCAATAACCTCAACAAGTCCGCCGCCGGCTTTACCGGTATATCTTGCATTTGCCATTTGCTCTTGAGCTTCTTGCATTTTCTTTTGCATTGATTGGGCTTGCTTTAAAAACTGATTAAAATTTACCATAATTCTATCCTATATATTTTTAGCTTTTAAGTAAAATATCCGAAATTGTTATATTTGGGAAATGTTTTTTAATTAAACCAAAATCGTTACTTGCTTCAATCTTACCAATTAACTGATTCTTTAAGGTTTGCTTGTTCTGCTCTTTTATTATTACTATCTCAAACTTTTCATTAGTAAAAGCAGCTAACAAATCGTCTATTTGTCTTTTTATTTTGCTTGTAACTTCAAGACTTACGAACTCTAATCTATTATTACTGAGATTTTTAAGTTCCGTATGATTGAGCAGGAAATAATATATATCTATCTCATTATTTTTATATAAATATTCAAGAAAATCTACAATTTCAAATTTTTTTTTTATTTCCGGATTAATTGATTGATTTAAATTTTGATTATTACCGTCAAAATCTGTAAGCAAGGGTAGTGACGTCGAATATATAGATTTTATAACTAACATTTCCGTTTCTGTTAGTTGGTTATAGGAAATTTTTATTTCCCCTACTCCCTTATTATATATTTGCCATAAGATTGATAAGTGCGGCAAGCTGGTTTTATCTAATATGTTTTTAGTTCTATCATTAAATGATTCATATATAGGCAAACTATAATTAGGTAACATTTTTACTTTATTAAGATAAGCAATAAAATCTGATGCCGATTCTATAAAAATCTCAAGATTAACCGAAGAACCGTAAAGTTTATTTATTAAATTTATAGCTTTTTCCGTCTCTCTGTAGATAATACATTCGACAAATTCTATTATAACCGAACTATCGACAAGCCCAAGCATTTGATTAATTACTTGAGGACTAATTATATTGTCAGATTTCACCGACATACTAGCTGCTTGATCTAAAATAGAGACTGCATCACGTGCCGACCCTTCCGATTTGTAAGCTATAATTCTTAGTGCTTCTATATCGGTTTTTAAATTTTCTTGCTTAGTTATATATTCAAGTAGCTTAAAAATCTCTTCAAAACTCAACCGCCTTAAATCATAACGTTGACATCTTGAGATAATAGTTGCAGGTATCTTTTGTACTTCCGTCGTTGCAAAGATAAATATTATATGAGGTGGTGGTTCTTCCAGTGTCTTAAGAAGTGCATTAAATGCCCCTTTAGAGAGCATATGCACCTCATCAATAATGAAGATTTTATGCTTACCTTGTAGGGGCTTATACTCGGCGGATTCTATAATTCTACGTATGTCATCTACGCTAGTTTTACTTGCCGCATCAATTTCGATTATATCAGGGTGATTATGATTATTAAAGCTGATGCAATTCGTACATTGCTCGCATGTTTTAATAGTCGTATTTTCGGTAATTAAAGCAGAACAGTTGACGGCTTTAGCAATAATTCGGGCGGAAGTAGTTTTACCGACTCCTCTAATACCTGTTAAAAGATAGCCTCCGGCGAGCCTATCGTTTAAAATAGTATAGCTTAAAACTTTGACTAATACCTCTTGCCCCTGAAGCTCGGCAAAGTTACTAGGACGATATTTCCTTGCAAAAGGAATATATTGATTTGATGAATTTATATCTAGCACGATAGTTATAAGACTTTATAAAAAATTTATTTTGTATATGTTTTACTGAGAATTCCTGCTTTCGCGGGAATGACATAAAACGAGCCGCCTTGCTGTAGAAATGAAATCAAAATTAGAATAATGCTAGTAATGACCCATCGAATCCCACTCTGGCTGCTTCCTTTCAGACCTGACCGACTAAACAGGTACAATGCCCACTACTAGCATAATTAACATAACCTGTTTATTTTCAAGAAACAATATATTTTTTTTCTATTTCCGATTTTGTTAATCTTTTAGGAGGACCGAATATTTCAGGGTTTTTTATTTTAAACAAATCATCGGAAAATTTTTGTACTTTAGCTATTTTATCAAAAGTAATAGTGACTATATTATTATCTTCAAATATTTTTAATGCTTCAATTTGTTGAGTAGCTTTATTAAAAGTAATTTCGCTACGTTTTTCCGTTAGAGTATGATAGATAGTAATTTTAGAAATATTTCTTGCGTTAATTACCGCTTCAAAAACAAAATCCTTGTCAAGATGCTCATTATCTTCTAATAAAAAATTAAATGTATTTTCGCTTCTATTAATACGGCTTACTTGCTCCATATCATAATCATACATCGATACGAAATTTTTAGTACCTATTATAACTAAAGGGAAAGGAGGATAATAATTACATCTAAAATTATAAGGTTTATGGATCAGTAATTTTCCTTTAACTATTTTACCGTACGAATCTTCTTGAGTAAAATCTATCGCAACCGATTTTATCTTACGTAGATAAGTTTTTAGCTCCGAAATAGCTGTTTTATCATCTGCCCCAAATGCTAAGCTTGAATTCACAAAAAGATAAATAATGATTAGAAAAAATATTTTTTTCATTTTCGTTGTTTTATATTTTAAATTATGTTTAAAATACCTTATGTATTCAGTTAATGCAAAATATAATTAGTATTTATGAAAATCGTTGCTTTAAAAGAAAAAGCCAAGCATGAAACACGAGCCGTAATAACTCCTGAAGTAGCAGGATTGTTAGTCAAAAAAGGCTATACGGTTATGGTAGAAAAAGATATAGGGCTTCATGCCGGTTTTCTTGATGAAGAATATGTTGCTCTAGGTGCTAAAATATCTTCGGTACCACTCGAAATTATTTCTGATGCTGATATTATATTAAAGGTGCAACCTTCATCCGTTACGGATAAATATAGTGAGCTTGAATTTGCAAAAAAAGGAGCAATTATTGTAGGATTATTATCGCCTTATTTAAATCATGAATATATAAAAGCGGCAGCTAAAAAAAACCTTACGACTTTTGCTATGGAGTTTGTGCCGAGAATTACTAAAGCTCAAAATATGGACGCTTTATCTTCTCAAAGTAACTTAGTAGGCTATAGAGCGGTAATTGAAGCAAGCTATCATTATACAAGGGCTTTTCCTATGATGATGACGGCAGCAGGGACGATTTCACCGTGTAAAACTTTAGTGCTTGGTATCGGTGTTGCCGGTCTTCAAGCTATTGCAACGGCAAAAAGGCTTGGTAGCATTGTTGCAGGATATGATGTAAGAGCTGCTACCAAAGAGCAGGTAGAAAGCTTAGGAGCTAAGTTTGTTTCACCGGAATTACAGGAGGATTTACAAGATAAATCAGGCTATGCTCACGAGAGTTCGGAAGATTATAAAGCTAAACAAGAAGAGTTTTTAGCAAAAATTATTAAAGGATATGATATAGTGATTACTACTGCACAAATTCCGGGAAAAAAAGCACCTCTGCTTGTTACGGAAAAAATGCTAGAATCTATGAAGCGTGGCTCAGTGATTGTTGATATAGCGACTAGTACAGGCGGGAACGTGGAAGATTCAGAACCGGATAAGATCGTTACTAAGCACGGCGTTACCATAATAGGTTTATCAAACCTTGCTACTAAAATTGCTACCGACAGCTCAAAATTATATGCTAAGAATTTGTATAATTTTCTAACCTATGCATTGCAAGACGGTAAGTTTAATATGGATGATGCGTTAGTACGTGAGATGTTGATTACTAAAGACGGAAAAATTGTGAGTGAGAAATTAAATATATGAATCAATTACCGACGATGGCTAAACAGGCTGCTGAAATTGCCCATAATACCCAAGAATTATCAGATAAATTAAAAGATTTGGTAATAGATACTAGTTGGCAAACAAACACAAGTACTATAGATCCGCTAGTATTTGCTATAACTATTTTTGTATTAGCTTCTTTTGTGGGCTATTATGTTGTGTGGAAAGTAACGCCTGCACTCCATACTCCGCTTATGTCTATTACTAACGCTATTTCAGGTATTATAGTTCTTAGTTCTATGATTGCTGCAAGTAGCTCTGCTTTTGGGTTTCCCGGTCTACTAGGGTATTTTGCAACGCTGCTTGCTTCTATAAATATCTTCGGCGGATTTATAGTAACAAAAAGAATGCTCGAGATGTTTAAGAAGAAGTAATTAATAATGTCATACCTGCGTTGTTGATACCCAAATCGTCATTGCAAGGAGCAGGGGGTGTTGCATGGATCGAAAAACCTACTCGATGTCGTTCCTGCGTAGGTGGAAATGACATAACAAGCCATACGGTTAACGTTTATAGTGACAAAAAAATCAAATTAAAGTTCTAGTTCTTTATATTCAACGGTAACTACTTCGTATGATTTAGATCCTTTCGGTGTTGTAACTTCTACAAAATCACCTACCGATTTTCCAATCAAAGCTTTTGCTATAGGAGAAGCGATTGAAACTCTTTTTCTAGTTATATCAGCTTCATATTCTCCTACAATAATATATGTTACTTCTTCTTCAGTATCGTCGTCGATCAAAGTAACCGTAGCCCCGAATTTTATGTTATCTCCCGATAATTTACCAATATCAATAATTTCCGCTCTTGCCGTCATATCTTCAAGCTCTTTAATACGCCCTTCTATAAATGCTTGTTTCTCACGTGCCGCTTCATATTCCGCATTCTCGGATAAATCGCCGTGTTCTCGTGCTTCGGCTATATCTGCACTAATTTTTTTACGTTCTACATGTTTTAAATGTTTAAGCTCGTGTTCTAATTTTTCAAAACCTTTAGCGGTGATAGGAAATTTTGTATTCATAATTATATTGTATAGATTTAGTAATTTTAGTATACTATTTTCAATAATATAGATTTCAGCAAGTATATTTGTAATAGTGAAATTTGTCAAATAAGCCTTTTTAATTATTTGGCATTGCCTAAATATCGTCATTGCAAGTGGTCCTTGTCTAAGCGGATTCTGTTATGTCATGCCTGCGAAAGCAGGAATGAAATCGAATACTGTTCGCAATGATGTTGGCATTATTTCTCATATAACAATAGCAACAAATTAGTAATCTTATGGAAATTAAAGATTTTGACTTTGAGAAAAAGCGTAAAATTTTCCACCTATCGGCTATAATATTTCCGCTGCTTTATTTATTTATTCCAAGAACCGCTATGACGTTATTATTATTTATAATAACGGCTATTACATTATATTTAGATGTATCACGTCATAATAATGCAACAATTAGCGAATTTGTAACTAGATTTTTTTCAAAAGTTATAAGGCTTGAAGAAAATAACGGTTCTTTTGCTTTAAGCGGCGTTAGCTTTATGATGATCGGTTTTTTCTTAACTGCTCTTCTTTTCCCTAAAAATTTAGTGATTTGTTCGTGGTTGATTTTAATTATTTCAGATTGTTTAGCGGCTCTTGTCGGTGTTAAAATAGGAAATAGCTTAGGTAACGGTAAATCTATAGCCGGTTCTATTACCTTTTTAGCTTCTGCAATTTTTATAAGTATATTAGTGTATTTCTATTTAGGATATAATACAAGTTTTATTATTATTATTATAAGCTGCATAGGGGCTACAGTAGCTGAATTTTATTCAAAAGATTTAAGAATTAACGATAATTTGTCTATACCGCTTTCTTATTGTCTTTCTACAGCTATTCTTTCCTACATATTGTAATATAATGAGAGTTGCACCGGAATTTTATGAGTTCTTAAGAAACCGTATTAACATATCGGATGTAGTGCGGCAAAAAGTAGCTTTAACTAGAAAATCCGGTAACTATGTAGGTTTATGTCCCTTCCATCAAGAAAAGACCCCATCTTTTACGGTTAGTAATAGTAAGAGATTTTTCTATTGTTTTGGTTGTAAAGCAGCCGGTGACGTTATAAAATTTACTTCTAATATTAGCGGTTTATCTTATAATGAGTCTGCTATAAAGCTTGCAATCGATTACGGTATAGAGATACCGAAATTAACTGCAAAACAGAAAGAATTTTATGAAGAATCCGATGAAATTCTCAATATTTTAGAACTCGCCAATAAGTTTTTCAGGACACAATTAACACCTGAAATATTACATTATCTACACGAAAGGGGTATTACCGAAGAAACAGTAAAAGAGTTTTCAATAGGTTTTGCCCCGAAGAATAATAAATTTGAAAAATTTTTTCACGATAAAAATATAGATATTATAAAGCTTGGTAAAGCAGGGCTAATCGGCAAGCGAGAAAACGGTGAAATATATAATTTATTTTCTAACCGTATTACTATTCCAATTAGAAATATTTACAATAAAATTGTAGGCTTTGGCGGTAGAGTACTAGGGGAGGGGCTGCCTAAATACTTAAATTCACCTGAAACTACAGTATTTCAAAAAAGTGAAACTCTATACGGTGAGCATAAAGCGATAAGCAGTAGCTATAAAAAAAATCATTCGATTTTAGTAGAGGGTTATTTTGATGTTATAGCACTACATCAAGCAGGTTTTAGTGAAACGGTTGCGAGTCTCGGTACTAGTGTTACTGAGAATCACTTACATAAATTATGGCGTGCTGGCGATGAAATTATATTATGTCTTGACGGAGATAATGCAGGCATAAAAGCTAGTATAAGAACTATTAACTTAGCATTACCGCTTATTAATAGTGAAAAGAAAATTTCTTTTATTAGGTTACCAAGCGGACTTGATCCCGACGATGCAGTAAATAAAAACGGTGCTGATTTTTTTGCAAAGCTTATAGATAAAAGAATAAGCTTATCAGAAATGATTTGGCATATTGAGTATAGCGGCAAGAGTTTTAAAACTGCGGAAGAAAAAGCTAATTTAGAAAAAAATTTAAAAAATTATTGCAGCAAAATATCGGATAGTGATTTAAAAGTAAGTTATTACAGGTTTTTTAAAGATCAAATATGGCAAAATTTAGTTACAACGCAGAAGAAAGCTACAACTAAAAACTCAAATTTGGCTCCTATAATTTCAAGTCACGGCTATTCGGAGCTTGAAATACTAGAACACGCTTTTTGTGCTTTGTTGGTTAAATTTCCTATAATACTTGAAGAAAAAGATATTAGAGATTTCATCTTAAATTTAAATTTTAATAATAAATCGCTTGAAGAATTCCGTAATTGGTATTTAAACGAGATTATAGATAATAACGTAGAAGCAAGTGAAATTACTGCAATTGTGGAAAAAACTAGCTTTTTTGATATTTTTTTATTATTATCAAAAACGGATAATTTGTTTTTAGATATCTCATTTAATAAAAATAATATCAGACTGGATTTATTATGGCAGTGGCTACATAAGAAATATTATCTAATAAATTTACAACAAGAATACGCTATTACCATAAACAGTACTGACAATCACGACTTTGAAAAAGTTTTACTATATAAAAAAGAAATTCTGAAGATTGCAAATGAACTGCAAGTTTTAAACGAATCTTTTATTAATCACACGATAACTTAATTATTTCAAACTTCTTTTAAAAGAAAAAAGCATATAGGTATTTAATGAGCAATAGCAATATAGACAATGATCTAGATAAAATAGATAGTTTACTTAAAAAAGCTAAATCTAAAAAGATACCGGTCACTTATGATGATATAAACAACGCTCTTCCTCTTAATAAAAATCCTTCAATAAGACAATTAGAGGAAGCTATATTAAAATTTTCCGATGCAGGAGTAGATATTTTAGAATCTAATGAAGATGATGAAATTAAGCTTGATATCGGAATGGATGAAGAATTTAAGCTATCTACCAATGTTGATAATGAACCTGAGGATGAGGTAGAAGAAGAAAATATAGGTACTACCGATGATCCTGTAAGATTATATCTTAAGGATATGGGGGGAGTCGATCTTTTAACTCGTGAACATGAAGTAGAAATAGCAAAAAGGATTGAGGAAGGACATAAAACAATGATTGCTTCCTTATGTAGAAGCCCTATTGCTATGCGTTGTTTTATAGTATGGTATGAAGATTTAGTTAATGAAAAAATGTTACTACGTGATCTGATAGATTTAGAAGCTAACATGTTACATGACGAAACACCCGAAAATGATGAAGAAAATAGTAGTGAGACCGAAGGAGAAGAGCATGAGGATAATCACTTATCTATGTCTAGAGTAGAAACGCAGATATTACCTAATATTATAGAGCGTATGAAAAAGATTGCTTTTATCTGCGAAGAGCTACTCATTGAAGCTAAAAAATGTTATGAGAAATCTTTTGAGCCGAAGGTTTTACAAAATAGCAAAAAATATAATAATTTGGAATTATTAATAAATGAAGTTTCGGAAATACATTTTAATTCTAAAAGAACGGAAGAAATTTTAGGTAAGATGTATGGAATAAATCGTGATTTAATTAATAAAGAAACAGCTTTTTTAAAACTTGCTGAAAAATATGGAGTAACTCGCCAAAATTTCCTTGATGAATATATAGGATCGGTTATCAATGCAGCATGGAAAGAAAAAATGCTGAAAAATAAAAAAGTCGCTTGGAAAGAGTTAATGACTAAAGAATCGGATTATATAGATCAAATGATTGCTGAATTATCGGTTATAGAATCTAAAACCGGTCTTTTAGTTAATGATTTTAAAAAACTAGTGAATACTATACAAAAAAGCGAGAGACAAACGCTACAAGCAAAAAAAGATATGATAGAAGCGAATTTACGTTTAGTTATATCTATTGCTAAAAAATACGCTAATAGAGGATTGCAGTTTTTAGATTTAATTCAAGAAGGTAATATAGGACTTATGAAAGCGGTGGATAAATTTGAATATCGCCGTGGTTATAAATTCTCTACCTATGCTACGTGGTGGATTAGACAAGCTATAACAAGAGCTATTGCCGATCAAGCAAGGACTATACGTATTCCTGTGCATATGATTGAAACAATTAATAAGATACTACGTACTTCAAGACAAATGCTTAATGAACTCGGATACGAACCAACAGCAACGGAAATCGCTAACCGTCTTTCAATGCCGCTTGATAAAGTGCGTAAAGTCATGAAAATAGCTAAAGAACCTATAAGTCTTGAGAATCCCGTAGGTGATGATAGTGACGGCGGTCAATTAGGCGATTTTATCGAAGATAAGAATGCAGTAGCACCGATTGATGCGGCAATTCAGTCAAATTTACGAGAAGTTACCACTAGAGTACTTGCAACCCTTACGCCTCGTGAAGAAAGAGTGCTTAGAATGCGTTTCGGTATAGGTATGAATACTGACCATACATTAGAAGAAGTAGGGCAGCAATTTAAAGTAACTAGAGAACGTATAAGACAAATCGAGTCAAAAGCTTTAAGAAAGTTACAACATCCTATTAGATCCAAAAAACTTAATAGCTTTAGAAGCGGAGGAAAGCGTGGTGACGGTAATTCATCGGATTTACTAGAAGCATGATAATACTTATACTATCATCCCGTGATTTGGGATCTCAGGACACGGGCTGTGATACAAGATCCCGTGGTCAAGCCACGGGATGACAGTGGGCTATTATGTATCGATATAAAATTACCATTGAATATTTAGGCACGGATCTTGCAGGTTGGCAAAGACAAGCAGGAGTAATGTCGGTACAGCAGATATTAGAAGAAGCGATTTATAAATTTTCCGGTGAACAGGTGATATTGTTTGGGTCAGGAAGGACAGATGCCGGTGTTCATGCTATAGGTCAAGTAGCACATTTTGATCTTTCAAAATATTTAGAACCTCACAAAATTATTACAGCTATCAACTATTTTGCAAGACCGTATGCCGTAGGAGTATGGAATTGTGAATTAGCCCCCAATAATTTTCATGCTAGGTTTTCGGCTACTTCTCGTTATTATATATATAGAATTATTAATAGACCTTATCCATCGGTAATTGATTTAAATAGAGCATGGTGGATTAGTGCACCTTTAGATGTTCCGGCTATGCAACAAGCTGCTGTCTATCTATTAGGCAAACATGATTTTACTTCATTTAGGGCTAGCTCATGTCAATCAAAATCACCGATAAAAACTTTAACTGAACTTAATATTATTAAAGAAGACGAAGAAATAAAATTATATCTTTCAGCCCCGTCATTTTTGCATCATATGGTACGTAATATTGTCGGCAGTTTAGTACTTGTTGGTAAAAATATTTGGCAGGCAGAACAAATTAAAGATGTTTTAGAAGCCAAAGATAGAAAAGCCGCTGGTCCTACTGCTCCCGCCTCCGGTCTTTATTTTGTGAAAACAGCGTATTAACAACCATAAATTTTGTCATTACAATGCCTCCCTGCATAGGCATTGTTATGTGGATACCACCTTGTCATTGCGAGGAAATTACGAAGTAATTGACGAAGCAATCTCAGGATATTTGACGAGATTGCCACGCAAGTACTACGGTTGCTCACAATGACAACCGGGTATCCATCTACAAAGCACACTCGTAATGACGTCCTAAATTAGTACACTACGACACTGTCAATAAACTGTATAATTTTTCATGGATGTTAGTTAGCTTACCTATATCATTTCCACCGGCTTGAGCAAGGCTTGCTTGTCCACCTCCGCCGCTGCCACCTAAGAATAAAGAAAGTTTTTTTGCAATTATATCTGCATTGTATTTGTCTGTTATAGCTTTACTCACCGCAACCGTAATAGATAATTTACCAATTCCCTCGGCAATATATACCATTATCAAATCTTCTACTTTTTTTGTTAAATTTTCGGCAGCTTGACGTAATATTTTATTGTCTATATTTCCTACTTTTTTATATAATAGTTTTATTCCTGTTATTTGTGCAGATTGCTTTTCAATTTGCTCTATACTTAAATCTAAACTAGCTAAAAGAGTTTTTTCTAACTCTTTCTCAACTTCCTTGTTACGCTCTAAGATATTATTAACCTTAGTAATAAGTTCATTTTTATTAGTTTTGAAACTGCTTTCTATCGATTTAAGTAAACTATCCTTTTCTCTCATTAATGTAATTACGAATTCACCGCAAACTGCTTCAATTCTACGAACACCTGCTGCTATAGCACTTTCGCTTGTGATTTTAAAGCAACCGATGTCACCGGTACGTCTGACATGCGTACCGCCGCATAATTCTAAAGAAGTCTCACCCATCTTAACTACTCTTACTTCAGAGTCGTATTTCTCGCCAAACAGTGCCATAGCTCCTTGTTTAATTGCATCTTCAGTTGCCATTAATGTAGTAGTTACTTCATGATTATCTCTAATAATCTCATTTACCTTATCTTCGATTAAAGTGATTTCTTCATTAGTCACAGCTTTAGAATGGCTAATATCAAAGCGTAAATAAGTCGGAGCGACTAACGAACCTTTTTGAGTAACATGTTTCCCAAGTACCTCATGCAGTACTGCATGTAATATATGCGTTGCTGAGTGATGAATTCTTAAATTTTGCCTATATCTTATGTCTATACTAAAATTAGCATTCTCGCCTACGTTAATCTGCCCCTTTTTCAAAATACATTTGTGGATTATAATAGAACCTAAATATTTTAAAGTATCTATTACTTCTACTTCAGAATCTTTTGCAAATATCGTTCCGATGTCACCTATTTGACCGCCTGATTCACCGTAGAAAGGAGTTTGGTTGCTGATTAGTAGGAATTGTGTATCTATTTCTTTTATATCATTAACTAAATTATTATTTTTGATTAATGCAATTATTTTACATTTTGCTTCATTAAGTGTATATCCTAAAAACTCCGTGCTACCATGTTGCTCTTTGATATCAAACCACAACTGATCGGTTTTTGATTCACCGGAGCCAAGCCAAGATTTTCTAGCACGTGCTTTTTGCATAAGCATTTGCTCTTCAAACCCTTTGTGATCAACGGCAATATCACGGTTTTTTAGAATATCTTCGGTTAAATCAAGCGGAAATCCGTAAGTATCGTATAGTTTAAATGCTACTTCTCCTGATAATTCATTACCTTTTGTTAGTGTTTCTGTTTCTTCGGTAAGAAGTTTGAGACCACGTTCTAATGTGGCTTTAAATCTAATTTCTTCTTGTTCTAAGATACTGCTTATAAAGCTTTCTGCTCTTTTAAGTTCAGGATAAACATTCCCCATTAAATCAACAAGTTTTGGCAGTAATTTATACATTAACGGTTCTTTTGACCCAAGCATATGAGCATGCCTCATGGATCTTCGCATAATGCGGCGAAGTACGTAACCACGCCCCTCATTTGAAGGAATAACGCCGTCAGCTATTAAAAAGCTACTTGCTCGTAAGTGGTCGGCAATAACTCGGTAAGAAAATTTAGCTTCTCCCTCTACTTTCACTTTTACTATATTTTCGGTAAAATTAATTATTTCCTGAAATAAATCTATATCATAATTGTTGTTAACATGCTGTAATACTGCCGTCATACGCTCAAGACCCATACCGGTATCGATAGATTTTTGCGATAATTCTATGCTAGTATCTTTATCGATTTGTTCATATTGCATAAATACCATATTCCAAATCTCGATAAATCTATCACCGTCTTCATCTTTAGTACCAGGAAGTCCGCCATATATTTGTTCACCGTGGTCGTAAAAAATTTCGGAACAAGGACCGCAAGGGCCAGTATCACCCATTGACCAAAAATTATCGTTTGTTTTGATCTTTATGATGCGATCATCCCCAAAACCTGCTATTTTTTTCCAATAAGCAGCTGCTTCGTCATCAGTATGATAAATTGTTGCATAAAGCTTGTCTTTTGGGAGTTCAAATTCTTTAGTCAATAAATTCCAAGCGTAATATATGGCTTGTTCTTTAAAATAGTCACCGAATGAAAAATTACCTAGCATTTCAAAAAAGGTATGATGTCTTGCCGTATAACCGACATTCTCAAGGTCATTATGCTTGCCGCCGGCTCTAAGAGACTTTTGACTAGTTACCGCTTTGTTATAAGGTCTTTTTCCTTGTCCGGTAAAAACATTTTTAAATTGTACCATTCCGGAATTAACAAACATTAAGCTAGGGTCATTGTGTGGAATTAACGAGCTGGCCGGTACATGTGTATGATTATTTGCTTTAAAGTAAGTTATAAATTTACTTCTAACTTCTTCGGTGGTAAATTTAGTCATGGTAAGATATATTATTTAATGTTATGTCATTCCGGAGAGGATCATTTTTCGTCATGGCGAGGAAAATTACGTAGTAATTGTACGTACGCAATCTCGTGCCAAAGTTCTGAGATTGCCACGCGCCTTATCAGTCGTTCGCAATGACGGTTCGGGTATCCACGCAGAAATGACGTCCAGTATAGTAAAATACACTGAATTATGATTAAAATAAATTTATTTATGAAAAATATTTTTGATTCGATCAAATTACATTTTGTTCAATTTGCTACAAAATTAAAAATATTTTCTTTCAAAAGAAAAAAGATTGTGGTGTTACTAGGTAATAAAGGTGTATTTCTTAGTACTTTTCTCGATAATAAATTATTAGATAAATTATTTATCCCTACTCGGGAACAGATAGACTTAAATCCTTATAAAAACTTTTTTAGTAAATTTCCAAAAAGCGATATTTATTTTTTACTTGACGGCAGTGAATGTAAAACACGGCACGATCAAATACCTATATTACAGTCAATAGTTAAACTTGATCCTATTGAACAATTTATTGAAGGTTATTTTAATAAAGAAGACATTATAGCACATTGTGTTTACGAAATTACTACTACCCCAAGTGAAATTTGGTCGACTTTAATTATGTCGTGTCCATTTGAAGCACCTTTAAGTGATATAATTTCATGCATTATAGATAACAGATCTCTTGATTTAAAAGGAATTTACTTTTTAACGTTAGAGCTAAAAGTTATTATAAATAAAATAGTGCAGAATATAGAAAATGATAAATATAACGATTATTTTCAAATTTGTGTATATGTATCACAAGCTAGCGGTATAAAATTTATTATCAAACATAAAAATAATATAATAACAATTAGAAATCTTGAGTATCCATTTGATAAAACAACCGGCTATGTTCAAGGTATTATAGAACAAGAAATTAATGATTGTTTGATATTATTTAAAAACTATATAAGTAATCTTGACCAAAGAGCCTGTATAATTCTTATAGTAGATGAAGAGTTAAAATCTTTATTAGAATCAACAAACTTTGAAGAACGCCCTGTAATCTTTATACCGGTTGATAATATACTAAATAAGCAAACTCTAGAAAAAGAAAGATTTATAGATACGAATATTAGTAGACTGTTTCTAGAATATAAGAGTTTTCCCGCTTATAATAATAATTTAAAATCAATAAAAAAACTAGTTACTATAAAGGATCTGACATTTAAATTATATAGTGCATTACTTATAATATTAATATTAGTGGTCGGTATTATCAAATATAATACAAAACAAAATTACAAAGACATAAACTCTATTAATGAAAAATATTATGCAACAAATCAAGAATATGATGATATCAAATATAAATATCCTTATATTAAAAATACTACTAGCCTAGCTGATTTATATGTAATAGAAAAATTACTAGAAGCACCGGTACCACTGCCGTTTGATTTACTTAAAAGTCTAATAATTACTTTAAATCCGGCTTTTAAATTAGAAGAAATTAAATGGGAATTAACAAATATAGATAATATTTTGTTAGTTTCTAAGAGACAATTAATAATCAAGTTAATACTTAAATATTATACTAATAATCTATCGGTGGATGAATCTCTAAAGATGCTAGATGATCATATAACAAACGCAAAAAATAAATTATCTAATTTGCAGATAGATTATGTTATATATAAGGATAAAATACTTGATATATTCGGTAAGGTAGTAATTCCTTTATCGGTTAATATAGTTGATAATAAAACGTAATATTCCATGTCATTCCCGCGTAGGCGGGAATGACATAAACCATGCAATGGCACTAATAACCCAAGGTAAAAATAATGTTTGAAAAATATATTATGTATTTAAAGAATCTTATATTTTTTCAATTTATTATATATTTCTTCTTTATTTCCTTAACTATTTGGATAATAAAAATTTTCCAGCAAGAATACAGTAAATCTATTCTTGATAAACAAGTTTTACAAGAAAATCTAACAGAGGAAGTTTTAAAGCTTTATTCTGTCATTAACTCTAAAGAAGAAATATTAGAATCGTACAAAAAATATGTAGATTTAAGCGTGCCAAGTAGTGTGAGTTATTTAAATTATCAAGAACTAATTCCTAAAATAAAAAGCTTAAGCAATAAATATGATTTAGTAGAACCTATAGATGTATTTATAAATTCAGTATTTTTTAAAAATAATGTTCAGGCGATTGAAGGAGAAGGTGAATCGATTCATGTAAATAATTATAGCATAAATATAAAATATGCATGTGCAGATTTTGTGACTTTTCTAAAAATATTCTCTGAAATTTATTCTTATATGCCTCCTAATACTCTTATATCTTTTGTACGAGTACGTAATGAAGAAGTGTTAACACCTAAGAATATATATAAACTTTCAGTAAATCATGCTCCTAATCTTATTTATGCTAAATTGATATTATATATCAGAGAATTAGCCTCAAAATAAATTACCAAAATGAATAATGCAATAGTACTTAATAACGTAAATACTAATTTATTTAAAAAAGATATTGTTAATAATTTTGTCAATAATCTTATGCAATCTACTTGCTCTACTATTGCAAATATGCTTGCTATAGATTATACGCTAAGGCTTAATTCTAAACCAGAGGTTGAAAAATATATTAATAAATGTATTTCTAGACTCAAAAATTATTTAGGTATGCGGGTTATTAACGATGATAATTTTTCCGTAGCATTAGAGTTATTTGCAATAATGATTACTTCTGAAGACGAAAATGAGCAAAATAAGAATAATATTTTAGAGCAATCACAAGATATAATAGCAGAAAATCTTGTAGAAGTTTATTTTGGAGATGAAATAAATAGTACCGAAAAAGAAAAAATTAAAAATATATTTAAAACTCTTTTAAAAGAGAAGAATTTTGATAAAATAATAAATTATGCGGAGTCTCACAAAAAATTATTTAAGGCTTCTGTAATGTATGCCATGAAGAAATATAATAATATTGATAAAGCAACCATCTATATAAAGAAAGAATTTAATAAAATATTAGAGATGTCTTTAGTATTTACACAAAAAAGTAATATATTTAAACAAGCAACTGGAAAAATCGCCGGTGCTGTTTGTGCTTTATTAGTCGGAGCAATCAGTGTTGCGACTGCAGGAGCGGCTTTTTCTATCATAGTTGTACCGGCATCAATTTTTGCCGTCAGATATGCACCTGAACTTGGTGAAAAAATTGGAGGATTAATTTTGAATAATGATAATGCAATAAAACTAGAACAAAGCAATATAGATAAGTTTATGAAAACATTACAAAATGATAAAGAAAGTCTTCTATCTCAAGAAAAAACAAAAAACATCAAACAAAATATTAAAGTTTCTCCTTCTCAAATCAATGTTAAATTAACTAAGAAAGTGGTTAATGAAAAACATAGATAGGGTATATTCATTGCGAAAAGAATTACGCAGTAATTCGACGAAGCAATCCAGTAAAAATTCTGTAAATCAGAATTTTTTTAATTATTTTTCTAGATTGCCACATCTCTACGCTCCTCGCAATGACGACTACGGTATCAACGCAAGCAAAGCTATTTTTACTTGAGAATATAAAATATTATTCTTAGTATCTTTTTTAAATCAATAAAATAACTTAATGAGAAAAGTAGTAATATCCGGCATGATCGGCAACGCTTTAGAATGGTATGATTATGCATTATATGCGCAATTTGCTTATATTATAGGGCAGCATTTTTCCGGATCCAGAAATGCAAGAGACGTTAACTTTTGCGGTATTTGCTGCAGGCTTTGTAGTACGACCGCTCGGCGGTATTATTTTCGGTAATATAGGTGATAGATTCGGTAGACGTAGTTATAAAACTATTGGAATTGCCGCTCCTATTATTTTAACTATTATCAGACTCATACAAGGTTTTTCTTTAGGAGGGGAATTTAGCGGTTGTATTTCGTATATTGTAGAACATGCTTCGTTCGAGCAGCGAGGACTTGCGGGGAGTAGCTCATGTGTTAGTATGTGCGGCGGTATGCTGCTTGGACTTGGTACAGCAGCTGGTTTTTCTTATTTTATGCCTGCCGATATTCTATTTGAATGGGGTTGGAGGATACCTTTTATTGCCGGTTTATTTATTAGCTCCGTAGGTTTATATATTAGAAAAAACCTAGCAGAAAGTCCTATTTATAAAAAAGCTAAGGGAACAAGGCGTTGAGCACGTTTTCCTTTACGAGAAACATTAACAAAATACCCAAAAGAACTAATTATCGCACTTGGTCTGTATATTACCGTAACTGCTTCTTTTTATACTTCTACGGTTTTTATTGGTAATTTTATGCAAACACTCGGTTATACTAATCAGCAAAGCACAATTGTTAGTAGTATAATATTAATCGTAATAATGATAGTATTTCCTATATCTGCGTATGTTTCGGATAAGGTGGGGCGACGTCCTGTACTAATATTGGGGATTATCTTGTTAATTTTATCAGTCTATACTATTTTTGTAGCCTTAGGGTCGATGAATTTTACTTTAGCTATAATATCTCAAGTAATATTTGCTGGAGTTATTAGCATCTATATGGGGCCTATTCCAACGGTTTTAGTAGAGATATTTCTGACTAGCATAAGATTTACCGGTGTTGCACTTTCATACAACCTTGCAGCTGCTATATTTGGCGGTACTGCTCCAATGTTAGCAATGATATTAACGAAAGTTACCGGAGACAATTATGCTATTGCATATTATTTAATTGCACTTGCCTTGTTATCTTCTATAATTCTAAAATTCTATAAAGAAACCTATAAAAAGAATCTAGTAAATTAATATGAGCGAAGTTTTTGAAATACCAAACGGTGAAAGCAAGGTTTTACTCCATTGTTGTTGTGCTCCTTGTGTTGGCCCTTTAATGGAAAAAATGATCGATACCGGCATTAAGTTTATGCTTTTTTTCTATAATCCTAATATTCATCCTAAAAAAGAATATGAGCTTCGTAAAAACGAAAATATTAAATTTGCCGAGAAACATAATATAGAATTTATCGATGCAGATTATGATCCACAAAATTGGTTTAGGCGTGCTAAAGGGATGGAGCTTGAGCCTGAGAGAGGTATACGCTGTACAATGTGTTTTGATATGCGTTTCGAGCGTACGGCTTTATATGCTTATGAGAACGGCTTTAAAGTTATAACTAGCTCGCTTGGTATTTCTAGATGGAAAGATATGAACCAAATTAATGAATCAGGAACTAGGGCGGCATCTCATTATGAAGGGGTGACCTATTGGACTTATAATTGGCGTAAAGATGGCGGTGCTAGCAGAATGTACGAAATTGCAAAAGAAGAGCACTTTTATAAACAAGAATTTTGCGGCTGTGTTTATTCTTTCCGTGATACTAACGATTGGCGAGTAGCAAACAATCGTCCTAAAATCGAGATCGGCAAGGAGTATTATTAAGACCTCAAATTAATAAAAAAATATTTTATTTTTTTGCATATTTATATTATAATAATCTAGACAATCTAGCTATATGAGGATTTTATATGAATAAATGGCAGTTACACGAAGCAAAGAATAAGTTAAGTAATATTATTGATATTGCAATGCATGGTACCCCTCAATGTATTACAAAAAGGGGTGAAGAAGCAGTTGTAATTATTAGTATAAAAGACTATAAACAACTTACTAAACAAAAACCTGATTTCAAAGAATATTTATTGAGCATACCTAAGACAGATAATTTGGATATTCAGAGAGCAAAAGGATATGCTAGAGATTTTGAATTATGAAATATTTATTAGATACTAATGTTGTATCTGAAATTCAAAAGAAAAAATCCAATTCTCAAGTAGCAGCATGGTTTTCAATTATTCATTCTAGCCAGTTATACTTGAGTTGTATTACTATCGGCGAAATAAGAAAGGGAATATCAAAATTAGCAAAGAAAGATAAAATAGCAAGTTTGAAATTAGAAAAATGGTTAGAAAGAATAATAATAGATTATAATGAAAGAATTCTTAATATTGATAAAGAAATATGTGAGGAGTGGGGTGAATTAATGAGTATTGATAGTACAAATGCAATCGATGCTTTAATAGCTGCACAGGCAAAACAAAGTAATATGATACTAGTTACTAGAAATATTAAACATTATAATATGTTTAATATAAAAATATTTGATCCTTTTAACTGATCAAAATTTTCTTTCCCAATAATAATACCCTATGAAAAAACTATCATTTCAGCAAATTATTCTGACATTACAAAATTATTGGCAGGATTATGGCTGTGCAATATTGCAACCTTACGATGCCCATGTTGGAGCCGGTACGTTTCACCCTGCAACTGTACTTCGCTGCCTTGGTACTAAACCTTGGTCTGTTGCATATGTTCAGCCATCAAGAAGACCAGGGGATAGCAGGTATGGCATGCATCCTAATAGAATGCAGCATTATTATCAGTTTCAAGTTATCTTAAAGCCGTCTCCAGATAATATTCAAGAGTTATATCTTAAAAGCTTAGAATGTTTAGGCATAGATTTAAAAATTCATGATATCAGATTTGTTGAAGATGATTGGGAGTCGCCAACCTTAGGTGCTGCCGGGCTTGGCTGGGAAGTATGGTGTAACGGTATGGAAGTATCGCAATTTACTTATATGCAGCAAATCGGTGGTATTGAATGCCGTCCCGTTGCCGGTGAAATCACTTATGGACTCGAGAGGCTTGCTTTATATATTCAAGGTGTTGATGAAGTAAGAGAGCTTGATTGGAGCGGGCAAGTAGGCGAAAAAGCTTTAAAATACGGTGAAGTGGATTTCGAAGCTGAAGGGCAATTTTCAAAATATAATTTAGAGCTTGCCGATAGTGAAATGTTACTGCGACATTTCAAGGATAGCGAAGACCAGTGTGAGAGATTAATCAAAGCTAATTTACCTATGCCGGCTTATGATGAATGCCTTAAGGCAAGTCATGCATTTAATCAACTAAATGCACTTGGAGTAATCAGCGTCACTGAGCGTGCTTCGTATGTTTTAAGAGTGCGTCATTTAGCTAGAATTTGTTGTACAAAATGGTTGGAGATGAACAAGTGAGCGAGTTATTATTAGAACTATTTAGCGAAGAAATTCCGGCTTTTATGCAAAAAAATGCTGAAGAGGGTTATTTAAATATATTCACGAAAATTTTTGAAGAAAACGAAATATTTGCAAAAGTACAAGTATTCGTGGGACCTCGCAGGATAACGCTGCATGCTACCCATTTGCCAAAGATAACTTTGCCAAAAGAGGAAGAAATTAAAGGACCAAGCATAGAAGCTCCGGAAGCCGCTATTAACGGCTTTTGTAAAGCTCATAATGTTAGTAAATTAGAGCTTCCTACTAAATTAATTAGTAATCAGCTATATTATTTCTTTGTCAAAAAAACAGAAGAAAGAGAAATAAAAGAGATTTTGCCGGAGATTATTATAGAGGCTATTAATAAATATAGCTGGGCAAAATCGATGTTTTGGGGTGATTACAAAATAAAATGGATTAGACCTCTGCGAAATATTTTATGCATATTTGACGGCGAAATATTACCGATGCAATTTGGGCATTTAACCGCTAATAATATTACGTATGGGCATCGTCTTACTGATAATAAAAAATTAGAAGTAACAGATTTTGAAGATTATAGAAATAAGCTTTTAGAAAATCATGTTATTTTAGAAAGAGCAAAGAGAGAGGCAATAATTAAAACCGGTTTACTGGAACTAGCAAGTTCTCATGAGTTAATTATAAAAGAAGATAATCGTTTAGTAGAAGAAGTAGTAGGGCTTAGCGAATTTCCTGTTGTGCTGCTTGGAAAAATACCGCAAAAATTTTTAGAGTTACCTAAAGAAGTACTTATTTCTTCGATGCGTACGCATCAGAAATATTTTTGTTTATTTGATAAAACAGGAAATTTCACACCATATTTTCTCTTTGTCAGTAATGGCAGATTTACAAATGCTGAACTAGTTATTCAAGGTAACGAGAAAGTTCTATCGGCACGTCTTTCGGATGCTTTATATTTTTGTAAGCAGGATATAGCTAAAACTTTAGAATCAAGATTAGGCCAATTAGAAGCTGTAACATTTCATGCAAAGCTTGGTAATTTAAGAGAAAAAATTGAACGCATAACCGATATTTGTAATTATATAGCTCCAAATAATAAGGATTTGATTACAGCAGCTAGACTTTGCAAAAGTGATCTTGTTTCTGAGATGGTCGGGGAATTTCCTGATTTACAGGGGATTATGGGTTATTATTATGCAAAACATGAAGGGCTAAATGCAGAAATAGCCGCTGCAATTAGAGACCATTATAAACCGCAAGGTTTGAGCGACAATTTACCAAGTGGAAATGCGGCTTTACTTGCTTTAGCCGATAAGCTAGATAGTTTAGTAGGTTTGATGATAGCAGGGGAAACACCAACAGGCTCAGGTGATCCATATGCCTTAAGACGTCAAGCTCTTGGTATAATAAGAATAATACTTGAAAATAAATTAGAGCTAAATTTTAATGATTTAATTAATTTTTCTATAAACTTATATAAAGATTCATCTGACGAAAATAAGAATTTAATAATATCTTTTTTTGAAGAAAGAGCAAAATTTTACTTTAAAAATGACTATGATATTGCGTTAATTAATGCAGTTCTTGACTTAAATTTAGTAGATACAAACTTTAAGCTTGATGCGTTAAAAGAATTTTTAATAGAAGACGCAGGCAAGCAATTATTAAATGCTTACAAACGAGCTAGCAATATAATTGGTGATCAGAAAATTACCGGCTTAGTTGATGCGAGTCTCTTTAGTACACAACCTGAAAAAGAATTATTTGAAGTAATCCAAAAAATTTCTCCGCAAATTATAGATAGTATAGCTGATAAAGATTATAAGAAAGCATTAAATTTATTATCGTCTCTATTAACTCCCATTACTAGCTTTTTTGATAATGTACTCGTTAATGACTCTGATCCAAAGATCGCTCAAAATCGTTTGTCGTTATTACAGAATATTTGTGAATTATTTGATAAAGTAGCTAAGTTTAACCGCTTATGATAAACAAAGCAGTTCAATTTATAAAATCAGGTAAAGTGGTTGTTTTTCCGACTGAAACAGTCTATGGGATTGGTGCGGATGCCACAAATAATGAGGCGTGTTTAAAGATTTTTCAGTTCAAAGAGCGTCCTGCTATCAATCCGCTTATCGTGCATGTCTCCTCCATAGAGCAAGCAAAGGAAATAGGGGAGTTTGACGATTTAGCTACAAAAATAGCAGAAAAATTTTGGTCTGGACCATTATCTATAGTTGTCCCTTTAAAAGAGAATGCAAATATTGCTCCTAGCGTAACAGCAGGACTAAATACCATAGCACTTCGGATACCATCTTATCCTGTAGCGTTAGAGCTTATCAGACAATCAGGCATACCTATAGCTGCCCCAAGTGCTAACCCTTCAAACTATATTAGTCCGACTAACGCTGAGCATGTCACAAAACATTTTAAGGATAATCAGGAAATTTTTATTTTAGCACCTGAAATCTATCAATCTAAATATGGGCTAGAGTCAACGATAATTGATACAACAACTGTTACTCCTACTATTCTTAGAGAAGGGTTTATAACTGCTGAAATTTTAGGAGAAATACTAGGGATAGAAGTTTTAAAAGCATCAGAGACAAGTACTATAAAAGCTTCGGGAATGCTTGCAAAACACTATTCACCAAAAGTACCGGTTAGGCTAAATGCTATAAATTTAGAGGATAAAGAAATCGGATTAAATTTTAGCAATAGCAATCTTACAGGAAGATTTTCATTAAACTTAAGTGTAAAAGGTGACTTTATAGAAGCCGCTGCAAATCTTTATGCTTATTTAAGAATACTTGACGATTATGCTGCATCTCATGATGTAAGAGGTATAGCAGTTAGCCCTATACCTCAAGTGAATATAGGGGCTGCAATTAATGATCGCCTAAAACGTGCCGCAAAATCATAAATTTCGGCGTTCTATTCGCCTTAATAGCTTTTTGATGATATTTGGTAATTACATAGTTATCGTGCGGTTTTAAATAATCATTTTTATTTATAATTTCAAAATTACCGTTCTGCTGTATTAACTCTATTGCTTCATAAAAATAATTTTCGATATCGGAAGCAAATACTAAATTACCATTGTCTTTTAGCTTATCTTGTAAAAGCTTAAGTCGTTCTTTATTGAAAATACGTTTCTTTTTTTGCTTATTTTTTATCCATGGATCGGGAAATAAAATATAAATTCCATCAAGGCTATTACTTGGTATCTCATTTAATATTAAATCCAAATTATTAGGGAATAATAAAAAATTCGTGATATTTTGTTCGCCTGCAAGCTTTAAAACATTTGCAACTCCGTTTAAATATACCTCTATACCAATAAAAAGTGCATTAGGATTCATTTTAGCTTGATTAATGAAATGCTCACCCATACCAAAGCCTATCTCAAGAAATACTTTACGTTTTTCATTTACAAGCTTTTCTTTAGAAAATAAATATTTTGGTAGTTTGTTATCTAATAAATTCTTTTGCACTCCTGATAAGCTTTTACCGATACGTCTTGCATATGACCGATTGAGATTAATAGGAGAAAATAATATTACCCTACTGTGACCTTGTAGATCCTTATAAACACTTTCAATATTATAACCATGATCTAAGAAAATTTGGGTTACCGCTTCTTCCTGTTTAAACCCTATTTCTAATATAATCTTACCGTTTGGTTTTAAGAATTGTTTGGCATTTTCGGCGATGAGAAAGTAAGCTTGCAGTCCGTCTTTTTCAGCAAATAAAGCAATAGACGGTTCATAATTGATTGTTTCAATTGCCATCTCTGATTTTTCGCTGTGAGCTATATATGGCGGGTTGCTAACGATAAAATCAAATTTCTGAGTTTCAATATTCTCAAACCAATTACTGTGAATAATCTGAATGCGATCCGTTACCTCATATTTTGCCGCATTACTTTTGATAATGTCTATAGCATCAAGACTTATATCGGTTGCAATTACATTAGCATTCGGTAACTCACATAATAGACTGATAGCAATGCAGCCGCTACCTGTGCCAAGTTCTAGGATATTTAAGAATTTGTCATTGCAGTTTTCGCTTATGTCATTCCCGCGAAAGCAGGGATTCGGTTGCTTTTTTTCTGGATTCCCGCTTTCGCGGGAATGACATTGAAATACAACATCCACCAAAACTTCAGTATCGCTTCTTGGAATTAATACATGTTTATTAACAATAAATTCACGTGAGTAAAATTCTTTAACACCTGTAATATATACTATCGGTTCATGCTTTAATCTTCTTGCTAACAGTTTTTCAAAAGCTTCTATCTTGGCTTCATTTAACTGTTCATCAAGATTAATAAGTAAATACTCAATAGGTTTATTTATAACATGCTGTAGTAAAATTCGTGCTTCTAATTGCGGCGAACTAATACCTATTTTATTTAATTTATCTGTAGCGTCACTAAGAATTTGCTTTATAGAACATTGCATGGAAAGTTTTATTTTCTGCCAAAATTTTTCATTTCTAAAATCTCATCTACACTACCTAGTGGTGCTCGTTTTTTAAGTTCAGTAAATTCACGAAATATATTATTACCAAATTTATTCTTATAATATTCGGGTTCCAGAGTTATAATATCTATTTTAAGATAATTTTTGGTTTTAGGTATTTTAATTATTTTCATAAACCGTTTTATGTTATTATATCACCAATTATTTCTGAATAATATCTATATAGCTATTTTTAAAGCTAAGATTTGCTAATGTTTCTAAATCATAAGTGATTAAAGGTTCTTGTTCGTGTTGATTTTTTAATAAATAAGGACTAGTACAAAACCAAGCGAACTCTCCTCTTATCTGGTCAGCAGTTAGTTTATTTAGTACTTCACCATTTTTCCCATACAAAACCAAGTCAGAAAAAGCACCATATCCTGCTTCGGTAAATTTTATGGGAGCTTTCTTCTCACCTAAAATTTGTTTTTTCTCATATTCTTTAATAATAATATGAGTTATATTTTTTGTTGGAACAGTAATCATATATTCTTTTTTGTTAGGATAAATAATCTCTGCACATTTAGCAATAAAATTATGAAGTTTAAGCGAAAGACTAGAATGTTTTTTAGTATTATTATAGTCATATATTGGAGCTTTAAATAAAATTTGCGTTCTGGAAGTTGCCATAGTTATGATCATTTCTATCGATGGTATATCAATACTACTTTTCTGTTCCCATGTTTTATTATAGGTAAAAACTACATATACATCTGTTAAATCTTGGTCATGATATTCTATGCTAGAGTCAAAAGCATCTAGGCCCATAAAAGCTTTTCTATATTCTTTTTCCCGGACTGGTTTATAAACTCCCCCTGTTTCTTTGAGAAATTTTGCCAAGTAGTTACATTTACTCCATTAACTTTTACCATATAAAAATGTAAATCATCTTCTACTTCATAATGATAAATTTCTGATTTTACTTCTTGTGCTTTATATAGCTTTGTAAAAAGATGTTGTAAATTAGAATATTTTTCATCTATTTTACTGAAATCAAATTCGGAGAAAATCCGCAGAGCTTGCATATATTGCATGTCTATATTATCAGGTGCTTTTGCTTCTTTGCATGCAACTTTTATAAATTTATTTAATTGTTCTTCTTGCTCATTAAAATCATTTTTTTTAAATTCTTCTAAAAATTTTTTTAATAAAAGTTCTTTCCTATAATTTGCATCATTAATATACGTACTATTATTAATATCTATGCCTGTTTTTAATCTTAGAGAAAGAATTTCATTAACGAATTCAGAAATTTTAATTTCATGTTCTGTACTATATTGGGAAGAACTAGCAATTTTTATAGATTGCGGTTTAAAAGATAAATTATTACCTAATTTTAAAATAAAATCTTTTGCTTCTGGCCAATCTCTATAATTTTATATCTAAGGAAATAATTTTGTCTGTGGCGGTACTTAAATCTTGCAGAAAAGTAAAAATCTTTTCTAAGCGCGCTTTTTGTTTTTCAGGTTTAAAATACCCTCTTCCATAGAATATAAGGCTTCTTCTAATTTAGCATTAGCTTTTTTCATTTTATAAATAAATATTAATTTTTAATATAATATTAAGGATTAATATTTTGTCAATTATAAACTAATTATCTCTTCCATATCCCTTGGCAACTCACAGGAAAATTCCATAATCTCATTACTAGTCGGATGAGTAAAACTTAAATACCAAGAATGCAGGGCTTGACGTTTAAAATCAATTAATTTTGCTTTTAGTTCAGGGGGAGAATGAGCAATTTTTCGGTCGTTATTGCCGTAAGTTTGGTCGCCGACTACCGAATGCTTTAAATGGCTTAGCTGTACTCTAATTTGGTGAGTTCTACCCGTACTAAGCTTGCACTCCACCATACTAATACTACCTTTATAAAATAATTCTAGAATCTTATAATGTGTAACGGCTTCTTTGCCGCCATATTTTAATATGGTCATTTTTTGGCGATCGCTTCGGCTGCGACCTATATTATTCTTAATGACTCCTTCTAGCGGATTTATTACTCCCCACACTAACACTTTATATTTCCGTATTACCTGCCTTTGTTCTATCTGATTTGCAAGTAGCATATGTGCTTTATTATTTTTAGCAACTACCATCAAGCCCGTAGTGTCTTTATCTAAACGATGTACTATCCCGGGTCTTTCTGATGAGCCGATATCCGATAAGTTTTTTGTATGATGTAATAAAGCATTAACAAGCGTATCGTCATGATGCCCTGCTCCTGGGTGTACCGTCATACCTGCAGCTTTGTTAATTACTATCAAATCATCGTCTTCATATATTATATCAAGTGCTACATTTGCTGCTGCAATTTTTAGCTCTTCAGGTTCTTTAAAAGAAAATAATATAATATCATTCTCCTTGACCAAAACATCAGGATCAGAAATAATTACATCATTAACTAGTACTTGCGAATCTTTAATAGCTTTTTGGATTTGATTCCTTGAAGCATTTTCAAGAAGCGATGATAGAGCTTTATCAAGCCTTATGCCATTTAGTTCGTGTGGTACGGAATATTTTAACATATTTTATTTTAAGATAATGAATAATACGCTTAAATGGTTAAGTGCAATCGGTGTTGAATATTATTGCCATGAACATCCACCGCAATTAAAGGTACGTAATAATACTGAACTAACTGAAAAGCCACAAGTAAAACTTATGTCTACAAAAGAAACTGCATTCAATATGAATGATAAAGTTCATGATAATATAACCCTAGCAAGATCTCTTGCCGATAAAGCTAATAATATCGAAGAACTAAAAGAATCTCTACTAAATTTTAATGGTTGTGAACTTAAGAAATTTGCTACTAATACGGTTTTCGGTGACGGTAATTTGGAAGCTAAAATTATGTTAATAGGTGAAGCCCCGGGAAGTACCGAAGATTTGAAAGGAATACCTTTTTACGGCGAAAGTGGCAATTTACTTGATAATATGCTACATGCTATCGGAATTTCACGAAAAAATAACGCTTATATTACTAATACGGTATTTTGGCGTCCTCCTGCTAATAGACAGCCGACGTTCGAAGAAGTCGATATTTGTAGACCTTTTGTCGAGAAGCATATTGCTCTTATTAACCCGCAGCTAATTATTCTAGTCGGTAGCACGGCTGCAACTAGCTTACTTGGAAAAAATTCGGGTATTACTAAAATTAGACAAGAATATTATTTTTATACCAATAAATATCTATCCGCTCCTATTCAAACTACGGCAATCTTCCACCCTGCCTATTTACTCCGCCAACCTATGCAAAAACGCACCTCTTGGTATGATTTACTCAAGATTAAGGAGTATTTAGTCAATAATAGACTTCTTGCATAACTTGTACATTAATCTAGTACTAACAGCTTCACGTACTTTTCAAAATAATTTTCTACTGGACAATTAGTCGTATATATGTAATCATCTCTAGTTAAGCTTAATATGCAAAACACTAAACAAATACAATTTTTATAACAGATATTCTGCTATTAAATGCAGGTAATAAAGATACTCAAGGCAAAGATATTAAAAAAGCCTTAGAAATAATAGAAGAAGTTTATAAACGAAATTGAGGGTGTTATATGGAAAGTTTACAGATTATTTAAAAGAAAAATTACAACATGAGGAAATATTAGTAGGGTATTATATTAATGAAGCGTTAGAGCAATATTGCGTAGATCATAATAATGAGCTATAATGGCTATTTTAAAAGAAGCCATTATAGCAAGAGGAGGTTGCAAAAATCTCTAAAGAAGCTCATATAAATAGGCAACATACATACATATATATATAATATTATCTAGCAAAGGTAATCCAAGTGTCGACAATATAGGGTCTTTATTAAACGCTTTAGGCTTGCAGTTGAAAGTAGAAGCATGTGCGTTTTTAATTTTCATTAACCTTGCAAGTTGAGCAAGATATCAAAGAAAATTTTTAAATCCTAATAAATCATAATGCATTTCTAATTTCATTAAATTAGGGTTATACTTACTGATGTATAAAAATAAGGTATATCCATATGACCAATGAAAATAATAATGATTCAGAATTTGCTGAATTAAAAATCAGAGGAAAAATATTTAAATTACCTATACTTAAAGCAAGTATCGGTGAGGATGTAATCGATATAAGTAGGGTATCTGCGGAAGCCGATTGCTTTACTTACGACCCGGGTTTTATGTCTACTGCTTCTTGTCAGTCTACTATCACCTATATAGACGGTGATAAAGGAATCTTGCGGCATCGAGGATATGATATTAAAGACTTAGCTGAGAAAAGTGATTTTTTAGAAGTGGCATATTTACTGATTTATGGGGAACTACCAAGTGGCGAGCAGTATAATAATTTCACTAAACAGGTTGCTCATCATTCATTAGTGAATGAAAGATTACACTATTTATTTCAAACCTTTTGTAGCTCTTCTCATCCTATGGCTATTATGCTTGCGGCTGTCGGTTCTCTTTCGGCATTTTATCCTGATTTATTGAATTTTAAGGAAGCAGATTACGAACTTACCGCTATTAGAATGATTGCTAAGATACCTACCATCGCTGCAATGTCTTATAAATATTCTATAGGACAACCGTTTATTTATCCTGATAATTCGTTAGATTTTACCGAAAATTTTCTGCATATGATGTTTGCAACGCCTTGTACGAAATATACAGTAAATCCAATAATAAAAAATGCTCTTAATAAGATATTTATCCTACATGCCGATCATGAGCAGAATGCTTCTACTTCAACAGTCCGAATTGCTGGCTCATCCGGAGCTAACCCTTTTGCTTGTATTAGCACGGGTATTGCCTCACTTTGGGGACCTGCTCACGGCGGGGCTAATGAAGCGGTAATAAATATGATTAAAGAAATCGGTAGTTCTGAGTATATTCCTAAATATATAGCTAAAGCTAAGGATAAAAATGATCCATTTAGATTAATGGGTTTTGGTCATCGTGTATATAAAAACTATGACCCGCGTGCCGCAGTACTTAAAGAAACGTGCAAAGAAGTATTAAAGGAACTCGGGCAGCTAGACAACAATCCGTTCTTACAAATAGCAATAGAACTTGAAGCTATCGCTCTTAAAGATGAATATTTTATTGAGAGAAAATTATATCCAAATGTTGATTTTTATTCGGGTATTATCTATAAAGCTATGGGTATACCGTCGCAAATGTTCACGGTACTTTTTGCAATAGCAAGAACCGTAGGCTGGATGGCACAATGGAAAGAAATGCACGAAGACCCTGAACAAAAAATCAGCAGACCTAGACAGCTTTACACCGGTTATGTACATAGAGAGTATAAGGGTATTCGGGAGAGGTAAACATTTTCGTCATTGCGAGCGACTGCAAGGAGCGTAGCAATCTCAAGAGATTTGATGAGATTTCCACGTCGCTTCGCGCCTTGTAATGACGTTGAAAATATAAATCATATGCATTTTATTGATGAAGTTAAAATATATATAAAAGGTGGAAACGGCGGCAATGGTTGTGTTAGTTTCCATCGTGAGAAATTTATTGACAGAGGCGGACCGGACGGTGGTGATGGTGGACGTGGCGGTAGTGTTATTTTCAGGAGTAATCACCATCTTAATACGCTAGTAAATTATCGATATAAACAGCATTTTACCGCAGAAAACGGCGAAAACGGTAAAGATTCAAATAGAAGCGGTAAATCAGGAAAATCATTAGTTCTTGATGTTCCGATCGGTACTCAAATCTTTTCCGAGGACGGCAATATATTATTTTATGATTTCACTGTGGATGATCAAAGCTTTGAAATAATTAAAGGAGGAAGTGGTGGTCTTGGTAACAGCCATTTCAAATCGTCGGTTAATCAAGCTCCAAGAAAGCGTACGGAAGGAGAAATTGCCGAAGAAATGTGGATTCATTTAAGTTTAAAACTTCTCTCTGATGTTGGGCTTGTGGGGCTTCCAAATGCCGGTAAATCTACTTTTTTATCCGTTGTAACGGCAGCCAAGCCTAAAATTGCCGATTATCCCTTTACTACTTTAGTGCCAAATCTTGGAGTGGTATATGTTGATGACGAAGAGTTTGTCATAGCCGATATTCCTGGTTTAATTGAGGGGGCTCATCAAGGTCACGGACTTGGCGATAAATTCTTAAAGCATATAGAAAGATGTAATGTATTAATACATTTAATAGATGGCTCTAGTAATGATGTAGTTGCAGATTATAATACGGTACGTCTTGAGCTTGAATTATATTCCGATTATTTAAAAAATAAAATCGAAACCATATGTCTTAATAAATGCGATGTTCTCACAGATGAGGAAATACAGGAAAAAATAAATAAGCTGCAGAAAGCTACTAATAAAGAAATTTTTCCTATCTCTACCTGCACTAATGCTGGAGTAAATAAAATAGTTAAACTTGCTTTAGAGACTATAAAAAATCAGAAGTAATACTACTAGGTATTGCCTGCGTGGATACTGAGGATTGTCATTACGAGGATTCCTGAGATTGCCACGTTCACTAACGTTCGCTGGCAATGACAATGAATAAGCTTTAAATTAAAGTAATACGTTGCTCTTCTGCTTCTAGATATTTCTCTAGCTCTTCCTTAGTATATTTCTTTTCTTTAAGCTTTATTTCGTGATTAAATATATATTGTACAGCTTTATCTTCTAAGGCAGGACCTTTAAGTCCTTCAATTGCTCTAGGATTATTTTTATAAAAATCAAATATCATATTTTCCTGCCCAGGAAAATTACGTGCTTGTTGCATAATAACTTTTCTTAAATCATCAGGCTCTAATTGCAAATTTTTAGATTTTGCATATTCAGCAAGTAATAAGCCTATTCGCACACGGCGTAGGGCTAATTTATTATAATATGCTGTTATTTCTTTAGAGGATTTATCTTTCAATAATGATTCATCTTGTTCATTTTTATCGGTTCCGGACTTTAGAATATTTTTTTCTTGCTCTAATAAAGATTCCGGTACATCAAAATCTAACAATTTTTCTAACTTATCAAATAAGTTCATTTTCATTATAGTATTAATAGCTTCTTCCGACTCATTTTCTATTTGTTTAGTAAAATGTGTACGCAATTCTTCAAGGCTATTACTTTGGAATTTTTTAGCAAATTCGTCATCGATAACGGTAGGTTCTGCAGTATGTACTGCTTTAATTTGTACTACAAAACGAGCATCCTTACCTGCTAAATCTTTAGCATGGTAATTTTCAGGAAAAGTAACATTAACATCTACTTTACTACCTGTTTTAGAACCTATTAATTGTTTCTCAAAACCGGGAATAAGCGCATTACTACCTATTATTACCTTAAAATCATTTAATTTACCGTCCTCAAAAGCTTTCTCCTTGATGTACCCGATTGCATCAATAGTAACCTGATCGCCGTCTTTTATTTTTGCTTTACTTTCTTTAGTATAATTTTTTGTTAATGCAGCAAGTTTTTCTAGTTGTTCTTCAACATCTTTAGAGTTTACTTCTAATTTTGGACGATCTAGTGAGATTTTTTTTAAATCCGGAATAGTAATTTTAGGTAATAGCTCTATTTTTACGGTAAATTCTAAAGCTTTATCGGATTCGTTTTGTAATTCTTCAATTTTAGGTCTACCGATTATATTTAGATTATGCTCTTTAATAACGTGATTTACTGAATTGTTAATTCTTCTTTCTATTATATCATTCCTGACGGAAGTACCGTATTTTTTCTTAACAATTGAAACCGGTACTTTACCGGCTCTAAAACCTGCTATTTTAACTTTTTTGGTTAAATCAAGTAATTCTTTTTGAATATCGTCATCTATCTCACTTAAAGGAGTAGAAATTCTTGCATGAAAATCCAATCCTTCGTTTTTTAATATGGTAATTCCCATTTTAATAATCCATTAATTCTGTATATAGTTTGCTAATCAAAATAAACTAAAGAGCTGCAATATGCAATAGTTTTTGTAAAATCCCATTAGGATTAGGCATTGCTAACTGTGAGTTTCGCAGAACTCACCTTTGCTGGCATATAGTCGTCTATTTTTGCAATCACTAACTATTTCGCGTTAGCACTTAACAGCAATTGAACCATTTCCATAGTAGTAAGCTCCTGCTTCTTATAATTTTCAAGGGCTTTAATAATTTTGGATATATCAAATATCTTATCGGTATTATTAATATAACAATATTTAGCCCGATTTCCCTTTTTTATTGTATTAATGTTCGGTTCGATGTTATAGTACGTAATCACCTTAATTTGTGTCTATAAATCATTATGATAATTTTTTTCTGCTACTTTATTCTTAGTGCTAAGTAATCGTTTGCCGTTGCGTGTTTGTACTTTTCGTTTTGTTTTAT
The DNA here is from genome assembly GCF_000007025.1 of Rickettsia conorii str. Malish 7. Taxonomy (NCBI): domain Bacteria; kingdom Pseudomonadati; phylum Pseudomonadota; class Alphaproteobacteria; order Rickettsiales; family Rickettsiaceae; genus Rickettsia; species Rickettsia conorii. The sequence goes on along the minus strand of NC_003103.1, from coordinate 1,208,380 downwards.
CAGGATAAGTATTAAACAATCCATGTAGGCTATTTGAGCATTACTAAATTCTTTCCCTGGATGAGCTTTAAGGAACTCAATAACTGCATTTTTACGGTCAAATTTTTTATTATAATATACCTCATTATAATTAACCGCTCTATTAGTATTATTAACATAACAATATTTAGTCAAAAGCCCTTTTTTTATTATCTTAATGTTCGGTTCTATTTGTTGTATAGCGTTCAATAGCTTATTCAATTCATTTCTATAAATCATGATAATAATTTTTCTCTTTCTTACTTTGCTTTTAGCATTAAGTAATCGTTTATCATTGCTTGCTTCCTCTTTTTTCTTTGCTTCTTCAGGATAAGTATCAACTAGCTAGGTTGCTATTTTAGAAGCAGTAAACTCTTTGCCGGCATGAGTTTTAAGAGTTTAATAATTGCAGTTTTGCGGTCAAAAAAAGACATATTCGGTAATTATATTAAGTTAAAATTCATATTACTTTATTTTTTAGACATTGCTAAATTAAAGATGGATATTGTCATGAGCTAAGCGACTAGCCGTAGTCGATTTTGTAGAAGTACTTTTTTCTTTTTTGTTATTGCTCTTTTGTTCTTTATCTGAGTTAACTTTAAAAGCTCAATAATTACATCTTTGTATTGAAATTTTGCAGAAAAAATAAATTATAAATTCTTCAAAGTAAACAAATTAATTATATAGAAATAAAAAATTAATATTATAGTGGTATAAAAATACAACTATTTTTTAAATTATATAAAGATAAGGTATTTATGGGGTAACCCTTTGTTTTTTAAAAAGAATTTAAAGGGTTATATCTTACTTTTTTAGAGTATATTGCAATAAACTAGATGATTTAGGAGCAAAAGCAAGTAAATAAATTGGGTATAAGATTTGTGGCATTGTTAACCAAAGATAGATATCGTTATGAGCTAAATAACTGAAAGTGTTGTTGCGTGGAGGCCAAATCGTCATTGCTAGGCGCGAAGCGACGTGGCAATCCAAAAAAATAATTAAAAAAATTCTGATGTACAGAATTTTTTACTGAATTGCTTCGTCGAATTACTACGTAATTCTTTTCGCAATGACGGAAAACCAATCCACGCAACAATGCCACGCAGGAATGACATTAAGAGCATTTTTTATTAGACCGCTTAGTCAATTACTGAGTAATTTTCCTCACAATGGTGTTAAGCAATAAGATTTAAGCGTACTTCTTCGTTCAGTTCTTTAGCAGAAGATAATTCTATATCAAGTTCGGCAAATATCTGCACTAAAGCTACAGATAAATCATTGATCATTTTGTCGGTATGGGCAGGGGTTGGGATGATGCGGAGGCGTTCCGTACCTCTCGGTACGGTTGGAAAATTGATATGTTGAACGTAAATACCGTATTCATTAAGGAGCATATTTGAGGCTTTCGCCGTTTTAATCGGATCACCAATAATTATCGGCACTATATGACTTTCATTTTTCAAATAAGGTATATTAAAACGTTCAAAAGAATTTTTAAGTTTTGTAACTACTTCTTGATGTTTTATTCGTTCTTCATTCGATTCTTTAAGATGTCTAATACTATGCGTTGCAGCGGTAGAAATTACCGGCGGCAATGAAGTAGTGAAAATAAACCCTGGAGCGGTTAGTCTTATAGCATCGACTAAATTATGGTTGCTAGTGATATAACCGCCGATAGTACCATATGCTTTGGCAAGTGTCCCTTGAATAATATCGATTTGATCACTACAATTAAGAAGCTCGGCAATACCGCCACCCTGTTTACCGTATAAACCGACCGTATGAACTTCATCGATAAAGGTTAAAGCATTATATTTTTTGGCTAAGTTGATTATATCTTTGATAGGTGAGAAAAAACCGTCCATAGAGTAAGCCGATTCAAAAACAACAATTTTCGGTCTATTAATATCGACTGATTGTAAAAGTTCTTCTAGATGCTTAACGTCTAAATGTCTATATATATATTTCTCGGCTCTTGAACTTGTAATCCCTGCAATTATTGATGCATGATTTAGCTCATCGGAGAAAAATACTATATCCGGCATGATTTTAGCAAGACTTGCAAGCGTTGTATCATTTGCAACAAAACCGGATGTAAAAACTAAAGCTGCTTGCTTTTTGTGTAAATTTGCAAGTTCTTTTTCAAGCTCAAGAATGGCAATATTATTACCGCCGATATTGCGAGTTCCACCTGATCCAACACCGTATTTTAGCAAGGCATCTATAGAAGCGTGCATTACTTTTGCATGTTTACTCATACCCAAATAGTCATTAATGCACCACATAACTATTTGTTTATTAGCGTGTTCTGCAAAAGGAAAATTATCGGCTTGTCTTTTTAAGGCCTTAAATTCTCGATATCTTCCTTCGCTTTTGATCTTATCTATATGTTTGCTAAATATAATATCGTAATAAGACATTTTCTCGATGTCATTCCCGCGTAGGCGGGAATCCATTTTATTAATTATAAAATTCTATAATCAGATATTTTGAATGTTCTTTCTAGATTCCCGCCTACGCGGGAATGACATCGAACAGAACAATACTTCCAAACTCACGTTTGCAACTATTCTACATTAAAATTAAAAAAGTTTAAAGTTATAATATGGCTTTTTGTACAATATCGTTTAATCTCTTTGAAAATGCACCTGTATCAGCAACCGGTTCACCCTCTAAAATACAGGCTTGATCAAATATTAGATTAACCAATTCTTCATTATTTTTATTATTTGCTTTTAAGTCGTTAAAGATTTTCTCTATGATTTTATTTTTAGGGTTTAACTCTAGATTTTTAGCTGAGGCATTAGCTATTTGTTTCTGTTCAATCAAAAATCTCTCCATACGAATATCCATAGCAGCGTCGCTAACGGCAAGACAAGCAGGACTTGAAGTAAGTTTTTTAGAGATCTTAACTTCTTTTACCAACTCCCCTAGTGTCTCTTTAAAATAATCTGTTAGCAATTTATATTCATCATTGGATTTTGTACTATCTGTATTTTTCTCCTCAGATTGTGAAGTAGTTTGCTCTACATCGATATCGCTTCTTGTCGCTGATTTAATAGCATGTTCTTTATATTTGCTATTAACATTTACCCAAAAATCATCCACTGTATCGGTAAAAAGTAATACATCGATTTTTTTACTTAACAACCCTTCGATTTGTGGGCTTGAAAGTAATTTATCGGGGTTATCACCGCTTAAATAATATATAGTACTCTGCCCTTCTTTAAAATTCGCTATATATTCGTCAAGGCTGATCATTTTATTATGCAAGGCACTCCTGAATATGCATACCTCTAATAATTTTTCATGGTTGGTAGTAGCCTCACATAAACCCTCTTTTAAAGCACCGCCGAAATTAGCCCAAAACTTATTATATTCTTCAGGTGATTCCTCTTTCTTTTTTCTAAGCTCACCAAGCACTCTTTTTGTAATAGCATTTTTGATTTTCTCAAGCACGCTATTATGCTGCAGTGATTCACGGCTAATATTTAGTGGTAAATCTTCTGAATCAACCACGCCTCGTAAAAATCTTAAATATGACGGGATTAAATCTATATTCTCATCAGATATAAATACTCTTTTTATATATAATTTTACTCGCCTTTTGCGATCAGGGTGGAATAAATCAAATGTTTTGCTTGATGGAATGAAAAGTAGGTTAGTAAATTCTATAGCTCCCTCGTTTTTATTATGCATAGTTATCCAAGGGTCATCAATGGCATAAGATAGACTTTTGTAGAATTCTTTATATTGTTCTTCCGTAATTTCCGATTTCGGTCTTGTCCATAATGCAGAAGCTGAATTAAGCTGGATTTCATTATTACCAGCTTCATCAAAGAAATATATTGGTACTGCTATGTGATCGGAATAGCTTTTAACGATGTGTTTTAATCTAAAATGATCAAGGAATGTATCTTCTTCCTTTTTGATATGTAAAACGATTTCCGTGCCTCTTGTGAACTCTTTATCTGAATCTGAGACAGTATATTCACCAAGCCCGTCTGATTCCCAAATATGGACTTTATCTTCCCCAGCTTTTCTTGAGGTTACAGTCACTTTATCGGCTACCATAAAGCTTGAATAAAATCCAACACCAAATTGACCGATTAGCATATTGTCTTTTTTAGAATCACCGGATAGGCTTTTAAGAAAATTTGCCGTACCCGATCTTGCAATAGTACCGAGATTTTCAATTAAATCGTCTTTATTCATGCCGATGCCATTATCACGGATAATGATTTGTCTGTGATCTTTATCGACTTTAACCGTAATTTTAAAATTGCTATCGCCAGCTACTAATTCACTATTACTTTGAGATAAATAACGTAATTTATCACAAGCATCCGAAGCATTGGAAATTAACTCCCTCATAAAAATCTCTTTATTACTATAAAGAGAGTGAATCATTAAATTTAAAATCTTGCCAACCTCGGCATCAAATTTCTTTTTTTCTTGTATCATAATTATTCCAGTTAATAAATTATTTTTTCGTCATATGACTGCTTATGTCATTCCTGCGGAAGCAGGAATCTAGAAAATAATAAATATAAACTGGATTCCCGCCTATGCGGGAATGACATTGGAAGTCTAGCAACAACTGCACCTTATTTAATATAGGAATTAATAATCAAATTTAAATAGTCTTCATTAATATTTTTTATCAATATCGTTTTTAAGCTATGAGTATGACCTTTAATAATTTCGATATTACTACGTGATAATTTCCATTCTTTTGCTAAATAATTTATGATTTCTTCATTCGCTTTACCTTGTTCCGGTATTGCTTTTATAGATAATTTTAGATATGGGATATTATTAATAATTACAAAATTGCTAATTAGATTTTGTTTAGAATTAGGCTTTACTTTAAAACTAAGTAAAGCCTGATGTGAAGAAGAATTGTAATTGTAGAATTTATCCATGAATATTTTTTATCATATTTGCTTATTATTTTTAATAAAAAAAGAATCCTTGAAAAACTTTGCTTAAACTGATATTATGTTTACCATAAATGTTTAGCACCCTTAGCTCAGCTGGATAGAGCAACAGATTTCTAATCTGTGGGTCAGAGGTTCGAATCCTTTAGGGTGCGCCATTCTGCATTTCTCGGTATTTCTACAAACGTATCAAACCGCAGATGCAGCATAAAATCAAGCTTTTGACCGTTTAACTGAATATTAATTGTCTTTCACCAAGTCTCTAAACTAAGCAGCTTTTCTCTTTCTGCTAAATAGTAAATTTATCACCTTATAAAACGAAATATTAAAAATATTTCTCAAGTTTATTAATTAAAGCTTTAATTTCTTTTGTGTTAACTAATATTTAATAATCATGATATCACAAGTATCGCTCCATATTTAGACATAAATATGAAAATTTGCTTAATGGAGCTAATAATGGATTAAAAGAAGAAATGATTATTAATACCCTCACAGAACTATCATCAGACCATTCTGGTGTAATGCTTAATTTAAAACCGAGTAATAACGAAAAAGAGTTTAAAGAAAAATTAGAAAAGATTATTAATACTTATGAAAAATGGAAGGAAAATCCTGAAAACAAAAAAGCAATTTCTCAATAACTCAAAAAAGAATTAGAGAATCTAGATATATTGTGCAAAGAAACAGCTAAAAAAGATAATTCGCATGTTTTTAAAAATATTGGACAAGTTATAAAACATAGTTTTAAAGCTTTGGCTAACATAGGAAATAAAGAAGCTTTCAAAAAAGAACAGAAAGAAGTAGGTATTTTATATGGATGCTATAACACATGCTAATAAAAATACTAAACAAACACTAGAACGCATAAGGACTACTATTAACAAACATAAATCTCCCCTTCCTCATTTCTTATTACTACTCCCAAGAATATATCGCAAAAAAGCAAGCGAGGATCTGTAGAAAGATAAATAATAATTACTCGAAGCTGGTAAATGTATCGATAATCGTCCACTAGGGTGTGCCATTAACCGAAAACCAACAAGCCGCCTTAATCTCGTTTATTTTCAACTGTGGGGCTGGGGCATTTCAAGCATCAACATTGCAGCAAAAGCTAAACAGAGGTGAATATGCAAACGCTGCTAACGAGTTACTGCGATGGATGTGTGCTAAAGGCGGTCTTAAGCTGCAAGGCTTAGTGAAACGTCAATATTATAGATTATAATTATTACTAATTATTAAAACTTTTGATTATTTCCTGTAATTCTCTAATAATATGCTTAAACTAAGAGATATTACAGGAAACCTGCTATAAATATTTATCAATTAAGCAGACATCACCGGAGAAGGAGCAAAAGATTTTGTCGGATAATTTCCACTTTCTTTCTCCAATTTTTCAAAATGAAATATACCAAATCCAATACTTGTTGGAATCATAATAATTAATACTTCTCAGTTGCTAAAGGTTTTTATTAAATGAGGAAAGCCAAAAGAGCTAATAACATACATACAAGCAGCTGATACAGCATATGTAAATGTTACGGAAGTAAAGCGTTTAAAGATTGGAAAATGTCTAAAACAATTTGGTACAGCCGGCATAACATTAAGGGCAAAAGCCATGATAAGTGCTTGAATATAAATTAATAATATTTCCTAATGCCTAATTACAAATCAGAGGAATATCTAATATATTAGACCAAACTTTATCCCAACCTTTTGCATGAGAAATATTAGGAAAAGTTTGCTTTTTTACACACGGTGAGTTACTTGTTTTTACGTAAAGTGCTGCTATGAAAGGCGGGACTCTTTTGTCATCCATGCCGGAGAGATGTAATTGAGGGATATTATTAACCTGTTTTGCATAATTTATCGGGTTTAAGGATTTAACTAAGTAACCACGATAATTATGATATTTATCAAACTTTTTAGTATCTAAATTACCGGCAATCGTTATAATATCTTTAACATTACTATTTTGAGCGGCAATTAATATTGTAAGCCCGCCGCCACCGGAGAAGCCGACTAAGCTAAATTTTTGTCCGTTATTGATAATATTTATGACATTGTTAATTGAATCTACGACTTCCTGTCCCATTCTTTTATCTAACCAATAATCGCTAATGCATTTTGAGTTCATTTCTAAAGGAGTATATTGGCAAGGTCTTGCTATATAAACAATATTCGGTCTTTTATCCATTGTAGCAAGCTTTAAGAGCATCGGATTAACGGGAGTAGGGTTGTCGGAATTAGCAGATCCATCCGCAAGATGTCCATCTCCCTCAATATAGAATACAAAAGGTAGGTTACGGTCGGTAATACGCTGATAAGTCGTAAGAGTAAAATCACCACCGTTTACTAGCCTCATCTGAAAGTTATTTTGAGTTGCTATATCTTGCGAATGCTTTACCCTTCTAGCTACATCATGAGTAGTAGAACACCCTGAAAGAAATATTGGTATTAAAAATATTATTGCCCAAATAAAATTTTTCATAACAATTTTGATTAAAACGGTATTTCGTCGTCTAAGTCGCTATGGTCAAAGGAATGATTTTTAGTTTCAGGATGTTTATATTCGCTATGCCCTGAATCTTGATTATGATTATTAGAGTTTTTACTATCTAATAATATTAATTGTGAATTAAAGTTTTGTAACACAACTTCCGTGGTATATTTTTCTTGACCTGAATTATCATTCCACTTACGGGTTTGCAATGAACCTTCAATATATAATTTGCTACCTTTTGTGACATAGCGTTCTACAACAGATACTAACCCTTCACTAAATATCACTACTCTATGCCATTCAGTTCGTTCTTTTCGTTCGCTGGTAATTCGATCTTTCCAAGTTTCGGTTGTTGCTAAGGAAAGATTAATGATTTTTTTTCCTTCGCCCGTAGTTCTCATTTCCGGATCACGCCCTACATTACCTATTAATATTACTTTATTTAAACTACCTGCCATAGATTACTACCTACTTTAAAATATTACTATTGCAATAATAAAATAAAAGAGCCTATAATACTACAGGTTTTTTAAAAAATATCTCAAAAATTTTGTAGTGAAGTGATTATGAACCAAGAATATATTAAGGTACGCGGTGCTAAAGAGCATAATCTAAAAAATATAAATGTTAATATTCCAAGGAATAAATTTGTTGTTATCACCGGTCTTAGCGGTTCAGGCAAGTCTTCTTTAGCGTTTGATACTATTTATGCAGAAGGTCAAAGGCGATATGTTGAAAGTTTATCTTCATATGCAAGGCAATTCTTACATTTACAAAATAAACCTAATGTAGAATCTATTTCCGGATTATCGCCTGCTATTGCAATTGACCAAAAAACTACTTCCAAAAATCCACGTTCTACGGTTGGAACTATAACGGAAATTTACGATTATCTTAGGTTATTATATGCAAGGGTGGGTATTCCTTACTCTCCGGCAACCGGTCTTCCGATACATAGCCAAACAGTTTCCGAGATGGTAGATATAATTAACGAACTACCTAAGGGTACGAAAATATATTTACTCGCTCCTATTGTTAGAGGACATAAGGGTGAGTTCAAGCGTGAAATTATGGATTTGAAAAAGCAAGGCTTTCAGAAATTAATAGTTAACGGGGAAGTTTGCGAAATTGATGATTTACCGAAACTTGATAAAAATAAGAAACATAATATAGAAGTGATCGTTGATAGAATAGTTCTAGACGAAAGTTTAGGTAATAGACTTGCAGATAGCTTAGAGAGTTCGTTAAATCTTGCCGAGGGTATTACTTATTTGGAAATTGTAGAATTACCGCCGGCAGTTAAGAGCGAGTTTGAAAAAAATCAGCGTATTACTTTTTCCGAGCAATATTCTTGTCCGGTATCGGGTTTTCAGCTTACTGAAATAGAGCCTCGAATCTTTTCTTTTAATAGTCCTTTTGGAGCATGTCCTAAATGTGAAGGGATAGGTAAGGAGTTTTTCTTTGATAGAGATTTAATAGTTCCGGATCAAAGAATTGCTATTAAAGACGGTGCAATAGTGCCTTGGGGTAGTACAGCTTCTAAATTTATCCTAGAGACATTAAAGGCTCTTGCCGATCATTATAAATTTTCTATTGAAGTACCTTTTGTAAGTTTATCACAAAATGTTAAGGATATTTTATTTGAAGGTTCAGGAGAAGAGGCAATAAAGTTTGAATTTCACGATGGTTCTAAAACGCAAATAATAAAACAACCTTTTGCCGGTATAATACCAAGTTTGCAAGAAAAGGACCGTACTATAGAATCGGTTTTAATTAAAGAAGAACTAGCTAAATTTAAGTCAGAGCATAAATGTACTGCTTGTTCAGGGTTTAGATTAAAAGACGAAGCATTATGCGTTAAAATAGCAAATTTGCATATAGGCGAAGTAGCAGGTATGAGTATTGCAGCCTTGCAAAAATGGTTTAGTCACTTAGAAGAAAAATTAAATAAAAAGCAATTATTTATTGCTGAGCGTATACTCAAAGAAATTACCGAGAGATTAAAATTTCTTATGAATGTTGGGCTTGATTATCTAACGTTATCACGAGAAGCAGGTACTTTATCGGGGGGGGAAAGTCAGCGTATTCGTCTTGCATCTCAAATAGGTTCAGGACTGAGCGGTGTTTTATATGTACTTGATGAGCCGTCTATTGGTCTTCATCAACGAGATAATACAAGATTAATTGAGACACTAAAAAGGCTTAGAGATTTGGGTAATACCGTTTTGGTAGTCGAGCATGATGAAGAAACAATATATGAAGCAGACCATATTATTGATATAGGACCGGGAGCCGGTATTCACGGCGGTCGTGTTATTGCGGAAGGAAATGTTGAAGAAATAAAGAATTTTGAAGAAAGTATCACAGGTAGGTATCTAAGTGGTCGTCAAACAATCAAAGTGCCGTCTGAAACAAGAGTAGGGCATGATAATAGGGCAATTGAATTACTTGGGGCGGTTTCCAACAATTTAGATAATGTTGATATCAAAATTCCGCTTGGTACTTTTACCGCTATAACGGGAGTATCGGGAAGCGGTAAATCAAGCTTGATGATTCATACTCTGTATAAAGCGGCTCTAAAGCATTTAGAGCCAACTAGCAAAGTATTTCCTGGCAAATATAGAGAGTTAAAAGGACTTGAATATATTGATAAAATTATCGATATTAATCAATCTCCGATAGGTAGAACTCCTCGTTCAAACCCTGCGACTTATACAGGTGCCTTTACCCATATTAGGGATTGGTTTGTGGAGTTACCTGAATCAAAAGCTAGAGGGTATAAAGTAGGCAGATTTTCGTTTAACGTTAAAGGTGGTAGATGTGAAGCATGCCAAGGTGATGGGCTAATAAAAATAGAGATGCATTTCCTACCTGACGTATATGTAAAGTGTGATATTTGTAACGGTCACAGATATAATAGAGAAACGCTTGAAATAAAATATAAAGGTAAATCTATTGCCGATATTTTGATGATGACTGTAGAAGATGCGATGCAGTTTTTTGAAAAAATACCGTTAATCTATGAAAAATTAATTACCTTAAATGAAGTGGGTCTAGGCTATATTAAAATCGGTCAGTCTGCTACTACTCTTTCAGGTGGTGAAGCACAACGCGTTAAGCTTGCTAAAGAATTATCAAGACGTTCAACCGGTAAAACGCTTTATATACTTGATGAACCGACTACGGGATTACATATCGACGATATTAATAAATTGTTAAAAGTGTTACATAAACTTGTTGATATGGGCAATACCGTTTTAGTTATCGAGCATAATTTAGATGTTATAAAAACTGCAGATTATATTATTGACGTCGGTCCTGAAGGTGGCGACAAAGGTGGTAAGATAGTTGTATGTGGCACCCCTGCCGACATCGCTGCCTGTGAGGAAAGCCATACCGGTAGATATTTAAAGCAATATTTGGTGTGATCTAATATAAATAGCAAGTTACTCTATATAATTTGCTATTTGATGTATTTCTAAATTATCCTTAACACTCATCCCTTGATTTCGTTAAGAAAAATTAATCTAATCCTTGCTATTTTCTAAAAATTATCATGGGTTTTCTGTAGAATAATTATAAAAGAAGAAATTAATGAAAGTTACATTTAATAATATTGAAAAAATTTATAATTTATTAACTACCGAAGAATGGATAGATAAATAAGATCCAAAGCAACGCTTGGAACAATTAAACAAAAAACTAGCGAAAGCTAGTGATCCAAAAGAAAAAATTAATTTAGAAAAGGCCATAACAACCTTAGAAGAAAATGCTAAAAGTAATCCCATGACTTTAGAAAAAGCTGGAATAAACCAAGACGATGCTGAAATATATTATATAAAGAGGGCTTTAATAAAAAGTCTAGTGATACATTAAAAGAATTATTAGAAAATAATTTTGATCAATTAAATACTAATGATGTTTTTGCAAAAATACATAAGCAATATTTAAGTACAAATACACACCTTAAAAAAATCTTATTAGTAAAGACTATGTAAGGAATATTGCCATATTGTCGAAAATCACTGACTTAATATACGGAGAATGGCGGTTTAAATTCTTTAGAAATGGCTAAAAAAGTATCTACTTACTTTGGAAATTTAGAAGATATAAAAAGTTACTTAAAAACTGTTAATTATGATACAAAAGAAACAATAGAATTGAGTTTTCAATTTAATTTACCACAAACATTGTCTTCCAAAACATTAGAATTTTTTCAAATTTTAAATAAATCTGGAAGAGACTCATTATATATTTTCAGTAATGCACACTTACTGGAAAAAACTGAAAAATTTCAAAAAATTCTTAAAGAAAATAAATTAAATGATTTTCAGCAGATAACTAAAAATGATTTAAAGAATTAGTAAATCAAGTAACTGAAATAGTAATTAAAGAATCTTATAAGTACAACGAAGAAGAATTATCAGAAGAAAATAAATTACATGCAAAAAATTTAGCTAATTTTTCTTTAAAAGGAAAACTAGATAATAATAGTTTTCAAAAAGCATTGAACTTTATAAAAGAATATTTATGCCTGATATTAATTTTGATATAGAGGTAACAGGCAAAAAGTATAATTTTCCTAAATTACCTGCCGATGATATGAAAGGTTTTATGCTTGGTAAATTTAGTAATTCTTGCCAATCTATAGGACATGATTCCGAAAGATGTATTTTAGACGGTATGAGTAAAGCAAATGCCGGTTTTTATATAATTACGGATGATGAAGGAAATATAAGAGCTCAGTCATATGTTTGGCTTGCTGGAGAGGGAAAAAAGAATGAAAAAGCCACTTCTATGTATGGTACTAGATTCATTTGAGCATTTAGGGAAAGAAGATAAATTATTATTTGTACCTATAATAAATAAATTGAGAGAAGCATTACAAAAACAAGCATTAAATTTATATGTAGGATGTGGCGGACAAACTCCTAAACTTGATATAAACACTATACTTCATCCAAAACCAATGGAGCAAGATTTATATATGGCGATGAATGTTTATCCTATTACAAGAGAAGTACCAACAATAGAATTAAATTTAGGAAAAAATGCTAATAACCAGGTTAATCAATATTCTACTATTGAAGAGCTAAAAACTGATAGTAAATTACTACAACAAATTATAATAAGTAAGCAAATTAACCGAGATTTAACAGAAGAGGAAATATCGTTGCTTAACATAGGTTTTACTTTTGCACAAATTTCGAATATAGAAAACAATAAACAAGAATTCTTTGTTGAAAATGACGATAATATAAAAAGTTTGACTGACGCCGGTGTTAGTGTGAAAGAATTACTTGCAATGGAACCAAGTCAGCAGAAACTCTTTATTGAAAATAGTTATAAGGTAAAAAGCTTATCTAAGGCCAGGCTCATTACGAAAGAATTGTTTAATGTGATAACAGGCCAACAAGAATCAGGTAATACAAATGAAAATGATTTAACTCAGTTCGATAATACGGATCACAATGCATTAAAAGTAGAGTTGATAGGTGATGCTACAGAACAAGCTTAGGTGAGCGTGGAATACAATTCAAGTATAATAGAATTCTTGCATAACATAGCTAATAAGGAGAGATCCTTTTGGAGACAAATAAGTTATGCAAGAATTCTAATGCTTATGGTCATGGTGGTGGGTATAGAAGCCTAGAGCAGAAAGTGCATTTGAGAATTCAGAGTTAGGAGTTATTTCATTTGGTATTCCGCTGCAACATATGTGACCGTTTAAGCATATCACTTGATCGGAGTTTTTTATTACGGTAAATAAATCATGAGAAATCATAAAAACCGTAATATTGAGCTTTTTACGAATCAAATTAATAAGCTGATAAAATTCTTGTTGGCTTGTTACGTCTAAAGACTGTAACGGTTCATCTAAAATAATTAAGTCGGGATTATTAACTATTGAACATGCAAGAACTACCTTTTGAAACTGCCCTCCTGAGAGCTTAGAAATTTCTTGATCTTTTATATGTTCCAAATCAATAAATGAGTTAATCTCTTTAATATTGTTATTAAAATTACTCGGTGCTAACAACTCTAAAAAATTTTTTACTGTAATAGGTAAATCAGGGGTTAATCCGAACTTCTGCGGTACATATCCAATTTTTAGTTTGGGATCAATTATAATCTCGCCGCTTGTAGGTTTTTCAAGTCCAAGCATTAAGCGTACTATGGTAGTTTTACCTGCACCGTTAGGTCCGATTAAAGTAGTGATATTATTTTTTTTGACAGTGAAACTAACGTTATTTATCGGCAATTTATTACCGAATTTTTTAGATACGTTACGAAACTCGATTATAGGTTTTTGCATGTGTCAGTTCACTTCTGTCATCCCGTAGCTTGACCACGGGATCCAGTAATAAATACTAAAGTTATTAATGTTTTAAGTTATTTTTCTAGATCCCATGGTTAAGCCACGGGATGACACAGTGGGCAATAAATAGCATTCATTAAATAGAATAAATGCCGATTAGTGCTGCCTCGGCAAGTAAATGCTTTTGCAGGGCTAATACTAAATCTGGCTTGCTAGCATTCTCATCAAGCTCAAGATAATCATTTAGGGCATATAGTTTAAAAAAATAACGATGAGGTTTGCCGGCAGGTGGACAAGGACCGCCGTATTTTTTTTCTTGCCAGCTATTATTTAAAATTTTAATACTACTATCTATTTGTCCTTCTGAAAGCTTAGTAATAGAAGCAGAAATATTATATATTACCCAATGATCCCATATACCGTGTGGCGGTGCTATTTCTACCGGTGCATCCGGATCATCCATTATAAGTGCAAAAGATTTAGTATCTGAAGGAGCATTACTCCATTCTAGATGCGGTGAAACATTTTGTCCTTTACAAGTAAATTTATCAGGAATGCGATCATTATGTTTAAATGCCGTACTTGTTATTATGAAAGTCATAGGTTGCTCCTTTTGTTATAACGTCATTGCGAGCAGCCATAAGCTGCGTGGCAATCTCATGAAATAATAAAATTCCTGAGATTGCTTCGGCAATTACTTCGTAATTTTCCTCGCAATGACGTTTTGTCTATCAATTCACAACTTGCCATTGTCCGTCAGGTTGGCGGCATGCATTACCGTATGCTTTTTGTTGTTTTCCGCCTATTACAACTGTTTGAGTGTACTCACGGCAATATTGACCAGTGCTATTTCTATAAGTTTTATTAGGTGTTACGTAACCGTAATTGCCGTTATCCGGATTACGCCATTCTACGTTACTACCACTAGGAGCTGTTTCTAAAGCTCTCTGTGAGGTAAGCTCTGCAAGTCTTCTATCCTGTTCATCCATACCTGCACCGATTTGTCCACCAAGAACTGCTCCAAGTAATGCACCTACACCTACTCCAACAAGCTGTCCTTTGCCCTTACCGAATTGAGAACCAAGTAATGCGCCGCCAGCACCGCCAAGAAGTGTTCCTGTACCTTGTTTATTCATGCCGCCCGGACCGTTACAGGCTTGTAACATAGAAGTTGCAAGAGCTATAATCATAATTTTAGATAATAGTTTCATATAATTCTCTCTAAATTAATATATAATTAATAAGTATATGGTTTTTAGAATTTTGTAAAGCTAAAACTAGATTCTGTAAACAAAATTTAAATTATTTGTATTTTAAAATATTATTTTTAATTTTGTTCACAGAACCTCATTATAATTGAATTTTATATTTTCTTTGTTAAACTACAAATAAATAAATTGGAAAGATTTGTCATGGATACTAATAGCCGTAATCAGTTAATAAAATCGGCATCTTATTTATCGGTTACTACGGCATTAATTATTTTAAGTATAAAATTATATGCTTGGGTTGTTACCGATTCGCAATCAATCCTTGCTTCTTTAATTGATTCAATGCTTGATATAACTTCCTCCTTTATTAATCTAATAGCTTTAAGATTTGCCCTGCAACCGCCGGATCATCATCATCGATTCGGGTATGAAAAACTGCAGGATTTAACAATTTTTTCTCAATCGATATTTTTCTTTGCTTCAGCTTTTTTTGTAGGCTTTTCTTCGGTTAAATCTTTATTTGAAAAAACAAAACCGGAGAATATGAGCGACGGTACTACTGTAATGTATGTATGTATATTCTTAACAATTATTTTAGTGTTTTACCAAACTTATGTAATTAAAAAAACAGGATCGGAAATAGTAAAAGCCGATAAGCTTCATTATTTCACGGACTTACTAACTAATGTTATAGTAATTATCTCTATAAATTTAAGTGATTATTTTTGGTTTGTTGACCCATTATTTGGTGTAGTTATTTCGTTATATATATTTCACTCTTCTTATTCTTTATTTAAAAAGGCATTTAAAAATTTAGTAGATCATGAATTACCCGAACAAGACAGACAAAAAATTATCTCGATAGTTAATAACCATTTAGGGGCAAAAGGTATGCACGAAATGAAAACTAGATATGCCGGTCAAAAAGCTTTTATCCAGTGCCATCTGGAAATGGACGGTAATATGTCGCTTTATAATGCTCATAAAATTAGCGATGAGATTGCTTTTGAAATATTGCAGGAATTTCCGGAGGCTGAAATAATTATCCACCAAGATCCTTTTGGAATCGAAGAACACGTAAAGTACCGTGAATATATTGTTAGATAAAGAAGCTAATTTTAATAATTTTTTCATGGAGCAAGCTTTAAAACAAGCAAAGATTGCTTTTGATAAAAATGAAGTCCCGGTCGGAGCGGTAGTTGTAGATAGGTTACATCAGAAAATTATTGCTAGTACCCATAACAATACGGAAGAAAAAAATAACGCTCTTTATCATGCTGAAATTATTGCTATTAATGAAGCATGTAATCTTATATCTTCTAAAAATTTAAATGATTATGATATTTACGTTACTTTAGAACCTTGTGCTATGTGTGCGGCAGCTATAGCTCATAGCAGGTTAAAACGTTTATTTTATGGGGCTTCTGATTCCAAGCACGGAGTAGTCGAAAGTAATTTGCGATATTTTAACAGTAGTGCTTGTTTTCATAGACCGGAAATATATAGCGGAATTCTTGCCGAAGATTCGGGGCTATTAATGAAAGAGTTTTTTAAGAGGATAAGAACTGTTATTTCTAGCCACAGAATGACATAAAGAAGTAAGAAAACATGCTAAAACTATTAACCCCCTATTATTTTAATAAATTATCAAAGGTTATAATACCTATATTAGCTATATCTACTTGCGTAATGATGATTATAGGTCTTTATTTAGCCCTCATAGTTTCGCCGGTAGATTATCAGCAAGGTGATTTTGTACGCATTATGTATGTTCATGTCCCTGCCTCTTGGATGGCTCTTGGTGTTTATGTTTTCATGGCAGTATGCAGCTTTAGCTATTTAGTATGGAAAACTACTATTAGCTATTTGCTAGCCGTAGCTTCTAGTTATGTTGGGGCTACTTTTACTTTGATTAGTTTAGTAACAGGTTCTTTATGGGGAAAACCTATATGGGGGACATGGTGGGTTTGGGATGCAAGACTTACCTCCATGCTCATATTATTTTTATTATATTTAAGCTATATTATTATAGTGAATAGTGCGGATAATATAAGAAAGGCACAAAATCCTTCTTCTATTATTGCTCTTATCGGACTGATTAACATACCGATAGTAAAATTCTCGGTAAATATTTGGTATAGTCTGCATCAGCCTGCTAGTGTTTTAAGGCTAGGGAGTCCAACTATTCACTCTTCAATGCTAAAGCCTTTAATTATCATGTTTATTAGTTTTATATTATATTTTCTATTAGTATTACTTTTAAGAACTGCTATATTAATCGACAAAATCAAAAACAGATAATAAAATGACTTATGTTGTAACCGATGAATGCGTAAAATGTAAATATACCGATTGTGTTGAAGTATGTCCTGTAGATTGTTTTTATGAAGGTGAAAGGGAAGATGATTTTATGTTAGTCATTAACCCCGATGAATGTATAGATTGCGGCGTTTGTGTTCCTGATTGTCCTATAGGTGCTATTAAACCTGAATCACCGGGGTTAATAGAATGGGTAGAACGTGCAAAAGATTTTATAGAAAATAAAGGATGGAAAAATATTACAAAAAAAAAAACTGCTTTGCCTGATGCCGATAAATTTAAAGATGAGAAAGATAAGTTTAATAAATATATAGGTTCTGTGAAGATTGCTAATTGATTTGTTATTTTGAGATATTTTTAAGCGAAAATTATAAGATTTTTTTGAAATAGGATTAACTATTCCTTCAAAAATCTTATAATTTTCGCTTAAAAATATCTCAAAATAACAAATCAATTAGCAATCTTCACAGAACCTAAAATAACATGAATTAACTATATGTGTTTATTTTGTCACAAAACTTAATAAAAGCTTTATTATATGAATCTAATTGCCGATTAAATATAGAATTAAAAAATATAATATGTTATATATGCCATTAAAATAATGTTTAATTATTTAATTTGAGGTGCTAATCATGAAAAAGTTACTTTTAATAGCTGCTACAAGTGCAACAATGTTGTCTTCTAGCGTATCATTTGCTGAGGGCATGGATCATGAGTGGTATTTAAGAATAGATACCGGTGCAGCAATGTTTAATGAAGAAAAAGATAAGGCAACCGGTGTTAAATTAAAATCTAATACAACTGTTCCAGTTGCTTTAGGTATCGGTTATTATATTTCCGAAAACTTTAGAGCCGATTTAACTTTAGGTACTATAATCGGTGGTAAGTTAAAGAAATCCGGAGCTGCGACTAATGCACCTTTTACCCGTACTAATATTTCAGCAAGCCATAAACCTACTATTACACGTTTACTCATTAACGGTTATGTAGATTTAACTAATTTTGATATGTTCGATGTTTTTGCTGGTGCCGGTGTTGGTTCTGCATTAGTTAAAGAAAAAATTACATATAATGGGATAACCGGTCTTTCATCTAACACTAAAAACAGAACTAATATTTCTTACAAGCTAACTTTAGGTACTTCTGCACAAATTGCCGACGGTGTTAAAGTAGAACTAGCTTATAGCTGGATAGATGATGGTAGAACCAAAAGTAAGAATGTAATTTACCAAGGAACAAGTGTACCAACCGGTGGTATGCATTATCAAAGCCATAACTTAACAGCCGGTATAAGATTTGATATATAATTAACAAGAATATATTAATAGTTTTAGGTAATAACCTAATATCATACCGTGGCTTAACCACGGTATCTAGAAATACAAAAAAAAAAGACTGGATTCCGGTGGTTAAGCCACGGAGTGATATTAGATGACAACTCAGAAATGTCACTTAAAGCTATTTTTTATCGAATTTAGGTAAAAATTGTAAAATTATTATCTAATATCGTTTTTACTAACAACTAATAAAATTTAAAGGAAAAATTTAACAATATGAAAAAATTACTTTTAATAGCAGCTGCAAGCACAGCACTTTTAACTTCTGGTCTTTCATTTGCTGATTGTGATATGAATTCTTCTGTAGATTCATCTACTAATTCATCGATGTCATCATCTGTGGAAAATCAATGGTATTTAAAACTTAATGCCGGCGGTGTGATTTTTAACAAAACAAAACCTAAAGGAGCAGATTTTAAGTTAAATAATATAAAGTCTAATATAAAGTCTAATACAGGGTTTACAGGTGAGATCGGTGCGGGTTACTATATCATGGATAATCTAAGAACCGATTTAACAATTGGAACGGTAGCAAGTAGTCATTTAAAGAAATCAAAAACTTATCCAGACGGTAATTCTTTCTCAGTAAAAAATAAACCTACTATTGTAAGTGTATTACTTAACGGTTATGTTGATTTCGTCGATTTAAGCATGTTTAAAGTATTTGCAGGTGCAGGTGTTGGTGCTGCTTTTGTAAAGGAAAAAATTCACTCTAAAGATATTAAAGGTGGTGTAACTGACACTTTCAACGGTACTACTAAAAACAAAACTAACTTTGCTTATCAATTATCTTTAGGAACTTCATTTGAAGTTGCACAAGGTGTAAAAGCTGAACTAGTTTATAGCTGGAGAGATTACGGTAAAACAAAAAATACCACCAAAACTATTAACGGGGATAAAGTTAAATTTGGTGGAACCCATTATAAAGGTCATAACTTAATGGCAGGATTAAGATTTGATATGTAATTAGTCTTAAATCTTTTTACAAGCTATTAACACGAAAAAGGAGTCTTTAATAAAGACTCCTTTTTTTGTTTGTATGTCTTGGTATTGCCTACGTGGATACTGAGACGTCATGAGCTAAGCGACTGCAAGGTATTATCGCATGATTCAGCTTTTTTGTCATTGCGAGGAAAATTACGAAGTAATTGATGAAGCAATCCAGTAAAAAATTCTGATTTACAGCATTTTTATTATTTTTCCTAGATCCTACGGTTGCAGAGTTGTTGTATGGTTAGCCCGTACGATGTCATTCCCGCGGAAGCGGGAATGACATAAACTGAGCCAGGCAACAACACCTACAAGCTTGCGGAGTTATAGTAGAGATGGCATTGATATTCATGCCAACAAACTCTTAATCTAAAGACTCTTTTTGCCTTTATAAAACGTTACGTTCATTTGATGTATTGCTGCAAAGCCTAAATAAATTTTAATACGTTCTAGAATAATATCTTGATAATAAGGTAATTCTGCTGCAGTAGCATTATCTTCAGCTTGTATAAACAGCGTATTAATCTTTTGTTTTTTATAAGTATAGGTGGTGATTTTTAAAGGTAATGCTTTAGTGCTGAAGTTAAACCCGACTATTTTATTCCAGTTAATCATGATTTCAGGCAGCAATGGATGTTGTTTAGCAAATATATGTCTAACTATTTTATCGATATCCTCTTTAATTAGCTTCATTTTAATAAACTCTGCACTGTTAAAGTTATGACTGCTAAAGCAAGCATTATAGATATTACGGGAAAATGTAAAGATGTAACCGATATGATCATTAAAAATATATTACAAACTGCTATAATCGATACTACTTGTTTATGAGATTTACCTTTTTGTACTGCTTTTTGAAAAAAATGTTTTAAATGAGGCTGCCAAATTTTTTCTTTATTGAGTAGCCGAATTAATATGGTTAGCACTGCATCAGTGATGTAATATAAGCTAGCAATAGCACAAGCTATAAATAAATTAGTGCTTGTAAGAGCCAGCAGGAGCAAACAAAGACCCGTTAAGAATCCAAGACTAATACTTCCCACGTCTCCTAAAAATATTTTTGCCGGATGCCAATTAAATATTAAAAAACCACAAGAGCCACCAAGAATAATAACATTTACACTAGTTATAAAATATGGATTATTAATAGTCGGAAATTGTAAAAAACATAATATAAGCATAGTGCTAGATAGATGGATAGATTCCACACAACTCATACCGTCTATACCGTCCATAAAATTATATATATTAATAAAACCGCTTAAAGCTATCACTAAAATAGAATATATTAGTATATGTACAGAGTTTAGCTGCGAAAAAAGAAAAATAGCAAAAGCTGCACAAATTAAGTGGACTATTAAACGAATTAGAATAGGTACGGCTTTTAAGTCATCTAAAAAGGAAATCGAAGCAATTGCCAATAATAACGGTAATATTTTTATTGAATTAACAAAGTTATTGCTCGTTATATATTCAAACCCGCTCAAAGCAATCATTACAACAAATACAATAGCAAGACCGCCGCCGCGCGGTGTTATCTTATCATGAGAACGACGGTTACTTGGTATATCAACTAAACCGATAGTAGGAAGATATTTAGTTAATATATATGTTAATATAGCGGTGGATATAAAAGAAAAAATAAATAATGTGCTGTAGCTATTTATATTCATAGGAACATATTAGATTTAAAACTATAATATTTATGGTTTGGCATTTCTCTACTATCTTATTTGTCATATGAATGTTGGCTTTTGAAGGTTCAGGGCTACCGCTTGGATGATGATGCACAAGTATAAGGCTGCTTGCTTCGTTAAATAAAGCTCGTTTAATTATCTCACGTGGATATACCGCAGCTTGGTCTATAGTTCCTTGACTTAAAACCTCATCAGCAATTAAAATATTTTTCTTATTCAAAAATAATATACGAAATTGTTCGAGTCGCATATTGCCCATATTAACTTTTAAATAATCAATCCAAGAACTCCAAGAAGCATTAATATTTTTATTTATTATTTTTTGTTTCAATACTCTAATTTATCAGCTCACGTAGAGCAAAATTGATATATAAATTTTCATTGGTGCCTTTAATACTAAGTAGCCTTTCCTTATCAAGGTTAATTAAATCCGTAATATCAAAATGATCAAGTAATTTTTTAGCAAGAGGTTTTATGTCTTTACGAGGGATAGCCGAAAATAACATTACTTCAAGTAATTCGTAATCAGAAAAATATTCTGCTCCGGCGGCAACGAAGCGTTCTTTTACTCTTTTACGGTGACCTATATAATGAGGCGTATCTATTATTTCATCATTACTAAATTCTAACAAATTATTTTCTAACATTTTTTATGTTTATTCAAATTATAAATAAGTAAAATGTTGCTAATGTCATTCCTAGCTAAAAGCGGGAATCCAGTAATCTTTAATGTGATCCTAGCTAACTTGATCGCGGGATCTAGTCTTTTTAAATGCTTTTTGGATCCCGTGGTCAAGCCACGGGATGACACTGAGTGCGTTTTTTGATCCACGCAACAAATGTCCCGCGGGAATGACATAGATAGCCATACAACAAAATCAAGTTTTACCCTACAGTTTAGTATGGAGGATAATCAAGTTTTTTAGGTGATAACGTAAATATTTCAAAACCGTCTTTAGTCACGCCTATAGTATGCTCAAATTGAGCCGATAATGATTTATCACGTGTAGTAACTGTCCATCCATCTAGTTTACTTAATATAGTGTCATAATTACCGGCATTTATCATAGGTTCAACGGTGAAAAACATCCCTTCTTCTAACGTTAGACCTGTGCCGCTGCGACCGTAATTTAATATTGACGGTTCGTCATGAAAAACTCTTCCGATACCGTGACCCGTATAATCTCTAACCACAGAATAATTATGTTTCTCGGCATAGCTTTGAATAGCATGTCCGATATCACCGAGTTTAGCACCGGGTCTAACTACTTCAATCCCTTTCATCATTGCATCATAAGTTACTTGAATAAGACGCTTTGGCTTAATTGCTACGTCACCGACATAATACATACGGCTAGTATCACCGTACCAACCGTCTAAAATTACCGTAACATCAATATTTACTATATCACCGTTTTTTAACGGTTTATCGTTTGGAATGCCGTGACAAACCACATGATTTATAGAAGTACAAATCGATTTCGGAAAGCCTTTGTAATTTAACGGTGCAGGAACGGCATTATGAGAAGTAATAAAATTATGACAAAGGCCATTTAAACTATTAGTAGTGACATTCGGTTTTACGTGATCAGTAATAAAATCGAGCGTCTCTGCAGCTAATTTTCCTGCTGCTCGCATCTTTATGAAATCTTTTCCCGTGTGGATTTTTATGGTCATGAATTTTGGTTACCTTTCCCTCAAAAAAATATATTTTCATAATACAAAATGGCTCTTTTAATGTAAATAACTTATCCTATTATTGTGAGAAGTGCTGCTATGTTACTTGATGTAGGTTTTGGATATTATATAATTGCTAATATAATTATTATTTAACATAATGGGTGTAGTGAGGTTATTATTTGCTCTTTCTGTTGTGGCTGCACATTCAACTTCTCATCCATTGCTTAAGTTTATAGGTACAACAATTGCAGTACAATCTTTTTTCATGATTTCCGGCTTTTATATGGCTATGATTCAGAGCAATTATACAAGCAAAATAAAATTTTGGAAACGTAGATATTTAAGGCTTTATCCTACTTATATCTTTTGTATTTTAGTTACTTTCTTCTTGCAGCAAAAATTTTCTTTTTTAAGCAACTGTGTCATCTTCCATTTCCGGCTGGTTTTTTTAATTTTTGCAAACCTAACAATGTTGTTGTAAGATGTAACAATGTTTATTGGAAATAATAATACAGTACATTTTACAAAATACTTTATTGACGCCACGCCTCCTCTTTATCAATTTTTGTTGATACCTCCTGGTTGGTCAATTGGGCTAGAAATTTCTTTTTATTTAATGGCACCTTGGATTCTAAAAAAGAAAAATATCTATATTTTATCCATCCTTCTGAACTTGCAGTTTTCTTAATTGGTAGTCAAGCATTTTATATTTATACTAATCAAGAAATAAACGAAAAAAAGTCTTGGCTTAGTCAATTACTCTATTTATATATTATATTAATAATTATTACTTTTCCGTTTATCCCAATAGAGCCTCAACTAAAAAAATTACTTTTTTATTGTTTATTTGCTCTATACTTTAGGAAAAATATTTGACTTAACCAAAGATAATAAGTTAGACAAATTAATTGCTTTACTCTCTACCCAATATATTGTTGTCATTTAATTGTATTGTATAATATATTACCTGCTATTTCATATTGGGCTGATAATGGGACATTTCTTAATACGTTGGTTACTTTTATAACAGTAATAATTATTTCTTTATTGAAAAGCCTATAGAGTATTATAGAAAAAGATATAAAACTCATAATTTAGCTTAATATTTAAAACTATGCTATATTACATAAATAAAATTCTTTCAAACAATAAGGTACAAGCGGTTATCTTAGGGATAATCGGGCTTGGGATTGTTATTGTTCTCACGTCATATAATATAGACGATCCGTCGTTTAACTCGGTCACAACAGAGTACCATAGTAATTTAGTAGGAATTTTTGGCTCTTATTTATCGGATTGTTTATATCAATTTTTTGGGTTGGCTGCTTTTATCATACCGCTTGCTTGCTTTGTTTGGGGGAGAAATTGTTGGTATGGAAGATATCGCGGCTCATTTATCCGTATGTTTGTAATGTTGCTTGCTCTCGTTAGCAGTAGCACATTATTATCTAAGATTAAGCTAGAATTCATACCGGCAAATGCAGGTGGAGCTATCGGAATAATAGCTTCTAATTTTTTTGAGCGATTTACAAATCAACTATACTTATTATTAATATTTTTTACCTTTATTATATTAGTTGTTTTATTTGAAATTAAATTTACTTCTTTAAGTAATTTTATTATTAAGCTAGGGAATTTTTTAATCTATCGGATACAATCTTTTTTACATAATGTATTTTCACGATTGTCGTCGATAAGATTATTCCCTACTAAAAACAATGATAAGATAAATATAACTTCTTCTTACCAAAAGCCTGTAAGTGAAAAAGTAAAATTTCCTGAAGAAGCGAGATCCGTACCTGCAAATCCTATAAAATTCTTTAGCAAACCTGTTAGCCCTAAAATATCTCAAAGCGAAATAGCAGAATTGCCGCCTATTTCGTTATTACGTGATCCTGAAAAACATCATGTAAAAGGAGCTTCGTCCTTAGAGCTTAAACAAAAGGCTGAAGAGTTATTAACCGTGCTGAATGATTTTGGAGTTAAAGGGCAGATAATTAATATCAATCAAGGACCGGTGGTAACTCAATATGAATTTGAGCCGGCAGCAGGTACGAAAACATCAAGGGTAGTAGGATTATCTGACGATATAGCACGCTCACTATCTGCTTTATCAACAAGGATAGCAGTCATACCCGGCAAAAATGTACTTGGTATTGAGCTTCCTAATAAGCAGCGTGAATTCTTTTGTTTAAAAGAACTTATAGAGACCCCAGAATACCAAGACAAATCAACTTTATTGCCGTTAGTCTTGGGTAAAGATTTAGCAGGTAAGCCGCTGGTTGCCGATCTTGCTAAAATGCCTCATTTATTAGTAGCAGGAACCACCGGCTCAGGTAAATCCGTCGGTATTAATGTGATGATTGTGTCGCTCTTATACCGCTATACTCCCGAAGAATGTCGCTTTATCATGATTGATCCGAAAATGCTTGAATTATCGGCTTATGATGGAATACCGCATTTGCTAACTCCTGTGGTAACCGAGCCTTCTAAAGCGGTAGTTGCTCTTAAATGGGCAGTTAAGGAAATGGAAAACCGTTATAGAATGATGAGCAATATCGGTGTTAAGAATATCGCAGGTTATAATGCAAAAATCTTAGAAGCGGTTAAAGAGAATAGGATAATTGAGCGTTCGATTCAAACTGGTTTTGACCCTGAAACAGGTAAGCCTATTTACGAAACCGTTACAATGAAAATGGAAAAACTGCCTTACATAGTGGTTATTGTTGATGAGATGGCTGATTTAATGCTAGTTGCCGGTAAGGATATTGAAATGCTGATTCAAAGGCTTGCTCAGATGGCAAGAGCGGCAGGCATCCATATTATTATGGCAACGCAAAGACCTTCTGTAGACGTTATTACTGGTGTCATTAAAGCCAATTTTCCAAGTCGTATTAGTTTTAAAGTTACCTCTAAAATCGATAGCCGAACGATTTTAGGAGAGCAAGGCTCCGAGCAGTTACTCGGTATGGGTGATATGTTATTTATGGGCAGTACTTCCAAGATAAGTAGGGTACACGGACCGTTTGTTAATGAAGCCGAAATTGAGCAAATTACGGAATATTTGAAAGAGAGCGGTACGCCTGAATATATTTCTGCCGTTACCGAGCAACCTGAAGAAGACGATAGTGGCATTGATATCGGTGACGGCACCTCTGATGAAGTGCTTTACAAAAAAGCTGTGCAGATAGTGCGTGACGAACGCAAATCTTCCATTAGCTATATCCAAAGGTCGCTTAGAATTGGCTATAACAAAGCTGCCAACTTAGTTGAGAAGATGGAGAAAGAGGGAATAGTCTCGCCACCGAATCATACAGGTAAAAGAGAGATATTATTGCCTGAGAGGTAGGGTATTTTTTCGTCATGCGCTACGCAGCCGTAGGCGTTGTTGCATGGCTCTTATGGAAATCCAGCATAAAGCGAGCTTTAAATTTCAAAAATTTGGTAGAAACTTTATTTATATAGTAAAGGTGTTGATGCCCAGTACAAAGACCAATTAGGACGTATAGCTCTGCATCATGCTATAAAAGCTAATTGCGGTGAAGAATTAATACAGTTTTTAATTGAACACACTGCGTATATTAATTATCGTGATAAATCAGGTCTAACACCGCTGGCTATGGTGAAGAGTAATCATTGTGTCCCGGCTACAGAATTATTGCTCAAAGCTAATGCTTCTGAATATTATATGTATGATGTGTTATTAAGGTGTTAGGAGAATATGGATACTAAATAGTCATTGCGAGCGGGCATTGCCCGCGTGGAGCGATCCTCCCTGTCATCCCATGGTTTGTCCACGGGATGACACCCAGCAGATTTCTCGAGCCATGCAACAAGGCCAACGTCGCTACGGAATGACAATCTATACATAAAAATATCATCTATGTTATTAATTATAATAGACATACTAAAAAAGTTGCGTTATAACACTTTTTAAGTGAGTTAATTTTTATTAAGGTTTACGTATATGGCGAATATTTCTCCAAAATTATTTCAAAAAGCAATACAACAAGGTCTTAAAGCCGCTTTATTCACCACCTCAACCGCAGCGATAATGCTGAGTAGTAGCGGGGCACTCGGTATTGCTGTTTCAGGTGTTATTGCTACTAATAATAATGCAGCATTTAGTGATAATGTTGGCAATAATTGGAATGAGATAACGGCTGCAGGGGTAGCTAATGGTACTCCTGCTCGCGGTCCTCAAAACAATTGGGCATTTACTTACGGTGGTGATTATACTATCACTGCAGATGTAGCCGATCATATTATTACGGCTATAAATGTTGCGGATACTACTCCCATAGGTCTAAATATTGCTCAAAATACCGTCGTTGGTTCGATTGTAACGGGAGGTAACTTGTTGCCTGTTACTATTACTGCCGGCAAAAGCTTAACTTTAAACGGTAATAATGCTGATGCTGCAAATCATGGTTTTGGTGCTCCTGCCGATAATTATACAGGTTTAGGAAATATAGCTTTAGGGGGAGCGAATGCTGCACTAATTATACAATCTGCAGCCCCGGCAAAGATAACACTTGCAGGCAATATAAATGGAGGAGGTATAATAACTGTCAAGACAGATGCTGCCATTAACGGAACAATAGGTAATACAAATGCGTTAGCAACAGTGAATGTAGGAGCAGGTATAGCCACGTTAGAGGGAGCGATTATTAAAGCTACTACGACTAAATTAACGAATGCTGCGTCGGTATTAACCCTTACAAATGTAAATGCAGTATTAACAGGTGCGATTGATAACACCACAGGCGTTGATAATGTAGGTGTCTTAAATTTAAATGGTGCATTAAGTCAAGTAACCGGGAATATAGGTAATACAAATGCATTAGCCACGATAAGTGTAGGAGCAGGTAAAGCCACGTTAGGGGGAGCGGTTATTAAAGCTACTACGACTAAGTTAACAGATAATGCGTCAGCAGTGACATTTACGAATCCTGTAGTGGTGACCGGAGCGATAGATAATACCGGTAATGCAAATAATGGTATAGTAACGTTTACCGGTGATAGTACAGTAACTGGCAATATAGGTAATACAAATGCATTAGCCACGATAAGTGTAGGAGCAGGTAAAGCCACGTTAGGGGGAGCGATTATTAAAGCTACTACGACTAAGTTAACGGATAATGCGTCAGCAGTGACATTTACGAATCCTGTAGTGGTGACCGGAGCGATAGATAATACCGGTAATGCAAATAATGGTATAGTAACGTTTACCGGTGATAGTACAGTAACTGGCAATATAGGTAATACAAATGCATTAGCCACGATAAGTGTAGGAGCAGGTAAAGCCACGTTAGGGGGAGCGATTATTAAAGCTACTACGACTAAGTTAACGGATAATGCGTCAGCAGTGACATTTACGAATCCTGTAGTGGTGACCGGAGCGATAGATAATACCGGTAATGCAAATAATGGTATAGTAACGTTTACCGGTGATAGTACAGTAACTGGCAATATAGGTAATACAAATGCATTAGCCACGATAAGTGTAGGAGCAGGTAAAGCCACGTTAGGGGGAGCGATTATTAAAGCTACTACGACTAAGTTAACGGATAATGCGTCAGCAGTGACATTTACGAATCCTGTAGTGGTGACCGGAGCGATAGATAATACCGGTAATGCAAATAATGGTATAGTAACGTTTACCGGTGATAGTACAGTAACTGGCAATATAGGTAATACAAATGCATTAGCCACGATAAGTGTAGGAGCAGGTAAAGCCACGTTAGGGGGAGCGATTATTAAAGCTACTACGACTAAGTTAACAGATAATGCGTCAGCAGTGACATTTACGAATCCTGTAGTGGTGACCGGAGCGATAGATAATACCGGTAATGCAAATAATGGTATAGTAACGTTTACCGGTAATAGTACAGTAACTGGCAATATAGGTAATACAAATGCATTAGCAACAGTGAATGTAGGAGCAGGTATAGCCACGTTAGAGGGAGCGGTTATTAAAGCTACTACGACTAAATTAACGAATGCTGCGTCGGTATTAACCCTTACAAATGTAAATGCAGTATTAACAGGTGCGATTGATAACACCACAGGCGTTGATAATGTAGGTGTCTTAAATTTAAATGGTGCATTAAGTCAAGTAACCGGGAATATAGGTAATACAAATGCATTAGCCACGATAAGTGTAGGAGCAGGTAAAGCCACGTTAGGGGGAGCGGTTATTAAAGCTACTACGACTAAGTTAACAGATAATGCGTCAGCAGTGACATTTACGAATCCTGTAGTGGTGACCGGAGCGATAGATAATACCGGTAATGCAAATAATGGTATAGCGACGTTTACCGGTGATAGTACAGTAACTGGCAATATAGGTAATACAAATGCATTAGCAACAGTGAATGTAGGAGCAGGTTTGCTACGAGTACAAGGCGGAGTGGTAAAATCGAATACAATAAACTTAACGGATAATGCGTCAGCAGTGACATTTACGAATCCTGTAGTGGTGACCGGAGCGATAGATAATACCGGTAATGCAAATAATGGTATAGTAACGTTTACCGGTGATAGTACAGTAACTGGCAATATAGGTAATACAAATGCATTAGCCACGATAAGTGTAGGAGCAGGTAAAGCCACGTTAGGGGGAGCGATTATTAAAGCTACTACGACTAAGTTAACAGATAATGCGTCAGCAGTGACATTTACGAATCCTGTAGTGGTGACCGGAGCGATAGATAATACCGGTAATGCAAATAATGGTATAGTAACGTTTACCGGTGATAGTACAGTAACTGGCAATATAGGTAATACAAATGCATTAGCAACAGTGAATGTAGGAGCAGGTGTAACATTACAAGCTGGAGGAAGTCTAGATGCGAATAATATAGATTTTGGAGCTAGGAGTACTTTAGAGTTTAACGGACCTCTTGATGGTGGTGGTAACGCAATCCCTTATTATTTTAAAGGAGCTATAGCAAACGGCAATAATGCTATATTAAATGTTAATACAAAGTTACTTACGGCATATCATTTAACTATAGGAACAGTTGCAGAAATCAATATTGGAGCCGGTAATCTTTTTGCAATTGATGCAAGTGCTGGTGATGTTACTATATTAAATGCTCAAGATATTCATTTTAGAGCTCTAGATTCTGCTTTAGTACTTTCTAACTTAACCGGAGTCGGAGTAAATAATATATTATTAGCAGCTGATTTAGTAGCTCCCGGTGTTGATGAAGGTACGGTAGTCTTTGATGGTGGGGTTAATGGTCTGAATATTGGGAGTAATGTAGCAGGTGCCGCTAGAAATATCGGTGATGTAGGCGGTAATAAATTTAACACTTTACTTATTTATAATGCCGTTACAATAACTGACGATGTAAATTTAGAAGGTATACAGAACGTGCTTATTAACAATAATGCAGATTTTACTAGTAGTACAGCATTTAATGCTGGTACTATACAAATAAACGATGCTACTTATACGATTGATGCAAATAATGGTAATTTAAATATACCGGCAGGAAATATTAAATTTGCACATGCGGATGCTCAATTAATATTACAAAATAGTTCAGGAAACGACCGTACGATCACACTAGGTGCGAATATAGACCCTGATAATGACGATGAGGGTATAGTAATATTAAATTCTGTAACTGCAGGAAAAAAATTAACAATAGCCGGAGGCAAGACGTTTGGTGGAGCTCATAAGTTACAAGATATAGTTTTCAAAGGAGAGGGAGATTTTGGCACGGCAGGTACCACTTTTAATACAACAAATATAGTGCTTGATATTACAGGTCAATTAGAACTTGGAGCTACTACGGCAAATGTAGTTTTATTTAAGGATGCTGTTCAATTAACTCAAACCGGTAATATTGGAGGTTTTTTAGATTTTAATGCAAAAAACGGTACGGTAACATTAAATAACAATGTAAATGTTGCGGGAACAGTCAAAAATACCGGTGGTACTAATAACGGTACGTTAATAGTTTTAGGTGCAAGTAATCTTAATAGAGTAAACGGGATTGCTATGTTAAAAGTAGGTGCAGGAAATGTAACTATTGCCAAAGGCGGTAACGTTAAAATTGGCGAAATCCAAGGTACAGGTACAAATACTTTAACATTACCTGCACACTTTAAGTTAACAGGCAGCATAAATAAAACCGGTGGTCAGGCTCTGAAGCTAAACTTCATGAATGGCGGTAGTGTTAGCGGTGTTGTAGGGACTGCGGCTAATTCGGTTGGTGATATCACAACGGCAGGTGCTACAAGTTTTGCAAGCAGTGTTAACGCAAAAGGTACGGCGACACTTGGCGGTACTACAAGTTTTGCCCATACATTCACTAATACAGGTGCGGTTACTTTAGCCAAAGGTTCTATCACTAGTTTTGCTAAAAATGTAACGGCTACCAGCTTTGTAGCTAACAGTGCTACTATTAATTTCGGCAATAGCCTAGCCTTTAATAGTAATATAACAGGTAGCGGTACTACACTTACTTTAGGTGCAAATCAAGTAACATATACTGGTACCGGTAGCTTTACCGATACGCTAACCTTAAATACTACTTTTGACGGAGCAGCTAAGTCAGGTGGTAATATCTTAATTAAATCAGGTAGTACTCTTGATTTATCAGGGGTTTCAAATTTAGCACTTGTTGTTACTGCTACTAATTTCGACATGAATAATATAAGCCCAGATACAAAATATACGGTAATATCTGCAGAAACAGCAGGTGGTTTAAAGCCTACTCCTAAAGAGAATGTTAAAATAACTATTAATAATGACAACCGTTTTGTTGACTTTACTTTTGATGCATCGACTTTAACGTTATTTGCAGAGGATATAGCTGCAGGTGTTATAGATGAAGATTTTGCACCGGGTGGACCGCTTGCAAATATCCCAAATGCTGCAAATATAAAGAAATCGCTTGAGTTAATGGAGGATGCTCCCAATGGTTCAGATGCACGTCAAGCTTTCAATAACTTTGGTCTAATGACACCGCTACAGGAAGCAGATGCTACAACTCATCTCATGCAAGATGTTGTAAAACCTAGCGACACTATAGCTGCCGTTAATAATCAAGTTGTAGCGAGTAATATATCAAGTAATATAACTGCTCTAAATGCTAGAATGGATAAAGTACAAGCAGGGAATAAAGGTCCTGTTTCTTCTGGTGATGAAGATATGGATGCTAAGTTTGGTGCGTGGATAAGCCCGTTTGTCGGTAATGCAACGCAGAAGATGTGTAATAGTATAAGTGGTTATAAGTCTGATACAACTGGTGGCACTATAGGTTTTGACGGCTTCGTTAGCGATGATCTAGTACTCGGACTTGCATATACAAGAGCCGATACTGACATTAAGCTAAAAAATAATAAAACGGGCGATAAGAATAAGGTAGAGAGCAACATCTATTCTTTATACGGTTTATATAGTGTACCTTATGAAAATCTCTTCGTTGAAGCTATAGCATCTTACTCAGATAATAAGATAAGAAGCAAATCAAGACGTGTTATTGCAACAACACTAGAGACTGTCGGTTATCAAACTGCAAACGGTAAGTATAAATCCGAAAGCTATACAGGTCAGTTAATGGCTGGTTATACCTATATGATGTCTGAGAACATTAACTTAACACCGTTAGCTGGGCTTAGATATTCGACTATCAAAGATAAGAGCTATAAGGAAACCGGTACTACTTACCAAAATCTTACCGTTAAAGGCAAGAACTATAATACTTTCGACGGTTTACTCGGTGCTAAAGTATCAAGTAATATCAATGTCAATGAAATAGTGCTAACACCTGAGCTTTACGCAATGGTCGATTATGCATTCAAGAATAAAGTTTCGGCGATTGATGCAAGATTACAAGGTATGACTGCTCCTCTTCCAACCAACAGCTTTAAGCAAAGCAAAACAAGTTTTGATGTTGGTGTCGGTGTTACTGCTAAGCATAAAATGATGGAATACGGGATTAACTACGATACCAATATCGGAAGTAAGTATTTCGCTCAGCAAGGTAGTGTGAAAGTTCGTGTTAATTTTTAATTAACCGTTCTATAATCATAAAAAAAGCCTATATAGTTTGACTATATAGGCTTTTTTGCTTTATAATGTAGTTTTGAGAAGCGTCATTGCGAGGAGCGAAGCAACGTGGCAATCTCGTCAAATATCCTGAGATTGCTTCGTCACTTACTTCGTAATTTCCTTGCAATGAAGATAAAAACTTAAATAAAAAATTATGTTAGATAATATTAGAAAAACTACCGATAGTTTTATAATGCGGGTTTTATTCGCAATGATAGCTTTTGCTTTTGTCGGCTTTGGTATTAAAGATGTATTAAATGGAAGAAGAAGTGGCGATATTGTTACTTTTTCTCATGTGAAAAATATCTCCCAGGAAGATTTTTTGAGAGCAAAATCTTTAGAAATTAATGCTATAAGTAAGCAAACGGGAACAAGTTTAACGGATGAAGAAATAGCACAGTTAAATATTGATAACCGAATCCTAAAAAGGCTTGTTTACGATAATGTCTTAGATTATTTAGTGAGTTATTATGACTTAGATCTAAGTGATGATACAGTTAAAATTTTAGTTAAAGAATCACCGGTTTTTAAAAATGAGCAAGGTGTTTTCAATATAAAAATTTTTAAAACTTATTTTAGAAATTCTTATATGGATGAAGAAAAATATTTATTAAACTTCAAAGAAAAAGCTCTAAAAAATATTTTTGTTGGTACTTTTATAGAAAGTTTCTATGTTCCTAAAGCTATGACTGACAATATAGTAGATTATATGGCTGAAAAAAGAGAAGTAGAATTAATACAAATAGATTTACAAAATAAACCGAAAGATTTACAAATCCCTACTCCTACCGGTCAGCAATTAAAGGATTTTTACCAAGATAATAAAACCGCATTTGAGGTACCTGAGAAACGCAGCTTTTCTTATATTAAAGCTAATATTAAGGATTTAAAAGTCTCAGTTACTCAAGATGAGTTGTTAGAATTTTATAATGAAAATAAAGATGAATTCGGTGATCAAAGTTTTGAAGCGGTACAAAAACAATTACATGATTTATTAAAGGCTCAAAAAATCGACATACTTAATATGGAGTTTGCTAAAAAGCTGGAAGATGAGACGGCAGCCGGTTCTAGCTTAGTTGAAATTGCCGAAAAATATAAGCTACCGATACAAAACGTTAACTATATCAGTTATGCAGAGCTTATTGAAGATAAAATAATTGCTGAAAGTGCCGATAGTATTTTTGAGCTTTCGGAAGGTGAATTATCTTATCCTATAGAAACAGAGGATAAAAGCTATCTTATATTGGTAGAATTAAAATCTATTCAGCCGGCAAAAATACCTGAATTTGATGCTATTAAAGAGCAGGTAAATAAAGCTTGGATAAAGCGGAATATTGCAGATGTAAACTTAAAAATTATCAAGGATTTAGCAAAGGAATATAATTCAGATCAAAAGAACATAAAAGAGCTTAAAGCTACCGGAATAAAAATAAGCAACAAAAGCTATATTAGATCCGAAATGGAAAATGATCTAACACTAACTCCTGAAATATTATTATCAATTTTTAATACTACAATAGGAAGTAATACGCCTGTATTTCAAGTAGGTGATGAAGTATATTTTGCACATATTAAATCTAGCAGTATCGATGAATTAACAGCTAAAAATATTCATGTCAATTCAGAAAAAAATATAATATATAATATTAAAAATTCTGTAATTGACGAGCTAATTAACTACACAATTATTCAGAATGATATGCAGGTAAAAGCTAATTTTAGTAAGTAGCGAAATCCATCAGGTCATACCGTATCGTCATTGCGAGGAAATTACGAAGTAATTGAAGAAGCAATCTCAGGATATTTAATGAGATTGCCACGCAGCCTATGGCTGCTCGCAATGACGATAAAATAAGCCGCACATTATAAACAAAAAAAAACTATGAGCTTTAAAGATTTACCGGAGTTTTTAAAATTTTTAGAAAAAAACGGTGAGTTAAAGCGTATTGCTCTTGAGGTTAAAACTGACTTAGAAATTACTGAAATTAGTAGAAGAGTATTAGCACAAGGCGGACCTGCATTACTTTTTGAAAATGTTATAAAAGTCGACGGCATTAAGTCCGACATACCTGTTCTAACTAATCTTTATGCTAGTATAAATCGTATTTGTATGGGGCTTAAACTTAAGTCACCCAAAGAATTAAGAGAACTTGGCGTTTTACTAGCATTCCTTAAACAGCCGCAACCACCCGCATCTTTTAAAGAAACATTGTCAATGTTACCGCTTGCTAAGCGTATATTTGCTATGTCTCCTAAAACCGTATCAAAAGCAGCTTGTCATGAAATCGTCATTGACAAACCGAATATTAATATATTGCCGATCCAAAGATGTTGGCCGGATGATATTTCGCCTTTAATTACTTGGGGTATAGTATTTACTAAAGGTCCAACAAAAGATAAAATCGATAATTACAACCTTGGCATATATAGAATGCAGGTTATTTCAGAAAATAAGCTATTGATGCGTTGGTTAAAGTTACGGGGGGGAGCAGAGCATCATAAACGTTGGAAAGAAGCAAAAAAAGAATCTTTTCCTACTGCTATCGTTATCGGGGCAAATCCAGCGGTAACTTTGGCAGCAGTTATGCCGATACCTGAGAATATCTCGGAGTATAATTTTGCTGGTTTACTCGGTAATAAAAAAGTAGAGTTGGTACAATGCAAAACTATTGACCTCAAAGTACCTGCACATAGTGAAATAGTTCTGGAAGGCTATGTAAGTTTAGAGGAGTATTTGCCTGAAGGTCCTTTTGGGGATCACACCGGATATTATAATGATGTTGAGGAATTTCCTGTATTTACGGTTACCGCAATAACGATGAAGAAAAATCCAGTATATTTAAGCACCTATACAGGAGAACCGCCTGATGAGCCATCAATCTTAGGTGAAGCATTAAATGAAATTTTTATTCCTATATTACAGCAACAATTTCCGGAAATAGTCGATTTTTGGCTTCCACCTGAAGGTTGTTCATATAGAGTTGCGGTAGTATCGATTAAAAAATCCTATCCCGGTCATGCTAAAAGAATAATGCTTGGGATTTGGTCTTACTTACGGCACTTTATGTATAGTAAGTTTATTATAGTTGTAGATGACGATATTGATGTTCGTAATTGGCAAGAAGTAATTTGGGCAATAGCAACAAGAAGCGACCCAAGGCGTGATACGAGCTTTATAGATAATTCCCCGATAGATTATTTGGATTTTGCATCTCCTGAGTCAGGCCTTGGTAGTAAAATGGGAATAGATGCAACCGATAAAATATACCCTGAGACAAATAGAAAATGGGGTAAGAAAATAGAAATGAGTCAGGAAGTTATCGACAAGGTTAATAGTATGTGGAATAGTTTAAAGATATAAGGTATACTCGTTTAATTTGAAAAATTGGCGTCGTTGTGTCATATTTTTTGATCCTCACGTAGGGCTAATGATTTAATTTGGACGTTTTTTGTCAATAATTACTTACTCGGTAAAAAACCGATGCCTTTTGATTTGCTATATTGGAATGCGGATTCTACTAATTTGCTGGCAAAAATGTATGAGGAATATTTACAAAATACATATTGCAATAACTTGCTAAAAGAGTCTAATAATTTAGAGGTACTCTGAACAAAAATAGATCTTGGAAAAGTTAATTGTAACTCTTTTTTCGTAGCCGCAAAAGAAGATCATATAGCTCCATGGCGTTCAATATATGATGGAGTAAAATTATTAAACGGACATAAGATTTTTTGTCTCACGGATTCAGGGCATGTAGCAGTTGTAGTTAATCCTCCCGCTAGTGCTAAATATAATTATTGGTTTAATGACGACTTAAGTTTAAGTAGTCATGAGTGGCTTATGAAAGCTACGGAATATAAAGGCTCATGGTGGAATTATTGGCTTAATTGGCTTATAAAAAATAATGATAATAAGCTAGTAGATTCTTTAGATTATCAGAATCTAGAGGTTATTGAAGAAGCTCCAGGAAGTTACGTAAGGAAGTAGGTGTTGTTTGTGGGGATACTAAATCGTCATTGCGAGCAGCCATAGGCTGCATGGCAATCTCATGAGATTTTGCTTCGTCAATTACTTTGTACTTTTCCTCGCAATGACGGAAAAGCCGATCTATGCAATGCCTAAAATATAAATAAGTCATGAAGAGAAAAAATAATAAATTTATAGAAATATCTATTGCCTTTATTTTGGGAATTGCTTTAGGTCTTTATGGACAGAATCCGGATTATTTTACTAATCTAATAAGTCAAAAATCATTAGCTTTATCTGCTCTGCAAATAAAGCATTACAATATTTCAGAGCTTTCAAGAAGTAAAGTTAGTACATGTTTTACTCCGCCTGCCGGTTGTACTAAGTTTATAGCCAATCAGATAGATAAAGCTGAAGAATCTATTTATATGCAGGCATACGGTATGAGCGATGCGTTAATTACTACTGCACTTATTAATGCACAAGCGCGAGGAGTAAAGGTTAGAATATTGCTTGATCGTAGTAATTTAAAGCAAAAATTTTCTAAATTACATGAATTACAACGAGCAAAAATTGATGTAGATATAGATAAAGTACCGGGAATCGCTCATAATAAAGTTATAATTATTGATAAAAAGAAAGTAATAACCGGTTCGTTTAATTTCACGGCTGCTGCCGATAAACGTAATGCTGAAAATGTAATTATTATAGAAGATCAGGAGCTAGCAGAATCTTATTTACAAAATTGGTTAAACAGAAAGGCGAGCAACTGAGAGGAGATTCCCACTATGTCATTCTTGCGAAAGCAGGAATCTAGTAGCTAAAAGATATAAATAAAACATTTTTGATGACATTCACTAGCTTGTTTGAAATCTTTAGAAGTTGCTGCTTCTTTAGTAGTATTCAAAATAGTATTAACATTATTTTGTATAATTTTGGAATTTTTCTTAAGCAAAGATTGCATGCTTTCTGTAGCAATTTGGTTAGTTATTAAAAGAATATTCATAGCTCTTTGCATTGTATTTGTGATAGATGCAAGATCTACACTAGGGATATTTTTCATAGAACTCATATAAAATTCTGGATTCATATAGGATTTCATTAAAAATTGTGTATTATTTCACATTATTCATTATCCTAAAAAATTTTTTGTGTTTTATAGGTTACGTATATGTAAACATAAACCCTCAATTCATGCTCACATTTATAAAATTATGAGTCAATAATTGTTAGCATTAAGAATAATTAAAAATAGTTAAGTTTTTATAAATGTTAGATACATCAATTCAAGCATTAATAAATAAGTGGCAAAAATACCTCGCTTTGCAAAGAAATTACTCTAATCATACAGTAATTTCTTATAATAATGACCTTAAGCATTTTCTTGAGTTTATGAATTATTATAATTCAGAGCTTGTAACGATAAATCATATTAAAACCGCAGATATCAGATTAATCCGAAGTTGGCTTGCAAAACGTAACTGTGATAATTTTACCGCTTCTTCAATTTCACGTGGTTTATCTGCAGTAAAAAATTTTTATAGGTTTTTAGAGAAAACAACACAATTAAATAGTCATATAATTTTTTCTATAAAATCTCCTAAAAAGACTAAATTGTTACCAAAAGCTTTATCGGAAGATGATGTAGTAATATCACTTGAACATATTGAAGAATACGGGAATGTTAAGTGGGTAGAACTTAGAAATAAAGCCCTACTTGTCCTTATATATGCTTCAGGTCTACGTATATCGGAAGCATTATCAATTACGAAACTTCATCTACAAAATCTAGAATTTATAAGAATAATAGGTAAAGGTAGTAAAGAAAGAATAATTCCGTGGTTACCGATTGCTAAAAATTTAATTACCCAATATTTAGAAATATTGCCGTATAAGTTAGGTGATAATGAACCCATATTTAGAGGAAAGCAGGGTAAGAAATTGCAACCACCGGTATTTAATCGTGAATTAATTAAATTAAAGCATTTTTATGGTTTACCGCAGCATTTAACTGCTCATTCATTTAGACATAGTTTTGCTTCACATTTGCTTGAGCATGGTGCAGATTTACGCTCTCTTCAAGAACTATTAGGTCATAAAAGTCTATCTACTACACAAAACTATACTAAAACAAGTATAAAGCATTTAGAAGCTGTATATACTACCGCATATCCAATTAAAAAATAAAATATATTAATATTCATAATCTTCTTGCATTAATTTTAAGTTATATATTATTTTAAAAACCTTATAAACATAATATATTAAAGTTAATTGAGATATTAATATGCTAGAAACACTTTTAAAAACCTTATAAACATAATATATTAAAGTTAATTGAGATATTAATATGCTAGAAACACTTTTAAAAACCTTATAAACATAATATA
Source organism: Rickettsia conorii str. Malish 7 (assembly GCF_000007025.1). NCBI lineage: Bacteria > Pseudomonadati > Pseudomonadota > Alphaproteobacteria > Rickettsiales > Rickettsiaceae > Rickettsia > Rickettsia conorii. Next base: position 1,168,934 of record NC_003103.1, on the reverse strand, counting down.
TTAAAGTTAATATTGAGATATTAATATGCTAGAAACACTTTTAAAAACCTTATAAACATAATATATTAAAGTTAATATTGAGATATTAATATGCTAGAAATACTTTTAAAAACCTTATAAACATAATATATTAAAGTTAATATTGAGATATTAATATGCTAGAAACACCTAAATTACCTATGGGATATAAACCTTCTCAAGATGAAGAATATATGTGTCCTAATCACCTAGAATATTTTAGACAAAAACTTTTAAGATGGAAAGAGGATTTATTAAAGGAATCTCAAGAGACTTTAAATCATTTAAAGGAAGCAAATTTAAAAGAATCCGATCTTAACGATTGTGCTACTCATGAAACAGAAAGAGCTTTTGAGCTTCGTAGTAGAAATAGATATTGTAAATTAATGAGTAAAATAGAAGAAGCATTATCACGTATTAAAAATGGAGAATATGGTTACTGTGAAGAAACAGGCGACCCAATAGGTATAAAAAGATTAGAAGCACGACCTATTGCTGCATTATGTATTGAAGCTCAAGAGCGTCATGAAAATTATGAGAGAAGTCATTTGGATGAGCCTGGGAATTAAGTAGCTAGGTAATTTATGTGCGTGGATCGCAAGAATCCAAAAACATTTAATGCCACCCCGTGGCTTGACCACGGGGTCTAGAAAAACAAATTATTATATTAATAATTTTAGTATTTTTAACTAGATTCCGCGATCAAGTCGCGGAATGACAATAATTCATTTTTGCAGGCATGATACTTGAACATCTAAAACCTAAAGAAGTTAGAGCATTTACTGTTTCAAATAAAGGTAATCCCATAACATTTGAATATGAGCCGGAAATAAATGAGATAAAAGCTTCTGCATAACCGGAAATTTTACATCCGCCGGCTTTATCTATTCCCTCATCCAAAGAACAATAAAAATTAATCTCTTCATCACTTAATTTTTTGAACTTAACAATAGTCTGAACTATTTTTTGTCTAACTGTAAGCTGATCATTCTCTTTTTTGATAATACATAAACCGGTATAGATACGATGACGACGCCCGGATAACATCTTAATACAATTCTTGACTTCTTCATAAGTAGTAGCTTTCGGCAATATTCTTCTACCTACTGCCGCTACGGTATTGGCAGCTATAATTATAGCTGATTCCTCTATTTGAGATGCAATTTTTATAGCTTTTTCGTAAGCAAGTCTTATGGCTAAGGGAGCGGGTAATTCACGCAAATTAGGTGTTTCGTCTATATCTGCCGGAATAATTTGTGAAGGGATAATTTTGATTCTGTTTAGTAACTCAATTCTTGCAGGAGAGCTTGATGCTAATATAATCGGTAGGTTTTTTCTGTTCTGCTTCATACTTATAAAGACTAGTGACGATGAATCACACGCCCCTTAGTTAAATCATAAGGAGTCATTTCTACCATAACTTTATCTCCTAGTAATATTCTGATACGATTTTTACGCATCCTACCGGAAGTATGAGCAATAATTACATGATCATTCTCAAGCTTTACTCTGAAAGTAGCATTAGGTAAAAGTTCAAGTACTGTACCTGTAAACTGAATGAGGTCGTCTTTTGACATTATAATTTATGTTTTTATGGTCGGGGCGGAGAGATTCGAACTCCCGACCCTCTGGTCCCAAACCAGATGCGCTACCAGGCTGCGCTACGCCCCGATAATTAATTATGTCTATACTATATACTCTATTATTCGTAGCAAATCAATTTGTTTATATAAAAATTTATAGATTTTACCTAGAAAAAGTGGTTTTGTTAGGTTCTAAGCGTCATTGTATTAGTCCTGCGGCTTTGTTGTATGGCCCTTATGTTCATACCCGTGGAAGCGGGAATCCAGTCTTTTTTGCTGTTATACTGTGACTTGACCCCGATCTTGTATAACAGACTGTGTCCTGAGATCTCGCAATCAAGTTGCGGGATGACATTAAAGATTACTGGATTCCTGCTTTCGCAGGAATGACATAAGAGGTACAAAAATTAATAAAGTTTTGCGGTTTTCACTAAGAAGATAAAATAGATAGGTTTTACCCTTGTATTTCTTAAGTTTTATATACGATTTACCGAATTTCTATAAAGAGTACATAAAGTTTAATTTATTTTAAACAAGAAAAAGTAACCATAAGTTACTTTTCTATATAGAAAATACCTTCTTTATAAGTAATATGTTATTTATATAACAAAATCATAAGTTAGAAAAATTAAGCCCAAATTTAGGAGATATTATGTCAAGTCAACGATAAAAAATTTAATAAAAAAAGGCATTTTTACATCAATTGCGGCATTGATGCTTGCTAGCACTAGTTAGTGCCCTTGGTATTGCTAACCGAATCGTAACAGTAGGGGGTGGCTCAGTAGCTGATGGTAGTGCTTTTGGCGGAGGAGCATATGTACCAGGTTCATTTGTAACCCTTGGCGAAGTAAATAATTTTACTGCAGATGTGCCAGCAATGCCTGCTATATATTTAGATACCTTTAATAATGCAACAATGACTGTGCCAAATAACATATTTTGGACCGGTTATACCTGTTGATCTTACTAAAGAAAATGTCGGGCGTGTTGTAGATGTCGCTAACACTATAAACATCACTTTAACAGGTACGCCAGTTACAAATGCACAAGCACTTGCAGTGATTCCTCCTTTTGCTCCAGGACCAGGAGAAGTACCAGGGCATACTTACTATTTTAACAGCTTTAATTTTAACGATTTAGCTAGTACTTTGATTTTTCAAGCTACATCACTTTTTCCTTCTACTGGTGATAATAGAATCGCCTTTATCTCAGGTCCAGGTAGTATAGTAACTTCTGTTCAAGGCCAGGCAGATCTTACATTACAGATTGACACTGACTTTCAATTTAAACATCCAAGTTGGATTAAGGCAAAAACTTTTAATATTGCAAATAATAAGCTACTTAATTTTGCTACTGATACTTCACCAGCCGCAGGTCTTTACGTTAATGAAGTTATGGATATACAACCTATATAGACATAGTATCAAGTTCGGCGGCCGAAATGCTACTTATGACGTAAGTAATGAATCGCCAAATGCTGCAGAATTTGTGGCTAGCTTCAACCTAGTTCCAGCAAATGATGTAGATGGTCAATTAAGAGTACACGTGGCTTCCGGTAGCCGAGAAATTGCACTTAATGCAGGTAGCGGTAATGGAACAGGAGGGACAATAAGGCTTAACAAATTTTTAACCGATGGGATAGGAGCTCCTCTAAATCACACTCCAGCTACAATTACAGGAACCATCTTTGTCCAAACTATTCAGATAGGGAACCAGTATCAGCCTATTAATATAGGAGTAGACACGCCGTATGGTGTGGATTGGATACCGGCGCGGGAGGATTATAGTACAATTTACGCAGAACTCGTTAGTACGATTTCAGCAAGATGTAATTTCTGATATAGATTTTAACGGTACGGCCGCACAAGTAACAATCGCTGATGGTAAGAATGTTGGTGGGGCTACCGGTGGTAATATAGATAATAAATTAGGAGGAGGTGTGAATATATTAAATTTTGTCGGTAATAGTACGGTTATCGGTAATGTAGGAGCTACAAATCCGGTTAATATATTAAATGTTCAAGGCAATAATGCCGGTACAATAAACCTTGCTGCGGGCGGTAATTTAGCGGCAGTAACAAGTAGCGGAGGTGTTAACGGCATTGTTAATGTTTTAGGAGTAGGTACGCTTGGACCTGTAACAGGTATTGCGGCTTTGAATCTTAACGGAGCAGGGAATGTTATGATAGTCGGAGCATCTAGTGCAACTACTCTTACCATAAATAATGCAGGTGTGGTAGCTACAGCTGCGGGTGGTTTTACCAGTAATGCTGCGGTCGGAGCAGGCCAACTTACAACAAATACTACGGGTAATGTTACTGTCGGAACAGGAACATATACAGGCAATATTACCGGTAATGCAACTTTTGGCGGGGCCGGAACTATTAACACAACAGTTATTACAGGACAGACTGATTTTAAAGGGTCTGCAGGTACGGTTAACGTTAATGATATCGGTACTTTAGCAGCAGTGACAAGTAGTGCAGCAACTAACAGTAATTTAGTATTTTTAGGAGGCGGTAACGTTACCGGAGTCATAAATAATATTGGAGCAATTACTGTTAATGCAGCGGGTAATAAAACGGTTATCTTGCAAAAAAGTGTATCCGCTACTTCTTTAACACTTGGTAACAATGCTGTGGCGAATTTACAAGACTCGCTTACAAAAAGCGGTAACGTGGATTTTACCAATGGCGGTGTTTTAGAGTTTTCGGGAGCAAATCCTGCAGGTTATTTACTTAACAGCCAAATCAAAAACGGGAACACAGGAACATTAAACGTTTATACTACCGGTACTATTTTAACGGCTACTGATTCAAGTATAGGTATGGTAAACACAATTAATATCGGGCAGGGAAATGCAGTTGCGGCATTTACGATAGATGTATCTAACAAGGCTTTAACGCTAGGAAGTGATATTAATTTGAATAATACTAAATCCGTATTTGGTTTAACTACTAGCAAAAATCAACAAGTTACCTTTATGAATAGTGTCGATGGTTTTGCCGGTGGAGGCGGTAGCGTCAATTTAAGTAGTACTTCTAGTACTATACCTAATGATAATGTGTTAACTTTGCAGGGTAATTTGGGTAATGAAACTCTTGGCACAAAGGCAAATCCCCTTGCTGTTATAAATGTTAGTGGTAATGTCGGCGTTGTTGGTACTAATGCTACGTTAGGTACAAATGGACTTGATATGAGTAATACTGCAGTGCTTAATATTGCTGCTGGCGGGGTTTTTGCCGATGCATCACTTACCTCGGCTAAGATTGCCAAAATTAATATCGGTGAGGTTAATGCTGGACCAGCCGTTTATGCCCTTGATGCATTAAACGGTGATTTTCCATTAGATGCACCAGGTGTTACATTCGTGAATTCCGCATCTGTTTTAAAGTTAATGACTACCGTAGCTAGCGGCAAAAACAGTACTATAGAGTTAACAGGTAATATAGAGCCAGTTGTTCCAAATACCGGTGTAGTTGAGATAAATGCAAGAAATGCTAATACCAAGTTAACAATAGATGGTATGGCTAATAAGTATGCTATCGGAACAAAAGCAAATCCGGTGAGTAAAGTACAACTTACAGGGCACGGAACACTGGTAATAACTGCTCTTAATACCCCAAATATCGACGTATCCGTTGCAAAAGTTGCTATAGGATCACAGTGTGGATCAAATTTTTTTCTCCACTCCTTCCGGTTCTATTAATAGCGAGCTTGGGGCTGTAAAGATTGACGGTAATATGAATTGCCAAAATAATGCCGGTACCGTAGCAATATTTGCTCGTGATATAGCAAATAATATAACATCAGCTATTACTGGTAATATAACAAGTACCGGAGGTACTAACGGTACTATAGGTACAGTTGACGGTAATGGAAACTTAACGAATACAATTACGAATCTTGCAATGTTAAAAGCGGGTGTTGACAACAGCACCGTTACGATTAATGCCGGCGGTAATATGTCAATTGCTGAAATCCAAGGAACCTGCACGGGTAATAAGTGTTTACTCAAGCAACTAATTTAACCAGTGGTATTAACATCACAGGCGGTAAAGATGTGGATTTAATGTTTACCGGTCCAAGCAGCGTTAGTGGAGCTATAGGTAGCAGTACTTCAAAAGTGGGTGATATATAACTATTAGCGGTGATGTATTAAATGTACCGGAGGTATTAATGCAGGATATGTAATATTAATAAATGGTGGCGACATAAAATTTAAGGGAACAACGAATAGTTTAGATATTTCTAAAGGATCAAGCTTTTCTCCTTTTGCTTTTAAAGCCTGAGGATAGAGCATGGTGATTTTTGATGAATTTACTGCTATTACTTATTCCGGTAGTATAGGTACTAAAGGAATGGTCGATATAGTTCAAATAGACAGGGGTGATGTTACAATTCAAGGTACCGTGAAAACAGGCTCGATTTCATTTACTACTGCTCAGTCTGCAACTTTAAGTCTTAATAATACAAGTATAATAAATGAATCAATTACGACCACAGGTAATAAAATCCATACTCTTGCAATATCAAATGATTTAACAACTGGAGCTAGCGGTAGTGGTTCGGTAGGTTCAGACTCAAATCACCTTAAAACCGTTCAGTTCAACGGTGTAGACAGTAAAATCACAATCGATAGCGAAGATTTTTACTCGAGTATAACAACCAAGACTAATAATCAAGGTACGGCAATATTTAACGCTAATAATGGTTTGACCGATGATTTAGGCGGTGAGAATTTAAACCTTAAACTAGTTCAGTAGTAATAAAGACACGGTAAAAGGGGATACCTATGCTAAAACTATTGATGCCGGTAAATCAGCGGTATTTACCGGTTATAACAGTAGAAGTTTAGACATTTCGTCAGCCACGGTCGGCGGTGTTAAAGTGCCAAGAGCAACAACAAAATTTCATTACAAAACAAAAATCGTTTCAGAGAACTTCAAAAAAGGGAGCAGCAGCAACTCTTCAGCGGAATACATTAATGCTGCACTTGTACAAGCACCGATTAATGGCGGTAGTCATAAATTCGATGATGATGTATGGTTACAAAAAGCGGTAACAGGCACTAATACTATTACTTTTGCACCGAAGAAAACCGCTTTTATTATTGCATCGGATTTAGGAGCAAATACTATAAGTTGCCGATCAAGCAACAATGATGTTTACCTGTGATAATACTAGTGTAAATGTCGGGGGCAATATCTCAGGAAGTAATATAACTTTCGATCTTGGTAATAATAAAGTTACTTATACAGGCTCTGCTACTCCTACCGGTGAGCTTATTATAAATGTCTTCTATGATACTATAAATGCAGGGCAAACAGGCAACGCTAATAGCCGTAATATAGTACTCGCAAGCGGTAGTACCTTTGATTTATCAAATGTTTCTTCAATTAAAGTATTTTTAACTGCACAAAATAATCCGTTTGCTATTGGGCAAGGTAGTGCTTATCCTATCATCACCACGGCAGGAGGTAATATCATAGTTGGTAATGCTGTAAGCTTACCGTTTAATGTAACCGCTAATGAAGGTGGTTTTGTCAGATGGCAAATTACAGGTAATTCCTTTGTACTTTTGACGATAGAACCAACAGGAGATGTAACAATAGATAATATCATCAAAATTTTAATAAATACTCCTGTTGGTAATGTTATAGTAAATACCCTTGTAGGGCAAAGATGAGAAGTCGTTGAACATCTATTACCTATAATTCAAAGACCTTCAAATGAAATACATAGAATAACTACTCCGCTTATTACCCCAATGGGGTCCTTCCGTCGGTTCGAGTGTTGGAGGTTTTAGCCCTCTACAGCCGCCACCAACTAGCGGTAGTGTAGTTAACAATATATATGTTCCGCCTACCACTCCGGGCGGCTACGACGTAACACCTAGCAATCCGGCAGGATATAATACTCCGACTACTCCGGTTACAGGCACAGGCGGATTTGGTCCTAACGGTCCTGCTAATGTCGGAGGCAATCCTTACGGTCCGAATGCTTCGGTCGTAACGATTCCAACCTCAAACGTAGGCGCTAACCAGTTATCAACTGGAGGAGGCGGTAGCTTTGGAGGTACTACGGGTTATAACAGTCCGTCAACAGGTGGCTCAAGCTACAATAGTCCAGTTTTCGGTTCGGATGTATACAGTCCATCAACGACTTCTAGTGGTTAGAGTGGTGCCGGTGGCTCAAGTTATAATAGTCCTGCTGCAACCGGTATTGCTCCTGCTAATAGCGGTAACTCTTCAGCACAAGGGAGCAGTTCTAGTTTGGGAGGTACAACTAAAGGCGGTGTAACCAACAGCGGAAGTAGTCCATACGGTAATAGCTATAATCCTAAAGCAACAGGTATTTCTTCCGCTAATAATAGTAACGGTATGGGAAGTAGTTCCGGTAGCGATATGTCTGCTATAGGTAGTAGCCGAGATAATTCTGCAGGTACAAGTAGCGGTGGAAGCTCAGGTAGCGGAATAAGTCGTGCTAAAGCGAATGACGGCTTTAATGCTGCACAAGATAATATACTAGTATCGGTAATCAGAAAGTAAGGGAGAGAATTAAGGCTCTTGAAGATGAAAATAACAATGCTACGAATCCTACAGCAGAAGATGCTACATCACGTAAGAGAGGTGTAGCTGTCGGAGGCGGTGATTGTGAACTTGATGAAAGTAAAGCTAATAATTCCATTTACGGGGTATGGGCTAGCCTATATTACGGTAAGGCAGTACAAAAAGCCTTTAACGGACTTTATAAAGCTAAATCTACCGGTGGCTCAATCGGGATTGATACCGTTATAAACGATAATATAGTTCTGGGTGCTGCTTATTAGAGTCGATACGAAGTTACGTAAAATGCTAAAGCCCTAAAGCCGGCACTACTAAGGTCGGAACTAATATGGGCTCTATATACGGTTTATATAGCTTTATAATAACCTATTTATAGAAGGCGTAACCACCTATGCACGAAGTGATATTAAAACTAATGAACTACGTAATATTATAGGCGGTTATGAAACAGCACACGGTAAATATAATTCAACTTCTTATAGTGGTCAAGTAGTTGGGGGTTATAATTATCTATGGAAAGAAACTGCATTTGCACCGATGGCAGGAATCAGGCTTACTAAGATTAAAGATTCCGGTTATCAGGAATATGGTATTTCTTTCCAAAACCTAACTATTCAGAAACGTCAATATAACAAGGTTGAAGGTATACTCGGCGGTGAAATTAAGACAACCTACTATAAGGATGAATTCATAATTAGACCGCAAATTCATGCCTTTATTAATTACGATTTCAAAGGTAAAACACCGGCAATCGTTGCAGATCTTAACGGTCTTAATGAGCCTCTACTGGTACTGGCACCTAAACCTACTAAAATGCTATATGATTTAGGGGCAGGTGCAGTAATTAAGAAGGGTAGAATGGAGCACGGAGTGCATTACAGTCTGAACTTAGCTAAAAAATACCATGCCCAGTCCGGTACGCTAAGATTTAAAGTAAATTTCTAAAAACCCGCATCAATTAAGAATAAGGATTTTAAAATCCTTATTCTTAATTACACACCGAATAGCGGATTACTATATAATCAGCTGTTTGCATAAAATTAAATAATAAGTTGAATTTATACAAGGATTATCATATTAATATTTGTAATTATTTTTCGGGAACTGCGATAGTTTTTATGGTAATTGCATGTAGTTTTTTATTTAATATTTCAGACAGGACGTTTTTTACTAATTTATGTTGATTAATTAAAGAAAGTCCATTAAATTGAACATCTGATATTTCTAAGGCATAATGGTCTTGATCTCCTACTAAATCAGTAATTTTCATTGTACTGTTCGGAAATGATTCTTTAAGTATTTTTTCTAACTCTTCTACAGATATTGCCATTATTTTATCAATATTAATTTAAGTATTAATTAAAGTTTTTTTGCTTAAAGTAAAGCTTTATATGAATTTTTATTATAGAATTTTAAACATTCATTGATAAAATCGACTCTTATGCATATAATAATTAATATTATTATGTCATTCTATTAATTATTATGAAAAAAGAAACTGAAGAATTAAAATTATTTATCTTAGAATGTTTAAGTGAGAAAAAAGCAGAAGATATTGAGGTAATTGATTTAACAGAAAAACATAAATTAGCCGATTATATTATATTTGCTAGCGGTCGTTCGACTAAAAATGTTGGAGCAATTGCTGAATATGTAGCTTTAGAATTAAAAAATAATGCTGGTATAAATAGTAATATTGAGGGGCTTGGTAAATCAGAATGGGTACTAATAGATGCAGGTACTATTTTAATTAATATTTTTTATCCTGAAGTACGGGAGCATTTTAAGTTAGAAGAAATTTGGAAAAGATGAACGATCATATTCTTATTAACGTTATAATTTTACTCGGTACTGCGGTTTTTATCGTGGCTATACTTAAGCGTCTTAGATTAAGTCCGGTACTTGGTTACTTAATTGCCGGAGCTGCAATAGGTGATCACGGTTTAAAAATCGTAACATATGACCAAACTAAGTTACTAGGTGAACTTGGTGTAGTATTTCTATTATTTGCGATAGGACTTGAGTTATCCTTCGAGCGATTAAAAGCTATGAGACGATATGTATTTGGTCTCGGTAGTTTGCAAGTTTTAACAACCGCTATAGTAATTGCCGGTGCAATGGTGCTTATAGACGGCAATAGTAGTGCGGCTATTATTACCGGCGGTGGTCTGGCCCTTTCATCTACAGCACTTGTTATGCAGGTTATTGAGGAAAATCGTAGTCAATCAACGCAAATAGGAAGAGTTTCTTTAGCTATTCTGTTACTACAAGATTTGGCCGTAGTGCCATTGCTTGTGATAGTTCCGTTACTTGCCGGTAACAATAAAGCCTCGCTTGCAGCGGCTCTTGGTATTGCACTCTTAAAAGCCGTAACGGCCTTACTTACAATATTTATTGTCGGTCGTGTTTTTCTTCGTCCTGTATTTTCATTCATTTCATCAGAAAGTAATAATGCAAGTGAGTTACCTATTTCGATGACTTTGTTAATAGTACTTTCTGCTGCTTGGGCTACCGAAACATTTGGTTTATCTTTAGCTCTAGGAGCATTTGTTGCCGGAGTATTAGTTGCAGAAACTGAATTTAGATTGCAGGCAGAGGAAAGTATTTATCCTTTCAAAAGTTTATTTTTAGGATTGTTTTTCATGACCGTGGGTATGAATATCGATGCCCTAGAAATGTATGAAAAAATATCTCATATTCTTACTTTATCTATTGCTTTAATAGGTATAAAAACCTTAATCATAACGGCTTTTTGTATTTTATTCGGTTTTAATAAAGGAGTTGCTTTTTATTCAGGCTTATTATTATCGCAAGGTGGAGAGTTTGGTTTTATATTATTCAGTTTAGGTAAAGATAGTGGAGTATTAGAAGAAAGTACTGCCGATATATTATTACTCGTAGTTACTTTTACTATGGCACTTACTCCATTACTCGCAGCTTTAGGGCAAAAGATTGCTGAGAAAGTTGATAAAGGACTTGGTAAAACTCCGACTCAAATGATTGAGCTTGGGGCAAGAGATTTAACAAACCATATTATTATTGCCGGACTCGGTAATACCGGTAAAATGGTAGCAAGAGTTTTGGAAGCGGAAGGTATAAGTTACGTAATACTTGATTTAGATGATGATAGAGTAAAAGAAGAGCTATCAAACGGTTTGCCGGTTTTTAAAGGTGATGTATCGCAAGCCGATACTCTAAAGGCATTAGGTACGGAAAGAGCATTCGCTATAATACTTACTATGAATAATCAAGTAACTATCAAGAAATCGCTTAAAACAATTAGTGGTAATTATCAGGATATACCGGTTGTCGTTAAGTTAAAAAATTTAAAAAATGCTAGAGAGTTTTATGATTTAGGTGCCACAACTATTATTCCAGAAAGTTATGAGACTGGATTACAAATAGGTGGAACAGTCCTAAAAAATATAGGTATTAGTGAGCAGGAAATTAATAGAATAAAAGTACAATTTAGGCTTGGTAATTATATAATAGCAAAAAAAGAGGATGCTTTATCTGAAGTGGAAGATAATGATTAAAATTCTTATTACTTTAATTATTGTAATATTATCAACAACAATTAATGCCGATAATAAAAAATTGCCTATTCCGAGATTTGTTTCAATAAAATCTAATGAAGTAAATGCAAGGAGCGGACCAACTACTAAATCTGCCGTAGAATGGGTTTTTGTTAAAAAAGGCGAACCGGTAGAAATAACTGCAGAGTACAAGCAATGGCGACAAGTACGTGACATTAACGGCGAAGGCGGTTGGATACATTCAAGCGTTTTATCAGGTAAAAGATCAGTAGTTATTACTTCTGATAAGGAAATAGAACTTACCAAATCCGCAGACCATAAAAGCCGAGTTATAGCAAAATTAATGCCAAAAGTTCGTTGTAGTTTAAAAAAATGTAAAGAACAATTCTGCCAAATTACATGTAAGGATTACACAGGTTGGATTTCCAAGAAAGTAATTTGGGGAGTGTATGATGATAATGATAGGTATTAATAGGCTTCTTGCATAACCTCCTTCTAAAGGTAATTTGTACGTCAATCCGGTACTCGCATCCTCACGTACTTTTATGTACGCTGCAGTGCTGTGTTCCGTGTTTCCTTCAAGTTCCTCTTTATAAGATAGGTGATGCAAGAAGCCTAGTACCGATAATAAATTGTAAAAGTAATTTACTGCCTGAAGTTAATTTGCTATGTATAAAAACTTACCAAAGATATAATTATTTATCCAAAGATATTTAGACGGTACAAATGATGTCGCATTTAAAAAACTATTTAGCGATAAAGTAAAATTAATAAATTTATTGAATTCTCTTCTTAGGTTATCGCAAGGAGATAGAATCATAGATTTAAGCTATATAACTACTGAACAGTTACCTGTATTTCTTGAAGGGCAAAGAAGTTTGTTCGATATAAAAGTTAAAGATGAAACCGGTAGATGGTATATAATCGAGATGCAGCGTAAAATGGAGAAAGATTATCTTAATAGAACGCAGCTTTACGGTTGTTATACCTACGTTAGTCAAATTAAGAAGGGTATGAAACATGAGGATTTATTACCGGTAGTAATAATTTCTATCATAGGAGCAAAAGCTTTGCCTGATGAATTGCCGTATATTAGCTATCATCATATAAAAGAAAGCAATATACATAAATAATATTTGTTTTCATTATTATGTATTTATTGAACTAGGGAAGTTTAAAAAAATGATCTTAAAGATGATACCGATGAATGGTTGTATTTATTAAAATATGCTTCGCAAGAACAAGAACCGCCAAAAGAGATTAAAAATGAAATTGTGTTATCGGTATATGCAAGTTTAGAGCAATATAAATGGACAGAACAAGAGCATAATGATTATTTTAGAGCTGAAATGGCTATATAACAAGAAATAGACAAGTTTGAAGAAAAGTGTAATGCCGGGATGGAGAAGGGCATAGAAAAAGAGAAAATTGAAACTGCAAAAGAAATGCTAATAGAGAATGAACCTATAGAGAAAATAGCACGATATACTAAGCTTACAATAGAAGAAATAAAAAAGCTAAAAGCAGAAAAATATAAAGTATAGATATTTAAATAAAAACCACCTTACCCGAACGTTCTCTTAAAATTAGAGCAAGGCTTAATTTTATAGTGCAGCAGATTTTAGATATTGCACAGGAAAAATCGCTATGATTATCTTGTACGGCTCTTTTGCTAGAGGCGATTGGGTACATGATCTACCTTACGGCTATCATAGCAATACTGATATTTTGATAATTCTGAAAAAAGGTAAATATAAAGGATACACTGCTTTAAGATTAAAAGATAATATAAATATATAAGATTAGAAAACACAGGAATAATAAACCCTAAGCAAATTATTCCGTATGATTCAAGAATATCGATAATTCTAGAGTCAATAGAGGAAATAAGTAGGCAGTTAGAAAAAGGACGTTATTTTTATACCGATATAAAAAAAGAAGGTATTCTTTTATATGATAGCGGTGAATTTATACTTAGCGAGGCTAAAGATTTATCTTGGAGCGATTGGTAGAGGTAAAGGTTTTTTAAAAGGGGCAACTACTTATTTAAGCGATTTGTAGTATGCTTTTTATCAGCCTTTGCCCTTCATCAAGCTACGGAAAGTCTTTACAGTACTATTTTATTAGTTTCCTCAAACTACAAACCTAAATTACATAATTTACAAGAACTAGGTAGCATGGCAGGAAATTATGACAATGAATTATGGAGTGTATTTCTTCAATTAACCGAAGAACAAAAAAAGTGTTTTGAGTTTCTTGAAAAAGCTTATGTTGATGCAAGATATGATAAAAACTATAAAATTACTAAAGAACAGCTGTTTTGTCTTATTGAAAGAATAGAAAAATTAAAAGAAATCACCGCAAGAATCTGCACAGCAAGAATTAATCCGTAAGGATTGAGTGTCATTCCTAACTCAGCATTACCTGCGTGGATACCGAGTCGTCATTGCAAGCGACTGCAAGGAGCGTAGCAATCTAGCAAAAATAATAAAAATCTAAATATTAGCATTTTTAACTGGATTGCTTCGTCAAAACTTGCAGTTTTTCCTCGCAATGACGGGGCTTTTAAAGATATCTATAGTTATTGAGCAATGCCCATCAAGGTTTTAGTTTAAAGATTGATATAAATATAGTATAATATAAAACTTTAGTATATTCGATGAACTGCAAAAATTGGCTGAGTCGTTCTACAAGAGCTTCGGTTCTCGCGTATTACGTTATACGCAGCTCATCTTGCTTTGTGAACTCCTCGCTCTTTTTGAATTTGATCTTCGTATACTAGGCTTTTAGTTTAAAGATATATATATATAAAATTATGAGTAAGAAGCTTTATATTAAAACCTACGGATGTCAGATGAATGTTTATGATTCTGTTAAGATGCAGGATTTGCTTTATCCCTTTGGCTATGAACCTACTGAAAATATTGAAGAAGCAGATGTTATTATTCTAAATACTTGTCATATCAGAGAGAAAGCAGCTGAGAAAACTTATTCTGAACTCGGTCGTATTAAGAAACTACAAGATACAAGAACAAAACAAGGTTTAAGTTCTGCAATAATAGTTGTAGCCGGTTGTGTTGCACAGGCGGAAGGGGAGGAGATTTTTACAAGAACTCCTTATGTTGATATTGTTGTCGGTCCGCAATCTTATTATAACCTACCGGAATTAATCTCAAAAGTCGTTAGACACGAAAAGCACTTAATCGATCTTGATTTTGTTGAAGAAGCAAAATTTGATCAGCTACCTGAGCAATTATATCCGCAAGGAACAAGTGCCTTTATATCGGTACAGGAAGGGTGCGATAAATTTTGTACTTTCTGCGTAGTACCTTATACTAGAGGTGCTGAATTTTCAAGAAATGTAGAGCAGGTTTACAGAGAAGCACTAAAAGTAGTTAGTAGCGGTGCTAAAGAAATTATGTTACTTGGACAAAATGTCAATGCATATCACGGTAAAGGTCCTGCAGATAAAATATTTAGTCTAGCCGATTTACTCAAACATCTAGCACAAATTCCCAATTTAGAGAGATTACGTTATACCACCTCACACCCGATAGATATGAATAATGATCTAATAAAGCTGTACGGCACCGAACCTAAATTAATGCCGTTTCTACATCTACCGGTGCAGTCAGGTTCAAATAAAATATTAAAAGCCATGAACCGCAAACATGATCGGGAATATTATTTTGATATAATTAATCGCTTAAGAGAAGCAAGGCCTGATATAGTTTTATCCTCTGATTTTATTGTCGGGTTTCCCGGTGAAACAGATGAAGATTTTGAGGATACATTAGATTTGGTCCGTAGAGTAAAATACGGTCAGTGTTATTCGTTTAAATATAGCCCACGTCCCGGCACACCTGGTGCAACTAGAACCGACCAAATACCTGAACATATAAAATCAGAGAGATTAACTATATTACAACAAGAACTCATGGCTCAGCAACTAGCTTTTAATACAAGTTGTGTTGGTAGTACTATGAAAGTTCTATTTGATCGCAATGGTAAATTCGACGACCAGATAATAGGTAAAACTCCATACATGCAGTCCGTATATATCCAAAACCCTAATAAATCTTTACTTGGTAAAATCAGTGATGTAAAAATTACTAAGGCTTCACTTAATAGTTTAACCGGCGAAATATTATAAGTCATGTATAAATCTCTTCTTTTTTGTTTAAAAATTTTTGTCTTCCTTATTTTAGTAGGTTGCGGGATTACTGCTTATATAATATACCACTATTCACGTGATTTGCCTGATTACTCACAGCTTGCACGTTATTATCCGCCGTCGGTAACGCGTATTTATTCCCGTGACGGCAAATTAATGGAGGAGTACGCTTTTGAACGTCGTGTATTTGTACCGATTAATAGCGTACCGAGTTCGCTAATAGAAAGTTTTATTGCAGCTGAGGATAAGAATTTCTATAACCATCCCGGCGTTGATTTGTTTGGAATAGTTAGAGCGGCATTTTTAAACATATCTAATTATTTACATCATAGGCGTATGGAAGGAGCGTCTACCATTACTCAGCAAGTGGTTAAAAATTTTCTGCTAACTAACGAAGTTTCTCTTGAACGTAAGATTAAAGAAGCGATTCTTTCTTATATGATTTCAAGAGTATTTACTAAGGATCAAATTTTAGAATTATATCTTAATCAAACATTTTTTGGTCGTGGTGCATACGGTGTTGCGGTAGCTGCACAAAATTATTTTAATAAATCCGTAGAGGAACTTACTATTGCAGAATCAGCTTTTATTGCGGCACTGCCTAAAGCTCCTTCCGAACTTAATCCTGAGAGAAATTATGCTAGAGTAAAAGCTCGTCGTGATTACGTAATAACACGTATGTTTGAAGATGGTTATATAACAAGAGACGCTGCGAAAGAAGCTATGGATAGCCCGATAGTTTTACGTAAACGAGCTAAGGAAGAAACTGTTACGGCAGATTATTATGCTGCACAGGTCAGAGAAGAAGTAATTAGGATGTTAAATAGTAAGGAAGTATTTTATACCGGAGGTCTTACTATCATTACTTCTTTAGATGCAAAGATGCAGCAATTAGCTGAAAACTCTCTAAGAAAAGGTCTAAGGGAGTTTGATAGAAGGTGTGGTTTTAGAAAGCCTATAGCTAATATTTCTCTTGATAATTGGCAAGGAGAGCTAAAAAAACTACCGACTCCTCCATCGCTTTTAGAGTATAAATTAGCTGTAGTTCTAGATGTAGCCGATAATCATGTAGAGATTGGACTTATAGACGGCAGCAAATCTAAGATGCCTATTGCTGAAATGAAATGGGCAAGAAGTAATTTTAAATCAGTTAAGACCTTGCTTAAAAAAGGTGATGTGATAGTGGTTGAGGCTATAAAAGAGGGGTATGCTCTTCGTCAGATTCCTGAAGTAAACGGTGCTATTATGGTTATGAACCCAAATACCGGACAGGTACTTGCAAGCGTCGGCGGTTATGATTTTTCCACAA
The DNA here is from genome assembly GCF_000007025.1 of Rickettsia conorii str. Malish 7. NCBI lineage: Bacteria > Pseudomonadati > Pseudomonadota > Alphaproteobacteria > Rickettsiales > Rickettsiaceae > Rickettsia > Rickettsia conorii. Next base: position 1,151,745 of record NC_003103.1, on the reverse strand, counting down.
GTAAATTTGATAGAGTAACTCAAGCACTGCGTCAACCCGGTTCTTTGAGTAAAACCTTTGTTTATTTAGCAGCTCTTGAAAACGGTGTTAAGCCGAATCAGATTTTTAATGATGGACCTATTGAGATTTCGCAAGGTCCAGGGATGCCTAGTTGGCGTCCTAAAAATTATGAGGGTAAGTTTTTAGGTGAAATCACTATGCGTACTGGTCTTGAAAAATCTCGTAATCTTATAACCGTAAGAGTTGCAACTGCCGTAGGACTTACAAAAATCGTTGATATAATTAAGCGTTTCGGTATTAATAATGAACCAAAAAAAGTTTACTCTATGGTACTTGGTTCCATTGAAACCACACTTAGCAGAATGACTAATGCTTATGCAATTATTGCTAACGGCGGTAAAAAAGTTGAGCCTCATTTTGTAGAATTAATTAAAGATCGTAACGGTAAAATTATTTATAGGCGAGATGATAGAGAATGTCTTGCTTGTAATGTTTCGGATAGTAATTTAGATACCGCAATATTAGAAATACCGAAAGAATATATCTATAGAGTTACGGATGAAGCTAGTGATTATCAAATTACTTCGTTTTTAACCGGAGCAATAGATAGAGGTACCGGTTATGCTGCGAAGAAGTTAGGGAAAATTATCGGTGGAAAAACCGGTACTAGTAACGATAGTAAAGATACATGGTTTGTAGGTTTTACACCCAAAATAGTAGTCGGCAGTTATGTGGGTTATGATACACCGAAAGAGCTTGGAAAAAGAGCAACAGGCTCAAACGTAGTATTACCGATTTTTATTGATTTTATGAGTAATGCTTATAAGGATAAGCCATCGCTGCCTTTCAAAGTTCCAGATTCAATTAAGCTAATCGCCGTAGATAGCGCAACTGGTAAAATTACACCAGGCGGTACTGTTATAGAAGCATTTAAAGTAAATAATGTTCAGATGCTTGAGAATGAAGATATGATTGATAATCAAGATAATAATGATATTTTTGATTATGTACCGAGTAAGGAAGATCAATCGCAGGAAATTTACTAAATTGTATAATTAGTTTAAGCCGATGTCATTCCCTGTTCTCTATGTCATGCAACAAAACCACCTATTTTTATTTGAACCTATGAAAAAAATTATTTTATATCTCACTGCCCTAATATCACTTACTATAACTTTTATAATTCAAGCGGATTGTTTTTTAGTTAATGAAAATTATAAAACAAGAAGGTAATTGTGAGTCTCGTTATGCTCCATGCTCAACATTTAAAATTGCTATAAGTTTAATGGGTTATGATGATGGGTTTTTAATTGATGAAACTCATCCAAAATTACCTGTTAAAGAAGGATATGCTGACTATCTTGAAGTTTGGAAACAATCCCAAACACCTAAAGATTGGATGAAGAATAGCTGTGTTTGGTATTCTCAGATTATTACTAAAGAATTAGGTATGGAAAAATTTCGTGATTATGTAACATAATGTGATTATGGTAATCGTGATATTTCAGGAGGAGATAAAGGAAGGAATAACGGTTTAACTAATTCATGGCTTTCTAGTTCTTTAGAAATTTCACCGTAAGAACAATTAGCTTTTCTTCAGAAACTAGCAGAGAATAAATTGCCTGTAAGTGTTCAAGCCCAAGAAATGACTAAAAATATTTTGTTTATTGAAGATTTTGTAGATTGTTGGAAGCGTTACGGTAAAACAGGCAGTGGTAATAAACTTAGCCAAGATAGAACTGTAAAGTTAAAGGATCGTAAAATCGGATGGTTTATAGGTTGGCTACAAAAAAATGACAGAACAGTTTTCTTTGTACATTTCATTGAAAATAATAAAAATTATGATTCTTATGCAGGGCAACGTTCTAAAGAAGCAGCGAAAGAAAAGCTAAAAGAATTGATAAATCAAGAATTGAAATAAATCTCAATTTTTATTTTCGAGGAACAACCAACAGTGAATTTGCTATTGGTTGTTGATTAAAAAGCAATACTCTAGGTTATCTATACTAAAGTACCTTCTTCTTCATAGGAGACTCTGGTCATATCTACCACAGTATGATCATTATCAAGTAGAGTGTTATTTTCAGTAGTAACATCTTCATTAATTTCAGCAGCAAGTTTTTCAGCTTCAATTTCATCAATATATTGTTTTAATTTAGCGTTTGTTGCGTTTTTATTTCTAACATACCAAGTTACCCCTACACCTATTATAACAGCTATGGAGGCAACTACAGCTGTGCCAATGCTTATATGTTGAGCAATCAAGGAATTATCGTTATCACTCTCGTCAAACATATTTTCTTGAGAGTTGTAAGTTGTATTGAAAACAGTATTAGTAAGGTTTGCTACGGTGTTATTAATTAAATTTATTCCCGTTTTAGTCTAACTTTCGGTGTTATCGGAAAAGATTGATTCAGAAATTTCGGCAGTAGAGCTTGTTATTGTGTTATTAATCGGATTAGCTGCTATTTCAGATAAGTCTTTTGTTATGAGTTCTAATAAGTTTTCTATTGTGTTAGTACCTTGAGTAGTGCTAGATATCTGGTTAGATATTAAATCCTTTATTTCTGAAGAAATTCCATTTAAATTATTTCCTTTAAGTACCTCAAATATTTTGCATCCTTTACTATAACCTATAGTAGTAGGGTTATTAGTTGCTGCAGTATTAAGTATATACTCAATAGTAGGGTTTTAAATTTTAGTATAATTTTGTGGATCAAAATAATAACGAAATTTTTCTTGACATATTTTCATCAATGCTGCCTCATACATAAAAGTATTATCACCTTGTTTTTTTTTATTAATATATAATCTCGTATATCGTCTCCATTATCATTAACTGCGGTAATAATAGCCTCGTCTATAGTTAGTTAACGCTTTCTTTATTTTGAAAAACCCTCTAAATATTAGGTTCATGATATCGTTATTTAATAATTCAATTCTTTTGCTATACTCCATCGCTGCCATATTGTTTTTAGGACAATTCGATACAATTAAATTTTTTGTAGTAGGATCTATATAATAATTTTCTCCGTTATATCCTATTTGAAGCATATTATATTCTTGATCTCCAATTGTTGCTCTTGCTGTTGTAGTAATTCTTGCCACAGTGGTTAAAAATGAAGTTAATTGATGTATCATTTTGCTATTCCTTTGGATTTTTAAAATTGAAGGGCATAATCAGCAGTACTTATTTGATAGTCAAGAAATTATTAACAAAAATTAATAATTAATATATAATCATTGCAATTAGGTGAAATTATATAAATTTCAATATCACTTGAAGTATCTAAAGAAATGTTATAAAGTCAAAAAGTTCATAGAAATTTAAGGGTATTATGCAAGTAGTAAAAGCTTTAGAACACATTTTAGCAGATAGCTATGCTTTATATTTTAAAACACAAAATTATCATTAGAATGTAGAAGGAGCAGAGTTTAGAAGTCTACATTTATTATTTGAGGGGCAGTATGAAGATTTAGCTGAAAGTTTAGATGAGCTTGCTGAAAGAATAAGAAGTTTAAATGCTAAAGTTCCCGCATTATCAGATTTAATAAAACTTGCATCTATAGATGAGGCAAATCTAAACGCAACGGCAAATGAAATGCTGAAAAGTCTAACAAAAGATCAAGATATTATTAGAGATACATTATATAAGGGACTCAAAGTAGCACAAGCAGAGGGCGATGAGGGTACAGCCGATATGATTATTGGACGAATTAAGGTGCATGAAAAGAATAGATGGATGCTGAAGAGTAGTATACTCTAGTGTCATTTCCATTTTCGTCATTGCAAGCGACTGAAAGGAGCGTAGCAATCTCAGGAGATAGTGTATGATTCCTGAGATTGCTGCGTCGATGCTGTGCATCTCCTCGCAATGACGTTAATGTGCATAACAAACTAACAAAATAAAAATAAAATGGAACAATATGATGTAGCCGTTATAGGCGGTGGTCCAGGTGGATATGTTGCAGCAATTAGAGCAGCACAATTAAAGAAAAAAGTTGTATTAATAGAAAAAGAGCATTTGGGTGGGGTATGTCTTAATTGGGGGTGTATACCGACTAAATCCCTGCTTAAATCTGCTGAGGTTTTTGAATATATAAAACATGCTAAAGATTATGGAATTGATGCTAAAGGTGCTGAAATCAACATTAAGAAAATAGTCGAACGCTCAAGAGAGATTTCAAATAAGCTTGCAGGCGGTGTTAAGTTACTACTGAAAAAAAACAAAGTGACCGTGATAGACGGAGTAGCAAGTCTTGCAGGAAATAAGGTAATAAATATAAATGATAAACCTATAGTAAAAGCAGGAAATATTATTATAGCTACCGGCGCAAGATCTAGGGTTTTAAAAGGCTTTAAGCCTGACGGTAAACAAATTTGGACTTCTAAAGAAGCTATGATACCGCAGCATGTGCCGAAATCTATGATTATTGTCGGCTCAGGTGCAATCGGTATAGAATTCGCTTCGTTTTATAATAGTATTGGTGTGGATGTTACCGTAATTGAGGCTCATAATAGAATATTGCCTGCTGAAGATATGGAAATTAGCGGAATCGCTCGTAAGAACTTTGAGAAGAAAGGTATAAAAATTATTACAAATGCTAAGTTAATTAAGCAAACAAAATCAAAAGATAAGATAGAAGTTGAGTTAGAGTTAGCAGATAAAACACAAAAATTACAAGCTGAAATTTTACTTATGGCAGTAGGTATTACAGCTAATACGGAAAATTTAGGTCTTGAGAAAACAAAAATTAAAGTAGAAAACGGCTATATAACTACTAACGGGTTAATGCAAACTGCGGCATCAGGAATTTATGCTATAGGCGATGTAGCAGGAGTGCCTTGTTTAGCTCATAAAGCAAGCCATGAAGGTATTATTGCAGCGGAAAGCATAGCGGGCTTAAAACCGCATACTATTAATAAACATAATATTCCTGGTTGCACTTATTCTTCGCCGCAAATAGCAAGCGTCGGTTTGACTGAAGAAGCAGCAACAACCTTAGGTTATGAACTTAAAATAGGCAGATTTCCTTTTATAGCTAACGGTAAGGCTTTAGTAAGCGGTGATAGCGATGGCTTAATTAAAACTATATTTGATGCTAAGACGGGTGAGTTGCTTGGAGCTCATATGATAGGTTCGGAAGTTACGGAATTAATACAAGGATATGTGGTTTCAAAAAATTTAGAAGGAACGGAGTTGGATTTAATTAACACTATCTTCCCGCATCCGACTTTATCGGAAATGATGCATGAATCAGTATTCTCTGCTTATGATAGGGCAATACATATATAATACTTGATGAACTTCAAAAATTGGCTACGTCGTCTTATAAGAGCTGTGGTGCTCACGTATTAAGTATATGCTCCGCTCCTTGCCTTATAGACTCCTTGCTCTTGTTGAAGTTGATCTTCGTATATACGTTTCATTTTACTTCGGAGATATAAATTAAGAAAATGAACAAAGGTAATTTAATCAAGAATTATGCAGTAGCGTTATTAAATAACGCTATGGTTGATAATATACAAGATAAGATCTTTGAAGAAATTACTTCTATAAACCGTATAATTACCGATAATTTTGATATTAGAGAGTTCCTATTTTCTCCTATAGTAAATAAGAACGACAAAATTAACGCAGTCAATTCATTAGCAAAAAATATCAAAATTAGCACAATAGTACAAAATTTTTTATTGTTATTGGTAAAAAATTCTCGTACTGCTATTTTATCTAATATAGTAGATGCTTATAATACTTTACTATATGAAAGTAAAAACATAAAGATAGTTCAGGTTATTTCTGCAAATAAATTACAACCTAAAGAGCAGGAGTGGATTAAATCTCGTATAGAAAAAGAATTAAATCAAACAACAGAAATATTATTTGATATAGATAATACTATTATTGGCGGTATTATAATTAAATATGATAGTATGTTGCAAGATTACTCAATAAAAGGTAGTTTAGAGAAAATAAAGAAAGCTTTAAAGATAGTTAATATTGCTGTATAGATATTTATATAGTCATTGCGAGGAAATTACGAAGTAATTGACAAAGCAGTCTCAGGATATTTTATAAGATTGCCATGAGGCCTACGGCTGCTCGCAATGACGACTCGGTATCCACACGGGCAATGCTCGTTCGCAATGACAAGAAAATTAGGAGACATAAACCACATGAAACTAAAGCCTATTGAAGTAGCTGAAATATTACAAAAGGAAATAGCTAATATTAATTGCTTAAGTGAGCTTGAGGAAGTAGGGCAGGTAATAACCGTCGGTGACGGTATAGCCCAAATTTACGGTCTTGCTAATGTAAAATCCGGTGAAGTAGTAGAATTTAAATCCGGTGTTAAGGGCCTTGTTTTAAACTTGGAAAACGATAGTGTTGGTGCTGTAATTATGGGGGATGATAACCAAGTACAGCAAGGTGATAATGTCAAAAGAACTAAAGCAGTTTTAGAAGTACCGGTAGGAAAAGCTTTGCTTGGTCGTGTTGTTGATGCTCTAGGTAATCCTATTGACGGCAAAGGCGATATTGCAAGTAAAGAGTACAGACATATCGAGATGAAGGCTCCGGGGATAATAGAAAGAACGAGCGTGAGTGAACCCGTACAAACCGGAATAAAGGCTATAGATTCGTTAATCCCAATAGGTAGAGGACAAAGAGAGTTAATAATCGGTGATAGGCAAACTGGAAAAACGGCTATAGCCGTTGATACTATTATTAATCAAAAACAAGCTCATTCACTTACTAATGAAAGTGATAAAATTTATTGTATTTATGTAGCTATTGGGCAGAAAAGATCAAGTGTTGCACAAATAGTAAAAAAACTAGAAGATGCCGGAGCCATGGACTATACACTTATTGTTTCGGCTACTGCTTCGGAAGCTGCAGCTCTTCAATTCATTGCCCCTTATTCTGCCTGTAGTATGGGCGAATATTTTCGTGATAACGGCATGCACGCACTTATTATTTATGATGATTTAAGTAAGCATGCCGTTGCATATAGACAAATCTCATTATTACTTAGAAGACCTCCCGGGCGAGAAGCCTATCCCGGCGACGTGTTCTACCTGCATTCAAGGTTGCTTGAGCGTGCTGCTAAAATGTCAGAGGAAAAAGGCAGCGGTTCACTTACTGCTCTTCCTATAATCGAAACGCAGGCAGGTGACGTATCCGCATATATCCCAACAAATGTTATTTCGATTACCGACGGTCAAATTTTCTTAGAAAGTGAGCTATTTTATAAAGGCGTAAGACCTGCCGTTAATGTCGGTATTTCGGTAAGTCGTGTTGGTTCTGCAGCACAAATAAAGGCTATGAAGCAGGTAGCAGGTTCGGTAAAGCTAGAGCTTGCTCAATTTAGAGAGCTTGAGTCTTTCTCGCAATTTGGATCAGATTTAGACCCTGCCACTAAAGCACAAATCGATCACGGTAAAAGATTAGTTGAGATATTAAAACAAGCTCAATATCATCCTTTTCCGGTAGAAGAACAAATAGTAAGTATTTATGTCGGAACTAAGAAATATTTAAATGATGTCCCGCTTCAGAAAGTAAAAGAATTTGAAGATAAAATGCTTACGGAGATAAGGTTAAATAAAAAAGATATTTTGGAATCAATAAAAAACGAGCAACGTATAACCGAAGAAACCGAGCAGAAACTGAAAGCATTTTTAGAAAATTTCGTTAAGGAATTTGTTAAATAAGATGATGTTGTTTTTGTGTGGATACTAAATCGTCATTGCGAGTGACTGAAAGGAGCGTGGCAATCTCAGGATATTTGATGAGATTGCAACAAAGCTTCGTTCCTCGCAATGACATAAAAATACTAAATAAATATGTCAAATTTAAAGCAGTTAAGAACTAGAATTAAAAGCGTTAAATCTACACAAAAGATTACTAAAGCAATGCAACTAGTATCAGCTTCTAAAATGGCAAAAATAAAGAGTCAAATAGCCAATTCAAATTTTTATATTGAGGCTGTTAGTAAAATGATGTCTGCTATATTATCAATTGATATGTATGAGTTATCTATAGAAGAGCAGAAATTTTTTAATACCGTGCCAAATAAAGCAAATTTATTGATAGTTATGACATCACAGCGTGGTTTATGCGGAACGTTTAATTACAGTATAATTAAGCAAGTTAAGAATGATATTAAAGAGTTAGAAAATAAAGGCGAACAAATAAAGCTTATCATTATTGGAAAAAAAGGTTACGAAGCACTAAAAAGGCAATATGTAAATTATATTGATAGTTATTTTGAGTTACCCAAAATTCATGATGAAAATCTGATGCTACAAGTAAAACAAAAAATTATGTCGGCAGTAGAAAATCTAGAAGTTAGTAATTGTGTTATATATTTTAATAAATTTAAGAACGCAATGACTCAAATTATGACTAGACAACAGATTTTACCAGTAGCAAAATATCAGGATGATTCTATGATAGATAATCCTATAGTTAATTTAGTCGGATTCGGATACAAGGAACGAGGAGTGAAGCCTATAAATAATAGGAGAGCGACGAGTGACATAGTAGGCGAGTCCAAATCAATTGACTATAATTATGAATATGAGGGAGAAAGTCTCATTTCTAATCTAATTAATTTATATGTGAATTCCCAAATAAATTATGCTTTACTACAAAGTAGAGCAAGTGAGGAGGGAGCTAGAATGACCGCTATGGAAAATGCAACAAATAATGCTAATGATTTAATAAGCAAGTTAGTTTTAAAGCTAAATAGATCAAGACAGGCTATTATTACTACGGAATTAATAGAGATTATAGCCGGTTCAGAAGTGGTTTAGATATACTCGTTTAATTTGAAAAATTGGCGTCGTTGTTTCATATTTTTTGATCCTCACGTACTAGTATATACGCTGTCAAAAAATATGAAACGCCTTGCTCTTTTCCACATTAAACTGCGTCTATCTGTTCTTCATTTTATTTGTATTATATTTTTTAACAAAAGAAAAAATCATGACAAAAAATATTGGAAAAATTACTCAGATTATTTCAGCGGTGGTGGATGTAAAATTTACGAATAACGGTGAGTTACCGAAAATTTTAAATGCTCTAGAGTGCTATAACGATAAACAAAGGATAGTCCTGGAAGTAGCACAACATATAGGTGATGATACAGTGCGTTGTATTGCTATGGATTCTATGGAAGGGTTAGTGCGGGGCGTAGAAGTAATAGATACAGGCAGTCCTATTCGTATTCCTGTAGGTACTGAGACGCTTGGGCGTATTATGAATGTTGTAGGTGAGCCGATTGACGGTAAAGGAGACATTAAAAGCTCAAATATTTCTTCTATATATAAGCCTGCTCCTGATTTTACCCATCAGTCAACCGAGTGTAATATATTAGTAACTGGTATTAAAGTTATTGATTTACTTGCTCCTTATACTAAAGGCGGTAAAATAGGACTATTCGGTGGTGCAGGAGTCGGTAAAACCGTGCTTATAATGGAGCTTATTAATAACGTAGCTAAAGCACACGGCGGTTATACGGTATTTGCAGGAGTTGGTGAGAGAACTAGAGAAGGTAATGATCTTTACCATGAAATGATTGACTCGGGTGTTATTAACCTTGCAGAGCCTGAAAAGTCAAAAGTAGCTTTAGTTTATGGACAAATGAACGAGCCGCCGGGAGCAAGGGCAAGAGTTGCGTTAAGCGGTCTGACCATTGCAGAGAGTTTTAGAGATATGAATGAAGGGCAAGATGTTTTGTTTTTTGTAGATAATATTTTCCGTTTTACTCAAGCAGGTTCTGAAGTATCGGCGTTACTCGGTAGGATTCCGTCAGCGGTAGGGTATCAGCCTACTCTTGCAACCGATATGGGTGAGCTACAAGAGCGTATCACCTCTACTAAGTACGGCTCAATAACTTCCGTGCAGGCTATATATGTACCGGCGGATGATTTAACTGATCCTGCTCCTGCTACTTCTTTTGCACATTTAGATGCTACAACGGTACTTAGCCGTCAGATAGCTGAGTTTGGGATTTATCCGGCAGTTGATCCGTTAGATAGTAATTCGCAGGTACTTGATCCGATGATTGTCGGTGAAGAACATTATAGTGTAGCAAGACAAGTGCAGCAGGTTTTACAAACTTATAAATCGTTGCAGGATATTATCACTATTTTAGGTATGGATGAGCTATCCGAAGAAGATAAACTAACCGTGGCACGTGCTAGAAAAATACAGCGTTTCTTATCGCAGCCTTTCCATGTCGCTGAAGTATTTACCGGAGCTGCAGGCAAATTTGTTAATCTAGCCGATACTATCGCAGGCTTTAAAGGACTTGTAGAGGGTAAATACGATGATTTACCGGAAGCTGCTTTTTATATGGTCGGAACTATAGACGAGGCTATAGAGAAGGCGCAGACGTTGAAGTGACGTTGATGTCATTCCCGCGTAGGCGGGAATGACGTAGTAATTTTACTATATTATTCTATGAACGCAACAATTCTAGTCAAAATAATTACTCCTTTAAGTATTGCATTGGAAAAGCAAGCTAAAATGGTAACAATGTCGGGTGAGGAGGGGATGTTTGGAGTGCTGCCGAGTCACGTTCCGATGATTGTTAGTTTAAAAGCCGGTTTAGTGCAGGTTTATATAGATGATATGCATAAATCCGAAAACACTTATCTTATTTCCGGCGGTGTAACCGAAGTAACGGCAAATTATATTAATATAGCTACGGAAACGGCTATTAACGTTACGAATTTAAGTGAAGTGGAAATAGCAACTAAGCTTCTCGATCTTCAAAAAACTTTATCAGATCAACATTAATTTGTTTGAAAAATCTACGTTTTGGGATAAGGTTATTTTAATGTCATTGCAAGGCTTTTTTCCGTCATTGCGAGGAGCGAGAAGCGACGCGGCAATCTTGTCAAACTTCCTGAGATTGCCACGCAGTTCTACGGCTGCTCGCAATGACGATGTTTATTCCACATAATCAAGTGAGAAACAAATGTCAAAAGTACATAATTCGGAATATATACAAGAGTTATCAGTCGATAATACTTCATACAAAATTTACGATATAAATAAAGCGGCAAGCGATATAGATCTTCCCTTAAAAAAGCTTCCATATAGTTTAAGAGTATTATTTGAGAATGTATTACGTTCTAATGGTTCAAAGCAAAGCTTACTTGTATTTAAAGAATGGCTAAAAACTAAAAAATCTGATGCGGAAATAGATTTTATGCCGGCAAGAGTTTTGATGCAGGACTTTACCGGTGTGCCTGCTATTGTAGATTTGGCGGCTATGCGTGATGCGATGAAGAAAATAGGAGGTGATCCGTTAAAAATTAACCCGCTTATTCCTGTTGATTTGGTAATAGACCATTCCGTAAGCGTTGATTCTTATGCAGCTAAGGATTCATTCAATAAAAATGTTCAAATGGAAATGAAACGTAATATAGAGCGTTATGCATTTCTTAAATGGGGGCAGCAAGCATTTAATAATTTTAAAGTAGTGCCGCCGGGTACGGGTATTTGTCATCAGGTAAATTTAGAATATTTAGCAAAAGTCGTGTGGCATAAAGACGGCACCCTTTATCCTGATAGTTTAGTTGGAACGGATAGCCATACAACTATGGTAAACGGTTTATCGGTGCTTGGTTGGGGAGTCGGCGGAATAGAGGCAGAAGCTGCCATGCTAGGTCAACCTCTTACTATGATTCTGCCGGAGGTAATTGGGGTAAAACTAACAGGAAAATTAACAGGTATAGCTACCGCAACCGATTTAGTTTTAACCGTTACCGAGATGTTGCGGAAAAAGAAAGTAGTAGGTAAATTTGTCGAGTTTTTCGGTGAGGGTCTTAAAAACCTAATGATTGCCGATCGTGCTACTATTTCTAATATGTCGCCTGAATACGGTGCTACTTGCGGCTTTTTCCCGATTGATCAAGAAACTATAAAATATCTAGAGCTAACAGGTAGAGAAAAAACGCAAATCAGATTAGTAGAGCAATACGCAACCGAGCAGAATCTTTGGTATGATTTTGAACATGCGGTAGAATATACTGAGGTTTTAGAGCTAGATTTATCTATGGTACATGGTTCACTTGCCGGTCCAAAACGTCCGCAAGATCGAGTAAACTTAAATGATGTAGCAAGTAATTTTAAATATGAATTACCGAATTTTGCTTTAGACAATAAAGACATTGATAAAAAATATGCCGTAGCAAATCAGAATTACGAAATTGGTAACGGCGATGTGGTAATTGCAGCAATTACTAGCTGTACTAATACTTCTAATCCTTCGGTTATGATTGGTGCAGCACTTCTTGCTAAAAAAGCACTAGAACACGGGTTAAAGGTAAAACCTTGGGTTAAAACTTCTCTTGCTCCTGGTTCAAAAGTCGTAACGGAATATTTGAAGCTTAGTGGTCTTGATAAATATTTAGATGAATTAGGGTTTAATCTAGTAGGTTACGGCTGCACTACTTGCATCGGTAATTCCGGACCTCTAAATCCAGAAATAGAGGAAACTATTAATAAAAACGGGCTAGTTGTTGCTTCTGTTTTATCTGGTAATAGGAATTTTGAAGGGCGCATTAATCCGCTTACTAAAGCAAGCTATCTCGGCTCGCCTATTTTAGTTGTAGCATATGCACTTAGCGGCACTCTTAATATAGATCTAACAAATATGCCCATAGGAGAAAATATTTATTTAAAAGATCTTTGGCCAAGCAAAGAAGAGATAGATGAAGTTATTGCAAATTCAATTAATTCCTCTATGTTTATAGAAAAATATTCTGATATATTTAGCGGAACGAAAGAGTGGAAAGATTTACAGGTTACTAATAGTTCTACTTATAACTGGAATAAGAATAGTACCTATATTAATAATCCGCCTTATTTTAAGGATATAGGCAGCAAGAATAATATACAAGATATAAAATCTGCAAAAATTCTAGCAATTCTCGGTGATTCTATTACTACCGATCATATTTCGCCGGCAGGTAGTATTAGTAAAACCAGCCCTGCTGCTAAATATTTAACGGACCATCATATAGAGCCTCTAGATTTCAACTCTTACGGATCACGTAGAGGAAATCATGAAGTAATGATGCGTGGCACATTTGCTAATATTCGTATAAAAAATGAGATGTGTAAAGGTGTAGAAGGCGGGTTTACCATAAACCAGTTAAACGGCACGCAGCAAACTATCTACGATGCAGCTATGGACTACAAAGCTCATGATGTATCGGTAGTGATTTTTGCAGGTAAAGAATATGGCAGCGGCTCATCTAGAGACTGGGCAGCAAAAGGACCTGGGTTGCTTGGTGTAAAGGCAGTGATTGCCGAGAGCTTTGAGCGAATACATCGCTCAAATTTAGTAGGTATGGGTATTTTACCGCTAACTTTTACCGGCAATAATACAAGATTAGATTTAAAGTTAGACGGTTCAGAAACTATTGACATTACAGGCTTAAGCGAGAATATAAGCTCTTATCATCCTGTTAAATGCGTGATAAAAAAACAAACCGGTGCAATAAGAACAATCGATTTAATATTGCAAATATTTACGGATAATGAGATAAATTATATAAAGCACGGCAGTATTATGCATTTTGTGGTAGAGAGTTTGAAGGGGTAGTTTTCTGGTATCGTCATTGCGAGGAAATTGCGTAGCAATTGTACGTACGTAATCTTGGGAGTTTGTTATTATTTTATGAGATTGCCACGCAGCCTACGGCTGCTCGCAATGACAGCTCAGATAGCCATGCAACAACGCCACATGGGAACGACATAAAGAGGTAAAAATATGGACAAGCATCTTAAAGAATATACCGAGAGTGGTAAGAAAAATTTAATAGTGGTATATATATTATATTTATGCGGGATCGTAGCTCCGATATTGCCGTTAATCGGGGTATTTTTTGCATATCTTAACAAAGATAAAGGCGATAACTTTGCAATTAGTCATTACGTGTTTTTATTTCGTACTTTTTGCATTGGGGTTCTTGGGTGGATTGTATGTTTTATATTTACGTTTATCATGATTGGAGTAGTACTATACGTTATACTCGCTGTTTGGTATATACTTCGTGTTGCCATCGGTTTTAAATATATGATAGAAGACAAAGCATACCCAAACCCTATGACTTATTGGATAAAATAAAAATGATAAAGCTGAACGTAGACGGTTCTGAAATAGAAGTATCAGAAGGTAGCACCGTTTATCAAGCCTGTACACAAGCAGGAAAAGAAATCCCTCATTTTTGTTATCATCAGCGTCTAAAAATTGCTGGTAATTGCCGTATGTGCTTGGTTGAAATGGAAAAATCACCAAAGCCTATAGCTTCTTGTGCTATGCCGGTAAGTAACGGTATGGTTATTCATACCGATACGCCGATGGTAAAAAAAGCACGTGAAGGGGTGATGGAGTTTTTACTGATTAACCATCCTTTAGATTGTCCTATTTGTGATCAGGGCGGAGAGTGTAATTTACAGGATCAGGCTTTCAGATACGGCAAAGGTACTAATAGATTCCACGAAAATAAGAGATCTATTAAAGATAAATATATGGGACCGTTGATTAAAACAGCGATGACTAGATGCATACAATGCACAAGATGTATTAGATTTGCGAGCGATATAGCGGGAATAGAGGAAATAGGAGCTATTCACCGTGGAGAACACATTGAAGTAACTTCATATTTAGAGCAAACTTTAGATTCCGAAATTTCCGGTAATATGATCGATATTTGTCCCGTCGGTGCTTTGAACTCTAAGCCTTATGCTTTTAAAGCTCGTAAATGGGAGCTAAAACATACCGCTAGCATTGGAGTGCATGATGCCGAAGGCTCTAATATTCGTATTGATAGTAGAGGCGATGAGGTAATGAGGATATTACCTCGTGTTAATGAAGAAATAAATGAAGAGTGGCTTTCGGATAAGAATCGTTTTAGTTATGACGGTTTAAAATATCAGCGCTTGGATCGTCCTTATATCAGAAAAAACGGTAAGTTAGTAGAAGCTAGCTGGAGTGAAGCTTTAAAGACAGTAGCGGATAAAATAAAATCCGTAAAACCAGAAAAGATTGTTGCTATTGCTGGTTCTCTCTCTTCTGTCGAAGCAATGTTTATGTTAAAAACATTATTGCAAAAGCTTGGCTCTAATAATTACAGCGTTAATCAGTTTGACTATAAACTAGATACCATGCAGCGAGGTAATTATTTATTTAATACTACTATTGCAGGGATAGAAAAGGCTGATTTATGTCTGCTAATCGGAGCAAATCCAAGGCAAATAGCTCCAGTATTAAATAGTAGAATAGGTATGCGAGTACGTGCCGACTCACTAAAAGTAGCAAGAATAGGTGGGGGGCATAACCAAACCTATAAAATTCAGGATTTAGGAAGTGATATTAAGATTATTGAGGAGCTAGCCATTGGTACTCATGAGTTTACGAAAGCCTTAAAAGCAGCAAAATATCTGATGATTATAGTAGGTGACGGTGTATATGCAAGAGATGACGGATATGCTATATTGTCGCTTATTCATAAGATAGTGACTGAATATAATATTATGCGTGATGATTGGAAAGGTTTTAATATATTGCATAATCACGCTTCTATAGTTGGCGGTCTTGATATTGGTTTTAATACTCCTATTAAGCTCGAAGAGTTGGAACTCGCTTATTTACTTGGAACGGACGCCATCCCATTTGATAAGCTGAAATCGACTTTTATAATATATCAAGGACATCACGGGGACGCAGGTGCTAGCAGTGCTGATGTAATTTTACCTGCGGCTGCTTATACCGAGCAGAGCGGAATTTACGTAAATTTAGAAGGTAGACCGCAAATAGCAGAAAAAGCAGTATCGCCTGTAGGGGTAGCTAAAGAAGATATAGAAATTATTAAAGAGCTTGCCGGTTATCTAAAAATAGATATCGGAATGGATAATTTGCAAGAAGTAAGAGTAAGACTTGCTAAAGAATATAAGGTATTTGCTAGTATTGATAGAATTATAGAAAATAAATTTAGTAAGTTTAGCTCTAAAGATAAGTTATCAAAAGAGCCTATAACTGCAGAACCTATTAATTATTATATGACTGACGTGATTAGTAAAAATTCGGTCACTATGGCTAAGTGCGTTGAGGCTAAGGAAGCAAGAGACGAGGAGGTGGCATGATGAAAAATATGCTATTCTCACCCCGTATGTCATTCCTGCAAAAGCTGGATTCTCACTTTTGCGGGAATGATATAATAAGAGTACAACCATGCTAGAACTCTTTTTTGAATATATTTTTCCGTTAATTATCATCGCTCTAAAGGTAGTTGCAATTACTATCCCTTTAATATTGTGCGTTGCGTATTTAACATATGCAGAGCGTCGTGTTATTGGATTAATGCAGCTTCGACGAGGACCTAACGTTGTCGGTCCGTTTGGATTACTTCAGCCTATTGCCGATGCGGTTAAGCTCTTATTCAAAGAGCCGATCATTCCAACCAATTCCGATAAAATATTATTTATTTTAGCACCGATGATAACTTTTATATTAAGTTTAATCGGTTGGGCAGTTATACCCTTTGCAAAGGGCGTAGTTCTGGCAGATATTAATGTAGGTGTTTTATATATTCTTGCTATTTCTTCTTTAAGTGTTTACGGCATTATTATTGCTGGTTGGGCTAGTAACTCAAAATATGCTTTTTTAGGAGCTATACGTTCCTCTGCCCAAATGATTTCTTATGAAATGTCGATGGGGCTGGTTATTATTACCGTGCTACTTACTAACGGTACTCTCAATTTAAGTGGGATCATTGAAGCACAAAGAACAATGCCGTGGTGGATTGATTTAATGCTACTACCTATGGGTGTCGTGTTTTTTATCTCGGTGCTTGCCGAAACAAATAGATTACCTTTTGATTTACCTGAAGCAGAATCGGAGTTAGTTGCTGGCTATAATGTTGAATATTCCTCTATGGGATTTGCTTTATTTTTTCTAGGTGAATATGCTAATATGATATTAGTTAGTGCAATGACTACGACTTTCTTTTTAGGAGGTTACTTGCCGCCCTTTAATATATCGTGGTTAGATTGTATTCCGGGGTTCTTTTGGTTTGTATTTAAGGTCGGATTCTTATTATTTTGTTTTTTATGGATTAGAGCGACCTTACCAAGATATCGCTATGATCAATTAATGCGACTTGGTTGGAAAGTATTTTTACCTCTAACTTTATTTTGGGTAGTGTTAGTATCAAGTGTGCTTGTTTATACAGATAATTTACCGAGTATTTAGGTGTTATTATCATTGTTGCTTGATCGGTTTACCCGTCATTGCGAGGAAATTACGAAGTAATTGACGAAGCAATCTCAGGATATTTGATGAGATTGCCACGCAGCCTACGGCTGTTCGCAATGACAACTCGGTATCCATGCGGGTGATGCCCCGCAGCAATACATCGATCTTTAATATATAATTTTTATGATAAACTATTTAAAATCGTTTTTTCTATATGAGATAGTAAGGGGGATGGTTTTGACTTTAAAGTATTTCTTTAAGCCCAAAGTTACCATAAATTATCCTTATGAAAAAAGCCCTATTAGTCCAAGATTTAAGGGTGAACATGCCCTGCGTCGCTATGAAAACGGTGAAGAACGCTGCATTGCGTGCAAACTCTGTGAGGCGATTTGTCCGGCACAAGCGATAGTAATTGAAGCGGACGAACGAGAAGACGGCAGCAGGCGTACTACTCGTTATGATATAGATATGACAAAATGCATTTATTGCGGATTATGTCAGGAAGCTTGCCCTGTAGATGCAATAGTTGAAGGTCCTAATTTTGAGTTTGCAAGTCTAACTCATACCGCACTTATTTACGATAAGGAAAGATTACTGCAAAATGGCGATAGATGGGAACAGGCACTCGCTAGTAAACTACACAAAGATTACGAGTATAGGTAATATACTCGTTTAATTACTCTTCATTTATTCGGAATATATACGTATATTATGCTATTGTGATTCTGTTAATAGGTTCATTTCAAAAAAGTTAAATTAAAAAAATATATCATGAAAATTCGAACCTTGCATTCGAGATTTCATAAACCTTTGTAATGTAATTATTGCTTTTCTTTTTTTTGACTTTTATTCTCTTAATTATAAAAACTAAAAAACTATATTCCTACTGGAATAAGAGGAACTCATAATAGTACTAATGAGCAATATTTAAAGCTAAAATCATATGATAAGGATTTATATGAACAATTAAAAGCCTCCAAAAGAGCTAGAAGACAAGAGAATTAGTTATAAGAATAATATATAAAGTTACTAAAACACATGCTGTAAGTACAATAATTAATTGTTCAATTTGGATTATAGTTAGTCTTATATTTTTTATTGTACATTGGGAGATTTATAAAAATACGCAAAACAATAATAATTAATCAATCCGTAATATCTGTGCAGATTTTATAGAGCTTTCTAGATGAGAGGATAGAAGAACAATACCGCCGCTATTTGCTTTCATGACAATTAGATTATTGAGTAAAGCCCTATTTTCTTTGCTTAAGTTAGTTTCAACTTCATCAAGCAGCCATAAGTCAGATTGGCAAGCAATAAGCCTTGCTATGGCTACGATTTTCTGCATTCCGCTAGACAAACTATAGCATTTTTTATCTAATAAGTCGTGTAATTTGAAGTAATGAATAGCAGCATATACGGTTGCAGCGGAATTATAAATTTCTGACCAAAATTTTAGATTCTCAAAAACAGTCATTTCTGATTTTAGACCTAAATTATGACCGATATAAGTGCAGTAAAGTTTAGCGATATTGTTAATATTACAGTTTCTATAGTAGATATGACCGCTACTTGGTTGCATAATTCCTGCTATCATTCGTAGCAACGAGCTTTTCCCACAACCGTTAGCTCCTTTTATATATGTTATAGAAGAAGGAAGAAAAGTAATATTTAGATCAAATAAGTTTTTAAATTGTAATTGATGAAGTGACAGCATGTCCTTGTTATACCGTAGCTTGACCACGGTATCCATATAAAAGCAATTCAAAATACTAATAATTTTACTAGATATCGTGGTCAAGCCACGGTATTACAGCTGTTGCTTTTTAATAAATTTAATTTTCATTATGCTCTTCTGGTGTGGTCCGTTAATTCTGTATTATCTTGTTGATTATTATGACCAATTCCAAGTTTCTCACGAGCATCTCTTCAAGCTTCTTTATGATCTGATGCATCAGGATTTACCACATGACTTATATCTATGCCTGTTACCTTATTAGCTTCTTGACCTAGTTTTTTAGTTGCGTTATTTAATTCATGGTTTATTTTTTAGGTTCTTTTGCTATTTTTCATATAAATCTCACTTTTAAGTTCTATAATTAGAGTAGCATTTATATTTTTTGTAAGCAATTAAAATTTTACCAGCAAATTTTCCACCGATAAGCTAAATACATTTAAAATAGAACTCGGCATTAGACCAAAGTAAATAATTAATAATATTAAAGGAGCTATTGAGATTATTTCGTATTTATATAAATCTCTGAAATGCATAATTTCTTTATTGGTAATTTCACCGAGCATTACTTCTTTGTATAATTTCAGCATATAAACCGCCCCGAAGATTATGCCAAGAGCTGCTATAAAGGTTGCTACTACATTCACCTTATAAATCCCAAGCAGGCTTAAAAATTCTCCAATAAATCCACTAGTTCCGGGTAACCCGACAGAGCCGAGCATTGCAATCATAAAAAATGCGGCAAGCACCGGCATTTTACTTGCTACACCACCATATTTAGCTATTTCTTTTGTATGTAATCTTTCGTACAAAGTACCGACTATTAAGAATAGACATGAAGAAATCACACCGTGGCTAAGCATCTGAAATATTGCTCCGCTAACTCCGGCTTTAGTAAAGCTAAAAATACCTATCGTAACATATCCCATATGTGCAATAGATGAATATGCTATCATCTTCTTCATATCTTTTTGAGCAAGCGCAACGAGTGATGCATATATTATAGCAATAACGCTAAGGTAAATTACGTAAATTGCAAATTCTTGTGATACACTCGGACATAGAGGTAGTAATACTCTTAAAAAACCGTAACCGCCGAGTTTTAGCAAAATACCGGCAAGAATAACCGAACCGCTGGTTGGAGCTTGTACGTGTGCATCGGGTAGCCAAGTATGAAAAGGAATAATAGGGATTTTAACGGCAAAAGCAATAAATATAGCCCACCATAAAATTTGCTGAGCAAATAATGGAATATTATCGGTAAGCTGAAAGATATAGGTTAAATCAAAGCTATGCATTTTGCTATAAATATAAATTAATGAAAGTAGGAAAAATACAGAACCAAAGAACGTGTATAAGAAGAATTTAAGAGCCGCATATATTCTATTCTTGCCACCCCATACGCCGATAATAATATACATCGGCACTAATATTGCTTCAAAAAACAGATAAAATAATAGTAAATTTACCGAGGTAAATGCCCCTATACAAAAAGATTCCATTAATAAGAAACATACCAAATATTCTTTAATATATTTTTTAACGGTAAATAAGCTTCCAATTATACAAATAAGAGTAAGAAAAGAAGTTAGAACCACAAAAAGTATTGATATACCGTCAACGCCTACATGGAATTCAAGCCCGATCTTATCAAGCCAAGCGTAGCGTTCAACGAATTGATAAGCGGGGTTTGAGGAGTCAAACTCTATTAAAATATAGATAGTTGAGATGAATGTTAAAACAGAACTAAGCACTGCAACATACATTACATATATCGGTTTATCTGCTTTTTTACTTTGACTAATAAACAGCAAAATATATAGCACGCTTATTAGCGGCAGAAAAATACTGATAGATATAATAGGTAATTCTAACATTCTTTAAGATTTTATGAGTTTTGTTCCGTCATTGTGAAGCAAATTACGAAGTAATTGACAAAGCAATCTCAGGAATTTGTTATTATTTTATGAGATTGCCACGCTCTTTACGTTCGCTCGCAATGACGGTTTTAGTTTTTAACGCAAATAACATCAGTACATTATGTTTTTCCAAACAAAATAACTAATTGTTACAACAATAAATGATACTATATACAAAGCATAATTAAAAACATATCCTGTTTGTATTTTGCCGGTAAGAACGCTAAAGCAATTAACGACTCGTGAAAAACCGTTTGGTCCAAAACGATCGATTATTTGCTGATCGCCAAGATAAAATAAAGAAGCTAAACAGTTAATAGGTTTCACAATTAAGCAATTATATATTTCATCGAAGTAATATTTATTGCGTAATATGTTGGAAATTAATACAAGGGGTGTCATCCCGCGGCTTGACCGCAGGATCCAGGCGTTTTTAATATTTTTACTGGATTTCCGCTTTTGCGGGAATGACATAACAGTACTTGACTTATATAAGTAAATCCCAGTAACAATTCCCACTATACCGACTGCCATAGGTAGTAGCTTAATATATAAAGGCGGGTGGCTAATTAGTAATTTATAAATATGTAAATTAAATAGGCTTGCATGGAAATAACCGTTTGGTTTGTCCATAGCAAGTAAATAATAGCCGATCATACCGCTAAAAAAGCTCCCGACGACAAGTAATATAAGTGGATTATTCATTACTTTAGCCGGTTCGTGAGCATGCTCAAAAACATCTTTTTCTAGCTTAGTTTTGCCATGAAATACCAACATAATAATCTTCATTGAATAAATAGCGGTAAGTATTGCTGCTGCTATTCCAAAAATAAACATAAACGAGCCGCTACTATAAGCCGCTTCTAAAATCGAGTCTTTAGAGTAAAATCCTGCCAAAGGATAAATCCCTATTAGTGCAAGTGAGCCGATTAAGAAGTTGCCATAAGTTACCGGCATTTTATTTCTTAAATCACCCATTTTAAAAATATCCTGCTCGTGAACGGCATGTATTACGCTGCCGGCTGATAAGAATAATAAGGCCTTAAAAAAGGCATGAGTTACTAAGTGAAATATTCCGCTATTATAGGCAGATACTCCGCACGCCATGAACATATAACCAAGCTGACTGCAAGTTGAGTAAGCAATAATCTTCTTGATATCGCTGTGCATAATAGCAATGCTTGCAGCAAAAAGACAAGTAACACCGCCGATAATCGTAATAAATTGTAGAATTAAAGGGCTATATTCAAATAAATACGAGCAGCGTGCTACTAAGAATACTCCTGCCGTTACCATGGTTGCTGCATGAATAAGTGCAGATACTGGAGTCGGTCCTTCCATCGCATCAGGAAGCCATACATGTAAACCGATCTGTGCAGATTTACCCATACAACCGATGAATAATAATAAACAAATAATGTCTAGAATAGAAAAATGTAAAAATATTTTTATATTAGATAATAATTCTGCAGATGACAATACATCTTTGTAATTTGCTGAGCCACAATAAACAATAATCGTTATTACGCCTAAGATAAAAGCAAAATCGCTGGCTCTATTTATTATAAAAGCTTTAATCGCTGCTTTATTGGCTGATTCTTTTGAATACCAAAAACCTATTAGTAAATATGAGCAAACGCCGACGCCCTCCCAACCGAAAAATAACTGTAAGAAATTATCGCTAGATACTAGCATTAACATAAAAAAAGTGAATAAAGAAAGAAAAGACAAGAAGCGTATAATCCCCTTATCTTCGGCCATATAGCCAAGCGAGTAGATATGCACGATGCTTGACACCCATGTTACGGCTATAAACATTATGCTAGTTAGCTGATCGATATAAATCGACCAATTTACTTTAAAAGTTCCAACCTCAATCCATGGTAATAATTTAATATGGATTATATTCCCGTCTAAGCCTGTATCGCAAAATATTATTAATGAGAATAAGGCAGATAAAGATAAAAAGCCGGTTGCAATTACTTGCGCTAATTTTTTGTCTATTACCCTTAAGAATAACCCGTTTATTATGCTAGATGCAAGCGGTAACATGATGATCATTATGCAAATATTTTGATACATCATTATCCCCACATCTGATTAATGTCAGTAATTTCAATGGAGCCTTTATTACGGAAATATATTAGTAATATTGCAAGCCCGATTGAGGTTTCGGCAGCTGCTACGGTTAAGATTATAATACTAAAAATTTGTCCCGATAATTCTTGCATATATATGGAAAATGCAACAAAATTTATGTTAACTGCAAGCAGCATTAACTCAATAGACATTAATATATTGATAATATTTTTGCGATGCATAAATAATCCAAACATTCCGATAGTAAAAACTAAGCTGCTTAAGATTAAATAATGATTAAGCGAAATATATTCATTCATATTTAATATTCTCAACACCTTTATTTAGAATAGGCTTTGTCATTAATACGGTATTTTCTTTATTGTGACGTAGTTGTTTTGATATATCTTGACGTTTTACTCCCTCACGCTTCTTTAGTGTTAACGTAATACATGCAATCATAGCGACAAATAATATAAGGCCCGCCATTTGAAACGGTAGCATAAAGTCTGTGTAGAGTACGCCTCCTATTGCTTTAGTATTTGAGATATTATTTGTTATGGTAAACGATACATTGGAGTTGAAATTAATATTTTTAGTACCAAGTAAAATAATTATTACTAAATCGGCAAACATAATCAAAGCTATAAAAATACTTAAAGCTAGATTTGCTTTTAGTTGCGTTATTGTCTTATTAAAATGCATATCTAGCATCATTATCACAAATAAGAATAATACTGCTACAGCTCCAACATAAATCACTATCAGCATCATAGCTAAAAATTCTGCTCCAAGCAAAATCATAAGCCCTGCACCGTTGATAAATGCAAAAATTAACCATAATACCGAATATACGGAATTTTTGCTTAAGACAACGCATACGCTACTGATAGTTATTAATGTTGCAAATAAATAAAAAAATATAGGCATGGTGTTTATATAGGTTGTGTCGTATCTCTATTTTATCCTCGTAAAACTCGTTTTACAACATTAGGTTCTTTCTCAATAATCTTAAGAAGTAATTTTGCAGCTCCGGTAGGTAATCTTCTGCCTTGTTCCCAGTTTCTTAAAGTTGCAACACTCACTCCAAATGTTGTAGCAAATTGTTGTTGTGTTAATTTTAACTTATCTCTTGCTTCATGCACGTCTATATTAGATAATTTTATATCATGTTTATTTGCTTTTAATTTTCCTTTAGTATATAAAACAGCCTCTTGCATTCCAATTAATATACTTTTGTCGGTTTGATTAGTATTTTTATTATTTATTTTTGCCTCGTCCGACATATAATTTTCCAATTCTTCAGTTAGTTTTTTTAATTCATTACAACTATTATGATTAATATTTTCCATCTTACTTTTTATAAAACCGGTTATTAAAAATACCGGCATATTTTCATTGTAGTAAAAATAAATTATTCTTATACTGCCACTTTTACCTTTATTATTACTACTTATAAGTAAATCGTAACTTTCTTCTTATACCTCCAGTGCCTTTTATTATATCACCTTGGTCAGGATTAGCAGCAATGTAATGTATTATTTCAAAGCATTCTTTTTTATTTAAATTATTCTGAGCGAATTTTTGAAACTCTGGAAGCTCAACAACTGAAATCAGTTTTTTACTCATAATAATTATACGCCATTGGCGTAGGAGAATCAATAAATAATTTTTGTTTAGTATCATGGATACCGTGGCAAGACCACGGTATGACAGAGTGCAAATTGGCTACACCAACAAAGCATTAGAAGAAAATTTCTTGATCATCGGAATAAATAAGCTTTCTAGTTCTTTGCGTATTTCTTCCTTGTTTTCTACTTTTTGACCTTCTTTACTTAAAGTTAGCTCGCCTTTTTCTACATGACCAAGTACAGCCTCAATGATTGCTTTTTTATCATGTTTACCATCCATATATCTAAGTGCAAACTTCTCAAAGAAATTAACGCCGATCGGTTCATGTTTTAAATTTGTAACCCACATAGAAGGTGTATGGGTTGCTTGATGTATCACCATTTTTGTTGTTTTAGGCTTATCAAGCTCAGGGTTATTTCGATGCTTCTGATTTGTAATACTAATATAACCTTGTAGTACTAGCTTCATTGCATTATTTAAAAGCTCAGCTTTGATTTCGTTTAATTTAGTATTATGTAGCTTTTTATTAGCTTCAGTGGTTATTTTCTCAAAGCTTAACGGATTATTTAGATTTTCGCTGAAAGTGTATAAAATAGCTTTCATATAAGGCGAACTAGTTGTTAAGTTAGAGTCTTGATTGCCGTTTAAGAAGAATTTTAAATTTTCGGAAGCATTATTAAGATCTATTTCTTTGAGTGGTTTTTCAGGCACTATATTAAAGATTATATTAAATTTCGTTATATCATCATTGTTAATATTTCTATTAATTTTCACATCACTATGACATAGTAAAGTGGTTCTAAAACGACGATTCGTAATGAAATCCATATATTGTTCGGTTCTAACTATATCGTTTACCGCTTTTAACTGCTCTACTACTTTCGGCGGCATATTACCGAGATACATAGTCGAAAGATTACAATCGGCTAAATATTGTAAATTGTGCTTTCTTGCTTCATTCATAAATTCATGGAAGTAGAATTGAGCATTTTCTTCTTCTAGATGATCATGACGTAAATAATGATCGGTTTGTTTAGCAAGTAGCCCTGCTTCGGTTTTTAATGCTTCTGCATAAGGAGTTTTAGAGTTTTCTAAGCTATCCTTAACAAATTCTAGTAACAATCTAGATTGAGCTATTCTATCCCGTACATTTGCAAATGAGCTAGAATGATACATCATCATATCTCTAATAGTACGGACCATATTCCAGCCAGGGAGGGTATTATAGCTAATATATGCTATTCCGTTTGGACTAAGATTTTTATTACAAACTTCAAAAATTTTATCTCTAACGGTTTTTGGTACCCAAGAAATTACGCCATGGCAAATTATATAATCAAACTTACCGAAAGAATCGTTAATATCAGTTATCGAACAATGATGGAACTCTATATTTTTTAATCCTAGTGCTTTAACATTTTTATTTGCTTCGTCAATTTGTACCTTAGACAAATCAACCCCAACAAAATAAGCTTTTGGATAAAGAACTGCATGTGGTATTAAATTACCGCCTGCTGCACAACCAAGCTCTAATATTTTTGCATTCTCGACTTCAGGAGCATTTACACCGAAAAGAGTTGCAAGTGTACTTAAGTGATAAGGATGTGTAAGAGCATATGGGTAGCTTTCATACGGTATTTCATCATAAGTGTTATGATCTGAAACCGCACCGTTAACAACGGATTGTGCGGAATGTGTTTTTTTTGCCATCTTATCATGACCGTTAGGGGTAGAAGAAGAGTTAGTAGCTTTTGGAGACATATTTTTCCCTTATATAGTTGAATTATTCGTGTCATCCCGCTGGATGATGACATTGTAGCTTTCATATAAATATTTCACAGAATTATTAAAATGGCAATCTATAAGTAAATCCTATGCCAAATTCTCCAACGGCTATAGTTTTTTTGATAGGATTTGTTGGCACGAATTGCCCCGTTTTCATATCAAGCGTATCATAATTAATTCTTACTCTATATGCCGTTTGTAATTTTGCAGTTGCATCAATACTTAAATTTGAAGTTACATCTTGTGAAATTCCAAGACCTGCTTGCCAAGCAACACAATTTTTATGAGTTTTGTTTACTTTAAAATAATCGCTATTTATAACACTCCACCTAGAAGAGGTAGGCTTAACTTTTACTTGTGCTATTCCACCTCCAAGTATTACAAAAGGTGTGAAAGTTTTTATTTTTTCTAAATCATAAATAAGATTTAGCATATATAGATTTGATAATACGGTAGTATTACCTGGGGTTTTAGGAATAGTGAGACCATTACTTAAATTTTGCTGAGGTAATACGTAATGCAGACTATATTTAGGTTGATAAGTTGCTGAGAATTCAATAGCTATCTTTGGATATATTATATAGCCTATTTTTCCACTATACATACTTGATTTTTTTAAAATTATTTCGGTATTTGAGTGTTTATGTCGGAATTTACTAACGACCGGTTCAATTATTCCGCCTTCTACTCCTATATAGAACCCTGTTTCTTTTGCGAAAGCAATGTTATTAAAAATGATGATAGTAATAAAAAATAATTTTAGTAATTTAGTCATTATAATTGCTTAAAAAATAAAAAAATATTATATACCCCCTTTATTAATGGTCAATCATATTTTTCCTAATTATGGAAGCAATTATACCAAATAGTAATAAAGTCATAGTTACAGTGAACGCAACATATTCCGGAATCGCTATATAATGATGAATAAATATTTTAAAGCTGATAAATATTAAAATTAAAGCCAAAGAATATTTTATATAACTGAAACGTTCTACAATTTCTGCTAAACAAAAGAATAACGCTCTAAGCCCTAAAATAGCAAAAATATTTGAAGTATAAATTATATAAACATCATTAGTAATTGCGAATATTGCTGGTATACTATCTATAGCAAAGACTAAATCTATTGCTTCTATCAGTACTAGAGATATAAAAAGGGGGGTGCAATATAGTTTGTTATTACGTTTAACAATAAATTTATTCCCTTCAAGGTTAGGGGTAATATTTAGATTTTTTATTATTGACTTGTAAATATAAGAATTCTGTATATCAAAAGTTTTATGTGATACATAGAAAGTTTTTATACCTGTAGCAATAAGTATTACGGCAAAAATATATAATAACCAGGCAAATTTATTTATAAGAATAATACCGCCGTAAATCATTACAGCTCTGAATATTATTACGCCTATTATACCGAAAAATAAAACACGATGTTGATATTGCCAGGGAATTTTAAAAAATTGGAAAATAATAGAGATAACAAAAATATTATCAAGTGACATAGCTTTCTCAATGAGAAAGCAAGTATAATATTCACGAGCATGATCTGCCCCCGTATTATAGTAAACATAGATACCGAATAAACAAGCTATTACAAGATAGAAAAGACTAAAAAGTACGCTTTCTTTAAAGCTCATTATGGTATTGTTTTTGTGTATTATTCTCAAATCGAGAATTAGTAAAGCAGCGATTACCGTATAAAAAATAATCCAACTCATTTATTTATCTCTTCATTTTATATTGCATGTGGAAATATAGTCCTCCCTCAAACATAACTCTTAGCTGGAATCTTATAGTATTTTCTCCTTGTTTTAAATAACGCTTTATATCAATCGGTAAATTTTTAGCTTGTAATGCTTGACCTTGGTCATTTCCATTGTTACAGTACCTTTTCTCATCTAGAGAATCAATGTTAGTAGGGAAGCTAAGTAACTTTGTGTCGTTGACATATATTAATGTGCAATCATCATACCATAAATCTTTTACTTCAAAATACTCAATATCGTCCATTATTGCATCTAAAGTTACTTTGAATTCTACAGTATGCAATATTGTATTGTCCGGTTTATTTGTTGCAGTTATAAGTGCTCCATCCTTTGGAAATGCCATAATGCTCCCATGTGGTACCGGTTTTTTGTTGAAGATATAGTCACCTATTTGAGTTACCGGATTATAAGGGGTCTCAAGTAATTGGTCTGATGGAAAGTCGTTATAATCAACTTTTATGGGGAATCCTTTAAATTTTCTACAGCCGACATTGTGGCCTAAAGGTTCAAACTCGACAACCTTTCTATCAAAATATGATAAACAATGGCGTTCTAAAGGTTTATTAGGATCAATAGGTATCCAATTCGTCGGGCATTTTCCTTTTGCAAGTTCTCCTATATCGCTTTCAGGCCATTCTGCATTACCGTGATTGTTACCGGAAGGAGCTTTCTCTGTGCTAGGAATTTTAGCACAAGTAGGTACTAATATAGGAGCACAAAGATTTAGCTCTTGCCAAGTTTTATCTCTTACATCCTCAGTCTCAGCGTTATATGTCGGCTCAGGAGGAGTATTGTTATCTCCTTTTGTATATGTCACTGTATAATATTTTGAAGGATCTACCGGTACTAATATTGGTCCTATGTTAGGTTTCGGCTCGATTCTATCTGTATAATCCCTACTTAAAACACATATTGGAGTATTAGCCTTATCGTTATTGGTATAGCATTTACTCGGAATCTTATTTATATTGCAAGTATAAATTGTAATACCTCTTCCTGGACCTGACACTGTTTCTTCTAGAGTACAGCGCGTTAGATCTATATCTTTTTTACATAAGCCAAGATTTGGATATTTAACGTTATATTTATTTTTAAAATCTTTACAATTTATAGTATCGTTGTTGTTGAGTTTAGCAAGTACACAATTTATTGAGTCATGATTGTAACCGGGCATAGGTGATCCATCAGGTAAAGTAGGACGCAGCATAGGGTTACAATGTTGGAAATTTTTCGGCATCAAGCAGGCATGCGTTCCACCTTGGATATATTTACCATTTATATATTCTAAATATTTTAAATATACCGCACTTGAGTCAGGATTTCCATTACTATCATAAGGTGCTTTATCGTCTTTATATTTACCGTGAATAGTCAACTGATTTAGAGCATTCTCTCCTGAAAACGGCATAGCAATATATTTATCTTCCTTTGGATCTTTAGGTATAAACGCAACGGAAGAACTATACTTATAACCGGCAAGCATTACTATGCTTTCTGTGTCAGTGGGGTTGGGAGGTGGAGGTCCGGCGTATGCTAACGGCGTTACAAGAGTGCTTGTTTCATCTATGATATTGTCGCCTTCTCTTACTTG
Source organism: Rickettsia conorii str. Malish 7 (assembly GCF_000007025.1). NCBI lineage: Bacteria > Pseudomonadati > Pseudomonadota > Alphaproteobacteria > Rickettsiales > Rickettsiaceae > Rickettsia > Rickettsia conorii. The sequence continues at coordinate 1,121,955 of NC_003103.1, read as the reverse complement.
TACTGACGCAATGAATTGCGGTTTATAATAAGCATCGTTGGGATTGCTATTATTAGTACAGGTAATTCCGGCATATTGCTTTGCACATTCATAAGCAGCTAAGCTGTAAGAATGATTTACTCGCGGTACACAATCTATTAAATTACCGGACTCAAATAAGCAAATATTATTAGGATTTTGCTTATCGTCTTCGGTATTACTAATAGAGACATAAAGCTTTCTATCTTTACCGTTGTTGTCTTTTAAGATGACATCTGTCTTTATAGGCATTAAGCTAGTTGTATCTTGCTTTTGTACCTCAGGAAATTTTACGCTTACATCCTTAAATTCACCGATATTAACTCCCCACACTTTTTGACAGGTAGTTGAATTAGAACTTGGACAGTCCGGTATATCGCTTATGTAGTAATCGCTGGGTGTTTCTACATTTCCAATTTTCTGCGAATATACTATTCTAAATCCCTCATTACAACCGTTAGCCGTAACACTACATGGCGTAGAAATTTCTGTATTAATACATGGAGTGTTGCCTGAAGTATTCTTACACGATTTAATTAAATCTTTAAAAGCCGTATTAGTATGAGTAATTTTTGCTGAAGAAAAATCTATATTACGTGGTTCTACACAAGTTTTGAGGTCAGAGCGAGAACTCGTGCAAAGCGGAACAAGATTGCTAAAGCTAACACGTATGGTATTATTAACAATATTGTTTTTAACATTAATATTAGATGGTACTACACAAGCCGGATTAGTAGAAGATTGGTCAAACTGGCCGCTTGCATCTTTTATGCTACATACATTATGAGCACTCGCACTAGTGCTAATATAATCTAAATTTGGACAATATGGTGGTGGAAAAGGCCCTAAAGGTAATTGTACACAACCAAAAGAATAGCTATCTACAGCACCGTTTAATGACCCAAGTGCTTCAATAATTTTTATTATTAAAGCAGGAAAAAAATTAAAAATCTCTCCTATTGCATTAAGTATTGATTGAAGTACTTTTATAAATTCTGAATTTTGATCTATCATACCAAGAAGCTGCCCTAATAAACTTGGTAAACTTACTCCTTTTATCGTTTCAACTAAAAATTTTAATACTTTTGCAATAGGGCTAAGTTCGTTAGTGTGATGAAGAGGTTGACGATTAGGATTCCAGTCCATCGGATCAAGATGTACACCAGAATCTGAAACAAGGTTAACAAGTCCAGGATCGCTATAAGCACAAAGTTTAGGAGGTTTTAAAGTAATTATTTTTCCGTCTATACCGATTATCTTATTATCAGTTTCTGTATAACCGACTTTATTGAGATGTACTCCATCGGTATAACCTGGATCTGCAGGGGAAGGTGGGGCATTTATCCCGGGAGGTGGAGGCATATCCGGTACGGCAACTCTAGCACAGACTCTAGTTAGAGGTATACCGTAACCTGTAGGCCATAATACACATTCTCCATCCCAATTTAAAGTAGAGTTTTGGTGCCAACAAGCTATGGCATTACAGCTTTGAACTCTAATACGAATTTTTGGAGTAAAGTAACTACTATCAGGAGCTTCTTCTGCACATCTATTGAGTAAAAAACCGATAAATATACCTGGGTAATCAAATTTTAATAAACAAGTATCATTATTACGACCGTCGCTTTTATTCCAAGGAGGACATAATGTGCCTGGTTTAAAAGGTCCTCTTGGCTTTGCATTGATGCCTCCATCCTTATTCCAAATTTCCGTTCTCTCACTTTGACCGCAATTACATGGATCGCTAAGACACGTGACTATATCATCCCAAATAGATGCATATACATTAAATGAGAAAAATGAAAATAAGAAAAATAGTAAATATTTTTTTAACACTTTGAGTATTCTTTATGCTCGTTGTTTTTATAGTTCATAATAAATTATTGTCATCCCACGAGCTTGTAGCGGGATCCAGTCCTTTTTAATTTTTTTTGGATCCCATAATAAATCACGGGATGACAGAGTGAAATATTAGTCCGTATTTAACTCATTATATAGGTAATTAACCCAATTATCCGGAGGACCTTGGTGTTGTTCAAGTATTTTTTTATAAATATCCATTTCCTCCTGTCTGCTTGATAAAATACGGACAACTCCTATTAAAGCGGCAATACTTAATTCAGAAGCTATCGATTCATTATCCTTACTAATTAAGAACATTCTTGCAGAAAGTATTAGCTGTGATAATTTTCGTATTTCCGGCTTGCTTAAACCTAAAATTTTATCTAAATCTTCTATTTTAACGTCAGACGGTAGAATAATTTTAGTATTAATTAAATCAAGCCAAGGTTTTATAGTATATTTTGGATATGACTTAAGATAAATAAAATTGAAATTACTGACGAAAATACCGTTATTTTGAGACAAATTATTATAGATTAAATTTATATTATCATAATAAATCTCAGGTCTGTAAAGTTTATCAAAATTATCGGCAGCAAATATTTTAGGTTTTGTGCCAACTAGACTTAAATGATAAGTAAAAGCATAAATTACTGCTGCACTAATACTTTGGTGTTTCTTTAAATTATTATTAAATTGTTCTAAAAATTTTCTCTCCGTCGGGTAAAATTGTTTAGAAAACGGCTCATCAGAAAGTTTATATAAATTAAACCCTATAACTTTCCCTTCTTCAATGTTAAGAGACGATCCGTCAAATAATCCGGAATATAATTGTTCTTCGGTAAAAACTTTAAGTTTATCAAGTATTTGTATTCCTCCTTCCTCCTTAAAATCTTCTAATTTTAAAATATCGGAAAAAATACGTTTTTCTTTTTCAATTGATAAAATTTTATTTTTTAATTTCTCTAGAAAGGATATCTCTATTTCGCTAAGAGGTGAAATATAATGACCACTGATTAATTTTAAAAATTCTAAAATGAATGCTTGTGATTTTTCTGTATCATCTACTAAAAATGGATTGATAATTTGTTTGTCCGGTTCTAACCATTTGCCTTCTATTGCCTCGATAAAAATTTTAGAATCATTATTATTAGAGATATAAATTATTGTTGGATCGTATTTAGTCGATTCTGATATTAAAAAGTTCAATAATACGGTTTTGCCGGTTTTCCCCGTACCAAAGATGCAAGTATTACCTTTATTCGTTTTATCATGAAAATTCATGAAATATGGAGTACCTTTCTCGGTTCGCAGTAAAGTTATAGCCTTACCCCAAGGATTATATTGATTACCGAGTGTAGTATTATGAAGAGCGGTAAGAGAAGCAATATGCTCTACGGATAATGGCGACATTCTACGTATAAAGGCAAAGTTAGCAGGTAATTGCGACCAAAATATTTGCTCAATATTAATATCTTCTTTTACATGAATAATACCAAGTTTAAAAAGTTCGGTTGATGCTTTAGCTACGGCTGCATCTAGTTTATTTTCATCTTCTTCTATAACGGCAATTGAAATTTGCTGATTACAAAATTGAAAATCTAAGTTAGCTGCATCAAGCTTATTAATCCCTTTGTGATTAAGTAAAGTTGAGTCGTTAGTAATTTTTAGAATATAATCTTGACCACGCAATTTGGATATTACTTGTTTTTTGCTAACAAAGTAAAATATTTCAGTTATTATTAATTCAATCGGTAACTGTAAAAATTTATCCAGTGTATTAGAAGGAGTTTCATGATATTCTTTTATAGATAGTAAAGAAACGAATTTATTATTTTTCTCATGATCCGTAACTACCATTTTATCGCTGCTAATTGTATAAATACTTCTACCTATTGCATCGGATAAATCTATTATAGGTACCAAACAATCATTATTATTAAGGTTAGCTATGCGATTATATAAAAATAAAGGATTAGAAAAAACATTATCATTTTCAAATATTATACCGAGTTTTTCAGCACTGAATTCGTTTAAATCATTTAAAATATTATTAGTGATATTGTCTAATTTTTGAAAAGCTGAATCTAAGTAGTTATTTTCAAAATCAGTAATTAATTTATGAGATAAAGAATTTATTAAAGAGTTAAAATTTGTGATGTTAACTTTAGCAGAATCATGTACTATAGATATATATAAAGTATTAACGAATTTATCATTCCAATGGTTTTTTCTTTGCCATAAGGTATGAATATTTGCCGGTAATAATTTTTTGTAAGGAGTTGAATCGTCTAAGTTTTGTTTTTCTCGTATTGTATGTAGCCAAAAAGCAAAATCATAATCGGTTATATTCTTTTTTATAGAAACTCTAACCATTTCACGTAAATTTTGTATGTTATCGCTTATTTTCTCTGAGGTAATGCCGTGTATTTTGATAATTTGTAGTAATTTACCGTCTTTGGTAAGTAAAGTATTTTCATTATAATGACATGCTATAGGTATAAAATTAGGAGCATTATAATTATATATATCTTTATCAAATTTTCGTAAACCACTAAACACAAATAACCTGAATTTAAATTATCGTTTTGTATACTCGTTCAACTTGAAAAATTGGCTACGTCGTCTTTGTAAGTCCTCGGATGCTCACGTATTGAGTATACGCTCCTCCGCCCCTCGGCTTACAGACTCCTTGCTCTTTTCCAAGTTGAACTTCGTATAATAACTCTTCATTTCACAGGAGTATATACTAATGAACTTTGCCTGTGTGGATGCTAGAGGCGTCATTGCGAGCAGCCGTAGGTCTCTACTCGATGTCATTCCCACGAAAGCGGGAATGACATAAGAGCCATGCAACAAAACCAATTTAACAACAACTAGAAACTTTATATTTTATATTTAATAAACAATTATTCACTATAGGCAATGATTTTTTGTAATCCTCCCATGTAATTTATCAAGACATCCGGTATAGTTATTGATCCATCTTCATTCTGATAATTTTCAAGTATTGCAACCATAGTTCTTCCGATAGGTAATCCTGAAGCATTTAAAGTATGAACTAAGGTAGTTTCGTTACTGCCGAATTCTTTATATCTTGCTTTCATTCTACGTGCTTGAAAATCTCCACAATTAGAACAGCTAGCAATTTCGCGATATTGCTTTTGTCCCGGAAGCCATACTTCTATATCATAGGTTTTTTTTGCCGCAAATCCCATATCTCCGGTGCAAAGTAACATAACACGATAAGGAAGATTCAGTTTTTGTAAAATAGTCTCTGATGCATTAGTTATATATTCATGCTCATTTGTTGATTCTTCAGGGGTAGTAATAGATACTAGCTCAACTTTACCGAACTGATGTAATCTAATCATACCTCTTGTATCTCTACCGCTACTACCTGCTTCTGATCTAAAGCACGGGGTGTAAGCAACATAACGTATCGGTAATTTTTCTCTTGGTATAATAGTATCGGCGACCATATTTACTAAAGATACTTCTGCGGTTGGAATTAGTCTGTAACCATTGGTTGTTGCAAAAGACTCTTCGGCAAATTTAGGTAGTTGTCCTGCATTATACATAGCATTATCTCGAACTAATACCGGAGGTGATATCTCAAAGAAATCCCACTCTTTAGTATGAACATCAATCATAAAATTAATTAAAGCACGTTCTAGCTTTGCTAAATCACCTTTTAACGTTACAAATCTAGTTCCAGAAATTTTAGCAGTTTGTTCAAAATCCATTAAATTTAATTTTATACCTAGTTCAAAATGCTGTTTATTCAAAGCATTTGGATTTGTCTCTCCGTAAGTACGAACTAATTTATTCATACTTTCATCCATTCCGTAAGGTACTTCGTCGTCCGGAATATTAGGAAACATATTTAATAGTTCATTTAATTCGTTATTATTATTTAGATCCTGTTCAAGTGCTTCCAACTTCTCATTTATATGTTTGACATCTCTTTGTAACCCTTCAAATTCTTCGCCGCTTTTAGAGGCCATATTACCTAAAATCTTTGATTTTACCTTACGTGCATGCTGAAATTCTTGAATTAAACTCGTAATTTTTCTTTTCTCTCCGTCGAGCATAGCAATTTTACTAGACATAGGTTCAATAAATCTTTGGCTAAGCTTTTCATCGAACAATTCTTTATTTTCTCTAATCCATTTGATATTTAACATTTAGTGTCCTCAGTTTTTCTATAAAATTACATATCATTATTGAAATTTCATATAATAAAAGTAGCGGTATTGCAAGAGCAAACTGGCTTAAAATGTCAGGAGGCGTTAATATTCCTGCAATAATAAAGTTAATTACCACGGCAATGCATCTTTTTTGCTTAAGTGTTTGTACCTTAACTATTTTTAGTATATTTAATATCATTATCACAATTGGCAGTTGAAAAGCGACTCCAAAAGCAATAATTAAATGAATAACTAAATTTAGATACTCGCTAATTCTTGCTTCCAAAACTATCGGTACTATCATATCACGTTTTTCAAAACTAAGAAAAAAATTCCAAGCTTTCGGCATTACAAAGTAAAAAACAAAAATACTACCGCACCAAAATAAAATAGGCGACATAAAAAGAATAAAAGCGATAATTTTTTTTTCATGACGGTGTAACCCGGGACTGATAAATAAATAACACTCCAAAGCAATTATAGGTATAATAATAGTAAAAGCAGTAAAAGCTGCAAGTTTAATATAGGTAAAAAATGCTTCTGTAAGTCCTGTATAAATTATATTTCGTACCGTAGTATCACCGCTTAGCTTAGCAAGCGGTTTTAATAAAACACTATAAATATTGTCGCTAAAATAATAGCAAATAGCAAATATAATTATAAAAGCAGTAAATATTCTAAGAAGTCTTATTTTTAATTCTAATAAATGTTCTTGAAAACTATATAGTTTCATAAAAATTCTGACTCTTCATTTCGCAGAAATATATATATCAATATTATAAACTTTTTTTAATAATTGTCATATCTTTTTAGAAATATTCACAAAGCCTAGTTTCTTTCTATATATTTTATAAAATATCGGGATAAATAACATGCTAAACAGAGTATTACCTAAAAAGAATACAGGCCAAGTAAGATATTTTGCACAAATACCGCCAAGGCTAGCTAGAATAATACGGCTAAGCGAGCTAAAAGATGCAATAATAGAATATTGTGTGGCAACAAATTCACTATTGCAAAGGCTAGCAAAATAGATAGAGATAATAGTTCCTGCAAAGCCTGCACAAAAATTTTGTACTGTAACAGTTATTATAAATGTCTTTATATCATAGCCGATAGTAGCAAGAATCATAAACATAAGAGGTGACAATAATTGAATAACTCCACCAATTAAGACACTATGAAATATACCCATTTTTGCAGCTAAAACGCCGCTTAAAGCTCCTCCGACGATCATGATTAGTAACCCGTAAGCTTTGTAAATAACGGCAATTTCATGAGTAGTAAAACTTAAATCGAGCAATAAAGGCGAACTCATAGCCATAGGTATAGAATCCGCAGCCTTATATAAAAAGATAAACAATATAATTAGCAGTAAATATTGCTGTTCATTTTTTAAGGAGATAATACTTTTTTTAATAACTTCAAAATATTGTTGTAATCCTATTAAATGAGTAGTTGTATGGTGTATTTCTTTTGATTGTGGTTCTTTAATACATAAAATTACTATAGGTCCAATTAGAGTAATGAATAGAGCCGATTTATATACTGTATTCCAGCCGAAAATAATTGATGAATATAAAGTACCGACGCTGCCAAGTAACATACCTAAACGAAACCCTATGCTACTAAAGGTAAAAGCCATTGAAAGCTCTTCTTTAGATGTAGGTCTCTCAATTCTATATGCATCAAGTACAATATCTTGTGTAGAACTGCAGGATGAAATAATAAATAAGATAATTGCAGTAATATATAAGTTATTACAAGGGTTTATGTTTAAGAACCCCGTCATCGCTAGGATTAAAAATATTTGTGATACCAATGCCCAGCCACGCCTGTGACCGAATTTAGAACATAAAAAAGGTATAGAGTATTTATCTATAAAAGGTGACCATATGACCTTTAAGCAATACGGAAAGGCAGCTAGTGATATCGAACCTATTATATCAGTGGTGTATTTTGCTTCGGATAATTGATATGGAACTGTAAAAAAAATTAAATTGAACGTCAGACCGGAAATTAAGCCTAAAAGTAAAATACCGATTAAATATGTATGGTTATTTATGTCATTCTTGCATGAATTGATCTTCAACGTCATTGTGAGGAAAAACTGTAAGTTGCGACGAAGCAATTCAGTAAAAAATTCTGATTTACAGAATATTCTATTATTATTTCTGGATTGCCACCACGCTCCTTGCAGTTGTGGCTTTGTTGCATGTCTTGCTTCCACTTCTGTCATCCCGCAAGTTTGTAGCAGGATCCAAATACTAATATTGTTAGTATTTTTAGTTGTTTTCTGGATACCGTGGTCAAGCCATGGTATGACACCGAACACGTTTTTTGAGCCATGCAACAACGCTTTCAGTCGCTCGCAATGACGATTAGGTACACACGCAATAATGCCTCGCAGGAATGACATAAAGGAATGATTAAAAATTTTGTACATGAAATCTAATAGCTTTAAATAGTTACTTAATATTTCATTTTTAGGGAGTAAGGAGCGACTTTGGAAAATATTTTACCGACTACCGGTATTTTAGTTACAATAGTGCTGATTAAGAAAAAGGAAGGAATAACATTTCCTTTAACCATAATTAATTGCTGCTTGGTATCAATATTACCTGTCATAGTAAAATCAAAGAACGGTCCATGTGCTTCCGTATCAAAAATTGTAATTATATTTCCTCTATAATTAAATTTACCGCTCATATCTTCAAATAAAATATGTTTATTATTAGTTATTGAACTAAGAAAACCCGGCAACGAAACAAAGGAAACAAGCCGTGTTAAAAAAGGAGTATCGACTACCGTAAAATGTTTTATAGAAAATTTGCCGTCTAATATTGGCACTATTTCACCTTTTTTTACTTCATATCTTTTTGTATTTAAGTTGATGTTAATTTGACCGTTTTGCATAGTGGTATACATTCCAAGTCCCTTAAGCAATGCTCCGGCATTATCGGATTCAATGAACCATTGTTCAAAAGTTTCCTTAGCAGTAAGCGACATCTTAACTTTTTTATTATCAATATTAGCATTTAGAAAGCCGGAGAAACACCGCACTTTATCACATTTAATTGCTAAATCAAGATTACCTAGAATTATATTATTCTTTAAAAGTATTTTTGATATATTAGTTTTTAAATTAATATTACGTGTAGAATCTCCCGCTTTTTCTAAAAACTGCATCATATTAGCATTTGATAAATCTAATCTGTTTCCATAAAGTGTCGTATTAAGATTATGGTTATCTATGATTATGTTTCCTTTTAAATCCGTATGATTATGTTTAACAGAGGCTAGATTAATATTATAAATATTTTTCTTAATTAAGGCATTACCGTTAATTTTTAGATTATCCTGCCCTGAAAGGTTAAATACAATATTTCTATCGAAATTTTTATCATTTAATTTAGTATATAAATATAAATTGGCTTTTTTATATAATTTTTTATGAATAGATACTTTATCTATATAAAATTCTAAATTATTAAGATTAGAATTAACGGTAATAAAACTCTCATTATTATGCTGTTTTTTATACTCAAAATTTAAAACGGTGCTGCCTGAAATTAATTTAAATACTCCAAATCTTTGATTATTTGCCGCAATATTGCTTTTTATTTTAAGTAAACACTCATTATTTTTATCCGATATATCATGATCATAAGTAAAGCTGCTTGCATAATTATTAATGTTACCTTTACCGCTAATATTTAGTTTATTATCTTTAAAACTACCTTTGGCTTCACCGTTTTGTAATAGGATATTATTGTCTAAGGTGTTAAAAGAGATATTTGTTAATGTCGACAAAACATTATAGCTATTAGGGATATTGGGGCTAATAGGAATTATTAGCTCTATTATTGAATTTGCCGTTCCTTTGATGTTTTTAAGATCAATATTTTGAGCTTTAATATTTTGATATGCATCATGTGGAACAAAGGCAATTAAGTCATTAATTTCACCTTTAGCAGTAGCATTAAAAACAAATTGTGATTTATCCAGTCCTTCCCATTTGAAAGTCATAATACCGTCTGAAACGACACTTTTACCGCTATATGCTTCATTAATTAGAAATTTTATTTCCGGTCCTGAAATGATTATATTAGTATCAACTTTAGTCAAAGGTGGTAAATCTGTATGATATTTATATTCAAAATTCGAGATATGTAAATTTGCTTTTAAATTATCTTCTACTAAAATATTTTTTTTAAAAAATTTTTTATCTAATTTAATATTTAATTCTCCGTTTTGGATGTAACCTTGTTTTATATGTTCTCGTAAATATGAGATTATAGGATTATCCGGAATGATTTTTTCGACTGTTTGATAAATTATTAAAGGCATATTTGCGGCAGCTGCACTTGCATCGATATTTTTATCGGTTATTATACTGCTTAGTGATAAAAAAGCTTTGTTCCCAAAGGTGAGTTTGCAATTAACAGTCTTTGGATTATATTTAGAATAGGTGGTTTTATATGAGCATAAAGCATTTCCTAGAGGTAAGTCTGCTCCTTGCTCATCAGTTAGGATATCACTTTTTATTGAAGTTAGTCGTATGTCGGTTAGGGAATTTTTTTTAATTATATTTAACGAATAATCACCGGTCGTTGAAGTATTTATAATCTCTTCATCGTTATTTGAAATTACGGAAATTTTATCGATATTAAAATTAGCCTCTATTAACGAATTAGAGAAGAAATTTTTGAAATTAAAGAAAAGATTAAAATCGTTAATTTCTCCTCTAGCATTATCTATAAGACTTAAGGAAATTTTATCTATGGATAATCGGTTTTCTTTAAATTCTAAATTATGTAGTACAGCCTTTATATCATTTTTACTTAAATAAAATTCAATTATTTTTTTCAAAGGTTCATTTAAGTGTCCTTTATTTGCACTATAAACAGTTAGAGTTATAGCCAAAGATAATGAAATCAGAATTATAAAAATACTAATAAAGGTTTTTTTAATAAAATTCATTTGAGCTTGTAAATCTATTGAAATATGATAAAAGCTTTATATACTCGGATAGAACTGCAAAAATTGGCTACGTCATCCTACAAGTACTCCGGTACTCACGTATTAAGTATACGCTCTGTTCCTCGTCTTGTGGACTCCTTGCACTTTTTGAAATTGAGCTTCGTCTATACTACTCTTCATTTATTTGAGGTATACACTTGGAATATAACGTATAATTTAAAAATTTAATATAAAAATCACAAAAAATTATGAATATTACATTTATCGGTAGCGGATATGTGGGATTAGTCTCAGGTATTATTATGGGCTATTTAGGTCATAATGTTACTTGTCTTGATAATGATGAGGTTAAAATATCCAAATTAAATAAGCAAATATTACCGATTTATGAAGCTAAACTTGATGAGTATCTTAAGCAAGCTTTAGAATCTGATAGGTTAAAATTTACAAATATTTATAATAATGAACTTCAAAATGCTGATGCAATATTTATTACGGTCGGTACACCTTCAAAAGGGTTGGGAGAAGCGGATTTAAAATATGTTTATGATGCTATTGATAAAGTTTTCGAGCATATAAATAAAGATTGTTTAATAGTCATAAAATCTACCGTTCCGCCGGGTAGTTGCAGTAATATTATAGCTTATTTAAAATCAAGAGGCTTTTCATTTAATGTTGCTTCTAATCCTGAGTTTTTAAGAGAGGGTAGTGCGGTAGAAGATTTTTTATATCCTGATCGTATAGTTATCGGTGTAAATAATAAAGAATCAGAGGCAATATTGCGAAAAATTTATGCACCTTTACAAGGTGTAAAGTTTGTGGTTACTGATTTAGTGACGAGCGAACTTATTAAATATGCTTCAAATAGTTTCTTAGCTACCAAAATTGCTTTTATTAATGAGATGGCTGATTTATGTGAAAAAATCGGCGGTAATATTAAAGATTTATCTAAAGGTGTAGGACTTGACCAAAGAATCGGTCAAAATTTTTTAAATGCAGGACCTGGTTTTGGCGGTTCGTGCTTTCCAAAAGATATTCTAGCATTAAATAATCTTGTAGAAAATCATCATATAGATTGTAGGATTCTTAAGGCAGTAATTAAAAGTAATAAGCAGCGCCCAAGTAATATGGTAGATAAAATAGCTACTTTGTTAGACGGAGATTTAAAAGGTAAAAATATAGCAATTTTAGGCTTAACATATAAAGCAGGAACAGATGATGTAAGAGCAAGCCCTGCCATCGCAATTGTAAAGATCTTATTAAATAAAGATGTATATGTTAAAGCATTTGATCCTATCGGTCTTGAAAATGCTAAAAAGAATTTGGAACATAAAAATTTGCTATATTTAGATTCAGCAGTTGACGCCTGTAAATCAGTAGATATTATAGTTATTGCAACTGAATGGTCAGAATTTAAAGAACTTAATTGGCAAGAAATTTATGATTTAGTAAAATCGCCGATAATCATTGATTTTAGAAATATACTAGATAATGAAACAATGAAAAAAATCGGTTTTAGATATTATGCAGTCGGAAGTAAAATTTAGTCTTGTCGTTAAGGCTTCCGATGTTATTCCCGCGTAGGCGGGAATCCAGGGTAAAGCGAGATAAATCGAGCTTTTAAAAAGTTTTAAAGTACTGGATTCCCGCCTACGCGGGAATAACATAAAAAGTCTACGGCAGTAAGACAATAAACTTTAACATTAATTTAAAATGCGACCTGAATTTATTCATTTAAGAACTCAAAGCTCTTATTCTTTTCTAGAAAGTGCATTAACGATTGAGAAGGTAGTAGAACTTGCTTCATCGAATAAAATGCCTGCTATTTGTTTGGCAGATAAGGGAAATTTATTCGGCTCATTAGAGTTTGCATTATGTGCAGTAAAAAAAGGACTGCAGCCGATACACGGAGTTATTCTAAATATAAAATACGATATAGATATTTTTGCTCAAATTTTGCTTATAGCTAAAGATGAAACTGGTTATAAAAATTTACTCAAACTATCAAGCCTTACTTTTACTAAAAATGATCGTAAGATATGCGATCACATTGATTTTGAAGATTTAATCGAATATCAAGAAGGATTAATAGGATTATGCTGTTATACCGACGGTATTGTCGGAAAATGCTTGCTAGCTCGTAACGAGGAGCAAGCGATGCTGTTTGCACGTAAATTACAGGAAATTTTAGGAGATCGTTTTTACTTTGAGATTATGAGACATGAGCTACCGGAAGAACAGTTTATTGAGGATAGTTATATTAGAATTGCTGCCGAGCTTGCTATTCCGCTTGTTGCTACTAATAAAGTTTTATTTAGTGAGAAAAGCATGCATGATGCACATGATGTATTGTTATGTATATCAGCCGGTGTTACTAAAGAATATCTGGATCGAAAAACAGTTAGCGAAAATTGTTATTTTAAATCACCGCATGAGATGATAGAGCTTTTTTCCGATTTACCTAGTGCCATCCAAAATACCGTGAATTTAAGAGAGCGTTGTTATTTTGCCGCACATGCAAACCCGCCGATGTTGCCTAATTTTGCCACCGAAAATATTAGTGAAACGGATTTAATTAAAAAAGATGCAAAAGAAGGGTTGCTTGCAAGGCTTGCTACAAAGTTTAAATCTGAAAATATTGCGTTAGAGAATCAAGAAGCATTGAAAACCGAATATTTTGCTCGTCTTAATTATGAGCTGGATATTATCTGTAATATGAATTTTGCCGGTTATTTTTTGATTGTATCTGATTTTATTAAATGGAGTAAAAAAGAGGGTATTTTAGTCGGACCGGGTAGAGGATCGGGAGCAGGCTCGGTTGTTGCTTGGAGCTTGCTTATTACTGATCTCGATCCGATTAAATTTGGCTTATTATTTGAAAGATTTTTAAATCCTGAACGTATTTCAATGCCTGATTTTGATATTGATTTTTGTCAGGAAAGGCGTGAGGAAGTAATTAATTACGTACGTTCCAAATACGGTAATAATAGAGTAGGACAGATTATAACTTTCGGTAAGATGCAGGCAAAGGCTGTAATTAAGGATGTCGCTCGTGTGCTTAGCTTACCTTATAAATTTGCTGATTATCTAACGGAGCTTGTCCCTTTTAGTGCAGTTAATCCAGTTAGCTTAGAACAGGCAATGCGTGAAGTTCCGGAGCTTGCAAATGCCGCTAAAGGTAATGGGCTGTATAATTTAGACGGTGAAGCGGAGTTAATTAAGTTAGTGATTGATACTTCGTTAATTCTTGAGGGGCTGCATAGGCATTCCTCAACTCATGCTGCAGGAATCGTAATAGCAGGTACTGATTTAGTCGATATAGTACCGGTATATAAAGATGCTAACTCCGATATGCTGATAGTCGGTTATTCTATGAAATATTCCGAGATTGCCGGTTTAATTAAATTTGATTTTTTAGGGCTACAAACCCTAACGGTTATTACCGATTGTAAGAAACTGCTTAAAGAGCAAGGGATAGAAGTAGATTTTAACAATATGACGTTTGATGATAATAAGACTTATCAAATGTTGTGTAAAGGTAAAGGAGTCGGCGTTTTCCAATTTGAAAGTATCGGGATGAAAGATGCACTTAGACGCCTTAAACCTGATTCTATACATGATTTGATAGCTCTTGGTGCTTTATACCGTCCTGGTCCTATGGAAAATATTCCTACCTATATAGCTTGTAAGCATAAATTACAACAGCCTGATTATTTACATGAGCTATTGCAACCAATCTTAGAAGAAACTTACGGAGTGGTGATATATCAGGAGCAGGTACAAAGAATTGCTCAGGTTCTTGCAGGTTATACGCTAGGAGCTGCCGATTTACTTCGGAGAGCAATGGGTAAGAAGATAAAAAAAGAAATGGAGGAGCAGGAAGAAATTTTTGTTAAAGGAGCAATTGCTAATAATATTTCGGAATCTCAAGCTAAATCCATTTTTGCGACCGTGGCTAAATTTGCCGGATACGGTTTTAATAAGGCACATGCTGCGTCTTACGGTGTTATTTCATACCAAACTGCATATCTTAAAGCTAATTATCCTGCTGCATTTTTAGTAGCATGCTTAAATCTTGAATTGAATAATCACGATAAAATTAATTTATTTTTACAAGAAGCAAAAGATAACGGCATAAAAATTATTGCACCTAATATTAATATTTCTGAAGGGTATTTTAGTGTAAAGTTTTCGGACACTGTCATCCCGCATAGTGTAAAGCCTGTCATCCCGCGACTTGATCGTGGTATCCAGAAAATTTCAAAAGATACCGTGGTCAAGCCACGGTGTGACATCGCGGGTGCAATAATCTTCGCCTTAGGTGCTATTAAGGGAGTTACGCCGAATTTCGGTAAGTTAGTAACGGATGAGCGAAAAGCAAGAGGGGCGTTTAAATCAATTACTGATTTTATTGAAAGATTACCCCCAAAATCTATTAACAGTAAATTATTGGAAAATTTAATCAAGTCAGGCTGTTTTGATGAGCTACATGATAATCGATTGCAATTATTGTCAAGCATTCCAAAATTGCTTTCTTATTCAACTGCATATCACGAAGAGCAGGAATCTAATCAATTTAGCTTAATTAAAGTTTCTAGTTTAAGTCCAACTATTTTAGTATCAAGCGATTATGCCGATAAAAATACTTTAGCCTTTTATGAATTTGAGGCTATGGGTTTATTTATCTCTAATCATCCTCTTACGGAATATCAAGAAATATTTAGTCGTTTAAATATTTTAAATACTGCGGATTTGCATAATAACTTACCTGATGGTACTAACCGAGTAAATCTTGCCGGTGTAATACAAAAAAAGGATTCTCGTATGTCGGCAAGAGGTAGGTTTGTGACGCTCGTGCTTTCCGATCCTGAGAATATCTTTGAACTTAGTATTTTTAGTGAGGAAGTTTTAAAAGATTATGTACATTTACTTGATGTTAAAAGTTTGGTAGTTGTTAATTGTGACATAGTTAAAGATGAGGGAGGAATAAAACTAACGGCAAAAAGCTTTTCATCAATTGAGGATGCAATTAATAATAAACAATTTGAACTACAGTTTTATCCACAAAATCATGAAGAATTACGGCAGATAGTAACCTTGCTTGCAGCTCGTATAAATAATGAAGATCAGAGTAATGCTAAAGCTACAATCTATTTACAAAGCGCAGATGTAAAAAATTTTGTAGCAAAAATTACATTACCTGAAAAATTCTTGCTCCAAGGGCAAGATTTTGAGATTTTAAAAGGATATAGTAAATAGCGTAGTTGTTGAGTGGTTCGGTTTTCCACTGTCATTCCCGCAAGGCATTGTTGTGTGGATATCGGGTCGTCATTGTGAGCAGCCATAGGCTGCGTGGCAATCTCATGAAATAATAACAAACTTGAGATTGCGGACGTACAATTACTTCGTAATTTTCCTCGCAATGACGAAAAAACCGAACCATGCAACAAAGCCAATGCCTCGCAGGAATGACATCGAAACCTTGAGTCAACTTTTTATAGGCAATACCTGAATTGACAGTAAAATGAATCTATTATTGATATAATTGAGTAATATTCTTTGATGTTTTTTTACCGCTAAATACTGCATTATTATTTTTAGTATCGCTAAGTTCCATATATTTTGTTAGTCGATGTTTGTCTGCTATTAACTTTGCTTCTTTTTCTAAATTGATATTTTGCTCAAGATTTGGGTCTTTAATTAATTCTTTAAAATAATTACTTATGGATTTGAATCCCAATTTTCTCGTTAATTTACTTAAATACTTATAAAATTTATTTTTGATAGTTTGTTTTTTAGGTTCTGAATTTTTATTGAATGTATTATTGGTTTTAACTTCTGATTTTTTATCTTCTAATACTCCTGTATTAATTGATCTTTTGGTGTTTGATTTAGTTTTGAATTATCTGCTCTTACCCCAGCACCGGCATTATATATATACGATAATTTTTTCCGTTTTCTTTAGAATATTTTATAACATTTGTATGTAATCCTGTATTAGTAGGAGCATTAGAATATGATAAATATGCTTCTCCGGTTTTTTGCAGTTTATCATATATTTCATTTGTAGTTTTTTCTAAAAATTTTTTTAACTGTTCTGCTGGTGGTAATTCAATTGAGCTAGTTAATTTACGTAAAAAGGATTGCTTATAAATCTCATCTAAGCCATCCATAAAATGGTCTAATTTTTTACCTGTATTTTCGTCAGGATTTAAAGCTTTATACGCTTAGCCGTTATAAAATGAACTGAGCCTAAATTATAATCTTTTGTGGATTTATCATAGGTACGGGTATCGTCAAGCATTTCGCAGTACTGAGTTGCTTTTGCTTCATACTCATATTTCTGTATGTTATTTAAGGTTTGAGTGATATTTTCATAATGTTCTTTCAGCTTATTTTGGTTATTCTTGTTTAGAGCAGTATTTGTAAGTTGATTATCATAATTTTCTAAGTTACCGAACTTTCTATTATTATTTACATTCTCAACCATATTTTCAACTAATTAGTTAAGCAGGGATCAAAATAATCATGTATTACGAATAAATGTCAATAATTACTCACCTCAATATATCTACTTTATCTAATTGTTCCCATGTAAAATTTGCGTCTTCTCGGCCGCAATGACCGTAAGAAGTCGTTTTTTGATAACATGGAGTGCGACGCTTAAGATGTTTAATAATTCTTCCTGGACGCATATCAAAATGCTGTGTTATGAGCTTAGTAATTTGTTCGTTGCTTAATGTGCTAGTACCGCAAGTTTCAGCATAAACAGATACGGGAGCAGCTACGCCTATTGTGTAGGATATTTGTATTTCACAGCGATCGGCAAGTCCTGCTCCTACTATATTCTTAGCAATATAGCGTGCCATGTAAGCAGCCGATCTATCTATTTTTGTTGGATCTTTTCCAGAAAAGCAACCGCCGCCGTGTCTTGCCATTCCTCCATAGCTGTCCACGATAATTTCCCTACAGGTTAAACCGCAATCTGCAACGGGACCGCCTATAACAAACCGACCCGTCGGATTAATTAGGTATTTAGTGTTTTTATGAAGTAAATTGCTTGGTAATGCTTGTTTAATAATTTCTTCCATTACTGCTTCAATAAGGTCTTTTTGTTGTATTTCCGGATGATGCTGAGTTGATAAAACTACTGTATCAATGGCAATTGGTTTGTTATTTTCATATCGTAACGTGACTTGAGCTTTTGCATCGGGTCTAAGCCAAGACAAGATATTTTGTTTACGTAAATATACTTGCCTTTTCATTAATAAATGAGCGTAGTAAATCGGTGCGGGCATGAAATATCCGTTTCATTACAGGCATAACTGAAAACCATACCTTGGTCTCCTGCACCTATTTCATCGTCATTTGCATTGTCAACACCCATAGCTATATCGGGTGATTGTTAATGATAGCTGAAATTACGACACAACAGCTACCGTCAAATCCATAATTTGGATTATTATAGCCGATTTCTTATATCTTGCTACGTACTATTTGCTCAATATCCACATAGGTACTAGGCCGCTCACTAGAACTAGACCGGTTGTTACAAATGTTTCACAGGCAACACGATCGTTAGGGTTTTGTTTTAGAATCTCATCAAGTACCGTATCTAAAATTTGATCGACAATTTTGTCCGGATGCCCTTCAGAAACTGACTCAGACGTAAATATAAAATTTTTCATACATTACGCTCTTTTTAAAATTCTTCAAATGTTATATTAATATATGCTTATTTTATCAAATATGTATGCTGTATTATATGTTGAAGTTATTTTTCTGGATTCCTGCTTTTGTGGGAATGACAGCAAGTCATGCAATAACGTCGCCTTTAGCTAAGAATGATACACCTTCAATGAATTTCCATCCAGTTATTACCTGCTCTAATTTCGGTTATAATCGGTACAGCCATATTAGTAGAATTTTCCATGATTTTTTTAATAATAGGTGTTATAATTTCTACTTCATCAATCGGTGCTTCAAATAGTAATTCATCATGAATTTGCAGTACTAATCTTGTTTTAAGTTTACGTTTTTCTATTTCTTGATCTAGATTGATCATAGCAATTTTAATTATATCGGTATTAGTTCCTTGAATCGGAGCATTAATAGCCGCACGTTCTGCGAATTGTTTAAGCTTTTTATCATGAATTAGAGGTACAAAACATTTTCTGCCAAAGCAATTTGTGACATAGCCGTTGCTACTTGCAAAAGCTTTTGTTTGCTCCATATATTCTTGCACTCCTTTATATTCAGCAAAATATTTCTTGATATATTCGGATGCTTCGCCGTTAGTAACGTTTAATTGCTTAGCAAGCCCAAAAGCACTTATACCGTAAATGATACCAAAATTTATAGCTTTTGCTTTACGCCTATGTTCGCTAGTTAGTTCGTGTTTTTGTAAGTTAAAGATCTGACAAGCAGTTTGAGTATGGATATCGTCTTTATTGATAAATGCTTGTTTTAGTGCATCTATATTTGCGATATGGCTTAATATTCTAAGCTCAATTTGAGAATAATCGGCAGATATTAATTTATAACCTTCTTCAGCAATAAAAGCTTTTCTGATTTGATTCCCCTCACTAGAGCGAATAGGTACATTTTGTAGATTAGGTTCCTGTGAGCTAAGTCTTCCTGTAGTGGTAGAAGTTTGTAAAAATGTCGTATGTACTCTATGTGTTATATTATCTATCTGTTTCGGCAAACTATCGGTGTAGGTATTCTTTAATTTTGTTAGTTGCCTCCATCTTAATAACAAATCTGCAATATTATATCCATGCTCACTAAGTTTTTCTAGTATTTCCGCTCCCGTTGAGTAAGAGCTTGCTTTAGCTGAAGCTTTACCGAAAGGTAATTGCATTTTTTCGAACAAGATTTCGCCTAATTGTTTTGGCGAACCAATATTAAATTTAGTTCCGCTAAGAGCAAAAATTTCTTCTTCAAGTTTTAGAATTTCTGTTCCAAATTCAGCGGATAATTGTTTTAGGTAATTAGCATCTACTGTAATACCCACTTTCTCCATTTTATCTAAAATAAAACAAATAGGTAAATCAATGTTGCTATAAAGTCTAAAGGTTTTGTTGTCTTTAAGTTCCCATATAGTTTGCTTATAAAGTGCGATAAAGTTTATTACTATTTTTGCTGATTCGATAATTATATTTTCTATCCAAGTTTCTTTCAAAACTTCTTTAAATAAATTTTTCTGTGATAAACCAGCAGATAATGCATACTGCATTAATTCTAAATCTTCTATAGCCGTAATGTCATGAGATTGGTTTGCATAAAATTTAAGTAGAGGTTTAAGAGAGTAAGTAATTTTTTTTATGGATTTATCGGTTAGTAAATTGAAGATTATATCCGAAAACCAGTTGTTATTACTTTTAGTATTATAAGAAAATAGATCATGAGAAGTGTTTGAAATTTTAATAATATAGCTTTGGTTTTGCAGTGATAAAATAAAAGCAAGATTAGCTCCTTTATGCTGTAATAAATATATCCCGAATATTCCTATTTTCGTGGCTTCTTTAGCAAAGTCTGCTAACTCATTAGCATTATTAAGTTCTTTTATTTCCGTTACTTTACTATCTGCTATCTCTTTGTGGTCGTTAATTTTAATATCCAATAAATTTTCTACTCTTTTATATAAAGATCTAAAACCGTATTCCTGTAAAAATCCTGTTAATTTATCGCTATTTGGAGGTGACCATTCTAAATTATTTAGCTGAAAATCTAAATCAACATTAGAATTAAGCCCTATTAACTGCCATGAAATTAACGCCGCTTCTCTTGAATTTTGTAAAGTTTCACGTTGTTTTACGCTTGAGACTTGGTCTAAAGAGTTAAATATATTTTCTACAGAACCAAATTGTGTTATAAGACTACTTGCAGTTTTTGGTCCAATAGATGGTACACCCGGAATATTATCCGATCTATCGCCGATTAAAGCCATTACTTCACGTAATTTATCAGAAGTAGTGCCAAATTTTTTAACCACATCATCCTCCGTAATATATTTCCCTTTTAACGGATCATATATCTTGATGTTTTCAGTCATTAGCTGTAATAAATCTTTATCGGAAGAGATAATGACTACATGTGCGCCAAGTGCAGCAGTTTTAGTAGCAAAGGTTGCGATAATGTCATCGGCTTCATAACCGTTCTTCTCTAGAATAGGAAAATTTAAGTTACTTGCAACATCACGAACTAAAGGTAATTGTATAATTAAATCTTCAGGGGGTGGAGGGCGGTTAGCTTTATAGTCGGGATAAATCTGATGGCGAAAATTTTTCCCGCCGCTGTCAAATACTACAGCGACATGCTTAGGCTTAAAGTCGCTCAGTAATTTTAGCAGCATTGAAGTAAAACCGTAAAGAGCACCGACAGGCTCGCCTTTTGGTGAAGTTAAAGGCTGTTGTGCATAATAGGCTCTAAAAACAAATCCGTATCCGTCTATGAGCAATAAGGTATTTTTTTGAGTCATTTTATGATTTTATTTTTAATTAGATCGTCATTGCGAGGAAATTACGTAAGTAATTGACGAAGCAATCTCAGGAGTTTATTATTACTTCATGAGATTACCGTGCAGCCTACGGCTACTCGCAATGATGACTCAATATTTGTGCGGGCAATGACGTAGCAAAACCTCACAACCCCACTAGATTTCTAGCAAAATCATGTTGGTTGAATATTTTTAAGTCCTCTATCTTCTCGCCTATACCGATAAAGTATAAGGGTAAATTAAATTTTTGTACTACTCCGACAATTACGCCCGCTTTAGCACTGCCGTCTAGTTTAGTCACGATAAGCCCCGTCAAATTAGTAGCATCATTAAAATGTTCTACTTGGTTATAGGTATTTTGTCCGGTAATAGCATCAATGACTAAAACGCTATGAGTGGGGGCATTCTCGTCTAGTTTTTTTATAACTTTTACAATCTTAGACAGTTCATCCATCAAATTTTTCTTATTATGAAGCCTACCTGCTGTATCGATAAAAAGTATATCGATATTTTGTTTTATCGATTCTTCCATCCCGCGATAAGCAACACTTGCGGGGTCAGCCGATTCTTCACCGGTAATAAGTAGTGCATTTGCTCTATCTGCCCAAGTACTTAGCTGATTTACGGCAGCTGCTCTAAAAGTATCGCAGGCTGCAACTGCTACTTTTTTCCCTTGTGCCGAGTACATTGAAGCAAGCTTACCTATAGTCGTGGTTTTACCTGCTCCGTTAACACCGCAAACTAAAATTACGTTTAATTTATTTTCGCTTAAAGTAAAAGGAATTGCTGATTTTGATAGCTGCTGCTCTATTAATTTAGCAAGGGCTTCTTTTACTGTATCACTATCTATTTCTTTGTCAAATTTTACCTTTTTAAACTCTTCAATAATATTAGTTACTACCAAAACACTCATATCACTTGAGATAAGTAGCTCTTCTAGCTCTTCTAGAGTTCCTGCATCTAATTTTTTCTTGTAAAATATTTTGTCGATACCTTCCGATATTTTATTAGAAGTTTTAGATAAACTTTGTTTTAATTTACTAAATATCGAAATCATATTAGATAGTTTTTTGTTTTATGGGTGTTGGTGTTACGCCTGCGTGAGTATCAAATCGTCATTGCGAGGAAATTACGTAAGTAATTGACGAAGCAATCTCAGGAGTTTGTTGTTATTTCATGAGATTGCCACGCAGCCTATGGTTCGCAATGACGATTAGGTATCTACACAGATAAGCCATCTTGCAATGATGATTAAGGTACTTATCTCTTTTTCTTATTTTTGCTTTTGTTTTTATTTCCGTCAGTGGTTTTATTGAATCTACCTAAATTTTTAACAAATTTTTGTAGTCCGTTAAGTTCCGTTCCATATGTCCTAGTATATTCATGGACTATTTCTATATCTTGTCTATGAGAATCATCTATTACTACTACTTCCTGCATAAAATTATTAGCATCAAACGTAATTTTTACTATCTTCTGCTTTTCAATTTTTGGATTGAGCCAAGCTCTTTGAGACATAACTCTTTCAACATAATACCAGGTATTTTGGGAATATTCCGGTACTATAGTAGGCGTACCTATTAACTCTACGACTTCTGTTTTATTTAGTTTTTTAGACTCTAATTTTACAAGTGCCGAATCATCTATAGATTGCCCTCTATTTTCGATAGTTTTGCAGCCGCTTAAGGAAAAAAAGGCTAATATACTAAAAATGTATGTTATAAAAATTTTCATAAGTTTAATTTTATCTAGATTTTATTACAAGATTATAATATACTGCTTCACTAATTTGACAAATACTTTTTAATTTATATTTAGAGAGACTAATAATGGCAGTTCCAAAGAAAAAAACATCAAAATCAAGACGTAATATGAGACGTTCGCACTTAGCACTTGGCAAAGTTAACGTAATAGTTGATTCGCAAACCGGTGAATATAAGCTTCCGCATCACGTTTCTTTAGTCGACGGTACTTATAATAATCGTCTAGTAGTAACAAAGAAAATTAAAACTGAAGAAGAAGTAGCCTAAAAGATTTATGACCTGTAAAATTATTGGTTGCGGCGGGTATCTTCCTTCAAAAATAGTTAGTAATGACGAGCTTGCAAAATTCGTAGATACTAACGATGAATGGATTAGAACAAGAACAGGTATTACGCAGCGTCATATAGCAGGTGATACAGAATATACTTCCCATCTTGCTTTAAAATCAGCTGAAAAAGCTATAGCAGATGCAGGGATATCGGTAAATGATATTGATTTAATTATTACATGTACTACTACTCCCGATAATAGCTTCCCTTCGGTTGCCTCTAAGCTTCAAGGTTATCTTGGTTTAACTAATATACCGTCTTTTGATTTACAAGCAGTATGTGCCGGCTTTGTTTATGGTTTACAAGTAGCAAATTCTCTTATCTCATCAGATAAATATAAAACTATTTTGCTTATAGGAGCCGAGAAAATGACGTCGTTATTAGATTGGAATGATAGGACTACTTGCGTTTTATTCGGTGATGGGGCCGGTAGCGTAATATTACAGCGTAGTAGTGATGATTCCGGTTTGATAGATAGTAATATCTTCTCAAGCGGGGCTGATTATGATGAAATATTATACACAAACGGTGGTGTAAGTATGAACGGTATTAGTGGCAAAATAGTTATGCAGGGGCAAAAATTATTTCGTCATGCAATAGAAAAAATGCAACAATCTATAAAAGATTTACTGCATGCTAATCAATTCAGTGTAAGCGATATTGATTATTTTATACCTCATCAAGCAAATATCCGTATTATAAATAAACTCGCTGAACTATTAAATATAGAAGAGCATAAAGTAGTGAAAACCGTAGACAAACATGCTAACTGCTCTGCTGCTTCTATTCCGCTTGCTTTGAGTACTCTCAAAGCATCAGGCAAAATAAAAAAAGGTGATATTCTACTATTTTCAGCTATCGGTGCAGGTCTTACTTGGGGCAGTGCATTCATTAGATGGTGAATATACTCGTTGTATTACATCTTCGGAAACTCTACTACTAGAGGTAATTTGTACGTTGATCCTGTACTCGAATCCTCACGTACCTCTATGTACGCTGCGGTTCTGCGTGCCGTGTCTCCTTCAAATTCCTCTCTATAAGCGAGTTTCTGAAGATGTCTATTTGAAAAATTGGCAACACTACTTATTTGCTTATAATTCTCACATATTATATATACGCTGGGGTTATAAGCTTCAAAATCGATTCCTCTTTTCCCCATTAAACTGCATCTATCTATTTATCCAAAGTATATACTTGTATTAAATGATATTTTTACCACATTTATACATGAGTAATTGCATTTTATAATATTTTAGCCTTTAAACTAATAAAATAATGATATATACTAACTCACATAGCTTTTGGTTAGTTTAGTTTTATGACTAGCTAAAATGAATTCAATATTAATAAATTATAATCTCAAGGAGTTTACATTATGAAAACAAAAATTACATTAGCTTTTCTTGCATTATGTGTGCTTGCAGGGTGTAATACAACAAAAAGAGCACCGCAATTTGACGGTAATATGAACCAAAGTGAAGAAACTTCATTAATGAAAGATTTCGAGAAGCATGCAGGAAATGCAGTATGG
Organism: Rickettsia conorii str. Malish 7; assembly: GCF_000007025.1. Classification (NCBI taxonomy): domain Bacteria; kingdom Pseudomonadati; phylum Pseudomonadota; class Alphaproteobacteria; order Rickettsiales; family Rickettsiaceae; genus Rickettsia; species Rickettsia conorii. Next base: position 1,096,798 of record NC_003103.1, on the reverse strand, counting down.
TTTGCTTTTGATAGCTCTGCTTTATCACCAAAGGCTAAAGAAGAACTAGAGAGACAAGCTTGCTGGTTATCAAAGCATCCTGAAGTAAAAGTTACTGTTGAAGGACATTGCGATGAAAGAGGTACCAAAGAATATAACTTAGGTTTAGGTGAAAGAAGAGCAGCAGCAGCGAAAAAATTCTTAGCTCATAAAGGAATCGATCATAACAGATTAAATACAATCTCTTATGGTAAAGATAGACCTGCTATGATGGGTAATACTGAAGAAGCTTTTGCCTATAATCGTAGAGCTGTAACAGTTGTACACCACTAAAATTATTTACTAATTATAGTATCCTAAAAGGTCGAGTTTACTACTCGGCCTTTTTTTATTTATAACTTGATGTTATTATTGCGAAAGCGTTGATGCGTGGATACCAAACCGTCATTGCAAGCCATAGGCTGCGTGGCAATCTCATGAAATAACAACAAACTCCTGAGATTGCTTCGTCAATTACTTTGTAATTCCTCACAATTACGAAAACACTGAACCATATTGCCCTGTTTTTTAGGCGATACCTCAAAAATATAAAAATTTTACTAGACTTAACTGCATAATAATTATATAAGTTTCAAATGAAAAGGGGCTGTAGCTCAGTTGGTTAGAGCACGCCGCTCATAACGGTGTGGTCGTAGGTTCAAGTCCTACCAGCCCCACCACACAAATTCTTATTTAAATTCGCATTAGCACTGAATTTATAATGATTAATCTAAAAACACTTTCTTGGTATCTTACTAAATTATATTCTAAGTGTTTCTTTATTATATTATTTCTTTTAATCGGGCTATTAATTATCTCAAATGTTTTTGATCTTTTACAAAAATTCAAAAATATTTATGTTCCTTTTAGTTTTTTTTGGAGACTTATCTTATATAAGATTCCTTATTTACTAGGTCAAGTATCTTCATTAATTAGTTTTACCGCTATGTTATTTTTTCTTAGAAATCTAACAAAAAATAATGAATTAACGGCTATGTTATCTAGCGGTATTCATATTTGGCAAGTGCTTGTTATTCCATGTATTGTAACTTTAATGTTAGGTATAGTTTTTACGACTATATTGAATCCTATCGGTACTATAGGCTTACAAAAATATGAGTTATTAGAAGCAAAACTAACTAAAAAAGCCTTGAGTGAGGGTATAATATCTAAATCAGGCTTATTATTTTTTGAATCTTTAAATGATGAAACTCAAATTATCCAAACACAATTTATTAATGTTGCCGAGAAAAAATTAAATAATATTACAATTTTATTTGTTGATCATAATAATTCTTTTTTAAAGAGAATTGATGCATTATACGGTATTATTGAAAATAAAATGTTACATTTAAATAGAGTTAAGGTTTTCACAAAAGAGGAAACTAAGGCTTACAATAATTTAACTATGCAGACAAATTTATCAATTAATAGTTTAGTAAATAAATTTATTCGTCCTGAAATGGTTTCTATTTGGGCTTTACCTAAATTAATTAATGAATTATTAAATTCAGGTTTACCGGCTATTAATTATCAAATTTATTATTACAAGCAATTATTTAAGCCTATAATGATGATGGCAACCGTAATTTTAGCAAGTTGTTTTATTAGTCTTAAACAGCGTGATAATTCCCAAGAAAAAATACTGCTATTAGGTTTATTTTCAGGTTTTATAGCATATTCGTTATCAGAAATATTATTAAAAATACTTACTTATAATAATTTGTCTTTAATTGCTGCTATTTTATTACCTAGTATGCTAATATTTTTTATTAGTAACTTTATTATGTTACATTATAAAGAAATTTAATATAGACGAAGTTTAATTTGAAAAATTGGCATCGTCGCTTCTCATTGTTGATTCTCACGTAGTATTCTACGCTGCGGTCAAAAATTCCGAGGCTTCTCGCTCTTTTCCAAATTAAACTTCGTCTATATTAAATTTTTATTTACTATGGGACTGTTTATTTTGTTAACAGTTCTATAGAAGTGTTTTTAGAATTTAGAGAGAAAAAATAAAATGATAATGAAATTTTTGGAAGGGTTTTCTTCCGGTATGGCCATAGATCTTGGTACGGCAAATACTATTGTCTATCAAAAAAATTGTGGAATTGTTCTAAGGGAACCTTCTGTTATTGCGTTAATAAAAAAAGACGGTGCTTTTGTGCCTTATGCTTATGGTCATGAAGCAAAAATGATGCTTGGGCGTACTCCTACGGATATTGAAGCAAAAAGACCTTTAAAAGATGGTGTTATTGCCGATTTTAAGGGTGCAGAGGAAATGATAAAGTATTTTATTAGAATGGTACATAATCGTCGCTCTTTTTTTGGGCCGACAATTGTTATTTGTGTGCCTTCCGGTTCTACGCCGGTTGAGCGTCGTGCTATCCAAGAAGCAGCAGAAAGTGCAGGGGGTAGGGATGTCTATTTAATTGAAGAACCTATGGCGGCAGCGATCGGGGCAGGGCTACCCGTAACGGAAGCAACCGGTTCGATGATTGTTGATATTGGAGGAGGCACTACCGAAGTTGCAGTTTTGTCACTAGGGGGCATAGTATATGCAAGGTCGGTAAGAGTCGGCGGTGATAAGATGGATGAAGCTATTATCTCATATATAAGAAGGCACTATAACCTATTGATAGGTGAGGCTACTGCTGAAAAGATAAAGCAAGAAATAGGTACGGCTTATGTAGATGAAAATGCTGAGCCGAGAAAGATGGAAATTAAAGGACGTGATTTAATTTACGGTATTCCTAAAGAAATGATATTGAACGAAAGACAAATTGCTGATAGTCTAATTGAACCGGTAAGTCAAATTGTTGAAGCGGTAAAAGTAGCACTAGAAGCAACACCTCCTGAATTATCTTCAGATATAGTTGATAAGGGAATTGTTTTAACAGGCGGCGGCTCATTATTACGAAATCTTGATTTTGTTCTTAGTGAAGCCACTAAATTGCCAGTAATAGTTGCAGATGATGCCCTCTCTTGTGTGGCACTTGGAACAGGAAAAGTACTTGAAGATTTTACAAAGCTAAAACATGTACTATTTAAACAGGATTAAAAATGGCAATACTTGCAAATAGAGTAAAAAATTCTTCAAATTCATTAGAATTAATAAGAATAATATCAAATACTCTTAAGCGTTTTTTTGTTATATTTGGGCTTGGATTGTCTGTATATTTATTTTTTGCTACACCTAAAAAAATATCTAGTATATCACTTGAAGTAACCGGTAGTATAGTATCAATCGGTTTAGCAGTGTATGAAGATATATTTGAATATATAAATTCAATAACACAAAAATTTGTTTATTTTCAAGATTTAGAACGAAAAAATATAGAACTTAAACTTGAGATAGCAAGATTACAACATTTACAAAGTGAAGTAGAATTGGTAAGAGCCGAAAACATTGCATTAAAAGATTTGTTAACGATTGCTGAGGAAGAGGAATTTGAATATATTACTACTAAATTACTGAGTGTTTCCTTTAATTCCTTTTCTAGAACTGCTTTGATTTCTGCAGGTAAAAAGCAAGGCATTGAACCTGATCAAATCGTTGTTAAGTCAGGAAAATTAGTAGGAAAAGTAATAGAAGTGAGTAATAATTATGCGAAAGTAATGTTAATTAGCGATGTTAATTCTAGAATACCTATTAAAGCTAATTCTTCAAGAGAACAAGGTATTTTAGCAGGTAATAATAATAATAGTAAAATTTTATACTTGCCTAACAATCATTTAGTACAGAAAGATGAGGAGATAGTAACCTCTGGACACGGTAATATTTATCCTGCAGGTATTTTAGTGGGCTATGTGTCTAAAGTGACAGAACATGATGTTATGGTAAACGTAGCAGCTGATCTATCTAAAACGGAATTTGTACAAGTATTATTGCCTAAGGAGTAATTTCTGTTTTTTTTGTACTCTATGTCATTACCGCGTAGGCATTGTTGCATGGATCGGTACAATCCCCTGTGTGTCACCCCGTGGCTTGACCACGGGGGCCAAACAACAATAAAAAATACTAGCAACAAAGCTTTCCCGTGTAGGTGGGAATTCAGCAAAATAACTTCAATATTGCTACAGAAGTTATATATTTGATAAAATAACCATATAAAAACTTGTTTTTATATGGTTTTACTAGATTTTTGCTTACGCGGGAATGAAATTGAGTAGGCTTTTCGATCCATGTAACAAGGCTGGTAATACTCGACTTTGTATATATCTATCCTTTATTTATTCAGAGGTTATTAATATGGCACTTGCTACTAAAGTAAAAGAATTTTTAGAAGAAAAATTAAAACAAGAAAAGATAGATCGTAAATATCTTGCCGAAGTCACTAATATCCCTTATACTACTGTTAGTAGAATTATGAGAGCGGAAGCTAATCGTGAATTCAACCCTGAAATAGATACTATTTTAAAAATAGCAAAATATTTTAATTGTACTATGGATGAGGTAATAAAAAGAAAAGTACAGAATAATTCATAAAGCTTGATACAAGCGAATTTTGCATGACTCGCCTGTACTCACTCACGTAGTTTACCTACCGCTTTCGCAGGCTTGCATTTAAATTCATCTTGTCTAAATCTTTCTGAAATATGCTGTACCTACGAAATAAAACATAAAATATGACAACAAAAAATAAAAGAGTGCTTCAGAAATGCGCTTATAGAGAGGAATTTAAAGGAGACATGGAACGTAGCACCGCAGCGACGTCTAAATTACCTCTAGAAGTAGAACTTTCGAGGAACTCTAAAGGACTGATTATAATTTTATCTTCCCCTTCAGGTACAGGTAAGTCGAGTTTAGCTAAAGCATTATTGAAAATAGATAATAATTTGCGTTTATCTATTTCGGCAACTACAAGAAAACCACGTTTAGGAGAAGTAGAGGGCATAAACTATTACTTTAAGACCGGTCTAGAGTTTGAAGAATTAGTTAAGCAGAATAAATTCCTTGAATATGCTAAAATATACGATAATTATTACGGTACGCCTAAAGAATATGTCGAAATGTTATTAAATCAAGGCTTGGATGTTTTGTTTGATATTGATTGGCAAGGAGCAAGGAGTATTAAGAAAAATGCTACTAATGTTGTTACTATATTTGTATTGCCTCCTAATATTGAAGTATTGGAACAACGCTTAAGAAATAGAGCGACCGATAATGAAGAAGCAATAAAATTACGTATGCAGTTGGCACAAAACGAAATATCACATGCTAATGAGTATGATTATGTAGTTACTAACGATGACTTTGACCGGACGCTTAAAAAAATACATGCGATTATAGTTGCAGCACGAGACAAAGCGTTTTGACTTTGTCGTTTTTTCTTTCTATACTGAGAATTAGACGTTATGTTTCTAATTTTCATATCGTAGAAGCTTATAATATTCCTAAAATCAATATTTTTGATCTTGAAAATCCTTTAGATTTAGCAAGATTAAATGAACCGATGCTTGCTTTGTCTGCTCTAAAAGGATTTGTTATTATTGATGAAATTCAGTATAAATCGAATCTATTCCCTATTTTAAGAGTTCTTGTTGATACAACTGATATTAAATTTTAGTACTAGGCAGTGCATCAAGAGACTTAATTAAACAAGGTTCTGAAACACTAGCAGGTAGAATAGGTTATATTGAAATGACACCGTTTACCTTATCTGAAGTGTCAGGTACTCAGCAATTATGGATACGCGGCGGATTTCCTTTATCATATCTTGCAGATGATGAAGAGTTAAGTGCTTTATGGCGTCAGAATTACATTAAAACATTTTTAGAAAGAGATATACCAAATTTAGGTTTTACAATTCCGTCTATGCAGTGACGTAGGTTTTGGTTAATGCTTTGCCATTATCACGCTAATATATTATGCTTCAGAACTTGGAAATTCTTTCTCTATCTCATATATCATACCGCAAAGCATTATTTAGATATTTTAGAGGGAACTTTTATGATCCGTATTTTGCAGCCTTGGTATGAAAACCTTAAAAAAAGACAAGTTAAGACTCCAAAAATCTTTTTTAGAGATATTGGAATATATCACGCTTTATTAGGCTTAAATAATTATGAAGCTTTAAGCACTCATCCTAAAATAGGTGCATCATGGGAAGGATTTGCCTTAGAACAAATTGTTAGATATTAAAAGCCGAACCCGAAGAATATTATTTTTGGTCATCTCATAATGGAGCGGAAATAGATCTTTTAATTTTTAAAAATGGAAAACGTGTGGGGTTTGAAATTAAATATACAAATACACCGAGCATTACAAAATCAATGCAAATATCTTTAGAAGATTTAAAACTTGATCAAATTAATGTAATATTTCCAGGTGAGATTAGCTTTAAATTGTCAGAAAAAATACAGGCAATAGGTCTTGCGAGCTTAATTCAAAATGATACAAAAGCTGCAACTATATAGTTACAGCTTTTAGAATGTTATATTATTTCACATACGCCTTTAGAAGCTTTACCGGCAAGTTTGATATCTTTGGAAGCATTATCCACACAATTACCTAAATCTTGATTATATTGGTGGATTTGACTACTCGCTTGCATAGCTTCTTTTAATATTGCGTTATGTTTTTGCTGTTGTTCTTCAAATTGTACTTTTGCAGCTTCTAAAGCTGCTTTTCTTTGTTCAGGAGTTAATTTTTTAAATTTAGACATAATAATTACTACTTTAGTTAAATTCCTCTCGTTTTATTATTTGTAACTTTAATATTAGGAGTACGAGCAGGAGATAAACTCCTAGTATTAGTATCTTTTACTTGTGTTTGTTCTCTGATTTTATTAGCTAAAGATTTAGTTTTATCCACGTTAATTTTATTTAGTACTTTATTATGATGCTCTATATCTTTTACAACGCCGTCTGTCTTAATTGCTTTATGCTGATGTTTTAGAACTAAATATTTTTCATATGCATCTAAATATTTTTCTGGTTCTTTTTTATAACGCTCTTTAATATCACTTCCTAATTTCTTTATTTTATCTTTATTTATGTTGTGTTCTTTTTCATATTTAATAATTTCTTGATCTACTATTTTTTTACTATTTTCAATCTTCTCTACATGTGCCTTATGTATTTTTAACATTTCTTGGTGAAATTCTAATTCTCCTTTTAATTCTTTAACTTTTTTTGGTGTTAAGCCTTTTTTTTGTAATTGTTGTGATAAATTCGTTATTGTTTTATTTAATTCATTTAATTCTGTATGTGCTTGTTTGTGTTCTTCAGTTATTTTTTTATGGTTTTTATGTAATACTTTATACGCTTGATTTAGTTTAAATATTTCTTCATGAGTTAATATTTCACGATTTAACTCTTCATGATCAATAATGTTTTCCTTTTCTAGTTTATTTATTATCTTATCTAAACGCTTATTACTTTCTTCAATTCTTTTAGTATCTTTAGTAATATTTTTTATAAATTCATTATGCAAATTATTAAGTGCAGCAATTCTTTGTGCGATTTCTTTTTCTTCTTCGGCAAGTTTTATTGCTCTTTGTGATTTTAGAAATTCTTCTTCTTGAACCCTAGCTTTCTCAATAGATTGTTCTACTTCATAGTGCTTGAGCTTAGTTTCAGCAGTCTCTTTTAGATTGGATATGTCAAAATTCAAGCCATATGAAGCTGCTTCGCTTTGTAAACTACTCAATTCTCCTAGAATTATTTCTATTTGAGAGCGAGAATAAGAATTGTTACGATGCTCTTTTAAATTATCGAATTTATATTTTAATGTAGCTGTTATATCAGACATGCTCATCATCTTTAATATTAACGCCAAGAAACGTTAACAAAAGTTAATAATTAAGTCAAGAAAATTTTAATAAAAATTAATCTTGTATTTCTAGCCATTGATTTAATAACTCGTCTAGTTTCTTTTTATCATTAATTAATTGGCTAGTAATGCAGTTATATTTTTGAGGATTATCTAAATATAGATTAACGTCTTCAAGTTCTTTTTCTAAGTGTTTGATGGATATTTCTAGCTTTTCAATATAGTTGGGTAATGTTTCAAGCAAACGCTGATATTTATAAGATAGCTTTTTATTTAGAGGTTCTTTTTGAGAAGTTAGTGGTAGTGGTTTTGAAGCTTTTTTGGCTATAGGAGAGGTAGTAAAATACTGCTTATAATCTTCATAACCTCCTGTTAAATCATGAATTTTACCTTGAGCGAAAACTAAAGTTCTAGTAACTAACCTATCTAAAAAGTCACGATCATGGCTCACGACTATTAAAGTACCTGAATAATCTGTAAGTATATCTAGTAAAATTTCCAGACTATCCATATCGAGGTCATTAGTCGGTTCATCTAAAATTAACAGATTGCCAGGGTTAATTAGAATTTTTGCAAGTAATAATCTATTAGCTTCACCGCCTGATAAAACAGCGGTTTTTGCATTAAGTAGTTTAGGATTAAACATGAATTGTTTTAAATAACCGGCAACATGCATGGTTTTACCGTGTGGCAAAAATACTTGATCACCGCCTGTAGGACATAAAGTTTGTTGTAATGTATGATTAGGCTCTAGTTTTTCTCTATGTTGATCAAAATATGAAATATCTAAATTACCGCCATATATAATTTTGCCGCTTTCAGGGGTAAGCTGTTTTGTTAGTAGTTTGATAAAGGTAGATTTGCCTGAGCCATTTGCACCGATTATACCAATTTTCTCGCCGTTTTTTACACGAAAGCTAAAATTATTGATAATTTTAGTATTTTTATAACTAAAAGTAATATTATCTGCTTCAATAATGAATTTACTTTTAGCTATATTTTCGGCAAGTTCTGCCCTAACTCTTTGTGTTGAACTAGCTAGTTTTGCAGTCTGTTCTTGTGTTATTGCTCTTAAAGCTTTCAAATCCGCAAGTCTCTTTTGATTTCGTTTACGTCTAGCAGTAACACCGGCATTTAACCATTCATTTTCTTGAGATAATTTTTTATTTAATTTCCGAAGAGCGGCTTCTTCTTGGTCTATGATAATTGTTTGCCATTCATCAAAAAATTTAAATCCTTTATCGGATTTACGTAAAATTCCTCTATCAAGCCACCAAATTTTATTAGTAACCTTTGAGAGGAATGTTCTATCATGACTAACGCAAATAATAGCACCGTTATAAGATTTAACAAATTCTTCTAACCATTCGATTGTTGCAATATCTAGATGGTTAGTCGGTTCATCAAGTAATAATATTTCCGGCTCTAATATTAAAGCTTTAGCAAGGCTTGCTCTTCTCAGTTGACCGCCTGAATAGGTGGATAAATTATCTGTTCCGTTGATTTGTAATTTTTCTAGAATTATATCGATTTGGTATTTATCTATTTCTTTTGTACTATCTGTTTGTTGTAAAACAAAATCATAAACAGTTAGATGAGTTTTTATAGCAATATCTTGTCTTAAATAACCGGTTGTAACTAAAGGATCTTGAAATAATGCACCGTTATCTAACTCATAATCACCTGATATGACTTTCATTAAGCTTGATTTCCCGCAGCCGTTACGTCCTATAAGACAAATCTTATCGCCTGTGTACAAATAAAGCTCTAAATCAGATAAAATTACTTTATCCGCAAAACTTAAGTTACCGTCTTTAATGTAATAAATTGGGGTCATAGTTGATTATTGGCTCGTTTTAATGTCATTCCTGCGAAAGCAGGAATCTAGAAAAATAACCTTAATATTGGTACAAAATTACATATTTGATAGAATAAACATATAAAAATAAGTTTTTATATGTTTTACTGGATTCCTGCTTTCGCAGGAATGACATTAAGTTAAAGGTTGGTAAACGAAGTTTAATTTGGAAAAGTACAAGGAGTCCATAAGACGAGGAACGGAACGTATACTTAATACGTGAGTACGGTGCTTATAGGACTTTGTGCCAATTTTTTAAATTAAACGAGTATACTCTTAATCACTAAACTAGCATTAGTACCACCGAATCCGAACGAGTTGGAAAGCACGTAATCTATCTTAGTTTTCTTAGCTTTAAGTGCAACTAAATCTATATTCACCTCATCCATAGGGGTATCTAAGTTTAAGGTTGGCGGTGCAATCTGGTCTCTAATTGCAAGAGCTGAAAAGATAAACTCAACACTTCCTGCCGCACCAAGCAAATGTCCTATTGATGATTTAGTAGAAGACATTAAAACTTTGGGATTCGCTTCTAAAAATAATTTTTGTACGGCTGCTAATTCTATTCCATCACCAAGTGTAGTAGAAGTACCGTGTGCATTAATATAATCAATCATATCGGGCGTGATAGTTGCATCTAGCATTGCGTCTCTCATCGCTCTATAAGCTCCTCTACCTTCAGGATGTGGAGCTGTCATATGATAGGCGTCACCTGTAGAGCCGTATCCTATAACTTCACCGTAAACTTTAGCCCCTCGATTTAAGGCATGCTCATATTCTTCTAAGACTACAACGCCTGCTCCTTCACCCATAACAAAGCCGCTGCGGTCTTTATCCCAAGGTCTTGAGGCTTTTTTAGGATTATCGTTATATTTAGTACATAATGCTCTAGCAGCAACGAAACCTGCAACTCCGACAGGTGTAACTGGAGCTTCCGCACCGCCTGCGATCATAACATCGGCATAGCCGTGCTTTATCATACGCATAGCATCGCCTATAGCATGTGCCCCTGTAGAGCAAGCTGTTACTGCCGTTTGGTTTGGACCGCTAAAACCGTATTTTATAGAAACAAGACCGGATAAAAGATTAATTAATGAAGCGGGGATAAAGAAAGGACTAACTTTGCCGTTATTTTCTTGATAAAGTTTGATAGAGGTATCTTCGATCATTTTAAGCCCACCGATTCCTGAACCTAATATCAAGCCGGTTCTATCACGAGATTTTTCATCGTCGGGTAACCAGCCGCTATCTTCAACTGCTTCGGTTGCGGCCGCTACTCCGTAATGGATAAATTTATCCATTTTACTTAGTCTATTAATGTCATCTGCTTGTATGAAATTTTCAAGTTTAAATCCATCTTTCTCAGAGTTATCTATAAGTCCGGCAATTTTACACGCAAGTTTAGAAGTGTCAAATTCTGTAATAGTTTTTATACCGCTTACTCCATCTACAATATTTTTCCAAGATGAGCTAACATTAAGCCCAACAGGAGTAACAAGTCCAAGTCCGGTAATAACTACTCTTTTATTTACTCTTTGATTCGACATTTTTATTATCTATTAGGGATTTTTTATGCAGATTAAGATTGGCGTTCTTTGATATATTTTATAACATCGGATACGGTTTTAATTTTAGTGGCTTCATCATCAGGGATATCAATACCGTATTCAACTTCTATTGCCATCATTAACTCTACGGTATCAAGGCTATCAGCTTTCAAATCTTCTATAAATCTTGAATCCGTAGTTATTATCGATTTATCTTTATTTAGCTTTTCAGCAACCATTTCAATAACTTTCTGTTCGATCTTATCCGTTGTACTCATAATTTTGAACTCCATAAATCATTTAATTTTATATGCCGTATAATAGTGGTTATTCAGCTATTAGACTTTATTTTAACTTGTATGAATATTTATTTAAAATATTCATTGCATTTTATCTTTAAAAGAACTTCTAGCACAAAAAATTATTTTATGCTAGCACAAAATAATCTTATTAATTTTTATACCATTAACATACCACCGTTTACATGTATAGTTTGACCGGTAATATATGATGCCTGATCGCTTGCTAAAAATGCAACTGCGTGTGCCACGTCTTCCGGCATACCATAAGTGCCTAACGGAATTTTTTGTACTATAGCTTCTCTTTGTTTTTCATTTAGTTTATCGGTCATATCTGATTTAATAAATCCTGGAGCTACTGTGTTAACCGTAATGCCTCTGGTTGCAACTTCGTAAGAGAGCGATTTGGTCATACCTATTAAACCTGCTTTAGAAGCACAATAATTAGCTTGCCCGGGGTTACCTGAAATTCCTACTATTGAAGATATGTTAATAATACGTCCATACCTGTTTTGTATCATTTTTTTTATTGCTTCACGATTTAAAATAAAATTTGCTTTTAAATTAATATCAATAACTTTGTCAAAATCTTCATCTTTCATTCTAATTGCTAGCGTATCGCTAGTAATACCGGCATTACATACTAAAATATCTAACTTTGATGCTTTAGATATTAAATTTCTACATTCTTCCTTATCGGCAAGATTACATACTTCTATCGTATAATTATCTTTTACAACCTTTCCAAGGGATTGTAATTTTTCCTCATTACTACCGCTAATAATTACATGGCTTCCGAGTTTGTGCAGTAACCTCGCTATAGCTCCGCCTATGCCTCCTGAAGCTCCCGTAATTAAGGAAGTTTTACCTGTTAAATCAATCATTTTCTTCCTCCGTTTGATCAAGATTTATATTAGTAATTTTTGACGATTTTTCACGTATTATTTTCTCAATTTCGTTGGAAATTTGTGGATGTTCTTTTAAATATTGTTTGACGTTTTCACGCCCTTGACCTATGCGTACGTTCTTGTAGGAAAACCAAGAGCCGGATTTCTCAACAATATCAAGCTTAACTCCAAGGTCGATTATCTCGCCTTCTTTTGAAATACCTGAACCGTACATTATATCAAAATCTGCAGTTTTAAATGGAGGAGATACTTTGTTTTTGACTACTTTTACTTTGGTTTGGCTGCCTATTACTTCTTCTTTATCTTTAATGGAGCCGATTCTTCTTATATCGATCCTAACAGAAGCATAGAATTTTAAGGCATTACCGCCTGTCGTAGTTTCAGGACTACCGAACATCACACCTATTTTCATTCTGATTTGATTGATGAAAACAGTAATACAATTGGTGCGATTAATTGATGCAGTAAGTTTACGCAAAGCCTGGCTCATTAACCTTGCTTGAGAAGCCATTTGAGCATCACCCATTTCGCCCTCAATCTCTGATTTCGGTACTAAAGCCGCAACACTATCTATTATTATCATATCAATACCGCTGGAGCGAATTAACGTATCGGCAATTTCTAGGGCTTGTTCACCTGTATCGGGCTGTGAAATAATAAGCTCATCAATATTTACGCCTAATTTTTTAGCATAAGCAGGGTCTAATGCATGCTCGGCATCAATAAAAGCACATGTACCACCCTTTTTTTGAGCTTCTGCAATTAAATGCAATGTTAGAGTGGTTTTACCTGAGCTTTCAGGACCAAAAATTTCGATGATTCTACCTTTGGGAACACCGCCGATTCCAAGAGCTATATCTAGCCCAAGTGAGCCGGTTGATACGGCCTCTATATCAACATGCGGACGCTGCCCTAGTTTCATTACCGAACCTTTACCGTAGCTTTTTTCAATTTGTGCGAGTGCTGCGGCAATGGCTCTTTCCTTATCTGTATTTGACATAAATTTCCATATTATAAACTTACCAATTAAAATATAAGCTTGAGAAAGAAAAATCAAATTTTATTTATGTTATTGTGCTTGTAAGATTAAATCTTGACTTCCATACTAGGTGATGCTTAGATGTTAAATTTACTTGTGTTATGGTTAATTGATTTGGACTTGCTGACAACTGAATTAACCTAGGACTATTAACAAAAGAAATTTTAAAGCTAATTAAATTACTTGTTAACAGTCCCATAGTTCTCGAAAAAGATAGATTTAGTAAAACCCTTATTAAATAACTTATCACATATGGTACCACAATTTCCGCAAACTGAATATATCGCTAAAGATAATTCATCATCTATATCTTATAAATTTAGATGGCATATTTTAATTATTTTAAGCATTTGCTTACTTTTGGTATCGATGGATGCTACAGTCTTGTATGCTGTTATGCCTACTATAATCCTTGATTTAAAACCATCTAATTTACAACAATTATGGATAATCAATGCATATGCATTAGTATTATCAGGTCTTCTCATTACCGCAGGTGCATTAGGAGATAGATTTGGTCGTAAAAGATTATTACTTTGGAGGCTTTTAGTTTTTTCCATCGCTTCAATGTTAGTTTATGTATTTGATAGCTCATGGGGATTAGTATTATGTCGTGCTTTACTTGGGTTAGGAGGATCAGTGATGATGCCTTCCACTTTATAATACACATGAACGTATGATCGCAATATCCGTGTGGGGAATAATGGCAACCGTAGGAGCAGCTATAGGACCAGTACTAGGAGGAGTATTGGTTGAGCTTTTAAGTTGGCAATTTGCATTTTTTAATAAATGCACCTATTGCATTAGTAATTATTGCTTTTGGTATAGTTTGGATTCCTAAATCATCTAATCCTAGTAATGAACCCATGGGATTGGATAGGAGTATTTCAATCGTTTTTTGGGATGGCAGCTTTAGTTCAAGACATTGAGATGTTGGCTAAATACGGTATTATGAATCTAGCATCCGGTGGAATGCTATTAATTGGCATTGTGTTACTAATAGTAATTACCTTACGTTATGCCAACTTAAAAGTGATGATCCGTTAGTGGATATGCGTTTATTCTTAATTAGCAATTTTAGTATAGGAGTAATAGTTTATTTGCTGATTACGTGTGTCTTAGGACCCATAATGTTATGGTTACAGTTTATCAAAGGGTTAAGTCCTTTGTATGCAGGTCTTTATATGTTGCCTGCAGCAGCTTTTGCTTTAATTGCATCTTTAGTTATGCCATATTTACTCACACGATTTATCGCACGTGTAATAATGTTTAGTGGGCTTATCTTTACTACTATATCATTGATGTTACCTAGTATATTAGACTATAGAGATTTATTATCGAATACTATGTTATATATCTTGGATTGCTTGGTATAGGAAGTAGTCTATGCCTCTCTACACCGTAACAGTTATGATGAATGCAGTACCGGCAGAGAGATCTGGAGGTGCAGCAGCATTACAAGAAACAGCATATGAATTAGGTAATGTATTAGGTATAGCTGTTATTGTGAGTATTACGTCTTTATATATATAGTAACAATCTAGTAATGCCTCACGGTGTTTCTGTATCAATTGCAGAAGTAGCTCATGACTCAATCGGTGAAGGAATAATTATTGCTCAACAACTACCACCTTCATTTGCTTACGAATTAATTAAGGATGTTAATATTACTTTTATAAATGCATTTAATATAGTAGGTATTATTCTAGGAATAATCATGCTAATATTGGCGGGTGTGATTATGTATGTTCTTCCTCCTTTTAAAGTATCTACCTCTCTACATTAATATGATGAAACTGGTATAGAAACCTTACCGTCTTTTGCTATTTTTGCACTATAATGGTTAATAATGATCTTAGTGCTTATTTTATAGTAGGTAGTTAATAAAATGAGATGATGATATTTTCAAGGCTATAAATCATTACTAAATATTTTTTCTAATTCTGTTAAGCGTTGTTCTATTCTTTCGATATCGCTTTTTGTTATAGATCTTTCTAGTAAATCTGCTATCTCGGCTCTTAGATTTTTTTATTTTCATTTAAAATAAATTCTATGATGAGTCTTGAGATGGTTTTAGTATTGTGGTCAGATATAGTTGTTCCCGATTAATTAAACTTACACTGCTTAAGTTTCAACCACCGAAGAGAAATAAACTCTTAGTGGTCGGGGGAGTAAGAAAAGCATCAACGATAGCCATAATAGCCTTTAGGTTCTAAGCTTAAGCTTTAAACCTTGGACATAACTATTATAACCCCGACCGTGAAGTCGAGGATTGCATCAGTTTTGTAAGAAATGTTCTCACTTTTGGCAGAGGTTCCGATACCCCGAAATAACACTTTGCTACTCTAAGCATCATTTTATATATAACTTTCAAAAAGTCAATGATGGTTTGTGATGGTACTAACAACGTTCTATGCTTCTATACCTAAGGAGTTATATGGTGATGATACATCGGCTAATAACGGCATTTTGCAATTTTGATAGTCAATATCTGTGTAACAAGGATTAAATATCTCAAATGTTTCTATAATGCTTTCTTTATATTCTTCAGACTTGGGATTTGCTGTTCGTATAATTGTTATTAAGCGTGCAAAGTTGCTGATAGTCTGAAAACTATCATCACCGCCAAGACTCTTACATATTTCATGCAATATTCCGCTTGAAGAATCTAAGTTTATTGCTATAGCGGATGGGGAATTTAATTTTACAATTTCATTATTTAAATTAGTTAGTGGTAGTATTGAGAATTCATATTCCTTAATAGATTTTGCTAGTTTTATAATATCATGTAAATTATTTATTTTTATAACTTCATCGAATATAACTGCATTCTTCTTAAAATTTTCATATAGTAGTTCTACAAATGCTAATTCTTTATTCTTCATTACTAAATCTAAATTTTCATTTTGTATATTTCTTCCCTTATACCAATCCCATCCATATTTAATACAATACCCTAAGATCGTACCTACAGCGAATGTTCCTAATGCTATTCCAGCTATATAAGCACCGCTGCTATATCCACCGTCATTTGTATCATCGTTAGGTCTTTCTGTAGTAGTAGGGTCAGTGTAAGCTTTACCGAGTTGATCTAAAATATTTTTACCTATTTCTGTAGGAGAGACATTATCTAAAGAGAGACCTAAGTGATTTAGAGTATTTTCAAGAGTATTTATAAACGATTCACGAGGGATTAAAGTTTCTGTATAAGCGTTATAGTTTTGTAAAGCACTCATAGCTTCTTCTTTAGTGCATTCATTTAAACCTAAGAAATCAGCTCCGCTAGTTTCGGTAATATTGCCTTGAGAGAATATATAATCATTCATTACTTTATAAAGTTGACTAAGAATACTAGCCGTACCGTTTTGATGAGGTGTTACGGTTTGTTGTAAAAGTATATGAGGATTATTTTCAGCATCGATAAAAATATTATTTATTGGAATATTTAAACCATTGTTGCACTCTTGGTGTAGTATTGAAAAATCATTTGGGGACTCATTGAAAGATTGTTCAATGTTTTTCCAATTACACTGTGTATTATCCACTATATAACCTTTTTTAAAAGCTCCTTCAACAGTACTATATACTGATGAAAATATAGTACTGCTTAATTTATGAATGATGTGGCTTACATTACCCGATAAACGGCTTACTATTTCATTGCTAAATATAGGCATAACGCATTTAAAATTTATATTTAACATAGATGCCATAATGTTACTCCTTTAATTAATAAAACATGGTTTCTAAAGTATGTTAATGTTTTTGTCAAGATAAAGTTAAAATAAATTAATATATGGAAAGATTTGAGAAAGATGATTGTTATGCTGTAATGTTTCGTTTTTTTGTCATTGCGAGGAGAGACAAAGCCTCGACTTGGCAATCATTTTGTACTAGACTTCTTGCATAACCTATCTTATAAAGAGGAATTTACAGGAAACGGATGTGAGTACCGGATTGAAGTACAAATTATCTTTAGAAGGAGGTTATGCAAGAAATCTACTGTTTCATGAGGTTGCCACGCTCCTTACAGTCGCTCGCAATGATGATTTGGTGTCCATGCAATAATACCTTGCGGGGATGACATAGAACGAGCTATACAATATTACTTACCTATGCAGAAATTTTTAAAGATCTCGCCTAGTATTTCTTCTACGTTGATAACACCTGTAATTGCACCGATGCAGCGTGCCGTCATTCTAATATCTTCAGTTGCTAGAACTAAATCATTATCTAAGCTAAAAGCCGTTAAATGTGAGAGAGCTTGTTGTAAATAGTTACGATGACGCTGATTTGTTATATAAGGAGTTTCGGTAAATCCTGCCATATTTTCGGCAATATTTTCAATATTTTTTAATATACTTGAAAGAGCAATATTATTTTTTACTGAAACTCTTAAGCATTTATATTTATTTTCAATAGAAAAGATTTTACTAGCTTCGATTAAATCGATTTTATTAATTATTGTGATAGTATTTTCATCAATTAAATTAATAATATCTTCATTTATAGAGGAGTCTAATTTTTCGGCATCAAACATTATAATTTTAATATCTGCTGTTTTAGCTGAATTTATAGCTCGTTTTATACCTTCCTGCTCGATAATGTCACTACTTTCTTCTCTTATACCTGCTGTATCCTGTAAAATAATAGGATAGCCGCCAATGTCTAAATGTCCCTCAATTATATCTCTAGTAGTTCCTGCAATATTTGAGACAATCGCTATATCTCTCTGCATTAAGAAGTTTAGTAAGCTAGACTTACCAACGTTTGGCGGACCGATAATTGCAAGCTTAAGACCACTTCGTAGTAATTCTCCTTTTCTGTTATCATTAAGATATTCCGATATTGTATTTACAAGAATTGTATGAGTATTAGTAACTTCATTAAGGACGGTATCAGGTATATCTTCATCCGGGAAATCTATATAAGCTTCAAGCAGAGAGAGCATTTTTAAAAGTTGACTACGCCAATTATTATATAATGCTTCAAGTTTGCCGCTTGCTTGTCTAATTGCTTGCTTATGCTGCATTATAGTTTCGGCATTAATTAAATCGGCTATCCCCTCTGCTGCTGTTAAATCAAATTTGTTATTTAAAAAAGCTCTTTTGGTAAACTCTCCTGCTTCTGCCAAACGAATACCAGCTATATTTAATAATGCATTTGTCAGCATTATAGATATAGCTTTACTGCCATGCGTGTGAATTTCGACTACGTCTTCCCCGGTAAAGCTACCAGGTGACTTAAAATAAACAACCATAACATTATCGATTAGCTCCTTAGTTTCAGGGACTGTAATTTGTTGATAATACATTAATCTTGATTTAAAGTCCTTTCTACCGGTAAGTAGCTGTAAAACTTCTAAACTTTTAGGACCAGAAATCCTAAAAACTGCTACGCCTGCTTTACCGAATGCAGAGCTTTGTGCAAATATCGTTTCCACTTATTTTCTATGCCTCTTGCTTAAGTTATTTTATATAATATAATAATAACAGAAATAATCATATTATTATTAATTAAGAAAATCATGACCCCAAAAACAACCTCTTTAAACTTTAGCCGTTTAAATTGTCAAATCCCGAATTATAAAACTAAAATTCTAGAACTTAGCAAGGAACGTGAGTCAAGTTCTATATATATAGATTTTGTTCAAAAGTTTTTAAATTATATTCCGATAGATTATGATTTTGAGAATAGAGCAAAATTATTCCAAAATTTTGCAGATGAAGCCTTTAAGTTTTTTAAGCAAAGGATAGCAAGAGCAAGAAAAATAGCAATAACAAAGGCAGTTATCGAAAATGATCCGGCAATAAATGTCTTGATATTACTTGATAATAAGCCGCATATTGTTGATTTTATCATATGTCTGCTTAAAAACATGAATTTGCAAACTAAGTTTTTACTCCATCCGGTAATAAACTGTGTCCGAAATAGTAAAGGAGAATTAGAAAAAATATTAGCAAATTCTGTGTCGGATGCAAAATCAGAATCAATACTACATTTAACCATTTTAGGAAATTTTGACGATAAAACTACTAGATTTTTAACCGAGGCTATAAATGAAAGATTAGAAAAGTTAGAGCAAAGCTATAGCTATTTACCGCAATTACGCACAAAATTACAAGATTTATCTAAAAATATAATTGATAATTATAAATTAAATTTTAAAGAGGCTAAAGAATTCTTAAATTGGTTACAAAACGATAATTTGGTTTTATTAGGGACTCTTGATTTTGAAGTAAAATCTTTAAAATTAAGCAATGAAATAGGAGCAGTAAAAATATGGCAAGAAGTAAAAGACGAGATTGATGATATTATAAAATGTTCTGCTAATCCTTTATATCAAAATCAATTAATAATACTCGGTAAAATAAATAGTGCGTCGCTTATCCATTCAGATAATTTAATCGACTATATCTTAGTGAAAAATTTTGACTCTTCGGGTGAATATATTTCGGGAAGTATAATTTTCGGTATATATAATTCAAATATGTATTACCATTCAATAAGTAATATTCCAATCCTACGACAAAAATTTAATTTTGTAATTGAGAAAGCCGGTTTTGCATTATCTGGTTATAATGCTGATAAGTTAAGAATTTTAATGGAGTCGTTACCGAGAGAAGCTTTAATACAAATTGATCAAGGCGATTTATATTGTATGTGTTTACATATGCTCTCAAGTATGATGAGTAAGAAGCTTAAATTATTTATTCAATATGATTGGTCTAGTTCTTTTCTTAATATCATAATTTTTCTGCCACGAGAACGTTTAACGGCTGAAATCCATAATATGATAGATTGTTATTTAGCAGAAAAATTCGGTAGTAAAATTTTATCCAACTATATCACCGAAGTAGCCGGTAATTTTTCTTATCTTTTTGTAACGCTTGAAGCACAAGGGGAACATAAAATAAATTTTGAAGCAGAAATAATACAGCACGATTTAGATCGTATCTCTACATGTTGGAGTGAAGATTTTTATTTTAAGTTTTCTAAAAAATTCGGCGAATATCAAGCAGGTATTAATTTAAAGCTTTTTGATAATGTTTTTTCGGCAGATTATCGGCAAAAATTTTCTCCGGAAATAGCTTTAGTAGATATTGAATATCTAACGGAAGCAAGTAAGTCACAAAAATGTATGTTTAATCTAGTTTCTGTAAATGAAACGGAATTTTACTTAAAAATATATAGTCCAAAAGTAAAACTTGCACTTTCTAACATATTGCCGCCAATAGAAAATTTAGGTTTTAAAGCAATTGATGAACAAACTTTTGCAATTAAGGAGGCTCTCGAAATCAAAGAAAGCTGGATATATAATTTTATCTTAACTTCTATTGTACCTGTAAAGGATAATATTACCGCATTAAAAATAAATGTTGAAGAAGCTTTAGACAAAATGGCACTTGGGATGCTTGCTAATGATTCTTTAAGTAAATTAATAGTGCTTGCCGGTTTTAATTGGAAGCAAGTTAAACTCGTCAAAGCTTTAACAAGATATTTACATCAAACGGGATTTAGTTACGGTAAAGGCTATGTACAGTTAACGTTACTTAAACATCCCGAATATACAAAAATGTTGGTAAATCTATTTGATATAAAATTTAATCCTAAACATTCGGATAATAATTGTGACGTAATTAAAGATAAACTAAATAATTACTTAGTAACCGTTGAGATGAGTAGTGAAGATAAAGTACTACGTAATATGCTTGGTATAGTTAATGCTATTACTAGAACAAATTACTATCAACCACATAAACATATTTTTTCATTTAAGTTTGATTCTTCAAAAGTACCGGATTTACCTAAACCTGTTCCGTTTGCCGAAGCATTTGTTTATTCTAGAAATTTTGAAGCTGTTCATTTAAGAGGCGGTCCCGTATCACGCGGAGGGCTTAGATGGTCGGATAGAGCAGAAGATTATAGGCTTGAGGTCCTTGGGCTTATGAAAGCACAAATGACTAAGAATTCTGTTATTGTCCCTGTCGGTTCTAAAGGCGGATTTTATGTTCATTTTACTGAGGAAGGGCTTACTCGTGATGAATATATGGAAAAAGTGGTAGAGTGCTATAAGAATTTCCTTAGAGGTTTATTAGACATAACTGATAATATCATTGATGGTAAAGTAGTACATCCAAAAGACGTTATTATTTATGATAAAGAAGATCCTTATTTAGTGGTTGCTGCCGATAAAGGTACAGCCTCATTTTCGGATTATGCTAATAGTGTGGCAAGAGAATATAATTACTGGCTTGATGATGCTTTTGCTTCCGGTGGTTCTGCAGGTTACGATCATAAAAAAATGGCTATTACTTCCAAAGGAGCTTGGATTGCCGTAACTAATCACTTTAAAACTTTAGGGTTAAATGTCCAAAAAGACCCTATTACCGTCGTAGGTATAGGAGATATGTCGGGAGATGTGTTCGGTAACGGTATGCTCAGATCAGAGACTATTAAGTTAGTTGCTGCCTTTAATCATAAACATATATTTATTGATCCTACTCCTGATCCTTTATCAAGTTTTAATGAGCGTTTGCGTTTATTTAATTTAAAGGGGTCTAATTGGTCTGATTATGATTCTAAGCTTATTTCTAAAGGAGGCAAAGTATTTGAACGCAGTAGTAAATTAATAAAATTATCGCCGGAAATTAAAAAATTACTTGATATAAATGATAATGAATTATCACCGGAAGAATTAATTAAAGCTATTTTAAAAGCAGATGTTGATTTATTGTGGAATGGCGGAATAGGCACTTATATCAAAGCTAAAACGGAAAATAATTTAGAAATCGGTGATAAAGCAAATGATAACCTTAGATGTAACGGTGAAGAAATTAGAGCAAAAGTTATAGCAGAAGGCGGTAATGTTGGGGTATCACAGAGAGGTAGAGTTGAATATGCTAAAAAAGGCGGGCGCATAAATGCTGACTTTATTGATAATTCAGCAGGTGTTGATTGCTCCGATCATGAGGTAAATATCAAGATTGCTTTAAGTAGTGCGATAACCTCAGGAAAAATTACTTTAGAAGAACGTAATAAACTTCTAAACGATATGACAAAGCAAGTTGAAGAGTTAGTATTAATTGATAATTATAAGCAAACCGAAGCAATAACAATTATGCAACTATCTCCTACTTTAACTGTTAATATACTTAGTCAATTTATAGATATTTTAGAAGAAGAAAAAGTATTAGAGCGGGAAAATGAATTCTTGCCTAGTGCAGAAGAATTGAATAGCAGAGCTATGAGCGGTGAAGTATTAACTCGTCCTGAGCTTTGCATATTGCTATCATATAGTAAGAGATCTGCTTATCATGAGTTAATTAATTCTACTTTTTCCCATGATAAATATTTTGATGCATATCTTATAGATTATTTTCCTGAAATGATGCAAAAAAAGTTTCGTAATGAAATTTTATCTCATCCACTTAAACATGAGATTATTAAAACCGTTACTATAAATAAAATAATGAATCAGCTTGGAGGACCGCTTATTAGTATTGTAAAGCGTGAGATTGGGGCTCCTCTTTGTGATATAATAAGGTCATATACCATTATTTGTGAAATTTTTGATCTTGATGATATATGGGAAACGATAAGTAAGCTACCTACTAATATTGATTACAATGTAAAAATCGACATGTTTACCGAAATAACGAAATTAATGCGTCGAGGTATTTCGTGGTTTATTAAAAATTTAAAACATCCTATTAATATTAGTGAAACTATAGAAGAGTTTAGAGTTCCTGCACAAAACTTAAGAAAAACGGTAGATACTTTATTAGTCGGAGAAACTAAAATAAGATTTGAAGAAAAATTAAATTATTATACCACTAGCGGGGTAGAGGAATCATTGGCTGCTACTATCGCTACATTTGACAATTTAATTTCAGTATTTGACATTATATATGTAACAAAACAGACTTCAGGGAATAATAAAGAGATAGCAAAAGTTTATTTTGTTATAAGTGATATGTTTAGTCTTGATTGGTTACGTAAAGCTTGTGATAGGCAATTGAACGATTCATTTTGGCGTCGCTTAGGTATTCAATCGCTAAAAGATGATTTATATGACAAACAACGTAGATTATTAATAAAAATAATTAATAAATCTAAAACAACTATTGATTTAGATTTATGGATTGATAATAATAATAACTTAGTTAGAAATTTGCTTGATTTTATTAAAGAAATTAAAGCTCAAGAAACTATAGACTTAAATATAATTATTTTAGCAAACAAGAAATTTGAAATATTCTTACAAAAACTTGAGTAAATTATGTCGTCAATGCTTAAGCAAATTAGGTTAGAGTCAGGTAAAACTTTAAATCAGGTATCTAGTGATTTAAAAATTAGAAAAAAATATTTAGTAGCTTTAGAAGAGGGTGATTTTGATGTTTTACCGGGAGAAGTATACGTAAGAGGTTACTTAAAATTATACTTGGATTATCTTAATGTAAAAGATAGAAATGCAGAGCAGATAGAAGCTACTAAACAGAACGAAACCGAAAAATTATTAAATAATAAAAGAGCTACGGTGATAAATTATAAACGTAAAAAACAATTAGTACTTATATCTATTATAATGTTATCAATTATTATTGTAAGTCATCCATTCATAATTAACGCTTAAACGAAAATGGATAATGAAATATTAGACTGCTTACAGAATGAAGCTAATAAAGAGGCATTTGAAGGAGACACGGAACGCGGCACCGCAGCGTACATAGACGTACGTGAGGATGCGAGTACAGGATCGACGTACAAATTACCTTTAGACGCAAGTTATGTAAGCAGTCTAAAGAAATTAATGGAAGAAGTAGAACATAAACTCGATGATTTGTTGAGTATGCTTGTAAATAATCAAAATGAAGTTCAAAAATTACAAAACGAAAATAAAGCATTAAAAGATAATTATATAATAATGCTAGATCAAATTAACATTTATATTAATGAACTTGAAGAAATAAAAAAACAGCAAAAATAATTATGTCAATTGTTACGGTAACATTAAATAACAAGAGTTTTCAATTATATTGTAATAATGGAGATGAGGAAGAATTACTATCTTTAGCGAATAAATTGAATGATAAAATAGCGGAAATTAAACTTGGTAGTCCCACAGCCTCTTTTGAGCTATTATTAGTTATGGCATCACTTAATGCACAAGCTGAAATAGTTAGTCTAACAGAAAAACTTAATAAAAATGGTCTTCAAAAAAATCATCCCGACGAAGAAAAATTCGCAGAAACCTTAACTACTATAGCAGGTTACCTAGAAAACCTTGCACGTAAAATGGGAAAGTGATATATTAACTATTAGCTGCTTGGTTCGTGAGCTTAATATTAACCTAGGACTACCACTAACTTTTAGGACATCGTCCCTGTCTAATACTAATTCAGTTTAGATATATGAAGTCCACCTTTACATAAAGGTCTTTGAAGGATTTTAAGTAACGGCCAAAGCGGTCATGTATACTCGTTTAATTTGAAAAATTGGCTACGTTGTCTTTGGCTGATAATCCTCACGTACTAGTATGTACACTGCGGTTATCAGCTTCAAAACGCCTTGCTCTTTTCCAAATTAAACTTCGTCGTCTACCTACTTTTCGTTTACTCACAGTATACCTTTAAAATGAAACAAACAAAATCACGCAATAAAGTTCTCGGTGCTTTTTTAGGCACTATTATTGAATATTACGACTATAGTTTATATGGTTTTTCAGCGGCAATTATCGCTGATAAATTCTTTTCAGCCAGTACTGATCTATTAACAAAGCTTGTAAATGTTTTTGCCGTTTATGCAGCAGCATATTTATCAAAGCCTATGGGTGCTTATATTTTTGGACGTATAGGGGATATATACGGTCGAAAAAAAGCCTTAAGTTTTACGATTATCGGTATTGTAATCCCTACCTTAATAATAGGTTTATTGCCCGATTATTCCTCGATAGGAGTTTGGAGTACAATAATTTTAGTTTTATGTCGCTTCATGCAAGGTATTTTTATTGGAGGGGAATATGACGGTGCAGCGATTTATGTTATTGAACATTTAGGAGCAAAATACCGATTTACTGCCTCGGCAATAACTAGATGTACAGGAGTAATGGGTTTATTATGCGGAATCGGTGCAACTAATTTCTTTAATTCTCATATTTTTCCGGAGTGGGGTTGGCGTATTCCGTTTTTACTAAGTTTACCACTTGCATTAATAACTCTTTATTATCGCCGGAAATTTGATGAAACACCGGAGTTTAAAAAAGCACACTATAGCCAAGATTCTATTGAAAAACTTAGCTCTATAATTAAAAAGCAATGGAAAAATATTGCACGGTTAATATTTTTAGCCGGAGGTTTTGGAGCAACATATCAAATTGCTATCATCTTTATGAAGCAATATTTACCGATCGTATTACCTTCAATCGGTATTATTATGAGTGCTTTTTCGGTCTTAATAGTAATATGTTTTGCTGTTTGCATGCCGATTGCCGGTTTTATTGCCGATCGCTTAGGAGTTAATTCAGTATTAAAAATCGCATTTATATGTACTATTACAGCAAGTGTATTTTTTGTGATAGCAGTAAAATATCAAATGACTAATTTAGGGCTTGCAGCTAGTTTAATGTTAGCTGCATCAGTTGCACCTTTTAATTCTCTTGCTCATAGTATAGTTATTAAGTCTTTTGTAGTTAAAGAACGCTATCGTGTTATAAGTTTAGGACATAATATCGGCTCAATGTTAATGTCCGGTACTGCTAATTATATTTGTGCAAAGGTAATAAAATCATTTGATTTTAACCTATTCCCGATTTTATATCTTTGCATGTTTGCCGTACTTGCTTATTCTATGACCATATTATTTAACCGTAATAGGTAAAAAATAAATCTTGACGATAACTTTAAATGTTATGCATAAAATTTTTCATAAATCTATAATTTTTATTATCTTATGTATACAAGGAAATATTAGTTTTACCGATGCAAACGGAAGTATATACGTTAGATATTGGTAATTGCAAAGAACGTAAATATAACTATGAAGATCATTTGGAAGAATTGTTGAAGCAAGAAATTTCTTTAGCAATGCAGAAGAATGGTTTAAGAGTTAAGCTATTGTACAACAAAGATATTAGAACACAAAAGCTTGATGATTTAGTATCTCGTTTCCGTAGCTCCTATAATAATACTTATACTGCTTTATATACGCCTTTATTATGGTCTGAGGTGAACCTGTTATAATGTTAGGAGAAAAAATAGGAGCTGATATATTTGTATTACTTAATTATGTGCAAATGATAAAGACTAATGGAGCTCGTACACATTAATGAGTGCTTTGGGTTGTTCAGTAAGTAATGCAGATAATATATTTATGTCTATAGGAATAGTAGAAGCAAAAAGTGGTAGAATATTATGGACTAATGCAACGCCCCAAGCACAACCATTTAGTAGCTCTATTTTCTCTTCTTGTGATAAATCAGAAATTGGCAATTTTTATTCAGTAATAAATATGCTTTTATCTCCATTATAAACTGAATTTTCTGTCGTTCAGGGGTGGTTGGTGTGGCTTATTATTCCTCTCTGTCATTCCGTGATTTATTCACGGGATCTAGTAAAACATATAGTATGGGTAGACAAAACACATCTAATTTAAGTGCATAAACTATAAATCATTTTTATCAAATAGGAAAAATTCACCTATTTCAGGGGTAATCAACTTATTTTCATCAATATTATGTTTTTTTCCGATCTCTTTAAAAAGATTATCGTTATAACCCGAATCACCTATAAAACAAATATCTCCTATCTTAGTTTTAATGATCAAAGTTCCCCATAATGCTTTATTTTTATCAAATATTCCTCTAGCCGACCAATGCTGTGTCGGTTCTAAATAAAATTCTACATCGCCTTTAATTTCATCTTCTTAGAAACTTTTTGAATTTAGCTGTATTTCTTGTTCTTTATATGACTCTCCCCACCCTAAGGTAACAATTTCTGCATCGGTAATATGTTTTTTGATTATTACGTCATTCATTAGCGGTGTAATAATCTTAGGGTTATCTTGTACCCATAAATCTTTAATTGTTCTGATGTCTAAATGGTCATAGTGATTATGGCTTATTAATATAACATCTATTTTAGGTAAATCGGTAAAATTAATACCGGGTTTTACCACTCTCGTTGGTCCTGTAAAAGTAAAAGGACTAAGCCGCTCCGACCATACCGGATCGGTTAAGATATTTAAACCGTCTATTTGAATTCAAAAGGTTACATGTCCTACGTAGGCTACTCGTACAGCGTCATCTCGATCACTTGATACTAATGAATTTCGTGGAACTCGTCTGTAGTCACTAATGTACACTGTGCAGACTCGTCCTTAAATTCATCTTGTCTGAAGCGATCGAGATTTAGCTGTGTATTTTTACTGCTAGTTATTTTTTGTGGTGGAATATCAGTGGAAGTAAACGGCAGTGTTGTCGGCCATTTTGGTCATTTTGAAGTTATTTTCCATTTTAGAATATCAAGTAAGGTTTTAAGTTTTATATTAGGCTCAATATTGAAAAACATATTTTTATTTAGATAGACCTTCCTTTCGGTTTATTAGAGCTTTTAACTTGTTTAGCAAAAGATTTTGTCTTTTTATTTGTTGGTTTATGAATAAACCCTCTAGTTTTTTCTCCTATCAACATGGCTTCTTGCAGTATATCTTTTGGTAGTTTAGCTATAGATGCCGATATTTCCGGAGTTTGTTTTATTTCTACCGTTATCTTTTTTGCTTTATTTATATCTCTGCCTATTACTTCATCTAGTGGAACATTTTTATAATCTGCAAGAGCAACAATTGCTCCCATATCAGGCATTTTTGTACGACCATCTAGAAAATTTTTCCACGCTGTTTCATGAGTACCTGTTTTTTCACTTAACTTATACGGGGTTATATTGTCTGTTTCTAATATATTCAGTACAAATTTTTTAAAATTATTTCTAATTTCTTCTGGATCATCTTTATTTGTTTCTGATATATCGTTAATCCGATTAAATCGTTCTTTTGACCTTATATCTTCGCTCATTATTTGTTCCTGTAAAATTTACTCCTAAAAATTGAGAGTTAAAATAACTTCATAGATAGGTTCTTAGACTTATTTATTAATATATAACTAATAAATAGTAAATAGAAGATAATTATAATGAAAATAATAAATTTAAGCTATTGAATTAAGTATTTAGGTCGTATATATGAAATTTAAATTAATCTATTTTAACTTTTTTTGTCACAAATTATAAAATTTTTCTGTAGTATGAGCCATGTCTGTTCCACTTCTTTTTCTATAAATTAAATTTCAGATGCAGAATCTAAGATATTTTAAAAAGATTATATAAATTAAAAATTGTTTTTTCTGTATCTTGATCATTTATGAATAAGGTAATTTTAACTTCTGATAATTGTATCATGTGAACATTTATATTATCGTTTGTTAACTTTGATAATATCGTTTCAAGTAATTTACAATCATTTTTAATCCCATAACCAATAAGAGAGATTGTAGCAATTTCGGTATCAAAAGTAAAATATTGTATCTGCTTATCATCTTTTAAATTAGTCAGTAAAGCTTGTAAATTATTTTTATCGGTTAAATTTGTAATAAAACTATATTCTTCATTATTTTTTATCTCTTGCATAAACTCAATATGATTATTATTTTGTGTAATCATATTTGCAACTTGCAAAAAACTTAAAGACATGCTCTTTACAGATATTTTTAATAAATTTTTATTAGAAGTAATGCTGTTAATAATCCCATTCTCCATATTTTTATCCTTTGAAGTGATTAACGTACCTTCTGTATCCGGTGAAAATGTTGACAGAACACGCATATCTATTTTATACCGCATTACTAACTCTCCGGCTCTAGGGTGTAGTACTTGTGCTCCACTTGATGCTAGTTCTAACATTTCTAAAAAATCTATTTCTTTTATCTTCTTGGCATTTGGAATAATTCTTGGATCAGCAGTAAATATTCCCTCTACATCGGTATAAATATCACATCTATCGGCTTTCATAGCTGCAGCGATTAAGGCGGCAGTAGTATCAGATCCTCCTCTGCCCAAAGTAGTTAACCTATTGGATTTGTTAATTCCTTGAAAACCGGCTATTATAGGGATGGTATTTAACTGTAAATATTTTTCTAGTAAATCTGTAGTAATTGATTCTACTAAAGCTTTACTATGATTATTATCGGTGAGCATCGGTAATTGCCAAGCTAGAAATGATCGCGCCTTTATATCTTCTTCTTGAAGAGCGAGCGCTAGTAATGAAGCAGTGACTATTTCACCGCTAGAAAGTGCTACATCATATTCTGCAAATTGAGAAATGTTATTAAGGCTTGATAATTCATTACACAATGTGACAAGTTGATTAGTAACACCTGCCATAGCCGAAACTACTACAATTACTTGGTTATTTTTAGCTATTTCGGTTTTTATGATAGGAACGATTTTTTTTATTCTATCAATATTTGCAACGGAAGTGCCACCGAACTTTTGAATTATTAAGGCCATAAGTAAAGAAAGCCTAATAGAATATTATGTTATATAATTAATTTCCGCCTGTCGTCATCTAGCGCACTTACAGACATTATTGTGTGGAACGGTTTTCAATTGTCATCTCGCGACTTGACCGCGGGATCCAGCTTAAAATACTAATAATATTAGTACTTTAAATTATTTTTATGGGCCCTTTAGTCAAGCCACGGGGTGACCAAGTGGACTTTACCAATCAACGTAACAATGCCATAAAAAGCATTTTTCGTTCCACGTAACACTAGTAGATCAAATCGCAATACTTAAGTACTTGCAATTTCTTTAACATTCACGATTTTATGATTTCGCTTAGTTAAAAATTCTACTCTACCTTCTATCAAAGCAAATATTGTATGATCTTTGCCAAGTCCTACATTCGTTCCAGGATGAATTTTTGTGCCGCGTTGTCTAACTATAATATTACCGGGTATTACATATTGTCCATCGGCTTTTTTAACTCCTAGCCTTCGACCGGCCGAGTCTCTTCCGTTTCTAGAACTACCACCGGCTTTTTTGGTTGCCATTTTATAATTCCTTTTAAGTTATTATTATTGTTTGGTAATATCTAATATTTTTAATTCCGTCAATTCTTGACGATGACCGGCTTTACGACGATAATTTTTTCTACGCTTTTTCTTAAAGACTATAATTTTATTATCTTTAAGTTGGTTAGTAATTTCAGCCGTAACGACAGCCCCTTTAACTATTGGAGTCCCAATAAAAGAAGGCTTTGAGTATTCGCCAATCATTAAAATTTGATCAAACTGAATTTTAGAGCCAAGTTCTCCATCAATTTTTTCGACTTTAATAATACTATTTCTGTCTACTTTATATTGTTTTCCACCTGCTTTTATAACTGCGAACATGAAAACTATCTCTTTAAAAATTTATAAATATTTATCGTATCATATTATTATATTAGAAATTAGTCAATGATCTTTTTTTATAGCAAATCTATTGTCGAATATCTATTAACACAAATATAATTGCGTATTGAGTTACCGCAGCAAATATTGCGGCTAGCAAATCATCAAGCATAACGCCGATACTGCCCTTAATATTTTTGTCCAACCAATTAATAGGCCAGGGCTTTACTATATCAAAAAATCGGAATAGACAAAAAGGTAATACGAAAAGTAATATAATATTTATTGTTAGCGGACTAAAATATTTAATTAAATACGATTCATTAGCAAATAAAGCGGAAAAAAATACTAAAACAATAGTTAGTATTTGCCCTACTACTTCATCAATGATCACTTCTTTAGGGTCTTCTGAATTTGTATAATTTAAATATATTTTAGTAAAATAAGTGCCGAGTATTAAGAGTATCAAACATAGGCTAAAGCTTATAATAAATATACTGACAAGTTGAGCTTCACCGAGAGTAAGACTTAAGAAAGGAATGATTATTTTGTTATTAACAATAAAATATATTAAGAAATAAGTTAGAGGGAAAGCAGCAATCGATCCAAAAGTGCCTGGGCAGTATTTTATTTTCCCGATATAAAAAAAAGTAGCAAAAAATTCTGAAAATTGTTTTTTAGTAAACATTTCTTTAATTATTTTATCCTAGATTAGAGCTATAATATCTTATATAATTAAATTTTAACTTATACAGCAAAAAAAATATCATGGGAATGAGCTTGAGCCATTTATTAATAGTTTTATTAATTATTTTTGTATTATTCGGTGCCGGCAAATTACCGCAAGTCATGTCCGATCTTGCTAAAGGTCTTAAAGCTTTTAAAGATGGCATGAAAGACGACGGTAGTGATAATGATAAAAATAAATAATTAATCTTTAGTTAGTGTCGCTTTGTCATCCTGTGGCTTGACCAGCCTTGTTGCATGGCTTGAAAAACCTACTCAATGTCATTCGTACAACACATGGTCAGGTCACTGAGTGACCAAGATACAACAACGCCCTAATTTCCTGAAACAGTAGAATATATCCCATTCTCTTTCCTAATAATATCATATCGTCTCTGAGCTACCCCATCGATGAAATAAATATTACCGGATAAACCTATATAAGGTTGTCTACTGTTCATTCTATTTAAAAACCTTTCAGATGCAAATTCATTGCCTATATAGTTTGCAGTCATACGTCCTAAATCATAAGAAAGAAGATGCATGAAGCCTATATGGTTAATACCTAAGTCTTTTGCCCTATCCGGAACGTTGCTATTGAGTAAATTTAAAGAGCCGGTAAAGCTAATATCGATATTTTCAGGGTAATCGATATCAATACGATGATCACCGATTAAAATAGCCTTTTTATCTAAATTATATTTACGAATACTATCAGCAAGTAGGTTTAAATTTTTTGGATCGTCTGATAGATAAATAACCGGTTTTGTCGTGTCGCTACGTTCATTTATAATATCGGTATTGTCTGAAATATTTCTTGCGGCTTTTGCTATAGATTCAGGATTATCCTCATAAAATTCAGTGCGTGATAATGATGCATTGTTCTGAATCAATATATTTTGCATTACTTGACTAATAGTTTGCGAATGCTTCCCTTTAGGTAATAATGCCATAAAATCTTTATGGTTGTTACTTGCGTAATAATTAATGATACGTATCAGTTGTTTTAAAGGTGCATGACCGAATACAAATAATTTATCTTCTGCAAGAGCCGGATTATTTGACATAGTTATTATAATAATATCATTTGCCTTTGCTTTTTCGGCTATTAGAGAGGTAAAGTTAGAATATAGAGGACCTAAAATAATCTTAGTTTTACGTGCTACTATTTTATCCATAGCAGCTAAAACGTTTTTTTCGTCTGAACCATCGTAAGAAGTAACATGTATGTAAGATTTGATTCCGTCGTTAAGTCCCATTTTAATTAAATCTTTATATTGTTTCCCGACAATACTATCAGGACCCTGATTTGGCATTAAAATTGCAATCTCAATTTCTGTTTGTTCTTTTTTAGGAAAACTTATAGGTTCTTCTTTAGGAGTTTGACAGGACGTTAAATATATCAAGCAAAAAAATGATAGAACGATTCGTAGTTTATGTTTTATACTAGCCATAATGTTACTTAAAATTAAAAAACTATGATTAGATATCTTGCCAAACCGGGATTATATATTGTTTCAACACCGATCGGTAATTTTGCAGATATAACGCTTCGTGCTATATCGACTTTAAAAAATTCGGATATTATCTTATGCGAGGATACTAGAATATCACAAAAATTGCTAGCAAAACATGATATTCATACAAAATTACAAATTTATAATGATCATAGTGACGAGAAAGATAGAGAAAATATCATAAGTTTAATAAAATCGGGCAATATAATAAGCTTAATTTCTGATGCAGGGACTCCTTTAATTTCCGATCCCGGCTATAAGTTAGTTAGAGGTATACGCAATCTTAATTGTCATATAGACGTAGTACCGGGAGTATCTGCACCGGTTACTGCTCTAACTTTATCGGCTCTTCCTACTGATCGATTTTTATTTCACGGGTTTTTACCTAAAACTATAGAAAGTAAGAAAAAGATTTTTTCTGAACTAGTAAATCTTAAGGCTACTTTGATTTTTTTTGAAACGGCTCCTCGTTTGATAAATACTTTATCGGTAGCTAAGGAAATACTAGGAAACCGAGAAATATGTGTAGCTCGTGAGTTAACTAAACTGTATCAAGAAATAAAAACAGGGGATATAGATGAAATAATAGAGTTCTATCAAAATAATATTTTAAAAGGTGAGATAGTATTGTTGATTTCAGGAAATATACAGGAACAAAACCAACACAAAAATTTAGAAAAATTTATAGAACTTTGCTTAAGTAAAAACTTAAGTAGCAAAACTACTACCGAACTTGTTTATGACAAATTCAAAGATGTTTATAGTAAAAAAGAGATATATAGATTGGTGAATAAGCAAAAGATTTAATATAAATTTATAGTAGAATATTTACCTCAGAATATGCTAAAATAAAGAGAAAATCACATTCAGTAACATAATAATATGTCAAAAGTTAATCCGAGAGTAGATTTAGCATTTAAAAAAATCTTCGGAGTAGAAGAGAATAAAGATTTATTGATATCGCTTATTAATTCGATAGTAAGTGAGAAAGATCAGATTGTAGAAGTAACATTACTTAATCCGTATAATCCAAAGAATTTTAAAGCCGATAAACTATCTATACTTGATATAAAAGCCAAAAGTAAAAGCAGTAAAAGGTATAAATCGAAATCCAAGTAACCGATGAAGTGGATTACGATAAAAGAGCTTTGTATTACTGGGCGAAAATGTATACGGAGCAACTGAAAGAGGGATCAGATTATGTGGCATTAAATAAAACAATAGAGATACACATACTTAACTTTACCAGTATTACAGATACAGATGAATATCATAATTCTTTTCAGTTAAAGGAAATAAAAAGTGGTTTAGTATATTTTAAAGATATAGAGTTACATACGATAGAGATTAATAAATTTGCTAAGCATCCTAAGGAGGAGTTATCTGATGTTGTCAAGAAAGTTAAAAATGCTTTAGATATATGGCTAGCATTTTAACACGTAATGATTTATTAAATAAAGATAATTTACCGAAAGATTTGGATAATGATGTATTGAAAAAAGCATTAACCGTGCTTGAGGTAATAAATTTAAATGATGCAGAAAGAGAGGAATATGAAAATCGTTTAGAGTGGCTTAGAATTGAAACTAGTGCTTTTAAAAAGATGAAAGAGGAAGGAAGAGCTGAAGGCGAAGCTAGAAGAAATATTGAAATAGCAAAAGAAATGCTAATTGATAAAGAGCCTCTAGAAACAATAATTAAATATACTAAACTTTCAAAAGAAGAAATAGAAAAGCTAAAAGCAGAAATCGATGAGGCAGAAAAATAAAAAGTCGTCTGCGATATATACTCCGAGTAAATGAAGAATCGGCAGACGACCCATTATAAAAAACAGTATATTTAGTTAGCTGAGCTGTGAGGACAGCCGCAACCTTTTTGAGGCTTATTGCTTTCTGCCGAATCTTTAAGTTTTTTACCGGCTACCTGTATATCTTGACCTGCACCTTGCATTGTATTACAAGCACTTGTTAAGAAAGCTACAGCTACTAATATAGAAGTTATAAGTGCTGAACGCATAAATTTTACCTTTATCAAATTGAGCCTAGATATTATGAAGTAAGCAAAAAATTGTCAACTTGAAAATATATTAAAATTTAAAGTATTTGTACACATCACTTAGCCGTATCTTTATAATCACATAAGATATTTTGTTGATAAAATATTAATTTTTAATATTTCTTTAAGAATTAATATTTAAAAGATTTATAAAATGAAAGAAAAATCAATGATCAATTGAAAGAAGCACTATCTTTTATGAAAGACGGTGTCTTAGATTGTACAAATTTAGAGGGAATAAGCTTACAAGAGATTTTTAATTTTCTTCAAAATCCTTATATAGTAAAGGATAAAATTATCGCTCTTGATATATCAACTTATGAACATTGGAAAGAAGTAAATGATTTTATTTTGCAATTAAATGATAATTCATCTTTTAAGCCCCAAACTATAGAAATTTATACCTTCTATAGATATATGGAAGATATTTTGAATTTAAGATTAAAAACAGGCATAAATATTACTAATCATATTGATGTTAATATGACAGATCGCAGAAAAGAGGCTTTATTAAAAAAATTCTTAGAGAAATTTAAAAAAAATAATTTTACTAAAGATGAAGAACAGTTAAGTCAATTTATAAAAGCTGTATGTAAAGAAGATAAAACCCCGGATGGAAATGCAATATGGGCGAGCTTTACGGCTTGGTTCTAAGTATAATTTCAGTAAAATAGATAAACAATATTCTGATTTACAGGGTATTTTTAAAAAGTTACAAGAGACACAAATACAAAAAGTAAATTCAGAAATTCATCATTATAAACAGGAAGATGATTTACATTTTTATATGGTAAAAGTCAACGAAGCGAATATGTCTGCTTGGCAAGATTTTTTGGGTAAGCAGAGTAGCTTTCAAAGTTCTTATCAAGGTAATAATCTGGTGATAAAAATTTTTAAGGGGAAGTATGCCTTTTCCGCTAGCTTAGATTATCATGATCAAGGCTTAACCGATGTATTATGTAGCCTTTGTTTCCAATAAAATATGACTCGCGTGATACTTCATCTATAGAGATGTTTATAACCATGCTGACTTCTCAAAATGCAAGCTTTATTTCGCATTCTGGTATAGCAAGACTTCCAATATATCAAGAAAAACCTTTTATTATAAAACATAAAAATCTTGCAGTTAAACTTCATAGTTTTATTGCCGCCTGTGCCAAAGATATTTATTCTAATAAAAAAGAATATATGATTACTGTACTGGTAAAAGAAATGACACAAATAATTCTTAAAGAATATGAGAAAAAAGGAGTTTTAGATAAAATATATATATAGGACATCAGCAAGAAAATTTAGAGAATAAACAAACCCCTATAAAACTTATTGAGGATAATGACAAAACTTTATTTAGTCTTTATGATAAAAACGGTAATATATTACATGAATTAACTAGTGTACAAATGGAAGGAGCATTCGCTTGGTTTTGCAAACATCCGTATCTATGCAGGGGGCAAGGTAAAAGGTGCACCGTTCGTTACTTGTCATTTAGAAACATTAGCAACACTTGATTCTAAACCTAATTCTATAGAACATGAATATTATTCAGAAATAATTGGTAATTTATAAGATTTACTATAACTCTTATTTAAGGTTAAAATAATAATCGCAATACTCTTTAATAGGGCAGATGTCGCAATCGGGTTTTCTAGCTTTGCATATATATCTGCCGTGCAGAATTAGCCAGTGATGGGCATGCGTTAGCCATTTTGTATCGATAATCTGCAGTAGCTCGTTTTCTACTATTTCAGGAGTATCGCCTTTAGCAAGCCCGATTCTGTTGGCTACTCTAAAGACATGCGTATCAACTGCCATTGT
Source organism: Rickettsia conorii str. Malish 7 (assembly GCF_000007025.1). Classification (NCBI taxonomy): domain Bacteria; kingdom Pseudomonadati; phylum Pseudomonadota; class Alphaproteobacteria; order Rickettsiales; family Rickettsiaceae; genus Rickettsia; species Rickettsia conorii. The sequence goes on along the minus strand of NC_003103.1, from coordinate 1,059,793 downwards.
AGGCATGCCGAATAAGCAATTTAGTACAACATTAGCAGTTTTTCTGCCAACGCCCGGTAGTTTAATTAATGCCTTAAAATCATTCGGTACTGAAGCTTGATAATTGCTTATCAATATTTTACATAATGCGATAATATTTTTTGCTTTGCTGTTAAATAGTCCTATAGATTTTATATATTTTTTAAGTCCTTCTTCGCCGAGTTCTAAAATTTTTTCTGGTGTATCATAAGTTGCAAATAAAGATTTAGTTGCTAAATTTACTGATATATCGGTGGCTTGAGCAGATAATATTACCGCTACTAATAAGGTAAAATCATTCTTATATATTAATTCGGTTTTCGGATTTGGATTATTCTTGCTAAAAATCTCAAAAATTTTATTAACTATTTGTGCTTGCATATATTGCTATAGAAAGTGTATTTTAGAAGATAAATTATTTAGAAGATAAATTATTGAGTCTTAAAATGCTAGAAAATAAAAATTTTAAATTTATAGAAAATGAGATAAAAAATAATAAAGTAGTATTGTTCATGAAAGGTATTAAAAAGTCGCCTGCATGCGGATTTTCAGGAACCGTAGTAGCTATTTTGAATAAATTAGGTGTAGAATTTCGTGATATTAATGTACTTTTTGATGCTGAATTACGTGAAGATTTAAAAAAATTTAGCGACTGGCCGACATTCCCACAATTATACATTAACGGAGAATTGGTCGGCGGGTGTGATATTGCTAGAGAGTTATATCAAAGTGGAGAACTTGAGAAGATGTTGAAAGCGTATACTCGGTGAATTTCAAAAATTGGCGTATTCGTCTAGTAAGTTCTGCGGTGTTTACGTATTCAGTATACGCTCCGCTCCTCGCCTTGCAGACTCCTTGCTCTTTTTGAAATTGACCTTCACTACTACTCAACCTTAATATTTTAAGTACATAAACATATAAAAACATGAGCAAATATTTAGAATACCCCGAAGTAGAAAGTAAAGAGCAGCCGCCGAAGAAGCTAGTAGTATTACTGCACGGTGTCGGCTCGGACGGACATGATTTAATAGGACTTGTGCCTTATATCAAAAATTATTTACCCAATTGTCATTTTATTTCCCCGCATGGTATCGAGGCTTATGATATGATGCCTTATGGTAGACAATGGTTTAGTTTGCAAGACCGCAGCCCGCATATTATGGCAAAGCTAATTGCAAATAATATTTCTAAGGTTGAAGATATAATAAAGCAAAAGCAGGACGAGTTAAATCTAACCAACAAAGATACTATCATTATTGGCTTTTCTCAAGGTACGATGATAGGATTATATTTAACACTAGTTCAAAAAGAGCCGTTTTGCTGTACTATAGGTTTTTCGGGTGCATTAATTCCACCTATGGAAGTGAATAATAAGCTTACTCCTATATGCTTGATTCATGGGGAATTAGATGAGGTGGTCGGTGTTAGTGAGATGTATAATGCTTCAAACTATTTATCTAAGCTGCATATAGAGCATAGCGGACATAAATTAACGTCTCTTGCTCATTCAATAGATGGACGGGGGCTTGAGATTGCGATTAATTTTATAAATAACCGTCATTGCGAGCAGCAGTAGGCTGCGTGGCAATCTCAGGATTGTGGTATGAGATTGCTTCGTCAAAATTTTCAATTTTTCCTCGCAATGATGATTAGATATCCACACAACAAAACCAAAAAAATATGAGGATGAATGAATATTTTTAATAATAATTTACACGAAACGGATAAAGAGATTAATGAAATAATAAAGCATGAAAAGCTACGTCAAAGTAGTGTAATCGAGCTTATTGCATCAGAAAATTTCGTAAGTCCTGCTGTGCTTGAAGCTCAAGGGGCGCTTCTGACTAACAAATATGCCGAAGGATACCCAAGTAAGCGATTCTATAACGGTTGCGAGGAAGTAGATAAAGCTGAAAATTTAGCTATAGAACGAGTAAAAAAACTCTTTAACTGCAAATATGCAAATGTCCAACCTCATTCAGGATCACAAGCAAATCAGGCTGTATATCTTGCTTTATTACAGCCGGGTGATACGGTTCTTGGTATGTCCTTAGATAGCGGTGGGCATCTAACGCACGGTGCAGCTCCTAATATGTCTGGTAAATGGTTTAACGCCGTTTCTTATAGCGTAAATAAAGAGACTTATTTAATCGATTATGATGAGATTGAACGCTTAGCGGATTTGCATAAACCAAAATTACTTATAGCCGGTTTTTCTGCTTATCCTCGTAATATTGATTTTGCAAAATTTAGAGAAATCGTGGATAAAGTAGGAGCTTACTTTATGGCAGATATTGCTCATATTGCAGGACTTGTTGCCACAGGTGAGCATCAAAGCCCTATTCCTTATGCTCACGCTGTTACCTCTACTACTCATAAAACACTTAGAGGTCCAAGAGGCGGTTTAATTTTATCTAACGATGAAGCGATAGGTCACAAAATAAATTCTGCATTATTTCCAGGACTACAAGGTGGTCCGTTAATGCATATAATAGCTGCAAAAGCCGTAGCTTTTTTAGAAAATTTGCAGCCTGAATATAAAAGTTATATTCAGCAGGTAATAAGTAACGCTAAAGCTTTAGCAAGTAGCTTGCAAGAAAGAGGATATGATATATTAACAGGTGGTACCGATAATCATATTGTTTTAGTGGATTTGCGTAAAGACGGAATCACGGGTAAGCTTGCCGCAAATTCTTTGGATAGAGCAGGGATTACGTGTAATAAGAATGCTATCCCGTTTGATGAAACTTCGCCTTTTATCACTTCAGGTATTCGCCTTGGTACTCCCGCATGTACTACTAGAGGTTTTAAAGAAAAGGATTTTGTATTAGTCGGTCATATGGTAGCAGATATTTTAGACGGCTTAAAAAATAATGAAGATAATAGCGCTCTTGAGCAGAAAGTATTAAATGAAGTGACAAAATTAATTGAATTATTTCCGTTTTATGGCTAATTTAAATAAACGACCTGATTGGATAAAAGTAAAAGCTCCTAATTCTACAGAGTACTATAATACAAAAGATTTAATAAAGAATCTGAGATTAAATACTGTGTGCGAGGAAGCTGCTTGTCCTAATATTGGTGAGTGCTGGTCAAAAAAACATACAACTGTGATGATTTTAGGTTCGGTTTGTACTAGAGCTTGTAGGTTTTGTAACGTTAAAACGGGTAGACCGGATTTACTTGATCCGTATGAACCGCAAAGGTTAGCGGAGGCGGTACAAAAGCTAAATCTTAAGCATGTAGTAATTACTTCCGTCGATCGTGATGATCTTGAGGATGGCGGAGCGTCACATTTTGCGGAGTGTATTAGCGAAATCCGAAAATCATCGCCAAATACTACTATTGAGATTCTAACACCCGATTTTTTAAGAAAAGAAGGAGCAGCTGAAATAATAGCAAACGCAAAACCTGACGTTTTTAACCATAATGTCGAAACAGTACCGTCTTTATACAAAACGATTAGACCGGGGGCTAGATATTATAATTCTTTAAGTTTACTGCATAATATTAAAAAATTATCTCCTGAAATTTTTACAAAATCCGGTATGATGGTAGGACTTGGGGAAGAAATAAATGAAGTAGTACAGGTTATAGATGATTTAAGAGAAGCAAAGGTTGATTTCCTAACTATCGGGCAGTATCTGCAGCCTACCAAAAATCATGCTGAGGTCGCAAAATATGTTACGCCGGAAGAGTTTAAATATCTAGAGCGAGTAGCAAAAACAAAAGGATTCTTGATGGTTTCGGCAAGCCCGCTGACCCGTTCTTCATACCATGCTGATGAGGATTTTCAAAAATTAAAAGAGAATTACCAACAAAAACTGGTGTCTTAAAATATCATGCTTATTGCCTGTGTGGTCAGTTTTCATAGCTATTATCTTTGTTTACTAAAGTAAATAATCCTTATGTTGATTAATTTATATATATGATATCATACGTGTAGTAACACACGTGTATACGAGTATTTTATGCAGAAGAAATTGACAATTACTATAGATGAAGCGGTTTATTATAGGCTTTATTCTGTAATAGGTGAACGTAAAATTAGCAAATTTATTGAGCAACTTGTAAAACCTTATGTAATTAATGAGAAGCTTGGAGCCGCTTACAAAGCCATGGCTCAAGATATAAAAGCTGAGGAGAAGGCCAATGAGTGGGTAGAAGGGTTAATAGAACGCGATTTTTATGAAAAGAGCTGAGGTATGGTGGTCGACTTTAATCCTTTGTTAGGTGGGAAGTCGCTAAGGTAAGACTGGCAATAATTACTCAAATGCTTCATTAAATCGTGTGCAAGTAATACCTTTAACTAGTAACATCGATAAATGCTATCCTTGTGAAGCCTACGTAATGATAGGTAGCAAAAAAGGTAAAGCCATGACTGATCGAATAATGACAGTAAGCAAATTAAGATTAAAATCTAAAATTAACGTTATCTCTAATGAAGATATACAGCTTTTAAAATATGCTCTTAAGTTACAGCTAAGTCTATAACGACTATTTATTCAATATTTGGTACAATGATAAACGTAGAAATTGTAAGAAACTACAACAAATGGCGTGAGCATAAGCAGATAAATAAGAGTTTAATCAAAAAAATAACTCAAAATATTTTATTGCGGTTTGATAATTTTAGTAAAATAAAACAATTTGAATTATCAATTTTACTAACAAATGCTGCAGAAATATTGACCTTAAACAAACAATTTCGTAATATAGAAAAAGCTACTAACGTTCTTTCTTTTCCAAGCAACGAATTAAATTGGCAGGATTTATATTCTAAACTTGAATTTTTAGGTGACTCTGATTATATGCATTTAGGTGATATAGCATTTTGTTATGAGGTAATATATAACGAATCGTGCGAGCAGCACAAAACTTTTGAGAATCATTTTATTCATCTTTTAATACATAGTATTTTACACTTAATTGGTTTTGATCATCAAAATGACACAGAAGCAAATATTATGGAAAATCTAGAAATTGAAATATTATCATATTTCGGTATTTTCCCCCCTTATTAACTAAATAAAAAAATTTATGTTAAAATCTTCAAAAAAAGAAGATTCTAGTAAAAAAAATCAAAATAATAAGTTAATTTTTACTGTACGAAAATTATTCTCTCCGATAAAAAATTTTTTTAGAAAAACAAAAACGCCCGATAATTTTTTTGGTGTCATAAAACGCCTTAAAATTAATAGCCAAAAAATGACTTTAGACGAGCGTAATATTTTAGCTAATTTATTGGAGCTAGAAGATAAAACTATTGAAGATATAATGGTACCGCGTTCCGATATTGCGGCAATAAAATTAACTACGAATCTAGAAGAATTAAGTGAGTCTATTAAGTTAGAAGTCCCACATACACGAACTCTTATATATGACGGTACTTTGGATAATGTAGTAGGGTTCATTCATATCAAGGATTTATTTAAAGCATTGGCTACAAAGCAAAACGGTCGTTTAAAAAAGCTTATACGTAAGCATATAATTGCAGCTCCTTCTATGAAATTATTAGATTTGCTAGCAAAAATGCGTCGTGAGAGAACACATATTGCAATAGTTGTTGATGAATATGGCGGTACTGACGGTTTAGTTACTATTGAAGATCTGATAGAAGAAATAGTAGGACGAATAGATGATGAGCATGATCAGCAATTAGATAGCGATAATTTCAAGGTTATTAATAACTCAACAATTATTGCAAATGCACGTGTTGAAGTAGAAGTGCTTGAAGAAATAATAGGAGAAAAGCTACACAATGATTATGATGAATTTGATACGATAGGTGGATTAGTATTGACTAGAGTCAGTAGTGTTCCGGCTATCGGTACTAGAATAGATATTTCAGAAAATATTGAAATTGAAGTTACAGACGCAACTCCTCGTTCTTTAAAACAAGTCAAAATTAGACTAAAAAACGGTTTGAATGGTCAATGAATACGAATTTAGAGTCGGTGTGTCCTCTAAATTCGTTAAAAATATTTTATTATTATATTGCAGCTTGTGCTTCATTTCCTATCATCGGACTTTCTTGCGAAGTTGCGTCTGTATAATGCTCATATGCTAGCATTGCTCCCATTGTTGCTACTATATCGGCACCACATTTGAGAATAAAAGCCGGAGATTTAAGTAAATCACCTGCTATCACATAAAATTCCAACAGCACATGCTCTTACTACTGCAAGCTTACCATACCAAGGGGTTGGTATCATCACTTCTAAATAATTCTACTATTTTGTTAAGCATAAAAATAAACCTAATTAGTTAATATTAAATGTTAGTTATGCGATATATAACTAAACATTAACTAATTGTCAATGATAATTACCATGAAACATGGACAATATAATTTTATGCAATTATTGTCATTTGACTTAGCAGAGAAATTTGAGTTAAATATCAAAGCTCTATACATAAAAAATTATCATTATGAATGAATTATATATTAAACTACAAAATTACAGTGGTACATATCCTGAAGAAATTGTTACAAAAACAAAAATGCTTGAATTTTTAAATGAATATGAAAACCCTTTTAGCTGAGATTTACAAATAGGACATTTCACTGCTTCGGCTTTTTTACTTAATAATGATAAAACTAAATTTTTATTGATGCACCATAAAAAGCTTGATAAGTGGCTTCAACCAGGCGGTCATTGTGATGGAGATAGTAATATATTAAATGTAGCGGTTAAAGAAGCTATAGAAGAATCCGGAATTAATGAAATCAAAACGATAAATAAGGAGATTTTTGATATAGACACCCATTATATTCCGCGAACTCATAAGGAGCCTGCTCATTATCACTATGATGTACGATTTTTACTAAAAACAGTAAATAATGATAATTTTATAAAAAATAACGAATCGAATGAACTTAAATGGTTTAACTTTTCTGATTATTCAAAATTAGCTATTGAGCTAGAACGTTCTGTTACTAGAATGATAGAAAAGTTTATGACAATTAACCATCCTGCTTGTTAAATATAAATTATTGCTCTATAATAAATAGCGTTTTTTAAATAAAATGTAAATCAAATGCCATCATCTAGAATTTTTTCATTCCGTAGTAAGAACAAGGAAGATAATACTCCAAAAAACCTAGAAATTACGCATCCAGATTCAATTAATAAGAACAGATATCCGAACTCTCTAGCAGGCTAAGTTGTTACTATTAAACTTAAGGATTAACCTCAGCCTCATAATTTTATAAAGAGTGAAAAAGTTACCCTAACTTCATTTAAACCGCCTTCTTATTAAAGTAAAGACGATCTCTTAAAGGATTTTGAGATTTTCTTAGATAATATAGAGACTAAAGCTTTAGGAGAGATTGATTCATAGTAACATCGATAGTTTTATGCTGTAAGGTTCCTAGCTAAAAAGGGCATTACCCGCGTGGATCAAAAAACGCGTTCGGTGTCATACCGTGGCTTGACCACGGTATCTTGGTCAAAGACTTGTATTCTTAGATTCCGTGGTCAAGTCGCGGGATGACAATAATTTATTTTATGCTATTTTTTGATATTCACAATATATTTTTCTTACTGCATAAATCCACGCTAAGCATACAAAAGTAAATACCACCATTAGAATTGGTGAGATTAAGGTAAAAGTAGCGGTTGGAACTAAAGTAAAAATAATAGATTGCACAAGACCGCTAGAGGATTTGCCGACTTTTGCACTTATCACGTCAACCGCAGCTTTGCCTTTGGTTTTAAGCTCCTCATCAAGAGGGATATATAACATTTCTCTTGAAGTATCCCATATAGAATATTTAGTACCTTTAGCTAAAATATTTTGAATACCACCGATTGAAACGGCAAGAGCAAGAGGTGACATTAAAATTGCTCCATCAAATAATGATAAAATTTGTTGGTCAAATACGATAAGTACAAAGAACAAAATGCCGGTCACCATTATTATAACCGGTGAAATAACTGCTGCTACAAACCAGTTGTGCATACGCATAATGTTATTACCGATGATGGTCATAACCATTATTGCCACGCCTGTCCAAAGTATATACAGACTGTTAAATTCAGCATAGGTATTTACAGTCGGATATAATTCCTTAATTTTTGCTTTCCATACGGCTTCGACTAAGTTAATAGCAAATCCGAAAGCTGCCGAACAAATTAAAAGTAGCCATAAATATTTTGATTTCGCAATATATTTAAAGCTTTTAATTAGCCCCATACGTTCTGAAGTTGAGCGACCGCTTTTTGCTTTAGCATAAAATAACGGATTAGTAAAAACGTTCTTGCTAATAAATCTAACTAACAAACAACAAATAATAGCAACAATTGCCACAATTGTCGTGGATACTTGAACTAAAGTGATTTTACTATCCGAAATACTCATAAACTTCTTAATAATAGTATCTTCCGATGATAGATTCATCATTAAAAAGCCGACTAATATTAAAGAAGAGTTGCCGAATAGCGAAAAGAGAGTATAAAATCTTTTTGCTTCTTCGGTAGTAGTAAGTTCATTAGCGAACTGCCAAAATAATAATACGTAAAAAATATTAGGCCAAAGCTCGGCAAGACTATAATATACTATATAACCCCAATTACCTACTAATGAGATGTACCACTTAAAATGAGGATAACGTTCCATCCAGTCAGCTAGATTATTGGGATGTACATGAAAAATATGAATATTAGGATAGATTACAAAAGTGAATAAAACAAAAAAGCTGATAAAAAATGCACTTAAATAATAAAAGATCTTTTCAAAAGTAAGATAATTAATCATTTTAGCATAAATAATCACGAATAAAGCAGCGGCAGGCGTAACGCAATAAACTTTAGCAAAACCTGCTATTTCTGCACTAATCTCGGAGATTAAAATACTATCTTTTAAGATTCGTAAAACATTTTGATTAAATAAAATACAAAACATTAAGGTACTCATCGGAATAAACTTTCCGAGTTCGTAATTATGCACAGGCCAAAATGCCGCTCTGAATTTGTTTTTAAACGATCGTGATGAGGTACTTAGCATTATAAATCCCTAAGGACAAAAAAAAAACTTAAGCACTTCAAGATTTTATGAAAAGATATTTCCCCTAAAATTTTAGAGCCTATATACTTGTTATTACATTCTGAAGGTGCTGAACTTATACAATATATTTAGCCTTTTGTCAAGAATTACTAGATACTCTCAATGCTAGATAGTAATAAACTACAGGAATATTTTGACCTTTATAATAATTATACAAAGACACATAATTTAGGTAATTAATATTTAAAATCAGGTAAAATAGTAATGCAAACAGAGCATTATAGGGTGTTGTATTACTCGGCGTTATCCCGTGGTTTGTCCAGAGATTCCAGTAAAAATAAATTAAAAATGGATTCCCGCTTTCGTGAGAATGACAAAGGGGAAGTCGGGAATGACATAGAAAGAAGTCAGGATGACATCAAAACTTTCCTAATCATCCTCTCTATCTTCAACTCACTGGAAATATTTTTTTTAGCTCGTGACAAAAGTTTTATTGAAACTTTGAGAAGCTACGGTGAAGTTTATTGAATAGATTGGCTAGAGATTGAGGAACCTAAATATTTACTAGACGACTATGTGCATAAAATAATCGAAGTAATAGATAATTTGAAAATTAAAGACATTAATTTAATAGGTCATTGTATCGGCGGTAACCTTGCGATAGCTACAAACGTACTTATGCCTAAATTTATCAAAACTCTGACTTTACTTACCTGCCCGTGGGATTTTTCTCATTTTTTCTATATAAGAATGTTGCATCGATATTTAAAACTAGATAGTGGCATAGACAATTTACCGATAATTCCTAAAATTCATATTCAAATTTTATTTTTTCTTTTATTCCCTGATTATTTCAATGCTAAATTAAAAAATTTTTTCTCTATAACTTCCGATAAGGAGCAAGAATTAGCATTGAGAATAGAGAATTGGCTTATGTCAGGTAATAGTATATCTCAGGAGGTTTATAATCAAATTATACAAAATATATTAGATAAAAATATGTTTATAAATCTTAAATGGAAAATCGAATAATTTTATTATTGATCCGAGTTTAATTCATTGTCCTGTATATATATAGTAGCAGCAGAAGATGATCAAATAGTACCTAAATTTTCCATTTTACCTTTGCAAAAATTATTAAAAAACTCTAATGCTTATAGATGTAGCAGGCGGACATATTAGTTATTTAATAAATGATAAACTAGATAAATTGTTTAAGGAGTACACATTATGACAAAACTGGTTTATATAACTTATGCGAAAAGGACTGCTTTCGGCTCGTTTATGGGTAGCCTTAGTACAACGGCTGCACCTATGCTTGCTGCTCATTTAATAAAGGATATACTGCAAAACAGCAAAATCGATCCAGCTTTAGTAGGTGAGGTAATCCTTGGACAGGTAATAACCGGGGGTAGTGGGCAGAATCCGGCGAGGCAAACTCTGATTTATGCGGGAATACCGAAAGAAGTGCCGGGCTATACGATTAATAAAGTATGCGGCTCAGGTCTTAAAAGCGTAAGTACTTGCAGCAAATTCAATTATGATGGGTGATAATGCAATAGTTATAGCAGGTGGGCAGGAGAATATGTCGCTCTGTACGTTAGCTATATCAGAGCAGGAGCTAAATTCGGCGATATTAAAATGGTTGATCTAATGCAGTATGACGGATTAACCGATGTATTTTCAGGAGTATTTATGGGTATTACAGCCGAAAATATCTCGAAACAGTTTAATATTAGCAGACAACAGCAGGACGAGTTTGCCTTAAGCTCTCACAAGAAAGCAGCTAAAGCACAGCTAGCAGGAGTTTTTAAAGATGAAATCTTACCTGTCGAAGTAACGATTAAAAAAACTACTAGTTTGTTTGATCATGATGAAACAGTAAGACCTGATATCAGCCTTGAAATTCTGAGTAAATTACGTCCTGCTTTTGATAAAAACGGTGTAGTTACAGCGGGTAATGCTTCCTCTATTAATGACGGTGCGGCATGTCTTATGGTAGTTTCCGAAGAAGCTTTGAAAAAGCATAATTTAACGCCGCTAGCTCGTATTGTTTCTTATGCTTCAGCCGGTGTTGATCCAAGTATTATGGGTACTGCCCCTGTTCCTGCATCCAAAAAAGCTTTAAGTAAAGCAGGTTGGAGCGTTAATGATTTGGAAGTTATCGAGGTTAATGAGGCGTTTGCCGCTCAAAGTATTTATGTAAACCGTGAAATGAAATGGGATATGGAGAAGGTTAATGTTAACGGTGGAGCAATAGCCATCGGTCATCCGATCGGGGCAAGCGGCGGACGTGTACTTATTACTCTGATACACGGCTTACGCAGAGCTAAAGCTAAAAAAGGCTTAGTTACTTTATGTATCGGTGGCGGTATGGGTATGGCTATGTGCGTTGAAGCGGTTTAAATGTGCATTTGACTATATAGGCATTCATTGCTTTATTTGCTAAAGAAGAAAGTTGTATTCATCTGAATTAACTATAGTTCATTGTAATATATATCTGATCTAATATCTCTACAACCTAATAATGCATCATTACAATGTGTTATTGTATTTATAAACTCATGAAAGGTAGAAAAATGAGAGAATGCCTCCGGTTCATAACTCTCCCAATAATTTTCTGCTTCTTCTATATTATTACAAACACGCTTTAGCTTTTGACCAAAATATTTAGGAATATTCCCTAAATTTTTTGCCTAACTCCATACCATAAAATAGTTAGGATTAAAATCAGTAGAATCTATAAGAGGAGTTAGTTTAAAATGCTTCAATAAATTAGAAAAGTTATTTATGAGCTTATGAGAGGCTAACGCTTCATTGGGTATATAATTCTCATCATCAAATTGATGAAATATTTTTAATCTTTTTAGGCATATAGGTATCTCTTTTGCAAGTTCCATATAACGGAGAAGATAGAAATTGGGTATTATAAAAGGTATAAGTTTGATTGCTTTTAAGCCATTCCTGGTCATTATTTATTATTTGTGCATCTTCATGGATATGCATCATTCCCATCAATTAAACAAGACAATATATAACTTAAGGTAGCTAATTGTATGCTTGGTGACCAGTTTATAGGATTCCAATAAGACCAAATGCTAGACACTATATATTTAATAATTTCCTTAATTAGTTTGCATTTATTATATCCTATTTGGGTTAAGGAAATATATTAAATGAATTTATAAAATACTAAATTTTATTAAATCATTAATAATTTGGTGATAATTGTGTTAATTATACACATCTTTATATGCTATAAATAGTAACATTAAAAAGTTGTTTACTTCTTCTAGTTTCATACTTAGGATATTTCTATTTTAAGTGTACACTTCTTTTGATGTACAATCAATCTGATGAACAAATCAAATCTATCCTCGGTGTATGGAAGATTATTGAAGTACTAACTCCTAATAAAAACGAAAATTTAAATAGATATTTTGACATTATTAGAGAACATACCGATAAAAAAGGCAGTTTTAGTTGCAAACTGGATAAGAAAGAAACACTTTGTTCTTAAAAGATGCTTAGTTTGTGGATAAAACAAAACTCGGTATTGATCTTGAGAAAAACGAAGTAGCAGTGCATTGGCATATTTATCTCGGTTATTTAAAATGGTCGGAAGCTGCACTTGATATTTTAAAGAAAATCCAAAATATCACTAAATTAGATCAAGAGTTCTTAAATGATTATAATAACCATCAAGATAAGCAAGAGCAACCGACAAACACCTATTGCTGGTTTAACTATAGATGAAAACGGTAAATATATTGAAGGATTGATGGTTATCTCTACTGCTGCTTATGCTCTCGGTAGAATCATGAGAGATGAGTTCCAAGAAAAAGAATTAAAAGATTTACCAAATTTTGTAGATAATAATAACAGCCTAATAGAGGAAGTATTTTCAGAAAGTGAGAGAATATATGTTAAGGATAAAAAGCAAGATTCTTGAGTTAAAACTCTAGATTTAAAAATGATTAACCTTATGATTGATCTTGTAGTGCAGAAGTTAGAAATTGACAAAAAATATTTATTTAGCCGCTCTGAAATATGCTTAAGAAGAGTTACCTCGCATAAAAAGAAAAAAGATAAACCGGTAATTTATAATTTTGCCGCTCCTTCCTTAGAAATGTTTAATAGTTTTTTTCTAAGACCATTAGATTTTGTACGAAGTAATATAGAAAAATTTGACTTGGAATCAGCAATTGCCAAATATCTCGGTAAAGAAGATAAGCCGGATTCCATAGATGTTTTAAAGCATCAAGAAAGTCTACAAGAACTGTTATCTCCATTTATGATGCAACCGATGCGTTGGTGTTCATCGCCGAGTCATTCTCTTGCGGTACTGCAAGCTGTTGCGATTAATTTGGTATTACCCTCTTTTCAGGAAAGCTTTTTGCTGTTAATGGTCCACCTGGTACAGGAAAACCACTATACTTTTTGATCTTATAGCAAATATCTATGTAGATCGTGCTTCTTATTTAGTAACTTTAAAGATCCTAAGGAGGGGTTTCAAAATAAAAAATCTTCCTTACATACACCAAATTTTGATTATCATGTTAATTCTTTAAAACCGGAATTACAAACTTACGGTATGGTTGTTGCATCATCTAATAACAATGCCGTTGAAAATATATCTAAAGAAATATCGTTATATAGTAAAATAGATAAGCTATATCATAAAGATTTAAGTTATTTTAAATAACTTTTATTGAAAGAGGAAAAAGAGAAAGATAGGGGTATATTTGCTGCGGTGCTCGTTAATCATGGAAATAAAAAGAGATTTTCAAATAAGTTTTGGAAATATAAAGATGAAGAAGAAAACGATGATAAGAATGATGCAAAACATACAATGCTGCAATATCTTAATCTGCTAGTTAATAATAAATGTAGAGATAAAGCCCCTGCACATTTTAAACCTGAGTATTGTAATTCTATAGATGAAATTAATAATGAATGGAAAGAAGCGTGTGCTGGTTTTAACAATTTATAAAGTGAAATTCATGAAGTTTATGAAAATATTGCATCAGTTATTGAATTTAATAAAAAGAAAAGAGAGTTAATTAAGGAAGAGGATTGATATATGCAGAAAAAAAGAAGAGTAAAATGAGTTAGAATTAGAACTTGATTATAAAAGCTCTAAAAATACTTAAAATTGATTGTGAAATAAAATTATTAAATTTGGGTTTTTTTGAAAAAATTCATGCATTTTTTAAAACCGCAAAATACAATTCTTGCTATGAGCAAAAACGGGATTTAATTAAGCTAAAAAATAAATCTTCAGAAGAAATTGACTGGATAAAAACTGATATTAAGAATATTAAAGCTGCAATTAAGAAAATTGAAGTTTCTGTAGAAGAAATAAAACAGCTTAACGACGATATAAGCTTGGCTATCGTAAGTTTAAAAGATAAATATTTCAATATTAAGGATTTTGAAGAAGATTTATTTTGGAAAAATTGGCAAGAAAATTTTTAACTTACAAAATTGCTTGGCAAAATTTCTTTATGGTCATACCTGTTGTGTCTACAACTTTTCACTCATTCGATAAAATGTTGGCAACATCCGAACATAATGCAATTCCTTGGTTATTTATTGATGAAGCAGGGCAGATACCGCCACAATACGCAGCTAGTGCTATTTACAAATCAACAAAAGTCGTAGTAGTCGGTGATCCGCTGCAAACAGATCCTATTTCTATATTAAAGCAAGATTTAATCAAATTATGTGAACATTTTAAGGTTTCATATCCTGAGTGGTCACCTTCGGAAGTTTCATTGCAAAACCTAGCTGACCGTAATTCTTTATATCAAACAAAAATAGATGATGTTACGGTTAGTTTCCCTTTATGAGTGCATAGAAGATGCCAAAATCTGATGTTTAAAATATGTAACAAAATAGCTTACGGTGACAAAATGATTTTTGCTACCTCTGATTGTAACTTTGATATTAGAACGATTTTAGGTACTTCAAAATGGATAGATATAAAAGATAATAAGGTTCAACGTTATAAATATGAATCGGAAGCCGAATTTCAAAAATGACTAGAGTTATTAAAACCAAGTATTAAAAGAGAAAAATGGGGATGATTTGCTCAAACAAATTTATATCATTACAATGTATAAAGATTACAGCGAATCTATTCGTAGAAAATTGAATGAAATATATGACGATTCAAGATATGAGAAAACAATTCAAGTATTTGGATATAAAAATATCGCCACTATTCATGCATTTCAAGGCACAGAAAATGATACGGTAATAATACTACTAGGAGCTCAGCATCCTCTTGATAAAGGTGCACGAAATATAATGACGCAAAAGCCAAACGTTTTAAACGTCGGTATTAGCAGAGCTAAAAATAACCTTTATATTATCGGTAGCCTTGAGATTTGGCTGAAACATAAATATATGCCGGAAATCTATAATATGCTTGGTGATAAAGATTATACTTAGATAGCACTACAAGAATTGGTTAACTGTCTAGACTGGGGGGGTACGTTATGCACAAACCCTTAACCAGTTTAGATTAGCCTTGATTCAGGCTACGCTTAGGCCTGTTTATGCATTAGTACCAGCTCCAAATATTTAGTTTAAATATATTTTACCCCATGCTCATTAGTCCGGCTAAAATAAGCTCCTTATCATCATTATTAATTGCTTCGTAGATTAAATTAGGGCTTAGTAATGTAGTGGCCACTTGTAGCAATTCTGGATTATTGAAAAGCGGTTGGTAATAAATCCTTTGCTATAAATGTAATTATACTAGTGGATTCGTTTATTTCTTGAAGTATTATTGTCTCAATTTTCTTTCTTAAATCTATAACTGTTCCTTTAGTAATGTTGCCATCTAAAAGTTGCCCCATCCAGTTTGTTATTTGCTATATACTAACATTGTTTTCTAAAGTTTGTACTTTACTTGATATTTCGTTTATTTGTGTTTGTATCACTGCACTATCTTTAATGTTAGCAGTTTCTAATTTCGTAATTATTTTTTTACTGTTGCGTTGAATATATTTAACTTTTGTTGCGTTTGTTTTTCTGCCATTTCATTAACTTCATCTTCTAAATCTACAACTGTCCCCTCGGTAATTTCGTTTCCTATAAGTTCTGTTATACTTTGAGTTATATTTATTATGTCGTTTTGATCTGTTAGCTTCTGAACCTTATTAAGTATTCTATATAAGCTATTCTCTATATGGGCTTGTCTGCTTCATCAATATTAGTACTATTTTGTAAGTTAAAAATTATCTTGTCTATTATTTGGTAAATATTTGCTTCCTCTGCAATAATAAGTTTTTCGTCCTCGTTCTTATATATATATTTGTTTTATTGAATTGATTATTTAGCTCATTTACTCTTAAAGTTAATAAGTCATATATATTTTTAAAATTATTTTTTATAACTAAATTTAATACTGTTTCACCTTTATTATTAACATGATGAATAGCTTGAATAGTCGTTCTAGGTATTAATATAACTCACAAACCCTTTCTAAACCCTTCCATACAGCTAAAGTTAAGGCTATAGTACCATATAAGTTTTGGTAATAGTATTAATAGCCGGATCGCTCATTAGAGGGATTAGTGACATGCATACTTTACTTAAGCCTTTACTAGCAGCATAAGTTAAAACCGTTTCACCATTGCTATTAATAGTACTAATAGCCTGATTAGACATTTTAGAGATTAGTTGCAAACTTTATCTAATCCCTTTATAAGCAGCTAAAGTTAAAGCCGTATCTGTTATCGTCTATCTTGTTAAGCGTGTCACCGTTTAGCTCTTTAACTAAATTTTCTGCTTCTTCTTCCGTACTTTCTTTTATTACTAAAATTAGTTGATTATATTTTAGCTCATCAAGCTTGAGGTTTTGCTGTTGTTTTTCTTGTTCTTCCAATAGTTTTCTTTTTTCTTCCTCTACTTGTTGTGTTTCTAGTTCTTGCTTTTGCTGTTCTTCATATTTCTTTTCTGCTTTTTTTGGTTATAGTTTTATTTCTGTACAGATATTCATTAATTATTTTAAATGTTGCCTCGCCTATGTTGTTCCAAGGAAGATAAAGCGACGTTAAAGATCTATTAGCTTTAAGTGCTGCAGCTAAATCTTTTGCTTGTTCATCAGTTATATTTTTATTACTAAGGTCACTTGTTGTACTTTCGGATAATATTTTGTGCCAGTTTGTTTTAAAAATGTTTAGTATGAACATAATTATATTCTTATTAAATTCTATAAATTTTAATATTTTGTTAAAAATGAGCTATAGACAGAATCATAATAAGAAACTTTAAGAACGCAATAGAAATTTCACTAAAAGCATAAATAAATTGGAATTGATTTAGGGAATTTTTGAATATATAGAAGATTAAGAGAGGTTATTTTAATAAATGATAATAATTACAATTAGTAATTTAATATATTAGTTAATTATTTTAAACAATCAGTTACTACATTTGCAGCAACCGCAATCTCATTAGCAATTGAGGTTGTGTCTGTTGCACTTAAGGATAATGACCGCTCTATTTGCCGGCGTGTCACTAAGTATAGTACCGGACAATTTTTAAAAAGCCCTAGATGTCATCCCTGCGAAAGCAGGGATCCAGGCTAAAAAATCTTAATTTTAAATATTTTTTATTATATCATTTTTTTCAAGGTAAAACTTTTAAAAAAGCTTTAAAGTACTGGATTTCCGCTTTCGCAGGAAGGCATTGTTGTGTGGATCAATTTCACCTCTGTCATCCCGTGGCTTGACCACAGGGTCCATAAAAACAATAAAAAATACTAATAATTTTAGTATTTTTAACTGGATCCCGCGGTCAAGCCACGGGATGACAGAGGTGAAATTGATCCACACAACAATGCCTCGCGGGAATGACAGTAGCACCTCAAATTGTTTGATTAAATCAGTCATAATTTAATCCTTTAAATAATATCTCAACTACTAAGCTATAATTATTGTAAGTTGAGTATTGAAGTGTTATAATATCTTATGTGGGTTCGTCCTTTCCCACCAATGAGCTGAAGAGGTCGTTTACTGGGTAGCGGGATACGATTTTGTATGTTGTGATTGCGTAGTTAACGCCTTAGATTTATTCCTTAATTTCTGCTATTTTGCATCTCGATTATATACCAGCTACCGGCTTCATCTTTAACCTTTAAATCAAATATGCTTTTTTTCCTTTATTGAGCATAGGTACTTGCTCTATGGGCATAAACTCTATTTCTTTAATTCTAAAACCCTCCTGAAGTTCAAGAACTGCATTGATACATTCCTTTAATCTCTCTAAATCACGAAAGATTTTTTTAAACAAACTATCATTCGTTGGGTCTAAATATCTTTGCATATTAATTACTACTTTTAGTATTGTTTATACTATTTTCTATATTTAGTAATTATGGCTTTTGATATCTTACTTATGTACTTTCCGAATAAACCGTAATTTTTTGGTGTGTAATTGCTACTCATATATAAATTCTATTAAACCTAAGGTTACAGGAGATAAACCTTATATTTATATAGTGTATTATAGGTTTTCCTACTTATGATTTAGCAGATTTGTATAATTTATGTTGTAATCAAAAGCTGAAATAGCTAGGTTATTTTGAATAAATAGAATTTAACTATTGTAAGAAGTAAAAAATGAAAGAACAAAAATTATTTATAAATGAGATGAATTATATAAATCAACACTTGGAAATACAGAAGGAGTACAAGGTTGGTGTTGGGGTTTGTTTCACAAATACGATAGTAGTTTACCTTATGTTTCTTGGCGTGCTAATGAAGATATAAATGATATAAGAAGTGCAGTTTCGCAAGGCGTAAATAATATATTTAATGAAGTAATAGATGGTTTTCGCAACATAAGTGATATAAAATTGGCTACCTTAGAGGAAGTAACACAATTAAAAGATTTAGTAGCAAATGATAAAGTAAAATTAGGATGTACCATGTGTAATAATGGTAGCACAGACTGTAGTAATAAAGAAGAAACGTTGAAATTTTTAAACCTTTATATTTCCGACCCAACCCTTGAGCTTTATTTAAGTCCTCACTCAATTCTGGTAATAGGTGCAATTTTTATACACAAAAACTGAAAAATTTTGGTATAAACAATTAATTCTATTAAAAAAAATTTTTACAAAAAGCCCTCCAATCCCTTATTTTACGAGGAATAGCTCCTAGTTTGTATAGCGTACATATTTTTAGAAAAAAAATGGCTAAAATTGGTGAAATTTGTAGAAAATAACGTATAAGTAACAGAAAATATTAGAGAAAAGTCTAGCATAAACTAACATATGAATAGCATAGAACATATTAGTAGGTTTGTATTAAGAGCTGAAATCCTTGTTAAATCAAGGCAATAAGGCGATAATGTGTATTTGCGAACCTAAATTTGAAAGGCGGAAATCTTGATTACTCCTTGGCTTTTCCATTCGATAAACTACAAGAATTGGCTAACTATCCAGACTGGCGGAGAGAGAGGGATTCGAACCCTCGATACGGTATGACCCGTATAACGGTTTAGCAAACCGCCGCCTTCGGCCACTCGGCCATCTCTCCGGTTATGGCTTTACTTTATATCATCTAATAAGCACAATTTCTAGAATTATTTTATAATTTTTCTAACTAAATATAATCATTTTCCGGCTTTACGGAATTGCCCATAATCAAAGCTTCCTTATCACATCCGGATGGCCCTTTAAAGTCCATATACCAATAACTAGGTAAATCATCCCAACTACGGAAATATTCAATATATTTGTAAAACTGTTTAGCCTTGGCTTCGAGAGTTTTAATATCCGTGTTATCATCACAAATATCAAAAAGTTGTTGGGTTATGTAATAAATAGATTTAGTATCATTTTTATATTTATCTATTAAGTACTCTATAATTTCGATTCGCTTGTTTAAGCTAAGATTATAAGAGTCTGAAATTAACAATTTTACAAAATTCTCACTATCACTACAGATGCTAAATAATATGTTCTGAATGTTCTCAAATAATTTCTGATATTTAACTAAAAATCTATTCCAAGTTATTGCTTTAAGATTGACAAAACTCTTATAGTCTTTTGGTTGGCATTCGGGAATATATTTTTGTAACGGAAAAATTGAGGTTATCTAAATTTTGATGAAAATTGTTTAATTCTTCAAAATATGCAGCCATAAAAATGATTGTACACTGAGTAATAAGAAAATCTACAAAATAAAATTGATAAATAAATTTGATGATATTTGAATATCTGCTACTAACTTGCTGTCTAGTTTGCTAATATCATTTACTATATCACCTATATATTTTAACTCTTCATCCGTGTGATCTACATATTTAATATTTAAATCTTCAAAGGTAATAACTTTATCTTCGGCCATTTTATCTATTATTGTATAGTTTTTAATTATAGGTTCTTCATAATTAGCAATAATATAAATTTCCGGATTATATATATCTTTGAAGTTATTTTGCAGCATATTTTTTACTGCTTTTACCGTATTTTGATTTAGATAATCAAGCTCTAATATATGAGAATATTGGTAAGTAATAAACTTGCATGATCTATTTTATTAAAAGGAGCAACATACCATGGATATTCACCTTCTTTAATGTCTTTTTGGATAAGAGCAATTATAACATTCTTCTTTTAAAAATGTATCATTAGTATCTGTTAAGGCTAAATTTTAAAATCCTCTATTACCTTGTCTAAATAGCTCTGCCAATCACTAGTGAATAATTTTAGTAATTGCTTAAAAAAACTAAAACTAATTTGCATATAATAATATTAAGTATGAATCAGAAGTTATTAGAGACAGTTATTGACTAATGTTATCTAAACAATGCTGTAGTTCTTCTAAATTACTTATATTACTTAACTTATATGGATAATTAATTTTCCGGAGCATATTTGTTAGTACGCTTCCTGCCCCTATTTCTACTATATGAGCGATTTCTAATTTGTGAAATAGTTCTAAAGTTTCACGCCATCTAACTCGCCCGCATATCTGAAGCATTAAATTTTGTTTGATTTCTGTAGGATCTAGAGTAGGTTTTGCGGTATAATTTTGGATTATCGGTATCAGAGGTTTATTAATTACAGCTTTATCAAGAGCTACTCGTATTTTTTCTTCTGCCGGCTTCATTAAGCTACAATGAAATGGAGCACTGACTTTCAGCTTTATTGCTTTATAACCTAAATCTTTAATTATACTAATAGCATGATCTATAGCTGTGGTCTTGCCGCTAATAACTATTTGTCCTTCGATGTTATCGTTGGCAATTTGGCATAAATTTATTTTGTTGATCTCTTCTAATATTTCTTCAAGTTTTTGAAGCGGAATATTGATACAAGCCGCCATGCTTCCCTCACCTTCAGGACATGCTTCCTGCATAGATGTACTACGTATATGAAGTAGTTTTGCTGCTGTCTCAAGGTTAATACTTTCGGTGCTACATAAAGCACTATATTCACCTAGCGAATGACCGGCAGCATAATCGCAAAGCCTATCCAAACTTTTACCGGTTTCAGCTTTGATAATATTTATTATTGCCATAGATACTGCCATTAATGCCGGTTGTGCGTTAGTGGTTAAGGTAAGTTCTTCAGAAGGTCCATTAAAAATTATATCAGTGAGTTTTCGGTTTAGTACTTCATCAACGATTTGAAAAGTTTCTTTGGCGGGTTTAAAATTATCATAAAAATCTTTTCCCATGCCGATCAATTGCAACCCTTGACCGGGGAAGATAAAAGCTGTTTTCATATTTTGTATTATCGATTGAGTTTATTAATAGATTTTATTAAAATTTTCTAAAATAGTCAAATTATTTTAAGCATTTTAACACTGTTTTTCAATTTTTACGCTATATATAATTTTTACAAAAGTATTAATTTTTCTTAGCTCTATAACTTGATTACTGTCAACTAGTACTATAAATTAAACTAAGAAAATATAAACAAGGAAATTAGTTATGAAGTTAAAAGAATATTTTAAAAAGTTAGAAAGTACAGCTTTTGGTCCGTGGCTTGCTGCATTTAAAAAATTATTTAGTAAAGAGGCATTAGAAGAGGAAATACTGAATATAAAACTAAAGGAATCTGAAAAGCAAGAGGTTAATAAAAAAGATTTAGTTATTTTATCTAATAATGTTATTGAAATTGGACAAAAAGATACAATAGCGCATGAAATTTCAAGAGTTAACCAATATAAAGAAAATATAGGTTTGGTATTTACTCTAATTACCAATATTCAATTAGAAAAATTTGCAGAATTTATCTCTAATTTACCGAAAAAACATAGTGAATTTAAGGATTACTTTCGTAGTGAAGAACAAAAAGATGGGTTTTTTAAAGAAGATGCTTATAAAAAAGTTGTTAATAAAGGTAAATTAGTTGAAAAATTCCAAAACTCATATAAATATAATTATGAAAAAATAGAACAAAATGTTCATGAATTACAAGCTTATTTAGATTCATATGAATATAATTCTGGTATTCTTAAATCTGATTTATTAAGGCATGATTATTATCATAATGCATAAATTATTATGCTATCTATTTTAGAAGTAGCGGTTTCAATAAAAATCTTATTAATTTTCTTATGACAATATCTATAAATGATTTAAATTTAAGATATAGGAGTAAATAAAAAATATTTAAGTTGAAATTCAAATAAATGTTACTACTATTATGTAGTATCTAACTAAATTCTGTGAAATTAATGATGTTTGATCAGTTAAATATCTTATATCCTCTGTTAATAAGTATTTTTATTTTTCTTGTTGTAGTTGTTATTTCTAAAATAACAAAGTATAAACAAGCCTTAAAAGAAAAAAATTTAAGTATTATTCCTTATGACCTTTTTCATAAGCATAATGCAGGGATGGTAATTGTTTAACCTTTCTATTTTAATTCTTGCTTTATTTTCAAAGAAACTTTCTAAAATTTTTAACATAAGATGCTGTTTAAATATATGTGCGTCTTAATAGTCTATTATATTTAATATAGCAGCTACTAATTGAGAGATTTATCGCAAGTTTGTTTGGCTATTTCATACCAGCAATTTTCAGGAGTGGTAGATTTATTACTAAAACCGCATATAATCAGCCTGTCTTTAGCTCTTGTCATTGCAACGTAGAGTAGTCTTATATATTCTTGCAAATCTTTTAATTTTTCAGCTTCTTTCAGCTCTTGCAAAAACTCAGGAGTATCGGCAGCATTAGCAGAGAAAAACATTTCTCCTTTATCATCCCAAATAAATTTATTGCTGCTTATCGGTAAAGTAGTAGAATCGCATAGTATAACAATAGGAGCTTCAAGCCCTTTAGAGCCGTGGACGGTCATTACTCTTATTTTGTCTGAATGCTCTATATCACGTTTAATATAGATATCGTTATTCTCAAACCAAGCAACGAATCCTTGCAGTGAATTATCTATATCATTTGCATAGTTTTTGCTTAATGTTAATAGCTCATTTATCATATCATCACTATCATCATCGTAAAGCTCTCGTAAATTTAGATTATGTACCACTAAATCAAAGAAGTTCTCAACAATAGATATTTTATAAATTTCAATTAGAGAATCTAACTTATTATATATCTCCTCATGTGAAGAGAGTATATCCCATAAGCTATTCTCACTTTTATTTACAAGAAGTTCGTATAATTGCTGCTCGCTTATTCCAATAATCGGTGATTTTAGTAAACCGGCAAGATTTAAATCATCATCAGGTAGTAACACAAATTTAGCTAATGAAATTAAATCCATTATAGTTAGATTTTCCTTAAGGTTCATTCTATCGCTTACCTCAACTTTAAGCTTAGCTTTGCTAAGTTCTTTGATCAGATTATTACTAAATTCATCTCTCTTTCTGACTAATATCATGAAATCTTTTTCAGATATTCTGTGTGCAGTAGATGGTAAAATTTCTTCGCTTTCTATTTGTTCTTTTATAAAATTTACGATTTTTTCTATGAGTAAATCGGCAGCAGATTTAGAATTTTCATAATCTTCAGGTAGTGCCCAAAAAAGCTCTTCTTGTTTTTCACTCGTCACTAATGGCCAAACCGTTACAGAGCCTTGATGTGTACGAAATGAGGATATTAAAGGATTATTCGAAAGGAATAAACCCGGGTAATTGGATTTTATATTTTTTAAAACATTATAAGTAAATTGTAAAATCTCTGTACATGATCTATAAGAATATTCAAGGGTGATATTTTTGAATTTCTTATTAGCATTTGTAAGATTTGCTTTTAGTCGCTCATTTACTAAGTTGAAATTACGAAGATCAGCCCCTTGAAAACTGAAGATCGATTGTTTATCATCACCGACTATGAAAACACTATTATTTGGCCTCTCTACAGCATTAAACTCTGTTATTAAAGTAGTAATAATATTCCACTGCGAGGGGCTTGTGTCTTGTGCTTCATCGACAAGAATATGATTTATCTCGCTTTCAAGCTTATGCAGCAACCACTTATGAGTAGTTTTATTATTTAGTAATTTCTCGGTGTAGTAAATTAAATCGTCGTAATCGAGTAAATTATTTTCTTCCTTATATGAATCGTATTTTTTTAAAATAATATGCGCAAGTTTAGTAAGTAAGTTCGTATGATATTCTAGCTCTTCTATGCGACGCAGCTCATCTAATCGGTAAATTTCAGAGGTAATTTTTTCTAGCTCTAGTAATAATTTAGGATATTTCCTTATTAATTCTTTCGATAAAAGGCTTTTTCGTTTTTTCCCATCTTTGGTAAAAAAAATTTCTTTCGGTGCTATCTCCACATCATACTCGGCAAATAAGTTTTTTACCTTATCGTAAATATTATTTAATTCCCCTAACGCTAATCTTTTATTAGATATTTCTTTGGGAATTTGCTTATTTATAAATAACTTTCTGAATTTAATTTTCTGCTCGATTATCTCGGTAAAAATATCTTGCAGAGTTATTTCATGAAATCGGTTAAGTAAAATTTTCATTAAGTCATTATGTTCATCGCTTAAGTAAATTTCGTTTCTGATATTTAGGAAGATATCTTGTAATTTAGTTTCTTCAAGGATTTTAAATTCTGGTGTTATGCCGGCTTCTAAGGGAAAAGTGTTAAGGATTTTTTGACAAAAAGCATGTATTGTATAGATATTTAAAAGCTTATTGCTATTTAGTATTTTATCATATAAAGTTTTTGCGTTTTCTGTGTCTTGCGGCGATGGCTTATTGCCGCTCATTAAGAAAAGTGCTTCTTCTAGTTTCTCGGCGTTGCAAAGAGAAAGATATTTAAGTCTGCTATTAATCCTTACTTGCATCTCTATAGCTGCAGCATTAGTAAAAGTAAGGCATAAAATATTGGAAGGCTCTACGCCCGTTATTAACAGACGTAAAAATCGATCGGTTAGGATTTTGGTTTTACCGGTACCGGCAGATGCCGATACCCAAACGGAGTAATTAGGATCAGATGCTTCTCTTTGTAAGTCACTCATTTATGTATCGATTTTCTACTGTTACCCCGTGGCTTGACCACGGGGTCCAGTCTTTTTAATTATTTTTCTGGATCCCGCTACAAGCTCGCGGGATGACATCCACAGCCATATAACGACGCCGATAAATTACATATATTACGATTAAAGAAATAGCAAGTCCAAACCAAGTTAGGGCGTATTCTAAATGGTCATTTCTGATTGCTGCTAAATGATTTATTGCAAGAGGTAATAAAATATCTAGATTGCTAATATCTTTTCCTTCCGCAATAATATAAAAATTCTCAAGATCTAAGCCTAACACTTTGGATGTTTCTTTTAAATTTAGCGTTAGCCACACATTATTTTTTATATCGTTAGCAGGTAAGTAGATACGAGTTTTTTCTGATGGCATGGTAACACCGATAATCTCGTGCTGCCGGTCGTTTGTAGCTTGCGTGATAATATTTTTATTGCGATTACTGAACCAACCTCGTGCTACTAAAATAACTTTATCTTCTATGGTTTTAAAAGGAGTAACTAAATAATATCCGTCTTTTTCACTCGACATTGACCTTCTACCGTATAAATATATGTCTTTATTAGGCAAAAATTGACCGGTAATTTTTACTTTGTGATAAGGTAAACCGTCTTGAATTTCTGCTAAATTAATTGCAGGTGAGGTTAGGTTAGCTTGCATTGAAGCTAAAAATAATTTCTTTTCTTTTAAACGACTAAGCTGCCAAAAGCCTAAAGAGATAAGTATTGTAAAGGTTATAAATACAAGAAAATTTGTTTTCATAGATAAGGGGATTGTTGATAATCGTCATTGCGAGCGACTATCGCAATGACGTTTTAATAAGCAGTTTTTAAAATCCTACTGAGAAACTCTTTATGTTTTTGCAGTTCTTCTTTTGTAGGTTTAATAACAATAGTAGTTTGCTCTGTTTTGTTATTTACTTGATTAGTTGCTAAATTATTTATTACGGCAGATTTATCAACCATTTTAAAGGCGGATTGTCTACCGCCCATTAATTCTACATATACTTCTGCAAGTAATGCGGCATCTTTCAAAGCTCCGTGAAGCTGCCTACCTGAATTATCAACTTTAAATCTTTTACATAATGCATCAAGATTATATTTTGAGCCTGGAAATATGCTTCTAGCCATTACTAAAGTATCAATAGTATTTGCTAGTTCCAAGAGTTTAATGTCGGTTCTTTTTAATAATGATAATTCGTGATTTAGAAATTTAATATCGAAAGGAGCATTATGAATAATCAGTTTGCTATCTGAAATAAACTCTAAAAAATCATCGGCTATTGTATGAAATAGAGGCTTGTCTTTTAAAAATTCGCCGGATATACCATGAATTCTATAAGCCTCAAACGGCATATCTCGCTCAGGATTAATATAAAAATGAAAATTCCTGCCTGTTAATACCTTATTTACCATTTCAATAGCACCGATCTCAACGATTCGATGACCTTGTCGTGGGTCAAGTCCCGTAGTCTCGGTATCTAAAATTATTTCTCTTAAACTCGACATTCCAAATCCTTTATTAGCTTCGCTATTTGTTTTTCCAAGTCTAACATATCAACGCCGCTATTTATAGCAAAATCTGCTTTTGCTATTTTGCTTTCTTGTGATAGTTGAATTTCTTTGATTTTATTATAAATTTCTATATCAAACGAAGATCTCGTTATTGCTCTTTGCATTCTTATTGCTTCAGAGCAGTATATTGTTACGACAAAATCAAAATATTTCTCAAATTTAGCTTCATAAAGCAGCGGTATTTCGGCAAAGCCAAATTTGGAATTAGCATTTTCTTTTTTAAATAAAATGAGTTTATCTATTAGTAAGGGGTAAATAAAATTTTGTAGTTTTTCTCTAGCTAGGTCGTTATTGTAAATTAAATTACTGATTTTTCTAATATTGAAAGACTCAAGTTCAGGTAGTAATTTTAAAATCTGAGTTTGCAAAACTACATCTTGATATAATTCTTTTATGCATCTATCGGCACAAAAAGTTTTATATCCTTTTTCTGTTAAATAATCCAACATAAAAGTTTTACCCGATGCATAGCTACCGGTAATACCTATTGCTAACATTTTGTTATAAAAATTTTATGTTTATTAGCGAGTTTTATAGTTAATTCCTCTTCGACTATAATTACGTTATTTTTTTGAATCGCTACCCCTTTGTAATTATATTTAGCAAGATTCTTTATAGTATTAGGACCGATCGTCGGCATATCTAGTCTATTATCTTGACCTAATTTCGCTATTTTTACTAATACTCCTCCATGAGGATTTTTACGTAAATCTGCACATCTCGTTATTAAATTATCCGTTCCTTCGGCAGCCTCTATACCAAGTATATAGCCACTTTCAACTATAACCGATTGTGCGATATCGAATGCACTTAGATGATTCAATAATTTTATTCCAAGCTCAATATCATTTTTATCTGAACTTATAGGGTTAGTATTGGTTATAATATTGGAGTTACCTTGTTGATTTTTATATATTTCATTACTTGAAATTACCTTGAAACCGTAACTTTCAAAAAAATCCGCTACTATTTTTAGCAAACTATCATCTCCTCGAATTTTTTGCCCAACTATTTTGAAAAGCAATAAACCGCCTATTTTATCTACGGCTAAATTTTTAAAATTCGGTCTATTAACTCCACCGATAAAAATAATATTTTTTACCTTATGCTCCTTAAAATATTTTATAGCTTCCCCGACCATACCGATTTTTAAAATCTTATATTCAAAATCTTTAATTTGCTCTATATCAGCTTCGTCTTTAATTGCTGCGATATAGCAATTACCGCCTTGCTTTGTATAATTACCTGCTATTAAGTAAGGTAATGAACCTCTGCCGGCTATAATTCCAAGATTTGGTAGCATAATTAAGTTTTTAATTTAGAATTCTAACCATTTATTATAAGTCTATTTTTAATATAAATCTAGAATTCTTATTTGACCTTTACATTTTAATCAAATTAAGGCATAATATTTGGTGCTAATATAGCTATAGTAATAAACGTAATTTAGAATAGAGGTTGCGGACTCGGGGGCAGTACCCGACGCCTCCACCAAAACTTTCTAAATAACTTGCTCCTAAAGGTAATTTGTACGTCGATCCGGTATTCGAATCCTCACGTTACTTGCGTGTACCCTGCGGTTCTGCGTTCCGTGTTGCCTTCAAATTTCTCTTTATTAGCTACGTCATTTAGAAAAGTTTAAATATGTAATAACTCTTAAAGAGTAGACAATACGAAGTTCATCGAGTATTTTTGGGGGGCGAAATAGGATCGACGTGCCTAATAAAAAGATTGCTTTTACTCGGGATGATTCCGCCGATGGCTTGTGCCATATGGGTCAAAACAAAGAAACGCAAACGATAATAATCGTTCTGTAGGTCATTTAGCTTTAGCAGCTTAATCCTACGCGGCTGGAGGGTGTGCCGGGCAACAGAACAACCCTCACTTATACTTGTTTAATTTGAAAAATTGGCATTGCCTAAAAACGGTTGATCTTGTCATTGCAGGCGAACGTAGAGAATGTGGCAATCTCATAAAGTAGGACTCCTGAGATTGTTTCGTCAAAACTTACAGTTTTTCCTTGCAATGACTTAAACTGTTCAAATTAAACTTCGTCGACTTATTTTTATTTATTTTTCTCGTATGAATATTGAATATAAAAAATTTGTGCATGAATATATGCTAGAATTTGTGAAAAAAATTCTAACAAAAATTCAGCATGAAAATTTATATTGGGATCAGTTAATATACATATCGTACAGAACCGATAATCCTGCAGTAATTTTACCTTCAAAAGTTAAACAGGCATATCCGAAACAGATAACAATAGTACTGCAATATCAGTTTGAAAATTTAATAGTAAATGATACGGGCTTTTCTTTAACGGTAAGTTTTGACGGTGTTAAAGAAATAATTTACGTACCTTTTGATGCACTTATTAGCTTTGTTGATTTCAATAATAATTACAGTCTCACTTTTAATCAGTCGTTAAATATACATGAAAATCCTCAACATGAAGAGGCAATAAGTAATAATAAAAGTGATCAGACTTCATCATCTTCAAGTCCAAATGTTATAATGTTAGATAAGTTTCGTAATTCTTCTAAACCTAGTTAATGCATATTATGGATTCAAAAGTAGTGATATATACTGATGGTGCATGTGCAGGTAATCCAGGTCCCGGAGGGTGGGGAGCTTTGCTTCAATTTAATGATACTAGCAAAGAAGTATTTGGGTATGAGTTAGATACGACTAATAATCGTATGGAAATTACGGCAGCACTTGAAGCCTTGAGGATTTTAAAAAAATCTTGTAATATTGAGATTTATACCGATAGTAAATATTTGCAACAAGGAATTACCGCTTGGATTCATAATTGGATAAAAAATAATTGGTGTAAAAGCAACAATGAACCCGTTAAAAATGCCGATTTATGGCAAAAATTATACGCAGAATTGAGTAAACATACTATTATTTGGAAATGGGTAAAAGGTCATGCAAATAATAGCGGTAATATTGCTGCCGATAAACTTGCAGTGCAAGGAAGAGAAACTGCTATAGAAATTTTAAAATGTCGTGGATAGATAAGTGTTTTATTACTTTTTTTCACAAAAAAGTAGGAGAAGATGAGTTTTTGAATCAATATTATGAAAGCCGTAATATTGATTATTTGGGGCGTCCAAGGAGGTTTGTTATTTATAAAAATGTAAATGAACCTACAAAAATTCCGCCAAGTTGGCACGCTTGGTTACATCATTTAGTAAATGAGAGACCAAAAAGTATTCAGCTTTTTCCATGGCAAAAGAATAATAAAATGGTTAAAAAGCTGCCTAAAACATCAAATCTTAAATATAATAGATGGCAACCGTAATTAATTAATAAAATATAAAAAACAATGCAACAGAACATTATTGAAACAATTATAGGCTTTGTAGTATTAATTATTGCTTTGCTATTTTTGATTTTTGCCTACAAAACAGGTAGTTCTATAACTAGCTCAAAAGGATATCAGGTAACTGCTCATTTCCAAAGTGCGGAAGGGATAGCAGTTGGAAGCGACGTAATGATTTCAGGTATAAAAATCGGTAGTGTAAAGCAAATTACTTTAGATCCAAATAGTTTTGATGCAAGTGTATATCTAAATATTAATGATGATGTTAAAATACCTAAAGATTCTAAAGCCCAAGTAGTCACCAGCGGGTTACTTGGAGGTAAATATATTTCAATTGTACCGGGTAATGACGATGAAAATTTAGCGGCTAATGAAGAGATAAAATATACTCAATCAGCAATTAATATTGAATCATTAATTAATAAAATTGTTTCTTCATTCGGTAGTAAGTAGAAGTAATACGAAATAAAAAATCATTAAATTTAGCCGAATCTAGTTTAGATTCGTTTTTTTATTGTGTAAGCTATTGTAAAGTGCTTATAAGAGTAGCATCGTATAAGTTTTGTAGGCAAAATAATTTGCTTAACAAAATGTAAACTAATAAAGGAGTAAATTATGAAAGAATCAAATTCAAACTCTACTAAAGCAGATGTCGAAGGTATCAAAAAAGATATTGAAAGCTTAGTGTCAAGATTACGTAATTTAAAAGGTAATCCAGAGATATTCTAGATGAGCAGTTAGGTAATTTATCATCCCGTTATGGAACATTATAAAGATAAAGGAATGGATAAAGGTAAAGCTAATGTAGCGGATTTATGTGAATTGACACGTGACCACCCTTTGCGGAATCTCGCTTACGCTTTTGGTGCAGGTGTATTGCTCGTTATTCTTATGAAATAGGTAATTCCATGTTAAAATCTCTAATATATTAATTATTAAAAAGTAGCATTAAGCAAGAAGAGAAATCTTATGGCAAACCATTTGTCTATTTTTTTAATATTCTAGGTTTAGTTTTAATACTTATTGCTAATTATTGTTATTGTTCGGATAGTCTGGAATTTTATTTTCTTATGCAAAGCGGAATAATTTCTATTATATCTTCTATGGTTATTGAAGTTGTTAGATGTTATTTAAAATACAAAAATAGATATCGTACTTTAGATTGTTTAAGATCAAAAAGTAGAGAGTTAGTAGAGAGCATCAGTACGTCGTTTACTGACTTAGTCTCAACTAAGACCTTAATAAGATATTTACCTACGATAATTCGCTATGTTCCAAGTACCGTACTGACATTTTTAGTATGTACTTATATTAAAAGAAAATTCTTAAAAAATGTTACATATCCACTTTTAGGTAAGTAGTAATTTATCTCTCGGTTTAGGTAACTCTAAACCGAGCTTTAAATAACTCTGTCTTACTTAAAAATATAGTTTCAATATTAAGCTCTTGATACCGAATTTGGTAAGATTCGCTTATACGACTTCGTTAAGCTCACTCTTAAATTTGTTATTTGAGTGTCTAATTTTGTTTTTGGGAAATCTACATTATCTTAGCCAAGTAGTATGAAAGTGTTTAAGCTTTCTTCGTCGTCTTTGGTCATTATATAATGCACTTTGACATATATAAGCATTTGATGTGTTTTGTCCGATATTTTATTTTTCTCTAAAAACGCATATGATTTATGAGTATTGTTATGTTCATCTTGTATACTAAACACTTTATTTACTGTAACTGATTTATCGGATTTTGATATAAAATCAAAAATCATCAATAAAATAGTTTAAAGAATCTCTAAATAATTCGCTTAATTGCTTATCATTTTCAAGTTCTTCATATGATAACGATCTTGCGGTTTTCAACTTAAAATATGATTTAATCATTTCAAGAGCAGAATATCTATCGCAGTTATTATTAAGAATTTAATATAACATTTTTTTATCAAAATATGCAGGTATTATTTTTAAATCCTTATTAATAATTTGCTGTTTGTAATAAGATAATTGACGCATAAACACGATAAAAGTAGCTGTAAGACCTGCAACTAAGATAGAGTATAAATTTAGTGATTGAAAAAGCATATTTTGAATATATTTAATTATAATGACCAATGATAGTATAGTATTTTTTCTTTCAATTAGTGTATTTATCACATATCTATCCATGCTAAAAAATAAAGTAAATTTAAAGTACTAATTGTTAGTTTGTTTCTTGCTTTTAACGTTACTATTTGCTGGGGAATACAGTTAAATCTATATAATTACAACTATAAAAAACATCGCAATATATTATAGCTTTTTTCTATCAATTCACGGCATATATTAAGTTGCACTTCCTTTTCTTATTTATCGTGTAAAGTGAAATTTTCTATTGACTTTTATATAAAACAGTATAAATTTCTTTACAATTTAATTTTTTGTAAAGAATTTATGCTAGGCTATGAAAAAGAACAGAGAAGTTTAACAAGCGACCAAAAAGCAGCCACGGGAAGTTGTACGTTCATTTAGCAGTATAAATGAATTGTTCTTTCCTAAATATGATGCGAGTGCAGCTGCTCTTCTCTCTGCCTTTACCTTTTGTTCTACCTTTATATTTAGACCACTAGGAGCATATGTTTTTGGTCGAATAGGTGATATAAATTAGGGCGAAAATCTACTATTATTATCTACCTTAATGGCTTTATCCTGTATAATTATGGCAAATGCTCCTACTTAAATTGGGACAACTGTAGCTTTAGCTATAGTATCTTTAGTGACTACTCAAGGATTTAATTGGCGTCTTGCCGTTTGGATAGATGCAATTATTGCAGTTGTGAGAGGTTACGCTAAAGCTCATCTTAGAGAAACGCCTGATTTTGTAGATGCAAGTGCTAGACTTTTACGAAAATATGAAAAAGCAAATATCGACAAAAAAGAATTAAAAAACGATGAGATTTTTTACCAAAAACCTAAAAGAAGACAACTATATATTTTTTCATAATGGTTGTGCTTGGCCCATATTTTCTACTATACTTATATTACTTGTGGTGAAGTTTTAAAGAATGCATTTGGATATAGTGCAGCTCAGGTTATTCATCATAATTTTATTATTTTAATGTTCCACCTAGCTAGTATGTCTTTAATATGTTTTCTAAGTTATAAAATATATCCTTTAAAAATTCTTAGAGTAAAATTAGCTTTACTCTTATATTTATTCTATTTGCACCATACCTTTTAAAAAGTACAACTACACCTTTCTAGCTTCTTTTAATTCAAATAGGTTTGATAATATGTTCATTTGATACTGTTCATGCTGTTTCAATCTTTTTTTTAGGCTCCGGTTTTTAAACGCTTTACAGTAGTATGATATATGCTGTTTCTAGAGCCTTAATGTGTATAATTACTTCGTTTGGCATTATATATTTAACAAAATATTGGGGTCAATATGGTTTGTTTGTTGTGATGGTTCCATTACTTATAATTTGTATGTTTGGTCTAAATCATTTTCAAAAGTTGGAAAAAGAAACAGGTTATTCATAGTGAATAATGATATTTATTTTTGTTGAGAAAATTTATCTTTGTATAAAAACCTATAGCAAATTTCATTAAACTTTTCTTCAATTTCATAACACTCTAAATGTATAGCAACAACTAGACACTTCTTAAATGTTTCCATAATGATCTGCTTCGCTTTTTCAGGTGATTTAGCTGCTAATGTTTGTACATTATGAATACGAAAATAATTTTATAAGTGCGGTATCCTATCGTTTTTGCTTAATTAATAGGTTTAAGCTTTCCTCGACACTGATTTGTCCGTGAGGTTTAATTCTAGTTAAACCTTCTACATGTTTTACTATTTCTTTACCAAAAATTTCGATGATCAGCTTTTCAGTAAGTTCTGTATCCTCAATAGTATAGTGGAAGTAGAGCAGCATTTATCATATTAGAAGTAAAAAGCTTAGGCGCTTCGTCTGCTACAAACTTTGCAAGTATAATCGCTGCTTCGATCGGGTGCGAATAATACGGATCACCTGACTGACGCATTTGTGAACCATGATATTTACGAGCGTAGTAGATACCTGTTTTAACTTCCTCTATATCAACAGGATTTTTTACTTTAGTGTTTAAATATTCGAGTTTATCAACTAGCTTTTTAGCGTAAACACAAATTTCAAACTTTTCTTTCCAAGATTTTATATCTTCCATAAAAGTTATTTTATTTATATTAATAATAGTTGATTACAATTAAAGCAAAAGTGTAAAAATTGTAAATAATTTTTTAACTTTAAATAGATTAATAGTTTTTGGTTACATTGTATTTAAACAATTTCATTTTGTGTTATTATGTATTTTTGCTTCTTGTTCTTGCTGTAATTTATACTCTGCTGCTTTTTCTTCTATATAGTTAAAAAAGAAATAACAAAAAGTTAACAAACTAGTGAGAATAATAGCAAATGTTATTAATATTAACTTAAGCTCTTTCCTTGCATTGTGAGCTTTTAAACGCTTTTCCTCCTCTTCATCTATTATTCACTCAAAGGTTAAAGTTTCTTCTTCTTTATTTTCCATATTTTAACTCTTATAAATTAAATTATATTATGAATGACAGAGTTTAATTATCATTTTTAAGAAAAGTAATCTATAAAGTAATTAAAATAAGTCAATGACTATAATTATTTAGAGTTGAAAAGATTATCATTACGCGGGAATGACATCGGAAGGCTAAATTACAGCATAAAACAACTGCTTTTAATCTTAATTTTTATATTCCAGGATAAACTATAGTATGCTAAGATATTGCTTTTAAAAATAAGTGATTATCAGTGTCAAAATTTTCTTTTAATATTCATCATCAGCATAAAAAAGCTAGAAGCGGTATTATCGTAACCGCACACGGTGAGATGCGTACACCCGCTTTTATGCCAGTTGGAACTAGAGGAACGGTTAAGGCAATGCTACCTGAATCGGTAGCAGAAACGGGGGCGGATATATTGCTTGGCAATACTTACCACTTAATGCTTCAGCCGACTGCCGAACGTATAGTACAGCTTGGTGGCTTACATAAATTCATGAATTGGGATAAGCCGATATTAACCGATTCTGGCGGTTTTCAGGTAATGTCGCTATCGAAGTTATGCAAGATAACCGAAGAGGGAGTAAGTTTCAGCTCTCATATTAACGGCGATAAATATATGTTAACTCCTGAGCGTTCTACCGAAATACAATATCTGCTCGGTAGCACAATCACTATGGCTTTTGATGAATGTACGCCTTACCCTGCAACCTTTGAAGAAGCTAAAACTTCTATGCAGCTTACGACTAGATGGGCGAATAGATCACGTAATGCTTTTGTTAAGCGGGAAGGCTATGCACAATTCGGTATTATTCAAGGTAGCGTTTACGAAGAATTACGTGAGCAATCGGCTAAGGATCTAGTAGAACTTGATTTTGAGGGTTATGCTATAGGTGGACTTGCAGTAGGTGAGGGGCAGGAGCTTATGTTTAAAGTACTTGATTATGCTCCTGAGTTTCTGCCGCAAAATAAGCCGCGTTATTTAATGGGAGTCGGTAAGCCTGTTGATATTATAGGTGCGGTTAGCAGGGGTATAGATATGTTTGACTGCGTAATCCCGACACGCTCAGGTCGCAACGGTCAGGCTTTTACGAAATACGGTACGGTAAATATCCGCAATAGCAAATATGCCGATGATAACAAGCCGCTAGAACATGATTGCCTATGTCCTGCTTGTAGAAACTATAGTAAAGCTTATCTACATCATTTAGTTAGAATCGGTGAAATACTTGGCTCTATGCTAATGACATGGCATAATTTAACATATTTCCAAAATCTCATGAGCCGTATTAGAGCATATATTAAACTAGGTAAAGATTTTGATTTTGATTCTTAAAGTGACTAGTTATAAAACATGCCTTATTACATGTAAACGTACTTAAGTGGGTTATGTTATGAAAAAAGTTTGTGCAGATCACATTTCAGTGATTGTAACTAGACAAAAACAAAAACTGGTGGTTATTATGTCGCTTGAAGATCATAATGCTATGGAGGAAACTATACTTGTTAAAAAGTCCTAAAAATGCTGAAAGACTAAAACGAGCAATTAGCGATTTTAAAGAAAATAAAAATTTTAGGAATTGGATTTGATTGTAAATTAAAATAAAAGTATGAACTACTAATGCAAAATATTGATTTAATATCTGAAGAGGAAGCACAAAAATTACTAGAAGAACTCGCTGATAAAATTGCAGCGTATAACCATGCTTATTATATAGAAGATAATCCTTTAGTTTCTGATAGCGAGTATGATCAGCTATTTAATACCAATCTCAAGTTAGAACAAAAATTTCCTCATTTAATTTTAGAAAATAGTCCTAGCAAAAAAGTAGGGGCTAAAATAGCAAATAAATTTGCTAAAGTTACGCATCAAGTGCCCATGCTATCTCTCAGTAATGCTTTTGATGAGCAAGATGTGAGAGATTTTGTAGACCGTATAAAAATTTTCTTACGCCTTAATGAGTTTGCTCCTATCTTTTGTGAACCTAAAATAGACGGTTTGTCTTTTTCTGCTGTTTATAAACACGGGGTGCTTACAACGGGAGCTACAAGAGGTGACGGATATGTCGGTGAAGATATAACAGCAAATATTAAAACAATCAAAAATTTTCCTCATAAAATAGATAATGTTCCAGAGTTTTTAGAAGTACGAGGGGAAATTTATATTGAAAAACAAGATTTTTTAAATCTAAATAAAGAACAAGAAGAGCAAGGCAAGGATAAATTTGCCAATCCTCGTAATGCTGCTGCCGGATCACTTCGTCAGCTTGATTCTTCTATTACGGCTAAAAGACCGCTCAAATATTTTGTATATTCAGGAGGGGTAACTGAACAGAATCTCGCTTCTTCACAAGATCAATTACTTACAAAATTAAAAGAATGCGGCTTTAACATTAATGAAATATCTAAACTTGCGAGTTCTGAAGAAGAAATTTTCGCCTTTTACGAATATCTCAAAACAAATAGAGAAAATTTACCTTATGAAATTGATGGAGTAGTATATAAGCTAAATGATTTTGCACTGCAAAATAGAATGGGCTTTATTGCACGAAGTCCACGCTTTGCTACCGCTCATAAATTTCCTGCAATAATAGGACAAACAAAGTTACTTTCTATTACTGTACAGGTCGGTAGAACTGGTACGTTAACGCCGGTAGCCGAACTTGAACCCATAGAAATAGGCGGGGTAACTGTTAGCAGAGCAACATTACATAATTTCCAAGAAATTGCACGAAAAGATTTGCGGATTAAGGATTATGTATTCCTGCAACGTGCTGGTGACGTTATTCCTAAAATCATGGGAGTTGATTTTGATAAACGTCCTAATGATACAGAAACGTTTGATACTCCTTTATTTTGTCTGTCATGCAATTCTAAATTGCATTATACGCCTGAAGATATTATTATACGCTGTGATAATGGTCTTAACTGCCCTGCTCAGAATTATGAGCGTATCCGTCATTTTGTATCGAAAAATGCTATGGATATTGAGGGGCTTGGGCGTAAGCAAGTTGAGTTTTTAATAGATAAGGGATTGATTAGTAATCTTTTAGATATTTTCTTTTTAAAAGAAAAAAATGACTCTAGCTTAGCAAAACTTGAAAATATGGATGGATGGGGTAAAAAATCAGTAGAAAATCTTTTTAAAAATATAGAAAAATCAAAAAACGTTAGTTTGCCAAGATTTATATATGCATTAGGCATAAGGCATATCGGTGAACAAAATGCTAAATTACTTGCTAGAGAATTTGGCAGCTATAATAATTTTATAGCTCAAATGGAATTGCTTAGAACAAATGAGCCTGACATTTATCAAAAACTAAAGAATTTAGAAGGAATCGGTGATAAGATTTTAGTAGATATTATTGATTTTTTTGATGTTAAAGAAAATATTGAGCTTATCAAAAAACTTGGTGAAATATTAAATATTGAAGATTATAAAGAGACTAGAGAACAGAGTGGTTTAACGGACAAGATAGTCGTATTTACCGGTAGTTTACCGACGATATCTAGAGCAGAAGCTAAAGCAACGGCTGAGAAGCTTGGGGCTAAAGTTGCAGTTGGCGTATCATCGAACACGGATTTAGTTGTAGCCGGCGTTGATGCAGGCAGTAAACTTAAAAAAGCTAAAGAGCTTAATATTAAAATTATTGATGAAGAAGAATGGCTTACGCTTATAAAAAATGTTTAAAGCAAGGCATTGCTAACTAAATGATAGTAAATAAAAAACTCGATGTTATTTTCACGAAAGCGGGAATGACATCGGAAAGCTAAACTACACTATAAAACAACTTTTTCTAGGCAATGCTAAACTTTTTGACAAAGATAGAACAGTTATTACAAAACATATTAATAAAATTCTAAAAGAAAGAAAACTAGACAATATAGTATGTGCAAATTTTGCACATACTGCCGCTGATGGTAAAACATACCAAGTAGAATACTATAATTTAGATATGATAATATCAGTAGGATATAGGGTAAATTCTAAGAGAGGGATCGCTTTCAGAAAATGGGCTACTAACTTACTTAAAGAATGTCTAATTAAAGGCTATAGTATTAATCTACACTGCTTTTACAAAAGATTGCACAGTAAAATTATACTATGATATAATATATAATTACTGTAGCTAATACTGTAGCTAAATTAGACGAGATGCCTAAATCTACTAATACGAGAAGCCATTAAAAATTATTTATGTGAACTAAAAGAAGATAGAGAAGATGCAGAAACTGCTTTAGCAAGAAGCAATAATAAAAGTGATAAATTACTTAACTTCAGCAGAAGCAACGGAATTCTTAAAAAAGAAGTATGGTTTATAAAGTATATGCTCTATGTCATTCCCGCTTTCGCGGGAATGACATAGAGCCATGCGTGCGAGTTGGTCATAGAAGTGAAATTTATGATTAATTTAAAATGCAGGCAATTTTGCCGATATAGTCAAACATTTAGTCCTAATTAGTATTTTAGAACAGCTCAAGAAAAAAGAAAAACCTTTTGCGGTTTTAGATGCTTTTACTGGGCTAGGTCTTTACGCTTTAAACTCGGAGGCGGCTTCTAAAACTCTAGAAAGCGATACGGGAATTAATAAATTACTGCAAGCGACCGATCCTATTCCTCAGCTCTTACAAACTTTTTTAAATATAATAAATATAACAGGCAAAAGTCACTACCCAGGTTCACCTTTTATAATTAAGCAATTATTAAGACCAAATGATCGCTTAATTGCCTGCGAACTTCATCCAAGCGATTATTTAAGTTTAAAAAAATTATTACCAAATGATACGCATAATATAGATGCTTATAATGCTATCAAAGCTTTGCTACCATTTAAAGAGAATAGAGGATTAATTTTTCTTGATCCGCCTTTTGAAGTAAAAAATGAGTTTCAAAAATTACTTGAAGCACTTAAAAAAATTAAGCTACGAGTTCTTAATAATACTGTCTTAATTTGGTATCCTATAAAAGATTTATCTTTAGTCCGTGATTTTTACCATAATTACAAAAATATCGGATTTAAAGAAACTATGATTATTGAATATGAGCTTTTAAATAGTGATAAAAATATGGTAAAGTGTGGGTTAATGTTAATTAACCCTCCAAATATTAGAGGAGAATTAGAGAAATTAACAGAATATTTAAGTGGCACGAAATTTACATACATTTATCTTTAATGTCTTTTAAAAAATATATCTTTTTACTGTTTATAGTTTTTCTTGTTCAAGGTTGTAGCAGTATTAAAAAATCTAGTGATACTACGTTACTTGCTACTACTTCATCTCAATTAAAACAAAAATATAAAATCAGCCATGCGGATTTAGTAGTACAGTATGATTTAACAAACAAAAATAGCAAATGTATATATGCAAAAAACTTAGGTCTAATAATTAATAACCCTAAACAAAATAAGATTTTTTTACACAAATTACATAATAAAAACCTGGCAGAATTTAATAAAGCAGCCGAAATAAAAATAGCTAATATAAAGGCAGTTGTAACGAAACTACATTCAAAATATAAGTTTCTCTCTAAACCGGAAGCTAGCTATTTTGCAAAAAAACAAACTCATAGGAATAATATCTCAGAATTAACCAAGCTTGATAAAATAATTAGTACAATACCACTTATGATGCCGGAATATGAGCCGAAAATTACTAGCCATTACGGAACTAGGACAAGTCCTCATAAAAAGAAAAGAAAAAAGAAATGTTTCCATAGCGGTATTGATTTACAAGCTAAAAAAGCAGCACCGATATATGCAGCAGCAAGCGGAATTGTTATAAAAGCCGCTAGAGCACCTGATTACGGGAATTTTGTTGAGATTAAACATGGACGCAAATTTGTTACGAAATATGCTCATTTAAAAGAAATGTCAGTCAAGGAAGGAAATAAAATTAAGCGTGGTCAATTTATCGGTATACAAGGAAGCACTGGTAATGCAACGGGTGAACATTTGCATTTTGAAATTCTGTTAGATAATAAAGCAATCAATCCGTTTGACTTTATTTTTAACTACCATAAATGTTAAACTATGATCAAACTTTTATATCCTGAATTTTGGCAGAAGCGAAATATTATAGCTTATTTGCTTTTGCCTATAAGCGTGATATATAAATTTTTAGGCTATTTACGAGCTAGTTTAGCACGTCCTATTATGTTGCCTGCTAAAGTTATTTGTGTCGGTAATTGTAGCGTAGGAGGTACGGGTAAGACGCAGATAGTAATGTATCTAGCCAAATTACTAAAATCTAGAAATGTAAGTTTTGTAATAGTAACTAAGGCTTATGGTAGTAACCTTAAAAGTGCAACTACCATACATCAAGGACATACAGCATTAGAGGTAGGAGATGAGGGGGTAATACTTGCAAAGTACGGAGCAGTTATTGCGACTAAAAATATTAAAGAGATTGTGCCGTTACTTAACGAGCTTAAACCTGATATAATAATAGTTGATGATTTCCTACAAAATCCTTATTTTCATAAAGACTTTACTATAGTCTCAGTAGATAGCCAAAGGCTTTTCGGCAACGGTTTTCTAATTCCTGCCGGTCCTTTAAGACAATATCCAAATAAAGCCCTTGATGCAGCTGATTTAATTTTTTTAGTCAGTAGCCACCAAGATAAAATACCAAATATTTTAACTCCTTATGTCAATAAGTTAATAAATGCTCAAATAGTTCCTTCAAATAATATAGATAAAACTAAAAATTATTTTGCTTTTAGCGGTATCGGTAATCCTGAGCGTTTCTTTGCGACTTTAAAAAATTACGGATTAAATATAACCGGTTACAAAATTTTTCCTGATCATTATAATTATTTACAAGCAGATTTAGAAAATTTATATTCATTAGCTAAAGAGCATAATGCTACCTTAGTTACTACAAGAAAAGATCATGTTAAGTTTAATGATTTAAATAATAATATTGTCTGTCTAGATGTAGAATTATCTATAAACCATCCTGATTTATTAAATGAAAAAATTTTTAAAAAAGCTTAGATATTTAATTGAGTATTTTATCGTTGTTATATTCCTGAAAGTAATAGGAATATTCGGTGTAGATAAAGCGGCGGATATTTGTAGTTTTATAGCAAGAAAAGTCGGTATATTATTTGCTGTTAATAAAATTGCTAGACGAAATATTAAAGTAGTATTCGGCGATATGTGTGATGTTGAAAAAATCATAGATCAAACTTGGGATAATTTTGGTAGGTTTATCGGTGAATTTACATATGTTAGCAAGATGGATGAAGCCGAGTTAGAGCGTAGAATCGCAATAATCGGCATAGAAAATATTAAAAAACTTGAAGGACAACCTTTTTTATTATTTGGCGGTCACTTTGCCAATTGGGATATTAGTATTAAGATTCTTCATAAATTTTATCCGAAAGTTGCCGTAATTTATCGTAAAGCAAATAACCCGTATGTTAACAAGTTGGTTAATGAAAGTCGTGCCGGTGATAAATTAAGACTTATACCGAAAGGTCCTGAAGGTAGCAGAGCTTTAGTCAGGGCTATCAAGGAGAGTGAATCTATTGTTATGCTTGTTGATCAAAAAATGAACGATGGAATTGAAGTGCCTTTTTTAGGGCATCCTGCTATGACTGCAAGCGCCATCGCTAAAATTGCTTTGCAGTATAAATATCCAATTATACCTTGCCAAATCATTAGAACTAAAGGCAGTTATTTTAAAGTAATAGTTCACCCGCAATTAAAGTTTGAGCAAACCGGCGATAATAAAGCCGATTGCTATAATATTATGCTTAATATTAATCAAATGCTAGGAGAATGGGTTAAGCAAAATCCTGCTCAATGGTTTTGGTTTCACAATAGATGGAAGAAATGAAACGTCATTGCGAGCAGCCGTAGGCTGCGTGGCAATCTCGTCAAATATCCTGAGATTGCTTCGTCAATTGCTATGCAATTTCCTCGCAATGACAAAAAAATGAGCCACGGTATGACATTTTAAGAAAGCATAGTCCGTAATTTCTCAAGTACTTCTTGAGCGTGATTTTTAGCATTTACCGACCGCCAAATATGCTTAACTATGCCTTCCTTATCAAGTAAAAACGTAGCTCTATCAATACCCATATATTTTTTACCGAACATTGATTTTGCTATCCATACCCCTAGTTGTTCGCATAAATTTGAATTTGCATCAGAGGCTAAATCAAATCCTAAACTATATTTTTCTTTAAATTTATCATGAGAGTCAAGCTTATCTTT
This sequence comes from Rickettsia conorii str. Malish 7, assembly GCF_000007025.1. Classification (NCBI taxonomy): domain Bacteria; kingdom Pseudomonadati; phylum Pseudomonadota; class Alphaproteobacteria; order Rickettsiales; family Rickettsiaceae; genus Rickettsia; species Rickettsia conorii. The sequence continues at coordinate 1,016,601 of NC_003103.1, read as the reverse complement.
GGATACTCCGATAATTACCGTATTAAGTTTATCGAATTCCGGTTTTAGCTTGTTAAAATCTTGTGCTTCAATAGTACATCCAGGTGTATCGTCTTTCGGATAAAAATATAATATTACGAATTTTCCTTTTAAATCCGATAGTTTAATTACGTTATCTTGACCTATGTGTAAAGATAAATCAGGAAGTTTTTTTCCTAGTTCTAATGTCATAACACCCTCAAATTTATTTGATATAATAACTATATATTCAATATGTACTTTTTAAAATTGCTTTTTATAATTATATTATTTATGATACCGGTATATAATATTTAAGTTTAATTTTTATTAACTATTTCAATAAAGAGGTTTTATAAGAACTATAAGTGAAGCACTTGAAGAATTAAATCTTAAGGACTCTGCTAAAATTATTACTGTCGATTTTAATAAAAAATGTCATGAAGTAGCAGATAAATTATCCGTCAAAATTAATGATTTAGAGGAATATGCTAAGGATAGTAAAGACCATTCTTTAGAAACTATAAAAGCGCAATATAAAAATTTAACGAAAGAGTTACAGGATTATCAGAAAATTAAAGATGATAAAGTGGAAGAATATAGACAGACTCTTGTGAAAAAACTTGATGATTTAAGTAAGAAAGTTGAACAATATAATAATAAACATAAATAATTGGAGAATATAATGAAAAAATTTTTAATAACATTAGGTGCTACCGCTACTTTATTATTAACATCTAGTATTTTTGCAGATTTGCCTACCAAGGATGAAACAAAAGCAAATGAAGTGCAAACTGCAGAAGTAGCTACAAGCAGTACAAAAACAATTACCGAAAACTTACAGGAATTAAAAGACAATTTAACAAACCTAGCACAAACGGGAGCCGATAAATTTAATCAGACCTTAAGCAATACTTATGATCAGATAGCCCAAAGCGTTACAGAGATAAAAAAGAATGTGAAAGATCAGAAAGATAAAAAAGGTGAAGAACTGCAAAAATCTATAGATGCTGTAAAAGCAAAAATGGAAGCTTATAAAAAAGCAGGCAGCAAGAAGCAAGAAAAAATACGTCAGCACCTAGTGGATAAATTAGAAGAGCTAAATAAAAATATTAACGAATATAATAACGATAAAGAAAAAGCAAATTCGTAATTTTTTAATGTCATTGCGAGGAGATGCGTAGCATCGACGCAGCAATCTCATAAAGTAGGATCAACTTCTGAGATTGCTTCGTCGAAACTTATAGTTTCTCCTTGCAATGACTGCAGACAATATACCCTTAAAAACCGGTATTATTTATGACTATTACCAAAGCAAAAATTGCAGCTATGTTAAGCTCTAAATTGGGTTTTTCAAATAATTTATGCGAGGAAATAGTTCATACGGTTTTTTCTAATATTTTAGAAATAGCAAAAGAGCAAAAATTAACTTTAAAGAATTTTGGTAGCTTTGAGGTGAAACAAAAAAATCCACGTCCCGGAATAAATTTTCATACCAAAGCACCGGTAATTATAGAATCAAAAAAGCATTTACGTTTTGTCCCTTCTTCTAAATTAAAAGCTTTAATTAATGAATCTACTCGATGAACTTCGTTATAATTTGTTGGCTTGTTGTATGTCTCGGAAAATGCTTTTTATGTCATTCCCGCGAAAGCAGGAATCCAGTAAAACCTATAAAAAACTTGTTTTTTTAGGTTTATTGTGTCAATAATGTGTATCAATATTAAGGTTATTTTTGGGACTCCCGCCTACGCGGGAATGACATAAAACGAGCCATGCAACAAAATCTGTATTCGGAGTATATGACAAACAATAAGCTAACAAAAAAATATTATTCTGCTAGTGAAGTGATTAAGCATTTAAATATTGCTTTACATCAATTAAGATATCTAGAGACAAAAAACCCTGATTTATCTAATTATAAAATAAATAATAGAAAATATTATACTGCTAATGATATTGATCTACTCCAAAAATCTTTAAATAAAGATATTACATCTCTTTCTACCGCTAGAATCGATATATTACTTACCAATTTCCATAATTTGTCTCTTCAAATAACAAAAATTCTTGCCGATTCCTCGATGACGTGCGTATAGTACTTGTCATATCACGTTTTAAAGAAAAGAAAGGAACATATTATGACAATAAGACAAATGGTAAAGCCAGTAATTATAGGTATATCTGGTCCTGAATTAACCGATGCCGAAAGAGAATTATTTGAAGAGCATAATCCTTTAGGTGTAGTTTTATTCCGTCGTAATATTAGAAAGAATGATAACGGTGCGCAGGCTAAAGAAGCCCTTATTAAGCTTATTGCAGATATAAAAGAAGTATTAGGGGAAAATACTATCATCTCTATAGATCAAGAAGGCGGTAGGGTACAAAGGCTTATAGCACCGACTTTTTATGACGCTCCGGCTGCTCAAACTTTTACTGATCCCCAAGCATGTAAACAAAATTATAGTGATATTGCGAAAGAGCTGAGAGAAGTAGGCATTAATCTAGATTTTGCACCGGTAGCGGATTTGCTCCACGAAGGAGCAGACAAGATAGTCGGCGATAGAAGTTTCGGCGGGGAGCCGGAAGTAGTCGTGCCTTTATGTTTAGCTGCTATAGACGGATTACAAGAAGAGAAAGTCGGGGCTTGTATAAAACATATTCCGGGCCATGGTAGAGCTACGGTGGATAGCCATAAAAAATTACCGATTGTCGATGTTGATATAGAAGAGTTAGCAAAAACAGACTTTAAAGTATTTAAGGAGCTCGCGAAGCACGATAATATTAAACTTGCTATGACGGCACATATAATTTATAAAGCTCTTGATCCTGAGAATCCTGCCACCCTATCAAAAAAAGTGATAGACTATATTAAAAATAATATCGGCTTTAAAGGGCTTATTATTTCCGATGCAATAGATATGAAGGCTTTAAGCGGTAGTATGGCAGATATGACCAAAGAAGTTTTAGATGCAGGTGTAGATATAGTGCTTGAATGTACCGGAGAATTTAACAAAATGTCTGAAGTTCTATGTAGTGTTTCGGAAAGTTCTATAGATAAATTTTCTGACTTGTTTATTGCGTAAGGCTATTATTCCATTTAATGTCGTACCGCGGCTCGACCGCGGTATCTTAGGACACAGTCTGTGATGTAAGATCCCGTGGTCATAAAGCCACGGGATGACAACAGAACTGCACAACGGCAGGTATTTAGCCGTAAAATATGGCTATTAAGGAACTTATCCAATTAATCTAAGTTAAAATTAATTAAACAATTATATTGAAAAAATTTATTTTTACTATTAATCTGTTTTTTAATTTTTGGTTAAAGAATTAATTTTATAAATTACTTGAATAGTGTTATGAACAGTCTTGTGGATTTAAGTTCTAAAAGCTATAGGTAATATTGACTAAGAATAGAGATAGAGAGAATTTTAGGTAGCAGGAGGGGATTTGATTTGTGATATTATTAATCTGCTTAAAGAAGATTTAAATAAAGCAGATATAGAAAATGAGATATATATGCGTCTTAAAGAACCTTATTCTGTTTTAAAAAAGATGAAAAGGAAAGAAGTGCCGATTGATGCATTGAAAGACTTATATTGCATGTAGGATTATAGTTAAATCTAAAGCTCTATGCTATAATGCTTTGGACGTAGTTAAGAGTTCTCCGCATTTAGATTGGTTATACACCAAAGATTATATCAATAGACCAAAAAGTAACGGCTATCAGTCTCTTCATAATATAATGCAGTTTTTACACTCTAAACGTAATTTTGAAATACAGATAAGAAGTGAAAATATGCATAAAGATGCCGAGCTTGGTAGAGCAGCTCATTTAAATTATAAAGAAGAACAAGACCGTCATTTGCAAAAAGTTTTTGACGTTACTAATGACACGATACTTTCTAAAGCACGTCAAATGGTGAAACAATTTGAAGGATTCGAAGAGCAAATTGTAGAATATGAAAAAGAAATTATGCGTATTTGGCATACTAAATACGACGAAATGCTAAAATGGGCAAATACTGCTGAAGTGCTAATATTTAACAAAGATTAGGGGGATAATTAGTTCGTAATCCCGTGACTTGACCACGGGATCCAGTGCTTGGTGTCATACTGCGAGCTTGTAGCGGTATCCATCTAAAAAAATCAAAAATGTATACTTATTAAGTTATTTTTTTTGGATCCTGCGGTCAAGCCACGGGATGACACTGATAAGGCATAACGCTAATGTGGTAAAAATATAACATTTATTAAAACTTTATAAAAAAACTATAGCGATGCTTGTAATTATATACAATATATAGTATGCTACAGCTTGTAGTTTAGAAACTATTGAAACAAAATATTCAGGTTATTTCCTTATCAAATGTGGGATATCTTGACTCACGTTTGATTGTTTTAATACTAGGTACTAAATTTTAACTTAAATATAGGACAAAAATTATGGCTCAAAAACCAAATTTTCTAAAAAAATTAATTTCCGCAGGGTTGGTAACTGCTTCTACAGCTACCATAGTAGCAAGTTTTGCAGGTTCAGCTATGGGTGCTGCTATACAGCAGAATAGAACAACAAACGCAGTTGCTACAACTGTTGATGGTGTGGGATTTGACCAAACTGCAGTTCCTGCAAATGTTGCAGTTCCTCTAAATGCAGTTATTACTGCTGGTGTTAATAAGGGTATTACTTTAAATACTCCAGCCGGTAGTTTTAACGGTTTGTTTTTAAATACTGCAAACAATTTAGACGTGACAGTGCGTGAAGATACTACCTTAGGGTTCATCACTAATGTTGTTAATAACGCTAACCACTTTAACCTTATGCTTAATGCCGGTAAAACTCTTACTATAACAGGTCAAGGTATTACTAATGTACAAGCTGCTGCTACAAAAAATGCTAACAATGTTGTTGCACAAGTTAATAATGGTGCTGCTATTGACAATAATGATCTTCAAGGTGTAGGAAGAATAGACTGCGGTGCTGCGGCTTCTACATTAGTATTTAATTTAGCAAATCCTACAACTCAAAAAGCTCCTCTTATACTTGGAGATAATGCTGTAATAGTTAATGGTGCTAACGGTACATTAAATGTTACTAATGGATTTATTAAAGTTTCAAGTAAAAGTTTTGCTACTGTTAATGTAATTAATATCGGTGACGGTCAAGGTATCATGTTCAATACTGATGCTGATAATGTTAATACTTTAAATTTACAAGCAAATGGTGCTACTATTACTTTTAATGGAACAGACGGTACGGGTAGATTAGTATTATTAAGTAAGAATGCTGCTGCTACCGACTTTAACGTTACAGGAAGTTTAGGCGGTAATCTAAAAGGTATTATTGAATTTAACACTGTTGCAGTAAACGGTCAACTTAAAGCTAATGCAGGCGCTAATGCAGCAGTAATAGGTACTAATAATGGCGCAGGTAGAGCTGCAGGATTTGTTGTTAGCGTAGATAATGGTAAGGTAGCAACAATCGACGGACAAGTGTATGCTAAAGACATGGTTATACAAAGTGCTAATGCAGTTGGACAAGTAAATTTTAGACACATAGTTGACGTTGGTACAGACGGTACTACTGCCTTTAAAACAGCAGCTTCTAAAGTTGCAATAACCCAAAACTCAAACTTTGGTACTACTGATTTCGGTAATCTTGCAGCACAGATTATAGTTCCTAATACTATGACCCTTAACGGTAATTTTACAGGTGATGCTAGCAATCCCGGTAACACTGCAGGTGTGATAACTTTTGATGCTAACGGTACTTTAGCAAGTGCTAGTGCAGATGCAAATGTTGCGGTGACAAATAATATTACAGCAATTGAAGCATCAGGTGCCGGAGTTGTCCAATTATCAGGAACACATGCTGCCGAGTTACGTTTAGGAAATGCCGGTTCTGTCTTTAAACTTGCTGACGGTACAGTTATAAACGGTAAAGTTAACCAAACTGCTCTTGTTGGCGGTGCTCTTGCAGCCGGTACTATTACCTTAGACGGTAGTGCTACAATTACCGGCGATATAGGGAACGCTGGCGGTGCTGCTGCGTTACAAGGCATTACTTTAGCTAACGATGCTACAAAAACATTAACACTTGGTGGAGCAAATATTATCGGTGCTAATGGTGGAACGATTAATTTCCAAGCTAACGGTGGTACTATTAAATTAACAAGCACTCAAAATAATATTGTAGTTGATTTTGATTTAGCTATAGCTACTGATCAAACAGGCGTTGTTGATGCGAGTAGCCTAACAAATGCTCAAACTTTAACTATTAACGGTAAAATCGGTACTGTTGGAGCTAATAATAAAACTCTTGGACAATTTAATATTGGCTCAAGTAAAACAGTTTTAAGTGACGGTGATGTTGCTATTAACGAGTTAGTTATTGGAAATAACGGTGCAGTACAATTCGCGCATAATACTTATTTAATAACAAGAACTACAAATGCTGCTGGTCAAGGTAAAATAATATTTAATCCTGTTGTAAATAATAATACAACTCTTGCAACCGGTACAAATTTAGGTAGTGCTACAAATCCACTTGCAGAAATTAATTTTGGATCTAAAGGGGCTGCTAATGTTGATACTGTATTAAATGTTGGTAAAGGTGTAAATTTATATGCTACTAATATTACTACTACCGATGCTAACGTAGGTTCTTTCATCTTTAATGCCGGTGGAACAAATATAGTAAGCGGTACAGTCGGTGGACAGCAAGGTAATAAGTTTAATACTGTAGCATTAGATAACGGTACTACTGTTAAGTTCTTAGGTAATGCAACATTTAACGGTAACACTACAATTGCAGCTAATTCTACCTTACAAATCGGTGGTAACTATACTGCAGACTTTGTTGCATCTGCCGATGGTACCGGTATAGTAGAATTCGTTAACACCGGTCCTATTACCGTAACATTAAACAAACAAGCTGCACCTGTTAATGCTTTAAAACAAATAACGGTTTCTGGTCCCGGTAACGTAGTGATTAATGAGATAGGTAATGCAGGTAATTATCATGGTGCCGTGACTGATACGATTGCTTTTGAAAATTCAAGTTTAGGTGCAGTTGTATTCTTACCTAGAGGCATTCCATTCAATGATGCAGGCAACAGAATTCCTTTAACAATTAAAAGTACCGTAGGTAATAAAACAGCTACAGGTTTTGATGTTCCTAGCGTGATTGTTTTAGGTGTTGATAGTGTCATCGCTGACGGTCAAGTAATCGGTGATCAAAATAATATCGTAGGTCTAGGTCTTGGAAGCGATAACGATATAATCGTTAATGCTACTACATTATATGCAGGTATCGGTACTATAAACAATAATCAAGGTACTGTCACACTTAGCGGTGGTATTCCTAATACCCCTGGTACAGTTTATGGCTTAGGCACAGGTATTGGCGCTTCAAAGTTCAAGCAAGTAACGTTTACTACAGACTATAACAACTTAGGTAATATTATTGCAACTAACGCAACAATTAATGACGGTGTAACTGTTACTACAGGCGGTATAGCCGGAATAGGTTTTGACGGTAAAATTACTCTTGGAAGTGTTAACGGTAACGGTAATGTAAGATTTGTTGACGGTATATTGTCTCATTCTACAAGTATGATTGGTACTACTAAAGCTAATAATGGTACTGTAACTTATTTAGGTAATGCATTCGTCGGTAATATAGGTGATTCAGATACTCCTGTAGCTTCTGTTAGATTTACAGGTAGTGATGGTGGTGCAGGATTACAAGGAAATATTTATTCACAAGTCATAGACTTTGGTACTTATAACTTAGGTATTTCAAATTCTAATGTAATTTTAGGCGGCGGTACTACTGCTATTAACGGTAAAATCAATCTTCGTACAAATACTTTAACATTTGCAAGTGGTACTTCAACATGGGGAAACAATACTTCTATTGAAACTACTTTAACATTAGCAAACGGTAATATAGGTAACATCGTTATTTTGGAAGGTGCGCAAGTTAATGCAACAACCACAGGAACTACAACCATTAAAGTACAAGATAATGCCAATGCAAATTTCAGTGGTACACAAACTTATACTTTAATCCAAGGTGGTGCTAGATTTAACGGTACTTTAGGAGGTCCCAACTTTGTTGTAACCGGAAGTAATCGTTTCGTAAATTACGGTTTAATACGTGCTGCTAACCAAGATTATGTAATAACACGTACTAACAATGCAGAAAACGTAGTTACTAATGATATCGCAAATAGTTCGTTTGGAGGTGCACCGGGTGTAGGTCAGAACGTTACAACATTTGTAAATGCAACTAATACTGCAGCATATAATAATCTTCTTTTAGCTAAAAATAGTGCTAATTCTGCTAACTTTGTTGGAGCTATCGTTACCGATACAAGTGCGGCCATAACTAATGCACAATTAGATGTAGCTAAAGATATCCAAGCTCAACTTGGTAACAGATTAGGTGCTCTTAGATATTTAGGTACTCCTGAAACTGCTGAAATGGCTGGACCTGAAGCTGGAGCAATACCGGCTGCGGTTGCTGCAGGTGACGAGGCTGTTGATAATGTAGCTTACGGTATATGGGCAAAACCTTTCTATACTGATGCACATCAAAGTAAGAAAGGTGGTTTAGCTGGTTATAAAGCTAAAACCACCGGTGTTGTAATCGGTTTAGATACGCTAGCTAACGATAACTTAATGATCGGTGCTGCTATTGGTATCACTAAAACTGATATAAAACACCAAGATTATAAGAAAGGTGATAAAACCGACGTTAACGGTTTCTCATTCTCTCTATATGGTGCCCAGCAGCTTGTTAAGAACTTCTTTGCTCAAGGTAGTGCAATATTTAGCTTAAACCAAGTGAAGAACAAAAGTCAGCGTTACTTCTTCGATGCTAACGGTAATATGAGCAAGCAAATTGCTGCCGGTCATTACGATAACATGACATTCGGTGGTAACTTAACAGTCGGTTATGATTACAATGCAATGCAAGGTGTGTTAGTAACTCCAATGGCAGGACTTAGCTACTTAAAGTCTTCTGACGAAAACTACAAAGAAACCGGTACAACAGTTGCAAACAAGCAAGTTAACAGCAAATTTAGCGATAGAACCGATTTAATAGTAGGTGCTAAAGTAGCCGGCAGTACTATGAACATAACTGATCTTGCGGTATATCCGGAAGTTCACGCTTTTGTGGTTCACAAAGTAACCGGTAGATTATCTAAAACTCAGTCTGTATTAGACGGACAAGTTACTCCGTGTATCAGCCAGCCTGACAGAACCGCTAAAACATCTTATAATTTAGGTTTAAGTGCAAGCATAAGATCTGATGCTAAGATGGAGTACGGAATCGGTTACGATGCTCAGATTTCAAGTAAATATACTGCACATCAAGGTACTCTAAAAGTCCGTGTAAACTTCTAATCGCTCCTGATTAGCCGGTTTATAAGTTCCTCAAGAAAAAAAGCCCTCTTTGAAAAAAGAGGTGCTTTGTTTGTTCTTTCTTCCCGCCTACATGCCTTGTTGCATGGCTCAAAACCTATTACATTCCTGCGTAGGCAGGGATCCAGAAAAAAGCGAGATAAATCGAGCTTTTAATTTTACAAACTTATTGTGTATAATCTTTAAATTACTGGAGTCCCGCTTTCGCGGGAAGGACATAAACGAGCCATACAACAACCCTCCGCCTATGCGAGAATGACATCACCTACTTTTCCACCCCGTGCAATACCTTCACTAACCTCAAATTTTATTGACTTCTAGTCGAAAAGATATAAATTTTTACAGCTAAGAGTTTAAAATTAATAAATATTATGAAAAAAATATATATTAGTGATTATTATGCTTCTAATAAGCGGCAGTATATTTGCTCAAAGTCAAATATCCAATTTAGTTGTACCGGTTAGCTATTTTATAAATCATGTATCCCAATTGGAAAAACTAAAGGAAAATCTTAATAAATATAAGTAATCTAGTGTAGTAGGGGTAAGCGGTATGGGTAAAACGCAGCTTGCTAGAATGTACGCTTATGAAAATAAAGATAACTATAACATAATTTGGTTGATTGATTGTAATCTAAATATAGAGTCGCAATTACTCAAATTATCTAAAACTATTAATACCGAGGTAAAATCACCGGTGATTTCAGAAGATATGGCAGTGATGAAGAAAGATTTAATGGTTTATCTAGTAAGTAAGGATAAATGGTTATTGGTGTTTGATAATTTAAAAATAGGCGAGAATAAGAAAATAGAGGATTTTATTAATTGGTAGTATAAAGGTAATATTATATTTTGTACCCAAGACGATGAATTATTATCTAACATAATCAAAGCAAACGCTTTCACTAAGCTGGAAGCTGCATTACTTGCAACAAATATATTGGAAAATAAAAATCTGGAATTAATAAATTGTTTGACTCAAGCATTTGGAGGTTATCCGATTCTCATAGTTCAAGGAGCACAAATATTAAATCAAATACAAGGTTTAAACTTAGAGAAATACAAGAAAAAGATAAAAGCCTCTAAGGATAAAATTGAGCTAAATATAACACTTGTTAGCAATGAATTAAAGCCTAGTGCCAAGAGATTACTAGATGGGATAGCATTGCTTAATAATCAAAGTGTTTCAAAAGAATTATTAAATTCTATTACTGAAGATAAGCATAGTCTAGATGATGATATTTATCAGTTTTCTAAATTTGCTTTGATCTCTAATATTGAACCTAATGAAGTTAATCCGATATTTGAAATGCATGATGGAAAAAATATTACAAAATATTACAAATAAATGGAGATAAAGGAAATAAAGAATATCTTGAACGTAGTGTTACTAATCTTTTAAATTCTATGCCTAAAAGTTTAGTAAAGGGGCGTATTTTTAGAAATGCTAAAACTATACCGGATTAATTACAAAAAATGCAGAAAAATACGATATATCAATATATAAAATTTTAGAGTTATAAATTTATTAATACAATATGCTAATTCTTCCGATTTATATAACTCAAAAAAATTAGTAAATTGGTTTGATAAAAACGATCAAAAAGGTAAATTTAAATTATGGACAATGAATAATGAAGAAAAATTTGCTTATGCTGCATATTTAGGACGCATAGGGTGGTATTATAGAACCTGGTCAGATCCTAAAAAGCAATTGAATAGATACGAAAGCTAAGCAGGTATTTGATGAAGTGAAAGTATATGATTCCGTAAAATGTAATGTAGTTTTCGGTTCGGCTATATCCAATATTCAGCTAGGAAATCTAGAAGAAGCAGAAAAAAATATCCAAATGATGGAAGATATGTTCAATCAAAATCTAGTAGATCAAACTGACATAGCAACTATATATTATGCAAAAGCTAAATTATTTAATATCCAAGGTAAAAATTATGAAGCATTAAGAAGAATTGACGATACTATAAATGCTTGTATCGAAAACGGGATGAAACCTCAAGATTTATTTCTTACCGGTTCATATTTCATTAAATTAGATGTATTAAATAATCTTAAGAAACATCAGGAAGCTCTTTCTTTATTAGAATAAGTATATATGATATGAATAAGTCGAGTAAAAAAGAGGAAAATCAAGTATTTGGACGAATTTTTACCCAAAAATCAAGAGCAAAACTAGGTTTAGGTGATGTTACCGAAGCTCTAGAATAAAAAAGCTAAAGCAATTTTTCTTAATGATCCAACTAGACCTAACAAAGAGATTATTATATCACCGGATATAGATTTGGCAAAAACGTTTGTTGCTGAAGGGGATGCACTAGTGTTACTTAATCAAAATGAGGAGGCGGTAGATACTTATGCTACTGCTGAAAATATATATTGGAATAATTATAAAGAAAATATGAAAAATGTGTATGAAATAAGTAATATGTATTTTGCAGCCGCTAAAGCTAGTTGTACTTTACCTAAGAAATTTTGGTATGAAAAATTCCATAATAATCAGATAGAACAATTCGGTGCTGATCATCCGAATAGTATTAAAATTTTAAACCTTAAATGTGATGGTTCAAATTAGCTAGAATTTTTTCTGATTAGTGCAATAAAAAAACCGGACGCGGTAAGAATAATTCCAAGCCAAATAAAGCTTATCGTTGGCTTGTAATATATTTTAGCATGGATTATATCGCCGTCTATATTACTTAAAACTGCGTAAAGATCATATAATAAGTAAGAGTATATATCACTTTCTTGCGATAAACTCTTTTCAACTATATAAAGTCTATTTTCCGGCTTTAATATAGTTATATTACGGCTATTATCCTCAAGCCAAAATTCAGCGATTTGTCTATAATAATTTTTACCTTGAGCAAACTTAATATTTTGCAATGTTACTTTAAATTCGTTAAATGTTTTACTTGTTCCTACTCTGCCGGTAAAATCCATTTCACTTTGTAATAATGTATTCATAGTAATACTAAAACTAATTAGTGCAAAACCAAAATGCCCAAGGATCATACTAGCGTTACTTGCTTTAAGTCTATTTCTACAATAATTAGTTTTAACCAAAAGATAATGAATATTATGAAGCATAAGAAATATAGATGCGATTATAGTTAAAATCGATATAACACTAAATGTTACTTTTAATGATATTAAATAAGTAATTATTAGAGATAATATTAGAATTATAATATGTTTTTTAATAGAGCTTCTGGTAGTAAATAATCCTATGGTACCAAGAATAGGGATAACGAATATAATAAAATTATTAACAAAAAATGTTTCACTAATAATAATAGATTTATCGTCGAATAAAGAGTAAAGTGGCGGATAAAGTGTGGCAGCTATTAGCACAATAAGGCTAAGAAGGAGGAATATATTACCGAGGAGTATGGAGTTTCCACAATGCGTCATTGCGAAGCCACAAAAGTGGCTGTAGCAATCTTGGTTAGCTTCCTGAGATTGCTTCGTCAATGTTAATGCATTTCCTCGCAATGATGTGGTAGTATACCACCCAATACTACCAATCCCCATAATCAAAAATATCCCAAGCAAGTATATTCCTCTCTCAGGTGAGAATGCAAAAGAGTGAATTGAGGTAATAAAACCGGAACGTACTAAAAAAGCACTAAATATTACTAATAAAAAAGTAATGATGGATAAAATTACTGTCCAGTTTTGCATACGTCTGGTTTTTGTTGTTACAATTATAGAATGATGGAGCATAATTCCGGATAACCAAGGAAATAGTGAAATATTTTCTACCGGATCAAAAAACCAAAATCCGCCCCAGCCGAGTTCTCTATATGCCCACCAAGAACCAAGGCTAATTCCTATGGTAGTAAATAAGATACCGATATTGGAAAATGTTTTGAGAAGTCTTAGGTCATTAATGGATGCCCGCTTTCGCGGGAATGACATAAGTGGGTATGAGAATGACATAGAGGCACAAACAATAGTAAACGGTACTACATAGCTAACATAGCCTAAATAAAGCAGAGGAGGATGGATGCTCAAAGCAATATCTTGTAGCATCGGGTTTAAGCCTAACCCTTCTTTAGGAACGAAAGAAAACACGTTAAAAGGATTGGAGGTAAAGTAAATAAAGCTGCTAAACAATAATTGTATGGCTGATAGAATAATAATAGATAAAAATTTAAGACGGTTATCTTCAAGTAAAAATATATAACAGCAACTAACGATTTGTAATAAACAAAACCATAATAACATTGAGCCTTCGTGGCTCGACCAACTACCGGCTATTTTATATATTAAAGGTTTTAAAGTACTGGAATTTAAGAAAACATTTTGTAGTGAAAAGTCAGAGATAATAAAGGCATAGACTAGGGTAAAAAAGGCAAGTATAGTACATGAGGCAGCTATGTAGAAGGGGCAAGTAATGAGGTAGTTGTCATTCCCGCGAAAGCGGCAATTCAGTCTATAAAGTAGAGATTTTTTATGGATTCCCGCTTTCGCAGGAATGACATAAAAGACAAAAGACAAACCGATAACCGACAAGTACATCGTTGTTAGTAGTAAAAAATTACCGATTTCACTCACTGCTTATTGTTGCCTCGGTAGTAGGTAATACGGTAATTTTTACGCTATCAATCTTATTGGCAATTTTCTTTAAAATAATTACCTTTAAATTAAATATTTCAATTACTTCCCCTTGATTTGGAATTCTAGCAATTTTATGTATTATTAATCCTGCTATAGTGTTTGCATCTTCATCCGATAAATTCCAATCAAGTTCTCGGTTAATATCTCTAATAGTCGTAGTTCCTTTTATAATGAATTCGGTATTAGACTTCTTGATAATTTCATTATTAAGTCTATCATGTTCATCAGTAATGGGTCCTACGATTTCTTCTATAACATCTTCAAGAGTAATAATACCTAGTAGAGTACCATACTCATCTACAACACAAGCAAAATGATTATTACGTTCTCTAAATGCATGTAGCTGGTCTACTACAAGTGCATTCTCAGGGATAAACCAAGGTGGGGTTAGAAGTTTATTAATATCAACTTTTTTTGCATCATTATTATTTTCGTATAATGCTTTAAGCAAATCTTTTAGATTGAGAATCCCTATTATATTATCTCTATTATCTTGCCACAAAGGTATACGTGTATGAGCACCCGATAATAAAGTTTTAATTATCACTTCATGAGGTAGGTCGATATTAAGGGCTATAATACTACTTCTGTGAGTCATAATTTCCGATACCGTCATATTACGTATATCTAATATCCCGCCGAGCATATTACGATCAGATTTATAAACTCCGCCTTCTTGATGGTAATGCTCAATCACGCCTCTTACTTCTTCCGTTCCTGATATTTGAGGATTTAAATTAATACGCAATATGAAGCAAAATATTTTTGTAATGTAATCAAGAGCAATATTAATAGGTTTGAAAAGCTTTAAAAATATTACGATAGTTGAAGCCATTTTTAATGCTAATTGTTCAGGTTTAGCAACGGCTATTGCTTTCGGTACTACTTCGGCAAAAACAATAATTATAAAAGCCATAACGCCGGAAGCAACAATGGGTCCATTATCTCCAAGAAAGCTAATAAAGAGAGTAGTAGCAATAGTGGTACAAACAGTATTGATTAAACTATTACCTATTAATAAAGTTCCTATGACCTTTTCTTTTTTCTTAAGAACCTCTAAAATTGTTTTAGCACGCTTATTACCGGCGATTTTAAGCTTATGAATCTTCCCTGGGGAAGAAGCGGTAATAGCAGTTTCGGTAGCGGCAAATAAAGCAGATAAGGCGATCATTATTATAATAACGATCACAAGTATGGTAGTCATTCTTTGTTAAAATATAAATTAACTATAAATAATTATATTAGTAATTATAGATTTTACCTAATGTTTTTTTGTTATCAACGACTCCTTTCAGTATCTTTTGTTTTTCGGCTGTTAATAAGATTGTGAAATTTGTTATTTGTAGATGATGTCTTGCGTGATTCGTGTCCAATCGCTATTGCTTGTTGCTGTATTAATAATGTATTAGCTTGAGCTTTCCTTAAATTTATACCTTGGTCTTTAGATTCTTCAGTAGTTAGAATTTTTTGCCCTTTAGAGAGTTTGATCGCACTATCGCATACGAACACTCCGCAATCATATACATTTTCTTGTTGCTTAGTATTTAGGTCTGTTATTTTTGCATCGGGATAAATTTCGGTAATATATTCTGTTACTTTTGGTCGAGATTCCAATGGCTCACCATAGGGATCATTATACATAAAGTTTATATTACCTTTATCATCTTTACTAGCCATTAAGAGTAACCAATGTTTATGTCCTGTATTTAGTGGTATAATTGCAGGCTTATTATCTAGTATTAAATCCTCTACTGTAACACGAAGAGTATCTTTTAGTATTTCCGGCTCTTCTAAAGAGGCATGATGAAATATAGAGAACATATTCTTATCTATATTTGCTTCCAATATATTTTTTATATCATCTTCAGTGTATAAATAAGTAGGTTGTTTTATATTTCCTGTATTATAAACACCAACTTGATCTTCAGTATTTATAACCAGTGATGATTTTTTTTCAGGTACCTGCGGTTTTGGCTCTATTACTGGTTTGGCTAATTGTTGTTCTGCTTTTAGAGATTCCTTATACATTTCCTGTGGAATTCCTAATTTTTCCCATGGTTTTTGATTATTAGCGGGAGCTTGCTGTTGCGGTGGATTTATAGAAGATGCAACAGTGGTTAGTGGTTCTTCTGTTATTGTCGGCTTTGCTTCCGTAGTTGGAGTTGTTGATTCGTGAGTTTTAGGTTCTTCTTTTTTGCCGAATATTGCTTCTTTAAAACTAGTTATTATATCTTTAAAATAGTTAAAAATTCTTTTAAAAAAACCTTGCGGTTGTGGTTGGTTTGCTTTTAGAGGTTCATATGATATTGTTTGTTCTACTTGTATATCCTTAGGTTTATCATTAATAACTTTCTTTGTATTAATAAAATTAAAGTCAATAGGATTTACCTCAGTTTTACCTAAATCTTTTTGAAATTGCCTAGATATTTGTGATACATATTTTTTTAAGTTTTCAGCAGCATTATTTGCATCTTTTAAGATTTCATTAATTTCGAGTTTCAATCCGTAAATTTGATCTTCAGAGGTAATACCGAATTTAGCAGTGATAAGATTTGTTGCTTCGTCTGCAGAAAGAGGCCAAGTTTCTATAATCACTCTACCGCCTTGATTTTTAGCGTTTTTTATTATTTTATCTAGCTTTTCTTTATCAGGTATTGTACCGGAAAGTAATTGATCAATTTTACGATCAGATACAAGATTGTTAAAAACAGATGTTACTAAACTTATATCCGTAATTGTAGTGGCTTTATCTTTTGGTACTATACCATCGGCTATAGATAAATTTTGATCTGCTTCATTTGTAAAAAAAACATGATCAACTTTTTTCATAATTTGCTTCCAATAAGCTTCTAGTTCAGAATTTTGGGGTAATGAATTATATTGATCAAAAGTAATAGTAGTTTTTATATTTAAATTTTGTAAATTAATTAAATCTTGTACCGTAAAAATGGGTTGTATATTATTGTTATTAAGTTGAATATTAAAAATCGGTGTTTTGCCCTTTTTGTGGGATTCTTGTAAGATCTCCGAAAAAATACGTTCTTTATCGGGTATATGTGATGCTTTATTAACTTCTAGCCGGATAATAGGCAGTTTATTTTGAGTTTCCTGCTTGTTTATTTTCTCTAATATCCGATCTTCACCTCCAAGTAAAAGAGTAAATATAATAGACTCAGCCATTACTAACCTTTATTAAAAGAATATTGGGTTCTGTGAAAATTTCTAATTGATTTGCTATTTTAAGATATTTTTTAGCAAAAATTATAAGGTTTTTGAAGGAATAGTTATTCATATTTCAAAAAAATCTTATAATTTGCAGCAAAAAAGAGCCAAAATTAAATCTTTTTAGAAATCTTCACAGAACCTACATATAATTATTAGAATTTTTGAGCTTTAAATCAAGCTATATTTAATAATCTGTGCTTTAGCTTATATAATTTATCCATTTTATGTGCTAATTCATAGTTATGTGTTACCATAATAATTGCGGTATTTTGTTCTCTTGCTACTTTTAAAAATAAATTAAATACTTCATTTGTAGTTTTGGGATCTAAATTACCTGTCGGTTCATCTGCTAAAATAATTTTCGGCTTATTAATTAAGCTCCGAGCTATAGCGACCCGTTGTTTTTCTCCTCCCGATAATTCTCCAGGCATATTATAGAGTTTTTTCCCAAGCCCTAAATCATCTAATATCTTTGTTGCATCTTCTATTGCTTCTTTTTGATCAAGACCACTAATAAGCCTTGGCATAATAACATTTTCAAGAGCGGTAAAATCTTTAAGTAAGTGATGTTGTTGATAGATAAAACCTAAATAATGAAGACGAATGAGATGATATTTTTGATACTTGCTATTTGGTATGATGACTTGACCTTTTGTAGGTTTATCAAGCAAGCCGGCAATATGTAGTAAAGTTGATTTGCCGCTACCTGAAGAACCTATTATAGCGATTAATTCACCTTCATTAACCGTTAGATTAAGATCATCTAGTACTCTAACAATAGTTTTGCCTTGGCTGTAATGTTTTGAGATATTTTTTAAAATGAGGATTGTATTATTCATATCTTAGGGCATCCACGGGATTTAATTTTGAGGCTCTATAAGAAGGATAAATTGTCGCAAGAAAACACAATATTATAGATAAAGAGGTAATTAAAATAATATCCTCAGCTCTTACTTTTGAAGGTAAACTATAAAGAAAATAAATAGCTGCCTCGAAAATTTTAGTACCGGTTATACGCTCCAAATAATTCTTGATAGTTTGAATATTATAAGAAAAGGTAACACCAAGGATTACACCTAGTGTTGTGCCAAGTAATCCTATAAACATTCCGTTATAGATAAAAATAAGCATTATTTGCTTAGTGCTTGCTCCCATAGTTCTAAGAATTGCAATATCTGAAGTTTTATCTTTAACAAGCATAAATAAGCTTGAAATAATATTAAATGCGGCAACCGTAATAATTAAAGATAGAATAGTAAACATAGCTGTACGCTCAACAGCAAGAGCACTTAAAAATTGTGAATTTAAGGTTTGCCAATTAAATACATATAGGGTTGGACCTAAGAGCAATTGTATTTTATGTGAATATGTGAGAGCTTTATCGGGATCTAGACTATTAATTTCGATTAAATTAATATCGTTGCCGAGAGATAAGAAATTTTGTGCTGCGGTAAGCGGCATTAATATCGTTGTCAAATCATAATCATACATACCGCTATTGAAAATTGCTATAACTTTAAATTCTTTTGATCTTGGCATACTGCCAAAGGTGGTAGAAACTGAATTATTCGGTGAAATTAATCTAATCTTATCCCCAACGGTTACGCCTAAATTGCTTGCTAATTGTTCTCCGAGTGCTATTACGTTTTTGCCGTGAAAATTATCAAAACTACCAAAATTTACATTTTTAAAAATTTCATTTCTTACACTTAGATCCTTTAATTTCATACCTTTAACAAGCACACCGCTATTATTACTTTTACCAAGAGCCAAAGCTTGACCGTAAGCAATGAATGTTACATGTTTTACATAATCTTGTTTTAGGAGTTTGGCTTTAATCTCTTCATAGTTATCAATACTACCACCTTGCCGATTTATCACTATATCCCCATTTAAGCCGATAATATTTTTAGTAAGCTCTATATGAAAACCGTTCATAACGGACATGACTACTATCAATGCTGCAACGCCGATCATGACGCCCACTAAAGAAAAGGCAGAAATAATAGAAACAAACTTTTCGTTTTTCTTAGCTCTAAAATATCTGAAAGCTATCTTGAAGATAAAATTGTTATTGATCATTTGTTTATTTTTTCTTACATCCGTTTCTAGGTTATTCCTGTGTGAATCAGCTTTTTTGTCATTGTGAACAGCCGTAGGCTGCGTGGCAATCTTATGAAATAATAACAAATTCCTAAGATTGTTTCGTCAACACTTACAGTTTTTCCTCGCAATGACGACACAATTGATGACATAAAGACATCTACACGTTACTAGAAATCTCAAAGACTTTATCATACTTAAATAATTTAGGTAATGTTACTAACCCAAATAGTGTAACACTGGATATAGTAATGCCAAGAGGAGTAAAAGTACCGTTATATAAAAATCCTACTAATTGCAGCCCAAATGCCGTTAAAATCAATCTAGCCACAGTGAAAATAGCCGTCATACGAGCTTTACCGTCCGGAATAGCTTCTAAAAGCAATGGCCATAATATGTTAATCGGATATATCACACCAAGAGATAATAATAAAGTAACTATTGTTATGGTTAAAGGATTATTAATATTATATACAACTAATATGCTATTGCCTAGTAGGAATAGTATTATAAATATAACTCCAAAATAGAAGCAATTTTTAATACCGAATTTTTTAAAGCAATAACCGCTTGAAAAGCTCATAATTGAGAATAGAGCTGCCATTGCTCCTTGATAAAGTCCGAAATATTCTAAAGTTACACCTAAATCTTGCATATATAAAATAGGAGCAATCCCAATAAATATCCAATACCCTTGTGCAAGAAATATCATTGTAAGTATATAATATATAGCTTTTGGCGATTTGAAGATAGGTATATATTCTTTTAAAGAAATACGTATTTTTTTATTAACTTCTCTTTTTGGAATAAATAATATACCAAGAATTAGGCTGATCAAACCTATTATAAGCAACAAAACAAAATTGCCACGCCAGCCCCAAAATAAATTGACGTAGCTACCTATAACCGGTGCTATTGCCATAGAAAGGGCAATAGTGCCGTTTAAAATGCCCATGAATCTTTGCTGTTCTTGTACCGAATAAATATCGGCAAGAACAATATATACTAGCACTGCAACCGATGATATTCCGCATCCTTGCAAAAATCTTCCAAATAATATAGCTGCATAATTATTTGCAAATACACACAATAAACTACCAAGATTAAAAATCAGTAAACCGAGTATAATAATCGGTCTGCGTCCGTACCTATCTCCTAAATTACCGACTATAAGCGAAGTAATACAATAAGCAGTTAGATTAACACCAAGTAGTAACTCTGTCATAAAAGTTGAAAGGTTGAATGTATCTTGTATTTCAGGAAAACTTGGAATGAATAAATCTATTTCCGCTCCAGCGAGTATTTCCATGATGATTACGGTAATAATTAATTTCATAATTAATTGTTAGTTTGAGGTTATTTTAGCAAAGTATTATTGAAGCCGAAAGCCTTGCGCGATGTCATCCCTGCAAGGCATTGTTGCATAGATACCAAGTCGTCATTGCGAGCGAACGTTAGTGAGCATTGCAATCTCAGGAATTCTTCCCAAGATTGCTTCATCAATTTACTATTGTAAATTTTCTCGCAATGATGGAAAAACCTATCCACGCAACAACATTTTTGCGGGAATGACATAAATAAGGATGCAGGAATGGCAGCAAAGCCACACAACAAATTAGCTTTCTATATTCTTATAGCTTACAATAATTAGTGTATTGTTTTACTAAAGAAAGAATAAATGAATATTTATGCTCGTCTAGCAATTTTTATTTATCAGGAGTATATACATGACACGATAACAGGAAGACTGAAAGGAAGTGCAAGCAGAAACTTTTAGTAATATATGTTAATAATAATGATTCCTAACATGTGGGACTATTAACAGAATAAATTTTAAAGCTAATTAAATTTATTTTTACTGCAAATTATAAGGCTTTTTTAAAATAGGATTCACACTATTCCTTCAAAACTCTTATTAATTTTCGCTAAAAATTCTTTTTAATTATCAATTAAAATTATTTTGTTAACAGTCCCCTATCAATTTTAAAAATTAATTAAAATATTACTGATTAATTCCTAAAGCTTGTTTTTGAGTATCGGTAGTATTCTCCATTACCCACTTTTGGACATCAGGACTTAACATATTATACTGATCTGCTGTTAAACTAGCAACCCAAGCTTGTTGATCGTCAGTACTCATAGCTTGTATTTGGGTTGTTGTAACTGAAGCTGGGGCAGGCATTTGCATTGATGAAGCAAATACTGAGCTCGCGAAAGTTAGAATTAATAAAATCTTTAATAAACTTTTCATTTTGTAAACCTTTTTTGTTTTGTAATTACGATTATAACAAAGCTACGGCAGCTTTCAAGCTAAATTATATTAAACATTTAAATTTTTTATACTAAGGAACTTTTATTGTAACAAATATATCAATTATATACTTTATTGTCATTCCCGCGAAAGCGGGAATCCAGTAAAAAGCGTTCAGTATCATACCGTGGCTTGACCACGGGATCTTGTGTCACAGATTATGCCCTAAGATACCACGCTCAAGTCGTGGTATGACATTAAGGTTGACTGGATTCCTGCTTTCGCAGGAATGACATACCCCTTTATATTGTTAACTGCTCTCTGCAAATATTTCGATAAATTTCTGAGTTTTTAGATAAATCATTATGTGATCCTTCAGCGACTACTCCTCCTTTATCTATGACTAAAATATAATCAGCTGATTCTATACTACTAATTCGATGGGCAATTGATATAATAATGTTCCCTCTCATTATTTTTTTTATAGACTCTAGTAATTTCTGTTCGCTCATCGTATCTAAAGCACTCATTGCCTCATCAAGAAGCAAAATTTGCGGCATGCGTAGTAATGCTCTAGCAATAGCTATTCTTTGTTTCTGTCCTCCTGATAATCTAACCCCTCTTTCACCGATTTTAGCATTTATACCGTCATGAAGTTTAGCAGCAAATTCTTCTATTCCTGTAATTTTTATTATCTCATTTATTTCGTCGTCGCTTGCTTCATTATTACCGAATATAATATTTGATTTTATAGTGCCGGAAAAAATGCTAGCCTCTTGAGGAACATAGGCAATTAATTTACGAATTTCAGCAGGATTTAAAAGAGTTATATCTTGATTGTTAATAAGGATAGTGCCGTTTTCTTGCCGGTAAAAACGCAGCAGTAACTGTATCACAGTACTTTTTCCTGCACCTGATCTACCTACAATACCAAGAAACTTATTGGCATTTATCTTCAAAGACATATTATTAATAATCCTTAAATTAGGTCTTGAATGATAGGTAAAATCAACATTTTTGAATTCTATCGAGATTGGATCGGAATTATTTAATTCTAAATAATTATTATGTGCTATAGGTGTCTTATCTATAATTGTAATTATTCTCTCAAGGGCTGTAACAGGTAAATGCATTTCGCTTAGTAGCTCAAAAATACCGCCACAGCTAACTCCGGCGATAATCGCATAATAAATAAACGAGATAATTTGTCCCGCAGATAAATGACCTTTCACTATATCTGAAGCTCCGATCCAAACGACTAAAGTAATCGCAAGAAATATAACGGCTATTGAAATCGCAAAGAATAAAGCACGAATTTTTAAACGGGTTTTGCAGTATATTAAATAGTTTTGTAATTTAGTGTCAAAATCGGCAATTTTGTTTATTTGATGGTTAAAAGCATAAATAGCTCTAATATTATTAAAAGTTTCATTAATATCCGATGCTAAAAGTGACTTAGATTCTAGAGCTTTTTTAGATAAAACCTTAACATGCTTGCCGAATTTAATTAAAGGAATTAATAAGATAGGAATGGTAATAATTACTATAGAAGCGAGTTTAAAGCTTTCAAAAAACATTAATGTAATGCTGCCAATTAGCATCACCGAATTGCGAATAAAAAAAGATAAGAAATTAACGATGAGAGTAGATATTTGATCTATATCATTTGTTAGGCGTGAAATTATATCGCCGATTTTTAGTTCTTCAAACTCTTCAATTTCATAATTAATTAAATTACTATAAGCTTCTTTTCTTATTTGATTAACTGCCTTTTCAGCAACATTATTGATAAAATATGAACGAAAAAAACTAGCAATACTTAAGATGATAATTAATAAACAAATATATAATATAGAGTTATCAACCGATGAAATATGGTCTTTGCTCAAGCCTTTATCAACTAAATTTCTAAAAACACTACCGATTAGTAATAATGAAGCTGATACGCTAAGTAAAGAGATCATAACGATGATCAAATCTTTTTTATAGCACCTTAGATATTTAGCTAGTCTATATAAAAGTTTGATATCCATAAGAAAAAAATGTCATTGCGAGCGACTGTAGGCGTTGTTGCATGGATGTCAAATCGTCATTGCAAGGAGCGAAGCGACGTGGCAATCCAGAAAAATAACAAAAAAGTACTAATTTTAGCATTTTTTACTGGATTGCTTCGTCAATTACTTTGTAATTTTCTTCGCAATGATGATTTGGTAACCACACAACAATTCCAAAATATGGGGCGAGTGACGGGATTCGAACCCGCGACCCTCAGAACCACAACCTGATGCTCTAACCAACTGAGCTACACCCGCCATAAATTAACAACATAAATTTAGATTATCAGAAGGAGGTAGTCAAGAATATTTATTGTATTAACATATATTATTTGCCTTATATATTATAACTATATATAGTGACAACATGAATCAGTATATAAAACTTATAAATAAAGAAAGCTAAACAAAATCCTAAAGGATTCAGTTTCTCTGATTCATACTTTAATGACTAAGTGCGGTTGGGTTAAAGATAGGCAAAAAGGTAGCCATCAGATTTGGTACTTGTCCAAAGGAAATAGGTTATCTATTCACACTTTTGGCAATATGGAAAAAGAATATCAAGTTCGACCATTTTTAAACTTTGCAAAAGGAAATGAAGATGAAAACAAATGATACATTTGATGGGTTTACTATAGAACTTTTTAAAGATACGGATGGAGATTGGCTAGCAAGGTTTGAAGAGCTACCGAATGTATCAGCTTTTGGCAATTCGCCTGAAAAAGCACTGCAAGAATTACAACAAGCTTGGACTTTAATGAAAGAAAGTTATATAAGTCATAATCAATCTATCCCCTTAGCTCCGTCTAGGAAAGAGTATAGCGGACAGTTTAATGTTAGAGTAGATAAACGTGTGCATCGAGCTTTAGTACTTGAAGCACTTAGAGCAAAAATTAGTTTAAATGCTTTAGTATCTCAAAAATTAACTTTATCGGTAAAACAATGAAAAAAAAAGCAGTTATTTTATTAAGCGGTGGACCTGATTCTACTACGGTTCTTGAGATAGTGAGCAAAACGGATTATGAAATTTATGCTCTAAGTTTTAATTATCATAGACGCAATAGTCTGGAAGTCCAAAAAATCCAAGGATTAATTAAAGATTATAATGTAAAACAACATAGGGTTATTAATATTGATTTGCAGTCATTTATCGGTTCTGCATTGACTGATGATAATATAGATGTACCAAAATTTCAAAACACAGATCAATTACCAAGTGACATACCGGTTACTTATGTACCGGCACGTAATACAATATTTTTAAGCTACGCACTAGGAGTTGCTGAGGTTATAGGAGCTAGAGATATTTTTATTGGGGTACACACTAATGATTATACTAACTATCCTGATTGTCGTCCTGAATATATAAAATCTTTTGAAGCAATGGCAAATTTAGCAACTAGGGTAGGAGTAAATGGAGAAAAAATTACTATCCATGCTCCTTTAATAAATATGACCAAAGAGCAAATAATTAAAAAAGGGCTTGAGCTTGGAGTAGATTATAGTAAAACAATATCATGTTATGATCCAACAGAAGACGGTTTATCTTGTGGTCAATGTCTATCATGCATTGCACGACTTGATGCTTTTAAAAAGAATAATGTACAAGACCCGATTAAGTATGTATAATTATAGATATATAAAAATTAATAATAAAATAATATGAAGTAAATTTGTATACAAGGTGGAAACCATTGTTCACCTGGTATACTCATTATTTAAAAATCTTCTGTATAATATGAATATGTAATATTTATATTATACAGCAAAATAGTTAGTATATATGATAAATAGAGGACATTTATATGCCTCTTTTCCTGTGCTTGATTTAAACGATATAGTTTTACGAGAGTTAGCCGCGGAGGATGCACAAGATTATTTTAATTATATGAGTAAGCCGGAAATGGCTATTTATATAACTGATAGCAATAGGCCTAAAGACGTAGAAGAGGCTGGAGAGGAAATACGTTATTGGTCTAGTTTATATAAAAATCATAGAAGTTTTTATTGGGGAATTGCCATTAAAGACGATAATAAATTAATAGGTACTGCCGGTTTTAATATAATAAATCTAGAGCATCATAGAGCAGAAATAAGTTATGATCTAGATCCTAATTTTTGGGGTCAAGGTATGATGTTAAAAGCTATAAAGAATATTTTAAAATTTGCTGATTATATTGGTATTATAAGAGTACAAGCAACAGTAATTACTGATAATTTTCGTTCAATTAATCTTCTTGAGAGATGCGGTTTTGCTAGGGAAGGAATTCTTAAAAAATACGAAATAGTTGCAAATGAGCATAAAGATTATTATATATACGCAAGAGTACTATAGTAAGAATTGTTAAAATAAACATAAAAAAGAAAGTTAATGGTAGTAGAAGCTGATAAAAAAGCATTGATTTGTTCGTTTTGTAGTAAAAAACAACATGAAGTAAAAAAACTGATAGCAGGTCCTGCAGTATTTATTTGTGATGAATGTATAGATTTATGTACAGATATTATGAAAGAAGAAAATAAAGTTGCTTTAAAGCAAATTACTTCTTCAATTCCAACGCCGCAAAAAATATGTGGCATTCTAAATGATTATGTAGTTGGGCAAGATCAAGCGAAAAAGATTTTAGCAGTAGCGGTTTATAACCATTATAAGAGGCTTGAATATGTACAATCCGGCAATAATGACGTTGAGCTTAATAAGTCGAATATCTTACTGATCGGTCCTACCGGTTCAGGAAAAACTTTACTTGCTCAAACGCTTGCTAAAATTTTAGACGTACCTTTTACTATGGCGGATGCTACTTCTTTAACGGAAGCCGGGTATGTCGGTGAAGATGTTGAGAATATATTACTGCGTTTATTGATAGCATCTGAGTTTAATATAGCAAAAGCACAAAAAGGTATAATTTATATTGACGAGGTTGATAAAATTGCCCGTAAATCGGAGAATCCTTCTATTACACGGGATGTATCGGGTGAAGGAGTACAGCAGGCATTACTTAAAATTATGGAAGGAACAGTTGCTTCCGTGCCTCCTCAAGGCGGTAGGAAACACCCACAACAAGATTTCGTACAGTTAGATACTTCAAATATCTTATTTATTTGTGGTGGTGCTTTTATGGGGATTGATAGCATTATAACCTCAAGAACTAATCATAGTTCTATAGGCTTTGCAGCTAACGTAAATATAGATAAAGAGAAAAATAATAGTGAAATTCTTAAATCCCTAGAGATTGAGGATTTAACTAAATTCGGTTTAATTCCTGAATTTATCGGTAGATTACCTATCGTTACTACTTTAGATGAGTTAGACAAAGAAGCTTTAATTACAATTTTAACTAAGCCTAAGAACGCCATAGTAAAGCAATATCAGAAACAATTTGAGCTTGATGATGCTGAGCTTGTAATTGATTATTCAGCCTTAGAAACTATTGCCGAAAAAGCTCTAGCTAAAAAGACGGGAGCAAGAGGACTTCGTTCAATACTTGAGCATCTTTTGCTTGATAGTATGTATAAAGTTGCCGAGCTAAAAAAACAGCGTGTTACTATTACAAAAGAGGTAGTTAACGGCTTAGTCGAACCGATAATGACCTCTCTCATTTCTACAAAATCAAACAAAAAACAACCGATTATTACAGATATACCGGCGTAAATATTATTGCTTCTCTATGTCATTCCCGCGTAGGCGGGAATCCAGAAAAATAACTTCAATATTGATGTAAGAAGTTACACATGTGATAAAGTAAACATATACAACACAAGTTTTTTATATGTTTTACTGGATTCCCGCCTACGCGGGAATGACATAGAGAAGCATGCAACAAGACCTACGACTGCTTGCAATGATGGGTGGGTATCCACACAACAACGCCGGCTTGACCACGGGACAATACTAATTTGGTATAAAATTTATCCTAAACTAGTATTATAGCGGTTTAAATACCATTAAGAAAAAAATAATACTCAAACTGATAAATACCGGCCAGCCTAGGTAGAATCATAATTTAAATAATTTATAATATTTTTCCGGTAGGGGAATTTGCGGTTTTAATGCTTCAAGTGCCATATTTCATAGTGGAATTTGAATCCATACCACCAGAAGCCAACAACTACCGGCGATTATGTATCCGATATAAGTGAAGGTAAGTCATAAATCAAAATAATTATAGACAAGCATATTTACTAATATTATGCCGCTAACCGGTTGAATTATCACAGTTGGAGTAGTAAAAAGAAGATCAGCTATTGTAGTGCGAGTTGCATATGCCGTTGCAGTCAAATCACCGGTTTTATTTGCCCACCACATAAAAAAAAGCAGTACCAATTCCAGTACCAAATAAAGTGGTAGAGCTAATAATATGCATAGTTTTTATAAAAAGATAATCCATTATTTATCTCGTTCTATTGCCATGAATACTAAAGTAAGTAATATTACTGGAATATTTTTAAATATCGGACCAAGCGGATCTAGCCACAATATTGGCTTAAGATATGTTAATAGTAGAGTATAAGCTAGTATTAATAAAATTTGTAAACTACATATCCTATTTAGTTTATTTTTGATAATTAGTAGAATTCTAAGAATAATATCTGTAAAGCAGCTTCCATATAATATGTAAGGTGCTATTTGTTTATCAAATCCTAGTGATATTATAATTTGCATACTAGCATCATAAACAAAAATGCTTGAAATAATTCTTGTCATTATCCAAAATAGTCCTAAGACAAAAATAAAGCCTAGCGTGCCATATGGATTGTACGGTTAAAGGTTTGGTTGCAAAACCTTGTTGCAAGTTTCTAGGGATTATAGAAGTAAAATCGATAAAATCTTTTTTATCAGCAATATTAGGTTGAAGTAACATATTATACGCAGTAGAATTAAGGGGTCCTATTTTGAGACAATCTTCTAATTTAGCTGCTATTTTAATGAATATTAAAGGAATGTTTATTAGTCTTCCATGACTCCAAGCCATCTTCTGAATCCAAGCAAGATATCCTTCATGTTCACTATGTCTGGTCCAACTATTTTTAATAATGTGTGGATTTTTCCTTCCCTTTCTATACAGTGAATAATTACTTTCGTTAAATCATCAATATGAATAGGTTGAAATTGTTGTAAACCATCACCTATTAAAGGAATAAAATACTGTAATGTTGCGCAAGAGCCCTAATAAATAGCGAGGTACCACCATAACAACTCCTTGCGTAAACAAGAGACGGTTGTAAAATTATCCAGTCTATATTCCTAATTTTTGTACATATTCTTCAGCTGCTTTTTTAGTTAAAGCATAAGCAGTGTTTTTTTCATTATCTATTCCAAGAGCTGAAATATGAATAATTCTTTGTACGTTAGTAAGGGTGCAAGTCTTAAATAGAGCCTTTGGATCATTGACATGAACATTGCCAATATTATTGCATTACTAGACGTTAACACACCTGATACATTAATAACTATATCTATGTTATTTAATCTATTTATCCAGCTTTGTGGTGTTAGGTCTATATTAAAATCACAGTATATCACTTCTGCAGTAGGGAATTTTTCCTGGTCGATTCAACATCTCTAACACAGCATATTACTTTATTAATTATTCTTTAATAATTCAGCTGTAATATATGATCCAATAAAGCCGTTAGCTCCTGTTACTAGTATTCTCATTATAATATAAACGATTTAGGTACTGATATTTTTTATATCATTACTCAGATCCTGTTGCCAATAGAAGATAAAAAAGGATATGTTATGTCCACAACTATTGTTTTTTTGGTTAAAAACTTTTATAACCCAATCCTCTTCTCTCTTATCATAAACTGGGGTTGCTCGTGTGTGACTTTAATGTTAAAATAATTAAAGATTATAAATGATTATATATAAAAGATTTGAATAAATATTAAAAGATGTTTATATTTTTAATATTTATTTAATTAAAATTATGAGTAATAAACTATAATAATACAATATTATAATGATATATCAAATTTAGGCGTAAGATTATGGAAAACTACTACAGCACTTGCTAGTTTTAATTTAGGTGAGGTATGGAAAATATGGTTCTGTGATAAAAATTTTAAAGATCTACTGACACTAGATCAAAGTTTAATTTATACTCAATCTTTAGAAACAATGTTAAGTAAAGTAGCTGCTACCGGAAAGTATCAAGATAATAATATTGATCATTCTCAATGGAGCCATTGTTTTGAAGAGCTAAATAATCGAGATCATTTTTCTACAGAAGTTAATAGGAGTAGAAAACAAGAATATCATTGATGCTATGCTAGATGATATAGGGGATATAAATTCATTAGATTTTAGTACCCTAATTACTAAAGTCCAAGTGTTTTTAAAAAATAATTTAGATCAATCTGAACACTTGATTAAAGCAGCCAAAGAAATCGATGCTATGGCATATCCTCTGACGAGAGAATATTTTTTATATCGCTATATAGCTAAAGCAATATTACTTACAAATACTTTAAATGTGCCTTCCTCGTATGAAAACGAGTTTAATATAGTAAAAAAAGCTCATTTAAATTTTGCAAATTATCTTAATTCATTAGAGCAAAGTCTTACTAGAATAGAAAAAGCTAGTGATAAGTATAATGAAGATCACAAAATTGCTTTTTGGTTAACCGAAAAATCAGCTTTAGTTAGTAATCATTCAGGTAAAATAGCAATTACTTATGTTTCTCTTATAGTGGGTGTAATTGCTTTACGTTCATATGTAATTGACGAAAAGGATCCTTGGTATGAATTATGTGCTTTACCGACCATTAACCTTGTGATGTTACAAATTTTAGTATCTTTCCCGGTACGGTCTTATCAAATAGACAAACTAAAGAGATGAATAATAATATGTTTCAAGCATTAGAAAATAACAATGACAATGCTGAAGATGTTAAATTTTTATTTGATCATACTCCAAGCTTTGCTAATGATGAAATACAACTGCGATTTGTTTTAGATATGCTGCTAAATTAGGGTTGCAGCCTATTGATTTATTAAATAATGATACTATTAATCGTATAATTGTATATACGGGCTTTACGATGGTATACAGTTGCAGGAGTAGTAGAAGAACAAAGTAAAGTTACAAATTTTATGCAAAATAAATTAATTAAATTTTTGCATGATAAAATTGTACCGGCTTTAATTGAGCATAAGCAATTTACAGCTGAAGAAATTAAACCATATTTTCAGTTACTATATAAACATTCCAAAACAGATAAGAATACGCAAATAAAACTTCAGGCAATATATAATAAACTTACCAATCAAGATATAGATTTTAACAATATTGAATCAGACATTAGTATCTATCATGGATGGAAGAGTACTGCTATATGTTCGGCAATAGCCACACTGATTTTGGATTATATCTGTTTTTATTTTCCAGCATTAGCATTTTATGAAGATCCAATGTTTTATGCATCAACTTCTGTTAAATTCATGCGTCTTGCTTCTTTATATTAGTATCAACATATTATGGCAATAAAGTTATAGAAAATATCACCAACAAAACATTAACTAATGATGTGTTTTTTCAAAAGTTTTACTATAATGATACGGCAAGATTGATCCTAGCGATAGTACCTTTAATAATGTTTGAGTCTATTAAAGATTTAAAATTCTTAAGTCTTGCAACTTTAATAGATGTTTTAACAACTGTTATATCGGATTTCAATGTCGGCAAGGCAATTAGTAGTGCAGGCAAGAATATTGCCAAGAAAACCGCTACTACCCTTACTTGGCTTAATAAGGTTACCTCAGGCACAAACGATGATACAGTTATTGATATTGATCCTACAGAAGAAGTACCATGCTTAGAGGTTTTGTGGACACTGCTAATTGATTTGCTATTTTGCAGCAAAAAATAGCCAAAATTAAATCTTTTTAGAAATGTCCACAAAACCTCTATTAAGGTTGTAAAATTTACGTTATTTAATGTGCTCTTCCCATTTCAAATATAATTGAATCTTCAGAATTAAGTGTTGCATATATTAAAAAAGGCGAGGTGACATAGGACTGCACTTCGCTATGCATAAAAGCTTGGTACATTATCAATCTCTAAAGTAAAGTTTTTGCTATATTCAAGAAGTTTTTGAGCAGCTTTTAAGTGTATCAAATAACCTGTAGTTGTATTAAAGTAACCACTATGACCTATCTTCTTTAAATACGGATTGTTGTAAATATTATAAAATATTTTGTTTTTAGAATGTGACAAGGACAAATAAATTAAATCCCAGTCGGTAGGTAAATGCTTAAGCATTGTTAAAAATTTATTACGGAAATCGTCATTTAGTATAGCATCATCTTCTATTATTAGAGCATAAGGTATATTGTCTTTAACCATTTTAAGCCAAATTTCTCTATGGTTACAATAACAACCGAGTTCACCTGCCGTTAAAGTATGATTTAATATTTTGCTATCGGAATAATAATTTATATTTTCCGAAGGACAAAGTACAGTATAACCGTTATTAAGGGATAAAAGAGCAGGGTTATTTTTTACATCTAATCCGGTAAATCTTTTTCCCCCTGAATCTGTTATAGATAAATTATAACCGTTTCTTCAAGTGGAGCAAGAACCTATTTGATAAGTTTTTAAAAATATAAAAAGCAATGATAAACAAATAATTATAATTGATATTATAAAAATAGTTTTTAATTTGTATTTAATAGAGGTAATTTTTTTCTTAATTTTTCTTTTACTGCGATGTAATTATTTTCTAAAGCCGGTACAATCTTATTATTATATATCTTATAATATTTTTCATCATCTTTACCAACAGAAATAATATAATTATATAAATCTTCTTCTGAATAATCTTTAGCAAATATTACTGAATTAGGGTTTACATCTTTTATATAACTTTTATCTGCATAATATATAATATGTACTGCTCCTGCTAAATAAGCTTGAAAAGGTTTTGCAGTAACATACCCCTCAGATGTTTTATTTTCAAAAGCAATAACAAATTTACATTTAGATAACCATTCACGAGTTTTTTCTTTTGGTATAATTGTAGATTCAGTATTTAAATATTTACTGCCGCTTACTACTTTTTTATACAGCGACAATTTATGAAAAAATCGATTTCTTGCTATGCAGCCGTCGTTCTCAGGCTCTTCTATACCGTTAGAGACTAAGAAACAAGCAAAATACGTTTTGTTCGGATTGTATTTTGAGCGTTTATATGCAAGTACTGATGTCATTAGTACAATACATATAATATAAAGGTATTCTTATATAATTTGGATGATCTATATAATCAAAACCTATAGATATATCATAATTTTCTAGCTTTGGTCTAACCGATTCACCGGTAAAAAATATCTTTATACTATCGTTATTACTAATAGTGCTTTGACCAAAAACACTATCAATAATAAGGTCATAATTGTTATGATCTATAACAATTGTTTGTCCGTTTTCTTCAATGATTTCTTTTATCATCGGTAGCTCGTCTATTGTAAAGCCGGCCAAATATTAATAAAACTCACTCTTATAGCATGTTTGTTTTCTTTTTTAGGAGCTTTAATCTTATATGCTTACACATAGTAACAATATGGCTATACAGATTATGGAAAGTTTTTTTTAACATTTAAATTACCTATTACGAGAAAAATTTATTTATAATTTTTCTGCTATTTGTGGTGGATTTTCTGCTTCCACTTCAATAATCTCAGATTTAGAGGAAACGATTTGATAACGCTCTAAGGTAGCCGGCATTGCTTTATTCCCTGAATCAATACCGAGTTTTTGAATATTCTTTACTCTTGACATAAAATTACGATTAAACGAGGCAGCAAATTTATCGTAATTAGTAACCATATTATGCAGGTTATTACCGATCTTTTGAGAATAATCTGCCATAGTACCGATGGAGCTTAATAGCTTTCTCACTTCTTCAATGATTACCTTATAATTTTCTGAGCGGCGATGATCGGTAATTTGAAATTTTGCAAATGATAGCATATTCATAAGGCCGCTAGGTCCTACCGGAAAGATATTACAGCCCCAAGCTTTTTGTAAAAATTCAGGGTCGGCTGCAATAACTTTCTCAACCGCTTGTTCAGTCGGCAAAAACATTAAAGTCATAACATTGTTAAAGCTCTGATCCTTTTTGTTGAGATTAGTTAAAATATTTGCGGCATATTCTTTATTCGCCAAAGATTTTAAATGGTAATTCATAGTTTTATTAAGACTCATGTTATTATCTTGCTTGTCTACAAGAAACTTTGAAGCTTTAGAATCAATAACCATTAAATTACCGGAAGGAAGAAAAATGAGTGCATCAGGTCTTAGCTTTCCGCTATCTAATGTAGTTAGACCGTATTGCATAATGAAATCTAAATTAGGACGTAAGCCTGAAGATTTTAAGATATTCTCAAGGGTAATCTCAGCAAGTAGCCCCGCCCCGATCGGAGAAAGCAGAGACTGTTTTATCAAATCAACCGTACCTTTTGATTGCTCTATATCTTTATTTAATGCTCCCACCATCGTAATTAACCGTTCAAACTCACTATTAAATTTTCCTGAAGCAGTAGCGATATTTTTCTCGGCTAGCTCTCTTGCCGCCGTGTTTTCCATTTTATGTATCTCTATTAATTGTTTAGACAAATCTTGACCTAAATCAAATAACGCAGCTTTAGCCGATGAAAATGACTCTTCTCTTATTTTTTCTGAATCCTTAATAGTCTGTGCTTGATATTCTATTTTACACTGCAATTGCTCAATTTTCTGTAAATATCCTATCTGTTCTTGATTTAATAATTGGTTGTTATTGCTAATTTCTAGATTCTGTTCTGATAAAAATTGTAGCTGTGTCCTTAAGGTTTGAGTTTTTACATAAAACCAAATTATTAGCGCTAATAAAATAAGTAGCGTAGTTATAATAGTGGGTAATAAATAAGACATAGAATGAAGCAAAGTTTAATGTTAAATAATACTAAAGTACCGCATAATTTGCACTAATTATTTTGGCATTGCCTAGAAAAGGTTGATATAGTCATTGTGAGTTACTGCAGGTGTTGTTGCATGGCTCGTTTTATGTCATGCCTGCGCAGGTCTTGTTGTGTGGACCGCAAAACCCGTTCGGTGTTATGCAGTGGCTTGACCACGATATCCAAAAACACAACTTAAAATACTAAAATTTTAATGTTTTAAACTGGATCCCGCGATCAAGTCGCGGGATGACAATTAGGAAACTGGTCCACGCAACAAAGCATTCTCGCTTTCGTGGGAATGACAGCGGAAGGCTAAACTATAAAACAACTTTTTCTAGGCAATGCTCAATTTCAATACTACAAGTCAGACTATTTCGATATTAGCCTATAATATTTTTATAAACTTATAGAAATATTATAATGGATAGGTTATATAAGAAGCAAGTTGAAGAATATCTAACAAATTACGGTAAGCTTGTATTTATATAAGCGGAGCAAGGCAAGTAGGAAAAACTACAATATCAAAACAAGTAATTAAGCCTAATCCTAATTCAATTTACCTAAATTGGGATTATCTAGAAGATAGAAATAAAATCTTCAACAAACACACCGAACTTTTTAAAAATCTACTTTCTACTATATCCGATAAGAAACCGTGCTTAATATTAGATGAAATTCATAAATATAAAGATTGGAAAAATCTTGTAAAAGGATTTTATGATAAATTCGGAGAAAATATTGAATTTATTATAACAGGTAGTGCCAAATTAAATATATATAAAAAAGGCGGTGATAGCCTAATAGGATGTTATATAAGTTTAACCGTGCATCCGTTATCGGTATCTGAAATAGCTAAAAATTTTGATAATGATATTGATTAAAAAGCCCCAAAAATATCACTATAGATGAATATGAAGCTTTAATAAATTTTGGAGGATTTGCAGAAAGTTATTTAAAAGCAACTGCTAAATTTCATAGAATATGGAGTAATCAAAGATTCGAGCAATTATTTAGAGAAGATGTAAGAAATACTGAAGATATCAACAATATTTGTGCGTTAGAATTACTTGCTAGCATTATAAATGAGCAAGTAGGCTCATTTATAAGCTATACAAACCTTGCTAACAAAGTTAGAGTTTCAGACCAAACAATAAGAAGATGGCTCTCTTTGCTAGAAAAGCATTATTATTGTTTTGCTATCAAACCTTGGTCTAAAAATGTTGTAAAAAGTTTGATAAAAGAGCCCCAAATTTACCTTTGGGATTGATCGCAAATAAAAGATATAGGAACGAGATTTGAAAATCTTGTAGCTTCTCACCTTTTAAAAGCCGTATATTTTTAGAACGAAACAGGGTTTGGTGATTTTGGTTTATACTATCTGCGTGATAAACAAAAACGTGAAGTCGATTTAGTAATAACAAAAGATAACCAACCGTGGATTTTAGTGGAAGCAAAAGTAAGTGACTCAACCATTTCTTCAAGCTTAAAATATTTTCATGAATTACTTAACCCTGAGTTTAGTTTTCAAGTAATTCAAAATAAACAAGCCATTTCGGACTCTCGCTTTGATAAACCGGGTTTATGGATAGTACCGGCTATTACTTTCTTATCTCAACTTGTTTGATATGAATTTTTGCAAAAAAGGTAATCTAGGCAAATGTAAATCATATGACTATTTCGTTGCTTATATCGAAATAGTCATTACCAATTCGACATTTAATGATAAGCTGTATCCTCGCACATACCACTAAATGTAGCTGAATTGACTATATTCACTTTATCTTCTAGCGGTCCGAGTGGTTGAGCCGGTTTGAACAATTCCGACGTTAATATAAATTTAGTTTTTTTCTCGATATTCGATAAAAAAGGTAAATGTAAGCTATGAGGGCTGTATATTATTGCATATTTATCCCATTCTGGATATTGTCTATTCAAATTCTCTTTATATTCAGATGGCCCATATACTTCTATACTACCAAATTTATATTTTTTTAAAGGATATAGCTCATAATCATAAAAAAAATCATTTGGATATTTATTACGCATACTTTGATTAAAATGAACAAATTTATCATTTTCTTTATGAAATACGAAAATATCTAAGCATCTTTCTCCGCAAATTACATAAATTTTATTATGTTTAACACGATATCCTAATTGTTCAAATTGCGGTAATATTTGTTGCAAACGTATTTCGTCTTCATGCATAATGCTGATATCTAAATCATCGTCAAAAGGAATTATGCCTTGATGTCTAACGGCTCCAAGCAGAGTGCCGCTGTTTATCCAATAATTAATATTATTCTTACCAAGTAGCTCATGAGTATCTTTCATTAACTGATAAAGGGCAATAGCTTTTTTCTCGCTAATCCTGTATTTTTTTACTTGTTCATCACTTAAGGTTACATATCGCCAATTATGTTCTAGTAGATAAGCATAACACAATATACCGACGAAAATAGTAAGGATTAAGCGTAAAATATTTTTAAAGAATAATATTGACTTTAATTTTATCATCTTGAATCTTAAATTACATTTCCCCTGCTGATATAATATTTTTTAATCTATATAAAACAACCGGTTATGACTTTTTTATCTCAATTTGTTTAAAAGTTTATTCTATCCTCTAAAGGACTAAAAGGCTGAGCCGGTTTTAACAATTCCGGCGTTAATATAAATTGAGTTTTTTTCTCGATATTTGATAAAAAAGGTAAATGTAAGCTATGGGACTGCTCTATCACTGCATACTTATCCCATTCTGGATATTGCCTATTTAGATTTCCTATAGGATCAGCGGGACCGTAAACCTCTATACTACCGAATTTATATTTTTTTAAAGGATATAATTCATTATCATAAAATGAAATCTTCGGATACTTATTTCGAACCGCTAAATTAGTATATATAAATTTGTTTTGTTCTTTATGAAAAATGAAAATATCTAAACAAGCTTTTTTGCATATATTATAAGTTCTCTTATAGGAAACAGTATAACCGAGTTGCTCAAATTGCGGTAATATTTGTTGCAAACGTATTTCGTCTTCATGCATAATGCCGATATCTAAATCATCGTCAAAAGGAATTATGCCTTGATGTCTAACGGCTCCAAGCAGAGTGCCGCTGTCTATCCAATAATTAATATTATTCTTACCAAGTAGCTCATGAGTGTCTTTCATTAACTGATAAAGGGCAATAGCTTTTTTCTCGCTAATCCTGTATTTTTTTACTTGTTCATCACTTAAGGTTACATATCGCCAGTCATGTTCTAATATATAAGCATAAAAAAATATCCCGGCAAATATAATTAATATTAAACCTATAATATTTTTAAAGGATAATATTGACTTTAATTTTATCATCTTTCATCTCAAATTGTATTTCTTCTGCCGATGTGACGTTTTTTAAATCTTCTGTTAATTCTGCAGATAATACTATGCCGCTAACTTCAAGCAATTTTATTGGAGTTTTTATAGATAGATTCTTCTCAGCTTTGAATTTTCTGACGATATCTAGTATTTCAAGCAGCCCTTCTGCTCCTTTTGCATTGATTTCATAATTTAAGTCACTGTAATTAACCCAGCTACCTTTAACATGAATAGAATTTTCACTATATAATATTTGGTATAATTCTTCGGTAATATGCGGCATGAAAGGTGCAAATAGTTTCAGTAACGTTTGCATAACATGATATAAAGTTAATATGCTACTATATTGTCCTTGTGGATTTTTGTGTTCCTCATCATAGCTTCTTGTTTTGCTTATTTCTAAATAATTATCACACAATACCACCCAAAAGAATTTTTCCGTCAGATGCATAGCATTTGCATATTCGTAGTTTTGTAACTCATTTGTAGCTAGCTTAACTAATTCCACTAGCTTATTAACCATCCATTTATCAAACTCGTTAGTGATTTTTTCTTTAATATCGAGTAAACTCGCTTTTTTATCTTCACCTTTCAGTTTATCAAAATGTATAAAAACAAATTTAGCGGCATTCCATAGCTTGTTAACAAGCCTTTTGCCGTTTTTCATAACGTCTTCAGAATAGGCGGTATCAGCACCTAGCTTTGAATTTGCCGACCAATAACGTATCACGTCGGAACCATATTGTTCTAACAGTTTTTCAGGAACTAAAACATTGCCCTTAGATTTTGACATTTTACTTCGATCTTCAGCTAAACACCAACCGCTTACCATGATGTTTTTCCACGGCAAAGTATTTTGGTGTAAATGAGCTTTTAAAATAGTATAGAACGCCCAAGTTCTGATAATTTCATGTGCTTGAGGTCTTAAATCCATCGGAAATAATTTATCGTGCCTATCTTTATTAACAGCGAAATCGTCAGAAATCCCATGAGTAGAAAGTTGAGGCGAAACGGAACTTGTTGCCCAAGTATCCATTACGTCATAATCAGGTTCTACTTCTTCTTTACTATAACCCATAGGTAAATCTTTTAACGGATCGATAGGTAGCTGCGTAACATCGGCATATAAGATTTTTCCTTCCTCACCTACTCTTTTAGAGTACCAAACAGGGAAAGGCACACCAAAATAACGCTGCCTACTTATACACCAATCCCAACTAATGGCATTAATCCAATTCTCTAAACGAATCTTCATATGTTTAGGATGCCAATTTAACTCATTCGCTCTTTTAAGCAATTCTTCTTTATGTGATATAGTTTTAACGAACCATTGCGGTACAGTTAGTATCTCAAGAGGAGCACCTGACCTCTCGGCACATTTAACGGTATGAGTGATGTCTTCTTGTTTAATAAGCAACTCTTGTTCTTTTAAAATATCTATTATTTTTGTTCGAGCTTCTTTAATTTTCAACCCATCTATAGAAGTTTCATGTTGGAAGTCTATTGTACCTTTTTTAGTGATAATAGTTTTTAAAGGTAGATTATGCGTCTTCCACCAAGTAATATCCGTTTGATCACCAAACGTACAGCACATTACCAGTCCCGTGCCTTTATCTTGTCGTACTAAAGGGTCAGTAAGCAGTGGAACTTGCTCATTAAAAAGTGGGGTTATAGCTGATTTACCTGCTAGATGCTTATAACGTCCATCGTCAGGGTGATAAAATACGGCTACGCAAGCCGGTAATAACTCAGGTCTGGTAGTGGCTATAGTAAGCGGGTCTCCTTGCTCGGTTTTAAACGTAATATAATTCATGAAAGAGGTTTTTTCCTTATCCTCAATATCGGCTTGGGCAAGAGCTGTACCATCTACTGGATCCCATAAAATCGGTTGATTAGTACGATAAATTTCTTCTTTTTGTACTAAATCAAGAAAAGACATTTGTGATATTTTTCGTGATAACGGACTAATAGTTTGGTACTCTAAACTCCAATCAACCGATAAAGCTATTTGGTTAAATAGACTTCTAAACTTTTCTTCTTCACTTTCTACTACCTCTTCGCAAATTTTTATAAATTCAGATCGATCCATATTATAAGCTTTGATCTGTTTCTGCTTTTCAACAAGTCTCTCGGTCGGTAGCCCGTTATCGTCAAAACCCATAGGATAAAAGATATTTTTACCCATCATACGCTGAAAACGTACAATAAAGTCGGTTTGCGTATAGCTATAAACATGACCGATATGTAACTGCCCTGAAACTGTCGGAGGCGGAGTATCGATTACATAGGTTTCTTCTTTTGCAGCGTTTGGATTATAAGCATAAATTTGTTTTTCTTGCCAAATTTGCTGCCACTTTTTTTCATTTTCGGTAAAATTATAATTTTTTGGAAATTCTTTCATAGATTTTGTAGTTGATTCAAGAATATTATTATAAAGGTTATATGTGATTATGACAATAGATGCTTTTCTTTGGGAGGATATGGATATTTAGGATTTGTGCAAGTGGTGCTTGCATGATTAAGTACTTATTTACAATTGAGCGAACGAAAGTTTCTTGAAGACCTGTAATTTTGGCAATAACAGGAATTTTAAAGTCCAGACTGAACATTTCCTTCGCTATAATTACTGCCTTATTATGTTCGCCCTCAGCTTTCCCTATCTCAATACCCTGCACCTTTCCTTCATCTCTATATGTATCAGCGATAGTTTTCTAGTATCCTTATCTTGCGGTAATAGATGTGTATCCAATACTTCTACTAATTCCGGTTGTTTTTGTTTTGATAATTTTGCGTTAGTATACCATAAGAACGATCTTAGGTAAATATAACCTTTTTCTTTATCCAATATTATAATATGCTTAAACTCTGTTAAAAACTTCTCCCATAGTTTTATCATATCCTGCATATTGGATATGCTGCATCATATATTCTAGCATACCTAAATGTTTTTTCTTGACGATTTCATCATCTGTCATAGCTTGCAAATCTACTAATTGATAATCTTCCGCCATTAATTTCTTTGCCATCACACTATCAGTAAATAAACTCCACAGATTTTTTGGAGCATTATAAATTTCTTGACCGTTGTAAATAACTAAATTATAGACTAGCGGTAATTTATCCTTTTGGTGCTAATTTTATATTTTATATTACTATATTTCTTATTTAAAGATTCCTCAATGTAGCTTTCTTGTTCTACCGTTATTTTTGATAAATCTACTATTAAAATCATCGGGTAAATAATATTACAAAAATTCTTGTGCTGCTACCGGGTCATTCATTATTATTTTTACTAATGAATCATGTTTTAATTTTTTAGCCATAAAAATCTAGTAGCTTTATTTCGTGGCGTATTTTATCTTAAATTATCTATAATATCCATATTTATTTAAATTTAAAGTTTAATATGCTAATTCTGGACAAACTTTTGCTTACCTTAAAATTAATGCGTGCAGATAAGCTGGTAGCTTATTTGCTGGTTTTTTTTCCTGCTTTATTTGGGTTACTGCTTGCAAACCCCTCAAGAACGGAGTTAATACATTTATTACCGTTATTTATTTTAGGTAGTATAACAGCTAGAAGTAGCGGGTGTATTATTAACGATATATTTGATAGAAAATTTGATAAGCATGTCGCAAGGACTAAAGAGCGACCTTTAGCTAGCAAGGCTTTATCTGTTTCTTATGCTATTTTGATACTCTTTATTCTTAGCGTTATCTCACTTTGTATTTTGCTACTTTTAAACAAAACAGCTATATATATAGGTTTTTTTGCGGTAATAATGATTAGCCTATACCCGTTAATGAAACGTATTACTTATTTCCCGCAAATCTTTTTGGGATTTACATTTAAGCTAGGGGCCTTAATAGCTTATGCGGCAGTTCAGGATACACTTGATATAGCAGCGATTATTATGTATTTAGCATGCTGTTTTTGGGCTATCGGTTATGATACGATTTACGGATATATGGATATAAGAGATGATAAGAAAATAGGAGTGAAATCGTTAAGTATATATTTAGAGAACAAGCATTCTAAGCTTTGGCTTTATATATGTTATATAGGTTTTATATTGTTATTTATTCTAGCAACAAAAATGGCTAACCATAATATCGACTATTTACCTATTTTAGCTGCTTTAATTTTACTGA
The DNA here is from genome assembly GCF_000007025.1 of Rickettsia conorii str. Malish 7. Taxonomy (NCBI): domain Bacteria; kingdom Pseudomonadati; phylum Pseudomonadota; class Alphaproteobacteria; order Rickettsiales; family Rickettsiaceae; genus Rickettsia; species Rickettsia conorii. Next base: position 974,440 of record NC_003103.1, on the reverse strand, counting down.
TATTACAAGTAGCAACTCTTGATATTGAAAATCCTGCCAATTGTATGACAAGATTCAGAGCTAATAATTATATCGGATTAGTTTTGAGTATGGTGTTTTATTAAATTCTTTTCCTAATAACAGTCTTGTTAGGGATTAGATAATGTTCTTGATGTCATTCCTGCGAAAGCAGGAATCCATAAAAATAACATTAATATTGCTGTAAGTATTACATTTCTAGTAAAAAAACATATAAGAATTTAATTTTTATATGTTTTACTGGATTCCTGCTTTCGCAGGAATGACATTGACCTGTGCAACAACTCCTCTAACAGCCCATAAAGTGACCATCGATATTGCGGTTATATAAACCGCAATTGATAAAGAGTTGCTGGTTACATGCCATAGCATTAGGCAGATTGACGGAGTAAGACGTCCGATTAATGAAGCACCTATACTACTGCCGATACCGACTAACATATATTTATCGGCAGTTTTAAATAAATCATTTAGCCAGCAGTTCAAAGGTGCCAAGAACCCGACACCGAGTATTATAATCCAAATACGTACAAAATTAACATACCATATAGATGCATTATTCAAGCAGAGCCATAAAGGAATTATGCTTAAACTCATTAAAATAAGAGTACCGTTTAGTATTTTAAGGTAATGTAGCTTTTTTGTTAGATGCCCTATTATCGGAATCATAATCATATCAAAAATCAGAAACTCAGTATTAAATTTCATCATTATTTCGAGTGATATATCAGTGATAAGCGGAATAAAACTATTCAAAAAGACGAAAGGTACTATATAAGTCATATATGAGAAACCTATGGCAAAACTAATGCGTAAGATACTTAGTTTACAGTTCCAAATTGTAGTTAAGTCTTGTAATAGTGATGATACTACGTCATTGCGAGGAGAGGACCCAGGTGTCATCCCGTGGCTTGACCACAGTATCCAAAAATTACGTAAAGTAATTTTATCTTTTTTATTGGATCCCGTGGTCAAGCCGCGGGATGAAAATGAGGGCTTGACTACAATATCCTCGTGCTTTCTTAAAAAATAACCTATCAGTGCTGTAAGTCCGCCAAATATGAAACATAAACGCCAATATGTATTATACTCTACATTTAAAACTATAGTACTGATAAATGAAGCAAGAATAATACCGACCATAGTAGATGTTTGATAAAGGTAAGAAGCTTTAAACGCTTTTTTTTCTTCTTTATTCTCTAAAATAAATAATTTAGCAATGGCACATTCACCCTCGGAATATACTCCTTGCAACGTTCTAAGCAACACTAATAATAGCGGTGCAAGCCAGCCTATTTGAGCATGTGAAGGTATTAAACCGATTAGGCTAGTTGTTAAAGCAACGCCGATTAAAGAGTAAGATAAAGCAAAAACACCGCCGTATTTTTTAGCAATTACGCCAAAAAAATAAGAGCCTATGAGACGTGTAAATAAAGACGCAGCAAGAACACTATAGGTAAGTATTAAAGCAACGACTTTATCATGATTCGGAAAAAAAATACCAGCAAGTAGCGGAGCAAGAAACCCATAAAGTGCAGTATCGAAATGATCCATCGCATTACCGATTAGGATCGAAAAATCCCTTTTACTTAATGCATTATTCATATATTAATAATTTAAAATTTATAATGTATTATACTCGATGAATTTGGAACATTGGTGACAATGTCTTTGTAAGTCCTCGGATGCTGAACGTTTAATATTCCTCGGCTTACAGACCGATTACTCTTTCCCAAGTTGATCTTCGTATAACAGCGCTTCGTTTTGTAGGAGTATATGAGTATGTAATCTTCCTTGTAAATATTTTTTTAAGAGATATGATTATAAAGTTATAGCTTAAAGTAATTGTAATGAATGAATAATTTGAAACAAGGAAAGTTTATTACATTTGAGGGAGGGGAAGGGATAGGCAAATCTACTCAATCTCAAATGCTCTATGAATATTTACAATCTCAAAATACTCCCGTTATTTTAACTCGTGAAGTCGGTGGTACTATTGTAGCCGAAAAAATGCGTGAAATTCTAGTACATGAAGAATTACTACCCATGTCCGAGCTATTACAAGCTATGGCAGCACGTTATGATCATATGGCACGGAAAATTATACCAGCTCTACAAGAGGGACATATTGTAATATGTGATAGGTTTATTGAATCAACTGTATGTTATCAAGGATTAGAGCTAGAAAACGGCATAGATTTAGTTTATAATCTGCACAAAACTTTAATGCCTTCTCTTATGCCGGATATTACGTTTTTTATTGACGTAGAGCCGGATACTGCTATTAAGAGAGTCAATTCACGAAATATGAACAATAAATTTGACATAAGAGGTATAGATTTTTATAAAAAAATCTATTATTGCTTTAAAGAATTAAGTAATAGATTTCCTGAGAGAATAAAAACAATTAAAGCTTCAGATTTAAGTCCACTTGAAGTACATGAGTTAATAAAAAAGCATTTATGAACAATACTTACTACATTACTACCCCTATATATTACGTTAACGATATTCCCCATATCGGTCATGCTTATACTAGCGTTGCAAGTGACGTAATCGCTCGTTTCATGCGACTTCGAGGTTTCGATGTAATGTTTTTAACAGGTACTGACGAACATGGGCAGAAAGTAGAAAAAGCAGCTATTAATAAAAATATTGACCCACAAAAATTTACCGATCAAACATCCGAGAGTTTTCGTCATCTGATGACTGCTATGCATATTTCCAATGATGATTTTATCAGAACAACGGAACACAGACATAAAAAAGCTGTAGCTGTTTTTTGGCAGAAATTACTAGATAACGGCACTATTTATGAAGGTTTTTATGAAGGGTGGTATGCAGTGCGAGATGAGGCTTTTTTTGATGAGTCGGAACTTACGAGGGACGGTTTAGCACCGACGGGTGCTCCAGTTGAATGGGTTAAAGAGCCTAGCTATTTCTTTAATCTTTCAAAATGGCAGGATAAATTGCTTGAGTTTTATGAAGCAAACCCTGATTTTATCAGACCTATATCAAGGCGTAACGAAGTAATTAGCTTTGTTAAATCGGGTTTAAAAGATTTATCGGTATCGCGTACTACTTTTAACTGGGGAATAAAAGTGCCAAATAATGAAAAACATGTAATTTATGTTTGGCTTGATGCACTGGCTAATTATATTTCAGCACTCGGTTATCTTGACGAACAAAGTAATTATAATAAGTTTTGGCCGGCTGATTTACATGTAGTCGGTAAAGATATCTTGCGTTTTCATGCCGTCTATTGGCCTGCTTTCTTAATGGCTGCAGAAGTTCCGCTGCCGAAAACAATTATGGCTCATGGCTGGTGGACGAATGAGGGGCAGAAAATCTCTAAATCTCTTGGTAATACCATTGATCCGATTAAGTTAATTGATGAATTCGGTGTTGATCAAGTTAGGTATTTTCTGATGCGTGAAGTAACTTTTGGTGCGGACGGCAATTTTGCTCGTAGTAATTTAATTACCCGTATTAATAGCGAGTTGTCAAACAAAATAGGTAATTTATTACAGCGTACTACATCTTTTGTTTATAAGAATAATGACGCCAAAGTGCCTTTGCTTACGCAAGGTGTTATAGATAAAATATATGAGCTACCGATTTTAAAAACCGCAAGTAAATTTGTCGAGCAGAATATTTTATTGATGGACAAAACAGAGATTAATAAAATTCTTGAAAATATTATTAATTTGGCCGAAGAGGCAAATATCTATATTGATAGCGAAGCACCCTGGAATTTGAAAAAAACCGATCCAGATAAAATGTTAGAAGTGTTATACGCTTTACTAGAAGTTTTACGCTATATTGCGATAATGCTTCTGCCTTTTATACCGAGTTCAGCAAATAAAATGCTTGATCAGTTAGGGGTAAATAAAGAAGAACGTCTATTTAAGCATTTAATACGTGATTATACTTTAACAGCGGGTAGCAATATTTTAGAACCTACCATAATATTTCCAAAATTTGAATAGTGTGTCATACCGTGGCGAGACCGCAGTATGACACACCTACTAAGAGTATAATATGTTAATAGATTCACATTGTCATCTTAATTTACGTAGTAACTTGTCATTCCGCGACGTAGATACCGTAGTCAAACCATGGTATGACGCAGTGTTTTTAGATTCTATCATTCAAAGAGCATTAGAAAATAATGTGCAGTATATGCAAACTATCTGCACTAAAATTGAAGATTTACCTATTATTTTAGAGATAGCTGAAAAATATGCAAATGTTTTTGCGAGTGTTGGGGTGCATCCGTGTGAAGTGAATTCTTTTATTAGTCATTGCGAAGCACTGCAAGTGCTGTGGCAATCTCAGGAAGCTTGGACAAGATTGCTACGTCAAGACTACGTCTTTCCGAACTCATATGCTGAGGCAATTATTATGCTAACCCAGCATCCGAAAATTATCGGAATCGGTGAAACGGGGCTTGATTATTATCATCAGCCTTACGATCAAAAATTACAAAAAGATTTGTTTGTAGCACATATACATGCGGCGTCTAGTACACGCCTGCCTGTTATTGTTCATACAAGAGAAGCAGACGAAGATACTATTGACATTTTAACCTCAGAAATGCGTAACAGCACATTTCCAGGTTTAATACATTGCTTTACCTCTTCAAAAAATCTAGCGGCAAAAATGCTAGATATCGGTTTATATATTTCAATGTCAGGGATTATAACTTTCAAGAATGCTACTGATTTACAAGAAATAGTCAAATATATACCGCTTGATAGGTTATTAATAGAAACCGACACTCCTTACTTAGCTCCTACGCCTATGCGAGGTAAACAAAACGAACCGGCATTTGTTAGGTATGTCGCTGAAAAAGTTGCCGAACTCAAAAATATAACATCAAAAGAAGTAGCAAATGTTACTACTCATAACTTCAAAACATTATTTTCTAAATTTGAAAAATATATAAATAATACTTTATAAAAACAGCAAGTTTGATAATTTAAAGTTGAAATTTTTAAAATAATATGTATATTTTGTAGTATTTCGATTATTAGTATATTTGATATGGAATTTAATCGCAAAAATACCATCATTGGTTTTTTAAAAGCACATGAAGATCAGAAATTTACCTCTTATGGTATAGCTGAATGGTTTATAGAAAATCACATTGACTAAGCAAGACTCAAGAAGAAAAAGATAAGGAGATTATAGGAATTGATGCAGGTGAAATTAGCAGTAGTAAGCTTTCTGCTGAACGAAGACAAGAACCTAATATTAGAATAAAACCTAAGCTAAAGTTTTATTATTCGCAAAACCCTGATTACTATGTCAATAATGAACAAGCCACAGAACCTAAAATAAATGCAAATAAAGAAGATAAAATAACCGCAGTGCAAGTATGTGATGCACTGGCATTATATCTTCAAAACAAATTGAAGATTCATAATATGCCTATTAAGCATAATTTTTCTTCAAATAAACAAGGCACTAAAGGTAATAATAAATGGTTACCCCAGATTGGGTAGGTATGGAAGTTCTTAATGAAAAGTGGAGTTTACTAATTAAAGATTGTGCTAAATATTATGCATGAAAACAAGCAAGGTTTTGGTCTTGTGAAGCAAAAAAAATTATCAATCGTAGTAATTTACGAGAATCTTTTTTTTAGGCTTTATCAAATTCCTCATGTGCACATTATGGTTATTTAGTTGCTGCTGATTTAATTGAAAGTAGATAAAATGATACTAGGCATGATATAGGATTTATTTTAGTAGATATAGAAAATCCTGAAGATAGTAAAATATCAATTCCTGCTAGAGAAAGACTGGAAATAGATTGGAATATGGCTAATAGGTTAGCAGAAGAGAATAAAGATTTTGAAAATTATATAAATAATATTGATACAGTCTATAAAAAACAGAAAGTAAATGATAGTATTTGGTTTAATATTAATGACCACGTAAATAAAATTCCTAAGCAAAATAAGAAGAAAAAATAAACATATTTATATATAGACCATTATTATCACGCATTTATAAAAATTTAAGCAGTGAGTCCTAAAATTAATGTACTGAGAATTTTTAGTGTTAAACTAAATTTATATTAATTATTTTTAAATTTGTGGATTAATTATGATTAACTGTGATTTAAGTACTAATTGTACATATTATATGTAGAGGGGCTTAGAGCACAAATGGCTCCAATGCATTTAGGTATAAAAATTCTAAAAGAAGCATATTAACATGAGATAACGGTTTTGCAGGAATTATGCATGCTTATTTAACGCTTTGTGAACGCATGACTAGAAAATATGAAAAACCCGAATTTAATAATCCTTGAAACAATTATTGATGATAAAACCTATAACATTAATGAAAAAGTTATACTAAAAAAGTCTTTTTGTGAACTAAGGCATTTTTAGAAAATAGGTTTTAAAAAAGAATTACCTCAATTATTAATAGTAGCACCCATGGCCATGGCGGGACATCACGCTACTTTACTTAGAACAACAGTACAAGAATTATTACTGTATACCGGTATTTATATTACAGATTGGACGGAAGCCAGTTATGTGCCGCTTGAAGCAGGGCATTTTGATATGGATGATTATATTGATTACGTAATGGAGTGTATCAATTTTATAGGACCGAATGTTCATACTATGGCAGTTTGCCAACCTACTGTTCCATTGCTTGCCGCCATTAGCTTAATGTCGGAGAGTAATAGTCCAAATGTGCCGAGTTCGATGATTTTGATGGGCGGCCCTATAGATGCTAGAAAAAATCCCACGGCAGTTAATGAATTCGCTCAAAGTAAAAGTTTAGAATGGTTCTGCCAAATGGTAATGCAGGTGCCGCCAAACTATCCCGGTTTCCTCCAACTTGCCGTCTTTATGGGTTTAAACTTATGTCGTCATATAGATTCACATTTAGAATTATGGCAAAGTTTATTAAATTCTGACTATAAAAAAGCCGATCATACTATTAAATTTTATTATGAGTATTTAGCAGGTATGAATATGCCGGCAGAGTTTTACTTACAAACTATAGATGAAGTATTCTAACAATTTTCGTTAGCAACAGGTAAATTAGTTTCTGAGAAGCGTCCGATCGATTTAAAACATATTACTAAATGTGTTTTACTCGGTATTGAAGGGGAATTAGATGATATTGCAGTGGTAGGGCAAACAAAAGCTGCTTTAAAACTTTGTTCAAATATACTTGAATCAATGCAAAGATACCATTTACAAAAAGGGGCAGGGCATTACGGGGTATTTAGCGGAAGTAAATTTAAACAGTTTATAGTGCCTATTATCAAAGATTTTATCTATGATTTTGATAAAACTAATTTCAAGCAATCTAAACTTAAGGCAGCATAAAAATAGTCATTATGAGCGGGCATTGCCTGCGTGGATTATTTTTTCCGTCATTGCGAGGAAATTACGTAAGTAATTGACGTAGCAATGCAGTAAAAAATGCTGATTTACAGCATTTTTGTGTTATTTTTTCTGGATTGTCACGCTCCTTTCAGTCGCTCGCAATGACGGGATGGTATCCACGCAACAATACCTTGTTGGAATTATATCGCAGCCATACAACAAGATCATAATTAAAGGAGAAGTGTGGTAATCTAATATTCAACTCTTATTAATCTTTTGAATTTCTTGTTGTTGCTGTTGTCTGTAGTCTTCCGCTTTTTCTTCGATGTAATTAAAAAAGAAATAAGTAAAAGTTAAAAAACCGGTCAAAATAATACCAAATGTTATTAGTATTGCTTTAAGTTGCTTTCGTGAATCTTCTGCTTTTAACCTTTTCTCTTCTTCATCTATGTCTTCATCATTTTTGACTTCAGATATTATTGTTTGTTCGTCTGTAGTATTTTCCATGTTGTAACTCAACTAAAATGAACCGCTTTATTACTAAGTTGTTCCTATAACTTACAGATTTTTGAAGTTTATAAGATTAGCTATATTTGAATGATGAGGTTTAAACTCATAAAAATAGGATATATAAGCAATAACGCTATGTCAATAGTCTTGAATATTAGCGGTGTTCAACCAAGGTTATACATATTATTATAATTTGAGTCTCCTAACATTGAAGTATTTAAAGTATCGGAGTAAGCAGCTGATAATATAGCATCATCAAAAGTGATATTAAGCTGTCCTATATAGTCTTGAATAAAATTGTTAACAGTAGATTCAAAGTGTGTATATTTTTAGGATATGAATAAACAAGCTCTGTACATTCTGTATTTCCTAATTTACTTCCAATCAATGTTAATAACATAGAGTTATATTCATCTTGGGGGTGTTACGATTAATTATTTCGTAAGTTTTAGCAAGAATATAACAAGCTTCGTTATTTCCCTTCATAGTTTCTAATTTTATTTCTTCAGAAGATAAAATATTAGAAAAGCTTTTTCATATATTTCATAATTCGGTGATGAATCAGATTTTCCGTTAAAAAGAGCAGTAAATAGGATTTTAGCTTTCTCTAGATCATTCATTTTTGATTTATTGGCAACCAAAAGACCATTTTCATAGTATCGATAATTATGAAATTGTCAAGACCTTAATTTATTATTAGAACTAATGAAAGAGTTTGTAGTATTGCTTGTTACTACGTTTCCCTCGCAATAATTATAGTTTATATTCCGGTGTTTTACCTGTAATAAGGAATGCCAAGTACCAAGATCGTTCCAAGCAAAATCGGCTTTTATCATGACCATTCCCGAAATATATTCCATTATGGTATTGTCTATAGAAATTGCTGCGATTTCATTATAAGCCTCATTGTCTATGGCCAAACTATTCTCATTTTTTACGGCAGTATTAAATGCTTTTTCTGCAATACAGAATAAATCAGGTTGAAGGTTCATTGCTAAGTTTAAGAAGAAGTTAACATCGTATACACAAATTCCTGAATTCCAAAAATATTCATTACTTTGAAAATGTTTGTTTGCTTGCTCTAATATAGGTTGTTCAATTAAATGATCAACTAGATAAACATTTTCTGCAATTGATAATCCTGTGTTTATATAGCCATACTTGGCACTTATAACATTTATAGGAATATAGTGCAAATGCCGCATTCATTAACATAATGTAAAGCTTTATTTATAGTATTAAGATAATTTATATCATCCGCTATATGATGGTTTGAAGGTAGTAACACTACAATATCAAATCCTAGTGCTGTAGCCGATAATGCCGTAATAATGGCACAAACGGCAGTATTTTTTTGTAAAGGCTCGGTAATTAATGCTATTTCTACATCTATTTCTGTTGCTTGTTCTTTAGTGATTGATTCATATTTTTTGGAAGTAATAATAGTAGGTTGTCCTAAAAATTTATTTCGGTTTAATGTTTGCTGAAGTAAAGTTAGATCACTCAATATTTTTTTAAACTGTTTCGGTTTATCCTTAGATGCCAAAGGCCATAGTCTTTTACCGTTACCTCCTGCCATAATCACCGGTTTTATTAGACTCCTTTTCAGGATTTGCCTGTGCTCAGGTATTTTTATACGCTGTACAGGCTCACCACTTATTTGACTCCCAACTTCTGAAATATCCGCGATATACGTCGATCCAATACTCGCATCCTCACTTACCTTTTTGTATGCTGCGGTGCTGCGTTTCATGTCTCCTTCAAATTCCTCTTTATAAGATAGGTTATGTAAGGAGTCTACTTTCATATATTTTACAACTATTAATTGAATTAAATAATAAAGAGCTTTATAAATAGTTTTAAAAAATATGTCAAGTGAATTAACTATATTGGCAAGTTTTACAATAAAAAGTACTTCTGCCTGAATGCTTTATCTTGATAATAGTGCTAGAGCAGCTTAAACAACTTTGTCCCTCTCTACCGTAAACCTTAAGTTGCTTAGTAAAATAACCAGGTTTGTTATCGCCGTTTACAAAATCTTTAAGAGTAGTACCGCCGGCAGTTATAGCTTTAGTTAACACATCTCTAATCGCTTTAATTAAATTTTCTATTTCATCATCCCTTAAATTGTTACCTGATTTATCCGGATGAATTCTAGCTAAATGCAGACTTTCGGAAGCATAGATATTACCGACTCCGACTATAACTCTATTATCCATAATCAAGTTTTTTATTGGTATTTTTTTAGTTTGTAGCTTATCTTTTAGATATTCTAACGTCAATAAATCAGAAAAAGGCTCTATGCCTAAATCATTCAAAAATTCTTTTTCTAAGAGATCAGTCTTAAAACTATAAATCATACCGAATCGTCTAGTATCGTTGAAAATTAACTTTTCGCCGTTACTTAAATCAAAAATCACATGATCGTGTTTTTGAGTTTTATAATTAGCAGATTGCAGAGTAAATCTGCCGCTCATGCCTAGATGAACTATTAAAGAATAATCATTATTAAAATCTATAATTAAATATTTTGCACGACGCCTAACATCCAGTATATTAGTATTTAAGGTTTCTGTAGCTAAAAGCGGGGATAGCTTATAACGTAAATTATCTCTTTTTAACTCTACATTTTCTATAATAAGCCCGATTAGCTTATCTTTTAGAGAGTTTTTAAGAGTTTCTACTTCAGGAAGTTCCGGCATTTGATACTAATATTTATAATAAAAAACTATGAACCAAACAAATTTTGGCTTTAAAAAAGTAGACTACACTAAAAAACAAGGTTTAGTAAATAACGTTTTTTCTAATGTCGCTGATAAGTATGATTTAATGAATGACTTAATGAGTTTGGGATTACATCGCTTATGGAAAGATGAATTTATTAGGCAAATTCCAAATCTTAACTCTCATATATTAGATGTTGCTAGCGGTAGCGGTGATATTGCTTTAAAACTTGCTAAAAAAGCAAGAGATAGAGTTAATAATATCTCTTTAACTTTAAGTGATATTAATGAAGAAATGTTAAAGCAAGCTAAGAAAAAAGCAATAGATCTGAATTTATTTCAAAATCTTAAATTTACTGTAGCAAGTGCTGAAGAACTACCGTTTCCGGATGATAGTTTTGATTATTATACTATAGCATTCGGTATTAGAAACGTACCTGATATAAATAAGGCTTTAAAGGAAGCATGTAGGGTTTTAAAGCCAATGGGTAAGTTTATATGTCTTGAGTTTTCAAAAGTAAAGGAAGGGTACATAAAAGATTTCTATAAATTCTACTCATTTAATATTATACCGAGTATTGGTCAAATGATAGCAGGTAATAAAGAGGCATATGAATATTTGGTCGAAAGTATAGATTTATTCCCCTCACAAGACGAGTTTAGAATAATGATTAAAGACGCCGGTTTTGAGGAAGTCGGTTATAAAAATCTAAGTGGCGGAATAGTTGCTATCCACAGTGCGTATATTCAATGAACTTCAAAAATTGGCTACGTCGTTCTACAAGATCTGCGGTACTTACGTATTAAGTATACGCTCCGTTCCTCGACTTGTGAACTCCTTGCTCTTTTTGAAGTTGATCTTCGTATACTATTCTTTATTTTACTTCGGAGTATATAATAGATGATAAGTAATTTTTTTAATTTAATACGTATTTTTCGTATCATCAGTAAAAAGCAAATCTTAATTGATTCAAGAAGCCCTAAATATTGCAGGTTTATCGGTTATATATTAGCCTTATTTTTTGCTCCGGTCTCGTTAATAAAAAAATCACGGGAAGATTACGGCAAACGCTTAATAGATTGTTTAAGTGATCTTGGACCTATTTATATAAAATTTGGACAAACTCTTTCGACAAGAGCCGATTTAGTAGGAACAGAGATAGCAGGTTATTTAAGGTTACTGCAAGATAAGCTACCTCCGTTTGATGGTGGGGTGGCGAGAAGGTTGATAACGTCATTGCGAGGAGACATTTATGTCGACGAAGCAATCTCAGCAAGCAAACAAAAGATTGCCACGCAGTCTATGACTGTGAGCCATGACGCCCTCCCTTTCTTACACCTCGACGATACCCCCATCGCTGCCGCATCAATTTCGCAGGTACATAAAGCACAACTTATAACCGGTGAATATGTTGCGGTAAAAATTTTGCGTCCGGGTATTCATAAAAAATATAACAGAGATATTAAGCTGCTATATTTTCTTGCAAAAATTATCTCAAAATTTTCTAAAGCAAAAAGGCTCAAACCGATTAAAGTAGTCGATAAATTTCATGAAACTATGAAATTTGAGCTTGATTTACGTTTAGAGGCGGCAGCAGCTTCTGAGCTTACGGATAATATGCGAAATGATATTAACGTGATAATCCCTAAAATATATTGGGATTTAACATCAGAAAATATACTAACCACCGAGTGGTTAGACGGCACTTCTATATATGATACTTTGCTACTAAAGGAAATGGGGTTAGAACCTGCAAAAATATCTCAGGATTTTGCCGTAATGTTTTTCAATCAAGCCTATAGAGACGGATTTTTTCATGCTGATTTACATGCAGGGAATATTTTAGTGAATAAGCAAGGTAAAATAATTTTACTTGATTTCGGTATTATGGGCAGACTTAAGGAAAAAGATCGTTTAGCCGTTGCCGAAAGTCTATTTGGCTTTTTAAGGCGTGATTATAAATTAGTTGCTAAAGTACATTTAAGAGCCGGCTATATCCCATCAAATACCGATTTAGCTTTATTTGCTCAAAGTTGTAGAGCAGTTACCGAGCCTATAGTAGGGACGCCCATAAAAAATATTTCCATAGGTAAGCTGCTTGCACATTTATTTAAAATCACGGAAGATTTCGGCATGGAAGTACAACCGGAGTTGTTGTTATTGCAAAAGACTTTAATAATGGTGGAAGGGATAGGCAGACAGTTAGACGGTAATGTTAATATGTGGCAGCTCGCCGAACCTTGGATTAAAAAATGGGCCGTGAAAAATCTAAGCCCTGAAGCGAAGTTGTTACGATTGGTAAAGCATGACCTAGATAGTCTAGAGGATATTATTTGACATATAAAAAATTAGCCTTATATATTAAGAAATTTTTTATTATTAAACTAAAAGATTTATTTATTAAATATCCTATTACTACTCCTTTTTTGGTTGATTGTAAAAATGATAAATTAGTATTTCCTTCAGATAAAGAACAAAAATATAAAAGAGACCTAAAAGAAAAAATAGGAGAGGAAGAGTTTGAAAAATTAACGGCTTTAGATAAAAAATTGTTTAATACCCCGAAAACTTAGAAAATATAGCTTTAGTAAGTATAGAAAGACATCTCGATAAACCATTTATAGTAGCGAAATTGTTTAATGATGTACAACGTGAATATTATAAATCCATATAGATCCCGATAATAATATTAAATCGATTTTGCATTTCTCAGAAATATATTTTATCGGTGATGTAGGGTGAATGCCGGCTGAAGTTTTAAAACGCGAGTATAATGTCGGTACTATACAGCAAAAATCTTTACCGAAAATCATGGAATTATGGCCTGACCCTTACTATTTTACAACTGGATTCAGAAAAATAAAGAGTATAACAACCCGGATATAGATCCTCAGGTAATGGAGAATATTGTTTTATTGTGTGGAGAGGTTAGTATGGATTTACCGGTAAATGAAAAATTATAGTAAAAAACCATTGCACGATAACCATGACTTTTAAAATTAACAAAAATTAAAAAGTAAAATTTTATAAACCTTTAAATTATATAAAGGTATTTAAATGTCTAAAAGCCAAGAGCAAGAGCAGGAATCCATTGATAATATAAGGCAACAGTTTGATGAAGAATATAAAAATCTTTCGTGGGTTCAAGTTGGATATTTAGCTCTTGGAGCTGACACAGGTAACAAACAATATGATGAGTTAAATAAACGATATCTAGATCTTAATAAAGATAATTTAGGTATAATACAAAAAGTGTTATCCAAGCAGTCGGGAATGTTCCTAGTGCATTGCAGTTTACCTGGGAGGCTTCTCAAGTTTTACCTAATCTTGCATTGGAGCTTAATAACCTCAGAAAAGCGAGAAGTGCTACCACTAGTGTAGGTTCTATTGACGCTGGTTGCAAGATGATAGCAGATGCAGCATCGCTTATAAAAAAATGTGCTTCTGTTTTACATTCCGCAACTATATCCAATAGTTCAAAAGAAACTCTTTTACAGTCTAAAGTTATCCCATATCTCTTCTCACGCCTATTTTAAATAAGAGGCTTAGCAAAATAACAAAAAACTTTCAAACTTCCGAAACAGAAAAAATAAATGTATTAGACAAAATAAGTCCTAAATTTATCAGAGAATTATCTACACTAGGAGTAGATTTAATATCTAAAGCACTAGAAAGCGATTTAAACCCAAAAGTACAAGAAATATATAAGAATATTAAACAAAAAAACACGTCATCTCAAGGTGCTATATTAAAAATATACATGACATTTAAAGCACAAAAAATCGCTAAACCTGAATTAATTGCAAATACAGTAGCACTACTTGTAAATTCTAGCGAAAAATTAATTGAAAGTACTCCTTCAGCTATAAAAGCTTATAGTCAGCTTAAAGCAAATCAGCGTTGGACTAAAATGAACCTAAATATGGAAGGGTTAGATATTGAAACTAAAAAAGAGTTATTAAAAGGCAAAAAACCTCAAATAGTAGAGTTAGTTGAAAATGCCAAAAAAATTATTGATAATTTATCTCCTGTTTTAGAAAAAAATTACCGTGATATTTAGATAGTAATAAACAGTATATATTAGATGTTTTAAAACATCCTAAAGTAACGGAAAGAATAGAATCACAAGGGAAAGATCCGGAGTGTTTATACATAAGGCATTAGATGCATCTACGTCTTTTTTAAAAGAGGCTCTGCCGTCAATTACTAAACTTGCAAGCCTCGCTCTTCCCGATAGCGATAAAGTTGCTGATATGATACAAAAATTTCAGTTAATTAAGCCATTTCCAAAGGAAAAGAGAAATCAAAAGAAGAAAAGGTAAAAGAGGTAAAGGAATTGATTAGTCCTTTGATACAAATTAAAAACCATAATCCGGAAATAAGAAAAATAATTGCAAAAGATCTTCCTGAACTATTAACAAAACATGTAAGTAGTTTAGGACCGGTTGTAGATGAGTTGTGAAATAAAACACCTAAGGGTCAAAAATTAAAATTAGACGGTGAAAAATTAGTAAAGATAGCCGGTAAGTAAACATGCACCTGAATTAATTCAAATTGCCGATAAATTTAGCAAACATGAATACGGTAAAATTATTATTGCTGGCGTTAAAATTATTATCAGATCCAAAAGTGCTAGGAGTATAGTAGCAGAAACTATAGTTAATTTAGGAAAAAGTAAATTTAGTAAAGATAAATAAGCAGTAGGACCGCATACAAGTAAGGTATTAGAAGAAAGACAAAGAGAGATAGGAAAATCCGGTAGAGGCGCCTAAGTCCTATGCACTTTTAATAGAATATTATGGCTCTAGTTGGCAATTATCAAATTTTTTTGAAATATGCATAACTATTCCTTCAAAAATCTTATTAATTTTCGCTTAAAAAGATCTAATAATTATAATCATTAATCAAAAGTGCACAGGACCTAGAAACATCTTGCTATTATTTGATTAAAATTATATTGTAAATTCAAAGTGTCATTATGAAATTACAAGGATGATAGACAGAAATTATTATTTAACACATATCACAGGTGCCCTTGAGATATTCCCTATTTGTGCCATGCTCGGTCCAAGGCAATGTGGTAAAACTACTTTAGCTCACGCTTATATTAAACAGCTTAAAGAAGATGAAAAGAGCTACTTTTTTGACCTTGAGGATCCAGCTCACTTAGATCAATTTAAGAATCTTAAAACAACTCTTGAGCCTTTAAACGGTTTAATAGTAATTGATGAAATTCAAAGACAACCTGAAATTTTTCCTTATTTAAGAGTTCTTGCTGACTATTCAAACAAAAAATTTTTAATATTAGGTAGTGCTTCTGGAGAATTATTGCGACAATCTTCAGAATCATTAGCCGGCCGTATTGAATATATGGAGCTTACTCCGTTCAATTTAATAGAGATAAATGATTTTAGGGAGTTATGGTTAAGAGGTGGTTTTCCTAAATCATATTTAGCAAAAAATTATGTCCAAAGTCTTAGATGGCGTAATAGCTACATCACTAGTTTTATAGAGTGTGATTTGCCTAGTTTAGGAATATCTCTTAATGCACATGTAATGAGGCAGTTATGGATGATGCTTGCTCATAATCATGGGCAATTATTAAATTATAGCGAGCTTGGAAGGTCGCTCGGTTTAACGGATATGACTATAAAACGTTATACTGAAATATTAGAGCAAACTTTTATGATTCGGCTATTAAAACCTTGGTATGAAAATATCTCAAAACGTCAAGTGAAAGCACCAAAAGTCTATATACGAGATAGCGGAATACTACATGCATTATTAGGGATTCACGAACATGATTGGTATGTTCATCCAAAACGCGGTCTTTCATTTGAAGGGTTTGTAATAGAGGAGTTAATACGTAAATTTAAAACGGATGCAGAGTATTTTTTTTGGCGAACGCAAACAGGAGCAGAATTAGATTTATTGATTATTAAGAATGGTAAGAAATACGGCTTTGAAGTAAAAAATGCTGATGCTCCTAGTATTACTAAATCAATGCATACCGTTCTTGCCGATTTGCAGTTAGAACATTTATATATTGTTACCGCCGGGAATAATACATATAAAAAAACAGAAAAAATAAGTGTAGTTGGAATAGCGAACTTATCTAATTTACAGCTTGGTTAAAGTATATAAGTTACCATATTTCATTACCTTTAGTCTTATCATTACTTAATAAATTCATGATGACAATTAGAATCAGTAATATTATCTAGTAATATATCTAATGCAGATTTTTCGGTGCTAATAACTAAACTGTTATTAATTAATTTTAAACTACACATACGGGTTTTTAGTTTTTACGTAAATGAATCTAATAGGAACGCCCGGCATGTCAAAAGCCTCACGCATATTGTTTACTAAATACCTAGTATAGCTATCGGTAATTTTTTCCGGATTATTGGAGAATAGTTTGAAAGTAGGGGGGCGGGTTTTTGTTTGAGTCATATATTTTACACGTACTCTTCTGCCTCCTTTTTGTAAAGGCAGCAGATGTGCTTCCGTAGTAAAATTAAGCCATTCATTTAATTTGCTAGTAGTTATTTTCTTATTCCAAATTTTATAAATTTTAAGACAAGCATCTAGCACTTGTTCAATATTTTGTTTATTTATTGCTGAAATGAATAGAACGGGGATACCTTTAACTTGAGGCAGATGAGTATTTATCTGATAATAAAATTCTTCCTGAAATGCTTCTTTTTCGGATTCTTTAACTAAATCCCATTTATTCACTACTATAACTATACTTCTTCCTTCATGTACCACATGGCTTGCAATATTTAAATCTTGTTGTTTTAAAGGAGCTAAAGCATCAATCATTAAGATTACGGTATTAGCAAATTTAATACTGTTAATAGTATCCGATGCCGATAATTTTTCTAAAGACTCTGTAATAGTAGATTTCTTGCGGAGTCCTGCCGTATCAATCAATTTAATATGATTATTTTTATATTGCCAATCAATTTCAATTGATTCACGAGTAATGCCGGCTTCAGGACCGGTTAATAATCTTTCATCATTAATAAGAGCGTTTATAAAAGTAGATTTTCCGGCGTTAGGTCTGCCACTGACTACTATTTGCAAACAATCTCCTTTAATTGGATCGGCTATATTTGTCTTGATTGATTCTTCTTCAGGTAACTTGGCAATAATTTCGTCATATAAATCAATTAAGCCTGTGCCATGCTCGGCAGAGATAGCTATCATACTATCAAACCCTAATTTGTAGTACTCTTTATCAAAATCAAAAGCTTTCTCGCATTTATTAACTACCAATATAGCAGGCTTATTATATTTTCTAACAAAACTACTAAGTAGCTTATCATCAGGTAATATTCCGCTTCTACCGTCAACCATAAAGCAAATTAAATCTGCCTCTAAAATTGCTTTAGTAGTCTGCTCAATTAACCTCTCTCCCATACTATTAGGATTCTCGTCAAGTCCTGGGGTATCAATTAACAAAAATTCAAAAGAGCCGATTTTGCCGTCTGTATATTTTCTATCTCTAGTGACGCCTGGCAAATCGTGAACGATAGCTTTTTTACGTATGCTTAATCTATTGAAAAGTGTTGATTTGCCTACATTCGGACGGCCAACTAAAGTAATGATTTGCTTAGTCATTATTTAATATATTATTATGGTTAAGAGAACTAATAATGCCCCGATAAAACCTACTATATTTGCTATTATAATAGGTGTATTTTTTATTAATATGCCGTATATAAGCCAACTACAAAGAGCAATAGCACTTATAGTAAAGGCGGGCATAGAAACAGAAGCTGAAGATTGGCAGGTGAAAATCTTATGAGCCTGTACATAGAACATAAAATTGCCGATTGTACCGACAATCGTCATATATTTTTCGTAAAATGTCATGAATTTTGGAGACATATATTTATTTTTAAAAAGTGGTCTATGTCATGCCTGCGTAGGCGGGAATCCATTAAAATCATATAAAACTTATTTTTATATGGTTATTTTATCAAATTATGTAACTCCTATATCAATATTAAAGCTATTTTTTTGGACTCCCGCCTACACGGGAATGACATACGGCATCCTAAGATAGCAACATTCCACATTGACTATCCCTTAAAACTCGCAATTACCGGTATATGATCTGAAGGTTTTTCTTGAGTCCTTAAATTATAATCCATATAGCAATTTTCTAAATAGTCAATAGTATTATTACAACCAAGAATCATATCAATCCTCATACCTTTATTTTGTTCAAAACATCCGGCTCTATAATCCCACCATGAAAATTCTTGTTTACTCGGATGCATTAATCTGTATAAATCCTCAAATCCGGAATTTAGAATAGTGCGTAATTTTTTTTGTTCAACCTCAGTAAAACAAGTAGTTTCAGCCAGTAGCTTAGGTGAATATACATCTATATCGAACGGTGCAATATTGAAATCACCGCCTATGATAGTTTTTTCGTCAAAAGATTTTTTAGTTGATAGATAATTGATAAAATTATCATAAAATGCTAGTTTTGCTACAAATTTATCGCTACCGACAAATGCACCGTTAGGAGCATAGAGCGAGATTATATTACAAAACCCTATAGGTAATGATAATTTTATTTCTAAGAATCTTGCTTGATCACTGCAGTAATTATTCGGAAAATCCTTAATTATTTCATCGGCAGGAAATTTTGAAATTATAGCAACGCCGTTATATGATTTTTGTCCGTGAACATAAGAATTATAAGGTAGATCGGATAATGCATCAAAAGGAAATTTTGCGGTTTCGCATTTTATTTCTTGCAATAATAAAATATCCGGATTTTCTTTAGATAAAAAATTACGCAATAAATTAAGTCTTGTTTTTATGGAATTAATATTCCAAGTAGCTATCTTCATGTTTGTTTTGCTATATCTTCTAATTTTGTATTACGGAATCACCACTCAAGAAAACCAAAATGATAAACTAAGAGACTAGTAATAAATGCTCTGGCAATTTACTATACTCATTGAATATTTTATTGTATGATAATTTGGATTACCACTGTACATATCTAATAATATGCTAAAAGCTATACCCCATAAATACAGTGATTGCAATACTAACTCCTCTTGGTGTCCTCTTAATTGAATTTTCTTTCATAATAAAATCTCGTAATATTGTATCGCAATTAGCTGTAATGAAAGCAAAAAACGGTCTCCAAAAACTTAGAGGCTCAATTTTGTGAATAATAACCATTGCAACTCCTCTCAGTAGTATAAGTAGCTCCTGCTGTCATGTCGGCATTGCCGCTTTGAATATCTAACTTGATACCAGCTATCTTGATTGTACTCAATATTGATACCTATTTTTGCAGCAATAGCGTTCATTAATTCTATATCCATACCGGAAACGGTAGTATGACCGTTTGAAGCAGCAATTAAGTATTGATAAGGCTCATTTACATACCATGCATTTATCAAAGTTTTTTTATCAGCTGTCCCTTCGCATTCTAAAATTGCTTGTTGTTCGTTCGTGCCTATGCTTAAAGCATACAAATTTTTAGAAATGAGAAGTATAAAAACCAAAGCCTTTAAGCACGAACTACTTTAATTTCACCGTCAGAAAATTTAATATTAAAAATTTTTTCATTCGCAGCAGTCATTTTAGAAGATAAAAAATTACCCGTTTCTCCTTTAACTATAGCAAAACCTCGTTTTAATACGTTGTGATAATCAAGGCTTGCAAGTAACGTACTATTTAATTCTAATTTATACTCAAAGTTTTTCAAAGTATTATTTGCCGATTTTGATAGATAAGCTGTTTGATGTGTTAATTCTAATGTTTTGTAATTGATTATTTTCGCAGGGTTAACTCTTTCTTTAGAAAAAGATTTTATCTTTGTTTCTTGTAGTTCAATAAAGCACGGTAAAGCATCTAGTAAATTAAAACCGGTTTCGTCCAGTAACTGCTGCCTATTATTTATATAGTGAGAGAGATATCTGTGTATTTTATTGTAATTTACTATATTTTGTTCGTGATATTTAATTAACCGGCTAGTATTATTCAATAATATTTTTTCATAAGATTGTAGCGTATTATTTAAAATAGAGCGTACCGGTACAGCAAATTCTGCGGCAGCAGTCGGTGTTGGAGCTCTTTTATCGGCTGCTAAATCTATTAAAGTATAATCCACTTCATGACCTACTGCGGAAATAATAGGAATTTTTGAGTTATAAGCAGCACGTACTAATATCTCATCGTTAAATGACCAAAGATCTTCTATAGAACCGCCACCTCTAGCAACGATTATAACACGTGGTTTATTTACCTCTTCTAAATTGTTAAATCCTTCAATTGCTTCAGCAATTTCATTGCCAGAATTTTCGCCTTGTACGCTAACCGGCCATATTATTATCCGAGTCGGAAAACGTTCGCGAATACGATGAATAATATCTTTAATAACAGCACCAGTTATTGAAGTGATAACGCCTATTTTATCAGGTAAAAAGGGTATAGGAATACGTATTTTATTAAATAAGCCTTCTTTCTCGAGTTTTGCTTTACGCTCATTTAGAATTTGCAGCATAGCTCCAAGTCCTGTGGGTTGCAAATTATCTACCGATAATTGATAACGTGAATTACCTGCATAACTTGAGAGTTTACCGCTAATTACTACTTCCATGCCGTCATTTAAAGGAAATGTGATTTTAGCAAGAATAGGACGCCAGCAAGTACAGGCTAAAATGGCGGTATTTTCTTTTAAGTTAAAATAAGCATGACCTGAGTTTGCTATTTTTAAGCCTGAAATTTCGCCTTTTACCTTAATATAGCCAAAATTATTTTCTAATAGCTCTTTGATTTTATTAGAAATCTCACTAACTGAAAACTCTTTGGTTGCTTGATGCGCAATGAAATTGTCTAGCATTTTATTAGTACTTGGTTTTTTGCGCTGAGGGTAACACATTATTCGTCATTACGAGGAGAAACTATAAGTTTTGACGAAGCAATCTCAGGAGTTTATCCTACTTTATGAGATGGCCACGTCGATGCTATGCATCTCCTCGCAATGATGATTATCATCTCCATAGAATAACCTTGTACTACAAAAGAGCAAGCAAAATTTTTTATTATTTGATATATTGCTAATAGCTTGCTATTATTTTTTACTATTAAAATATATTTATTAATATAAATGCTACTGCGAATAATATGTTTGCTTATTATCATAATATTTTCTTTGGTAAGTTTTGCCGCTCTTTCTAAGAATGGTCAAAATATTAAAATAAGCAATATTATAGCTGACTTCGTAGAGTATAATGAAAATCAGGATTTGATATATGCTAAAGGTAATATAAGAATTATCACGGATGAGTATTTATTAACAGTAGATAATTTACTTTATGATATAGAAAACGATATTTTAAGGGCAGAAGGTAATATCCGAATTAAGGATAAACAAAATCGGATAATAGAGGGAGACAAAGCGGTTTTAAAAGATGAATTTAAGAAAGGTATCATATCGGAATTCATTTTGCTTTCCGGTGATAATAATCTTTTAATTGCTAAACTTGCCGAAAGAATAGATGAAAATAATCTTAAGCTGCACCATGCCGAGTTTACCCCTTGTGATGTTGCTTGTAATAGAAATCCTATTTGGCAAATTGCTGCTAAGGATACTTATATTCATTCCGCAGAGCATAGAGTAGTTTATAAAAACGTGTTTTTTGAAGTATACGGTGTACCGATTTGTTACTTACCGTATTTTTTCCATCCGACTCATACGGCCCCTGCAACTTCTGGATTATTGGTACCTGACGTCAAAAATAAAGGGTTTGGCATCCCCCTATATCTACGTGCAAAACCTAATATCGATTTTACTCTCACTCCAAGAATTTTTAGTAAATATCAAACTTATGAGCTAGAAGCACGTTATCGCCTGAATGATACCGATAATATGAATTTTCAAGTTAGTTACGGTAAATTACCGTATTTTCTAGAAAAAGATGGAAGTGTAGTGAAAAATAAAAAAGTTTCTTCTTATCATTATATAGCAAGCGGTAATTTTATTAGTACCGATAAAGTTTATGATTACGGTTTCAGGGTGGAGCGTACATCGGATAAAGCTTATTTAAAAAATTATTATAATAACTACGCTTCATATTTAACTTCTAAAATATTCTTAAATAAAATTCATGAGGCTGATTATTTTTCGGCGGAAGGATTAAGTTTTCAAGGCTTAGGTAGTAATGATCGTAAATATACCGATCCTCTAGTATTACCAAAAATCAATACAAAAAACGTGATAAATTTGAATGATAATGACAACAGCCATATCGTTGTTGAAAATAATACGTTAATGTACAAAGAAAGAATAGGAAAACAAGTTGCTAGAACCTCTTTGCAACTATCCTTTATGCATAATGTGCTGACTGCTTCAGGACAAATTTTTGATTTTGCTGCTAAAGATAGAGGCGATTTTTATCTTGTTAGGCGGGCTTATGTAGATAAGCCGAGAGAAAGTAAAGCATTTCAAAGGAATATACCGGAATTGCAAACTTTATGGCGTTATCCGTTAGTAGGCAATATAACAAAAACGATAAATTTACTTATTGAGCCAGTAGTTTCTTTTACTATGGGACGTAAACTATCTAAGAAAGATAAAAAATTTGTTATAATTGATCCTGCTAAATATGAATTATCCGAAAAAAATATCTTTTTATCCAACCGTTATAGCGGTATTGATTGCTATGATTTCGGTAATAGATTAATTTACGGCTTAAATACTAGTATTGCTAAAGAAGAAAATTATTTAAAATTATTTTTAGGACACTCCCGTAATACAAGATATAGTATAAATTTGCCAGCTGATGATAAGGAAAATGTAGGGCAGATACTAGGTAATCTTTCTAATAATTTAGAAGTGTTTTATAGCTTTCGGAAAGATAGATATTTCAGACCTATTAGGGATGAAGTGGGAGGAAATTTTAACTGTGATAAGATTAACTTTCTAGGTAGTTTTATTCAGCTTACCAATCTTAACAAATATTATTCCGTAGAAAGTATAAAGGTTTCAAATAATAGAGTACGACAATTTTATGGAGACATAAATTATCAGCTAGCGGAAAATTGGACTATAGGCTTTGGTGCACGCATTGATCTCTCTAGACGGTCTCCAAATTTACTTACGCGAACTATTAGGATGACATATGCTAAAGATTGTGTTAGAATTACTGCAAAGATTTATTCCGATTATATAGCCGATGGAAATAGAGGAATCAAAAAGACTACCTCTTCGCCGACTATTTCTATCGGTTTAAAAGTTTTAAACATGTGAGTATACGAAAAATTGGCTATGTCGTCTTATAAGTTCTGCGGTGCTCACGTACTAAATGTACGCTCCGCTCCTTGACTTATAGACTCCTTGCTCTTTTCCAAATAAAACTTCGTCTACTTACTGGTCACTTATTCAGAGTATCACATGAGAAAATTATTATTAATCATTACCGTTTTTTTTACTTTTAATGTAGCACAAGCATCATTACCGAATATAGTAGCATCCGTAAATGATGAACCTATTACTCTTAATGAGTTCCGTGCTAGAAAAAAAATGATTATGGCACTAAATAATGTTGAAAGTCTAACGCCTGCTCAAGATAAGCAGCTAAGTGACTTAGCACTTAAGAGCTTAATTGACGAATCTTTGCTTTTTCAATATGCAGGAGATAGAGAAATTCCGCAAGAAGAGATAGAGAATGCTATTAAGTCTATTGAAGATCGTAATAAAATGCCTCACGGTTCTCTTCTTCAGTATCTAAAAAGCAGATCGGTTAATCCTGATAGTTTTATTTCCCAAATTAAATCCGAGTTGATTAAAATGAATATTTTATCAAGTCTATCAAGATCGGTACAAGTAAGTAATAAAGAAATAGATGTTGCAATTTTATCTAGCGATCAAAAAGACGTAGAAATTTCAATGCAAGTATTTACATCTAAAGATGGTGGCAATAAAGCGTTTACGCAGATGAATAATTTGAAAAATCGACTAAAAAAATGTGCGGATGTTAAAAAATCGCTTTATGATAATTTTGCTACTATGCAAATTATTACCGATAAGCTTAGCAAGATAGAAGGTGTAAAACAAACTATTGTAAAGGACTTAACTCCTGATAAAGCAAGTAATGTTTTTGAAGTAAATAACAAATTTGAAATAACATTAGTGTGCAGCAAAAAAATATTAAATGTTAATGAAGATGAAAATAATTATGTAGTAAATTTCCTAACCAATAAAAAGATTTCGCAAAAAGCACAAAAAATGTTTGAAAATATGCGTAAGAAAGCAGCTATAAAAATAATGCTGCCGTCTTAGTGTGTGTTATTCTATGTCATTCCCGCGTAGGCGGGAATCCAGACAAATAACCTTGATTATTAATACAGAATTATATTTGATAAAAACAAACATATAAAAACAAGTTTTTATATGTTTTACTGGATTCCCGCTTTCACGGGAATGACATACCCTATGCTCCCTTCAATTGCAAAACACGCAGCTTTACATCAAGTTAATCCTCTTAAAAAGCACGGACAAAATTTTATTTTTGACAGTAGTCTATGTGATAAAATCGTACGTGCAAGTAACCTGGCAGAAAATAGCCGAGTATTAGAAATAGGGCCCGGCACAGGAGGGTTAACTAGGTCAATATTGCAGAAAAATCCTGAATCCTTAACTGTTATAGAAACAGATGCGCGATGCCTCCCGCTCCTTAATGAGATTAAAGAATATTATCCTAATCTAAATATTATTAAACAAGATGCTCTTAAAATAAATTTAACCGATTTAAGCTATGATATAGTCAATTCAGTTGGATTTGCATACAAGAAGCGAGAAGTGAAGCCTATAACTAATAGGAGGGCGAACGATATAGGCGAGTCTAAATCAATTGACTATAAAGTAACTATAATCTCTAATTTACCGTACCATATAGGTACTGAGTTAGTGATTAGATGGCTGAAAGAAGCACGGCTAATTACTAGTATGACGCTAATGTTACAAAAGGAAGTAGTAGAACGTATTTGTGCTATACCCTCAACTAAAGCATATGGCAGGTTATCGGTAATATGTCAGTTAATAGCTAAAGTGGAAAAGTGCTTTGACGTAGCGCCAACTGCTTTCTATCCACCTCCTAAAGTATATTCTGCGATAGTTAAACTAATACCTTTAGAAAATCCGCCGTCTATTGCTCTGATAAATAAAGTTGAGCAAATAACAAAGCTTGCTTTTGCAGGACGACGGAAAATGATCAAATCATCACTGAAAAATCTTGTACCTAATATATATGAAGTATTAACTCAGTTGAAAATCAATGATAATTATCGCGCTGAAAATCTTGCCCCTCAAGATTATTTGAGAATTGCTGAAATATTATAGCTTGCATCATTCAGCTTTATCTAACTTTTTTGCTTCTGCTTCTTGCTGTAGTTTATATTCTGCTGCTTTTTCGTCTATATAGTTAAAAAAGAAATAACAGAAAGTTAAAAAACTAGTCAAAACTATGCATTTTGAACTTTTAATTTCTTTTCTTCCTCTTCATCAATATAAGACTCAGAGGTTAAAATTTCTTCTTTATATTTTAACTCTTTAAAATTAGCTTATATATTAATTATAGAGTTTAATTATCATGTGAGAGAAGTAATTTATAGGGGGGAATAAGTTAATAATTATATATTTAATAAATCTATCTTACTCAAAAATACGGCTTTTTCTATTTACTAGGTAAATACAATTTAGTTCTTGAGTCTTATAATAAAGCAATTGAACTTGATCCTACAAATTCTAAAGCACAATATAACATTTATTAAAGCGTATGTGTTATTAAGTAAAAAACGCTGCAAAGCTTTTACTTATTGCCTTTTCAATCTATTCTGTTTGCTAGATTTCTTTAGTCTAAAATAAGCGAAGCAGTGATGCTATTCGCCTATTGTAATTTACTTGATTGCGACAATTGTCTTATACAAATGTTCATCTAAAGTAAACATATTAAATAGCATTGGCTTGGTGGTTAGTGTTTTGTGGCAATCTCTAAATCAGTTTCACTCATAATATCTAGTTGCGATGTGAAGTAATACATTAGGGTCACAGCTACGTATTAATTTCGGTTATCGCTACAGGTTTCCTTGATATCAACAGCCTCAAGTGCCTATAAGATATTTAAAAGTTCCAGCGTGAGCGAAAAAAGACGTTTAGTAAATTTTAATATTGGGGAACTTAATATTGAAACCTGAAAAGCTTGATTTTATGCTACGTTCGCTGTTTGATACATTGGTGAATTTGCCTAAAAATGGCGAATGGTACCCGCGGCCGGACTTGAACCGGCAAGAGCTTACGCTCCACGGATTTTAAGTCCGTTATGTCTACCATTCCATCACGCGGGCAGCTGTGGATATTAAGGTTGCATTTGCTAAGTGGACAGATTAATAAAAAAAATACGAAAAAGCAAGTACTTTTATCGTTAATATATTAGTCTGATATGAAAAAGTTATTAAACACATTTCAACTCATTAATTTATTAGATAATTAACTTAAATAGTGACAAAATAGTAATAATATGATAGATTAGCTTCAGGAAGTAATACTTTCTCTTGCATGTTATTGACATGTTTATTGACAAATGCCGCAAGGTAAGGTAGTTTTGCATAATGAATTTTTATCGGCTCTTATATTTAAGTAAGGCTTAAAGTAAAATTTAAGTTTTAGTTATTATAAGCGTGTGTTAAGTTCAAATAAGTAATTTCTATCTAATAAAGGTTTTTATGGCTACAAATATAGTAGGTAAAGTTAAGTGGTATAATTCTACAAAGAATTTTGGATTTATTGAACAGGACAATGGCGGCAAAGATGTGTTTGTACACAAATCAGCCGTAGACGCAGCAGGTTTACATAGCCTTGAAGAAGGACAAGATGTAATTTTTGATCTTGAAGAAAAGCAAGGAAAAGCCTATGCTGTTAACCTCAGAATTAAATAAATTTATAATACCAAAAGCAGCTATCCAAAATTGTTTATAATTTAGGGTAGCCTAGTCATCTTTATCAAAATAGTAAATATTTTGTTTTTGTCTTATAATAACCTATATAATTTTAAGTATAATAAATTATTTTTACTAAAGGGCATGAAAATGCCCTAAATCTAATAATATTATTCTGGCTTGAATAAGATTCTAAAATAGTTTCATTATTCATTATCGTTTTATATATTTAGTGGGTGTTTTGTAATCTAGCTTAAGCATATTTTTTGATTCAGGATAATTATATAAGTCGTTATTTTAATTTACTATAACTTATTTTTTATACAATAGACCTCTTGCATAACTTATCTTATAAAGGGAATAAGAACTTCTACTCTACGCAGCGTACATAGTTAAGTATGTAAGGATGAGAGAGCAGTGTCGATGTCTCATATATCTTTAAGAAATGAGTTAAGAGGTCTAATCAATAATGTGCATATTTTGATTTAAAACTATATTGGATTATATAATGAAAAATTTTAATTTATCTGAAGAATTAATTATTGCTCTCGAGACAATGAATATAACTGAGCCGACTGAAATACAAAAGCAATCGATTCCGGTTGCAATGGCGGGATCGGACATACTCGCTTCTAGCCAAACAGGTTCAGGCAAAACTCTTGCTTATTTATTGCCGTTAATTGATTCATTTATTAAAAATAAAACTACTGCTTTAATTCTTGTTCCGACTAGAGAATTAGCAACGCAAATACACAGTACTTTAAATAAAGTAACTACATCGTATAAAATTAATAGTGCAGTTTTGATAGGCGGTGAACCGATGCCTAAACAATTTATACAATTAAAAAAGAATCCAAAAGTGATTATCGGTACGCCGGGGCGTATTATCGATCACTTAAATAGGGGAAGTCTAAAAATTGATCGTATAGGCATAACCGTACTTGACGAAATGGATAGAATGCTTGATATGGGGATGAAAGAACAATTAGAAGAAATCAATAAATTTTTACCGGAAAAAAGACAAGTTTTAATGTTTTCCGCTACTATGCCAAAACATATTATTGCTGTTTCTCAAAAATATCTAAACAATCCGGTACGTATTACGGTAGGTGCTACTAATAAAGCAGCTGCAGAAATAAAACAGGAATCGATGCATGTTTCTGATAAAGAAAAATTTAGTGCATTAACTAAACAACTTGGTAATAGGGAAGGATCGGTCATTATTTTTGTGAAGACTAAACGCTCTGCCGATCAATTAGCTAAAATGTTGAAATATGAAAATCATACAGCAGAAGCTATACACGGTGATTTAAGTCAGCGTCAACGTGAAAGAGTAATTTTATCATTTCGTAAGTCAAACCATAGAATAATGGTAGCAACTGATGTAGCGGCTCGTGGGCTTGATATTCCTCATACACAGCATGTTATTAATTATGATTTACCTATGTGTCCTGAAGATTATTTACATAGGATAGGTAGAACGGGTAGAGCAGGGGCTACCGGACATGCGTTGTCTTTTATTTCTCCTGATGATGTTATTAGATGGCGTGCAATCGATCGTTTAGTAAATAAAGGAGAATCTACGCCACGTAGTGAGTTTAGAAGTGATAAAAATAATCGTAAAAGATCATTCGGTAAAAGAGCCGGCGGTGACGGTAAAAAGTTTAATGCTTTTGATAGTAGCCGTAAAAGAACCTTTGATGGTAACAGCTACGGTAATAAAAGAAAGAAAGTATCGTAGTTTAGATTTACGTCATTTATATCATTGCGAGGAAATTACGTAAGTAATTGACGAGGCAATCTCAAGAGTTTATTATTATTTCATGAGATTGTCACGTAGCCTTATGGCTGCTCGCAATGACGATTAGATATCCATGCGGGCGATGATGCCTTTGCAGGAATGACAACCGTATATTTTAAAGGAGGATAAATTCATAAGTTTAAATTTTTCACGATTTCAATATATATCTAATATTTTCTTTATATTAATAATTTCTTTTCCTGGAGGTTTAATTTATTTACTTATCGGTTCAACTCTTTCTTTTTGGCTTCGAGAATCCGGTTTTGATAAAATCACTATCGGGCTTTTTAGTTTAGTGAATTTTATTCATATATTTAAATTTTTATGGGGTCCTTTGCTTGAAAAAGTAAGTTTTGCTCCTTTAAGTAAGCGGGGATATAAATATTGTTTAATTATTGCTTTGGTTAGTTGTATTTTTTGTGTATATGTTCTAACAAATTTTAACCCTAACACTCATTTTATACCATTTGCTTTATGCTTAGTAGCTGTGGCATTTTTTTCGTCCATTTATGATATGTTACTTCAATCATCACAGATGTTACTGATTACAAATAAAAATTGGGGCATAAGTGAGGCAGCTTGTACTACAGGCTTTAGAATAGGTATACTTATAGCAGGTTCAGGAGCGTTATATTTATCTACTATCATATCCTGGCAAGATGTTTATCGTGCTATGGCAATTTTATGTATACCGTCATTACTATTAATTATAATCTATCCGCTTAAATTTAAAGATAAGATAATTATTAATGATTTTGATAGATTTTGGCATGCTTTTTATGATTTTGTCAAGAAACCTAAATGGCTAATAATTGTTAGTTTTATGCTTCTATATCGTCTTCAAGATAATTTTTTGTCAGTTATGCCGAATATGTTTTATCTCGATATTGGGTATACGAAGAAAGATTTAGCTCTTGGATATAAAGCTTTCGGTATGTGTGCTACAATCCTTGGAGGTTTTATAGGTGGGTTTTTGTGCCGAAAATATGAATATTCTTATTTGCTTAAAAGAGTATTAATATATCATGCTTTATCTAGCCTATCTTTTTTATTTCTCTATTTTTATAATCGAGATATTACAAGTTTGTATATAGCGGTCTTCTTTCAAGAATTTACCAAGGGCTTAACTATGTCGCCGTTTTTTTCTTACCAATTAAGATGCTGTAGTGCTAAATATTGTATAACCCAAATTGCTTTAATTACTTCTATTGCTTATATTAGTACCATATTGTTTGGTAGTATTTCAGGCTATGCAGCTACTTATTTAGGCTGGACTTATTTCTTTATTGTAGCAGGATTTTGTTTTATACCGGCTTATATATTAATTAGATATTTGCCGCCTTATGTTATTTCTAGCTAAAGCGGGAATCTAACAAAATATTTATAATTGTCATTGCGAGGAGGCGTTGTTGTGTGGATCAATTTCACCTCTGTCATCCCGTGGCTTGACACCGAGTGCTTTACCGGTCCCTGCAACAATACCTTGCGAGGAGCGTAGCGACGTGGCAATCTCTCTTAAATTGTATGAGATTGTTTCGTCGGCATAAATGCCTTCTCGCAATGACGTGGATAGGTAGTATTGGATTCCTGCTGCTGCAGGAATGACATACTTTTGAGTGCCATGTAAAAATGCCTAAATACAAATATATTGTAAAAGTAGTACTATCAATTTATAATAATCAACAAATTTATTAGTGTGCTTTAATTATGTTTATTCAAACTGAAGATACCCCAAATCCGGATGCAATAACATTTTTCCCAGGGCAGGAAATAAGTAGTGATCAGCCGGTATTTTTTAGTGAGCTTGCTGAAGTAAAAGGAAGAAGCAAACTTGCAGAATCATTATTTTATATTAATAATGTAAAATCGGTGTTTTTCGGTAGTGATTTTATAACAGTAACTAAACAAGCTGAAGGTAATTGGCAAGTTATAAAGCCTGAAATTTTAATGGTTATTATGGATCATTTTGTTTCAGGCTTTCCTGTATTTGAAGAAAACACCAAAGCAGATAATGTAAATCATAACCTTGATGGGCTTTCGGAAATAGAGAAGCAAATCGTAGAGATTATTGAAACTAGGGTGCGTCCATCTGTTGCACAAGACGGCGGCGACATAATATATAAAGGCTTTGAAAACGGTGTAGTTAAATTAGCACTTCGTGGTGCATGCCTTGGATGTCCTAGTTCCACCATCACCTTAAAAAACGGCATTGAGTCCATGCTTAAACATTTTGTACCGGAAGTGCAAGAAGTTGAAGCTGTAGAGGAAGGTTTTGAGTAATTTAGTATGCTAACTTTGTTAGTCTTCGTCATTGCAAGAAGAAACTGCAAGTTTCGACGAAGCAATCTAGTAAAAATTTCTGATTTACAGAATTTTTGATTATTTTTTCTGGTTCTTCCTTTGCAGAATTGATTGTATCATTTTGATGCCAAATAACGTAATGTAGTTCAACATCTTTTGGAGCATATACTACGATAGGTAGTTTGCTATTAGATCTTCAAAATGTTTCATCGCCTAAAAATACACTAACCGTTTGTATGGTTGCTTTTACGTTTGGGCATGCCATCATTGTACTAGCAGGGTGATCGCTAACTTGATCGATTATATAATAATTATATCCCCATCCTTCTAAAGTTTTTGTTTCCAGCTTACCACCAAACCAAACACGATTACAATCTTGCATTGCATTTTTTGTTGCTTGCAATTCTACTTTTAGCTTTTCTTCATTGGACTCTGTAGGTAAATGAATTACATAACACTTTTGATTTTCAAGTGGTGTAGGATAGGGTGCAATATCTTTTAACCGCTTATCGGTATCGGCTAATAAATCAGTATTTAAAACACATGATAAAATAGTATAATTTTATTTGGCATATGATTATTTTTTTAATTAGAATCCATTATCTCGCCTAGAGGAGTTATATAAGAAGCATTTATTGTACCATTGGCTATTACTAAAGCCTTCACTATAGTCAACATCACCATTTTCGTTTATTTTTGTACTTAAAAATAATATAGAATTTTCAAATTTATTTTCTTTTAATATAGGCTGATTATTTAAACTAAAAACTTTCATGGCAAGCCTTTCATTATTAGGTAATCTAAAATATATTTCGGATCCGTTATTGGATTCAAAAAAATTACATTTATTATAAGTACCTAATAATAATAAATTATTTAATATATCTATGGTAACTTGTTCTTCAAGGTTTATAATCTTAGGAAATAATATGTAATTATTGTGATTATTTTGTATATTTGAAATAAGAATACTTTGAGAGTTATATTGTTGTTTTTCCAAATATATTTTTGCAAAATTATTTTGTTTTAATTCTGTAAAGGTTAGTTCAGCCTTATATTTTTGTTTGTCACTAGAAAAGTTAGGTAGCGTTTCTATTAAATGAAAATCAAGGGAGGTTGCGCTAAATCTTGTATTCAGCATATTATTTTGATTTAATTCGGTAAAATCTAATGCGGCATAGTATGTTGCTCCGTCAATGTCTAAACTATATACAGGCTTATCTTCCAATATCTCTTCAAATAAATCTTCCCATAGCTCGTGTAACTCTTGTAAAAAATTTTGAACATGTTCTTTAATTTTACAAACATCAATTTGATTTGCAAAGCTTTTTGCTATAAAAAACTTTAAATCTTTTTGATCCGATAAAGATAAATCATGAATGTGACATTTAAATGTGTTATCTACATAATTTATTAGTGATGCAGTATCTGCAGGAAAATTTTTAGTTATTTCTAATAATTCTTTTTTTATGCTGTTCTGAAATTATATTCATTTTCTAATCTAATCCCGTTTCTTTCTTAAAAAAGCCGGTATGTCATGAATATCAGACTCTTTATTATCTTGATCTAGAGTACTAACAACAACGTTTTTGCGTTCTAAAGTTTGATTATTTGAAGCACGCAGAGAACCCCATATTTTTCCTAAAAATGATGGTTTGGGTGAGTCATCTTCAGATTTGTTGAAAGTATTGGCATGTAACCCTAGCTCTTTTTCATTTCCGATAAAATTTTGATTTATTGGAGAGTCGGTAATTTCAATATTTTCGGTACTGTAGCTGTTAAAATCAGGCATTTCTTCTATTTGTGTAGGTTGTGCTATAGCTTTATTATAAGTTTCCTCAGGAACTATATTGGTAGTTTCAGCTATTGCGGGTTTATATGTCGGTACTTTATCGGCATCAATACCGGTAGCAACAACTGATACTCTGATCATTCCTTTTAATTCCGGATTAAATGTTGAACCGAAAATAATATTAGCATCAAGGTTGTCTACTTCTTCTCTAATTCTATTAGCAGCGTTGTCAACTTCAAATAAGGTCATGTCGGAACCGCCGGTAATATTGATTAATACACCTCTTGCACCGCACATTGAGCTATGATCTAGCAGTGGATTTGAAATTGCAGATTCTGCCGCTTTAATAGCTCTATCTTCGCCACTAGCTTCACCTGTACCCATCATTGCTTTACCCATTTCACTCATTACTGCTTTAATATCGGCAAAATCAAGATTAATAAGTCCCGGCATAATCATTAAATCCGTTACTCCTCTAACGCCTGCATGTAATACGTCATCTGCCATTTTGAAAGCATCGGCAAACGTCGTTTGTTCATTAGCAATACGGAATAGATTTTGGTTCGGTATTACAATTAAAGTATCAACGAATTGCTGTAATTCAATAAGTCCTTTATCGGCAGTTTTCATACGATGACCGCCTTCAAAATGGAAAGGTTTAGTTACTACCCCAACCGTAAGGATGCCTAGTTCTTTAGCAATGCGTGCAATAACCGGTGCAGAACCGGTACCTGTACCACCGCCCATACCTGCCGTAATAAATACCATATTGCTATTTTCTAGGTAATTACGAATTTCGCTTTCTGATTCTTGAGCAGCAAGTGCTCCAACCTCAGGAGAAGCTCCTGCCCCAAGACCTCTAGTCGTAGAAACACCGAGTTGTATTTTGTTAGTGCATAAAGAATGTTCAAGCGATTGTGCATCAGTATTAGCTACTACAAAATTAGCACCTTGCAGATTAGCACTAATCATATTATTTACTGCATTACTACCTGCACCCCCAACGCCAAAAACTGTAATGGTCGGTTTTAATACTATATTTTCAGGAGCTTTGATATTTAAAACCATGATACTCTTTTATTTTATATAATTAATGTTTAAGTATAATAAAAGATTTAGAAATTTCCATAAACTTTTTATGAAAAATATGGATTATTGTATTTTATAGTGAATTAGCTTGAATTAGGGATGATTTATAAGAAATATTTTATTTTTTTAAGGGCATAGCGAATACCGTTAATACTAATCCATTTACGGTATGAGATATGTTCTTAAAAAAATAAAATATTTCTTATAAATCATCCCTAATTCAAGCTAATTCACTATAAAATAGTGGAATGCCGTTATTTATGACATGCTTTGATTAATGCTTTATCGTTAGTGGCCATAGGAAGTACTTCATGCATGGCAGTTAATAAATAAGTTGTATCATATGTAGTAAGATTGTTGGCTCTTGCAGTTTAATTTCATGTATGGAAAAATTTAAATTTGATATATTAAGGGGGCGAGAGTTTAAAAAATCTATAATTTTAATAACCTCTACTGATTTTATTCTAGCACGTTTTTCTGCTATTAATATTACATTAGTTACTTCAAGTCTCCAAAGAGGCGGTACTATCACTCTAAACTTATAACAATAATCTAATGTAAAATCTGAATATTTATCACGTTCATCATAAAAGAACCATGAGACAGTTATGGAGCAATCGGCTATAAACGGTTTAGAATTCACCATTTTCTACCTTCATCTCTAAGCTCTTTAATTAGTATAAGGAGCTCTAATGTTTTGCCTTTGCGGAATTCTCTTATTTGCTCTACTATATTATCCATTTTAGGTTTTTGAGTTATAATTTTTGCAACCGGTATATTATGCTTACAAATGGTACTTTGCTCTCCGTCTTGTACACGCTGTATTAGATCAGAAAAATGAGTTTTTGCTTCGAGTAGGTTAATTTGATTAGATAAATTTTGTTTCACATAGGTAATATAATAATAGACTAATTTAATATTATCCTATTTATAAGATTTTATACAGTAATATTAATAGTTTAGATTAATATCTTTGTATAAAACCTAAGATTGACTAACCATTTTTTCAGGTACTACTATTTTATCAAATTTTGCTTCCGATAGAAGATTGAGTTTTTTAGCTGCTTCTTTTAAAGTGATTCCGTGCTTATGTGCTTCTTTAGCAATTTTTGCAGCATTATCATAGCCTATATGTGGATTAAGAGCTGTAACAAGCATTAGAGATTTATCACGTAAATCATTAATGCGTGCTATATTGGGTTCTAATCCTTTAACACAGTGAGTAACAAAGCTATTTACGCTATCGGATAACAGCTCTATAGATTGTAGGATATTGTATATTATTACGGGTTTAAATACGTTAAGTTCAAGATGTCCGTTTGAGCCGGCAATAGTAACCGTAACATGATTCCCCATCACCTGACTGCACACCATTGTTAAAGCTTCGACTTGTGTAGGGTTTACTTTACCGGGCATAATAGAAGAACCAGGTTCATTTTCAGGTAAATGTAGCTCACCAAGACCGCATCTTGGACCGGAGCCGAGCAGTCTTATATCATTTGCTATTTTCATTAAGCTAACTGCTATAGTATTAAGAGTTCCTGAAAATTCTACTAGTGCGTCGTGAGCAGCTAGACTTTCAAATTTATTAGGAGCCGTCTTAAAGGGTTGTTTAGTAAACTCTGCCACTTTCTCGGCAAATTTTATATCAAAGCCTATTTTTGAGTTAATACCTGTACCGACTGCTGTGCCTCCTTGGGCAAGTAGATAAACTTTTTGTAGTGCATTTTCTATGCGTTCTAAAGCATACTCTATTTGTGTAATATATCCGGAGAATTCCTGTTTAAGAGTTAAAGGAGTTGCATCCTGCAAGTGGGTACGTCCTATTTTTATGATTTTGTCCCAATCTTTTGACTTATCCTGCAAAGAGGTCAGTATATTATTCAAAGCTGGTATCAGTTGCTGTTTAGTTGCAAGTACGGTTGCTATATGCATAGCGGTTGGAAAAGAGTCGTTGGATGATTGTCCTTTATTAACATGATCGTTAGGATGTACCGGAGATTTGCCGCCTTTCTTGCCTGTTAATTCTTCGTTGGCAATAGAGGCAATAACCTCGTTCATATTCATGTTTGTTTGCGTTCCTGAACCTGTTTGCCAAACTACTAAAGGAAAATTATCCTCAAATTCGCCTTCTAAGATTCTATCCGTTGCTTTATCTATACTTATAGCGATTTTAGCTTCTAAATCACCAAACTCATGATTAACCTGTGCTGCACATTTTTTTAAAATAGCAAGAGCACGAATTAAAATTTCAGGCATTTTTTGCTTGCCTATTTTAAAATTTTCTAAAGATCTTTGAGTTTGAGCCCCCCAATAAAATTTTTCTTCTATTTGAATTTCTCCAAAAGAATCACTTTCGGTTCTGTAATTTTTCATAAATTGTTAAATGTTATATAATTATCTATTTTTTTCATAAAATGATCACTTACTGCATTCAAGTCTAATTGCTGGGCTAATTTAGCAAAGCTATAATATAATTTGTCTGTTAAAGAAGCTTTTTTTAGATTCTTAGCAATAAATATTAATGTGCTTTCTATCATAAGATTACGATTAAAACTATAAAATTTTTGCCAATGTTCGTTATATTTAGGTTCGGAATATGTTATATAATCGGAATATATAGGTTTAGTAATTACTGCTTTACCTTGATATATATCAAATATAATATCATTAATTAATCTTTCATTCTTGAGGTTATTGATCACTTTATCAAAAAAATTGTTTAATATAGCTGTTGTTATCTCTTTTTCTGTAAGTGCATTTATAAATATGTCTAATTGTTTTTCAAAACTCTCGATAATTTGTTCATTTGGTTTCCTTTTCATTACTTTTCTCTCAAATTAATTGATATAATAAAAGTTTATGACTTTAATGTTAGTAGACTAAATATTTATATCGAAGTAAATAAAAAACAATATTTGATTTATTAAAAATATTATTTATGTAATGAATGAAAAATTATAGAAGCGGCATTTGATACATTAAGACTTTCTACTCTCTGAGAAATAGGGATTTTGGCTAAATAATCACATGTTTCTACAACTAATCTGCGTATTCCTTTATCTTCTGAGCCAAATACCAATACTATTTTGTCGGAAATTAATTTATTGGTAAAGTAGTCATTTGCAGAACCTGTTAGGCCTATAATCCAAAAGCCGTGTTTTTTAAGATAATTCATACATGAGCGTAAGTTAGTAACTTTAATTATAGGTATTAATTCTAAAGTACCGCAAGCCGCTTTAGCAATGCTGCCGCTTTCATTTGGAGAATTATCTTGAGGTAATATTATAGCATTTATATCAAAAGCAGCGGCACTACGAATAATTGCGCCAATATTTTGTGTGTCTGTTATTTGATCAAGAATCGCAATTTTACATTTTGGATTTGTTATATCTATGTCCTCTAAATTGTAAGAAAAAATTGGTCTAATTTTTGCAGCTATTCCTTGATGTGTTTGGTTTTCCAGTAATTTAGATAAAATATCGTTATTAACAATTTCATAAGCTCTAGTACCTATTAATTTTTTATTTGTCTCAAAAATTTCCCTAGTGCATAAAATATTGTCAATTTGACGTTTTGGATTATTTAGAGCAGAAAATACAGGATGTTTCCCATACATATAATAACAATGTTTAGAATCAAGTTTTTTATTTTGCATCTTATTGAAAACCGTCAGTAATTTGTTCTTGACAGAAACTACTATTTATTATAGAAAGTTACAACTAAATAAATGTGCAAGCTGCTATTTGTTTATTTGATGATTCGGCAAGAAGTTTTATAAGTCCTAATACTAATTATATATTGTATTTTACAGTGAATTAGTCTATTTAATACAGTAAAGTTCTTTAGGAGGGGTGGCCGAGTGGTCAATGGCAGCAGACTGTAAATCTGCCCGCGTAAGCGTTCGAAGGTTCAAATCCTTCTCCCTCCACCACTTAAATGGTTCAGGGAAGCATATCATTTTATTTAAAAATAAAACATAATTGTGTATATTTATAAATCTGAATAAAATTGATATAGCACTGTTAACAAAATAACTTTGAAATTATTTTATTAATAGTGCCACAATGCGGGTGTAGCTCAATGGTAGAGTTCCAGCCTTCCAAGCTGGCTGTGTGGGTTCGATTCCCATCACCCGCTCCAGAGATAGTGGTAACAAATAAATTTAGCAAAAAAATGCACTTATAAAAAAATAACTTGTATTAAACCTAAAAAATTGTAGAGAGTAATAATATGGCAAAAGCAAAATTTGAACGAACTAAACCGCACGTTAATATAGGTACGATCGGTCACGTAGATCACGGTAAAACTTCCTTAACGGCAGCAATAACTATAGTACTTGCTAAGACAGGTGGAGCACAAGCTACAGCGTATGATCAAATTGATGCTGCTCCTGAAGAAAAAGAAAGAGGTATAACTATTTCTACTGCACACGTAGAATATGAGACTCAAAATAGACACTATGCACACGTAGATTGTCCGGGACACGCTGACTATGTAAAGAACATGATAACCGGTGCCGCTCAGATGGACGGTGCAATATTAGTAGTTTCTGCTGCTGATGGTCCTATGCCGCAAACTAGAGAACATATATTACTAGCAAAACAGGTAGGTGTGCCTGCTATGGTAGTGTTCTTAAATAAAATAGATATGGTGGATGATCCTGATCTATTAGAACTAGTAGAGATGGAAGTAAGAGAATTATTATCAAAATATGGTTTCCCGGGTGATGAAATACCTATTATTAAAGGTTCTGCACTTCAAGCTTTAGAAGGAAAGCCTGAAGGTGAAAAAGCTATTAATGAGCTAATGGATGCAGTAGATAGCTATATACCGCAGCCTGTAAGAGCTACGGATAAACCTTTCTTAATGCCAATAGAAGATGTATTCTCTATTTCAGGAAGAGGCACTGTTGTAACTGGTAGAGTAGAGTCAGGAATAATTAAGGTAGGTGAGGAAATTGAAATAGTTGGTCTAAAAGATACGCAAAAAACTACCTGTACCGGTGTAGAAATGTTCAGGAAATTACTTGATGAAGGACAAGCCGGAGATAATGTTGGTATATTACTACGCGGTACAAAAAGAGAAGAAGTTGAAAGAGGACAAGTTCTCGCAAAACCTGGTAGCATAAAACCGCATGATAAGTTTGAAGCTGAAGTATATGTGCTTAGTAAAGAAGAAGGTGGACGTCATACCCCATTTACTAATGACTATCGTCCGCAGTTCTATTTTAGAACAACAGATGTTACCGGTACAATAAAATTGTCTGCTGATAAGCAGATGGTTATGCCTGGAGATAATGCTACTTTTACAGTGGAATTAATTAAACCGATTGCGATGCAGGAAGGGTTGAAATTCTCTATACGTGAAGGTGGTAGAACAGTGGGTGCCGGCGTAGTAACTAAAATAAATAATTAATTGATTTTATAAATACCTATTATTTTTTAATAATAGGTATTTATATTTTAAGATGTAATAGACATTTTTCCGAACCGGCTTATAGAGAAGAATTTGAAGGAGGTACGGAATGCAGAACCGCAGCGTATATAACGGACGTGAGGATTCAAGTGCCGGATCGACGTACAAATTACCTCTAGAAGTACAGTTTGGAAAGATGTCTAAAAAAATATCTTGCTGTTTAAATATTAGGTTTACTGAATGAAAAATAAAATCAAAATTCGTTTAAAATCATTTGATCACCGTAGTCTTGATCAAGCTACAAAAGAGATAGTTAGTGCTGTTAAAAGAACGTTTGCTAACATTAATGGCCCTATTCCTTTACCTAAAAAAATTGGAAGATTTACCGTAAATAGGTCTCCTCATGTACATAAAAAGTCAAGAGAGCAATTTGAAATTAGAAAGCATAAAAGATTATTAGTTATAGGTGATCCGAATCCGGCGGTTGTCGATGCTTTAAGTAAAGTTGATTTAGCAGCAGGTGTTGATGTAGTGATTGAATTAGAGAGTGGGGAATAAATGAGAACCGGTATAATTGCTCAAAAAATTGGGATGACTAGTGTTTTTAATGATAAAGGCGAAAGAATTTCTTTAACATTAGTAAAAGTTGATGATTGTCAAGTAGTAGGACATAAAACTCTAGAAAAACATGGATATAATGCTTTGGTTATAGGTGTAAAAGATAAAAAAATATCTAGAGTAACCAAACCTATGAGACAAGTTTTTGCTAATGCTAAAATATCTCCTAAAACTAAATTAAAAGAATTTAGAATTTCTGAAGAGAATTTTATTGATATAGCAGCAAGTCTAGAAGTAGACCATTTTACGGCAGGACAATTTGTGGATATAACGGCAACTACTATAGGTAAAGGATTTGCCGGTAGTATGAAAAGACATAATTTTAGAGGTCTTGAAGCTTCTCACGGTGTTTCGATATCCCATCGTTCGCATGGTTCTACAGGACAAAGACAAGATCCAGGAAAGGTTTTCAAAGGCAAAAAAATGGCCGGTCATATGGGATGTAACAAAGTTACTATTCAAAATTTGAAAATATTTGCCGTTGATAAAGAGCGTAAGCTTATTATGATTCAGGGTAGTATACCCGGTCACAAAAATTCGTATCTTTCAGTAAAAGATGCAATAAAAAAGATTTCAATAACTGTATAATAGATATTTAGACATGTTTGTTGAGGTTAAAGATTATCACGTTAACAAAACGCCATGCAATATTATTTATATAAAAGTTTTATATAAGACTGTATAAGGTTAAAATAAAGATGAAAACTAAAATATTAAGTCTTGCTAATGAAGAAGTTGGTGAGATTAGCTTAAATGAAGATATATTTGCTGTTGAATTTATCAGAGATGATATAATAAAGCAGGTTATTGATTGGCAGAGAGCTAAGGCAATGTCCGGTAACCACAAAACTAAAACAGTATCAGAAGTATTAGGAACCACAAAAAAACCGTTTAAGCAAAAAGGTACAGGTAATGCAAGACAAGGCTCTCTTAGATCGGTACAGATGCGTGGTGGTGGTGTAGCTCATGGACCTAGAGTACGTAGTCATGCAACGAAATTACCTAAAAAAGTACGAAAACTTGGTTTAATTCATGCTTTATCCGAGAAATGCGCTGAAGGAAAATTATTAGTAATAGATTCTTTAAAGCTAGATAAGCCTAAAACTTCTGCTCTTGTAAATATATTAAACAAATTTCAAGGGAAAAGTTTCTTTGTAATAGACGGAAATGAAGTAGATATTAATTTTTCTTTAGCTGCAAAAAATATTTATAATACTGTGATTGTTCCACAAATAGGAGCCAATGTTTATGATATAATACGACATGAATATGTCCTATTATCACAAGAAGCAGTGAGTGTTTTAGAAGAGAGGTTAAGATGAGTTCTTATAAATACTACGATTTAATTAGAAAACCTATTATTACAGAAAAAACTACAACCCTTTCGGAACAAAATAAATACGCTTTTTATGTAGATAAATTTGCTAAAAAACTTACCCTTAAAAAGGCTATAGAAGAAATATTTAAAGTAAAAGTAAAAAAAGTGAATATTTTAAACGTTAAAGGTAAGAAGAAAAGATTTAAAGGAATTATAGGGACTCAAATCAATAGAAAGAAAGCTATTGTTACATTAGAAAAAGACCATAATATCGATTTTGCCGGAGGAATTAAATAAATGGCTTTAAAAAACTTTAATCCAATTACTCCTTCTCTTAGAGAGTTAGTTCAAGTTGATAAAACTAGTTTATGGAAAGGCAGACCTTTAAAATCTTTGACCAAAGGTATATCTAAAACCGGTGGACGAAATAATCAAGGTAGAATTACTTCTTGGCACAGAGGTGGAGGACACAAAAAATTATATCGTATTATTGATTTTAAAAGAAATAAAATTGATATTTCTGCTATTGTTGAAAGAATAGAGTATGACCCTAATAGAACTGCTTTTATTGCTTTAATAAAATATGAAGATGGGGAATATTCTTATATTCTAGCACCACAAAAATTATCTGTAGGTGATAGAGTAATATCAAGTCAAGATGCTGATATAAAAATAGGCAATTGTTTACCTTTAAAATGCATTCCTATCGGTACTACTTTACATAATGTTGAAATGAAAGTCGGTAAGGGCGGTCAAATTGCAAGGTCTGCAGGTACTTCAGTAGATCTAGTGGGTAAAGATTCAGGATATGCTCAGATTAAATTAAGATCAGGTGAATTTAGGTTAGTACCTTTAGATTGTAAAGCTACTATAGGTAGTATATCTAACCCGGATCAAAAAAATATTAATTTAGGCAAAGCCGGTAGAAATAGATGGCTAGGTTGGAGACCGCATGTTAGAGGTGTAGCAATGAATCCTGTAGATCACCCTCATGGTGGTGGTGAAGGTAAAACTTCAGGAGGTCGCCATCCTGTTACTCCTTGGGGATTCCCAACAAAGGGTAAGAAGACACGTAAAAATAAACGTACTTCAAAATTTATCGTAAAGAAAAGAAAATAGATTTTAAATTAATTAGGTATTAGTATGGCACGTTCAATATGGAAAGGGCCTTTTGTAGACGGTTATTTAATAAAGAAAGTTCAAAAATTAATGGAATCAGGTAAATCTGAAATGATTAAAACTTGGTCTAGAAGATCAACGATTTTACCTATTTTTGTAGGGTTTACCTTTTCTGTGCATAATGGAAATAAATTTATTCCGGTTTCTGTAAATGAAGAAATGGTTGGAAGAAAATTAGGTGAGTTTGCTCCTACTAGAACATTTCACGGTCATGGAGCAGATAAAAAAATCAAAAGAAAATAAAGATTTATATGGTACAGGAAAATAAAAATTTTGCTACGGCACAAGCTAAATCTATTAGAGTAAGTTCAAGG
Source organism: Rickettsia conorii str. Malish 7 (assembly GCF_000007025.1). NCBI lineage: Bacteria > Pseudomonadati > Pseudomonadota > Alphaproteobacteria > Rickettsiales > Rickettsiaceae > Rickettsia > Rickettsia conorii. Next base: position 931,021 of record NC_003103.1, on the reverse strand, counting down.
AAGCTCAATTTAGTTGCAGCCTTTATTAGAAATATGAAAGTATCTGAAGCATTGGTACAATTAACTTTTTCTCCTAAAAGAATTGCAAAAGTTGTAAAAGATTGTTTACAATCTGCTGTTGCAAATGCTGAAAATAATTTAGGTCTAGATATAGATAGATTGGTTGTTACTAAAGCGACTGTAGGTAAGGCTTTAGTAATGAAAAGAGTTATGCCAAGAGCAAAAGGAAGAGCAACTAGAATAAATAAGTTTTTTAGTAATCTTTATATAACTGTTACAGAAAAAGAGGATAATTAAAATGGGGCAGAAAGTTTGTGCACATGGTTTTAGAGTTGGACCGACTTTAATTAAAGGTTGGGATTCCATATTATATGCAGAAAAACATTATAAAACTCTTTTTATACAAGATTTAAAAATTAGGGATTTAATAAATAAGGGTTTTAATCAAGCCCAAATTAGTAGAGTTTTAATTGAACGCCCTTCTAATAAAAGTATTATAATTAATATTAATGCCAAAAAACCAAATATCATTATCGGTAGAAACGGTAGTGAAATTGATAAGCTAAAAAAAGCTATCGAAAAAATGACTTCTTTAAAAGAAGTTTATATAAATATTCACGAAGTTCGAAAATTTAATATAGATGCTGCTATAGTAGCTCAAACTATAGCACTACAGCTTGAAAAAAGAGTTTCTTTTAGAAAAGCCATGAAAACAGCAATTCAGGCGTCATTTAAACAAGGTGGACAAGGTATCAGGGTTAGTTGTTCAGGACGACTTGGAGGTGCTGAAATTGCTAGAACCGAATGGTATATAGAAGGAAGAATGCCGTTACATACTTTAAGAGCTGATATTGATTATTCAACAGCTGAGGCTATAACTACTTATGGAGTTATAGGGGTTAAAGTGTGGATTTATAAAGGTGAATATACAGAAAATAAAAGATATAATTAATTTTAAGTATTAAAATGTTAGCTCCGAAAAAACAAAAATTTAGAAAAGCTCATAAGGGTAGGGTTGCTTCAACAGCAAAAGCAGGTACGACGCTTGCTTTTGGATCATTTGGTCTAAAATCTATAGATGGTTGGCGTGTTACTGCAAGACAAATAGAAGCAGGAAGAAAAGCTGCTACTAGATGTATGAAAAGGCAAGGAAGATTATGGATTCGCATTTTTCCGGATGTTCCCGTTTCTAAAAAGCCTGCCGAAGTAAGAATGGGTAAAGGTAAAGGTTCTCCTGAATTTTTTGCAGTTAGAGTTTCGCCTGGAAGAATTATGTTTGAAATTGAAGGGGTAGAAGAAAATGTTGCACTTAGAGCTTTGGAGCTTGCAAGTGCAAAATTACCTGTTAGAACAAGGATAGTGAGACGTTATGAATGATTTAAAATTATTAAGAAGTAAGTTATCTACTGAAACAATAGAAGAGCTTTATAAAAACCTTAATCTTTTAAAAAAAGAATTGTTTAATTTAAGATTTCAACAAGCTTTAGGTGATTTAAAAAATACTAGTAGGTTTTCGTTAGTCAAAAAGTCTATAGCACGTATTAAAACTGAATTAACAAAAAGAGCTAATAGTGAGGAATATTAAAATGCCGAAAAGAGTGTTACAAGGCGTGGTTATAAGTTCAAAAGCTGATAAGACGGTTACAGTAAAAGTAGAAAGAAAGTTTAAGCATCCTATTTATAAAAAATTTGTGAAAGTATCTAAAAAATATGCTGCTCATGATTCAGAAAATAAATATCAAGAAGGAGATAAAGTTAGTATAATTGAAAGTCGGCCTATCTCAAAAACCAAAACATGGGTAGTGGTAAATGGGGAATAAAGTTTTTTAATCTTTGACTTTATAAGGTAGATTGTTTATTTTATTTCTCGTGTATAAAAAATTGGAAGTAGTTTATGATTCAAATGCAGAGCATCTTGGAAGTTGCAGATAATTCCGGTGCTAAAAAAGTTATGTGTATTAAAGTTTTAGGTGGCTCTCACCATATGGTGGCAAAGCTGGGTGATGTTATAGTTGTATCTGTTAAAGACGCTATACCCGGCGGTAAGGTTAAAAAGGGTGATGTTTATAAAGGCGTGATTGTTCGTACAAAGACTGGAGTAGTAAGACCTGACGGTAGTACAATAAAATTTGATCAAAACGCATTAGTGCTTTTGAATAAACAAGATGAACCTATCGGTACTAGAGTTTTTGGTCCTGTTACAAGAGAACTTAGAGCGAAAAAATATGTTAGAATAATGTCGCTTGCAGAGGAAGTGTTATAAATGATTAAATTAAAAGTAAAAAAAGGTGATGAAGTTGTTGTTATTACCGGAAAGCACAAAGGAAAAAAAGGTAAAATATTAAAAGTTTTCCCGGAGGACAGTAAAGTAATTGTTTCTGGAGTAAATGTAGTAAAAAAGCATACTAAATCTAATCAAATGAGTGAAGGCGGGATAATAACTAAAGAATTACCTATACATATCTCAAATATTGCACACATCGATCCAAAAACCGGTAACCCTACCAAGGTAGCTTTTAAATTCTTAGAAGATGGTTCTAAGGTTAGAGTAGCAAAGAAATCAGGGGAAATTATTGGTAAGGAAGGTAAATAATGTTAAGATTTAAAGAATTATATCAGCAAAAAATTATTGAAAACTTACAAAAAAAATTTTCTTATAAAAATAAACACGAAATACCGCAAATTAAGAAAATTGTGATAAATATGGGAGTAGGGGAAGCAACAGCCGATTCCAAAGTAATTAATAATGCAGTAAATGATCTTACTTTGATTTCCGGTCAGAAGCCGGTTGTAACGTTAGCAAGAAAATCTATTGCAACTTTTAAGTTACGCGAAAATATGAAAATAGGTTGCAAGGTTACATTACGTAAAGATAGAATGTATGATTTTTTAGAGAGGTTAGTAATTGTTGCATTACCCCGTGTTAAGGAATTTCGCGGTTTTTCTTATAAAAGTTTTGATGGTAAAGGGAATTTTACTTTTGGGTTAAAAGAGCAGATAGTTTTTCCTGAAATTAATTACGATAAAATCGATACAATAAGAGGTATGGATATTACAATCGTTACATCTGCTAAAACAGATCAAGAAAGTAAATTTTTGTTATCAGGGTTTAATTTACCTTTTTATAATTAATTTTTAGGATATATATAATGGCAAAAGTAAGTTCTATAAAAAAGAACGAAAGTAGGAAAAAAAAATCACAAAGTTTACATAATAAACGTTTAGCACTAAAAAGTAAAATTTATGATAAAAATATTTCATTAGAAGAGCGTTTTTCTTTGGTAATGTCACTTGCACAATTACCTAGAAATTCATCATCTACTAGAATAAGAAATAGATGTGAGCTTACAGGTAGACCAAGAGGTGTTACAAGAAAGTTTGGTATATCGAGGAATAAGCTTAGAGAATTAATAGGCAGAGGCTTAGTTCCCGGTGTAGTTAAGTCAAGTTGGTAAAAGTCGATAGGTAAATCATATGTCAATGACGGATAATGTAGCAGATATGTTAACTAGAATTAGAAATGCTTATAAAAGCAAATTGATAAATGTTTCTTTTCCTAGTTCTAAAATTAAAACTTCAATTTTAGATGTTTTGCAAAAAGAAGGTTATATAAAAGATTATATAACTACTCAAAAAAATAATATTAGTTATACTGAGGTAGCTTTAAAATACTCTGTTAATGGCGATGCTTCTATATGCGAAATTCATAGAGTATCAAAGCCTGGAAAAAGAGTATATTCTGCTATTAAAGATTTGAAAGGATATTATAATAATATGGGTATATATATTCTTTCTACTCCTTACGGTGTTATGTCTGATAGAGAAGCTCATATTAAAAATGTCGGCGGCGAAGTAATTTGTAAAGTATTTTAAGGTAAAAAATGTCACGTGTTGGAAAATTGCCAATTACTATACCTGAAGGTGTAAAAATTGGTTTAAATGATTTAGAAGTAAAAATATCCGGACCTAAAGGCGAATTATCAAAAACTTTTAAAGGTAATATAGCAATTTCATTGGCAGAAAATAAGCTTTTAGTAAAACCTTTAGCCGCAAATAAAAATGCACGTGCTATGTGGGGTACTGCAAGAAGCATAATATCAAATATGGTTACCGGCGTTAAAGAAGGTTTTAAGCTTAAACTCGAAATTAACGGAGTCGGTTACAGGGCGATGGTAAAAGGTAAATATTTAAATTTAATGCTTGCTAAAAGCCATAATACAAAAATTGAAATACCTTCAGATATTAAAATAGAGATGCCTAAGCAAAATATTATTATTCTTGAGGGAACAGATAAAGAAAAATTAGGACAATTTGCTTCAATTATTATAAAACAGAGACCACCTGAGCCTTATAAAGGAAAAGGAATTAAATTTGAAAATCAATGTATACCGCGTAAAGAAGGTAAGAAAAATTAAATTTAAGAGTTAAATATGCGTAGTGCTAAGCTAAAATTTGAAAAAAGAAGAAGTAGAATAAGACATAAAATATCTAAAACATCTAATAGAGTTAGATTATCAATATTTAAGTCAGGTAGACATATATATGCACAAATTATTGATGATTCTAAGTCTATAACAATTGCTGCTGCTTCAACTTTAGATGAGAAAATAAAAAAATTAAAAAAATCTCATTGTAATATTGAAAATGCTATCAAAGTAGGCGAAGAAATAGCAAAAAAAGCTGATTCTGCAGGGATAAAAGACGTAGTGTTTGATAGAGGCGGATATAAGTATCACGGTGTTGTAAAAGCGCTAGCTGATGCAGCTAGAGAGAAAATAAAATTTTAGGTTATAAGGTTGTAGTAATGTCTAAAGTTAAAAAAAATGACGAGACTTTAAGTGAAGTTTTAGTTGATGTAAATAGAGTTACAAAAGTAGTAAAAGGCGGTAGAAGCTTTGCTTTTTCTGCTTATGTAGTGGTCGGTGATAAAGCCGGCAGAGTCGGAGCGGGACACGGAAAAGCTAAAGAAGTAAATGAAGCTCGAGGAAAGGCAAAACAAGCCGCTAAAAAGAGAATGATGAAAGTACCGTTATATCAAAATAGGACTATTCACCATGACGTTGTCGGTAAAAGTGGAGCTGCTAAAGTGATTTTAAGAAGAGCTAAAGCAGGTACAGGCATTATAGCCGGAGGATCTATGAGAGCAATTTTTGACTCTTTAGGCGTTCATGATATTGTTGCTAAATCAATAGGTTCAACGAATGTTTACGCAATGATTTCTGCAACATTTGATGCATTAAATAAACTTGCATCACCAAAATCTATTGCTATGAGAAGAGATAAAAAAGTAAATGAAATATCTGTAAAATCTGCTGAAATTCAAGTTAATGAATAATGTTGTATAAGTAAGGTGAAGTTATGAATAATAAGATCAATAATATAAAAATTACTCAAGTTCACAGTGCTATAGGTCGTAAGTATGATCAAAGGTTGATATTAGTTGGGCTTGGTTTAAACAAAATTAATAAGAGCGTTATTCTTGCAAATACTAATTCAATCAAAGGGATGGTTAACAAAGTAAAGCATTTGTTAAAAATAGAAAATATGTAATTAGAGTTTTTAAATGAAATTAAATGAATTATATAATAATATAGGTGCTAAAAAAAATAAGAAAAGAATAGCACGCGGTATTGGTAGTGGTAAAGGAAAAACCGGCGGTAGAGGAATTAAAGGTCAAAAATCTAGATCCGGCGTTGCAATAAAAGGTTTTGAAGGTGGTCAAACACCTATTATCAAAAGACTACCTAAAAGAGGGTTTAATTGTATTTCAACTAAAAAATACAATATAATAAATATTTATAATATTGAAGAAGCATTAGCCGATGGGCGTTTAAGTGCTGATGATAATATTACGAAAGAAAAATTGGTAGAAGCCAGAGTAGTTAATAATAAAAATAATAAGAAATTAGTGAAATTATTATCTATTTGTAGTGATGATTTCGCTGCTCCTCTATCATTAAAATTAGATGCTTATTCTTCTAAAGCTAAGGATTTAATCGAGAAAGCAGGTGGAAAATTATTATAGTATATGGGGCAGAATTTTTCTAAAAAATCCGGTAATGATTTAGTTAGTCGCATTGTTTTTACTATTCTCATTCTTATAGTATGTAGATTTGGGTCTTTTATACCTATACCTGGTATAGATTCAATTGCTTTAAGTAGTGTGGCTGCACAGAATCAATCCGGAATACTCGGAATGTTTAATATGCTATCCGGAGGATCGCTAGGTAGAATGTCCATTTTTGCTTTAGCAATTATGCCTTATATTACTGCCTCAATTATTATCCAATTAATGTCAGTTGCATATAAACCTTTGGAAAATTTAAAAAAAGAAGGGGAAGTCGGCAAAAGAAAAGTAAATCAGCTATCGAGATATTTAACGGTTCTGCTTGCTTCTTTTCAGGCTTATGGAGTTGCTATAAGTTTAGAGTCGATTGTAACAAATACTGGTCCTGTAGTAATCTTAGCGGGTTTTTTCTTTAGAATTACAACCGTAATTACTTTAGTTGTAGGCACGATGCTATTAATGTGGTTAGGAGAACAAATTACACAACGCGGAATAGGTAATGGTACGTCTTTAATTATATTTATAGGTATAATTTCAGGAGTACCTAGTGCTATTATTAGTATGTTTGAATTATCAAGAAAAGGAGCATTATCGCCTTTAATAGCGATAGCTGTTTGTATTGGAGTAGTTGTATTAATAGCTATAATTATATTTTTTGAAAGAGCCCAAAGAAAATTATTGGTGCAGTATCCTAAAAGACAAGTAGGAAATAAAATTTATGGAGGCGAAGCAACCCATATGCCTCTCAAGTTAAATACTTCTGGTGTAATACCTCCAATATTTGCTAGTTCAATTTTACTATTTCCTGCTACGCTTGCTAATTTTTCTAATAGTAATTCAGAAACTATGGGCATGCTTACTTATTACTTAGGGCATGGAAAACCTGTATATATTTTATTATATGTAGCATTAATTATGTTTTTTAGTTTTTTTTATACTGCAATAGTATTTAATTCTGAAGAAACTGCTAATAATTTAAGAAAATACGGTGCTTATATTCCAGGTAAAAGACCAGGAAAAAATACGTCTGATTATTTTGATTATATACTTACAAGGCTTACAGTTATAGGTGGGATATATTTAAGTGTAATATGTGTAATTCCGGAGCTATTAATGAATAAATATGTAATCTCTCTTTCTTTAGGAGGTACGAGTTTTTTAATTGTAGTGAACGTGGTACTTGATACTATGACTCAGATTCAAACTTACTTATTTAGTAGTAAGTATGAAGGTTTAATGAAGAAAGTAAAATTAAAAAATTAAAAATGAGCTTAAATAGTGATGGTAATTTTTTTAGGTCCTCCAGGAGCGGGAAAGGGCACACAAGGAAAAAAGATAGCTAAAAAAATTGATTTACCACATATAGCAATCGGTGATATATTTAGAACAATTATTAAAACATCAACTAGCGAAGCAGAGTTAATTAATAATTATGTTAAGCAAGGGGAGCTTATCCCTAATGAAATAGTTAATCAAGTAATCAAAAATTTTTTATTATCCTCTGAATATAAAAACGGCTACATATTAGATGGATATCCGCGTAATTTAGAGCAAGCGAAATTTTTTGAATCATTTATTAAAGAAAAAATTAAAATAATATATTTTGATGTTTCAGATGAATTATTAATTAAAAGAATTTTAGGAAGATATAGTTGTAAAAATTGCGGTAAAATATATAATAGGTACTTCGTGCAGCCTAAAACTGATAATGTATGTGATGTTTGCGGTTCAAGTACATTTGATTATAGAAAAGACGATAATGAAGAAGTAATAAAAAAAAGAATTGAAGTATATAAAACAGAAACATATCCATTAATAGATTATTATAAGAATAGTGGTAATTTTTATATAGTTAATGGAAGTAAAAATGAACAAGAAATAGAAATTGATATACAGAAAATACTAAAAATAAATTGACTTTATCAAAGATTTTTATATTATTTTTTAGTTACCAGTAAAATTTTGGAGATTATTTGTGGCAAGAATTGCAAGTGTTAATATTCCTGATAATAAACGTTTAGTTGTGAGTTTAACTTACATTTACGGTCTTGGGCCTGCTATGGCAGCAGAGATCTGTAATAAAGCAAAAATATCGAAAGATAAAAAAGTGAAAGAACTGACAGATCAAGAGTTAATAGGCTTACGTAATATTATTGAAAGTGAGTATAAAGTTGAGGGTGATTTAAGACGAGAAGTTACGCTTAATATTAAGAAAAAGAAAGATATAAGATGTTATCAAGGACTTAGACATATACGTAAGTTGCCGGTGAGAGGACAGAACACGCATTCTAATGCTCGAACTAGAAAAGGTAAAGCTATTGCGATAGCCGGAAAGAAAAAAGCTGTAAAATAATAGTTTAAGTATAGAGTATAAATAATGAATCAGACGGTTAAAGTTAAGAAAAAGAAAAAAACTATCACTCTTGGTGTTGTGCATATCCGAGCATCATTTAATAATACTATAGTAACATTTACTGATATTCAAGGTAATACTATTGCTTCTGCATCGGCAGGAGGTAATGGGTTTAAAGGGGCAAGAAAAGCAACACCTTATGCAGCTCAAGTAACAATTGATAGAGCATCGGAAAAAGCAAAAGAATATGGTCTAAAAACTATTTCTATTAGGATTGGAGGACCGGGGGCTCAGCGTGAATCAGCAATGAGAGCTTTATTCGGACAAAATTTTGTGGTTACATCAATTTTAGATGTATCGTCAATTGCTCATAATGGAGTAAGACCGCCAAAAAGAAGAAGAGTATAAGAGAATCATAGGTATTAAATGTTATCGTTAAGTAAAAATTGGAATACTTTAATAAAGCCGAATAAAGTTGCTTATGAAAATTTTCCAGAAACCAATAATAAAGCTAAAATTGTAGTTGAACCTTTAGAGAGAGGTTTTGGTTTAACACTCGGTAATGCTATGAGAAGAGTATTACTGTCTTCTTTACAAGGAGCAGCTATCACGTCTATAAAGATCCCTGCTATAGAACATGAATTTTCTTCTATACCCGGTGTAAAAGAAGATGTATCTGAAGTGATTTTAAACATTAAAGGTATTGAAGTAAAAATGCATGTTGCAGAAAAACGTATCATGAAATTAAAAGCAACAGGACCTTGTGTTGTAACGGCCGGTATGATTGAAACAGGTCATGATGTAGAAATATTGAATCCGGATCATGTAATTTGTGATCTAGCTAAGGACAAGCAGCTTGAAATGGAATTAACTTGCAAGGTTGGTAAAGGATATGTACTTAGCACAAATAGTTATGAGGATAATTTACCTATTGGTGAAATAGCTATAGATGCTTTATTTAATCCGGTAAAGAGTGTTACTTATAAGGTAGAAAATACTAGGGTAGGTCAGGTTACCGATTATGATAAATTAATTATGTTTGTAGAAACTAACGGTGATGTATTACCTGAAATGGCTGTAGGTTTAGCTGCACGTATTTTACAGGAGCAATTACAATTATTTATTTCTTTTGAAGAACAGGAAGAAGATAAGCAAGTTAAAACTGATACTTTACCATTTTCACCTTATTTACTTAAGAGAGTTGATGAATTGGAATTATCGGTTAGATCGGCAAACTGTTTGAAAAATGATAATATAATATATATAGGGGATCTAGTAAAAAGAACGGAATCCGATATGCTAAGAACTCCAAATTTCGGTAGAAAATCTTTAAATGAGATTAAAGAAATATTGGCAAAATTTAATTTAAGATTCGGTATGGATGTACCGGATTGGCCACCGGAAAATATTCAGGAATTATCTAAACGTTATGAAGATTCTTATAATTAAGGACTAAAAAATGCGACATAAAATTAAAGGCAGAAAGTTAAATATAACAAGTAGTCATCGGCAAGCAATGCTCGCTAATATGGCTGTAGCACTTGTAACCCATGAACAAATTAAAACTACTTTACCAAAAGCTAAGGAATTAAGACCTTATATTGAAACTCTAATTACTAAAGCTAAAAAAGCTGATTTAATGGTAAGAAGAAGCGTTTTATCAAAAATAAAAGATAAAACAGCAGTAGAAAAGCTTATAAATATTTTAGGTACCAGATATAAAGATAGACCTGGCGGTTATACTAGAATAATAAAAGCCGGATTCCGTTATGGTGATTTAGCACCGATAGCATATATTGAATTTGTAGATAGAGATATTAATGCTAAAGGAAATATACAGCAAGATGCTAATGAAGAAATTAAAAATTAAAATATAAGGGACTCGGTGATGGCTAATCATTCTTCAGCAAAAAAAGCTGCTAGACAAACAGTAAAAAGAACTCTAATCAATAAAAAACGATCTAGTGCAATAAAAACTTTTATAAAGAAAGTTGTACATGAAATCAGTATTGGTAATAAAGAAAATGCTAACATAGCTTTATCTGTTGCTCAGTCTAAGATAATGCAAGGTGTGAAAAAAAATATAATTAAATTAAATACCGCTTCAAGAAAAATCAGCAGATTATCAAGGCAAATAAAAAGTTTGAAAGTAAATAACACTTTATAGTAATTTAAAAGCAAAAACTAATAAAATTTTGCTAAATTATTTATATACTTCTTATGAAAATTATAAATGATGTTATTTTACTAATTAATAAAAAATATGGGCGATTAGCTCAGCTGGTAGAGTATCTCGTTTACACCGAGAGTGTCGGCGGTTCGAGTCCGTCATCGCCCACCAATCAAAAGTTTTTAGTATTTCAACGATCAAACAATGAATGAAGCTTAAACTCAAGTTTTTCAGTTTTAAATGTTACAATAGTTAAACCTATCAAGAAAAACAGTATCTTTGTGAAAGGGCATTTCTAACTAAGTATATATTAGTTAATAATTTAATGCCATTGCTAGAAAATTACAAAGTAAGTGAAGAAATAATCCAGTATAAAAATGCTAAAATTTAGTATTTTTATACTGGATTATTTCTTCACTAAGCTGATTAAATCGCTGTTGTTTTTCTTGATCGGTAAATCTAAAGTAATTCTTATCTTGTAGTAATGCGTTTAATGCTACAGTTTGAATAGTGTGTTTATATCCTATCTCTGCTAATGCTTGTATATTTTTATAATTACCTATATCTGCTTTTTGTGTTTCTTGATTAATATTATGGTTTAGCTCCTTAATTCACTTTATCCTATCTTGGATCTGATTGACCGACTCTTTAGAACCTTTTAATGATTGTAATCCTATATTTATTGATGAAATTATTTGTGCTACATTATTACCGACTATAGCTGCTGATATCCCCGCCACGTTTACTATATTATTTATTACATTTGTTATAACCGATGCTATAAATAATGATTTAGTACCTTTATTACTTTTGTCTTTCGTTTGTTGCTGCTCATTATGTATATATAAATCATCTTTTAAAATATTTTTTTACTTTGGATCAATCCTAAATTATTAAAACGTTCTGTTAAATAAACAAGCCCAAAAGAACTAATTACATAACATAGCGGCTCTTGAATAAGCATATATAAAGCTAGCATAGGTAAATCGTTTTAAAACCGGAAAACTTTTATAAAATATTGGAATTGCCGGGGATTCACTTGGAGAAAAAGTCACTACAATTAGTGGAATTAAGAGAATTTGCTAACCTTGCGTTATATTATCTAATATTAATGGACTAGATAGAAGAAAAGTTAAAAATATTACTAATTGCATTTATAGCATAAACACGTAAGTGCTAGTGCTACAAAAAATTCTACTATAGAAATTTGTATTAAAAAATAATAAATTGCAGTCTTCTTATTAACTTTTTCCTGCCATACAGGATTATTTTTTATCTTTGCTACATCAATTATATTACTATCTTTTATCGTTTTCTTGTATTCTACGCTTAGCATCAACAAAATCCGGTGTTTCTCGCAAAGTAGTCCTAGCAGCACTACCTATTAATGCAATTCCTGTACCTACCCAAAATGCGATACGCTAATTAAATTCATAGGATGTAACTAAGGTTTCTACGCCAAGGGCCACAGTTAATCCTAAGCACACACCCCTACAAATGCTACGTCAGGAAAGCGTTTAGGAACTCCAACAGATTCCGTTAAATATAATTCTGCTCCTACTCTTGCTCCCATGGATGACATACCTTGCACTATACGGCATATTGTTACTATGCAGGCGGCACTAGCACCTACTTGGGCATAAGTGGAAGATTAACCATAACGATGCAAGAAAATGACATTAAAATAGTGGTAATAATGACTGTGGATTTCCGACCTATATTATCAGCCAAATAATAAAGCTCCTAAGGGTCTAAAAATAAAAGTAGAACAAAAAGAAAAAACTGTAAGAAGTCGATTAACGTGAGTATCATATTGCGGAAAGAAAAGCTCATCAATTAGTACTGCCATATGAACATATAGCATAAGATCAAAATATTCTCAAAAAGTACCTATAGATAGTAAGCCTATGCCGCCTATAGCCCGTTTTTGTTCTCTGTTTAAACTTTTTTTGTTTTTTTTCGTATCCCAACACAATTTTTTCTAAAAAGTTAATTTATAGCAATGTTATATTGAGAAGATTTCAAGTCTATAAATTCAAGGAAAAAGTTACAATGTTTTATGATTATACTTATTTAAAACTTCTTTGACTAATGAAGTTGTTATTTTTCTTTTGGAAATTAAAGCAAAATAGTTAATATTGTCTAATATTTCTATAATTTTCGAATATTCCCTAGGCAAATTTACTAAAAGAAAATCTATTATTTGTCGGGATATTGTTACCGAAGAAATAGCAAAATGCTTAAATATTAGAATTTTGATTAATTCATCGTCAGGTGAGTTTAATAGAATACTAAGTACTGATTTAATACGTGAAGATAAATCGGGTAAAGTAAAATTTCTGCTTTTATCAGATGCGGTAAGTAAAAGATATTTTTGTTTTTCGTTAATAATATTAAATATATGAAGTAATGTCGGCTCTTGCCAGTTTTCAATATCTTCAATGATGAAAGCATTATATTTTTCTGAAATTTCTTCATTAAAAAAAATATCTTTGATAATATAGGCATTGCTTAAATTTTGCCATATTTTGGTTAAATAAGTTTTGCCTGACGAAGAAGGTCCTTTAATTAATAAAGTAAATTTATAAGGGTTAACGCCAAAGCCGCACTGCCAATTTTTTATAATATTATAAGCTTGATCGTTAGAACTAGAAACAATAAATTCATCAGGATGATATTTACTAGAAGTAGTAAAACGAAATATATATTGCTGCACTGTTATAAGAATTTTTTAGTCGTCTATTCGATAGAATTTGCTAGATTTATAAAATTTAATTAGATTCAAAAGTAAAATTTTTGTAATCCCTGCAATCGGTATAGCAAAAAATATTCCAATAATTCCAAATAAACTGCCGCAGGCAAAAATTGAGAATATAATCCAAAGAGGATGCAACCCTATTTTATCACCGATAATTTTAGGGGTGAAAATATAAGACTCGCAAATATTTCCAACTAGATAAATTATCATTATATATAGTAATTTAGTAGTTACACCAAAAGTTAAATAGCCGATAATTAGAGTTAAAAGAAACGATATAAAAGTACCAAGGAAAGGAATAATAACTAAAAATCCTGTTAAAATGCCAAGTAAAAGAGCGAGATCAATACCTATTACGGTAAATGCAATACTATAATAAGTAGATAATAATAAGCAAATATTTAGCTGTCCTCTTATGTAAGCAGATAACAGATTATTAATTGCCGATAATATTTCAAGGATTTTCGGTCGGGTTTTTATAGGTAATAATGATTTCATGTTTGCAATAATTTTAGCCCAATCACGTAGGAAATAGAATAATATTATAGGTATAAGTAAAAATAAAACAAATATGTTAATAGTTATAATAGTATAACGCCAAAAATTATTAGCAATACTGCCAAGTATAGTAAATATACTATTTATAAAATTACTTAAAGAATTCTTGATTTTATCGGCAATATCAGGTTCTATCGAATAAATTTTTACCATTATAGGCGGTAATATTTCTGTCTGTAAATAATTGTTATATTTTGGAATATTATTTATAAAAGTAAAAATTTGTCCATAAATTATCGGCACTAAAATAGTTAAGCTTAAGAAAAATATGCTCAAAAATATCAGATAAATTATGCTTGATGCAAATTTATTTGATATTTTAAATTTTGATGCGATAAAACCTATAGCAGGTTGTAATAAGTAAGATATTATAAATGCGATAAAAAATGGTTTTACTGCGTCTGAAATTAGCATAAAACCGCTGATAAAAAGCCCTAAAAAAACTAGCCAAAATATAACGGTTCTATTCATTATTATTTTCCTCATTTTCTATACGAAGATCAACTTCAAAAAGAGCTAGGAGTTCACAAGGCGAAGATCACAGCATATACTTAATACGTGAGAATTGAAGCTCTTGTAAAACGACGACGCCAATTTTTGAAGTTGATCGAGTATTAAGGTTTTTTAACTACTTGTACGGTAGCAGGACGAAGTAGTCTATCTCTAATTTTATATCCTGATTGCATTAAAGTAATAATACTATTCGGTGCATGATCAGGATGTTCTATCTGCGCAATTGCATTATGTAAATTATAGTCGAACATTGATCCTATTTCCGGCTTTATTTCTTCAATATGATGTTTATGAAAGACTTTGTCTAGCTCGTCTTTAGTCATCTGAACGCCTGCAATAATATTTGTGACTTCTACATCAGAATTTGCCGGTTTATGTGCTAATGCTCTTGAAAGATTATCACTAACATTTAGTAGTTCTTTAGCAAATGTAGCAATTGCATAATCTTTTGCTTCGTCACGTGCTTTTTCTAAACGCTTTCTTGTATTGTCTATTTCAGCAGTAGTTCTTATTAGCTTATCTTTTAGCTCTTCAATCTCGGCTTTTAACGCTGTTACCTCCGGATTTGCTGTTTCAACTATCTCTTCAGCAATATCATTTATTGTTTGTTCATTATTTTCTATATTATCGTCTATCATATTATTTACTTTATATTTATGTTCTTTTTTGAGATATATATAGATATAATAAAAATTTTTTCAATGGTATACTCGTTTAATTTGAAAAATTGGCGTCGTTGTTTCGTATTTTTTTATCCTCACGTACTAGTATGTATGCTGCGGTCAAAAAATATGAAACGCCTTACTCTTTTCCAAATTAAACTTTACTATTTATTTTTACTTATGGAGTACAAATTGTATTATGAGACAGTCAGGAAGAAAAAGCAACCAATTACGTCCTATTTCATTAGAATTATCCCCGCTTATTAATGCGGAAGGTTCATGTCTTATTAAAATCGGTAATACACATGTCATGTGTAGTGCTACTTGTGAAACTACCGTACCGCCATTCTTGAGGGGACAAAATCAAGGCTGGATTACTGCCGAGTACGGTATGCTTCCCGGTTCTACATCACAGCGTATTAAAAGAGAAGCGGCACTTGGGAAACAAGGCGGAAGAACTCAAGAGATACAGCGTTTAATAGGTAGGGCGATGCGATGTGTAATTGACGTGAGGAAACTCGGCGAGAGGCAAATTATCATAGATTGTGATGTTATTAATGCTGACGGTGGTACTAGAACTGCAGCAATAACAGGGAGCTACGTAGCATTGCACCTAGCTATTAGGTCCTTGATGAAAAAGAGAGTTTTAAAGGTGAACCCGTTAATTAGTCAAATTGCAGCTATTTCTTGCGGTATATATAAAGGTGAGGCGATACTAGATTTGGATTATTTAGAAGATAGTGATGCGGACGTGGATAGTAATTTTGTGTTTGCAGGTAACGGTAATTTAATCGAAGTACAAGGCACGGCAGAGAAAAATCCTTTTTCCGAAGAGCAGTTTTTAGCAATGTTAAAACTTGCTAAAGGCGGAGCTGCGGAATTATTTAAACTACAAAATCAGGTACTGCTTGGGTCTTAGAAAGTTGCTAAGTGGATCAGTGTTCCCGTCATTGCAAAAAATGCTAATTTATAGCATTTTTTTATTATTGCTCTGGATTGCCGCATCGCTTTGCTCCTCGCAATGACGGTGCATGTATCCACGCAACCAATCTTCCACGAGAAGAACGTATTTATTAAGCGTATGGATTATCATCAAAAGCAATATGTTCACCTGATAATATAATTATCTTATCTCGATTGGTATTATTTATAAATACCTTATGATTAAGATCTGTTACTTTAACACTACTATGTGGTCCTAAGATTAATTCCGCAACATTGCCTAGGCTTTCAAACGTAACACGCTGATTAGCTCCAATTGTTATTTTATTGGGGGATATATTAATATTTGCTGTTCTACTTTCTTCGGTAAAAGTAATAGTTCTATATTTTGGATCGTTCATATTTTCCTCTTTGAATGAATTTTAAGTTATAAAATCATTACTACAATATGCCATACACTACTTCAATTAAAAATTTTTTAACCTAGCTCTTTACTCAATTGATAATTGCTATTATAGTGTATTTTTTAAATTTAAGCGGCTATGGTATTAAGATTATATTATTTTCGTCTATTATGCCTTATTAGTAGAATTATCCTCTGATCAATATGAGCAATTTGTAAGTAGTACTGTAGAATACGGTATTATCGATAATCAAAATATTGGAGTACATTTTTTGTACAAAGAAGATAAATTTTTGAATGAAAAAAACATAAGCACGGATGCTTCTATTTACTATAAATTGAAGCTATTTGAAGATAAAGATTTTGTTATTGTGGCTCAGCCTAAAATTTTAATGAGTAAGAGTAAAAATCTTAAAGAAGATTTTTTAGGCGAGATATCTTTACTAATGGGAATGTCTAAAAATATCCACCCTGTTATTATTTTTAATCAAAATATATTTAGCTTTGGACATTCAATTAATATTGGTTCTAAGAAGATGTATTATATTTCTACTTGTGAAGGGATTAAATTTAAAAACGGCATAGTGCTTACAAGTTTTACAAAATACCATACTCGGCAAAATTACGGCTATGTATATGATAGTTCAGTTTATGAGCAGTTATGAATTGCAAAGATAATTAATTTTGGTAAAGAGAATAGAAACTTGTTAACTGCTCAAATCGGTCATTTTTGGGATCGCAGTCTTTCAAATTAAGAAATATAAAATATCAGGTATAAATTTTTCAGCATGGTTAGATGTATAAATGAAGATATAATATTACAGATAATCAGAGATAAAAACTTATTAGCTAGTAGTTTAAAAGCTATGATCGAAGAAGCAATTATCGATAATGAGATAATGATTGATATATTATATGAAAATAGAATATTGCTGCTAATAAGCAATATTTCTTATATTAAAATTTATAATTATTCTTATATACAAGCCTATGTAGTGAATGGTTATTGTATATATGACGATGTTCATGGTAATACAATAACTGCTATAAATGATCTAAAAATATTGTTTAGTAATAATAATATTTTTAGATCTATAATGCTGATCAAGAAATATTATTTTTATAAATTATTAGAAAAAAATTTCGCCTATTTAACTAGTATCAAAGCAAAATATGCTCTTGAATTTAAAGTCGGACTGATTATTGCTAAGAATATTAAGTATACCAATAAAATAATAATATTTTTAACTGGATCCCGCGATCAAGTCGCGGGATGACAGAGGTGGAATCGCTTCACAAAACAAGTAGTACTAAAAATCATTCGGTGGAATCACAAATTTTTCAAAATGAGGAGAAAGCTTTACCGGTTTATACAGTTTTAGTACCGTTATATAAAGAATTCAGTAAGTTAAGGTCAATAATTAAAAATATTTCATTAATTAATTATCTAAAAGATAAGCTAGGAGTTAAAATTATTATCGAAGATGACGATTATCTAATGATTAAAGAAATAGTGTTATATAATTTACCGTCTTATTTTCATGTTATATCTGTTCCGAAAAGTCTACCAAGAACTAAAAGCCGAAAGCCCTTAATTATGCTCTAGAATATTCACATGGCGAGTATCTAGTAGTATATGATGCTGAAGATAAACCTGAACAGCTACTTAAAGCTTTAGCAATGTTTAAAAACTTACCTCTAGAATATGCTTGTCTTCAATTTAAGTAAGCTTAATTTTTATAATAAAAATGAGAATATTTTAACCTATTCTCAAAAATGTTTAATATAGAATATAGTTTATGGTTTGAATATATCTTGAAAGGATTAAGTTTGCTAAAACTTCCTACACCTCGGGGGTACTAGTAATCATTTTAAAACGGATTATTAAATAAGCTTGGCGGATGGGATTCTTATAATGTAACAGAAGATGCCGAGCTTGGTATAAGAATTTACTCACAGAACTATAAAGTAGCTATTCGTGATTCCTATACTCTAGAAGAAGCTCCGAATAGTTTAGGTAATTGGCTAAATCAAAGATCACATTGGATTCAAGGCTTTTTGCAAACATTTTTGGTATTTAAAGCACAAAAAGATAAATGCCAAAAGTTTACTTTATTGCAAGTAATAACAATTTATATTTTCATCGGCTTATCTACTTATAATTTTTGGAGTTTACCCTTTATAATATTTTCTATTGTTATAAATAAAAATTCTATAATTAATTATTTATGGCTTATTAATAGTATTTTTTCGCTTTTATATCTATATGGTACAGCTCTGTATATAATTAAAAAATGCTTTAAAAAGCGGAAAAGTAAAATTTCAGGATATAGTAGCTTTGAGCTGATGGGCTAGTTATTTTATATTACATACTGTAGCTTCATATAAAGCAGTATTTGAAATAATTTTCTGTCCTTTGAATTTGAAATGGAGTAAAACTAAACACGGCACTAGTTTAGAGGATTTTGAGAAAGAATAGACCTCTAATAAAAAAATTTTTATTCTTGCCCCTTGAACTAACAAAAATAAAATATATATAGTATGTACATTTAAAGATTTAATAATTGGAGGTTAAAATGTCTTTTAAACCATTACATGATAGAATTGCAATAAAGCCTATCGAACAAGAAGAAAAAACTAAAGGTGGAATTATTATTCCGGATACTGTAAAAGAAAAGCCGATGCAAGGTGAAATAGTAGCCGTAGGTAATGGTATTCGTAATGAAAAAGGCGAAATTCATCCTTTAGAGCTAAAAGTAGGCGATAAAGTTTTATACGGTAAATGGGCAGGCACCGAAATTGAAATTAAAGGCACAAAACTGATCGTTATGAAAGAAAGCGACGTATTTGGTATTATTAATTAATTATTTGTTTTTAAGGAGAAATTAAATATGGCAACAAAACTTATTAAACACGGCTCAAAAGCTCGTGAGCAAATGTTAGAAGGCATTGATATACTTGCAGATGCAGTAAAAGTTACTTTAGGTCCAAAAGGCAGAAATGTACTTATAGAGCAATCATTCGGTTCACCGAAAATTACAAAAGATGGTGTGACGGTTGCAAAATCGATCGAGTTAAAAGATAAAATTAGAAATGCGGGAGCTCAGCTATTAAAATCAGCTGCTACAAAAGCTGCAGAAGTAGCCGGTGATGGTACTACTACAGCTACGGTACTTGCTAGAGCTTTGGCTCGTGAGGGTAATAAGCTAGTAGCTGCCGGTTATAATCCTATGGATTTAAAGCGTGGTATGGATTTAGCGGTAAACGCAGTAGTAGAAGAAATTAAAAAATCCAGTAAAAAAATCAATAGCCAAGAGGAAATCGCACAAGTCGGTACTATCTCTTCAAACGGTGATAAGGAAATCGGTGAGAAAATTGCTAAGGCAATGGAGGAAGTCGGTAAAGAAGGCGTGATAACCGTTGAAGAAGCAAAGAATTTTAGCTTCGATGTTGAAGTAGTTAAAGGTATGATGTTTGATAGAGGTTATCTATCACCGTATTTTGTAACGAATTCTGAGAAAATGGTTGCTGAGCTTGAAAATCCTTTCATCTTACTATTT
The DNA here is from genome assembly GCF_000007025.1 of Rickettsia conorii str. Malish 7. Taxonomy (NCBI): domain Bacteria; kingdom Pseudomonadati; phylum Pseudomonadota; class Alphaproteobacteria; order Rickettsiales; family Rickettsiaceae; genus Rickettsia; species Rickettsia conorii. The sequence continues at coordinate 911,035 of NC_003103.1, read as the reverse complement.
GAGAAAAAATTATCAAATTTACAACCGATGTTACCTATACTTGAGGCTGTAGTACAATCACAACGCCCTCTATTAATTATTGCTGAGGATGTTGAGGGCGAAGCTCTTGCAACGCTTGTAGTCAATAGATTACGTGGTGGTTTAAAAGTTGCGGCAGTAAAAGCTCCCGGTTTTGGCGATAGAAGAAAAGCAATGATGGAAGATATTGCTATCCTAACTAAAGGTGAGCTTATTACTGAAGATTTAGGTATGAAGCTTGAAAATGTGAGTATTAAGAGTCTAGGGACAGCAAAAAGAGTAACAATTTCTAAAGAAAATACCGTAATTGTTGACGGTAACGGTGATAAGAAAAATATTGAAGATAGAGTATTACAAATTAAATCTCAAATAGCTGAAACTACTTCTGATTATGATAAAGAAAAACTGCAAGAGCGTTTAGCTAAACTTTCCGGCGGTGTTGCCGTATTAAAGGTTGGCGGTGCTACGGAAGTTGAAGTGAAAGAGCGTAAAGATCGTGTTGAAGATGCACTTGCTGCTACAAGAGCGGCAGTTGAGGAAGGTGTTGTTGCCGGTGGCGGTGTAACATTACTTCACGCATCACAACCTTTAACAAAGCTTAAAGTAGAGAATAAGGATCAACAAGCAGGTATTGAAATAGTAATAGAAGCTTTAAAGGATCCGTTAAAACAGATTGTTGAAAATGCCGGTGAAAACGGTGGCGTAGTAGTTGGTAAATTACTAGAACATAAGGATAAAAATTATGGCTTTAATGCTCAAGATATGCAATATGTCGATATGATTAAAGCAGGAATTATTGATCCAGCTAAAGTAGTGCGTACTGCACTTCAAGATGCTGCTTCCGTTGCTTCGTTAATTATTACCACGGAAACTTTAATTGTTGACGAACCTTCTTCTGATAAGGCAGAGCCAATGCCAATGCGTGGCGGTATGGGAGGTATGGGCGGTATGGATTTCTAAGTCTATATCTCTATAAGATAGGTTATGTAATAGATCTAATAAACCCGTTTTGTTGTATTGCTCGTTCCCCTCATTGTAAGGAGGCATTGTTGCATGGACCGCAAAACCTGCTCAATGTCATATCGTGGCTTAACCATGGTATCCAGAAAACAATACTAATAATATTAGCATTTTAAACTGGATCCTGCTACAAGCTCGCAGGATGACAATTGAGAAACTAGTCCACGCAGGCAATGCCTGCTCCGCAATGACGATTTTAACAACGTACTGTACAACACATTATTAAAAGTCGCAGTAGGACACAACTGATTTATGCAACAAATGGGTTTTAAAGCGATTCTTTGCTTAATTTGAAAATAAACTCTTTAAGAAAACTCTTCCTCAAAAAATAAAATATAGAATTTCTTGTAATTATTTCAATAAATGACTGCAAATATTTTTTAATTAATTATAATTGCTCAACCTGTGGTATTTATCCTATGAGACTGTTAACAAAATAATTTTAAAGCTCATTAAATTCTTTTTAACTGCAAATTATAAGATTTTTTTGAAATAGGGATATTTATTACTGTAAAAATCTCTTTAATTATCAATTAAAGTTATTTTGTTAACAGCCTTATATAGGATGATCAAAAGGTTTTAAGCGGTTTTACGCTTTAATTATTAAGAATAGATTTCTTGTTGCAGTTATAGGCAAGGTTAATCTATAATGTATATATTCGTTTAATTTAAAAAATTAGTAATAACAGTTTCTAGCTTTTGGTTGGTTAAACTATGCTAACTAAAATTAGTAAGGTTTTAGAAAAATTACTATTCTTATTTTAAAAAAATCTTATAATTTATACAGTTAAGAAAGACTAAAATAAGATAATTTAAATTTTATATATAAAACTTAAAAAATTAGGTTCTAAAAGCTTTAAGTAGATAGTAACGCAACAATTTAAGCATTGTTGCGTTACTATCTACTTAAAGCTTTTAGGCCTTCCTTTAAGCCGTCTTTTATAAATGAAATTTTAGCTTGTTTGCCGTCTGCGGTAATTAGTTCTATATAATTATCGTTTGATAAAATCATGTCTAGATCGTCTTTTGTAATAATAGCTAAAGCCTGACAGCCGTTTACTGTACAATTTACATATTTTCCGGCTGCTATTCGTTTGTCACCGCTATTAATAACTGTACCTGCCGGAATTTGAACATTTGACGGGACTATTTCTATTATTTTTAATTCCTGTTTTTCGTGTTCCCCATTGAAATAACCTATGTGATAAATGGCTAATATTTCCTTTTCTTTATCTTTCTCTAGATTATTAATTTGTTGTGATAAGAAGCAAAGTTGTTTTTTCTCATTATTAAGAGTACAATTTAAAGTCCAAGCTCCGTACTTTTTTGGTGCTGTTGATGCGTTGACGTTTTCTATGCTATACAAAACAAAAGTGCCGGTTATTATAAAGAATCCACTAAAAATAAAAGCAATTTTTTTTATACAATCTTTCATATAATTTTTAACCTTTTTAAAATATTTTCTTTTCCTAAAATTTCTGCAATCTCAAATATGCTAGGTGATGCAGTCATACCTGTTATTAAAGCTCTTACCGGTTTCATAATGTCATTCAGCTTTAAGTCGTTTGCTGCTGCTATTTCTTTAAATTTATTCTGTACGGATTCCTTATCAAACTGCTCAAGTTCGCTTAAGTTTTCTATAATTTGTTTGATTAAATTCTTATCGCAATTTTCTATAATTTCTTTGGAATCTTGGCTGTAGATGATAGGTGAATCTACTAGATAAATTTGAGCAAGGCGTGTTAGTTCTAGTAATGTTTCACTTCTAACTAACAAGCTTGGCATTGCTTGTTTGATATAGCCTATTTCCTGCTCACTAATCTTAAACTTCTTCGGCAACTCTACTGCTAGGGGTAATTTGTACGTCAATCCGGTACTCGCATCCTCACGTATGTCTATATACGCTGCGGTGCTGCGTTCCGTGTTTCCTCCAAATTCCTCCCTATAAGGGAGATGCCGAAGAAGTGTATTATAATTTTGTTCCAATATCTCTACAGTCTTTGAAGTTAAGCTATCATTGTCAAGCATTCTTAAGTAATGAGCGTTAAGGCTATTCATCTTAGCAAAATCAAGCTTAGAAGGTGATTTACCGAGTGAATCAAGATTAAACCAGTCTATAGCCTGAGTCATTGAGATAATTTCATCATCGCCGTGACTCCATCCAAGACGCAGTAAATAATTGCACAAACTTTCCGGTAAATACCCCATATCCTTATAAGCTTCAATGCCTAATGCTCCATGCCTTTTGGATAATTTTGCTCCGTCTGCTCCATGAATTAACGGTATATGAGTCATGCTCGGTACTGCATATCCGAAAGCCTGATAAATAGCGAGTTGTCTTGCTGTATTGGTTAAATGATCGTCACCTCTAATAATATGAGTTATACCCATATCATGATCGTCTACTACAACGGCTAGCATGTAAGTAGCAGTGCCGTCTGCTCTTAATAGTACCATATCGTCTATATGAGAGTTTTCAATTACTACCTCACCTTGTAAAGTGTCATGAATTGTTATGCTACCCTCTCTTGGAGTTTTTAGACGTATTACTGGCTTAATATCAGTAGGATAGATAGATGGATCTTTGTCACGCCACTCGCTATTAAAAATAAAATGCTGTTTATTTTCTAAAGCTTGTTGTCGCTGTCTTTCTATTTCTTCTTGGCGAGTAAAACAATAATATGCTTTACCGTTTTGCAGTAATTTTAGTGCAGCTTCTTTGTAAAGATTATTACGTTTAGACTGGAATATAACCTCACCGTTCCAATCAAGCCCTAGCCATTTTAGACCTGAGAATATAGCTTCTACCGCTTCTTTAGTTGACCTTTCTTTATCAGTGTCTTCAATGCGAAGCAAGAACTTACCGTTATGATGCCTTGCGAACAAATAATTAAAAAGGGCGGTTCTTGCCGAACCTATATGTAAAAACCCCGTCGGTGACGGAGCAAATCTAGTAATTACGTTATTATTCATTTATTATCTTTTTTAAATATATACTAAGAACTGTGTCATACCGTGGCTTGCCACGGTATCCAGCAAACAACTAAACATACTAATAATATTAGTATGTTTAACTTGATCCCGCGATCAAGTTGGCTGTGTTGCATGGATCAGTTTTTGCGTCATTGCGAGGAAAGTGCATAGCAATTGACTAAGCAATCCAGTAAAAGATGCTAAAAATTAGCATTTTTTTATTATTTTTCTGAATTGACACGCTCCTTACAGTCGCTCGCAATGACGATTCGGTATTCATGCAACAAGGCTGATCAAGTTAGCTAGGATAACACATACTCTTTCTCCCCAAACACATAAAATAATTTACGTCTATATCATCGCTTAATTTCCACTCATTTTTAGCCGGATCATATACCAAGCCTTTCAGCTCTTTAATTTCAATTTTGGTATCTGTAAGCATTTCGTAAATTTCCAACGGTTTTAGGAATTTGCTATAATCATGAGTGTTTTTTGGTACCCAACCTAAAATATATTCGGCAACTATTATTCCAAGTATATAAGCTTTTTTAGTACGGTTAATCGTAGAAATGATTGCCATACCGTTTGGCTTAATATGCTTCACCAAATTTAGTATAAATTGCTGTACGTTTTCTACGTGTTCAATAACCTCAAGACAAATTACCACATCATATAGCTTGTCACTGTCTAATTCTTCTATAGTAGATTGTAAATAATTTATCTTTACGCCGTTTTCCTTAGCATAAGCAGTTGCCGTTTCAATATTACTTTGCAGTGCATCAATGGCTGTAACGTTAAAACCTTGAGCCGCTAAAGGCGTTGCAATTAACCCTCCACCGCAACCGACGTCTAATATTTCTAATTTAGAAATATCGTTAGACATCTTTTCAAACTCTGCTTCTAGAGGTAATTTGTGCGTCAATCTGCTGCTCGCATCCTCACGTACCAAAGCGTACGCTGCGGTGCTGTGCTGCATGTTTCCTACCAATTCCTCTCTATAAGTGAGTTTGGAAAGGTGTCTATTGTAATGTGTAGTTATTTTCTCTATTATATATTCAAGGCGAATAGGGTTTATTCGGTGTAAGATACCGAATTCTCCGTCCTTATTCCACCAATTATGAGAAATTTTCTCAAATTTTTCTAATTCTTTTTTATCGATTGAAGACATAGTCTATGATTCTTTCCAATGTCATCCCGTGGCTTGACCACGGGCTCTATAAGTACAGCCTAAGAACTTTACGTGGTCAAGCCACGGGATAACAAGAGGCCATACAACAAACATATATAATATACTCAGATGACTTTAATAATACTAGCCTTAATTTTAATTAGCTGCATATTTGCCCCGCTTGGCTGCATTGCCCTATGGAAGAGATATATTTATTTCGGTGACGGGCTTGCTCATAGTAGTTTTTTAGTGGCTAGTATAAGTATTATAGCACATGTTCCATTAATATATTCAGGCATAATAGTTGCAATTCTTTTTTCGTTTTTTGTGTTTATTTTTAAAAATAATTCTGAAAAAAACGCAGTTATTAATTTGATTTCTAGCTTTATGTTAGCTGTTGCTTTAGTTATTAATTATTTTACTTCTTTGCAGAATAATATAGTGAATTTGTTGTTTGGGGATATTTTATCCGTATCTTTTAATGATTTGATGATACTTGCAATAGTACTAATAACTATTATAGGCTTTATAGTATATTTTTATAATCAAATTCTTCTTATTATTATCAATAGAGATATTGCCGTCATAAAAGGCTTAAAGGTTAATATTATTGAGCTAATATTTTTACTTCTTCTCTCATTATCGGTATTTTCTGCTATAAAGATTGTCGGAGTACTTATGGTAACTGCTATTTTACTTATTCCTGCAATGATTGCACGGTTTGTAGCATATAGCCCCTCCCAGATGATTATAATATCAATTCTTATATCTTTATTTATTAATTTTTGTGCTGCATTTAGCTCTTTCTACTTTGATTTACCTTTAACTCCATTGTTTATTATATTAGGTACGTTTATTTATGGTTTGTTGTATTTAAAGCGGTTATTATGAACCAAAATGCATTTACTGAATATGTCAAAGAATTGTTAGAACCATATGGTTCAGTAGTCGTTCGTGTAATGTTTGGTGGATATGGTATATATAAGGGTGGTGTTATGATAGGAATTATTAAGAGCAATGAATTATATTTTAAGTCAGACCTAAGCACTTATGAATATTTTCAATCTTTCGGTTCTGAGTCATTTGTATATCAAAGTAAAGGTAAACTTGTAACTCTAAAGAAATCTCAGGCACAATTCCTGAGATTTCCACGCTCCTTGCAGTTGCAATGACGTTAAAATCTATCCACGTTTTTCATAATCTCAAGATAATCAATTTTGCCGTTTGTAAGTAGAGGTATTTCTGAATCGGTAATAATTACTTTCGGTAAATGTAGTAAAGGAATTTGAGCTTTAGATACAGCATCTGCAAAGTTCTCTCTATTTATATTGGAACCGGTAGTAAGTAAAATAATCTTGTCTTCGTGCGTTTTATCGGGAATAGAAATAGCAGCGTGCAAGGAATCAGGATCAAGTTCGCTTGCAAGTTCTTCAATTTTTGTAAGAGATATCATTTCCCCTGCTATTTTAGCAAAGTGTTTTAAACGTCCTAGAGTTGTTATATATCCTTCAGAATCGATTTTGACTATATCGCCTGTGTCGTACCATTCTTTATAAGTACGGTGACCTTCTAAGTCCAAGTAACCAAGCATGATGTTAGGACCCTTAATGAATAAACGTCCCCCTTCATTTATTCCCTCTACTTTCTCAAGCTTATAATCAATTTTCGGTAATAATCTTCCTACCGTGCCTGCTTTATTATGCATAGGGGTATTGCAAGCTATAATAGGTGAGGCTTCTGTAATCCCATATCCTTCAAAAATACGTATGCCATACTTATTAAGCCAAAATTGTCGTGTAGATTCTTTTAATTTCTCGCTACCGGCAAATATATAGCGTAATGAGTAAAAATCATATGGGTGAGCGTAATTAGCATAACCGTTTAAAAAAGTATCGGTAGAAATTAATATAGTTGCTCCAATATCGTATATAACTTCAGGAATGCTACGATAATTTAGTGGAGAAGGATATAGAAACAGCTTAATACCGTTTAAAGTTGTAATAATTGCACCACTAAAACCAAAACAATGAAATAGCGGTAGCGCATTAAATACTATATCTTCAGGGCTAAAAGGTACTTTAGCAGTTATTTGATATCTATTAGTTTGTAAATTTCTGTGAGATAATAATACGGCTTTAGGTTCACCTTCAGTACCCGAAGTAAAAATTATCACTGCCGGTTTTTCGTCATCACGATTACGACAAAAATAATTGTAATAAGTTTGGGCACAATAACTTCCTATTTTTGCTTTTAGTTTTAGGGCTGTACCAATCTGATTTTTAAAATCTTCTAAATATATTATTTTAATACCGAAATCTAATAAGTTAGTTATTAATTCATGTAAATTTGCTTTCTCAATAAATTGTTTTGAAGTGTAAACTACTTTAATTTGTGCAAGTTTACAGGAGTTAATAATAGTACTTATGCCGCTGCTCCAGTTAATTATAGCAGGAACATAACCGCTAGATTGCATAGCGTAAAAAGTAATTAACGTATTCGTGGTATTAGGCAACATTAAGCCTAAATTTCTGCCAAAGATATTATTCTTTTTGATTAAATCACCTAGGATAAAAGATTTTAATATTAAATCTCGATAAGTAACCGCATTATTTTCAAAATCATCAACTATTTTTTTCTTAAATCCATGAATTTTAGCAGCTTCTATAAGAGATGAGAATACAGTATTTTGATAGTCTGAACTTTCAAACATCATGTCAGCCATGATATCATAAAGAGTCCTAGATATATAACTGCGTCGTTCTTGATTGCTTGTAGCATCCATATTAGCGAATTTTACCGGCGGTAAAACGGTTATAGTAATTTTAGGAAATATTTTTCTTTTTAATATGTTTTTTAATTTTGATAAATGAGTAAATTGAGTACCGTCTATTCTAACCGGTAAGACGGTAGCACCGGCTTTATCGGCGATCATTCCTGGTCCTTCGTATATTTTCATTAAAGAACCGGTAACGCTTATTCTACCTTCAGGGAAAATTGCTACTTTCTGATCCTTTTGTACTTCTTTTACTAAAGTCTTTATTGCCATTGGGTTACTTGGATCAACCGGCAAAGTTCTTGCCATACGTAAAAACGGTTTAATCCACCATATTTTTTGTATATCGGGACTAATTGCAAAAGTCATTTCTTCTCGTAAGTAAGTAGCAATTAGCGGCGGATCTAGATATGAAATATGGTTAGCGACCACTACTACTTTTTTACCTGCTTTTTGAAAATTTTCAAATCCTTTAACTTCAACCTTATACATAAGATCAAAACAGATTTGGAATATTCTTCGCAATAGCTTAAATGGAATAATTTTAACTTCAGGTATTAAACGGTAAATATGTATAGTAACAATTATATTAGCTATGCTAATAAATAATATAATCCAGGGTATAGTGAAATTTAGGTAAAATAATAAAGATAGAATTATTGTGGATCCCACCATGAAAATGGAATTGATAAGATTGTTAACGGCAATAATTCGACTACGATGAGCAGGGTTTGCGTAATGCTGTAATATCGCAAAAAGCGGAACGATATATAATCCGCCTATTGCCGCTAAGAACAATAAATCTATAACTATGCGCCAATTATGTCTTTTCGATAAAAATACTAAAATACTTTTTAGCTGAGTAGGTTCGTAGTTAACTGAGCTAATTCTACTTGCAAAGAATAAATCAATACCGAAAATACTAATGCCTAGGGCTGAAATAAATAGATATTTAACGGTAATCTCATCTTCAAATATTTTGCTACATAAAAACGAACCGACCCCAACACCAAGCGAGAAAACCGCTAAAAATAAATTAGCAACATTCTCATCAGCTTTAAAAGTTATCTTAGCAAGTAAAGGTATTTGAGAAATTATAGCAGCTCCGATAAACCAAAACCATGAAATACCAAGTATAGCTAAATATATCTGTTTTTTTGCTTTGGCATATTTAATCATATTTATGCTTTCATCTATAATATTAAAATTTATTTTAATATCACGATTTACGTTTTTAGATTTTGGGGAAAAAAGGCTTGTAATAAAGCCAAGAAAAGCGATGGTAATTAAGGAATAAATTATAAAATTATTGCTGATTGTATAATAGCTGCCGATTATAGTACCGATAAAAATACCGATAAAAGTTCCGGCTTCAACAAAGCCGTTAGCTCCAAGTAGTTCGTCTTTATTTAGGTGATCAGGTAATACGCTATATTTGATTGGACCGAAAAAAGTAGAATGTATACCCATTAAGCCAATAGAACAAAACAGGATTAACAGATTATTATGATGAAATCCGTAAATTGCAAAGGCAATTATACCGATTTCACAAATCTTAATAATTTTAATAAGATTTGCACGCTCGTATTTATCGGCAATTTGTCCTGCTATGCTTGCGAATATTATAAAAGGTAATACAAAAGTAGCATTAGCAATTAAAACAAGTAGATTATTATATTTACTTAAAGCTCCTGAAATACCATAAGTTATAAGGATTACCAGAGCATTTTTTAATATATTATCATTAAGACAACCGCATAACTGCACTATAAAATTCGGTAAAAATCGTCTATCTTTGAAAAGATATAATTTGTTTGTGTCCATGATATAAAATATTTTAAATGCTAATTTTATTGGGTGACTCTTATGTCATTCCCGTGAAAACAGGAATCCAGTAATTAAAAAATATAAAAGTTTTTAAAACTAAAAATTCGATTTATCTCGCTTTACCCTGGATTCCCGCCTATGCGGGAATGACATAAGCGAGCTATGCAACAAAACCTAAACTCCCCAAATATTAGCAATTTATATTAATATGTCAAATGTGGTGCTTATTTACTTTCTGTTTCTAAGCATCTTGATTTTATTAATTCATCTACAAGAGAAATGTTTTCGTCGGTAGAATCAGTGTAATTTTTGACTATTGTTTGTAATGCAGATAAAGCTTGGCTTGTAGTATCTTTCGTTTTAACTTTCTTTCTTCTTTGTAAATTCTTTTTTAAGGCAGTTGATAACTTATCAAATTTAGCTGGTGATTTGGCTTTTTTCGGTGCTTCTTTGATATAGTTGGTAGATGACATAAATAATTATCTTTTCACATTAGCATTATTATATTATATTATGGATATTTTGGAAAATAAAACTATAAATAATCTATGAATCAAAGTAATATAATCTCTCCTGAGTTATTGGATGAGAGAAGAAATATTGCAAGGCAAGGGGGCGGTGAAGCTAGGATCAACGCACAACATCAAAAAGGTAAGTTAACTGCACGAGAACGCATAGAAGTATTATTAGATCCGAATAGCTTTACCGAAACAGGTATGTTTGTATCCCATAGATGCGATAATTTTGGGATGCAGGATAAAAAGTTTTTAGGTGACGGCGTTGTAACGGGACACGGTACGATAAACGGTAGGTTGGTATTTATTTATAGCCAAGATTTTACCGTACTCGGCGGCTCTCTCGGTGAATATCATGCTAAGAAAATCTGTGATATTATCGATCAAGCTATAGAAACCGGTGCTCCCGTAATCGGTATTAACGACTCAGGGGGAGCAAGAATTCAAGAAGGGGTTGATGCTCTGGCCGGATACGGTGAATTATTTCAGCGTAATGTTTTAGCGTCGGGTGTCATCCCTCAAATTACCCTAATTATGGGCCCTTGTGCCGGTGGTGCGGTATATTCTCCTGCCTTAACCGATTTTATATTTATGGTTAAGAATAGTTCTTATATGTTCGTAACTGGTCCCGATGTAGTAAAAACCGTTACGGGTGAAGAAGTAAGCCAAGAAAAGCTCGGCGGTGCTAGGATGCATACCACTAAAAGCGGCGTTGCCGATCTTGCATTTAACAATGATATAGAAGCATTGCTTGAAATTCGTAAATTCTTTAATTTCCTTCCGTCATCCAATCGTAGTCCTCTTCCTGTTCGTTCGACTGTTGATCCTGCCGATAGAGTGGATATGTCTCTTAGTACGTTAATACCTAACACTCCTAATAAGCCTTATGATATGAAAGAGCTTGTTGAGCGTATCGTTGATGAGGGAGAATTTTTTGAACTACAACCTGATTTTGCTAAGAATATCATTATTGGCTTTGGTTATATGGAAGGTTATCCGGTAGGATTTGTGGCTAATCAGCCTTTGCATTTAGCAGGATGTTTAGATATAAACGCCTCAAGAAAAGCAGCAAGATTTGTTAGATTTTGTGATGCTTTCAATATTCCTATAGTAAGTCTTGTTGATGTGCCTGGATTTCTGCCTGGTACATCCCAAGAGCATGATGGTATTATTAAACACGGGGCTAAGCTGTTATACGCTTATGCGGAAGCTACAGTGCCGAAGATTACTGTAATTACCCGTAAGGCTTATGGAGGTGCTTATATAGTTATGAACTCCAAGCATCTTAGAGGTGATATAAACTATGCTTGGTTTAATTCGGAAATCGCTGTTATGGGGGCAGAGGGAGCAGCAGAGATAATATTTAAGGAAGAATGTAAAAACCCTGAAGCTAAAAAACAAAAAATCGATGAATATAGGCAAGTAGTAACTTCGCCTTTTGTTGCGGCATCTAGGGGATATTTGGATGATATTATAAGACCGCAAAATACCAGATGGCGAATATGTAAGGCGTTAAATTTTCTGCGTACTAAAAAAGTAGAACTGCCTTGGAAGAAGCATGATAATTTGCCGCTTTAGCTGTCATCCCGTGGCGTGACCATGGGATCTCAGAATACAGCCTGTGACACAAGACCCCGTGGTCAAGCCACGGGGTGACATTAGGATATAAAAAACTATGAATAAACCATTATTTGATAAAATTTTAATTGCTAATCGTAGCGAGATCGCCGTTAGGATAATACGTACCTTAAAAAAGATGGGGATAAAGTCGGTTGCAGTATATTCTGAAGCAGATACAAACTCAATGTATGTGCAGCATGCAGATGAGGCTTATTATATAGGTGATTCCCCTGCAACGGAAAGTTATTTATCTATTAAAAATATTATTTCGGCGATTCGTGAAAGTGGCGCAAGTGCAGTACATCCAGGTTACGGTTTTTTATCAGAAAATCCAAATTTTGCCAATATTCTTAAAAGAGAAGGTGTTGTTTTAATAGGACCGAGTGCCGGAACTATTAAAAAAATGGGCGATAAAATCGAAGCAAAAAAGATAGCGATAGAAGCCGGAGTTAGCACCGTGCCAGGTTATATGGGAACTATAAACGATGTTAAACAAGCTATAGATATTGCTAAAGAGATTGGTTTTCCGGTAATAGTAAAAGCGGCTGCCGGCGGCGGTGGACGTGGTATGAGAGTAGTGAATAATCCCGCTGAAATGGCCAATGCTTTTGAGTCGGCAAAGCTTGAAGCAGCCAATAGTTTTAGTGACGATAGATTATTTATTGAGAAGTTAATTCAAACTCCCCGTCATATCGAAATTCAGCTAATTGCCGATCAATACGGCAATAGTGTATGTCTCGGAGAGCGGGAATGTTCAATACAGCGTCACCATCAAAAAGTAATCGAAGAAGCACCAAGTTCTTTTATTACTGAAGATATAAGGCAAGAAATGTATCGGCAGGTAATATCCTTATCTCAAAAAGTGGGATATTATTCGGCCGGTACCGTTGAGTTTATAGTAGATAGCAATAAAAATTTCTATTTTTTAGAGATGAATACTAGGTTGCAAGTCGAGCATCCTGTTACTGAGCTAATTACCGGTATAGATATCGTTGAAGAGATGATACAAATCGCAGCCGGCGAGAAATTATCATTTACACAAGATGACGTAAAATTAAAAGGTTGGGCATTTGAATCACGAATTTGTGCCGAAAACCCAAGCCGAGGTTTCTTACCTTCTAGCGGTAGAATTATAGCTTATTCCGAACCTGCAAAGAGTCCTAATATCCGTATAGATACAGGGATTGGGCTTGGCGGCGAAGTAAGTATGTTTTATGACTCAATGATTGCAAAATTATGTACTTACGGTGAAACAAGAGAGCAGGCAATTGAGCTAATGCATTCTGCTTTGAGTTCTTATATAATTAACGGTATTGCTCATAATATCAGTTTCTTAGAAGCGGTAATGCTACATCCACGCTTTGTTAGCGGCGATATTTCTACTGCCTTTATTCAAGAAGAATATCCTGACGGTTTTTCCGGAGCTAGTCTAACTTCAGAAGTAACTACCGTATTTTTAGCAACGGCTATTTTTATTTATATATCGGAGCAAAGACGTGCTTCTTTAATTTCCGGCAATATTAACAATCAGGCTAACAAAATAGGTACAAGGTGGGTAGTAACTATCGATGATAAGCTATTTCCTGTATTAATTACACCTGTTGAAAACGGCTATAATATACGTCACGAAAGCGATAGAATATATATTCGTAGTAACTGGAATTTAGGTAATGAACTTTTTACGGCTATAATTAACGGTAAAAAGACAAATGTGAGAATTGAGAATATCAGAACCGGTTATTTATTATCGCATGCCGGTATTAGCGTAAAAGCCTTTGTACGCTCTCCTCGTATCTCAGAACTTGAAGCGTTGATGGTCTCAAAAGTAGTGGTGGAAGAAAGCTCCGAACTACAAGCTCCTCTAAGCGGTCAGATTGCTGCAATAAAGGTGAAAGAAGGGCAGGAAGTGACGGCAGGACAAGAAATTATGATTTTAACTGCTATGAAAATGGAAAACCTGATTCTTGCCGAAAGAGATGGAAAAATAGCTAAAATTTTTGTTAATGAAAAGGATAATGTTATAAGAGGGCAGGTATTATTAGAATTTGCTTGATATATTAGATTCTGTAAAGGATAATTCCATTATTTATATTTTCAGATATTTTTTAGCGCAAATTAATAAGATGTTTGCAGTAATAGTTGTTCCTATTTCAAAACAATCTTATAATTTGCAGCAAAGAAGAGCAAAAATAGATTAATTTAATTTTCCTTCACAGAACCTAATATATTGTCTTTTGCTTATAATTCGCTACTATAGTAAACTCAGCTCCATTTTATGACAAGCGTAAGGGTAGAGCCTATATATAATAGGCAAGACAACGAACAACGAAGTACAAAATGGAGATCAGTTTACTATATTCATTTATTTAGAATTAATTAAGTCAAAATTTTGCTCAATAACTGAAATATTTGAGCTAGCTTTTTCAAATAGATAATGATTTTTGTTTACCTTATTATATGCCTCTATAGCTTCTGTAAATTCTTCTTGATTAAGATAACACTCTCCTAAATAATATTGTGCTTTTTGATAATAATTAGAGCTTTTGTGTATTTTACTATACATGTCTATAGCTTCTTTATAATTTCTCATTCCTAAAATAATTATTTCCTTCCGTAAGATTTGGATGAGCCATGGTTCCTCCGTATTTTAATTAGATTTTTTTATAAAAAAGTATATATTACCATGAAATATGATTCTCATGTTTCATGGTAATATATATGTATCTAATAAATGTGTAAGAGGTTTTGTCGTCATTGTGAGGCAAATTGTAAGTTTTGATTAAGCAGTATAGTTAAAAATACTAATATTATTAGTATTTTTAACTATACCCCATGGACAAGCCACAGGGTAACAATTAGGAAACTGGTTCACGCAACAACGTCTATGCAGGAATGACATAAGAGCAGGCAATGAAGCAATCTTATCGTAGGAATGACATTATTAAAGCTCAGAATCAAATATTTTTATATCACCGCCTAAAGACGTTTCTTAATCAAGTCCCTCAAGGGCAAAAGTGCGAAATATACCTGATTTAGAAGGGGTATGTTCTAACCTAGAGCCTGTGTTAGGTTTTTCAGTTTCAACCTTAAAATCAGAAACATAGCCCTCGTCTTCTACTACAGTATTTGTATTTATTGGAATTTTCTTCCCGCTAGAATAATCTTCTAACAGTGCTTTAATTTCTGCGAAATTTTGTAAATCTTTAGATAGTTGTTTTTTGAATTTAGAAAATTTTTGCTTTATTTGTTCTAATGATAAATTCTTATATCCGTATGATATACGTGTTTTTCATATCGTCTCTAATATGTATTGGTGGTTAGGATTATTAGCTTTTTCACACAATGTAGAAATCTCAGTGATTTGAGTGAGTTGACACGATACATCGCTATGTAAGTTATCTTTTTCCCATCCTTTAACATTATAGTTACCGTGTTTAAGTAAATATTTTACTATTGTGACCTGCCCATACTCTGATGCAAGCATTAAAGGTGATATATCTGTATTGCCGTTAATCGTTTGCATCTAATAATGTTTTTACCGCATTTAAATTACCGTATATTATTGCTACTTCTAGAGCTACATCTAAATTAGCATTTTTAGATAAAAGATACTTTGCAATTGCTTTTCTATTTTTTAAATTTGCGGTACTTAATGGTGTGTTAAACGATATTCAGTATTAACATCAAAACCGTATATTTCAACAAATTTTTTAATTACTTCAAGCTTATTTTCGTTTATTGCTTTAAAAAAGATTTGCTTATGAAGATCGTTTACATTTTGACCACCTTGTGCTGCTTCTTCTAAGGTTGTATTTAAATAAGTTGCTCCTTTTATTAAAAGATCACATGTAATGTCTATTTTGTAAGGTTCTTCTAAACCGGCAGTAACATTTAGTGTATTAGAACCATAATGACTAAAATTTACATTCACTCCTTTTTCTTCTACAAAATACTTTACTAAAATTAAACTTTTATTGTGTATTGCTTGTATTAGACTGGGATTAGGTTTAAACGTAAGATTATTAAGTAAATATTCAGCTTGTGCATTATTGTTTTTAAGTGCAAATTCTAATGCTTTGTATTTATTTTACACCTTGCGATATAAGGTCTTCCATGAGATTTATTTTATTTAAATTCGGATCATCTAAGCTAGCTATAATATTTAATGCTGTTCCGTCTTTAGGATGAAACGCATCAAAATATTGTTTTAAATACCCTAGAGTTATTACATTTTCTGTTTTAGTAGTTTCCGGCTTAGTAGTTTTTGTAATTTGAGAACCCCCTGGAGCTGTGGAGGAGTTGTGCATGATAATTTACCTTAAATTAATTTATAGCGTGCGTACTATAGATTAATCTAAGTAAATTATCAACATCTTAATTGATAGTAAAATAATTTACGATTTCTTAACTTTAAGTTGTATTTGATGGTTCTCTAATGCTACTTTACTTACATAATCAGGCGTGAAATTTTTAGCAAACTCGCCTAAAGTTTGTTCTTTAATAAAGTCTCCATAATTATCAATTATCTTAGATAAATTAAACTCGCTTATTATCTCAATTAAAATCCTGTCAGTGATAGAGAAATCGGCATCTTTTCGAGCCTGTTGTATAAAGCGTACAATGTCTCTTGCGTATCCTTCTTCTATTAACTCAGGTGTTAGCTCTAAATCAAGTATTAACAAGCTACTATTATTCTCAAAACTTGCTGCTCCTTTGATATGTGAATACGGCTCTAAAACTAGCTTATATTCGTCACTATTTAAGGTTTCACCGCATATAGCTAAACCGCCTGTGATAGCTTCCCACTCACCTTTTTTAGAAGCGGCTATAATCTCTTTCATTTTATGCGGCAAACGTTTACCAAGCATTGGGAAATTAATCGATAGTTTTTTGCTTGCGTAATTCTCTAGATCGTCACGATAAATTACTGCCTTAACATTAATTTCATCTTTAATTAAATCTTCAAAATCTTTGAGGTTGTTATTATGTTTACTGATAATAGCTATGCTAGCAAGTGGTTGCCTTACCCTGATATTTTCAGTGCTTCGGATAAATAGGCTATTACTGCAAATATCAAGCACGTTATCCATAGTAGCAACCAGCTCGTGATTTATTTCAAAGTCTGAGAGAGTAGGGTAGTTGCAGAGATGTACGCTAATCGCGTCATTGCGAGGCACTGAAAGTGCCGTGGCAATCTTATGAGATACTCCTGAAATTGCTTTGTCAAGACTTGTGTCTTTCCTCGCAATGATGTTTGATTTTCCTGAGAGTGCTGTGTCGTTACGCTCCTCACAATGACGTAATCCCTTATATATCGCTTCCGAAATCATAGGCACTAGTGCCGACATCGCAATAGCCATGGTGTCTAAACATGAATATAGAGTATTATAAGCATTTTGCTTATCTGTATCTTTTGCGCTTTTCCAAAATCTAGCTCGGCTTCGTCTTATATACCAGTTATTCAAAACTTCAAAAAATGCTGAAACTGCATGATAAGCTGTTTGCGTATCGAAATTATCTAAGCTCTCTTCAATTTTTTGTACGGCTATTTTAAGCTTAGATAATATATAAACATCAAGTACGTTTTTAGAGCTAAAATTAAGCTTGCCTTTAAGCGAATCGGCATTAGCATACATCGTAAAGAAATGGTAAGCATTCCATATAGGTTTGATAAATAGACGAAGCGTATCAAATACCATTTTGCCGTCTTTATCAATTAATAGCTCCTGACCTTTAACAACGTTTGAAGATAACATCGTAACTCTTAAAGCGTCAGAGCCGTATTTATCAAATAGCTCCAGCGGATCGGCGTAGTTATTAAGACGCTTTGAAAGTTTTTGACCTGTAGAGTCTAAAATTACGCCGTGGCATATACAATTTAAAAACGGTGGGCGATCAAATAAAGCGGTAGATAGCACCATTAAAGTATAAAACCATCCGCGTGTTTGAGCTGAATACTCAACTATAAAATCAGCCGGAAAATGATCCTCAAACCACTCTTTATTTTCAAAAGGGTAATGGGCTTGCCCATATGGCATTGAACCGCTTTCAAACCAGCAATCAAACACGTCTTCTATTCTACGCATTGTTGATTTACCGGTTGGATCGTCGGGATTTGGTCTTGTCAGTTCATCGATAAACGGACGATGTAAATCAGTAACTTTAACACCAAAATCTTTCTCTAATTCCTCTATAGAGCCGTAAACGTCTATGCGTGGATATTTTGGATCATCGGACTTCCATACAGGCAGCGGCGTTCCCCAGAATCTATTACGGCTTATCGACCAATCACGGGCATTTTCAAGCCACTTACCAAATAAATTATCTTTAACATGGAAAGGTATCCAGTTAATTTGCTGATTTAACTCTACCATTCTATCTTTAAATTGCGTAACCTTTACGTACCATGATGGAACAGCCTTATATATAAGAGGCGTATCTGTTCGCCAGCAATGAGGATAATTATGAATATACTGCTCGGTTTTTAGCCAATTTCCTTGCTCTTTCAGTTTGATTATTATTTTGTCATTTGCATCAAATACTTGTAAGCCCTCTAAATCAGGAATTTCTTTAGTGAATTTACCGCTATTATCAACAGGACAAACAAGCTCAATACCTTTCGATTCACAAAGTATTTGGTCATCTTCACCAAAACCTGGAGCCATATGTACGACTCCCGTGCCGTCACCCTCAACCACGAAATCGCCTGCAAATATCTTGAAGCTGTTTGGATGATTCTCGAAATAGTCGAATAAAGATTTATAGTTCAATCCTTGAAGTGCTGAGCCTTTAATTATCTCAAAATTTTCTTCACCGCTAAGTCCTAATTCTTTAGCATATTTAGAGACGGAATAGGCAGCTATTATATAACAAACATCATTTTTAGGGACTAATGCATAATCTATATCACTACCGACTGCTAAGGCTAAATTTGATGGCAATGTCCAAGGTGTTGTCGTCCAAGCGAGTATACGGTATTCTTTAAAAGATCCTGTGGTCGTAGTCACGGGATGAGATAGTACAAAACTCACCGTTACAGCTTTATCGGCTCGCTCACGATAAGAATTATCAAGTCTTGTTTCAAAATTAGAAAGTGGTGTTTCGCATGCCCAAGAATAAGGCATTACCCGCATAGATTCATACAATAACCCCTTATTATATAACTCCTTAAATGCCCAAAGTACGGATTCCATAAAATTCTTATCCATCGTTTTATAAGAATTTTTAAAATCCACCCATCTTGCTTGACGAGTTACATATTCTTCCCAATCATTAGCATATTTCATTACCGAAGCTCTGCAATGTGCATTAAACTTCTCTATACCAAAATTAGCTATTGCAAGACGTCCTGAAATGCCAAGTTCTTTCTCTGATTGCATTTCAGCAGGAAGACCGTGACAGTCCCAACCAAAGCGACGCTCGACTTTCTTACCTTTTATGGTTTGGTATCTAGCATATACGTCTTTAATAAAGCCGGTAAGCAAATGACCGTAATGCGGCAAACCGTTTGCAAAAGGCGGGCCGTCATAAAAAATAAATTCTGACTCTCCGTTCCTATCATCAATGGATTTTTGGAATATATTATTGTCTTGCCAAAATTTTAGTATCTCTCGCTCTAAGCCTGCAAAATCAGCATTCGAGCTAACTTCAGGATAATATTTAGTATTTGTCATTATTTTAGAAATTATTTTTAAAAATATCTTCATTATATGCAAGAGAGGTCATAATACAAGAATTTTTAAGGTATTTAAGAAAGTAATAAGGTGTATTACAGATTAAAAGATGATATAGAAATTTTGTCTAACTCAATTCATTTCACTATTAGTTACTAGCTATCGTTTCAGCTTCATAAGCCGGATAATATTTGTGCTTCGTATCCTAAATACTGCCACTCTTCATTTAAATATTTAAATATTACTTCAACTCTAGTATATTTTGTTAAATCGCTAAGGCCCTGTGCTTTAGCATCACTTTCTACTTTATTACTTAAATTTAGTAGGAGCTTTTGTTTTTGCTCTAAATTAATAGTTTTCATAAGAGCTAGCAAATCACAGATTTTAAATATTAAATTCTTTACATGTTTCTTTTCTGTTTTATAAGAATAATATTTGTCATCATTTATCTTCTCTTGAAGATCTAAATTATTCAGAGAAAAGTATCTTTAGTGTTTTTGAATTTTCACCGAAATAACTTATAGGGATAACTTGATTATTAACTAATGTTCTATCATGTTCTTTATTAGAACATGCTTTTTTAAATTGAGTTTTCATATTATGTGAATTAGCGAATCAAAACAATATTGCAACTTAATTGTAAGCTAGCCCAAGCTTTGTCTGCTGTATATATCGGATAATTTTTTCCTGTCCTTTTGCTTCCGCAAGTAAAGGCATCAAGGAAGAAGAATTAAGAATTATTGTTATGAGAAGACATTATTGGGTTACAAGTTAAAATTTAGAAGTTTCTTTATTCGCTTTTTGATATTTCTGTTTTAAAAATTCATCAACAAATGATTCTGATTTAGAACCATGTTGTTTAAACAATGCTTGAGCTTCTTTTACAGTCTTATGACAAGTGATTAAATGTAATTCATTATTAACTTTATTTATAAGTTTCAATAGCATTTTTATATTTGATATGGAGTTAATATTACCAATTAAGCATATCTACGTAAACATTCTAACTATGGGGATCCTTGAAGGGGCGAGTAATTTTTTCATCTGTGAGAAAGTTTTTACTATATTTTCTACGGCAGTCTCAATCAATTTATCGGTTTCAATATAATTTTCCGATTCGTCTTGGATATAAAAAAGAATAGATGAAACATAAACCGAGAGCAATAAGCTTCTTTTGGTATAATAGTTAAAATCAAGAGATTTATCACCGGCATAACGCCAAATAGCATCACAACTACGGAATGCAACTTCAGTTCCTTGTATTGGGTTTAATGCAAAATAAGCGGCATTCTTACTATGAATAATAGGAAGTACGGTTTTGACCCTAGTCTTTACGGCCAAAGATATTTTTTCTCTTATTTTTGATGGTTCTGCTATTATCTTTAAGCTTTCTAGCATAATATTATCTAAATACTCTTCCAAGAATCCTACTATTTCGGATAAACCTTCTGGAAAAACTATTAAGCTATAGCCTTTTGCGAAACCGCATTTTTCTTCTGCTTCTTCGAGTAGTTTATTATTCCATTCATTAAACGGTAATAATTCTAATAAAGATTGCACGAAGCTTATTTTTTTGATATGGTGTTCTTCTTGAATGCTCATATTTTTAACCTTGACATATAACTGAATTATAGGGTATAGTTCAATAAACCACAATATCTTTTAAGGAGAGTAATTTTAGTGATACTAGTAAATGTTCACGCCGGTAATTGTGATAATACGCTTAAGAATTTTAAGAAAAAGCTACAAAGAGAGCTTTATTTTCGTAAGATGAAAGAACAGCGTTATTATGAAACACCTTCAGCGAAGCGTGTTCGTAAAGTACAAGAAGCAGCAAGAAGACAGAGAAAATTTGCTCGTAAAAAAATGTTTGATGAATAAAATTTCAAACAATTTTCATACTAAATATAAAGCTAGAAATATTAATATTTCTAGCTTTTTTTATTGTCATCTAGTTGCTTGACCATGTGTTGTACGAACGTTCAAGATGTCATTCCTGCGCAAGCAGGAATCCAAAAAATAGCCATACAAAATTTTATGTATTTGATGAAATAAATATAATAAAAAAACAAGTTTTTATATGTTTGACTGGATTCCCGCTTCCGCGGGAAAATGACATAAAAACAATCAATGCAACAACACCCCGCTTTTGCAGCAATGACAATAAGACACTTAAAACTTGAAATATTTTCAATTAGCTTTTTTTTATGTTATAAAGAACTGTTATAGTCATATAAACAGTATCTATGCTTAGTTATCTTAAACAAAATTTACATTCTTATTTTTCTAGTAGAGTACTAATTTTTACTTTAGCAACAGCAGCTATTATTTTTGCTTGTGCTACTTTTTATGTGATATCTTTAGAATCAAAGAATTTTAGTACGATTATTGGATTTTTATTAGTTGATTTAGCAATTTTTTTAATTTTAGGTGTTGTACTAACTCAAAAATTTTTTACTAAAAATAATAATAACGATAGTTCTAAATTACAAAATCGTATTGTAATTGCCTTTAGTTTAGTTGCAGCTATTCCAACTATAATTGTTTCGGTATTTTCTGTTTATTTTTTTAATCTTAGTGTTCAAGCTTGGTTTGATAAGAAGATTTCTACGGTTCTTGATCAATCCGTGATAGTTGCAGAATCGTATATTGCCGAGCATAAATTACAGCTAAAAGAAACGGCTTTAGCCGTTGCTGAAGATTTAAGCGATATGTATTACGATTTAATTCACAATCCCGCTTTATTTACTAAAACACTTAATACTGAAGCAGAGATGCGTTCGCTTGATGAGGCTATAGTTTTAAACAAATCTACTAATACTATAGTAGCTAATAGTTATTTAAGTTTTTCATTATCATTTGCAACTATCCCTGCACATTTAATAAAAAAAGCGGATTTAGGTGAACTGGTGGAAGTAAAATCCGATCCAACCAAAATAAGAATGCTGATTAAATTAAAAGAGTATAATGATGTGTATTTATTAGTTGGTAGATTAGTAGATAATAAAATTATCGACCATGTAGATGCAACTAATGGAGCAGCTGCCGAGTATAATAGCCTTAAAAATGAAATAGATAATATACAGATTAAGTTCTCTATAATGTTTATCTTTATTGCCTTATTACTTCTTTTTGTAGCTATAAGTTTCGGGGTTATATTTACTGCTAAAATAGTAAAACCTATTAAAAAATTAGTTACTGCAACCGATAACGTTAAAGATGGCGATTTAACGGTACAAGTGCCTGAAAATGAAGTAGATAAAGACGAAATAGGCACGCTTTATGTGGCATTTAATAGAATGATTAAGCAGCTTTCTCGCCAGCAGCGTGATTTAGTTATAGCACAGAGGGCTATGGCTTGGTCGGATGTTGCAAAAAAAGTAGCCCATGAAATCAAGAATCCGTTAACTCCTATTTTACTTGCTTCTGAAAGATTGCTGAAGAAATTTAGCCCTGAAATTAAGGAAAGGGTAGAATTTGAAAATTATTTAAAAATGATTATTCGCCATACTAACGATATTAAAAATATAGTATCCGAATTTGTTCTTTTTGCACGTCTTCCTGCTCCTAAATTTACGAAGAGTGAATTAGTTTATTTAGTTAAACATATTGTTGAAGCACGTAAATTACTTAATGATCATATTTTGTATAAATTTGAGTCTAACGTAGAACAATTTGATTTTATGTGTGATGCTACCCAAATAAATCAAGTTATGATCAATTTATTGAAAAACGCAGAAGAGTCAATAGAAGGACGAGAATCAGGGAAAATAGAAGTTACTATAGATGTTAAAGATGATTTTATTAGCGTTATTGTAACGGATAACGGTAAAGGATTCCCGCCTGAGCTAATAGGCAAAGCTACCGAAAGCTATGTTACGACCAGCAGTAAAGGTATGGGAGTAGGGCTTGCTATAGTTAAAAGAATAGTCGAAGAACATTGCGGCA
>NC_003103.1:0-882500 GCF_000007025.1 Rickettsia conorii str. Malish 7 | reverse complement strand
CAAATTGAGATTTCTGAGAGGTTATATGTTGAAAATGAGGCGTTATATCTAACTATTACGGAACTCGTTAATAAAGAGCAAGAATTTCCTGAAACACATTCTATAGTATTTATTTTGCATAAATGTTGTCTTATAACAGTTCGTTACGTAGAATTAATACCCTTTAATGACTGTATAAATAAATTTGCTAAACAGCTTAATAACAAACATAATGCAGAAAATATTTTATTTATGTTACTTCGTAATATGGTAACAAGATTATCGAATATTGTACAGTCGATTAGTATGGATATTGATGATTATGGACGTTTAATACTTGATAATAATATTAATGATTTGCGTATAGATCATACCAATGTATTAAAGAAAATAGGTCGAAAAGGTGATTTACTTTCTAAAAGCCGTGAGTGTTTATTTTCTTTAACTATGGCTATTCAATATATTTTAAAATCTCCACAAATAACTCACAATAAAGCATCTAAGGATCTATTAGATACATTGCTTCGAGACGTAGACTCAATAATTAATTTTTCACAATTTATATCTAGCGAGATTGCAAGAACCCTAGACGCAGCACTCGGTATGATTGCAATTGAACAAAATAATATTATTAAAATTTTTTCGTTGGTTACTATATTTTTTCTCCCACCCACTTTAATAGCTAGTATTTACGGCATGAATTTTACCGTAATGCCTGAGCTTAAATCACCGTATGGTTATCCTATAGCCTTATTCTTAATGCTATTATCTACAATTATTACCTATAAATATTTTAAGAAACGGAAGTGGTTGTAAGTTTTTATTGAGAATAGTTCGATAGAATTTTGCATAAAAATCAATGACCGTATTTTATAGTCAATTGATTTGGACTCACCTACATCATTATTCGTTGCTTTCCTATTAGTTATAGGTTTCGTGCCTTGCGCCTTTTATGCAAATCTCATTGAATTGACTATATTACCAACAGTTAAAATTTCTTAAATTTCAATTTAATAATAATTAGGATTTAAATATGAGCGAATTAGATTTTGAAGTAGAAAAGACAAGTTTTGTAGTAAGTGTTATTGATACTATTGAAGAGTATATAAAAGCAGAATTTTTATTTGACTATGAAAAGCAAAAAGAAAATTTTCAATATATCCAAGGTGATTTAAATAATTTGGAATTGCCTGAGATTATTAAAAATTCTGCAGTCATGCAAGAATTCTTTAGATTAAAATCAGAATTTAGGAAATATATTAAAGATAAAAATTATGAATTTTTTGCAGAAATATATAAAAAATCAAGTATATCTATAGAAGAGAAATTTGTAGAAATAGATACAAAATAGAGCGTATTAAAAACGATCAACCTGAAAATGAAGAAAAAAAGGCTTGGGAGTAGAATAAGAGTAATGAATTAGAGCGAAAAGCAATAGAAGAGGTGTATAAGAAAAAACAAGATAAGGAAAGTATAGATAGTTATAAACAATTAGGGGCAAGGGTACGAGCGGTAAGAGCTAATCATCAATAGAAAAGATGGAAGATCATTTTTTAGTGAAAGAGAAAATATTA
This sequence comes from Rickettsia conorii str. Malish 7, assembly GCF_000007025.1. Classification (NCBI taxonomy): domain Bacteria; kingdom Pseudomonadati; phylum Pseudomonadota; class Alphaproteobacteria; order Rickettsiales; family Rickettsiaceae; genus Rickettsia; species Rickettsia conorii. The sequence goes on along the minus strand of NC_003103.1, from coordinate 880,947 downwards.
AGTGCAGAAGAAATGAAAGCTATTATTTCAAATCATGAATTATTAAATACATTAGCTAGTTATAATGATATAGCTAGTGCAAATGCAGTAACAAAATTATTTGAAATTGCTCGTAATTATTATGAAGATGATAAGCACAAAGGCATCAATGAACTTGGAGCAATAAACGATACAAACAAAAACAACTTATCTTCTTAATGAAAATATTTAAAAATTATTGAAACAAAAGCAACTTAGTTTTAAAGATATTGATTACGTAGTTGGTCATGAGTTAGATAAGTTATGTGAGTTAATAGCAGGAAATAGTACAATCCTTACTTTTAATAATGATCAAATACATAACAGTAATGATTTTGTGATTTAGCAATATTAGATAGGTTAGAAGAAACGCTCAAAAAGTGAGTTGATGATTTTACGGTAAATGATGAGCGGATAAAATTCTATAGAACACTAACAGAAGAAAATAATAAAAAATTCTTTTTTGAAATTGGAAGTTAATAAAATGGTGTTCCGATACCATAACTTATAAGGAACTATTGCAGTTGTTACCTAGTAAAAATTTTATTAGATCTCTTAAAAGATAGAAATTTATATAAATTAACAGAAAAAATGACTATTTCTAAAAATGAGTTACTTGAGATGTCAAAAGGGGCATAAGAAAATTATTTAAAAGAAATAAAGGTTGAAGATTTTTTAGATATTCATTTAGACTCTATGCATATGAATACTCTTAAACTTATTATAGCATCAAATGTGATTCTTAGTAATATCTCATTCAATTCTGATACTACCGTCATTATAGAAGCAGGAAGGTCTTTGAATATCGTTGGTACACTAAATCTAGTATCAGGCAGTACTTTCAATATATCTAGTGAGGGTACATTAGGGTCAAATATTGTTTCAAAAGGTATAATAGAAAATATAAATAATGGTCAATCAGTAATTAAGGAATCACTTCTGAAATTCTTTTAAATAATACTATTGCACTCAATTTAAATTGTATGGAAGAAAATACGGATAATAATTCAGATACAACAATATTGGGAAATACTGATCCGGAGATTTAATAAATAATATTGCAAGTTCTTTCTAAACTCTATTTTTATTCGCAACTAGGGATAAGATTGTTTTAAATCTTATCCCTTTTTTGCCGGTTACTTTATAGGCCTTATTTTCAATGCTATTATCTATATAAATTATCAACTCTAAATTTTTATAAATACTATATAGCTTTATATGATTTTTTCTTATTAAAAACTTAACAGCTATGAATAAAATACCCACTCTATCTTGACTTTTATAAAAATTACCATATTATGTGGTAATTCCCATAGAATATGGTAATTAAGTTAATTATATAAGGATATAAATATGCAAAAAATATTGTTTAAAGGCCCGAATATAAGTATGAAAAATGAAAATCCTGATATCAAGGAAATAAAAACCTTAGCTGACTTACCTTCAAGTACAGGTAGTGAATATTTTATATATGCACATGGATCAGAGTTTTTCTATAAACCTACTAATTTAGGTTTATGGGGAAAAATTAAATCATATTTTATGCCTGAGCCTTCTTACTTATCAATGAGTATATTTTCTGATGAAGGTACAACTTCTGTGTTAGATATTACACTGCTTAATAAAATACAAAATAATACCATTGCAAATCAATGTAATATTGTTCATATATTTTCTTGTCATTCAGGAGCCGCTCAACATCATTTAGATTGGATACAGGGCAACATGGTGTTATGCACTTATAATAAGGCCAGCGATGCAAATATTACACTATTAGCTCAAAATAATTACGATGCTAGAACACAAAATGACTTTTCATTAATTGAATATATAAGAGATAATTTTCATCTATTAGTAGCATCAGATTTTAGTATAAGCTATAAATTAGACGATCAAATTTATAGTTTTTCTTTAAGTGCTAATAAAATTAAAAAGATGCAAAGCATAGAGGAGTTGCCGGCTTTTCTACATAAAGAATATAAAGCTTTTGTAAAATTTTATAAAAATATTCATGCGAAATATCATGAATCATATCCTGAAATATTTAACTTAAATATAGAAACAAAGCCGCAAGAATTAACATACGATGACTTAATCAGGGTATTTAGTAGAGCTTTAACCTTAGAAACATATAATTTTAATAAATTTTCTCTAAGCAAGATAGAGACTATGTTAAATCAGAAAGGATTATACACTGATAATAGTATAGGGGACGCTATAGAGCAAGGGAATTCTGAACTATTAATTTGTTTACTTAATTATGGTAATACTAAAGTAAGTACCTATAATCTTGATAAGGCTATAGAGAAAGGTGATTTAGCTATTCTAAAAGCTGTACTTGAGCATAGTACTACAAAAATAGAATTATATAATCTTGATAAGGCTATAGAGAAAGGTGATTTAGCTATTCTAAAAGCTGTACTTAAGCATAGTACTACAAAAATAGAATTATATAATCTTGATAATGCTGTAGAGAAAGGTGATTTAGCTATTCTAAAAGCTGTACTTGAGCATAGTACTACAAAAATAGAATTATATAATCTTAATAAGGCTATAGAGAAAGGTGATTTAGCTATTCTAAAAGCTGTACTTGAGCATAGTACTACAAAAATAGAATTATATAATCTTAATAAGGCTATAGAGAAAGGTGATTTAGCTATTCTAAAAGCTGTACTTGAGCATAGTACTACAAAAATAGCATCATATAATCTTGATAAGGCTATAGAGAAAGGTGATTTAGCTATTCTAAAAGCTGTACTTGAGCATAGTACTACAAAAATAGCATCATATAATCTTGATAATGCTGTAGAGAAAGGTGATTTAGCTATTCTAAAAGCTGTACTTGAGCATAGTACTACAAAAATAGCATCATATAATCTTGATAATGCTGTAGAGAAAGGTGATTTAGCTATTCTAAAAGCTGTACTTGAGCATAGTACTACAAAAATAGCATCATATAATCTTGGTAAGGCTATAGAGAAAGATGATTTAGCTATTCTAAAAGCTGTACTTGAGCATAGTACTACAAAAATAGAATTATATAATCTTAGTAAGGCTATAGAGAAAGGTGATTTAGCTATTCTAAAAGCTGTACTTGAGCATAGTACTACAAAAATAGAATTATATAATCTTAGTAAGGCTATAGAGAAAGGTGATTTAGCTATTCTAAAAGCTGTACTTGAGCATAGTACTATAGAGGTAGGTAGCTCTAATATTTATACGGCAGAAGAGACGCATAATTTAGACGTTATCGAATTAGTAAAAAAATATTATAATTCTACTATAAATACTATTACGTCTGAAGAAAATACTATAGATACAACACTTACTGTAGTAGAAGAAGTACCGGCATTAGGAGAGGGGACAGAGGGAGTATAAGTAAATTCAATATTATTCCCGTGGAAGGCTTGCTTGCATGGCTTGAAAAACCTACTCGATGTCATTCCCGCTTTCGCGGGAATGACATAAAACGAGCCATGCCACAACGCAGCGACTGCAAGAAGTGTGGCAATCCATAAAAAATAGTAAAAAATCTGTACATCAGAATTTTGTACTGGATTGCTTCGTCAAAATTTTCAATTTTTCCTCGCAATGACGGCAAAACCAAGCCACGCGAGTAATGCCAAGTCATTTCAATAGACCTCTTCGGAAACTCTACTTCTAGAGGTAATTTGTACGTCGATCCGGTACTTGAATCCTCACGTACTCTTTTGTATGCTGCGGTTCTGTGTTCCGTGTCTCCTTCAAATTCCTCTCTATAAGCGAGTTTCCGAAGAGGTCTATTGAAATCTAAATATTTCTTAGAATTACTTTACTTAATTCATAATTCAAGTGTGAGAAGTTTATCTCTTCAAATCCTTTTCTCGGAATAATAATCATTGCAAATTTTATAGCCTTAAAGCTAGAATCACTAACAATAATTCTAATTAGATGTCGTATACGCCGTTTAATTTTGTTGCGAACTACAGCTTTTTTATTTAGCTTTCTGCTAACTTTGATTCCTAAAAAGGTGTTATATTTTGATTCAAGGAAGATTTTTGGAAGTTTTGTGGCGATTACCAAAATAAAATATCTCTCATGGAGCTTCTTTCCAAGCTTATTTATAAGCTCAAATTCTTTTTGATTTTTTAAAGAGGTAATAGACAATTTGATAAATCAGATTATTTTAAGCAGATAATTTATGTCTACCTTTAGTACGACGTTTTTTTAAGATTGCTCTTCCGGTTGGAGTAGCCATTCTAGATCTAAAACCATGTCTTCTTTTTCTAACTAAATTACTAGGTTGAAATGTACGTTTCATAATATTTATACCGAACGAAAATAAAAATTAATTATTATAAATATGTCATCCCGTGGCTTGACCACGAGATGACATTAAATACTTAAATATGTGCTTTTGCTTTTTCTACGATACTTACGAATCCGTCACTGTTATTGACGGCAAGTTCTGCAAGTACTTTACGATCTATATCGATTTCTGTTTTTTTAAGAGCTCCCATAAATTGAGAGTAAACAAGCCCATGTTCTCTTACTGCTGCATTTATTCTTTGAATCCATAAGCCTCTAAAATCACGTTTACGGTTTCTACGATCTCTATAAGCATATTGGAGGGCTTTTTCTACTTTCTCAATAGCTACTCTAAAACAGCTATTTGCTCTACCTCTATAGCCTTTGGCTAATTTAAGGATTTTTTTATGTCGATTTTTGGAAATTTTTCCTGATTTTGCACGTGTCATTGCTTTAGCTCCTAGTTAATTAATTTATACCGTACGGTAAAAAATATTTTTTAATATTATATCTGTCTTGAGGACAAAGTATTGTAGTTCCTCTAAGGTTACGAATTTGAGCTTTAGTACGACGACGCATAAAATGTTTTTTACCTGCTTGAGATGCAATAACCTTGCCGCTAGCAGTAAGTTTAAAACGTTTTTTTACGGCAGATTTTGTTTTTAATTTAGGCATATTGTTCCTTATAATTGGTATTTCTAGGTTTAAACGGTAAAACATTAGGCATACCAAAGCCATATGACCGATGAAACCTAGATAATAGTTTTTTTTATTAGTTATTGCAAGATTTTTTTATAAAAATGTACTATAATGTTTTTAATCAATCGATAATAATTTAAAAATGTTTGGACAAAATCCTAAAAGAAGCATATTAAACGGTGACGGTACTCAGTTAGAGGTACAGTCTATTTTTAAGACTATACAAGGGGAGGGCATTTTTGTAGGTTGTCCTGCGATCTTTATTAGGCTTGGAGGATGTAATCTTGCTTGTAATTTTTGTGATACGGAGTTTGAAGATTTTGATTTAGTAGATATAGATAAGATTTTGAATAAAGTAGAAAGCCTGGCATTAAATTCTAAAAATGAAAAATCGATTAATTTAGTAGTAATAACAGGCGGTGAGCCGATGCGTCAACCTATAGAGTTATTATGTCAGAAGTTATTAGACCGAGATGTTAAAGTTCAAATAGAGACTAACGGTACGTTATATCGTTCTTTGCCGAAAGAAGTGTCTATAATTTGTTCGCCGAAGGTAGGTAAAACCGGTTATAGTAAAATAAGAGAAGATTTATTGCCTAAAATTAGTGCGGTGAAATTTATCGTTGCTAAAAATATTTTAGAATATAGTCTCATACCGGAAGTAGGGCAAACCTCTTATAATATACCGGTTTTTATTCAACCTATGGATCAAAACAACCAAAGACTTAATGGCGAAAATAATGAGTTAGCAGTAAAATTAGCATTAGAAAGCGGTGCTAGATTATCTCTGCAAACTCATAAATTTTTAAATATCCCATAGATTTAGGTTGCCGTATGACTCCTTTTCATCACCTAATAATATTACTATTCCAACGTTACCATTGTCAGAATTAGAAGGGTAAAGCTCTTTAAAATTTTTAATTATAACGATATAATTTCCCTAATTGTCTTTGTTGTTCTACAGAAGGGAAAGGTAAGATAATTTTGTCAGCATCTATGTTGCTTTTTGATGTTGATGTTATCATAGATTCAATTGAACTTTCGGTACAGAATTGTTGGAGTTGTACTACATTTAATTACCTGCCTTTCATTGTCTAAATTAGAAACCTTCGCATTTTCTGCTTGTTCTCTAACATTTGTTTGGTAGCACATATGTAATATACTAAACTAAATCTAAGTGAATTTTGCATTCCGGTTCTTTATTTTTAACAAGAGTATTGATGCATAAGAATCGTCATCTTCACTCTCGCTGTCACGCCCAATATAGTCAGAGTCAGAAGAGTACATAATAGATTCAAGGAGAAAATCCTTATTATATCCTTGGCAGTAATTTCTTCTCCACAGTTTGAGGGATTTGCACTATGCTTAGGTTGTATCTGTTTCATAATTTCCTTACAAAATAATTTCGGTTAGAACTAAATTTCTTTTCAATATCCAATAAATTAAAGAATTTTAACTAAGGAATATATTACTCCTATATTCTAATCAAAAATTAATTTACTTGAATTTTGAATTGTAATTAAGTATGATAATGAAGATTTATTATAAGTTAATATGGAGTAATAATGAGTGAAATATTAGAACTTGAAGCGGAGTCCCGTACGGAATTCGGTACGGGAGCAGCAAGAGCATTAAGAAGAGCAGGGCGTGTGCCGGCTATTATTTATGGAGCGGGTAAAACACCTGTTAGTATTTCTTTGGAAGAAAAGGAAATAACTAAATATTATAGAAAGCCGGCTTTTATCTCTCAGTTAATTAATTTAACAATTGATAAGAAAAAATATAAAGTATTGCCGAAGGCTGTAGAATTACATCCTGTTACGGATATAGTACGCCATGTTGATTTTGTCTTTTTAGAAGAGAAAACCCAAAAAATGGAAGTACCTGTAGTATATGAAGGGAAAGAAAGAGCTTTAGGCGTTAAAAGAGGTGGATACTTTAATATAGTAAAAAGAAGAGTTACTTTATTATGTGATGTTAATAATATCCCAAGAAACGTAACTATAGATGTTACTAATATGCCTATGGCTACTTCGCTAAAATCGTCAAAAATAGAATTACCGAAAGGATGTAGTTTTGTTACAAACAAAGAATTTGTCCTTGCAACTATTATAGGACGTAGAGGAGCAAAAACTGAAGCTGAAGGGGAACAACAAGCCGCTGAAGCAGGGAAGTAAGATAATTCTCACGATAAGGACTTGCTTAGATACTTAAATCGTTATTGCGAGGATTCGTAGGCGTTGTTGTTTGGCTCGTTTTATGCCATTCCTAGCTAGAAGCGGGAATCCGGTAATCTTGAATTGTCATACTGCCAGCTTGTAGCGGTATCCAGTCTTTGTTAATTTTTTTTCTGGATACCGTGGTCAAGCCACGGTATGACATCGAGTAGGTTTTTCGATCCACTCAATAATGCTGAGCTAAGAATGGCATTATTCTGTACTTCTTGCAAATCAATACTTCTTCAAAAATTTTCCATTACTAGTTATTAGGTAAATTATTATGCTTCTTGTTATTGGTCTTGGTAATCCAGGAAAAGAGTATCAATATACGAGGCATAATGTCGGCTTTATTGCTATAGAGAAAATAGTAAACCAATATAATTCATCATTTAGTACAAAGAAAAAATTCAATTGTGAAATTGCTGAAACTATTAGTGATGGACAAAAGATAATTTTTATAAAGCCTACCACCTATATGAACTTGTCCGGTAAGTCAGTGATATCGGTGAAAACATATTATAATATCTACCCCGCAAAAATCTTTGTTATTCATGATGATATTGATTTAGAAACAGGTAGAATAAAATTTAAAACTGGTGGCGGTAATGGCGGGCATAATGGTTTAAAGTCGATTGATGGGGTTATAGGTAATAATTATAACCGGATTAGGATTGGAGTCGGTAGACCGCAAAATAATCAGGGTGTAGCAGATTACGTACTTAATCATTTCTCTAAACCGGAGTATGAAACAGTAATGCAAGCTATAGATAGAATCACTAGTAACTTTGGTTTAATATTAGAGAATAAGTTAGAAGAATTTAAGAATAAGATAGCTTGATATATTCAATGTTATTCCTACGACTTGATCGACGTTGCTGTGTGGATGATACCAACTCGTCATTGCGAGGAAAAACTGTAAGTTTTGACGAAGCAATCTCAGGAATTCTATACTACTTCATGAGATTGCCACGTTGATGCTATGCATCTCCGCGCAATGACGGGAAAACGATATTAAAACTAAACAGCAAAGAAGCAAAGATTTATGACACAAAATTTTGAAATTGTTTATGCTGATGCAATGGATAGAACTTATAGCACTATAATTATTGAGGCTTTGAACAAAGATGCTAGAGAACAAAAGGGGTTAGTAGGAGATATTGAATCTTTTTCATTTTCCTGTTTAGATCAGGATAAAAATTTTGTTGTAGGAATTAGCGGTATGAGTTCTTGGGGGGATTTTACATTGATTCACTCTTTGTTAATGAAAATATAAGAAACTAAAATTATGGTACTGTACTAATGCAAAAGGTTGAGGATTTAGCACGTGAACGAGGCTGTAATTTTATTCATCTTGTTACTATGGACTGCCAAGCAAAATCGTTTTATGAGAAACTGAGGTATAAAATTGAATTTGCTATGCACGGTTGCGAAAAAGATTCTATAATGTATTATTTACGGAAAAATTTATGACACTAAAACTCGGAATTGTTGGGTTGCCGAATGTCGGTAAGTCGACGTTATTTAATGCCTTAACGGCAAGTCAGGCTGCAGATGCCGCTAATTATCCGTTTTGTACTATTGAGCCTAATAGCAGCAAAGTTTTAGTGCCTGATGCGCGTTTGCATAAACTAGCAAGCTTAGCCGGAAGCGGTAAAATTATTCCGTCTTATATTGAGTTTGTCGATATTGCAGGGCTTGTTAAAGGAGCAAGCAAAGGGGAAGGGCTAGGTAATAAGTTCTTATCTCATATCAGGGAAGTCGATGCAATACTGCATGTACTGCGTTGTTTTGAAGATGAGGATATAACGCACGTACATAACAAAGTCGATCCGCTGCATGACCTCGAGATTATTGAAACGGAATTAATACTTGCCGATATAGAATCGGTTGAAAAGCGTTTAGCTACAAGTGAAAAACGCTTGAAGTCAGGCGATAAAGCCATGGCAGAGCAGATAGAGCTGTTAAAAGAGGTTTATAAGGTATTAGGTGAGGATAAACCTGCAAGAGTGCTAAATGAAGCTTTAAGAGTTGATAATTTAAAACAATTGCAGTTAATTACCTCTAAGCCCGTTTTATATATATGTAACGTACTTGAAAAAGATGCAGCTATAGGTAATGAATTTACAAAATTAGTAGCGGAAAGAGCAAAGAAAGAAAATGCTAAAAGTGTCGTAATTTCTTCAAAAATAGAAGCTGAAATTGCTTTACTTGAAAGCATGGAAGAAAAGGAAGAGTTTTTAAAATTTATAGGTTTAGACGAAACAGGGCTTAATAAAGTCATTAAAGAGGGGTATAATCTTTTAAACCTTAAAAGCTTTTTTACTATAGGACCAAAGGAAGCCCATAGCTGGACTTTTAAAGACGGCACACTTGCACCGGCTGCTGCCGGTATTATTCATACCGATTTTGAAAAAGGTTTTATCAGAGCAGAAGTTATCGGCTATAAAGATTACATAAATCTCGGTAGTGAAGCAAAAGCCAAGGAAGTAGGTAAAATGCGTTTAGAGGGTAAAGAATATAAAATGCAGGATGGGGATATAGTACATTTTAGATTTAACGTTTAAATAACGATCAGCTATGAAAACAATTTGACCAAAACGGTCTCTTGAAGTGCAAGATAGGCTTGATTATATAGTGCAGCAAATTTTGGCTGTTGCCAAGGATAAAATTGTCCTGATTATCTTGTATGGCTCGTATGCTAGAGGTGATTGGGTTAAAGATATGTATACGGAAGATCATACTACTTATAGTTATACAAGTGATTTTGACTTTTTAGTAGAAAAAAAGGTAAATTTAAGGAGCATGCTACTTTAAGGGTAGAATCTAAGATAGAAAAAAGGTTAGAACAAACAGGCTTAAGAAAAGCCGAGGTTTTTTCGCTAGAACCTTGGATATCTATAATATGCGAATCTATAAGTGAGGTAAATGACAAGCTTGAAAAAGGGCGTTATTTTTATACCGACATTAAGAATGAAGGTATTCTTTTATATGATAGTGGCGAGCAGCTTTCTCGAGCTAAAAATTTGCCTTGGAGTGAAGTAAAAGAAATAGCTAAAGAAGATTATGAATACTGGTTTGGTAGAGGCAAGAGTTTTTTTATTGATTGTAAATACCCATTAGAAAGAGGTGATTTTAGTAAAAGTGCTTTTGAGCTGCATCAAGCCACTGCAAGTGTTTACAGTAACATTTTATTAGTGTTTGCCCGTTACAAACCAAAGTTACACGATATAAGAACGCTAGGTGGATATTGTGCAAATTTATAATGTTGAGCTACTTAAAGTATTTTTGCAATCGTCTCCCGAACAAAAAGAATGTTTTGAATTACTAGAAAAAGCTTACGTTGATGCAAGATATGATAAAAATTATAGAATTAGCAGAGAGCAGTGACTTTACTTGATTGAGAGAATAGAAAGATTAAAAATGATAATGGAAAAATTTTGTTTGGAGCGGATTAATCGATAAAACTCGATGAACCGAAATAAAAAAAATCATTTATGAAAATTATTGCGAAGATTCCGGCATGGATGCTTCTATGCTTATTTATTTTATCACCGACTACGGAAACAATTTATACTTCAGGATTACCGAGTTTAACCAAATATTTCGGCATTGACGGCGGTCTCACTCAAATTACATCTACATTATATTTTCTATGGTTTGTGCTTGGTATATTATCACTCGGCAGATGATCGGATATTTACGGTAGGAGACCTATAGCTTTATTAGGGCTTTTTATTTATGTTGTATCTTCAATTATTAGCATTTTTGCAGTTAATATAGAAATGCTGATGATAGCTCGTGTTGTGCAAGCTTTCGGTGTAAGTGTAGGTTCTGTTATTGGGCAGGTATGGCTGGAGACTCCTATCAAGGCTTAGAGTTATCATATGTCTATGCTAGCTTATCTCCGTGGCTGTTATTTATCCCTTCTCTAGGTTCATCTATAGGGGACTATATTATAGAATATGCAAGCTGGCATTATGTTTTTGTATTTTTTAGCCTTACCGATAATATATTATAAAGTTTTACCTGAAATAAATTCTTATATAGATTTTTCCCAAAGCAGTAAATATTTTGAGGTTTTGCAGGTAATTATTAAAGATAAAATTCTTTGGTTATATGCTTTTATCATCGGTGCATTTAACGGCATATATTACGGCTTTTTCATAGAAGCTCCTTTTATTTTGATTGATAAAATGAAAGTTTCGCCATCTTTTTACGGTAAATTAGCGTTTTTGTTATCTTTTGCCGCTATCTTTGGAGGCTTTTTAGGAGGGGGTATTTAATAAAAAAACGCCATGTACACGATAAAAAAGTTATGGGTTTAGGATTTATTTTTAGTTTGTGCGGTTGTGTATATTATTTGCGGTAAATGCTTTTATATTAGAAGTTATTTCAACGAGTCATAATCTTGCAATCGCTATGATATGTGCACCGATGATGATTCATATGGTTGGGCATAATCTACTTATCCCTATGACGCTTAGTTATGCACTGAAGGATTATGCTAAAGTAACAGGTACGGCAGGATCTATATTTGGTGCAATATACTACGTAGTTATCGCTGCTGTAACTTATTTGGTTTCTAAAATACACGGCCCAACGATAAGCAATTTTGCTTTATTATGCTTCGTTTTAAGTATTAGCTCTGCTATTTCGTTTTACTGTATTTGGATTTTATATAAGAAGAAAAAGTCAAATATTCCTAACTAAACACAGGTGTCGTCATTGTGAGCAGCTGTGGCGTTGTTGTATGGCTCGAAGAAAGCGTTCGATTTCATTCCTGCGAAAACAGGAATCCAAGGTAAAGCGAGATAAATCGAGCGTTTAGTTTTAAAAGTCTAGCATATTTATACTTTTTTGACTGGATTCCCGCCTACGCGGGAATGACATTAAGAAAATTAGAGATAACCTTGTACATCATCTGTATGCTCTTCACCCTCAAGAGTCATATCCTCTTTTAAGGCTTCCATACTACAGCTACTAAATATATCAAGGTTATTCTGCTCTGCTTGCCATTTTAATCTAGCTTCTTTAAAAGTAACAATACCGTTTTCAATTTCTGCTAATGTCAAATTTTTTACTTCGTGTAAAAAATTCTCTATATCTACTTTTGCTTCTGGATTTTTTTCGATGAATGGATTAAAAAACTCCTTGATATCTGCTAATAATTCTTTTTTCCCAGGTTCTATATCTTTAGAATCTAGAGCTTGAGCTATCAGTGTCTTCACTGCATCCTCGTTGTTTGCTATATCCTCTTCCTGTTCAAAACTTTTATCAAGTGCGTTATTAGAAGTATTAATATGGAATAACTCTTTGTAAAAATCATTCATAACAATTTGGTCGTTAGGATTATTTGCATTATAATTAGTTATTATTTTATCAATAGCTTCTTTAAACTTTTCATTATAAGGTATATTTCTAAAGGTGGAGCTTCCATATATAGATTTTTTAGCAAATTCTTTTAGTGCTTGCAGATTTTCAGTACTAGAATCACTCATCTCAGAATGTTTTTCTGGAATATAAGTAGCTATTTCTATTAATTTATTACCAAAAATGCTTTGAGCGGTTTTTTCATCAGCTTGTTGTGTTGCTGCTAATATTTTAGCGGGCATATTATTTTTCACTAGTTCTAGCATGCCTCCGCCGCAACAAACAGTTTGGTAATCATCATTATTTTCTTCTTTTAATGATAAATACAAAGCGTTTTCTATGTTATAGTTATTTTCTTTTAATAATTGCCATGTTTGTAAGGTTGGGTCATTAGCATATACTCCACCATCAATAATTTTATGTGATTTAGTATTGGTTATATTACGGAAATGGTGGCTGGGGAAATATCCAGGTGCTGCAGTGATGCCTTGTATTATATCTGAAAGGTAATAATCATTCTCTTCACTTTGTCTAGCATCTATAGTAGAGAAGGTCATAAGAGGATTTTGTTTATTATTTAGATCATAACCTGTAACTACAACATCACCGATTAAATCCTTGAGGGTATAATCCTTACAATATGCTTTCAATAATTTTACTAATGGTTCAGGAGAAAATTTATGGCTGAATAAGCCATTAAAACTCCACAATTTTCTAAAAGTTAATCCTACCGGAAAAATATTGTGTGCCATTTCTTCAAACAGTTCTTGAGCTTGCGCTGCACTGAATAAAGGTTTTCCGGGATTATTAGGATCCGGTAAATTAAGCAAAATAGAAATAAGTCCTCCAACACTGGTCCCTCCAGTAAAATCGAATATCTCACAAGTAGACTTACCGGTTATTTGCTCCATTATTTTTAATTTTTCTAAATGGATATTTCCTTTTACTCCACCGCCTTCAAATAGTGCTAAGCTAATCTTATTGTTGTTTATCTCTACCATAACTACCTTTCAAAAAAAAATACTAAGAGGGCAAAATACAATAAAAATTAACTTTTGTCAATAAACTTATTTGTCTAAAGTCTAAACTGAACAAAATTTAACTTATAAAATAAATTGTAACTATTAGTAAAGAAAACTTAATTAATAGTGAATATTTTAGTATATAGCTAATATTATAACTATGATGGTATGAGATATACTAAGTCATCCTAGTAATATAGATTCTCAGTTATTAGCTCAAGAAGTAAATACAATGATGCCCTTAGTAGAGAAAGATTTAGCTGATGTTGAAGATACAATAACTTATGGAAAAGAACGATTATTTAAATTTGTTAAAGATAAGAAAATTATGGAAGCTTTGGCATTTATGTATTGTTTTGAGGGAAATACTGGACAAGCTTTTTAGATATTAAAGAATTATGTACTACAGATGATTTATTATATAGAGATGATTTTAGTGCCCTTACGGAGACACTAGATACTTTAATCCCCCTTATAGGGATATTTGTTTCTAAATAATTTAACACTCATTCTAATATAAATAATAATGCTAAAATACAAAAACTTTGATAGCTCCTCTGATGAAGAGTTAAAAGAAAATTATACTTTACCTAAGTATCTTAATTTTTTACTTAAAAATATACTAGATATTAATTATATATATAACTCTGAAGATTTTAAACTTAAACTAGGTTTAGTATTACATAATTTAGCTGATAGATTTTTTAAATATTCTACTATTAGAAATATTTATAAAAAAATTAAATCTGAAATATTAGTTGTAGATAATAATTATTACGAAGAAAATTTTAATATTATCAAAACTGCTTTTAATAAACATAATTATTTAAAAATTATAACAAAGAAAATATAAGTGATAAGGATTATCAAAAGCTATTGCATTGTGTATTTAATCCAAATCACTCTATTCCTAAGATAGTTGCTTTAGCAGACGGTATTACTGCTCAGCATGCAAAGAAAGTATTATTACAAGAATTGCAAAACAGTAATATCAACTTAAAAAAGTATAAGTAATAACCCATACATAATTCTAAAGGACTTTTAGCTTTTGCTGAAATGATTGGCAGGAATAATAAAATCAGCTAAAGCACCGGATTTTAGAAGAAATAAATAGTGATTTATCTACTATATGTAAGATCTCAAATACTAAAGAAGAAACTTTTACAATTAATCATATAGTACATTATAAAACCGGTAATGTACAAACAGATGTATCTGGCTTAGGAAAGTATGATGAAATTTTATCTAAATTTGAGCAAGAACATGAATATGAACATGCTATTATAAAACGTATATTTGAAGTTGTGCATGCTAAAGCATCGACACAAAATATAGACGAATTACCGCGAAAACTAAATTACTTTGCAGAAAAGTTAACACATTTGTTATTTATGCTTGCAATGCATAGAAATAATGCAACCTTATTTACGGCTCCTATGTTTTTAGAACTTATTGATAAAAATAGTATATTTTTATCATATAAGGAGTTTTTTCCTATGTCTGCTGAGCATGCCGTTGCTCAAACAAGAGGTATACTGAAAAACTATAAATATGTGTTACCAAATTCCTGTCCAATAGATTATGACACTACAAATGTACAAAATGGTAATCTATTACTTATTAAAGAAGGTAATATATTAATAGAATGGCTTAGTAAAAAATTAAATAATTATAAACTAGCAAATATAGCACGAATATTTGACATCTTAGCTTCAATGTAATTTTACAAAAATATGGATAATGTAAAAAGCAATGATATAAAATCTTTTTTAGCAAAAGTTCATAAATTAGAGCATTGTCCTATACAGTTGTTAAATTCATTAGACCAAAATTTAACTGCTTTAATTCTTAAAGTAAACAATATAGGAGAACGTAATTTAAAGCTTACAAAAACTAAATTGCTTGAAAAAAAGGATTTTTCTCAAGATTTAAAGGATTTAATTGAAATAACCTACTTGGAATTTACTGAAAGCTTAAAAAATATTGAAGGGTTTTTAGCTCAAAAACAAGCATCTCTCAAGACAGAAATTAAAAAAAATCCTACCTGAAATTCTACAAATTTTATGTGCTAAAATAAAAGAATGGTATGATATTGATGCACCTGAATATGCTAAGAATGTATTACAAGATATTACCCCCCAAATTTAATCAAACTATTTCTCCTACCTCGTTTCAAAGGAGATTAAAACTTTCCTTGTCTAAAAGAAAAGATATATATGATGCAAATGATGATGATAATAATCAAACTTTGGAAACAACTGATATAGACAATAGTATGAAAGAATATTTTAAACTAATTGGAGAACATACTAATACTATATACGATTAAAAACAGTATTAATATTGATCTTTACCACATAGATGACTGGCTGTAGCTTGTATACTCAAATGATTTGAAGAATTGTTTCTGCAAAACTTCGGAGGACTCGCATGCTCACCTATTAAGGGCTGTGCGTACTCGCTCCTCGTTTTACATTCCAATTCTCCAAATCATTTGAGTATACCCTGTCTGCATCAACAAATTTTAATTGATAAAATAAGTGCTTTTCAGGAGCAATAAAATATGTAATATTACTATTCTTAAAAATATATCTATATTCTTGATTAGTGTGGATTTGATAATCGTAGTCGAGATAGTGAATTTGTAATTCCTCTTTATTAATTCGTTTAAACTTTTAAGTAAGAAATATGCTACCCCCTCACCGTAACCATAATTATCTTTATAATTCTGTTAATTTGGTATTTTCTGGAGAATCTTGAAAAAAATTTCTTTTACTGAATCGTTTTTTGAGAGCATTTGATATATATATCTATATCATTCCTGCGACGTTTTGGCTTTATTGTATGGCTGTTTATGTCATGCCCACGAAAGCGGGAATCCAGTAATTTAAAGGTTATACACAATAAGTTTGTACAATTAAAAGCTCAATTTATTTTGCTTTACCCGGGATTCCCGATTTCGCGGGAATGACATCGAGTCGGTTTTTCGGACCATGCAACAAAGTCAGCTTGACTACGGTATGACATTTAGTTCTGCAATATTTTCATTAGCAAATTAATCTCTTCGCGTAATTCTATATCGTTTTCCAGTAATTCTTCTACTTTCTTAATAGCATGCATAACCGTCGTGTGGTCTTTTTTACCGAATTTTTTACCGATATCTGCAAGACTTTTCGGCGTTAATGCTTTACTAAGATACATGGCTATTTGACGCGGTCTTGCAACTTCTCGTAATCTCCTTGATGAAGACATATCGGATAACTTAATATTATAACGGCTAGCTACCTTTTTCTGAATATCTTCAACGGTAATTATTCTTTCATTAGAACGCAGTAAATCCCGCAAAATATTTTGTGTGTTTTCGAGTGTAATTTCTTTTAAAGTAAAATTAGAATGAGCGATCACCTTATTTAAAGCTCCTTCAAGTTCTCTAACGTTTGAAACGATTTTAGATGCTAAAAAATCAATTACGTCTTTTGGTATTTTAACGTTCATCTGCTCAATCTTAGATTCTAGAATACCGAGTCGTAGCTCATAAGTAGTACTATGAACGTCGGCAACTAAGCCCCATCCAAGACGAGATTTTATCCGATCTTCAATATTATCTAAATCTGAAGGCGATCTATCACAAGAAATAACCATTTGACGGTTATTATCAATCAATGTATTAAAAGTATGGAAAAATTCTTCCTGCGTACTATCTTTACCGCAAATAAATTGAATATCATCAATCATTAACACGTCAACCGAACGAAATTTCTCTTTAAACGAGATTACTTCTTTGTTACGCAGAGCTTTAACAAATTGATACATAAATTTTTCTGCCGACATGTATATCACTTTGCGGCTTGGATTATGCTGCTTGATGTACCAACCGATTGCATGCATTAAATGAGTTTTACCAAGCCCTACGCCGCCATATAGAAAAAGCGGATTAGACTCAGAAACCGCACCTGATGATTCTGCAACCGCTCTTGCGGCTGCATAGGCTAGCTCATTTGGGGCTCCAACCACAAAATTATCGAAAGTAAAACGTACATCAAGGGTTGAAAAGATATTTTCCGAATTAAGCTCACTGCTGCCGATATCGGCAAAAGTCTTAGTAGGTAATTCTGTAACTGTTTGGGTTGTTCCAGGTAACTCTTTAGTAATTATTTCAATTGACTTAATGGTATTATTATAATGTTGAAATAGTTGCAATATAACCATAGAGTACTTGGATTTTATCCAATCTCTAACAAAGTTAGTAGGGGCACAAAGAATAACGGTATTTAATGAAGACTCTATAAAATTGACTTTACTAAACCAGCTATTATATAGAGTTTCACCGTAATGATTGTAAAGATCTTGAGCCACGTGACTCCAGACATTTACATAATTATCACCTTGATCCGTTAAAATTATTTGGTTAGTACTCACTTAAAACTGCCACGGTAAGTTATTTTGTTTCCAGCCTTTATCTTGATTATTTCCTTCAAAGCCGTCACTAATATTATAACAATTTTTATAACCTATATTAGTTATAAAATTTGCTGCGATAAATGACCTATATCCTGAACGGCACAGAAAAAATATTATTGCGTGAATTTTATCGTTAACGATAGATAAAAAATTATCTTCAAAATCTTTATTCAATTGCCAACTTAGAAAGATCACCTTATTTTTATTATCTAAATGAGGTATCCCAACTTGCTGCCACTCTTCTCTAGTTCTAACATCTACAAGAAAAGCATTATCATTTGAAATTAGCATATCATAAGCTTTTGTAGAACAGATATTTTGAACCGACATATTTATGCTTTTTTGCTGTTATTGATAATAAAAGTTAATAGAATTTTACCCATGTAGAATGGATTTATTAGAGTGCTGAATTATTAAAGCATTTTAAAATGATCTTGGTATCTGATTATTTTAATAATATTATTATAAAAAAATTTTGCAAGATGTTATAGATGAATAAATTAAATAAAAACTCTTTACAAAAGAAACTTTTTTACCGTAGTAAAAATCGCGGTTGCAGAGAAATGGATTATATACTCAGTAGCTTTGCCGAAAAGTACCTATCCTTAATGGATGAAACACAACTTGGAAGCTATTCTTTAATACTTGATCAAAATGATAATGATCTTTATAATTGGATTAATAATAAATCTTCTGCTCCTTCTTATCTAGATGCCGAAATAATTGATAAATTACACAAAATAGCAAAAATATAAACTCCTGTAGAATGTTACAACAAAAATTTCCGGCGGCTGCCAAATCTTTCTTTGCAATTGATAATTTTACTAAGAATCTTAAGCAAGATTTCATCTTGAGTGCGAGTAATGAAGAGGAGGCGTTGCAATTATACAAGCAAGCTTTATTTTTTTCTTCTAATGAAAATATTTATTACTTTCCAAGCTATAATACCATCCCTTATGACCATACGTCACCAAATGCAAATATCTTATCTAGACGTGCAGAAACATTAATCAAGCTAACAACAAATAATAGTAATAGCAACAAATTACTCATCACTCATACAGCGAACTTATTAAACAAATTACCGCCGAAAGATTTTTTTTCTAAATATTTTTTGAAATTATCCCCTAAAATGAAATTTACTACGGATGAGCTTGCTATGTTTCTAGTAGAAAATAGTTTTACAAGAAATGCGAGTAGCATCGATGTCGGGGAATTTGCGGTTAGAGGCGAAATCATTGATATAATATTGTCCGGTCCTAAAGCTTATAGAATTCATTTTAGCTGGGGTTATATTGAATCAATAAAAGAATTTGATATTGATACGCAAATTTCGACTAAATCCTGCAGGGAGCTTATTATTAGTCCTGCAAATGAGATAGTTTTAAATAGTGAAACTATAGGTAATTTTAAGAATAATTACTTACGAAATTTTGGAGTTAATCATACTGATAATGCTTTATATGAGGCGGTAATATCTGGAAGAAAATTCACAGGATATGAACAATTACTCCCATTATTTTACGATTCCTGCTCTAACTTAATAGATTATTTAAACGATCCTATTTTCATATTCGATAATTTGTCAAAAAAAGCCATTTTGGAATTTGAACATAGTTATAACGATTTTTATTCGGCAAGGTCAGAGGCAAATAAACTTAAATTTAATAGTTTCTATCCCACCCTTTCACCGACTAGCTTATATTTTACCGCTTCTGAAATAACGGAATTACTAGAACAAAAAAATAATATACTACTTACTTTTGAAAACTCAGAGCAAGCTAGCTTAATTAAAAATATCGCTGCTACAAGTTTTATAGAAAAGAAAACGGTTTTCGATAAATTATTTGAAGTTATTAAAGCAAATTCTCATAAGAAAATTATTATAGGCTCAAGCGTTTTAAGTAGTTTTGAGCGAATCAAAAGCATAATTCAAAATTATGAATATAAATATAATGAGATAAATAAATTAGATGAGGCTAAGGCTTCAATAATAAATGTCGCGATAATTCCTTTAAATCAAAGCTTTTATACGAAAGAATATTTATTTATTACCGCTAGCGAATTATTAGAAGAAAAACCTAGCTCTACAAACACTAACAAAAAACTTAAAAATATCTTGCTGGAGCTTGATAATTTAGCTGAAGGCGAATTTGTTGTTCACAAAGATCATGGAATAGGGCAGTTTTTAAAGCTAGAAGCTTTAGAAATCAAAGGCAAACCACATGATTTTTTAAAGATTTTATATGCCGGCAATGATAAATTATATATACCAGTTGAAAGTATAGAGGTAATAAAAAAATACGGCAATGATAATGCGGAGCTTGATAAGCTTGGTAGCGTTTCATGGCAAAGAAGTAAGGCAAAGCTTAAAAAGCGTATAAAAGAGATAGCACTGCATTTAATACAAATAGCAGCTAAAAGGAAACTTAATAGTAGTGCTTCCGTTGAATTTGATCTTGAAGAATATGATAAATTTTGTGCTAATTTTCCTTTCAGCGAAACGGAAGACCAATTAATCGCTATAAACGATATTAAAGAAGATCTAAGAAACGGTATGTTAATGGATAGGTTAATATGCGGTGATGTCGGGTTTGGTAAAACAGAGGTAGCAATGCGTGCCGTCTTTATGGTAGCAAAATCTCTAAATGAACATTTACCTCAAGTAGCCGTAGTTGTACCGACAACTATTTTATGTAGTCAACATTTTTCAAGGTTCATAGAAAGGTTCAAAGGTTTTGGTTTAAATATCAAGCAATTATCTAGCGTTATTAGTTCTAAAGAAGCAAAAATTATAAGATCGGAGCTTGAAAGCGGTAAAATAAATATAATAATAGGCACTCATTCTTTATTACATAAAAATATAAAATTCTTTAATTTGAAATTGTTAATAATCGATGAAGAACAACATTTCGGTGTCGGTCAAAAAGAATTTCTTAAATCGCTAAAATCCTCTTCCCATGTACTTGCAATGTCGGCAACACCGATTCCTCGAACGCTGCAAATGTCAATGACCGGTTTAAAAGAACTTAGCATTATTGCAACGCCGCCTCTAAACAGGCTGGAAGTTCATACCTCGGTTATGCCGTATGATCCCGTTATTATCAGAGATGCATTATTACGTGAACATTTTAGAGGCGGAAGAAGTTTTTATGTAGTTCCAAGAATTAAAGATATAGAGGATATCGCAAAACAATTAAAACAAATTGTGCCGGAATTAAGTTATAAAATAGCTTACGGAAAAATGACTCCGAGTAAAATTGATGAGGTTATGAGCGAGTTTTATGCCGGCAAATTCGATATACTAGTCTCAACTACTATTATAGAATCAGGAATTGATATAGCCGAGGCAAATACCATGATCATACATAATGCTGATATGCTGGGTCTTAGTCAGCTATATCAATTGCGTGGTCGTATAGGTCGAGGTAAAATGCGGGGTTATGCCTATCTAACGGTAGCAAGTCATAAAAAGATGACATCGCACTCCTTAAGACGCTTAGAGATAATACAAAATAGTTGTGCTTTGGGCTCAGGTTTTACTATTGCAAGCCGTGATATGGATTTACGAGGTTTCGGTAATTTGATAGGTGAAGAACAATCAGGACAAATTAAAGAAGTAGGTACAGAACTATATCAAGAAATGCTGGAAGAACAAATAGCTATTTTTAAAGATGAATCGATTGTTTCAGAACAACCCTTTATCCCGACTATTAATTTGGGATTATCCGTCTTTATTCCAGATAATTATGTAGCCGATGCAGCTCTTAAACTTGGACTATATAGAAGAATAGGTAATTTAAGTAATGAGATAGAAGTAGAGACATTTAAAGATGAGATGATTGATAGATTCGGTTTACTACCGATTGAATTTAATAATTTACTTGATATTGTAAAAATAAAACTATTATGCTTTAAGTTAAATATTGAAAATCTAGATTCAGGAGATAACGGATTTGTGATTAAATTTTATAAAAATGCCGATATGACTGATAAAATTTTAAAATTCGTTACTACTTACTCTAATCAGGCAAAAATCAAACCAGATAATAAATTAGTATATATCAAGAAATTAGTAGATAAAAATATAATTGTTGAGGCAAATCAACTACTTTGGAATTTATCGGAGGTGTAGACTCGATGTCATTCCTGCTCTGTCATTGCAAGCAGCCGTAGGCTGCGTGGCAATCTCATGAAATAATAACAAACTCTTGAGATTGCTTCGTCAATTGCTATGCAATTTCCTCGCAATGACGGTAACACGTTTTTAACATAATAAATATGTCCCATAACCTAAAGCAATTATTTCAACAACATAACGTAAAAGGTTTGTCGATTAATTCTAAAACCGTTAAGGATAAAGATATCTTTTTTGCGATTAAAGGACAGAATACTGATGGAAATGATTTTATTAAGGATGCTTTAAGCAAAGGTGCAGTATTAGTAATTACGGACAATAAAAAAAATATTGTTATAGATAAAGTAATTTACGTAAAAGATGTGCAGGCAGCTTTATATGAAGCCATAGAAATATTCTATCCTAAAAAACCAAAGGATCTAATAGCCGTAACCGGTACTAACGGTAAAAGTTCGGTAGTATCCTATATAGCTCAAACATATTCGTTACTTGGGAAAAAAGCAGCATCTATAGGTACGATAGGGGTAGAAATATTTGGCTGCGTTAATCTTATAAATGATGTACCGGAATTAACAACTTTAGACTATTTAAGCTTTAGAAAAATTGCTCATAATTTAGCTGAAAATGGTATAGAATATTTAGTTTTTGAAGCTTCTAGTCATGGTCTTGATCAAGCAAGACTTAGGGAAATAAAAGTAAATATCGCATGTTTTACTAGCTTTAGTCAGGATCATCTAGATTACCACCATACAAAAGAAAATTATTTATTAGCCAAACTGAAATTATTTATAAATCATTTATTACCGAACGGTATCGCAATATTAAATTCTGATATAGAAGAAATAGAGTTTGTTAAAGATTATCTACATAATCATAATATTAAATTTATAACCGTTGGGACAAAAGGTGATTTAGAAATAACTAGACTTAACGGTTCTTTAAAAGGACAAAATATTAATTTTACATTTAATAATAGAGAATATAATTTTAATACCCCGATAATTGGTAGCTTTCAGGCTAGTAATTTATTAATTGCTGTTCTTAGCATTCATTATATTGGTTTTGCTTTTGATGATGTTATAGATTCTTTAGTAGAAGTTAAAGCAGTAAAAGGCAGAATGGAGAGAATAGATAACACTAATATCTTCGTTGATTATGCCCACACTCCGGACGCTCTTGAAAAAGCTTTAACGGAACTGAAAAATATTAAATTACGTGATAGTAAGCTAAGCGTAGTTTTTGGCTGCGGCGGTAATCGTGATAAGGCAAAGAGAAGTCTTATGGGGCAAATAGCCGCAAAACGTGCCGATACCATCATAATTACAGATGATAATCCACGTCATGAAGACCCAAAGCTTATTAGAGCTGAAATCATAAGCGGTATAGAGAAAGCAGATTATACAGAAATAGCAAATAGAGAAGAGGCTATTAAATACGGTATAAATAATTTAAAACAAGATGATATCTTATTAGTTGCGGGCAAAGGTCATGAAAATTACCAAATTATAGGCGATAAGAAATTACCTTTTGATGATGCTGAGGTTGTGAGGAAGTGTGTAAAAGTTTGTCATCCCGTGGCTTGACCCATAGTACCGGACAGTTTAAAAAAAACTTGATGTCATCCCCGCGGAAGCGGGGATCCAGAAAAATAACTTTAATATTAATACAGAAGTTACATATTTGATAAAATAAACATATAAAAAGCAAGCTTTTTATATGTTTACTGCCTTCCCGCCTACGCGGGAATGACATAAACACGCCATACAACAACACATAAATAACAAAAACATATGATCTGGAACTCTAAAACTTTAAGTGCTGTTCTCGGTATAACAATCTCTAATTCTATAAGTTGTAATGAAGTGCAATTTAATTCCAAAGATGTTAAAAAAGGTAATTTATTTATAGCACTTCAAGGTAATAGAGATGGTCACGATTATGTTCTAGATGCAATAGATAAAGGAGCAGCAGCCGTAATTATTAGTAAGCGAGTAGAGATCAATGATAAAGATAAAATTATCTTAGTCGATGATTGTTTTGAAGCTCTACAAAAAATGGCTTTATATAAACGAGAGAATTCAAAAGCTAAATTTATAGCTATAACAGGCAGCGTCGGTAAAACTTCTACAAA
Source organism: Rickettsia conorii str. Malish 7 (assembly GCF_000007025.1). NCBI lineage: Bacteria > Pseudomonadati > Pseudomonadota > Alphaproteobacteria > Rickettsiales > Rickettsiaceae > Rickettsia > Rickettsia conorii. The sequence goes on along the minus strand of NC_003103.1, from coordinate 856,602 downwards.
AGAAGCACTGAAAGTATTATTACAACATGATTTTCTAGTTTTTGCTAGCCGAGGTAACTTCAATAACAAACTCGGTATGCTTATTAATCTTGCTTCAATGGCTGATGATACGGAATATGCTATTTTTGAGCTTGGCATGAACCATAAAGGTGAAATAAGAGAGCTGGTTCAAATATTAAAGCCAAATATTGCCATGATTACTAATATTTCAGAGGCTCATTTAGAATTTTTTAACTCGCTTGAAGAGATAGCTGAAGCTAAATGTGAGATTTTTGCAAATTTTAGCAAAAATGATATTGCCGTTATTAATGCCGATACTAATTGCTATAACAAAATATTATCGATATTAAAAAACCTTTCTATCACCGATATACATAGCTTCGGTAGATCAGCTAAAACTTCAGCAGAATTAATTTTATATGAGAACCTAGGAGAGCAAGTCTACTTAAAGTATAAGATAAATAAGAAAGTCTTAGATGTAACGATACCGTTTATTCCTCGGCATTTTACCGAAAATTATACCGGTGTACTTTTAATTATCGATATATTAGGTAAAGATATAGAGATAGCTGCAAATCACTTAGCAAATATTTCTCCTACTAAAGGAAGAGGGGAAATTATCAATATACAAAATTGTCGTGTAATTTGTGATTACTATAACGCAAGTCCGCAGTCAATGAAAGCTGCATTAGAATATTTAAAACAAGTACCTGCCGAGAATAAAACTGCTATAATAGGCGATATGCTAGAGCTAGGGGAAAACTCTAAACGATTACATGAGAAACTAGTGCAGTACATATTAGATGCCGCTTGTTCTAAGGTCTATTTAGTAGGAGTAAATACTAAATATATTAATGATTTACTACCTGCCAAAATAGCTAAAAAATACTTTAAAAATGTTGATGAATTAATTACGCATATTACGGATTTATTTGAAGGTAATGAGCTAATTCTAATAAAAGGGTCAAGAGGCGTAAAACTTGATAAGATTGTTGATTATTATAAATAAATACACTAGGATATTCTTAATATTGTGTGGTTTGGTTGCCCGTCATTGCGCGGAAATTACGTAGTAATTGACGAAGCAATCTCAGGATGTTTGACGAGATTGCTGCCGCGCAGTCGTAGACTGCGCGCAATGACGATTTAGTATCCATGCACAATGAATAACATCAAAATATACTTTTAAATTTAAATCTACAAATGTTATACAATCTTTTACTCCCTCATATCCATAATTCACATATAGCTAATTTATTTCACTATATTACTTTTCGTAGCGCTCTTGCTATTATTATAACTCTAAGCCTTAGCTTTATCACGGGTCCGATATTAATAGAATTTCTGCGATCTCTTCAAAAAAACGGTCAGCCTATACGCTCAGACGGACCTGAATCGCATCAAACAAAAGTAGGTACTCCGACAATGGGGGGCATTATGATTATTTTGTCTAGTTGTCTTTCTACTTTATTACTTGCTGATTTAACGAATAAATATATTTGGATTACGTTATTTGGTTTTATTAGTTTCGGTATTATAGGATTTATGGATGATTATGCTAAGGTAACTAAAGATAATCATTACGGAGTAAGAGGAAAAAGTAAGCTTTTACTTCAAGGAATTATTAGCTTCATTATATGTGTTTTACTAGAATATCTAGATAAAAGTCCAAGTCATTTACTTAACGTACCGTTTTTTAAAAATTTAAGTTTGGATCTTGGTTATTGTTATATAGTTTTTGCTATATTTGTTATAGTCGGCTCTTCTAATGCCGTGAATCTAACGGATGGGCTTGATGGTCTTGCTACCGTTCCTATTGCCTTTACTGCCGGTTCTTTTGCTTTAATAAGTTATTTAGTAGGAAATCTAATTTACTCGAACTACTTACAGCTAACCTATATACCGAATACCGGAGAGTTAACGGTGTTATGTGCGGGATTAGTCGGTAGCTGCCTTGGATTTTTATGGTTTAATGCACAACCGGCAGAAGTTTTTATGGGCGATACCGGTAGTCTAAGTCTTGGCGGTGTGCTTGGTATTATTAGCGTTATTACTAAGCATGAAATAGTTTTAGCTATAGTCGGCGGCTTGTTTGTTATTGAAACGGCATCCGTAATTTTACAGGTATATTACTTCAAAGCTACTAAAGGAAAAAGAATATTTAAAATGGCACCGCTCCATCATCATTTTGAAAAACACGGCTGGGCAGAATCAAAAGTCGTAATAAGATTTTGGATTATTTCAGTTATATTTGCTCTTATAGGCTTATCATCCTTAAAATTACGTTAACTATATTCGTTTATCTATCTTTTATTTATCAAAATACATTACATAAATTAACTTTCTCTTTGCTTTTGTACAAGAAATTTGCTATAATACTGATATTAATTTATATTAGGTGTATGGCATGGTTAAAGAAATAGATATAAATAAATTATTAGCACAAGAAAATAATGCTTTAAATACTATATTGAGCCAAGTAAATGAATTATGCAAACAAAATAAGCAGTTGCAAGGTTTAATCGAAATACAAAATGAAACTAAAGAACTAGAAAAAGAACATAATAGATCGTTGCCTTGGTTTAAAAGATTTGTAAAAACAGTTTCTAATGTAAAGTATATTTTGATAAAAAGTGAAGAACAGTTAACAAATGAAGCAATAAAGTATAATAATAAAATATTAAAAGATATTGATAATAAGATATATAATATAGCGGAAAAATCTGCACCTTTAAAGCAAGCATTACAAGAAGAAATCGAAAAAAATTTTAAGGATTTAACAAAGAAAGATTTATCTAAAGATCAAAGAGCAAGATTATCGGAAGTATTTTTTAGTTATAAGAGTAAACCTGAAAGATTCTCAGCTCTACATATGACAAATCCCTTACAATTCATTAATGCTGAAGCACTAGAGAAACAATATAATTCTTTAAATGCTACAAAACAAAACATCCAAAATTTAATATCCGCAAATTCTAATATCAAAGAACTTAAAGAAATACAAAAACAGGTTGCTGAAATTAGGGCAGAAGTACCTCATACATTTTTTGAAAAATTAAATAATATTTGGCAAAATGTTAAAAATGTTTTTGTAAATAATAGTGAGCAGGTTTTAGCAAAAAACAAAGAGAGTAATACTAGAACAATTAGAAAGATTGATGAACAATTATATAAAACGAAGCATAAATTTGAGGAATTAATTGAAAATAAAGAAAGAAATATTAAGGATATAATTGCAAAATTACCTGACAATGAGAAGTTACAAAAGATAGTAAGTAACCTTACAAATCACATGGCTTCACAAAAAGAACCAATATTAGCAAATGCGTCCCTAGCTAAACCTTTGGAAAATAATATAACACCACCGTCTCCTTTACCGGAAAATAACATTCCATCACCACCTCCACCTCCACCACCGTCTCCTTTACCGGAAAATAACATTCCATCATCACCTCCACCTCCACCACCGCCTCCTTTACCGGAAAATAACATTCCATCACCACCTCCACCTCCACCTCCACCTCCACCACCGCCTATGGCTCCGGCTCAGGCTGAGACATTATCTAAGCCTATAGAATCTACTACGGTTAAAAAACTGGCAAATCAACCACGTCCTTCTATAGATACTTCTGATTTAATGAGAGAAATAGCAGGGCCAAAAAAACTAAAAAAAGTTGAATTTGACCCTAATACAGGAAAACCGGTTGCACATTCTCATAGTAAGCCTGCTCAGAATGTTAACGCACTTAGTGGACTTGAATCAATTTTCGCACGAAGAGCTGTTATAAAGGTGAGTGATAGTAGTAGCAGTGAAAGCGATAGTGGTAACTGGAGTGATGTTAGTGTTAATAGGAATAAATCAAAAATGCTTAAAACTAAAGGAGAACGAGATGCTAAAATGACTACGCATGCTCAAAAAATTAATAATAGGAACTCACAAAACCCATCATTTGTTAGATAATAAATGTCATTCCCGCTTTGCGGGAATGACATAAAACACCATATAAATCTACCCTTTAAACTTCTTAGTTATTTCAACTATTCTTTTACCAAAGAAATTAGCAGTTTTTAAATCGCCTTGAGTAGGAGTAATATCAGGAGAAGATTTGTGGTTAGATTGAGTCATACGTCCTGACCAGCTACCTAAGCGGTGAATTTTATTGGGATTAGGCATCTCATGATCAGAAAAATTCGGAGCAGTTTCAGCTTGCCCGACCCAAATCATACAATGCTGCATAGCGAAGTGAAATAGCTGCTGAATACTGCAAACTTATTACCTGAATAAAAAGCAGAATTAGTAAAAGCTGCAGCTATTTTATCTTTCCATTTTTGTTGTGCCCATCTAGTTGAGGTAGCTTCCATAAATGTTTTAAACGATCTGGCTAAACTACCCATACAGGTTGGGACTCCAAAAATGATAGCACCTGCATTGTCTAATAAATCTCAATCGAGATTATTAGGTTTATCTTTATTTATTTGTATAAGAAACATTTGCTCCTGCTTCCTTTATGCTCTTATTTAGTTTTTCAGCTACTTTGCAGTATGACCGTATCTACTATAATATTACGATAGCTACTTTAACCATTTTATTCTCCATATTGTAAATTAACTATAAACTCGGCTTCAGTTTTAGACTTTATTTCTTCAATAGTAACATCGTCAGCTTGTCTAACTAATATCATTTCATCTTTATCAATATCAAAAATTCCAAGATCGGTAATTACTCTGTTAACTACTTTTTTACCTTTTAACGGAAAGTTGCATTCTTTTAATAATTTAGCACCGCCATCTTTTGCGTTATGTTCCATTATAATAACTACTCTTTTGGTGTTAGCGACCAAATCCATAGCTCCTCCCATACCTTTAACCATTTTACCCGGAATAGTCCAGTTGGCAAGATCGCCTGTTTGTGAGACTTGCATAGCACCTAAAATAGTTAAATCGACATGCGAACCTCTAATCATCCCAAATGAAAAGCTACTGTCGAAATAGCTGCTTTCAGGAATAGCAGTAATAGTTTGCTTACCGGCGTTAATTAAATCAGGATCTTCCTCTCCTGCGTAAGGAAATGGTCCCATACCAAGCATACCGTTCTCACTTTGAAATATTACATTCACTCCTTGAGGTATATAATTTGCTACATGCGTAGGCATACCTATACCAAGATTGACATATAATCCGTCTTTAAGTTCCTCTGCGGTTATTTGATAAATTTCTTCTTTGCTCCAAGGCATATCTTATTTTTCCCTGACAGTTAATTGCTCAATACGTTTCTCATATTTTTCACCTACTATTAATCGCTGTATGAAAATATTAGGTGTGTGAATATTGTTAGGGTCAAGCTCTCCCACCTTAACTATTTCCTCTACTTCACAAACTGTAACTTTAGCGGCACCTGCCATGACTGCATTAAAATTTCGTGCAGTTTTATTATAAATCACGTTGCTGCTTTTATCAGCTTTAAAGCCTTTAATAATAGCAAGGTCAGCTTGAAGGGCAGTTTCCATTATATATTTTTTGCCGTTAAACTCCTTTGTTGCTTTACCTTCCTCTACAATTGTACCTATACCTGTTTTAGTATAAAAAGCCGGAATTCCCATACAAGCAGCCCTAATTCGTTCAGCTAAAGTGCCTTGTGGGTTTAGCTCAAGCTATAAAACCTTATCAAGATATTGTTGCTCAAAAATCTTATTTTCTCCGACATACGAAGAAATCATTTTTTTTATTTGTTTAGTTTGAAGAAGAAGCCCAAGTCCGAAGTTGTCAACACCGCAATTATTGCTTATAACTGTTAAATTTTGAACATTGCTTTTAAGAAGTGCATTTATTAAATTTTCAGGAATACCGCATAGACCGAATCCGTCCGACATTATAGTCATGCCGTCATAAAGAAGTCCTTCAAGAGCAGCTTCAGCCGAAGGATAGATTTTTTATTCATAAATTTTAAATTATTTAATCTCTATTATTTAAGACATTAGGAAGATTTTCAAAAGAAGTCAAGGACATACACAAGTTTGGTATATTAAAAAAATACTTTACAAGAAATTAAATTTAACCATTGCTGCTTGTTTTTTGTATTCATCAACAGTATTAGTAACTGCATCAAATATTGATGACAATATAACAATTCAAGAAAATTCTAAAAAAAATTATAGTTATGTAGTAACGTATGATAAAGATATGTCCTCAAGAGCGAGTAGCAATGTTGCTATGTCATTAATTGAAGGTTACCGTCAATTAGATGATGCTATGTTTGCCGATTCAGATAATATAGCTATGAAGATCTTAAGTTATATTACAAGATTTACTGCTACATCTTGGATTATGGTAGGTAATCATGAAATAGGAGGTTATGGAGCAAGAGCAAAGAAGTTGATTTAAAAGTAACAAAATATGAAGTAGATCCTTTTGAGGGTACAACATATTTTAAAACTAAAGATTTTAATTCTTTGCAAGTTCATAAGCACATTGCTATAGATACAGGGGGCATGCAAGCAAGTTATTTGTTATCTGAAAATATTAAAGATAGATACATGGCAAGTAACAAAATTAATCCTACTTACGGTATAGGTTATTTATGGACAAGACTAGAGCAAGCAAGTTATATTTTTAGTACTAAGTTTGATGGCAAAGATAAAAGCGGTGATGATATAAATACATATGTAAAAGCGATTAACTCCATATACGGTAAAAATTATATTACTAAAAATAAAATTTTTGCATATGCTTATTTAGATTTATTTGATCTGTTTTTATTCTATTCAGGATATTCATTTATTAACTTAAATAATATTCCGATGATTGAATTAGGACCAGTTAAATATTTACCGGCTACTAGAGCGATACTTGCTCCATACGGTTTAGAGCGTGGTTTAGTTAACCATTTTGTTGTTGATAACAAATATATGCAAGTTAATATTAATTACGGCAAAAATCAAAAATTTAAGTCTTACGGTGTCGGAGTTAAAGCTAATAACTTAGTCAAAGTTGAATTTATCGGTTTAGGTAAGGTATGCCTTTAAAATCCTCAGCTATAGTTAGAGCAGGGTTAAAATTAGATTTATAAGAGAAGGCTTTGTTGCATGATTAATATGTCATTCCTGCGAAAGCAGCAATCCAGAAAAAAGCGCGATACATCAAGCTTTTAATTTTCAAAACTTACTGTGTATGCACCGTTTAATTACTGGATTCCCGCTTTTGCAAGAATGACATATTAATCATAATTTGTATATTTTATTATTCTTCTTTTATTATAAAGTATATATATTTGTATATAAGATAATTATGACTATATATGCTAACTATTTTAGAAAAATTCTTATTCTCTTCTGTAAAAACGTTCATCAATATACGTGAAGATACCGTATCTGCTCTTAAAAGGCTTGGTATTAAAAATATTCGTGATTTATTATTTTATCTACCTGTTTCATATCAAAATAAAATATTATCGCCTAATTTAACTGAAGTTAGAGACGGTGACATAATCCAAACAGAAATTGTAGTTGAGAGCATTAATTTACCAAAGAAAAGTAGTCAGCCTTTAAAAATTACAGCTAGCAATGATACTGGTTCTTTGTTATTAGTGTTTTTTCATAAACCCCCACCGTTTATTTTTAATAAGCTGCAAGTTGGTACTTCTCATATTATCAGCGGAAAGGTACAATTTTTTGATCATTACTTACAAATTGCGCATCCTGAATTTATTGTAAATCCTAAACTTGCAAAAGAAATAGAGCCGATTTATTCCCTGACATATTTACTTAGTAACAAGCAGTTATATTCATATATCATAAAAGCAATAGAGATATTTGAAGAGAAGTGTAAGAGTATAGAAGATAAAGAAGTAAAAGATTATTTAGATATTATATTGCAGAATTTGCAAATGTTGCATGTTTTCCATCATTGCGAGGAGGCATGCATGCCGACGAAGCAATCCAGTAATGTAAAATTAATAAATTCTAGATTGCCGCAGCCCCTAAAGGGGCTTCACAATGACGATTTATATACTAACGCCAAAAAACAACTAGCAGCTAAGGAGCTTATCGCTAATCAAATATCTCTTTTAAATGTACGTACGCAAATAAGTAGAAGACAAGGTAATATTTACCCTAAAGCTGTATCTATTCAAGCAAATATATTAAATGAGCTAGGATTTGAGTTAACCTCTTATCAAAAGCAAGTCATAGAAGAAATAGAGTGTGATCAAAGCGATAAAATAGAAATGATGAGATTGTTGCAAGGCGATGTTGGCTCCGGTAAAACTTTGGTAGCTCTGCTGACGATGGTAAATGTGGTAGCCACTGGATTTCAAGCAACGCTTATGGCTCCAACTGATTTGCTTGCCAATCAGCATTATGAGTTTTTTGTTAAAGCTTTAAAAAATACTAATATAAGAGTCGGATTACTTACAGGTAAGATACTGGGGACAGCTCGTAAAAATATTATGATACAACTTGACAACGATGAGATTGATATATTAGTCGGCACTCATGCTTTATTTCAAGAAAAAGTAAGTTTTAAGAAATTAGGTTATATAGTTATTGATGAGCAGCATAGATTTGGGGTACAACAGCGTTTGAATTTAATAAATAAAGGAGTAAATCCCGATGTGTTAGTTATGACTGCAACGCCGATTCCTCGCAGTCTTGCACTTACTATGTTTGGTGATATGACTATCTCAAAGTTAATGGGTAAGCCGAAAAGTCGTTTACCTATCGCTACAAATACCATGTCCGTTAATAAGATAGAGCATATTATAGTAGCGATAAATAAGAAGCTTATTGCAGGTGAGCGGGTATATTGGATTTGTCCATTGATAGAGCAGGGAGAGAAAGAAACGTCGGAAGAGGATAGTTTATTGATGGATGTGATGAATCGTTTTAACTCTATCGACAATATCTATCAAGGTTATACCGGTATTATTCACGGTAAGATGAAGAACGAGCAGAAAGACCAAATAATGAAGCAATTTAAGGAAGGTGAAATTAAGATATTAGTTGCAACAACCGTTATTGAAGTCGGAATAGACATACCTGAAGCCACTTTGATAATTATTGAAAATGCTGAGCAATTTGGTCTCGCTCAACTTCATCAGCTTAGAGGTAGAGTAGGGCGGGGTAGTTTGCAGTCATATTGTATATTGTTATACAATCCTAAAAGGCTTAGAAAAGTTGCACGAGGTAGGTTTGAGATAATGAAACAAACTAATGATGGATTTTATATAGCTGAGCAGGATTTAAAACTTCGAGGTAGCGGTGAGATTTTAGGAGTAAAACAAAGCGGCGAAATCGCATTTTTCTTCGCCAATTTAGCGGACGATTATGACCTACTTCTTAAAGCGCATAAATTTGCAGCAATAGGCTCAAAAGGTAATGTAAATTTTGTTAACTTTCAGATCAAGCTCTTTGCCAAATCTCAAGTAAGCGAGTTGGTTTAGTTTGAATATGCTATTTCCGCTTGACATTGGCGTTGTTGCGTGGATCGATTTTTCCGTCATTGTGAGAAGAATGACGCAGTAATTCGATAAAGCAATCTCGTGCCAAAATCCTGAGATTGCCGTGCTCCTTTCAGTCGCTCGCAATGATGAAAAACCGTACCGTGCAAGCAAGCTTTTTTATAAAATCTAGAATACTATAAGTTAAAGCTAATCCTGTGTGATTTCAGCAAGTCTAGTAAACAGAGCGTCAATCATATCCCAGCCTTTTTTTTGAATAGTGAGTAAAGAAGAATCATTAATGTTTATTTGTTTTAATAAATCTATTCCCATTTGTTCATGTTCAGGATCAAGATACATATGTGTTTTGAAATGTTTTGCTGCTTTATGATTAAAAAATATTGATCCTAGTTTTGCATAAAATATAGTAGCACAAGACTCTATTACTAAATGGACAAGGACGGCTCTTTCATTATCTCCAAGAGTCATCATTTTTAGCGTAAACCAAGAACCTAAGGCCTCAAAAATAGAATCTGTAGTTTCTTCATTATTTTCTAGATTTTGGAATAATTCTATATTATGTCCAAATTCATCGGTAAGATGCTCCCATGCAAGTTGTTGAAATTCTTTTGTTTCAGAAAACACTACTCTTGCTAATACCATTTTTTGAAATTCATCTGACCAAATCCGAAAATGTTTAAGAAATTTATTTTTTCGTAGCGTACTATCTAACTTAATTTTAAATAGTTTGTTTTTTTTAAATTGCTCTTTATATTGTTCATTATCCAAAATTAAACGATCTATTATATTCATATATTTAATTATCAATTTATTTAAATATATTAATATTAACTAAATTACGCTGTCACTCATTATTAATGTTTATTTACCAATTTTTAAAACCATATGTGTATTTATAGATGAATATGAATTGTAAGATCATAATGTGTATGCAGTAAATATATAAAACATTGCGACTTATCCCTTTTAGATTTATAGCTATTTTTTGTGAATAATCGCTTAGGATCATTAATATATAGGTAATTGTTAAGAAAGTGAGGTTTAAAATTAAGTCAGTATTTGAAAAATTAAACTCATTAAAGGAAATCGCAAGAGTAAAAAGAGTTGAATGCATGAAAGAAGCAAAAATTGCTATAAAACAGCAAAGTTTTAAGTTTGCCTGCTCATGTTTTGAAATAAATCCAAGTATCATTGTAGCAATTACAAGAGTCCCGTAATCAATCAAAGTCCAGCTAATATACCACAATAGTACCATTATAATTGCATGACAATAACCGCTATAGAAAAAGCGAGTTAAAGAATTACGAAAATAATAAATATACCATTGCCCTAAATATATAGAGATTAGAATATTTGTAGTAAGAAACTGTTTAAATAGTACAGTGGTATATATTTGTAATAAAACACCGAATATTATTATATGGGTTTTTGGTTTATCATGAAAATTATAACCGGCAAAAAAGCAAAATACTGGCATAGTTGTACGACCTATGATCCGCATAATCGTTAATTCAGGATATAGATATAAACCTACATGATCAATGATCATGGCTATAATAGCTAAGGCTTTTAGCCAATCCTGATAATTTGATTGGTGCTTATTTGTTGTTATTATCATAATTAACCGTTTTTAATAAATATGCCGTGCCGAAAAATGCTCCCATTCCAACTGCAATTGTACTACCTAGCATACAGACTTTAATCAGTAAATATTCCGAATAAAAATATTCTAAATAATAATGCTTTATTAAAGCAATTATAATAGACATTAATATACAGCATAACAAAATTTTACCGCAGAAAAGTTTTATACCGGCTTCTATATGAAGCTTATTTTGTTTTGTAGTATAGCTATATAATAAACCTAGATTATACCAAGCTGCAATAGATGTACCGACTGCAATACCGATATGTTTCAAAGAATCCATTAATAATAGGTTCATGCCGGTATTAATTATTATTGAAAATAAGGTTATTTTGAGCGGTGTTTTAGTATCTCCGTTAGCATAAAAAATAGGAGTTAAAATTTTTGCCAAAATAAAAGCAGGGAGCCCAAGTGCAAACGCAGAAATAGCCTCAGCTGTATTTGTAGTATCTTGGCTCGTGAATACTCCTCTTTCATAAATTATATTAATAATCGGATGAGATAGAATTATAATACCGAATGTAGCAGGCAACGATAATAATAATCCCATTTTAATAGCATTATTCTGTATTTTTTTTGCAGCTACTATATCATTTGATTTATAGATTTTTGATAGCTCAGGTAGCAATATAGTAGAGAAGCTAGTACCTATTATTGATAGAGGAAATTGATATATCCGGTCGGCATAAGATAATATAGAAATAGCACCTTCAATAAAGCTAGCAATAGATTGGGATATGAAAAGGTTTAATTGCTGTATGCCGGAGCTAATGGTTGCCGGTCCCATATTAATCAAAAGCTTTTTTACATCGGGATCGCTTGGGTTAAAAATTATCGGAAAGTTTAAATCCGCTCTTTTCACACAGACAAACATAAACGAAACTTGTAATATTCCGGCGATTATTAAAGATAAGCTAATTGAGATAGTAGATTCTATATAATGATCAAATGTTAAAGTAAAAATTATTACGCATATACTTAAAATAACCGGTGAAAAAGCAAATGCAGCGAATTTTTTTATAGAGTTTAATATTCCACCCAGTAGAGCCGTTAATGAAACAAATATTAAATAAGGTATTGTAATTCGGCATAAAAATACCGTAAGCTCAAACTTTTCTTTTTTACCGTGAAATCCAGGAACAATAAACAGCATTAATTGTGGCATGAAGATTTGCATTAATGCTATTATTACTATTAATGTCAGAAGTAAAAGGGTAAAAATCTCACCTGAAAAATTATTAGCGGCTTTCTTAGAAATAAGCATTTTTTCATTATAAATAGGAATGAATACGCTTGATAATGCTCCTTCTGCAAAAATTCTTCTAAATAGATTCGGTAGTTTAAAAGCAACATTAATGCTATCACCCATAGGCGTAGAGCCGAATAATGATGCGATAAACTGTTCACGCACTAAGCCAAATATGCGAGAAATTAATGTGAAAAAAGCTACTACGACTCCTGAACGAAATAATCGACTTCTTGCATAACTTGCTTCTAAAGGTAATTTGTGCGTCAATCCGGTACTCGCATTCTCACGTACTAAAGTGTACGCTGCGGTGCTGCGTTCCGTGTTTCCTTCAAATTTCTCTTTATTAGCTACGTTATGCAAGAAGTCGGTCACTGTTTGTTTTGTATCTTATTTTTCTGATGTCATTCCCGCGGAGGCGGGAAAAACCTATAAAAAATAAAAACTTGTTTTTATAGGTTTATTTTGTTAATTAATGTGTAATTGTTGAGATCGGGATTAAGGCTACTTTTTCTGGATTCCCGCCTCCACGGGAATGACATCAAGCACCATGCAAGCAACGTCATGAATTCGTATCCCTAGCTGACCCTATCTATTCCTTCATTGATTAAAGCGTCTGCTTTTGATTTATTTTCCCATCCAGTAACTTTAACCCATTTACCTTTTTCTAAATCTTTATAATGCTCAAAGAAATGCACGATACGTTGCTTGAGCATGTCACATAAATCATCTAGCTCTTTAATATGATCGAAAGTAATATCGAGCTTAGAAGTCGGTACTGCGATTATTTTCTCATCAAGCCCTGATTCGTCTTCCATCATCAATACACCGACTGCTCGGCATTTTATAACCGACCCAGGCACTACCGGATGATGAGCTACGACAAGTACGTCTACCGGATCACCGTCATTTGAAAGAGTATGAGGAATAAAACCGTAATTGCATGGATAGCTCATGGTAGTTTGCATAAAGCGATCAACAAAAATTGCTCCTGATTCTTTGTCAAATTCGTATTTGATTGGACCGCTATTCATCGGAATTTCGATAATTACGTTTATTTCGTAATTATTTGCTTTTGCTTTGATTTTATCTATAAACATGTTTTTATTTATTTGGTTTAGTTATTTTTTGTTATTGCGAGGAGAATGACAACGTAATTCGACGAAGCAATCTCAGGCCTATTTTACTAGATTGCCACGTCGCTTCGCTCTTCGCAATGACGTTGTTATTGCGGAGGCCTGTAATTCTCATCATGCTTTGCAAGTAATTGTCTTGCTATAAATTTCCCGTTCGATAATTGCCCGATGGCAATAATTCCTTGTCCTTTACGAAATAGAGCCGGAAGGGCTCCTTGATATAATATCTCGCAATCCTTAATATTATCGGTAATAACAAAACTTATCTTATCATCAGCAATTTTATTTATTGAGTCTGTTTTAACAAGCCCACCGACTCTTAACTCTTGGCCTTGTTCTATTTCATTAATTTTTGACGGCGGCAAAAAAAATACTATATTTTTCTCTAAATTGTAAAGTATTATACTAATTCCTAAACATGCTGAGCAAAAACAAATAATTATTGTTATTAATCTATTTCTTACTCTCTTTTGCATTAAAGTTCTGTTTATTTTTCAATGACTTGTAATTTAAAAAACTTACAATTAACAATGTCGCTAAGGTTAAAAAGGTAAATAAATACGCTACCGATATATAATTATTCATTTCTTAAAAATTCCATCATTTCCTTAGGTGAAGAATCTAAATAGAAATGTTTCAGATATTTTCCGTTTGCATCGATTAAATATGTAAAAGATGAATGATCAAGCATATAGTTCGGGTCGTCATCATCACCATGCACACGAGCATAGAAAACCTTGAATTTATCAGTTACATCTTTTATTTGCTGCTCGTTACCGGTAAGACCTATAAATTTCGGATGAAAATGTTTTAGATATTCTTTAAGTGCTATAGGAGTATCACGTTTTGGATCAATAGTGATAAAAACAGGTAGAATATCTATTTTATGTTTATTTAAAATTTCTACAATCTCCGTCATTTTATTTAGAGAGGTTGGGCATATATCAGGACAACTAGTAAATCCAAAGTAAATGAGGCTTAAGTTGCCTTTCAACTTATCACTATTAAATATCTCTCCATTTTGGTCTATTAGTTCAAAGTCACCGCCGATTTTTACGTTATCTTCATAGATATTCACTTGACCGGCAAGTGGCTTTTCAGGCGTTCTTAAAGATAACAACAAATATAATGCTCCTACTCCTATTAATAAGCTAATTACGATAATGATTTTTATAACATTTGACTGTATTTTCATAAGATATTATCCATTTTTGCGTTGTCATCCTAGCTGGTCCTGCTGTATGGCTCTTATGTCATTCCTGGGAAAGCAGGAATCTAGAGAAAAGTGAAAATGTCATACCGTGGCTTGACTACGGTATCTTATATCATAGGCCGTGTTCTGAGATTCCGCAATCAAGTTGCGGGATGACATTAAAGGTTACTGGATTCCCGCTTTCGTGGGAATGACATAAAAATACCATACAACAAAGTCTACTCTTTTACACAAGCCCTAATTTTTTAGGTTTAAAATATTGTACCCAAATATCTATTAACAATTTAGTAATGATAATTGCCGAAAACATTGAAGATATAATCCCGATCGTTAATGCAACGGCAAAACCTTTTATTGCACCTACTCCAAATATATAAAGTAAAAAAGCAACGATTAAAGTAGTTAGGTTAGCATCAAGGATAGTGGCAAACGCAGATTCAAAACCGGTTCTAATAGCATAAAGAGTAGACACTCCTTTATGCAGTTCCTCTTTAATTCTTTCGTAAATCAATACATTAGCATCAACAGCCATACCCATAGTGAGTATTATTCCTGCAATTCCCGGCAGAGTTAAAGTAGCTTGGAAAAGTGAAAGTAAAGCTAAAATATATAACAATGCAAGGCTTAAGGCTATATTGGCAAATAAACCAAGCACACCGTAAGACCAAACCATAAATATACACACTGCTATAAATCCTATAAGTCCTGCCTTTTTGCCCGACTCTATAGAATCAGCACCCAAATTTGGACCTATACTTCTCTCTTCAATAATTTTAAGTGGGGCAGGAAGCGAACCGGCTCGCAATAATAGTGCAAGCTCATTTGCCGACTCAACGGTAAAATTTCCTGTTATTATACCGCTTCCGCCCATAATCGCTCCGTTTATCGTTGGAGCACTTAGTAATTTATTGTCTAAAACTATAGCAAGGCGTTTACCGATATTATTTTTAGTTATTTCACCAAATATTTTACTACCTAAATTGTTGAAAGAAAACGCAACTACCGCTTGCGAATTTTGGTCAAAAGAAGCTGAAGCGGTTGTAAGCTGATCCCCACCCAAAACAACTTTTTTCTTTATAACGACATAATACTCCCCATGACTTGCGTTATCTCCCTTAACTAGCATTGAACCTACTGGAACATGTCCTTTTACCGCTTCTTCGATATTGGCATTTTCATCAACTAAATGAAAAGTTAGCTTTGCAGTTTTTCCTAATATATTCTTCAGGTAAGAGGGATTTTCTTCACCGGGAACTTGCAGTAATATATGCTTATCGCCTTGTTTCTGTAGGGTCGGCTCTTTAGTGCCGGTACTATCAACTCTCATGCGAACGATCTCAATAGATTGGTCTACTACCTTATTAAGTAAGTCATTTAATCTAGATTCGCTGTAGCTAAGCTTTATTTTATTTTCATTTACTTCAGCGATAATTTCTGGATCGATTTTATTAATTATTTTCTTTAACGGCTTTAATTTCTCAGGCGATCTTACTTCTAATTGAATGCTATTTTGTCTAACTAACAGATTTTTATAGCCGATTTTATCCTCACGAAAATTTTTGCGTAAAGTGTCGGCAAGATTTTCCATTGAATCATTTAAGTAGGTGTCAAAATCAACATCGAGTAATAAATGGGCTCCTCCTCTAAGATCAAGTCCTAGATTTACTGAATCATGAGGTAGAAACTTAGAGTTTACCTGCATGAAATTAGGTAAGGCACAAATAACCGCAAAAACCGTACATATAATTGAAAGAAAAATTTTCCACTTAGGAAGCTTTTGCACCGCTTACCTTCTTATTTTTTTTGTTTTCTTTTTTTACTGCTACTTCTTTTGTACGACTAGTTATATCGATAATAGCACTTTTTAAAACTTTAATACGTACATCTTTAGCTATTTCGATTTCAATATTATTGTCATTTTCACTTACTTTAGTCACAATACCATAAATGCCGCTATTTGTTAGAACTTCTTCGCCTTTTTTAACTTCACTTACTAATTTCTCTCTTTCTTTGCGTCGTGTTTCTTGTGGACGTAATAATAAGAAGTAAAATACAGCAAAAATTAAAACCATCGGTATTAAGCTTGTTAACCCCGATTGTAAAGAATTTGTTTCTGCAGGCACTACCTCAGTTTCCTGTATTTCTATAGTGTCGTTATTATTTGCCTGATTATCTTGCGTATTTGCTGACATATGTAATTTCCTAATTGTTGCAATAGTCTTCCTGTATAACCTCTTTCTAAAAGTAATTTGTATACCTTTGATACTTCAAGCTTTGGTACGTCAAATTTTAGGCTTCGCCTTTGCTCATGTAGTTTTCTACGCTCCGCAGGCTCACCACTTATTTGGCTTCCAACTTTTGAAGTATTTGCGGTATACATCAATCCGGTACTCGCATCTCACGTCCCTTTTTGTACGCTGCGGTGCTGCGTGCCGTGTTTCCTTAAAATTTCTCTTTATAAGATAGGTTATGCACTAAGTTTAATAAAATAAAAATAGCTACCTAATAGCTTTAATGCAAGGGTAAAATAATAATATTAAATATATTTAAATGTATTTTATACTAATATAAGTTATCACAAAACCGATAAATGGCTATTTTTATGACAGTTATAACTACTAGAATTTCTAATGAACTAGATATTATACGTAAAGCAATAGAAAATTATATAGAAGAAAAAGCAGATTTATTAATTGCTTTGTCTTGTATAGAAATAAAGAGAAGAAGTAATTTCATTAGAAGATATTAAGAAAAAATATGGTTTGGAAGATTGAATTTATGATAAACTTACTGATGTCATTTGCAAAAGGGCGTTGTTGCTTAGCTCGAAAAACATGCTCTATATCATTCCTGCGTAGGCGGGAATGACATAAAACGGACAAAATCACTGGAGCGGGTGAAGGGATTCGAACCCTCGACTTCAACCTTGGCAAGGTGGCGCTCTACCCCTGAGCTACACCCGCTTAAATAAAATAACGGCGTTTTAATGTAAAAAGTTTAAGGGGATCAAAATTAATTACATATAAAACGCTTTAGTGCTTTTTAATCTAAGCGAATCTGAATATAAGTAATTATAAGATAAATTGCAAGTATTAAATTAGAAATTTATTGGCATTGCTAAATAAAGATAGATTATTTAATAAATTAACGCCATTACAAGGCAATTACAAAGTATATTGACTAAGCAATCTAGTTAAAAACTCTGTAAACTAGAATTTATTAGTATTTTTTTAGATTGATACGCTCCTTTCAGTCGCTCAGCTCATTACGACACCTGTCTTGAGTTAGCAATGCTATAAAAAATCTAATTTTGTTAACTTGACTTTTATTTTTATATAAAACAGTATAGTTCTTTATTAATTTTAACTAATCTGTAAAAAAGTATGTG
This sequence comes from Rickettsia conorii str. Malish 7, assembly GCF_000007025.1. NCBI lineage: Bacteria > Pseudomonadati > Pseudomonadota > Alphaproteobacteria > Rickettsiales > Rickettsiaceae > Rickettsia > Rickettsia conorii. The sequence goes on along the minus strand of NC_003103.1, from coordinate 838,520 downwards.
AAGTTACGCAAAAGAGCAAAAAAGTTTAGCCCGTAATCAAAAAGAAAAAATAGGGCTACTATCGATAGGTACGTTTCTTGAATATTTTGATCTCACGCTCTATGTACACATGGCGGTAATACTTAACGAGCTATTTTTTCCTGAAGCCGATGCACGAGCAGCTTCTCTATATTCTGCCATTGCATATTGTGCAACATATGTATTTAGACCTATCGGTGCTTTAATATTCGGTTGGATAGGAGATACTATAGGTCGTAAGGCAACGGTCATTATTACAACTTTTTTAATAATGTCGCTTTGTTATCTTATAATGGCTAATTATAAAAACTTATGCCGAAATTGGTATTACGGCGACTTTTGTAGTAACTGCGTGTCGTATCGCTCAGGGGATGTCCTTTATAGGGGAAGTAGTAGGTGCCGAGCTTTATCTAACCGAAATGACAAAAATTCCTCAACGTTATTGGGTGGTGGCTTCGCTTGTTGTTTTTGTAATTTTAGGTGCAACCGTGTAGCATTGGCGGTAGGAACACTTGTTACTTCTTTTGGACTTGATTTGACGTATTGCATTTTGGTTTGGAGCAGCTATTGCTATAGTTGGTGCTGTTGTAAGGACAAATCTTAGGGAGACTTCAGATTTCATTGATGCAAAAAGACGAATAAAGAAAACTGTAGCGCAAGCAGGGATAGATAGTAATCGGCTAAAATCAAGCCCTATTTGGAGTGAAAAAATTAATAAACCAACAGCAATAGCTTTCTTTTTGGTACATTGTGGAGTCCCGTTATGGTTTTATATTGTTTATATTTATTGCGGTAATATGCTAAAAACTCATTTAATTACAGTGCTACTCAAGTAATTCATCAAAATTTTATTGTTTGTGGTACAGAATTAATTTGTAAAATACATCCTTTAAAAGTCCTTAAAGTAAGATTAACAATATTTTCTATGGTAGCCCTTATGTCTCCTATCTTACTAAATAATATTTCAAATACTATAGAATTACTTTTATTCCAATTATTTATTGTAGTATTTGCCCCTACTATTTTTCCGGCAGGTGCAGTGTTTTATGCAAGATTTCCAGTATTAAAACGTTTTACATGCGGCAGTTTTATATTTGCTTTATCACGAGCTTTAATGTTTGCAGTTTCTTCTTTTAGAACAATTTACTTGATAGATTATTTTAATCACTGGGGATTATTATTCTTGATTATTCCAATTCTAATTGGTTATACATTTGGAGTAAATCATTTTATAAAGTTAGAGGAGGAAGCAGAGAGTTATTATTAGAAAAAGCTTTGTGTCTTTCAAGTTCAATATTAACAACTTTTAGGCATAACTTAATTCTTGTTCTAGTTTATAATTTATATTAGCAGCGACCAAAAGAAAATTTATTAAAGTCGCTTCAATAATTTTTCTAGCTTTCTCAGGTGATTTAACTCCCAAAGTTTGCACGTTATGAATTCGGTCAAATAATTTTATTAATGCCGTATTGTATCTTTTCTCTTTAATTAATAAGTTTAGGCTTTCTCCCCTACTTATCTTCCCGTAAGATTTAATTCTAGTTAGACCTTCTACGTGTTTTGCTACTTCCGGTCCAAAAATTTCGGTAATTGCTTCTGCAGTTAATTCAGTGTCTTCAATAGTATCATGAAGTAAAGCGGCTTGCACTTGCAGCATAATAATGTTATAAAGCTTAGGTGCTTCTTCAGCTACAAATTCAGCAAGCATAATTTTTATCTCAATCGGGTGCGAATAATAAGGATTGCCTGATTGACGCATTTGAGAACCGTGTTACATGCATAGTAGATACCTTTTGTGATTTCGAGTATATCTATAGGATTTGCTACTTTAGTATTTAAATATTCGAGTTTATCAAGTAATTTTTTACTATAAACACCAATTGCAAACTTTTCTTTCCAAGAGCTTATATCTTCTATAAAAGTTATTTCTTATTTCATTATAATTTGTGGGCTATTAATTAAAAAATTAGGCATTGCCTAGAAAAAGTTGATAATTTGAAAAGTTTACGTCATTGCCACGATCTTTGCAGTTGCTTAGCTCATGACAATATCAACCGTTTCAAGGAAATGCCAAAAATTGCAGTAATAAATAGCTGCAGATTAGGTTCTATGAAGGAAAATTAAATTAATCTATTTTTGCTATTTTTTGCTGTAAATCATAAGATTTTTTTGAAATAGGAACAACTATTATTGCAAAAATCTTATTAATGTTCGCTAAAAAATATCTGAAAATATAAATAATTTAATTTTCCTTCACAGAACCTAAAGATTATTGTTATATTATTTTAAACATTAATCCTAAAGTCAAAATATAACTATGTCAAACCGTAATAGTTTAGAAGTACAGAGTACGCACAAGCTAGCTCCTTAAATAATACTAATCTAACTGCATCACAGGGTGAGTTAATACTAACTGTTGCAAATTTATTGTTCAAAGAGTCAAATATTAATAATCATCAGAATATACAAAGAGATAATAATATATCTTATGAGAATAATATTACTACCGACTTTGAAAATCAGGATACAAGTTGTGGTATATGTAAATGTCTTGGAGCGATAGCTACTGTTTGCTGCAATGTGTATGTATTTTTATTTGAATAAATTTTACACTAAAAAAATATGAGCAAGGCTTAAGAAAGTTAGGAAACCTAGAGCATCGGTTATGGTTGTTAGAAATACACCGGAGCCTGTAGCGGGGTCTATATCAAAATAATGCAGTATTATAGGAATAGCAGAGCCGAATAATCCGGCTACTAAAAAATTTAAAATAACTGCAATAGCAAAAATAACGCTAAGATTTAAGTCAAGCAACATCACAAAGCTAAGTCCTGCTCCGATAATTGCAAGTACAAAACCGTTAAAAGCCGATACGGCTATTTCTTTTAATATAACTTTATTGACATTATTATAATGAATATCTTTATTAGCAAGGGCTCTAACCGTAACGGTCATGGCTTGTGTTCCGGCATTTCCGCCCATTGAAGCTACAATAGGCATAGTGGCTGCAAGCGTTACAAGTTTTGCAATAGTATCGTTAAAATGGTTAATGATAAGTGAGGTCATGCAGGCAGTGATTAGATTAACAAAGAGCCAAGGAAAACGATGTCTAACGGTATAAAATACATTGAAGAAAGTATCTTGAGTGTGTACCCCGCTTAATGATAATATATCTTTGCCGGCTTGTTCTTCGATAATATAAATTATATTATCGATTGATACGCTACCTACTAACTTACCGCTTTTATTTACTACCGGTACAATAGTTAAAGCATATTGTCTAAAAATGAAGCTTAGTTCATTTAAGTCGGTAAAAGCATCTGCAAGTTTAAAATCTTTGTTCATCAAATCTTTTATCAATTCATTTTGTTTGCCTTTAATTAGCATGCTAAGAGAAATAATACCGATAGGGCGTAATTTATTATCCGTAACGATTGCCGCATAAAAGTCATTCTTTACGTTCTTGATAAAATTTAATGATTCCTCGACCGTCCATCCTTCTTGAAGATTAATAAAATCTCGTTCAATTACCCTACCTACCGTATTTTCAGGATATGTACAACCTACGGTAATTTGGTGTTTTTTTTCTTTAGTGAGATTACTTAGGATAAGGTCTTTTATATCATCGTCTAGATCGATTACTACTTCAATAGCATCTTCTATAACTAGCTTATTGATTAATTCTGCAGATTTTTTTATGCCTAAAGTTTCTATTATTAAAGGTTTACTATAAGCATTTAATGATACTAACGTTTCAGGCTTAATTTCATCCTGTAATAAAGGAATAATTATTTTATATGTTTTATTGTTAAGATTATCTAAGAAATCTGCTAAATCGGCATAATGAAGCTTGGCCAGCCTGCTTGCAGCAGCATCATAATTGTGATCTTCGATCAGATCGTTAATTTGATCAAAAATTTCAGCAAATTGATCGTGATGATCTGGTAAGATGCTTTTAAATATATTGAAATTAGGCATAGCCTATTGACCTAATAGTTTATTATAGACTTATTATAATTATTTAAAGCTGGGTAGCTAGGCTTGGCACAGAATTGTGTACAATGTGCTAATCAATATAAAGCACAGAGTACAAATAAGCAATAGTTTTTATTTCAACTCCTTTTCATTTATCAGGAGTATACAATTAGCACAAACATTTGCTAACAAGACGAACTTAGGAGTAAATATAAAATCTGAAGTGTCGAAACAAACAAAAATTTGACTTTGTGAAAAACCGGCGAGTGGTGCGGTCGAGAAGACTTGAACTTCCAATCTTTTTACAGAACAGCACCCTCAATGCTGCGCGTCTACCAATTTCGCCACGACCGCTTAAGTTTTACTCTATAGCAGATTATGAGTAAAATATCAATAGAATTCTTTTGATGTTATTTCCACCTTTCTATGTCATTCCCACTTCCACGGGAATGACATAAACTAGTCATGCGACAACACCTTTAGTCGTTCGCAATGACGGCAAAGTTATTCAAGATAAATCAACAACAAAACTAGGTGTAATCGATTGCTTAACAGAAGCTTTCATTAAACTATCTAGTTTTTCATCAATATTATCAAAATCAATATGATATTCTCTAGAATTTCCGGTTAACACTAGGGCAGAGTCTATACCAAGGCGATTTGCTGCAAGTATATCGGTGTAAACAGTGTCCCCAATCATTAACATGCGATTCTTAGGGGTATTATGACATTCTTTTAAAATTTTGCTATATATTTCTTCGTATGGCTTACCACTATAAATTACTTTTCCGCCAAGTTGCTTTATTTTTTCGGCATAATAGCCGCTACAATATCTATAAACACCGTGCTGATTTATTCCAAGGTCAGGATTAGCACAAATATTGACCATTTTACGTTGTACAACAATTTTAAATAATTCATTGAATTCGTTTAAATCTAAATTTTCGTTTTCGTCTCTGTAAATAGTCATTAAGAAAATATTAGCTTTGTTAATATCATCAGTGATAGGACATTGAATGCTGTTTATTATATCATTTTCTAAATGTCCTAAATGATATATTGCTGGTTTTTCTATACCGAATCGCTCTTTACTTTCTAGTATCATTTCTACTGCTATTTTGCCTGAGCTAATGATCATTCCCGGTTCTGCATTTAATCCCCACGATTTAATTGTTTGATGCAGTGAAAAAATATTGCGTGGAGCATTAGTGACAAAATATACTTTTTTTCGTTCAATAATCTTATTGATATTTTGTACGACGCCCGGATAGGTACACCCCCCTTCAATTATTACCCCCCAAAGATCGAATAAAAACACGTCATAATCATTAATTACGTCGAAAATATGTTTTAACTTTAATATATTCATTGTTATCTCGCTAATTTGGTATTGACTAGAATCAATTGATATCGTCATTGCGAGCAGCCGTAGGCTGCGTGGCAATCCCGTCAAATATTCTGAGATTGTGGACGTACAATTACTTCGTAATTTTCTTGCAATGACGTAAACTTTTTAAATTATCAATCTTTATTTTGTTATCTCGCTAATTTTAAATCAAGAAACTTTACTATTTTAATAAGTTACGTTATAGTCATTTTTATTGTTTCTAGCAACAAGTAATAGAGCCAAATATATAATATATATAATATGTCGGAAATTGAAGAAAAATTTAACGAATCATCATACGGTGCTGATTCCATAAAGGTTTTAAAAGGTCTTGAAGCCGTAAGAAAAAGACCGGGAATGTATATCGGGGATGTTGGAGACGGGTCGGGTCTACATCATATGATTTATGAAGTAGTCGACAACGCTATCGATGAGTCGCTTGCTGGTTATTGCGATCTAGTACGAGTAACATTAAATAAAAACGGTTCAGTAACCGTATCCGATAACGGGCGAGGTATACCCGTTGAAATTCATGGAGAAGAAGGAATATCGGCAGCTGAAGTTATTATGACGCAACTTCACGCCGGCGGTAAGTTTGACCAGAACGCTTATAAGGTTGCAGGCGGTCTACACGGTGTTGGTGTATCGGTTGTAAATGCTCTTTCTGAATGGCTTGAGCTGCGTATTTGGCGTAATAATAAGGAATATTTGATGAGATTTAATAATGGTATAACGGAAGCTCCGCTTGCGGTTGTCAAAGAAAATATTGATAAAAAAGGTACGGAAGTTACTTTTTTTCCGTCTGTAGAAACGTTTACTAATATAGAATTTGATTTTGGCACTATAGAGCATCGTCTTCGTGAGCTTGCTTTTTTAAATTCAGGCGTAAAGATTTTACTCGTCGATAATCGCTTTGAAGAAGTGAAAGAAGTAGAGTTTTATTATACGGGCGGTATAGAAGCTTATGTAAAATATATAGACAGAGCGAAGCACGCTATCCATCCATGTATAGTAGTTAATACGGAGAATGCTGAGTCTGGTATAAGCCTTGAGCTTGCGATGCATTGGAACGATTCTTATCATGAAAATATTTTATGCTTTACTAATAATATTAGGCAGCGTGATGGCGGAACTCATCTTAGTGCTTTCAAATCAGCGATAACACGTGTTATTACCTCGTATCTTGATACTACGGGTCTTAATAAAAAAGCTAAAAATTACTTTAGCGGTGAAGATACTAGGGAAGGGCTATGTTGTGTGCTTTCCGTTAAAGTGCCTGATCCTAAATTTTCTTCTCAAACAAAAGATAAGCTAGTAAGCTCCGAAGTACGACCGGTTGTTGAGAATGCCGTTTATACAAAGGTTCTTGAGTGGTTTGAAGAGCATCCAGCAGAAGCTAAGGCAATTATAGCTAAGATTATGGAAGCTGCGAATGCTCGTGAAGCTGCTAGAAAAGCAAGGGAACTCACTCGAAGAAAATCAGCTTTAGAAGTTTCGAATTTACCAGGTAAACTTGCAGATTGCCATGCAAAAGATCCTGCTATTTCAGAATTGTTTATTGTTGAGGGGGACTCTGCGGGCGGTACTGCAAAGCAGGGTAGGGATAGCAAAATTCAGGCTATATTGCCTTTGCGTGGTAAAATTTTGAACGTTGAACGTGCAAGATTTGATAAAATGCTCGGTTCGGACCAAATCGGTACGTTAATTACAGCGCTTGGAATTAGTGTTGAACGAGAATTTTCCTTAGAAAAGCTTAGATACCATAAAGTTATTATTATGACCGATGCTGATGTTGATGGTTCGCACATTAGAACTTTATTACTCACGTTTTTCTATCGTCATATGCCTGAGCTAATAAATAAAGGCTATTTATATATAGCTCAGCCACCGCTTTATAAAGTAAAGAAAGGAGCAGCCGAGTTTTATTTAAAGAATGAGCAAGCGCTGCAAGATTATTTGATCAAATCAACTATTAATGATGCAACCTTAATTCTAGACGATAAAGAGCGGTTAGTGGGTGATAATTTAGAAGAGCTAATTAATAAAGTGGTTAAGTTTAACGGCTTGCTTGACCATGCTAGCAAAAAATTTAATCGCTCAATTACCGAAATTCTTGCTATTAATGACTTACTTAATAACAAAATATTTGAGCCTGAAAGTGATTTAAGACTTAAAAAAGCTTTAGATGTTTTAAATAGCTTAGAAGATTCGCCTGATAAGACTAATTGGGAAGTTTTAAAACATGAAAATAAAATAGAGTTCTTCCGCTTTAGTAGGGGTTTAAAAGAAAGTAAAATATTATTGAAAGAGCAGTTAGAATCATTTGAGTTTGTACAAATATCAAAGTTTGCTTTAACGATTTTTGATATATTTAGTAAGCAATTAAAGCTTATAGTGAAAAGTCAGGAATTCGATATTTTAACACCGAGTCAGTTGTTAAATACCATTATAGAATGCGGAAAAAGAGGTATAAATATTCAGCGTTTTAAGGGGCTTGGTGAGATGAATTCCGACCAGCTATGGGAAACTACTCTTGACCCTACAAAAAGAACTTTGCTTCAGGTAAGAGTTGCAGAAATTGATGAAGCAGAAGGCATTTTCTCTACTTTAATGGGTGACGTTGTTGAACCTCGCAGGTTATTTATCCAGGCAAATGCGTTGAATGTCGTGAATTTGGATGTGTAGTATAATCGCTGTCATACCGTGGCTTGACCACGGTATGACAATTTAATCAGTTTCTCCTCGCAATGACGTTACAATTTTATCAAAATAATTTATGCACAAATTAATTATTCACGGTGGTACACCTCTGAAAGGTATTATTAATATTAGCGGTGCTAAAAATGCCGTGCTACCTATTATGGCAGCGTCTATTCTTACCGATAAACTGCATATTACTAATGTTCCAAAGTTAACGGATGTTAGTACTATGAAAGATTTGCTCCGAAGTCACGGGGCAGATATTGAAATAATAGAACATCAAGATGAATTTGAGCTTATAATTGATACCAAAAATATAAATAACTTTACTGCAGATTATGAAATAGTCCGTAAAATGAGAGCATCGATTTGGGTGCTTGGTCCTTTGCTTACCAAATACGGTAAAGCAAAAGTATCGCTTCCGGGTGGTTGTGCTATTGGAGCAAGGCAAGTAGATTTGCATATTGCTGTATTAAAAGCTATGGGAGCTGAGATTGAAATAGAAGACGGTTATATTAACGCTTCAAGTAAAGGACGCTTAAAAGGTACTCATTTTGTTTTTGATAAAGTTTCCGTAGGTGCTACGATTAATGCAATACTTGCAGCTGTTTTAGCAGAGGGGGAAACTATGCTTTTTAATTGTGGTCGAGAGCCGGAAATAGTTGATTTATGTAATTGTCTTATCACAATGGGAGCTGATATTGCAGGTATCGGCACTAGCGAAATAACAATTAAAGGCAAGGATTCTTTAAATAAAGCGAGCTATAAAGTACTTTCTGATCGTATTGAAGCCGGTACTTATATGTTTGCGGCAGCTATTACTAAAGGTGATGTAAAAATTTGTAGGATTGATTATCATATTGTAGAAAATATAGCTTTAAAACTTATCGAAACGGGTATAAAAGTCGTGCCGATCAATAACGGAGTTCAAGTAACTTATGAAGGGAAGTTAAATTCAGTTGATTTAGAAACTAATCCCTATCCTGGCTTTGCTACTGATTTGCAAGCACAATTTATGAGCCTTATGACGCTTAGTAGCGGTGTTTCAATGATCACCGAGAATATTTTTGAAAATCGTTTCATGCATGTCCCTGAATTATGTAGAATGGGAGCAGATATAGTAGTACGAGGTAATAAGGCGGTTGTTCGAGGTGTAGAAATGTTAAAAGGCGCAGAAGTTATGGCAAGTGATCTTAGAGCTTCGGTATCGCTAATACTCGCCGGTCTTAGTACTAATAGCAAAACCGTATTACACCGAATATATCATTTAGATCGTGGCTTCCAAGATTTAGAAAAAAAATTAAGTAATTGTGGTGCAGATATAAAAAGGGTATAATATATTCGATCAACTTCAAAAATGGGCTAAGTCGTTCTACAAGAGCTGCGGTACGCACGTATTAATAAGTATACGCTGTGTGCCTCGCCTTGTGAACTCCTTGCTCTTTTTGAAGTTGATCTGCGTATAGTCGTTTCCTATTTATTTGTAGTATACTATTTTTAACGGAGAAAAATTATGGCAAGAATTACAGCAGAAGATTGTAATAAAATTATACCGGATAGGTTTCGGCTTGTTGTCCTAGCAACAAGATATGCTAAATTATTAAATTATAAAGTAGAAACTAATCAAATTAAAAAAGAAAAGCGTGATAAGCCTCCTGTTATCGCATTACGTAGAATTGCTGCCGGAAAAGTATCGGTAGCTCAGTTAGAACAAGATTTAATAAATAGTCTGCGTACAAGAACTATGATAGAGCCGCTTGTTAATCAAGATGAATCAGAAGCTGTAGAAGAAAAATTTGAGTATTTACCTGAAGTTTATATCGGGGAAGATTATTCTGATTTAGATGATCAAATCTTTATTGATGAGAATGGCGAAGATTATGAAACTGATAAGTAAATGCTTATCGGTGTTGGTACTGATATAGTACAAATTCCTAGAATCGAAAAAATATTACATTTATATCCAGAACTTTTTGCTAAAAAAATTCTAACTTCAAAGGAATTAAAACAGTTTGCTTTGTTGGGAAAAATAAACCATGCTGCTTTTTTAGCCAAGCGTTTTGCTGCTAAAGAGGCTGTGAGTAAAGCCTTTGGAGTCGGTATAGGTCAAGGTATAAATTTTAAAGATATTACTATACTAAATAATGATTTAGGTAAGCCTATAGTAGAAGTTAGCTCAAACTATACAAACACACTCTCTCCTTTTAATATTCACCTTTCTCTTGCTGATGATTATCCTGTGTGTGTAGCATTTGCAGTGATTGAGAGTAGTTATAATGTTATTCTTGGGTAGAGGCGTGTTACTGTGTGAACCCTATTTCATTCCCGCGGAGGCATTGTTGTGTGGATACCCAAACCGTCATTGCGAGGCGCGAAGCGACGTGGCAATCTCATGCAGTAATAACAAACTCCTGAGATTGCTTCGTCAAAACTTACAGTTTTTCCTCGTAATGACGACTTAGTATACGGGGAATGCCCGCTCTCGCAATAACAAAATATAAATTACGATCCGGCTTTGCTGTCTGCTTTAGGTAACATGATTTTTAAATTAGCTTTAGCTTCTAAATCAGCAATATATTTCTTTAGTACTTCTGCAGCTAATATATTATCAATAGTTACTTTTGCTTCTTCTTTTGTTGGAATAGGCACAGGTTTTTTCTCAAGCACTTTGATAATATGCCAACCGAAATCGGTTTTTACAGGAGTTGAAACTTCATTTACTTTTAAAGCAAAAGCTTTCTTTTCAAATTCCGGTACTAACTGCCCAGGTTGATTTAGTAGAATGTAACCGATAACGCCGCCGTTTGAAGCTGAAGCTTTATCAAGAGATAACTCTTCTGCAAGCTTAGTAAAGTTTCCGCCTTTGCTTAATTTGGTTTTGATATCATTAGCTTCTTTTTGAGATTTAACTAAAATATGAGCAACTTTTATTTGTTCTTTACCTTTAAGATTACCGACATATTTATTATATTCGTCATCAAACATCTTATCTGTAATGTTAGATTTTATGTAGTTTGCTAGTAATTCTTGTTGAGCTAATTGATTTTTTGCATTTTCAAGTTTTTCTTGGAATTCTTTAGAAGAAGTAATATTTGACTTAGCAACTTCTTCTTTTAACAAAAGATTATTAACATAAATTTTTATTAATTTTTCCTGATCTTGTGGTGGAAAATCATCAAAATTTTTGATTGTTTCACCTGATTGAAGATTAAGCTGAGGCTTAAATTCTTTCATAATTTGCGATTCTTTTACTTCACCGCCTTTATAGGTAGCAACTACCTTGTCTTTATCAGCAAAAGCAATACCGGAAAGCATGCTAACTGATAAAAATATAACAGATAATTTTTTCATTTATGACTCATAATTGTGTTAAATATAAGCTTAAATTTTATAAAAATAATATATAACCGTCAACAGCTATTTGAGAATATTTTATTTATTAATAATAATTTACAAATATTTGTAGTAAAAAATTATTCATTTAAATAAAATTATAACATTTGATAATTTTATAAAATATACCTATATTTAAGTACTAAAATACTAAAAATATCATAAGGACTTTAATGCTTTCTATTTTAAAAAAACTTTTCGGTACTGCAAATGATCGTACTGTAAAAAAACTATTTTCTGAAATTACAAAAATTAACTCGCTTGAACCTGCTATACAAAAATTATCAGATGAGGAGTTGAAGAATAAAACTGTGGAGTTTAAAGAAAAGCTTAAAAACGGAGCTACTTTAGATGATATAGTATATGAGGCGTTTGCGGTAGTTAGGGAAGCAGCTAAAAGAGTTTGCGGTATGCGTCATTTTGACGTTCAGCTTATAGGTGGCCTGATATTACATCGAGGCATGATTACCGAAATGCGTACCGGTGAGGGTAAGACCTTAGTTGCAACGCTTCCTGCTTACTTAAATGCTTTAACTGGAAAAGGTGTACATGTTGTAACCGTAAATGATTATCTAGCACGCCGTGATTCTGCTTCCATGGGTAAAATTTACAATTTTTTAGGTTTATCGGTTGGATGTATTGTTGGCGGTATGCCTGATGAGGTAAAACGAGCCGCCTATAACGCCGATATTACTCATGCAACAAATAATGAACTCGGTTTCGATTATTTAAGGGATAATATGAAGTATAGCTTGCAGGAGCGGGTACTTCGTCCTTTTAATTTTGCTATCATCGATGAGGTTGATTCGATTTTGATAGATGAAGCAAGAACTCCGCTCGTTATCTCGGGTCCGGTTAATGATAATGCAGAATTATACGGTAAAATTGATAAAATAGTACGTCTGCTTAATGCAAGTGATTTTGAAAAAGACGAAAAATTAAAAACTATCAATTTAACGGAAACCGGCATTACACATATAGAATCGCTTTTAAGTAAAGAAAGTATTATAAAACCAGATACCAGTTTATATGATTTTGAGAATTTAACTTTAGTACATTATGTTAACCAAGCCTTAAGAGCTCATAATATGTTTACTGTTAATGTAGATTATTTGGTGCGTGAAGGTAAAGTAATGATTATTGATGAGTTTACCGGTCGTGTAATGGAAGGGCGTAGATATTCGGAAGGGTTACATCAAGCATTAGAAGCAAAAGAAAATGTGAAAATTCAAAATGAGAACCAAACTTTAGCATCTATTACTTTCCAAAATTATTTTCGTAATTATCCTAAATTATCGGGTATGACCGGTACGGCTATGACCGAAGCACCGGAACTAAAAGATATATATAATCTCGATGTGGTCGCAGTCCCAACCCATAATAAAGTTACAAGGCTTGATCTTGATGACGAAATTTACGGTAGTAAAAAAGAGAAATATGATGCTATCTTAAAGCTAATTAGGGATTGTTACGATCGTGGACAGCCTATACTTGTCGGTACGATAAGCATAGAAAAGTCAGAAGAGCTTTCAAGCGTTTTAAATAAAGAAAAAATCCCTCATAAAGTATTAAACGCCAAATTTCATGAGCAGGAAGCTTTTATTATTGCTCAAGCAGGTAGGTTTAAGGCAGTAACGATTGCAACTAATATGGCAGGGCGGGGTACTGATATTATGCTTGGCGGTAATCCTGAAATGTTAATAGAACAGCTGGATAAAGAACATAATTATGAAGCTAAAATAGCTGAAATAAAAGCTCAAATTGCCGAAGAAAAGAAGCAGGTTATTGAAGCAGGCGGTTTATTTGTGATAGGTACGGAAAGGCATGAAAGCCGTAGGATAGATAATCAACTAAGAGGAAGATCAGGTAGACAAGGTGATCCTGGTAAAACTAAGTTTTTCCTATCGCTTGATGACGATTTAATGCGTATTTTTGCATCAGATCGTATATCAGGAGTCCTTAGAACACTTGGATTGAAAGACGGAGAGGCTATCCACCATCCAATGATTAGTCGTTCACTTGAGAAAGCGCAGCAAAAAGTGGAAGGACATAACTACGAAATGCGTAAAAATTTATTACGTTTTGATGATGTAATGAATGACCAACGTAAGATAATATACGAGCAACGTACTGAAATTATTAAATCTAAAGATAGTCACGGTTTCTTAAATAGTACTACTGAGGAACTCGCCCAAAAGATAGTATTAACTTTCATGCCGGTAGGCTCTTATAGAGAAGATTGGGATATAGAGAATTTAAGCGTAGAATTACATCGTGTTTTTTCTATAAAATTTGATCATAATGTAGTAAGTAAAAATGATGTAACGGAAGAAGAAATCACGAAGATCGTTATACAAATGGCTCATGATATATATAAGTCAAAAGAAGAAGCCTATAGTAGCGAGTTAATGCATAATGCCGTGAAATATATTTTATTAACTACCCTTGATCAAGTTTGGAAAGATCATTTATATAGCTTAGATCATTTAAGACAAGGCATATCTCTTCGAGCTTATGGCCAAAAAGACCCTCTTAGTGAGTATAAAAGAGAAGCATTTAACTTATTCGAGCAGATGCTTAATAATTTAAAAGAATTATTTATTCAAACCGTATACCATTTCCATATTGACTTAAAAAATGTTCAAAAAGAAGATGTTTTGCTTGAGTATAAAAAACTTCAGAAAAATATGCGTGAGAGTCGGGAAGATCCGGCATTTAGTAAATATAACGCAGGAAGTAGCATTGAGACTGACCTTAAACCAGTCGTATCACGCATTGATCCAAAAGATAGAAACCCTGACGATCCTACTAGTTGGGGTAGGGTATCTCGTAATGAGCTATGTCCGTGCGGTTCAGGCAAGAAATATAAATATTGTCATGGTGCAAATGAATAGATGAAAACCTATAATACCCTACGATTTTTACTCTATGTCATTCCCGCGAAGGCGGGAATCCAGCAAAACTTGAAAAAATCAAAAGGTTATAGCTATTTCTTAAAATTTCTTTACATTTTTAGAAAAAGTAAAAATTCTTCGAGATGTTTATATTGTCTGGATTCCCGCCTTCGCGGGAATGACATAAAACGAGCCATTAATTCTTAAGACAATACAACCTTTTTAAAAATTGTAGGGTATTATAATGAAAACCACTTTACCTCAGTGTTCTCTAAAAATCCAAGCTAGGCTTAATTTTATAGTCTAGCAAATTCTAGATATTGCACAAGATAAAATCGCTATGATTATCTTTGGCTCTTTTGCAAGAGGTGATTGGGTGCGTGATCTACCTAACGGTTACCATACGGCAAGGATTAATCAGTAGGAGTTCTCAGTATTGTCTGCGTGACTTCCTAATCGTCATTGCGAGGAAATTGCATAGCAATGGACTAAGCAATCTCAGGAGTTTGTTATTATTTCATAAGATTGCCACGCAGCCTACGGCTGCTCGCAATGACGATTTGGGTATCCAAGCAAGCCTTTTGCAGGAATGACAATGAGATCTTTATCACCTTTAAGAAATACAAAGTATAAATAAGTAGAATATGATAAAAGAACTATTAAATAGTAATTTAACTCTGTTGCTAAAGTCAAATAGAGTAGTAGTGCAAGATATAGAACATTATGTAAAACAATGTAGCTTTGAAAATGTTTAAAAGAGTCTATTTTTCTCTTGATTAAAGTGGGCCTAGTAAGGAGTTTAAATGAATTACGTGCAGTATCTACTACTGAACTATTTTCGGTATCTACAAATAATGCACTAAAAGTTGGCTAAATGGTGAGTTGAAGAAAAAAAAGCAAATGTTAATATATGTAGTGATATTTTGAAGAATACTCCTTGAAATTCAGCCGCACGTCACAGAAATTGTAGCAGAATATCTCTAATATCAAAAGGCGTTGCAGTAAACGGGAACGAGGAGTTTGGCTAGGATCACCTTTATATGAAGCAGTAAGCACTTTAATGTAGCAAAACTATTACTTAAGAACGGAGCTGAGGTGGATCAAAGAAAATCCGGAGGAATACCTTTGCATGCGGTTGCTAAAAATGTTCGATGTACTTCTAAAGATATTAAGGATTATGAAATATATAAGCTGTTAGTATCATATGGTGCTGATATCAACGCAAGAGTAGAATTTACAGGAGTAGGGTTTAGTATATATGATGGAAAAACGATATCAGAAATAGTAGAATTTAAAATAGCATTCGTCGGTGAAAGTGAAGTAATAACGGAAGAATAATGATAACATATTTATAGGCATTGCCTAGAAATCGTTGATACCGTCATTGTAAGCGGCTGTAGGCTCCTGTTGCATGGATACCAAATCGTCATTGCGAGTGACTGTAAGGAGCGTGGCAATCCAGAAAAATAATAAAAATGCTACGCATTTTACTAGATTGCTTCGTCAATTACTTTGTAATTTTCCTCGTAATGACGTCAACTTTTCAAATTATCAACTTTTTCTAGGCAATGTCTATTTATCGACACGGTAGTTATTGACAAGTTTAGGAAAAAGTTTTATATTCTTCACAAGTTTAAGAAAAAGTTAATAGTATATGTCTAAAGCAAAAACAGCTTCCAAAAATAACCCGACTTCTAGGGAACAGGCTAAAGAATATTTTCATAACGGTCAGAAAATCAAACCGGTCAAGCTTATTGCTGCTCAAAAGTCTTTTCTAGCTGCCGAATATGAATCTTCCGGAGATTTAGTCGTAGGGAGCAATGGTCAGCCATTACCTTGGGGATTAGTTAAAAGCTTATCTTAATATTTTCACTTCCAAAAACCTCGCCAATAAATAATCGGGGGCATAGCTCAGGGGTAGAGCATCTGCTTTGCACGCAGAGGGTCAAGGGTTCGATTCCCTTTGCCTCCACCACTGCCGATAAGGGGTTCAAGGCTTTTTGAAATTTAGTAAAAACTTTGAATGTTCCTTTTGTTTTAATTTTCGCTCCATGTCTTGCTAAAAAAATATTCTGTACCTACTATTATTGGTTATGGGAAGTATTTACAACAGCAGAATCCAGGCAAAAATAATAATCTACATACTCAAAAGCTGAGGTGACTATTTACTTGAGAAAGAAATATACGAAGCTTTGCTAGAACTCAGTAATTATAGCAGTGAAGAGAATAATAAATTATTAAATACGACTTATTTTCTTATAAATTAATAAAAAAATAAGGACATAATATGAGTGGTACAACAAAAAATATAAATGCAAAGGGCGCAGCAAGCATGGGTCTTGATAGTTGGCTTGGCGTTACTGTAGGTGATAATATTACTCACTCTTTTAGTTTAGATACTAATAGTAATATTTTTTAGGTATCACCGATACTATGAATTACTATAATGGCTTAGGTAGTATAGACATAAATAATGCACGTGTTAATTTTAATATAACTAATAGAGCTTTAGAAATAAATGCTAATAACAGACCTTTTAAATTGATTGTAGACGAGGATTTTTCTATAAAAATTGCAGAGTTTAACACCTATGAAAATGAGCAATATACTTTTACAAATCATTAGCAAGATAAAATGAGTTTCCAAGATATAAATACGTTAGCAAAAATAACTAATCTATCTCATAATTTGTTAAAATTTTATCTAATAATTATACGCTAGAAGAAATAAAGGAGATTGCAGATAAATATAAAGCAATAGATAAAGAGGCATTAAATTTATTTATAGGACAAAATTATAAGCTTTTTTATAGCTCTGATCAAACTGAAAATCCTTTTAAAGATCATACTCCATTTTTAAATTAGTAGACAAGTCTTTAGAAGAAAGTCCAATCCTTAATCTAATGCCTGTTGACCTTAAAATATCATATAGCTTCTTATTTAGAGGACGAAGTCGATATAATAGGCAATGACAGCTAAATTCTCTATCTACTACAATGCAAGCTGGCATACAATACATATTGGCATGCAAGAAGATTTAAGCTACACTGCAAAGCTTGCCAATCACTTAATACATAAAAATGGTACGCAATGGCTTTATGTTCTAGATCAGGCATTAAATTTATACCAGCTAGGTACTCAGACTATGCAGATAGCAGGTGATATAAGAAAGCTAGTAGCAGGCACATCGCTGGTAGCCTTAAAGAAAAATTTACAAAATCTTGACTCTGTAAGATTTGGTATGTAGGTATCAAGGGGAGTAAGTACTACAAATAATTTAGTAGTTGAGAGTTTGCAGGACGTAATACAAGATTTTGATATGATTACTAATGGATTAAATAGAGAAGAAAAAGCAGCTTTGAAAACAAGATTCAGTTGCTCAAAGATGCTTGCTCAAACAAAGGAAGCTATTTATGCCAAAGCATTTGATATTTCAACGCACTATTTAAAAACATTTAAAGGCACAGGTTTAAAAGGTATGTTAATAGCTCCTTCTAGATTAATTGCCGTTCGTTTTAAAAAATTTTTAGATGATATAGGACAAGTAAG
The DNA here is from genome assembly GCF_000007025.1 of Rickettsia conorii str. Malish 7. Classification (NCBI taxonomy): domain Bacteria; kingdom Pseudomonadati; phylum Pseudomonadota; class Alphaproteobacteria; order Rickettsiales; family Rickettsiaceae; genus Rickettsia; species Rickettsia conorii. Next base: position 820,605 of record NC_003103.1, on the reverse strand, counting down.
TTCTGAAGTTGTTATATCTGCTACTGATGACCGGGACGGTTATAAAGATATTGAAAGCGAAAATGAAGTAGATAAATTTATAAAAAACATGAGGGAACAATATGGAGTAAAATTCAATAATAGAATTATTAAAAAATTTAAAAGTTCCGATGATCCTGAAATTTTAATTGTAGTTTCAAAATTACTAACCGGTTTTGATGCACCGCGTAATGTCGTTATTTACATATGCAAAGAATGAAAAGAGCATAGTCTTTTACAAGCAATTGCTCGTGCGAATCGTCTATTTGAAGAAAAAGGGAAAACTAAAGAATACGGTTACATAATTGACTATGTAGGGTTATCGAATCAATTAAAACAAGCACATCAATTTTATGAAAATTATGGTTTAAACAATTTTGATAGAGAAGATTTAGAAGATGCTATATTTTTTGTAGATGATAAATTGAAAGCATTTTTTCCGTTACTACAAGAAATTAAAAATATTTTTATAAATGTGCCTAACGATTTGGATTCTGAACAGCTCGAACAGCATTTAGCCGATGAAGTTATACGCAATAAGTTTTATTTCTTGTTGAATAAATTTAAAAATCTGATGTCTATAGCTTCTAATTCTTATGAATTTTATGAAGAAAAAGAACAAGTTAATTTACAATATGAATAAAATTTAATAAGCTCAAAGAGATAGTGGAAAAGCGTTATAAAGAAAAACCGGATAAAAAAATATATACCGCTCAAGTCATGAAGTTGCTTGATGAGTATGTTATTGCCGGTCATATTACTAAAACTGAGGCGGTTAACATTCGGTCATGGATATGGCTAATCAAATACAAGATACTATTTAAGGCTTATATCAATATCGATCCTGCCTTTTATCAAAAATTTTCTACCCTTAATAAATAACACAATAATACAGCATCATAATAAACGTTTATCGGATAGCGATCTTTTAAATAGAGTTAAAAAAATAAGAGCTGAATTTAAAAATGATGTGCCAAGTGAACTCGGCACTAACAAAACAATAATAGCTTCTTACAGAATCGCAAAGATCAAAATCAGCGTAAAAATGCCATTCAAATTGCTCTTGATACCTATGACATCATTAAGCAGGAAATAATTGTTCATTGGACAAAAAACACTTCCATTTTAAATGAAAAATTCACTTGATGATTATTTTGTTGATGTTGTTAAAAAAGAAATGAGGATTGACTTTAATAATGAAAATTTAAGTGATGTTGTGGAAAGCCTAATTGATTTTGCTAAAGATCATGAAGCTAAATGATTTGGCTTAAATAACGCAAATAGCGAATTATTGCAGAATGCGCTATTGTAGAATTTTTAAGCTATCAATATTTATATAATATCTTTAGTCGTATTATCGTAATATTTTCCTAATATGTCTAAAGCGTTTTGGTCATAGTCATTTTGAGCTTCCATATGCCATACCGGTTCATAATCGCGAGCTGCTAAAAAATGTTTTGTATAATGTTTTAATTCTCTCTCACCTGAGTTACCAAGTTTGTATGAAAGTGTATAAGAAATGGTGGGTTGATTTGGAGCCTTTTCTATTTTTTATTGAATATAATTATACTGTAATTCGTTTGTATTGCCTATAATGTGGATATGAAATTTATGTGTCTGTTGTAAGTTTATATATCTCTGTTAGCTTTTCAGGTTCTATTTTGCACATAGCATTCCAGCCTTGATCAAATACCTCATTATCTCGTATATAGGATTACCGTTTTTTGCTTGTATAAGCTCATTCATTTTTTTACGAAATTTTGCGGTAGTTATTTTACCGGTTTTATACTGATCTATTATTCCGTTAGTTTTTCTTCTTCTTTTGCCATAGTAGCAATATCCGGTATACTTAGTCCGCTGTATTTGCTAAATTTTATTATAGCGAGTTCCCTCTTGGTTAAAATTACCTGAGAATATTTAAAAACATGAGCTTTTATCATAGTGATTACCTATAAATTGTTAGTTTTAAAAATATAAAATTGTTAAATAAAAAATCAATATTATAATATTAAGAAATCATATTTAGGGTAAAATAATGAGTTTAAAATCCGCTTGGCTAGATACGCCTCTTGGTTCTATGCTGGCAATTAGTGATACAGAGAGGCTTTATTTGCTCGATTTTGTTGAAAGTAAAGGATTAGAGTATAAAATTAAAAGACTTAAGATTAACACAAAATCGGCTATTACTGAAGATCGCACTAGACCGATTATATCAATTGAAGAGGAGCTTAAATCTTACTTTAGCGGTACTTTGCAAAAATTTAATACTCCGATATATCTTTTAGGAAGCAAATTTCAAAAATTAGTATGGCAAGAGCTAATGAATGTACCTTATGGTGAAACAAGAAGTTACTTTACCCAAGCTAAATTAATAGGTATGGAAAGATCTTATAGAGCCGTTGCAAATGCTAATGGAGCAAATAAATTTGTTATAATTATTCCGTGTCACTGCATCATCAATAATAACGGTAAGCTTGGCGGTTATGGTTCAGGGCTAGATCACAAAAAATGGCTTATCGAGCATGAGAGACAGAAGTATTAAATAAAAAATCAATGCCTGAATTTCGGTTACAGGAGTTTTAAAAAGTTCATATAATATAATTATTATATTATAGGATAAATTAATATGTTTAATAAGCTTCAAAGACAAGAATATTATCAGGCATTAATTAATAAAGATGACAGATATGAAAATATCTTTTTTGTAGCGGTTAAAATAACAAGAGTATTTTGTAGACCGACTTGTCCTGTACGGAAACCTAAATTTGAAAATTGTGAATTTTATAAAACTGCTAAGGAAGCTTGGCATGCTTCATATAGACCTGGTCAGCGTTGCAAGCTTCTTTCACATCCTTGGTGAAGCTTCAGGTTTAGTTTGTACTCTTGTTAATGCTATTGAGTTTAATCCTGCTAAAAGATGGAAAGATAGTGATTGTGATGAGTTATCAGTAGATGCTTCTACAGCACATTGCCAATTTAAAAAACGTTTTGGTATGACGTTTGTAGAATATGCGAGAGCAAGGCGTATGGGTATTGCGATGAAGCAAATGCGTATGGGTGCATCGGTCATGAATACACAAATTGATATGGGTTATGAGTCAAGTAGCGATTTGCTAGATGCTGTCTCTAAAATAATGGGAGGACCGCCGACAAAATTTAACCGGCATTTAAATATTTTAAAAGCGGCTTGGCTAGATACGCCTCTTGTTTCTATGCTGGCAATTAGTGATGAAAAATTGCTTTATTTGCTAGAGTTTGTTGATAGAAGAGGTTTGGAGCGTGAACTTGAGAGGCTAAGGATTAAGACAGAATCTGCTATTATTCCTGGAAGCACTGAACCGATTTGAATGATTGAAGAGGATCTGCAATTGTACTTTAACGGTACTTTACAAAAATTTAATACGCCTATATAGCTTTTAGGAAGCCCATTTCAAAAAATGGTTTGGCAAGAATTAATGAATATACCTTACGGTGAAAACGAAGCTATTTAAATCAGGCTAAAGTTTTGGGCAAACCTAATTCTTATAGAGCTGTTGCAAATGCTAATGGTATGAATCAGTTAGCAATCATTGTTCTTTGTCATCGTATTATTAATAGCAATGGCAAACTTGGAGGTTATGGCAGGGGATTACATCGTAAAAAATGGCTTATTGAACATGAGAGACAATTTACAACAAATTAGAAATATTTTACTTGAGAATGCTACTATTCCTGTAGAACGTAGAATGCTATTCTTGAAAACTAGAGAAGGAGAGTATGGAGAGCATGACCGATTTATTGGTGTTACCGTGCCGACTTTACGTACAATAGCTAAAAGTTATTTATAATTTGGATATGGAGGATTTAAGCCGACTTATTACTTCAGAATTTAATGAAGAGAAATTTTTAGTATTAGCTATTTTGATTATGCAATATCAGACAGCACAAGATAAAGAGTTTTTGTATAATTTTTATTTAAACAGTATAAAACACGTAAATAATTGGAATTTAGTGGATGCATCAGCTCATCATATAATCGGAGCTTATTTATGGGATAAAGAAAAGGATTATCTCTTTACACTAACAAAATCGGAAATTCTATGGGAAAGACGAATAGCTATAGTTGTTACTTGGTATTTTATCAAAAATAATACATTAAATACGACTTTTGAAATAGCAAAATTACTCTTAAACGATAAACATGATTTAATGTATAAAGCAGTAGGTTGGATGCTACGTGAAGCAGGAAAAAAAGATGCAAAACAATGAATAGATTTTTTGGATCGCTATACTTTACAAATGCTAAGAATCGCAGTTCGTTATGCTATAGAGAGATTACCACAAGAAGTGTACAAAAAATATCTTTTAAAAAACTAGATTTATATTTAATCTATGTTAATATTTCATTTTAATTTATTAAGGGTATTATTATGCTAAAAACATTACTAATTAGTTTTATAACTTTAATTTGTGCAGTAAACTATGCTGATGCTGACCAAACAGCTCAAAATCCTAATTCTACAACTTCTTCTTCTGATCAGCCCGATGATTTACCTGCAGAGGCAGCCGTTCACTTTGCACAGCCTTGGGCAAGACCTACAACAAATGTGCAAGGTAAAGTTAGCAATTCTGCTATGTATTTTACATTAATAAATAGTAGAAGTAAGAGTTATAATTTAGTGAATATATCTTCAGATAAGATAAGTGGAATAGAAATTCATCAAACAATTAATGATCAAGGGGTTAGTAAAATGGTAAAAGTGGATTATCCATTTTTAATTGCCGGTAATATTAATGTTGATTTTAAGCCCGGTGACATGCATATTATGCTTTATGACCCAAAAGTAGATTTAAATGTAGGAGATGAGTTTAAAATAACCTTTTTCTTTGATGACAATACACGAAAAATAGTGAATGTTAAAGTTGCAAATGACAATCCGTATAATAAAACGGGGAATTGAAGGTTATTGTTGCATTGTGCACTCTTCTATGTCATGCCCACAAAGGCGGAAATCCAGTAAAACCTATAAAAAACTTGTTTTTTTAGGTTTAATGTGTAATTTTTATATCAATATTAAGGTTATTTTTTCTGGATTTCGGCTTTTAGCTAAGAATGACATAGGACCACTATACACATGACCCTAGAAATTACCGGAAGTGAGTTAATTAAATCTAAACTTATAGATGCTCCTGAACGTTCAGGGGTTTATCGAATGTTTGACGTTAACAAGCAAGTTCTCTATGTCGGTAAAGCTAAAAATTTAAAGAAACGCCTTACTAATTACATTAAAAGCAATTTAGATAATAAGACGCTTCGGATGATTGCAAATACTTGTTTTTTAGAGTATAGCATCACTAATTCCGAAGTTGAAGCACTACTTTTAGAAGCACAGTTAATCAAGAAATTTCAGCCGAAATTTAATATTCTTCTTAAGGACTGCAAGTCTTTTCCTTTCATTAAGTTACGTTTAGATCATGATTTCCCACAATTACTAAAATATCGAGGTAAAACTCTAAGTGACGGGAAGTTTTTTGGTCCTTTTGCCTCGAGTGTGGAAGTTAATACTACTTTGACCGAACTACAAAAAATTTTTAAATTACGTTCTTGCACGGATAATTACTTTAATTCACGTACTCGCCCTTGCTTACAATATGAAATAAAACGTTGTTATGCTCCTTGCGTCGGTAAAATAAACAAGGAAGACTATAGAGACTTAGTAACTCAGGTTAAAGATTTCTTACAAGGTCGCACTAAAGAACTCCAAGAGAACCTATCTAGAAAGATGGAAGAGCTAAGTAGTCAGATGCGTTTTGAAGAGGCGGCAGAAATTAGAGATCGCATTAAAGCACTGAGTTATGTGCAGCTTAAGGCAGGGGTTTCAGATGTCGTTAAAGACGCAGATATAATCGCTATTGTGGAAAAGAACGGGCATTATTGCGTGGAAGTGTTTTTATATAGGGCAGGGCAAGCATGCGGTAATATTCCTTATTTTCCTACTGCTACCGAAAATAGTACCAAAGAAGAAGTATTAGAATATTTTTTATTACAATTTTACCAAAAACAACACGTGCCTGCGGCAATTATAATTAATCATGAAATTAATGATAAAGAGAATGTGATAGAGGCGATTAAGAAAATCAACAATATACTTCAGATTAATATTACAGTACCTAATAAAGGCGGTAAGGCTAAATTAGTTCAAAATGCTGAGACACATGCTTTATTTTCTCTAGAGCAGTATTTGAAGAAATTTGCAAAAAATCAAGAGATTATGTTTGAAATTAAAGAGCTGTTTGGTCTTTCTGAAATTCCTGAAAGAATTGAGATTTATGATAATAGCCATATTCAAGGTAAGTTTGCGGTTGGAGTGATGGTAGTTGCTGGTAAAGTCGGTTTTGATAAAAAAGAATATCGGGTTTTTAATGTCCATACTCCCTCTCTCGTATGTCATTCCCGTGAAAGCGGGGATCCAAAAAGGTTAATGGATTCCTGCTTTCGTGGGAATGGCATAAAGAACTGCGGGGGTGACATAAAAGGTGACGATTATGAGATGCTCCGGCAAGTCCTAACAAGGCGGCTTACAAGGTTAAGGCAAGAGCCGCATAAATTGCCAAGCTTAATGATTATAGACGGCGGCAAAGGGCATTTAGGCGTTGTTAAAGAGGTGATGGATAAATTTGAAATGAATATTCCTTTTGTTTGTATGTCAAAAGGAGTAGATAGAAATGCCGGTTTTGAACAGTTCCATGTGATAGGTAAGGAAGTATTTACTCTAGATAAGAATTTGCCGGTTATGAAATATTTACAAATCTTGCGAGATGAGGCACATAATTTTGCCATAAAGAATCATAGACTAGGTAGATCACGTGCTATAAAAATATCACGCCTTGACGATATAGAGGGCGTAGGTGAAACTCGAAAAAAAGCATTACTGCATTATTTCGGTTCGTATAAAGCAGTATGCGACGCAACCATATATGAGCTTGCTAAAGTAAATGGTATTAACAAGTTACTTGCTGAGATGATTTTTAATGTTTTGCACAGAAAAAACTAATATTATAACTCATGAAAAACCTAGTTGTATGAGTTGCGATGTCATTCCCGCAGAGGCGGGAATCCAGTCACTAAAAAGTCTAGACATACTAAATTTAAAAAATTAAAAGCTCGATTTTCCTACTTGTCACTGAATTCCCGCTTCCGCAGGAATGACATCGAGCAGGTTTCTGGATGCATGCAAAAGGCTAGCTTTTTATATCCTCAATAGGATCTTTAAGTTCTTGGCATGCTTCGCCTATTAATTTAGGTTCATCATTCTGAGATAAATCATTAATAGTAAATTTAGTTAAGTCAGGATAATATGGAGTCATTGTACTATGAATAGAATAATTTAAAGTTCCTGTCATTAAAGAGTTAACAGCATCATTTTTTTGCTTAGTAGAGTAATACATATTACGCATATTTTCTGAATACCTAGCTATATCAGCTAAAGTGCTGCCATTAACGTCATCACGTGAATTTAAGCTTAAATTTTTTATTCTCCCATTCTTGTCTTAAATAGGAATTATTATGCTATATTTTCCTTCAATACTATTTTGCTTAGACATAAAATCCTCATAATTCAATTATTAACCTTGAGTTAATATATTAAATTATTTAAAACTGCAAGTAAATAGATAATATATTTTATATGACTTTCTTCGTAATGACATTAGAATACCACCATCCTAGAATAAATATCACAAGACTCACCATTGTCCCTATAAACACTCCTCTAAGGTTGAAATATTGCAATGATAAAGAATATTCCCATATTAAGAAGATCGCTGCTCCGCCAAGTGATGATAAGACCATTATAGTTTTAGATGTTCTGATACCAAAAAGCGTTGTTATTAACGGTACTAATGTTACCGGTCCCCAGAAACCAGTGAAGAATACTACTAAGTCAATTACATTACTAAATTTTAAAGCTACAATTATTGCAAAACTTCCTATTATAACGTTAATAATTCGAGCAATTAATAATAATTTTTGCTGATTTTTAACCTTAAAAATAGGATTGATTATATCTTTAACAATAGCTATAGAAGTAACGTTTAAATCAGAATCAGCAGTAGACATAACGGCAGCTAAGAGTCCACTCATTACTATCCCTTGAATTAAAGTTGGGATGATTTGGTTGATTAAATAAGGTAATACTAAATTTGACGGTTGGTTTGGATAAAGCTTATAAGCAATTAAACCATTTAAAGTAATGCAAATCAAGAAGAAAAAATATATAGCGGATTTTGTATATATTGCTTTAGTTGTTTGCGTAGGATTTTTATTAATTAAAGCTCTTTGAATAAATGTAGGATATAGATTCATGACGCTAAAACTTAAAGCTGCTGCAATTGTATAAGAAAGTAGGTTGCTCCGATCAAAATTTGCATTTTCCGTAGGTAGGTTATTAATAAAATCTACAAAACCGATTTTATTTAAACTGATAAAAGTTATGGTTGGTATAGCGATTATCATCGCCAAAAATTGTAGTAAATTAGTAAAAACAATAGATTGTAAACCGCCTATTGTAGTATATATAAGTACTATACTATAACTTAAAATTACCCCATTTACATCATTTATTTCTAAGATATATTGAAAAATATAGCCGCTGACGCTTATTTGAGCAGCCAAAAACCCCACTGAAACGATAACCGAACTAACCCCTCCGATAAAACGACCTATATTACCGTAATATGTACTTAGGATATCGCCGATGCTTTCAGCTCCGTAATGTTTGGCAATTAAAGGCACTATATAGATTGCAATTAATATATCTATAGGTATTGTAAGTATAAGAGCGTAAGCATAATATTCATGCCCCAAAAAAGCCTTTTCCATAATGCCGAAAGTGGTGGCTCCTCCGACAGAACTTACAAATATCGTAGCTATTAATAACAGCTTACTATTTTGCGCTTTACTTTCAACATTTGCATAGTTCTTAAAACTACTATTTTTAGCTCGGTAATATATACCAATAAGTAGAATAGATATTAGGTATATGAATACGATAATATTATCAATAGGTAAATTAAACATAAATTAGATTTTAAAGCTCAAACTTAGCATTTGTTCACAATATATATGTAGTCAAGAATGCTAGATTTATAATTATGTGTCATAATCTGTTCCAAGAAGTTCAGTATCTGGTGTCCAAATATCTTTGTTGGGATCATATTTCTATATTTTACAGTGGGGTTTAATTTTTGTTCAGTAGTTTTTTTCTTTAGGGGATAGTTAGCGTTTGATTGAGTTGTAGTTTTTATATTTTTACAATATTTATGTATTTTAAAAATACCTATTTTAAGTTGCGGCATAATTAACCTTTATTTATGTAAAAAATAAAATCATTATTAACATTAATCAATAATTATTTCAAATAAAACATAATAAAAATTAATAAGTCAATATTTTTTAAATTAACCTATATTAAAATAGTTCTATAGGTCATTATTGAGTATGTTTAAGAAATCTATTCATGTACTTCACCAGCTAATTCAAGTCCCAACTCTTCAGGATTTTCATTAGCAACCACAACAATTTTAGATATTCTTGAACCGGTATAGAAATTTGTAGTATCATTTAATTTTTCTATATCTTTAGTGGTAACAAGAGAATTATCTATTGTGTTAGCATTATTATTTTGAGACGCTATTGCAAAGCTTAAAAAAGCTTTTAATTCAGGTTTATCATCGGGTACTAATTCTATTAGTTTTTATCTCGATGATCTGCTCCATATTATTAAATTTAACCATTTCTGTGTAGCCTTCATGAATAACTAATTGAAGAGGTGTATATCCATCTAAATCTTTTAACTCTGTTGAAGCTCCTTTTTCTAGTAAAAATTCAGCTATATCATAAAGTTTGCGGTAAATAGCCTTATGTAGAACTGTATGATAAAACGAATCTTGAATATTGATATCCATCACCTTGATGATCTAAAATCTTTTTTATAAGATGTTTTAGTTGAGCGGTTTGAAAAAACTTGGATTGGTAAAAAGAATATGCTCCGTAAGTGATGTGAAACTGTTCGAATAGTTTATCTAGTGTAATGTTGTAGCCGGAGTCTTGTGCAGAAGATGAAGATATCAGTGGTACTTCTTGAATGGTCGATAAACCAATGCTAGGGATAAAATTGGAAGAAGCAATAGGAGTTAGGGTGTCGTCTTGCTCTAGTAAGGTAATATCCAGACACCATACCTGTATCATAAGAAGATGTTTGTTTTGTTATTAGAGTAGCCATCGTTTCTATTTCTCTAACTTTAGCCATAAAATTACTATAATCATTTATCTAAAATTAATATATTAAATAATATGAATTTTCAAGGTGAAAATCACTTTAAAAAATCCATAAAATCATTGGATTAAGCTTTGTTGTGTGGTTCGATGTTATTCCTGTATGGCGTTGTTGTGTGGATCAATTCCCCCTCTGTCATCCCACGACTTGATCGCGGAATCCATTCTAAAATACTAATATTAGTATTTTAAATTATTTTTTTGGATACCGTGGTCAAGCCACGGTATGACATCTTAATAATTTAACTCATCCTTGTTAAAAACCCTTGACTCCTTGATATTCCTATAATATCCTATAATTTCCCATTAAATCCCAAATTAACCCAATGAATGTATTTTTATCTAAGTATGTAAATGGTGTTGATAAAAAGAGTAGGGTGTCGGTGCCGGCGAATTACCGTGCGGTACTAGGTAAAGAATTATTTAACGGTGTAATTGCTTATCCGTCGATTAGGAATAATTGTATAGAGGTGTGCGGTATTTCGCATATCGAGAAATTAAGGCAGATGATAGAGACGCTTGATCCTTATTCCGAGGAGCGTGATGCGTTTGAGACTATGATATTCGGGGAAGCTGTACAACTTTCCTTTGATGGGGAGGGAAGAGTTATATTGCCGCAATCTTTAATGAAGCATGCAGGAATCGAAGAGCAAGCATGTTTTGTAGGTAAAGGGGTGATTTTTGAGATTTGGCAGCCGCAGAATTTTGAGAAATATTTAAATGCCGCTCAAAAAATTGCTCATGAAAAGCGCTTAACTCTAAGGAATGCTCATTAATGATACAATCTCACGTGTCTGTAATGCTAAATGAAATGTTAGAGGCCTTAAGCCCAAAAGCCGGTGAGTCTTATTTAGATTGTACGTTTGGAGCAGGAGGATATAGCAAAGCAATATTAGAAAGCTGTAACTGTTATGTCACAGCCTTGGATCGTGATCCAAACGTGATTAAAAGAGCCGAAGAAATTCAGCAACATTACGGTGAGAGATTTGATTTTGTAGAAACAAATTTTGCGGATAGTTTTGCAAAGCTTAAGGAAAAAAAATTTGATGGGATAGTGCTGGATTTAGGCGTTTCATCAATGCAGTTAGATATAGCAGATAGAGGATTTTCGTTTTTGCATGACGGACCACTCGATATGCGTATGAGCGGGCAAGGGCTTAGTGCCGAGGAGTTTGTAAATGCGGCAGAGGAAAAAGAGCTAGCTGACGTAATTTACAAATACGGAGATGAGAGTTTTTCACGAAGAATTGCTAAGAGAATTGTAGAATATAGAAAAACGGCGAGAATTGATAGTACAAGTAAGTTAGCCGAGATTGTTAGAAGTAGTATAGGATTTAGAAAAGGCAAAATTGATCCTGCAACTAAAACCTTTCAAGCCATTAGGATTTATGTAAACGATGAGCTTGGGGAGTTAGAGCAGTTTTTAGTGAATGTAAAAAATATATTAAAGAAAGACGGACGTTTAGTTGTGGTGTCTTTTCACTCTTTAGAAGATAGGATAGTTAAGAATTTCTTTAAAGAAAATTCGGAAAAGCCGGTAGTAAGATCAAAATATGCTAAAGACGACATGACGATTGATCCAAATAAATGGCTTAAGATTATTACTAACAAAGCTCTAGCACCGTCAGATAAAGAAGTAGGGCTAAATATTAGAGCGAGATCGGCAAAACTTCGAGCAGCAAAAGCGATATATGAGTAATTAATTATGAGTATAAGAAAGCTTCACTATTTAACATTATTGATAACAATTATAGCAATATGTAGTTTGTTTAGCATAAAGGAGAGAGTCTCAACTCTTGATTATCAATTAAGTAGCGTTGTAAAACAGATAAATAGTGAGAATAATAATATTCATATTTTAAAAGCAGAGAAAGCTTATCTACTTTTGCCGGCTAGATTGGAAAAACTTGCGGCGGCTTATTTAAAATTAGAAACAGTTAAATCTTATCAAATGATAAAAGATCCGTTAGGGCCAAATATCGATCAAAATATTAAATTTAATCATAATATTAGTATTTCCAAGAGTAGTAAATGGCGTTACAAAAGAATTACAAATAATAAGTGTATACAGACTGTTTCGAGTAGAGTGAAGGATACTCGATGAACTTCAAAAATTGGCTACGTCATCCTACAAGTACTGTGGTACTCACGTATTAAGTATACGCTCCGTTCCTCGTCTTGTGGATTCCTTGCTCTTTTTGAAGTTGATCTTCGTATCTTGGTAGGATTGTTGCATGGCTTGGCAAAAGCGTTCGATGTCATTTCCGCGTAGGCGGGAATCTAGGGTAAAGCGAGATAAATCGAGCTTTTCAAAAAATCTTGATTTTAAAGATTTTTTATTTTTCAAATCAAGTTTTGAAAAGGTTTTAAAGTACTGGATTCCCGCTTTCGCGGGAATGACATAAGGATTGCGGAAATATTAGTGTTTGAAACACCATAAATAACATATGAAACAAATTTGGGAAAAATGGAAACCTACAATTAAAAGTCTAACAATTTGGAATGTTTGTAGTAAAAATACAAAAATCCGATTATTAATGGTTATTTGTGTCTTTTCTTTTCTTTTTTGTACTTTATCTTACAGATTGATAATCGTTGCTACGAGTGTTTACGATAAAAATATTAATTCCTTTAAAAAAAATCATCAATTTAGAAAAGAAATAGTTGATCGAAACGGTAATTTATTAGCAGTGAACCTACCTTCTGCCTCATTATTTGCTAATCCACAAATAGTACTTGATCCTGAAACTTCCGTAAAAAAGCTAGCAGAAATTCTACCTGATATTAATAAAGCTAAATTACTTGCAGAACTTAAGTCAAATAAAAGCTTTATATGGGTAAAAAGGGATGTACTACCTAGTCAGCAAGAAAAGATAACTAGCCTTGGGTTACTTGGTTTTGAATTTGAAGAAGAGCAGAAACGAATTTATACCTTTTCTAATTTATTGTCGCATGTTGTCGGTTATGTAGGCAGAGACTCGGTAGGGCTTAGTGGCTTAGAGCTCGCTTATGATAAGTATTTAACTAATTCTGATTATGAATTAAACGAACCAAAGAATCGGAAAGAACCGCTTCAATTATCTATTGATATCAGATTACAAAGTATTTTAAGTGAGGAGATTGATAAAACTTTAAAGCAATTTAAGGCCATAGGAGCAGTAGGCATTATTGCTGATCCAAATAATGGCGAGATTTTAGCATTAGTAAATAAGCCTGATTTCGATCCACATTATCCGAGTTTAGCCAAACCGGAAGAGCTGTTTAATATAGCAAGTCTCGGGATTTACGAAATGGGTTCGGTGTTTAAGGCATTAACTATGGCAGTTGGCTTTGATACCGGTGTAATAAATATGAATGATGCTTATGATATAAGTTATATGAAAGTAGGAGGATTCCAGCTTAAGGATTATACGCCAAGGCAAGGATGGCATAGTGTACCTGAGATTTTTCTATATTCTTCAAATATTGGCACAAGTCAAATTATGCTTGAAATCGGTAAAAGCAATTTTAAAAAATACCTAAAGAAATTAGGTCTATTAGATCAGTTGCAAATAGAATTACCTGAAAGAGGTACTCCGTTATTTCCTTCCGAGAAAAGATGGAATGAGTTAACGAGTGTTACTATGTCGTATGGCTACGGCATTTCGATTAGCCCTTTGCATTTTGTTAGAGCAATGTTACCGGTTGTTAACGGCGGTACTTTATATGATCTTACTTTATTAAAAAGAAAGGATGAAAAAGTAATAGGTACAAAAGTTTTTAGTGAAAATACCTCTACCCAAATGAAAAAATTATTTAGAGCGGTAGTAAAAGAAGGTAACGGTAAAAGAGCAGAGGTCAAAGGCTATCTTATCGGCGGTAAGACCGGTACGGCAGAAAAACTTTCACAAGGGGCAGGAGGAAAAAAGAAATATCTAAAAAATAGTAGAGCGTCATCGTTTTTAGGTATGCTGCCTGCATCTAACCCGCAATATATTATTTTTATTAGATTTGATGAGCCGAAACCGACTAAAGAAAGCTTTGGCTTTGCAACCGCAAGTTGGACGGCTGCTCCTACTGCCGGTAGAGTATTTGAACGTATGATATCTTTATATGGTTTAGAACCGATAGAACAAAGTGAGGAAGAAAGTTAAAATATTACCTAATAATTATAGATTTTGTCATTGCGAGCAGGCATTGTTGCGTAGATCGGTAAAACCTACTTGATGTCATCCCCGCCTATGCGGGAATGACATAAAACGATCTGTGCAACAAAAAGCCTAAATTTTCTGGCAATGACGCATTTATAAGCTAACAAGGAGGTTTTTATGTCAAAAAATAAAAATATAACAGATAAACCTAGTATACCTATCCCATGGCTTAAGTCTTTTGATCTTACGACAACAATAAATAATATTATATCAAAACAACTATTTATATCCACAAGTTCCGAGGCACAAGAAGAATTAGAGCTTAGCGATAATGATAAAAGACCTAACCCTAGTTGTTGTGAGTTATTGTAGAATCCATATTCATTTTTTAAAACTGTACAAAATAGAAAATTAATTTATATTTTGTATATGGTTGATATGGTCGTTGGGTGGTTGCAATTTTTCTATTGTCACCCCGTGGTTTGACCACGGGGTCCAGTAAAAATGACCACACAAAATGTTGTTTATATAGATCCCGCGATCAAGTCGTGGGATGATAACCTAATTGCCGATCAAGTCACGGTATGACACAGTACAAAACTATATAACAAAAAACTATTTATGTTAAAGATAAAACAGGAAATATATAAAAATAGCTTACAAATAATATTAAAATTGCTGTTTGCTTTGCTATGTTTTTTTATAATATTATTTCCGTTAGTGAGTTATAAAATAAATATTCAAAGCAGAATCTTTCCGGCGATGGAAATTATATTTATTTATTATTTTATGTCGTTATATTCCTTAAATATTTTTAGCATATTTTTTCTCGGTCTATTTATAGATCAAATAAGTGGTATGCCTATCGGTACAAATTCGCTAGTTTTTTTATCGGCATATACGATTTATAAATTATCTTCAAAATATTTTGTAGCTAAAAACTATTTAATAAATTTCATTATTTTTTGCGTTTATTGTTTATTTATATTGAATTTTAAATATTTACTAATAACAATCAAGAAACTAGAAGCAGACGGATATTTAATAATTTTCTTTCAATTTTTAACAACTATATTTTCTTATAATATAATTCGTCTTGTACTTGACTCTCCTATGAATTACTTTAAAAAGTATGCTAAATAAGAAAATACTACATGGTGAGTTAATTTCACGAAGAGCCTTTATAATCGGATTAGGTAAACTCGGATTTTTATCGTTGCTTGGAATAAGAATGTTTTATTTACAGCTTATTAAAAGCGAAGAATATAAGACTTTATCGGATAAGAATCGTATTAATTTTGTTGTACTTCCACCGACTAGAGGAAGAATTTACGATTTAGACGGCAATATTTTAGCTACTAATAAACCATGTTATCAGCTAGTAATAGATAGAAGCATTAATAATAATTATAGGGATGAATTAGAAATAATTAGTAATATTCTAAATTTATCTCCGGAAAAATATAATTATATTAAGCAAAAAATTAAAAAATCTAGTCGCCACACTCCTTTAATAATATTTGATCAGCTTGATTGGCAGCAAGTATCAATGATTGAAGAACAAAAGCATAAACTCGCTTCAATATTTATTGATATAGGTTATTTAAGGTTTTATCCTTTTTCAAGCGTTACTTCTCATTTAATCGGTTATCTTGGTCAAATAAATGAGCACGAGAAGCAGGAATTAAATATACATAGTTTAAGCGATTTTAATATCGGTAAATCCGGTATTGAAAAATATTACGATAACAAACTAAGAGGAGCATTTGGTTATAAAAAAGTTGAAGTAAACGCTTACGGTAAGCAGGTAAGAGAAATAGCAGGAACCCCTACTAAATCGGGCGAAGATATGCATTTAAATATCGATGTGTCTCTTCAGCAAAATATCCAGCAATATTTAAATCCTAAAGGTTCTTCGGCAATAGTTATGGATACTAAAACCGGAAATGTACTAATTTGTGCTTCCACTCCGGGTTTTGAATCAAATCATTTCAGTAAATTATCGGAAAATTATTGGCAAAGTTTAACGAGTGATCCTTATAAGCCTTTAATTAATAAGGTAATACAAAATTCTTATCCTCCAGGCTCGGTTTTTAAAATAATTACCGTACTTGCAGCCCTTGAAGTAGGCATTAATCCTAATAAAACCGTTTTTTGCGACGGTAGCTCTGCTCTTGGTACTAATAGCTTTAGATGTTGGAATCATAGCGGACACGGAACGTTAGATATGATGTCTGCTTTAAAGCATTCTTGTAATATTTATATGTATGAATTAGCAAGAATAGTAGGTCCGGATAAAATTCTTGAAGTTGCAAGAGAATTTGGCCTCGGTTCAAAAACCGGTATTGATTTAGCTCCTGAAAGTAGCGGGTTTGTACCGTCAAAAGAGTGGAAAAAGAAAAAATTAAAGCTTCCTTGGTCAATAGGAGATAGTTTTAATTTAGCAATCGGACAGGGGTTTCTAGGGGTAACGCCGATGCAGCTTGCAAGGTTTATTACAGCTATTGCAAGTAACGGTAAACTGTATACGCCTAGAATATTAAAAAATGATCCGGAATTTTATAATGTCAATATTAAGCCCGAAAATATCACAATAATCCAAGAAAGTTTGTATAATACCGTTAATGTTGCGGGAGGTACGGCGTATTATAATAGAATTTTAGGCAAAAATAGGCAGCTCGCTGGTAAAACCGGTACTTCGCAGGTGCAAGGCAAACTAAATGCTAAAGATGATTTAAGCCGTAAATCTATTGCTTGGGAGAGGCGTAATCATGCCTTGTTCTTAGGATTCGCTCCTTATCACGATCCTAGTTATTCCGTTACCGTCTTTATTGATCATGGCGGAGGCGGTAGTAAAGCCGCCGCCCCTGTAGCTCGTAAAATTATGTCGGACGTGTTGGATAAGTATTTATAGCTTTTTTCAGTTTGTAGTTTGTGCTATTATGTGTCGTAAGTGTTATTAATTAAAGATAGGTCACAAGATGGCAAGACTGAATTTAACTATTCCGGACGAACTAAATAATAGTTTAGCATAGTCAGCAAAAAACTTAGACAGATCAAAAGGGTATATATAGTACGTAAAGCAATTGAAGATTATCTACAGGAAATACAAGAAGATTCAGAAGATGCAAAATTGCTTTGCAAAGAATTAATGCCCCTGATTTTAAAACTTACACTACTGATGAAGTGAGGGAATGGTTAAAAAAGAAAAATGTTTAAAGTTATATGAGAAAATAAGGCATGTGCAGAATTAGCTGAATTGTGTGGTATCCAGAAAACAACTTAAAATACTAATATTATTAGTATTTTTAATTAGACCCCGTGATCAAGGAACTAGGTGATAATGGCAAAACTGATCCACACGGATAATGCTAGCTTTATATAATTATATCTTAACTCATATCAAAAAATACTTTATTTTAGTTAGTAGTTTGTGTTATTAATAACTAGGCTTTGCATGCGGAAAATTAAATTAATCTATTTTTTGTTGTAAATCATAAGATTTTTTTGAAATAGGAATAACTATTATTACAAAAATCTTATTAATTTTCTTTTACAAAACCTAGGAATTATTATAGAGGTATATATATGTCTAAGAAAAAGCAGGACGATCAAATAATAAAAGAATTAGAAGAAAGACTAGCAAAACTTAAAGGCACTCCTCCATCACTTGAAGAATTAGAAGAAAGGTTTGCAAAGCTCCAAGATAGACCTTATATCCCCACAAAAAAATCCGGTAATGAAGTAGACGATCTAATTGAGCAGCTGCAATCTGAGCTTAAACTAGAACAAAAAAGTAAAAGCCTTAATGATCAAAAAGACCAAGCAATACGTGATAGGCTAGATAAATTAAGAGAAGACAGTCCTATAACGCAAAAAAAGACACCTATAGATCTTTCTTTTAATGATACTAAAGCAATAATTACCGATACTATAGATGCTCAGGCAGATATAGCTAGTTCATATGCTAATCGTTCTACCGAGTTAGAGGAGAAAAAAGCATTACTCCATTTAGCTCATAATCTAACTGAAGCGAGAGATATTATTAGGGATATACCCCCTATATCTAAAGAATATGCGCCTAAACTATTAGATGTTATTGCTAGTTGGTTAGGTAAAATTTATGAAGGAATAAAGAAAATAGCTTCGCCTGCAGTTAATATTATAAAAGAAATAGGTAGTAGTCTTGTTAATTCGATTAAATCACTTCCTCACCAATCTTCCAAGCAACAAATAAAATTAAAGAAGTTATATAGAACATATGTTGATTTGAAAGGAATAAAGCCAAAGATAAAAGAAGAGTTTCTTAAAAAACATTATGAGCGAATTGATCAGCTACAAACTCCTAAGGAAATATTTGTAGAAACTGCCAAAATTACTCAATCTATAAGGATAGCCGGAAAACAAAAGATAAATACTCTTAAACAACAACAAATTATTAATAGAATGAAGCAACAAAGTCCTACTGCTTTTATAAATAATAATTCATTTACACCGTCTAATACTCCTACTAATAAAGCAAAGTCTTCCAAGAGCAACCAAAGGTAAATGTTATGTTCTTCCTGTGTGAAAGCAGGCATCTAGAAAAATAACCCTTAATATTGGACAAAATTATACCTTTAACAAAATAAGCATATAAAAAATTTTTTATATGTTTTACTGGATTCCCGTTTTCGCGGGAATGACATAAAGAGCATTTACTGATCCACGCAACAATGCCACGCGGGGATGACATACTGAATGTTCGTATAAGGACCAAGGTATTTAAAGATTATTCTACTCCTTTCATTCCGCTTGTCTTAGCTTTATCAAACGAAGTATCTTTAATTGCTGTTTCGGTAAAATCGGCATTTGTTAGGTCGGAGTTATTAAAGCCCGCCTGATCAATTTTAGCTGATTTAAATATACTATCTGTTAATATTGAGTTTGAAAAATCTGTTTTAGTAAGTATTGCTGCAGAAAAATTAGCCTCTTTTAAAATGGAATTTTTTATTACCGTATTTGTTAGGTTAGCATTTTTAAAGATACTATTTGAAAAATCTACTCTATCAAATATTAAGTTGCTCAAGTCAAAATTTGTTAAATTCATATTTGCTAAGTGAGTTATTTTTTGCAAATCTTTTACCGAATTTATTACTATATTATTTGGTAGAATTTTGCTCGAATTATCACTATTTAAAATAATATTATTAGAAACATTAGTATTAATAAAACTGGAATACGCTTGGTAGTTAATATTATTTATTTGCGAATTAGAAAGGACGGAGTTAATAACCGCAGTATTTGTTAGAGTGGAATTTATTAGAGCTACTTGGTTTAAATTGCCTAAAGTAATTTTAACATCTGAAAAATTTACGTTTTGTATTAAAGATTTAGAAAAATTTATATTATTAAATTGTCCGTTAGTTATATTTGAGTTTATTATTTCACTGCTGTTTAAGTCAGTATTAATCACTATAAATTGTTTAAAATCATTATTACTAAAAATATTATTAGTATAGCTAATATTATCTAAAGTAATATTTGAGCCTTTAGTTTTATTAATCCTTACAAAATTAGCATTACTATTTTTTATTGATAAAGTATTAAATTTATTATCGTTTAGACTCATATTATTTAATATCGCATTATTGATTTTAAAATGCTTTAAAACTGAACTACTAATTGTACTATTTTGTAAATCACATTTAGTAAGGCTAATATTTTGTAATGTTGAATCTTGAAAGGAAGCGTATGAAAAGCAAGAGTTATTACTTTGTACGTTATTAAAATTTACTTCATTAAAAATACTTTGTGTGAAGTTAGAATCCTTAATTATTACTGCTGTTAATGTAGTTTGACTTAGGTTGCTAGATTCAAAATAATTATTAGTAAAATTGGTATTCTTTATTATACTTTTTTCTAAATCCGTACCGTAAAATATTGAATTTGTTATATTAGTATTTTTAAAGCTATTATTCTGTAGGTTAGCTTTTTGAAAATTAACACCGTCGATAGTATTATTGCTCCATAATACATGACTAAATTTAGAATTTTCAAAGTTGACATTTATTATAGTAGTTTTATTAAAAGCAGTATCGCTAAAATTTGATTGAACAAAATTTGTATTTTGTAATGTTATATTGTGAAAAATTGAACCTTGAAAGTCAGAATGATATCCGGAAATATTTTTTATTACCGAATCTGCAAAATTACTTTCTTGAATTATAGCATTTGTAAGTATTGCTTTGTCTAAATTGCTACCTGCAAAATCAGCACGTAATATTTCGCAGGAAGTCAAATCTATTCCTGATAAATCTTCATTTATTAGCTGTACTCCTATTAATTTTACTCCTTTTAAATTTGAACCGAACTTCTCTTTAAGGTTCACTTTAAGGTTTTTAGAATTTTGCGATATTATATAATTCCGAATTACCGTGCTTTGGCTATCCGTAAGTAATCCGTTCGCATCACGAGTAGATTCGGAGCAGCTGCTTAATAACAAATAAATCGTAATTATTGATATGACTTTAAGCATTTGCTTCCTCATATTCTTCGTCATTTATTCTATTTGTAGGAGGTATATGTAAGCTTAATAATTTTAATTTACGATGCAAAGCCGATCTTTCCATACCGACAAATGAGGATGTTTTTGAAATATTATTATTAAAACGACTCATTTGTGCCGATAGATATTGACGCTCAAAAACTTCTCTAGCTTCTCTAAGCGGCATAGATAACATATCAAAGCTATCTTCAAGTTTTGTAAGATTAGCACTATTTGCTAATATTTCAGAAGGTATCATATAAGGTTTTATAATTTCATTATTACCTGTAGTTAACGGATTCATAATTAAAGTCCATTCAACAACGTTACGTAATTGTCTAATATTGCCCGGCCATTCATAGGATTGAAGAGCAGCGATAGTTTCATCGGCAAAGCTACGTTCTTTTAAACCTGAAAATTTTGAAAGTTGCTTAACAAAATACTTAACGAGTAGCGGTATATCTTCTTTTCTTTCATATAATGAAGGTACTTTTAGAGAGGATACATTAAGGCGATAATATAGATCTTCTAGGAATTTGCCATTATTAACTTCATCTTGGATATTTTTAGAAGTACCGGTGATAATTTTTATATCAATTTTAATATTTTTTCCGCAAGGTTTTGTAATAGTTTGATCTTTAAGGAATTTTAATAATTTTACTTGGATAGGAATAGGAATATTACTGACCTCATCTATATATAAAGTACCGTTATTGGCAAATTCTAAGATAGTAGGGCGTTTATTATTTGCCTGCTTTTCCAATTCGCCGAATAATTCTTGATTGATTTTTTCCGTAGTCATACAGGTAGGGCTGAAAATAATGAACGGATTATTAACCCTTTTAGATTGTTTATGAATTAATCTTGCTGCAAGTTCTTTACCGCTACCGACTTTACCGTGAATCATTATACGACAGCTAGAGGTAGCTGCCTTTGCTATTGCCATTTTATATTTTAAAGTTACCGAACATTCGCCTACTAATTCAGTTTTATCTATAACCTTTGATTTTAAATCTATATTTTCGCGTTTTAACTTTGTTACTTCACAAGCTCTTGTAAGTAAAATAACTAATTTATCATTATTAAACGGTTTTTCTATATAATCGTAAGCACCCATTTTTATAGCATTTACTGCTGTTTCTATAGTACCGTGACCGCTAATAATTATTACCGGCATTAAAGGATAGCGTTTTTTTATTATCTCTAAAATCCCAAGTCCGTCAATTTCGCTTCCTTGAAGCCAAATATCAAGTACAACTGCAGAGACCGGTTTTTCGGAAAGTATTTTAAGGGCTTGAGTACTATTAGCGGCAACCTTAGGGTTAAAACCTTCATCTTTCAAATTTGCAGCAATGAGATTTCGTATACTCTCTTCATCGTCTACTATTAAAACATCTAGTTGTGACATTACAATTTACCTTAAAAATATTAATACTAGGTTCTTGCGTACGATTGCTAATTGATTTAATATTTTACGATATTTTTTAGCGACAATTAATAAGATTTTTGAAAGAATTAGTTATTCATATTTCAAAAAAAATCTTATAATTTGCAGCAAAAAATATCGTAAAATATTAAATCAATTAGCAATCGTACGCAAGAACCTAAATATATACGTTAATGCCGAATGTAAAAGAAAGCAACATTTTTTTATAACATTTTTGTCACAATAGCTATTTATAATGTAAAGGTTGGCTAAGATTACATAATATTAAAATTATTTAAGGAATTTTAATTAATTTTATTTGCAGTTTGTAGTGTCATAAATGATTATATATAATGAGAGGGGTATGATATCCAAGTCGTCATTGCGAGCGACCGTAGGGAGCGTGGCAATCTCATGAAATAATAACAAGCTCCTGAGATTGCTTCGTCAATTACTTCGTAATTTCCTGGCAATGACGATGACGATTGTGTATCCAACAGTAAAACCGAAAAATTATGCTTAACATCTTTTTAATTATTATTTCATTATTTATTTGCTTAATAACCTACCTATTTATCAGCAAAACGGATATTTTTACAAATTTATTGATTTTAAATAGCTTCACGACTTTAGCGAGTGTATTGATTTGTTGTTTAGGTTTATACTCAGGCAATAGTTCATATTTGGATATAGCAATTATTTATTTTCTTCTAAGCTTTATAGCAACAAACGGATATTTAAAATATTTCATAAATGAATCGAATGAAAACAAAACAGATTGATAGACATCTTGCCAAATTCGCTTATAGCGAGGAATTTGTAGGAGACACGAAACGCAGCACCGCAGCGTACACAAGCGTACGTGAGGATGCGAGTATCGGATCGACGCACAAATTACCTCTAGAAGTAGAAGAGTTTGGGAAGATGTCTAATACGGTAATTTTAGGATGCGGTCTTAGCGGCATGTTAACGGCGCTTTCTTTTGCACAAAAGGGTATAAAAACTACTATATTCGAGAGTAAATCGGTAAAAAGCCCAGAGTTTTTTAAAGATATAAGAACTACTGCTTTAACTCCGCATTCTAAAAATTTCTTATTCTCTATTGATATATGGGAAGAGCTTGAGAAGTTTGTAGCAGAAATGCAAGACATATATGTAGTAGATAATCAGGCTTCAGAGATATTAGACTTACGAAATGACGCTGACGCTGTACTTGGATATGTGGTTAAGAATAGCGACTTTAAAAAAATGCTATTGTCAAAAATAACTAATAATCCGTTGATAACATTAATTGATAATAATCAATATCAAGAGGTTATAAGCCATAATGACTACTCGATTATAAAATTTGATGATAACCAAATTAAGTGTAATTTATTAATTATATGTGACGGAGCAAATTCAAAAGTGAGGTCTCATTACTTTGCTAATGAAATTGAGAAACCTTATCAAACTGCTCTTACATTTAATATTAAGCATGAAAAGCCGCATGAAAATTGTGCTATGGAGCATTTCCTGCCGTTTGGTCCTTTTGCTTTGCTGCCTTTAAAAGATCAATATGCTTCATCCGTAATATGGTCAACTTCTTCTGATCAGGCTGCTTTAATTGTTAATTTGCCTGTAGAAGAAGTTAGGTTTTTAACTCAAAGAAATGCCGGTAATTCCCTAGGTAAAATTACTATTGATAGTGAGATTAGTAGCTTTCCACTAAAAGCCCGTATAGCAAATAGATATTTTCATAACCGTATAGTGCTTATTGCCGACACTGCCCACACAGTACATCCGCTAGCCGGACAAGGGCTTAATCAGGGCATAAAGGATATAGAGATTTTGAGTATGATAGTTAGTAATAATGGCCCATTACAAGAATATCAAAAGTTAAGGCAAGAGGATAATTTTATTATGTATAAGCTGACTGATGAGTTAAATAATATTTTTTCAAATCATTCCAAAAATTTAAGATGTTTAAGACAAATAGGATTTAAGGTGATCAATAATTTTAAACCTGTAAAAAACTTGATTACTAGCTATGCGATGGGGAAGAGGTGAGTGTTCTTTTGTATCATTTCTAGCTAGTTCTGATGTCATTCCCGCGAAAGTGGGAATCCAGTAATCAAGAATCGATAAAAGCATTGTTTGTTTATACTTTTTAAAAGATGGATTCCCGCTTTCACGGGAATGACATAGAATGTGAAATAACATAGAACATAATTTTATGAGATATGCATGAGTAAAGAAAATTTAAGCAGTAAATCATCTATTAATACTCCTGCAGAAGGAATAAAAAATGCAGCAGAAGATAATAAGCTTAAATCTTCAATAAATACTCCTGAAAGAGTAGAGCTTTTAGAAGCAGCACAAACAAAAGCTTCTGAGCCTTCACAGGAGAACGGCAATCGTAAAATAAGCCAGCAGGAAAAAGAACGCTGCAAGTGGAGTAGTAATCGAAGTGTTACAGGAGGGCAGTAAAGTTATCGCTAGTCCTACTAATATTAGTAGAAGGAGTAATTAACGTTGGAGAAAAAGTAGCAAAAGCTTATGATCCGGTTGATACACTAGAAAGTATTAAAGCTAATTATGTGAAGCAATCAGAGTTAGTAGTTACTACTCGAATAGATAAAGCAAAAGATAGCCCTGAACTTAAAAATGTCTTGGATACTCAATTATCTAAAATTTACCAAGAAAAAGTTGAATCTGAAAAATTAAATACAACTAGAACTAAAGAGATTTTAAAAGCAAGATACTACCTTAGAGACGATATCTTTAGTAGCACAAGTAAGCGCTGTAGGCGGTATTATAGGCGGTTTAGTAGCAGGTGCTATTGGAGGAGGAGCGGAGCTAATGTAATAGGTGAAGGAGATGCTAATTTAGTGCGTATGGAGCGAAAAAAAGATAAAATAAATCAAATAAATAGTTTAAAACATCAATAGGCAATTATGAAGATAAGAAAGACTTGCTTGAAAAAGAAAGGCAAGCAAAAATAGATACCAAAGCATTAGAAGAATTTTTAACTATACCCCCTAAAATTGATCAATTAAGTGAAGGGCAGCTAAGAGAGCATTTTAATGTAACTAGAGCAAAGGTTGCAGCGAGACCTGAATTTGCTCCTCCTGCTGAAAAAACTAATTTTGCAAAAGTTAAATCGGCAGTAAAAGTAGGAGTCGGTTATTTTGTTGAATCACAATTTGGTGATTTAAAAGAAATATACGGTAAAAAAGAAGAAATATTTTAATCTTTTATAACTCCAAATGTTAGTAATAAAGTAAAACCTGAGCAAAATAAAGCTCATGAGCAAGCCAACATATGCAAGAGAATTTGTCACGTGGCAAGGGGGTTCGTTATGGTGCTAGCGCACCATCATCACAATCAACACCGAATGCTTCTAAACACTATGAATCTTCAAGAGGATTTTAATTGTTAATAAAGACTTATAATTATCTTATAGATTATATCTTGCCGCAGAGATGTTTAAGCGGTGCGGAAATACTAGGGGGAGCGGTGAATTTTGTAGCGGTTGTTGGAAGAAGCTAGAGTTTATAGCAAGACCCTATTGTAGTATATGTCGACAAAGATTTAGTATAAAAATCTTAGATAACTGCATTTGTGGAAATTGTTATAGCAACAAACCTAATTATGAGTTTGCTCGCAGCTTATTTAAGTGTAATGAGCATAGCAAAAAAATAGTTCATCAGTTTAAATATCAAGATAAGACGATATTTGCTAAGATCTTTGCTAAGCTTTTATATAATAGATATAGCAGCGAGGATATAAAAGATATTGATTTAATCATACCTGTACCTACGCATGTATAATCCTGCTCATATTTTAGCTATGGAAATTGCAAAAGTTACCGATAAAATGTTAAAAGCTGAGATTTTAACTAAAGCAAAGTGGACTAAGTCTCAGACTTTTCTCCTACGAAAACAACACAAAAATAATATAAAGGGTAGTATCAAATTTAACACAAAGTATAATATTGTAAGTAAAAAAATCTTATTAGTCGATGATGTCATTACCACTGCTGTTACTATAAATGAATGTGCTAAAATTTTACGACAAGCCGGGGGTGGCGTCGGTAAAAGTCTTAAGTGTTGCTATGACATAACGTTATTGCAAGGGGACATGGTTGTGTGTATCGAAAAACACACTCGATGTCATCCCTTGGCTTGACCACGGGATCCAAAAAATAATAAAAATTTTTAGTATTTTTAACTGGACCCCATGGTCAAGGCACGGGGTAACACAGAAGGTAACTTATGCAAAATAAAATAAAAAAAGTTTGTGTTATTGGTGCGGGAGTAATCGGTTCAGGGATTGCAGCGTTAATTGCTAATTCCTCTTATAAAGTAGTGCTGCTTGATATTATCGCTAAAGATTCCGATGATCCTAATAAAATAGTTAACACCGCTAAAGAAAATTTGCATAAACAAAAACCTCCACCTCCACCTTTATCTTTTCCTGATAAAGCAAATTTCATTACCATCGGTAATTTAGAATATGATTTAGATTTAATTAAAGAATGTGATTTAGTGATTGAAGTTATTGTTGAGAAGTTAGAAATCAAACACCAATTATATAATAAAATTATTCCTTATCTTAAAGAAGATGCAATTATTGCTTCTAATACCTCTACATTACCGCTTGAAAGACTCAAAGAGAATTTACCAGATAATATTAAATCTAGGTTCGTTATTACGCATTTCTTCAATCCGCCAAGATAATATGGAACTGCTTGAGTTAATTATAGACCCTATGATAAAGGCTGAAGTAATAGAAAGAGTATCAGAGTTCTTAACGAAAACGCTTGGTAAAATTATAGTAAAATGTAATGATACGTCTGGTTTTATTGCTAATAGAGTAGGGTATTTTTTACTTGAATTAGTAGCCCGTAAAGCGATAAGTCAGAATCTTGATGTTGCTACTATAGATAAAATATTTACTACATTTTTGGGGTTGCCGAGTACCGGAATTTTCGGTTTATATGATCTAATCGGGTATGACGTAATGAAGTTAATTTCAAGTTCATTACTTGCCTCTCTTCCTGCAAATGATGCTTATCATAAAATAATATGTAAAGACCCCTGTTCTTGATAAGATGATAGAGAAGCAGTTAATTGGACGTAAAGGTGACGGTGGATTTTATCGTTTATCGGTATCAAATGGCAAAAAGATTAAAGAAGTTATCAATATAAACGACTTATCATATAGTCCTGTTCAAAAAGTAGATATTTTGATCTTGATGCGCTTCTTGTAAGTGATTCGGTTTACGGTAAATTTTTTACTGAAATTATCACGGAGTTTTATGTTTATTTAGCAGGTCTAATTTCGTCGGTTACGGATAATATTTATGATATCGATGCTGCTATGAAGCTTGGTTACAGCTGGAAATATGGTCCATTTGAATTATTGACTATAGCGGCTAAAAACGGTTGGAATTCGGTAATTAAAAATGCCGATTTAATGCATATCCCACTTCCGCAATATTTAGCCAATAAAGAATATCAAAAAATCGATAAACAAAAATTTAATTCTCACAAAGATATTTTACAAGAAAGTCAGATTAGTATTAGAGAATAGCTCGGCAAAATTAATACTTTATCAAGATGTTTTGATTTTTGTTATTACTATAAAAATGAATTGTTTAAATCATGAGGTGTTTTATTTACTACAAGAAGCAGCAAGTAAAGCCGAAAATGACGGTAAAAATCTTTATATTTATCCGCAAGGAAATAATTTTTCTGCCGGTGCTGATTTAAAACTTCTTCTGTCTTATATTGAAGATAAGAATTTTCACGATCTAGAGAATTTACTAAAGCTGGGACAGCAAACCATGCTCCACTTAAAATATTCCTCTGTACATGTTATTAGCTTGTGGTCTTGGTGTGGCACTTGGAGGTGGATATGAGCTGTTATTGCACTCAAGCTTTATTATAGGAAATCAAGAACTTAACGCAGGGCTTGTAGAACTTGGTGTGGGTTTAATATCCGGGTGGGGCGGTGTTACCGAAATGTTTGCTTGAAGTAATGGTAATAAAACTA
Organism: Rickettsia conorii str. Malish 7; assembly: GCF_000007025.1. Classification (NCBI taxonomy): domain Bacteria; kingdom Pseudomonadati; phylum Pseudomonadota; class Alphaproteobacteria; order Rickettsiales; family Rickettsiaceae; genus Rickettsia; species Rickettsia conorii. Next base: position 792,151 of record NC_003103.1, on the reverse strand, counting down.
AACTAATTAGAAATATCAGCAATATTATAGAGCAGAATAAAACAAGTGCAGCCGGATTACTTTACAGCAGATTATGATGTAGAGAATATGCACGTAAATATGAACAAGCATTATATTTTAGAGGAAGCTTTAAAATTAAACCTACCTAAAAAGATAGTACCGATTCCGCATAAAATTACTTTGCCTAAAATAAATTTAGCAACAGCAATAGATACATCAAAATATAACGATCTACAAAATAAGGTGCTTAGCAAATTTCAAGATATTATTGATACACATAATGAAACAAATGAAGAAGAGCTACTTGCCTATGAGCAGGAAATATTTTTAGAACTTGTAAAAGATCCAAAAACTATAGAGAAGCTGAAAGTAATTGTGGGATAAACTCCTACTATGTCATTCCTGCGAAAGCATGAATCCAGAAAAAGTAGTCTTAATATTGACAAAATAAACCTAAAAAAACAAGTTTTTTGTAGGTTTTACTGGATTCCCGCTTTTGCAGGAATGACATAGAGAGCATTTACCGGTCCACGCAACAATGCTTCACGGGAATGACATAAAAACCGTGCGGGTAATGCTACTCCACAATAATATTGCCTATAACACCACGATAGTAAGTTTGAGGGTCGTACATAGCTTCACTGTAAATAGCAGGAGTAGAGAATATGCCCTTATTAACTGCTTTGATTTTATACTGATACGTCATTTTTTGATCAGAAATAGTACCGAAAATCATAACTCTATCATCACGATTATTTATATATATCGGTTTCCATATCATTACTTCCTGCGTGCGTTCTAATATATTGATGTGGTTGTTATCCGGTAAAAGCTCGAAGCCTGCCGGTAATAAATCAATTAGCACCATATTGCTCAAGGTTTTATTACTACCTGAACGCATGGTGATTTCCACCGTAATATTATCACCTAATTTTACTTTGCTAACCTCTTTATTATTTTCATCGAGATATTTTTTTGTTATTTCTATGCCTTTAACTATCTCTTTATTTTCTGTTAATTGCTTATCATAGCCTGAAGTTAAAAGCTGATAGAAAAAGCCGTTACTTGAGGATGTTAAGTCGATATTCTTATTTTCTACCGACAGCTCAGCAATCATCACTTTATTGCCTTTTAAAGTAACTTCTTTATCTGTAGAGGTTACTTTAATAGTAGCCTCATCTACATGATTTATTTTATCGGCATAGGCAAGACTTGCCATAATAGCATAGCTTGCGGATAGGCTATTATAGTTATCTTTAGCAAAAAGAGCGATATCCTGTACAATTTTTGGGTCAAAGTCTTTTAACCGTTCTGGAAAATGCATAGCAATTAAGTATAAATACTGACTATATTTTATTAGAGGATTGTAATACTGATAGTCTGTTTTTGATATAGGTTTATTTAGAGTAAATCTGTCTAATAATTTCTCCGCTTCTTCATTCATTTGCAGCATTTTATAGCTAGCTGCTAAATAAACGCTAGTCAAATCATCTTGCCATGTATTTTTATGGTACTCGTCTAAATATTTTAAAATATTTGCAATATAGCTTGTAGTAATAACGCTGTTTTGCGTCAGGATATAAACCGCATATGCCTTTTCTCTTGCTTCATCTAAGGAGTTTATTGATCTGTTAGCCATATTCTCTAAATAGTAAATACCTTGATTAAATGTATCACTTGGAACGGCTAAATATCTAGTTGCTCCCTCGCTTAAGAAATGCATAGCATAAACGGAAATAAATGGATCGGAATCGTCATTAAAATTGTTCCAATATCTAAATCCACCGTCATAATTTTGACGTTCTGATAAAGTTTGAAATATTTTTGATAATGATTCATCCATGTTTTTACGATCAGTTTTAAGAATCTGAACTAGTTCTTGTTCATTATATAATAAAATATTGGCAAAATTTTGGCTTATTAATTGTTCAGTGCAACCATAAGGATAATTATCTAGGAAATCTTTAAAGCCAGAAATAATAGCTAGCGGTGATTTAGAAGCGGAAATTTGTAGTTTAGCAAATTCAGGATATACATCCCGTAAGATTTTTAAATTAGCCTTGTTGTCTGTAATAAAGCCTGTATTAACTGTTGTAACGCTTGGACTAGCAGGGCGAACGCTCGTAGTACTAGTTAATTCGGAGCTATGTACTACTGCCATAGATATTATATCCGGCTTTAGGTGATTTATAGAAGCCACAACCTTTAAATCTGCCGAACCGAGTTGATCAGTCGCTTTTAATTTAACATTAATAGTAGCTTCCTTATTTTCGTCTATCGGGATCTCTTTAGGATAATCTAATATTTTAAGTCCTTCACTTGTTTCAATATTTAGAAAAACCTGAGCATTTCCTGAATCTTTTAGGTTATTAAATATTGTTACCGGTACTGTAAATTCATCATTTGGAGCTACAAATAAAGGTAAATTTGGATTGATAATAAGATCGGATTGGACTAATAAATCAGCTTTGGAAGTTCCTATAGAGTCAAGGCTTGAGGCTACCCCTATAACTCTTAAAGTGCCGTTAAAATAGCTTGGTATATCAAATGTGACTTCTCTCTCATCAAGATCTGCTTCTAAAATTCCTGACCAAAATGCTATGGGAGGTTGGCTTTTTCTTTTAAACGGATTAAGGTTTCGAGCGACATTTATACAACCGTCTCCGGCAGGAGCCGCCATATAAGCTTTCATTAATAAAGGACGCTCAGGTAATATTAAATCCATGATTTGTGATGTTCGGACTTCCAAGGCTTTATCGTTAATAAAGTAATTAAGCGGGTCGGGAGTCTGATAACCAGCAAATGATAATATCCCTGCATCAACAGCAAATATTATTATTTTACCGGGATTTGTAGTACGGTAACGAATTGCTAGCTTTTCTCCCGATTTGATTTTTGCAGGAAGTGTTAATCCAATATCTTGTTTATGTTTATAAATGCCCGCAGTAAACGGTACTACTGCATAGCTAAACGGTGATATAAAGATTTCCGTAGCTTCTATGTCTCTTATAAATTGTACATTTACATATCCTTTACCCTCAAAGCCGTCAGGAATTTTTATTTCTTGAATGCTATTATTTTCATCAGCTTTAAACCATTCAAAATTATGTACTTTATCGGTCTCGATAGTAATTAACCCATAACCTGTATAAGGAGTTATAATATTTAAAAGAATAGTATCGCCGGCTGTATAATCATCTTTATCAAGTTTAACTTTTAAATTTGCTTTGTCTGTTAAATTAGCCGTAACATTTCCTTCACCTATTACCGAAAATTCAGCTTGGGCAAAGATTGTATCTTCTTTATCGGTTAAGTAAATAACGTAATCGCCTGCTTCTTTAGTAGGCACTTTATAAATATAACTTTCGTTTGCCGTGATATTAATTTTGTCAGAAGATATATTAGTCTCAATAGGTACTGAACTGTAAGAATAATTACCGTTACTATCTGCTACTAAGTTATTTACATAATTAATCTTTTTTAAGTTAAGAGTTAAATTAGGTGCAGCTACTTTTTCTGCTTTATTTGATATGGCTATGAATTCTATTGCCGCGCTTGTTTTTGTCTTAATATATTTTAGATCGCTATCGCTTCTAAATCCTATAATATAAGGCAGAGGTGACACTATAAGCGATTTGCTTGCGTTTACGCTTCTTCCTGAATCAGGCTCAAATCCTTCTGCTGAAAATGTTAGATTAAAAGTAGCGTTATAATATTTCTCAAGGTTAAGGTCAAAGTTTGCCGTACCTTTAGAGTCGGTAGTAATATCTCCTAAACGTTCGTAAAAAAACTCTTTATTTCCTTTGCTACTATAAAATTTATATTCTTTAAATCTAGGTACGAAAAACTCGGTAGGTCTAATATCAATAAAGCCGCTGACTTTTCTATTTTCTGCAGGAGTGCCGTAAAGATTTATGAGATTAACTGTTGCTTTAAGATCTTTTGGATTTGTCCATAGCTCATCTTGTGAGTTATTGAAGTTTATGTTTATTTTCATGCGGTCAGGCTGAAAATCACCAACCCTGACAGACACGCTATTAAGATAGTTATTGCTGCCTTTATCTCCTACTAAATATAAGCTTATATTGTATAAGCCGGTTAAGGCATCATCAAGCGTTGAGAATAAATATTCGCCGAATCCTTCTGCATCTAGAACTATTTTACTTTTATCTATTACTTTTCCTCTAGGGTTAGTTACTTGTATTTCTAAAGGTAAGCCGTCAAATTTTCCTTGCCAGTCGGTTTGTTTGAGCATAATGCCTATGTGACCTTGCTCGTTTGGTCTATAGATGCCACGATCGGAAAATAAATAAGCTTTTAACCCTTGATCAGAACTAACGGCTCCTGCTACATCAAACCGAGAATAATTAACTTGTCTATCAATTCTACTATACGGCATAAATGCAAAATCATCCTTAGTAGTTAATATATAAGCCACTGGAGTTTTTTCTTTTGAAAAATCATTTATATTTGATAAAACGGCATGTCCTTTACTATCGGTTTTGCTGCTTACTAACACCTCACCGTTAAGTCCTATAATATCTGCTTTTACGCCTCCAGCCGGTTTACCGTTACTGATATAAGAAACAAAGATATGATGCGTCCCGGTTTTATCGGTTTTTACTATACAACCAAGATCGGTAACTAAAATTAATCTTTTATCTTGAGATATAATGTTATTATTGTCTTTAGCATAAACTTTTGCTAGAAATAACCCCTTGGAATAGCTGCCTGCTTCTTCTAAATTAAAATATTTACTGAAATCTAAATCGGTATAATGAGGTAAATTTAAATTTTGAGAGTTCACTATTACTTCCTCTTGAAATACCTCGGAAATATTATACTCATTAAAGGTATATTCATTTATAAAAGTCGGGTTTTGGAAAATATTATATCTATTTGTTTGGCTAATTAAATGATTAACTTCTTGCTGATTAATCCTATCGATTTCTAAATATAATTTATCTATGCCAAGTGAATATACGGGAAGCTTTCTTTTGCCGGCTAATGAAAGAATAGAACCGTCGGACATTAACTTAACTTCTTTAGGGTTATCCGGTATTTGTACGATTTGAAAATAATCTGAGCCGAGTGTTAAATTATCCGATGTTTTAACACCTTGATTTACTTTAACAAGCAAAGCTCTTGAGGCAAACGTATCTACTTTAAAACTATGCATAGTAGTAATGCTTGGGACGGAAGATAAAAGCTCAAAATTTATTTTTTCACTCGATTTAAGAATATCATCGGTTATTTCTTTCGGATTTTGCCATTTATAGTTTTTTTTGCCTGCAACTCCTAAGAAAGCCGGCTTATCCTGCGGTAATAAAAATAACTCTAAATGTTTTTTTATTTCCTCACCCGACACCGGTGTATTTGTGGTAATTATAATTATCTGTTCCGGTTTTAGTTTATCATCTTTAACAATTGTAGCAGTACTATTAGTGATTTTTAAATATGAGGATAGACTTGGAATTAATACATTTTCTTTATAAGAATATCTTATGTTATTTGGCGTCTTATTATTTGGATCTTTTACATTTTTATATGTGAAAACTTCTCCGCCATGTAGAGGTTTAACACCGTCTTTTATAATTACGGAAATTGTATCTTCTTTATCTGTAAGCGGTGGTATATTAGTAATAATCGTAGCTTCCGTATTATTGGTATTGAATTTGATAGAAAACGGTAATTTTTCTTTAGTTGAAGATTTTATAAACTCTATTCTTTCCTCTAGAGTTTTAGGATCGATAGGATAGTTAAAAGCTATTTTAGTTTGAACGAATTTTTTGGAAATATCGATATTATCCTGTAGATAATTCATTTCTTTAATAATAGGAAGTAGTGGTAAAGTCGTGAAACTTATATTATTACTTTTTAAACCAACAAAATTAGGGAATATATAATCTTCGATAGTAATCTTATAAGTTTGATGAGCTACAAAATTGCTTTCTGGAGTAAAATTTATGTTATACCACCAGCCAAATCGCCATTCTCCTTTAATATCAGGTGAAATAGATATGTAATCATTGATTTTTTTGCCGTTAAGCCCTAGCTCTCTTTGTGGCTTTGTACACCATTCTTTAATTCTAGAGTCGCAAAGGTCAATATTTAACGCATTTTGTCCTGCTAACAGATTTTCGTTAGTTAATTTAAAATATAAAGGTATTTTTTCGTTAAAGCTTGCAGCAATTAGTTGTAAATTTATTAAACATACGAAAATAGTAAATACAAATTTGCGGAAAATATTTTTCATATCTATAGCTTATTATTTATGATAACTTCAATTATATATAAATAAAATTAAGTAAAGTAATGAATAAGGATATTTTGTTCAATATTCAGCAAAAGTTTTTTTGTTATTTGGACAAGAAGAGTGTTATGAGATTATCATAATACTCGGCTTTACTATATTAGGAGGCAACTATTTGCACAAGCTATTTGTGTATTACTTTTCACTACAATTTTAAATATATTGTTAAAATATACATTTGAAATACCTTTGAATCCTGCTCTAAATATTAAAGGTTTTGCTTTTCCTAGCGGTCATATGAGCAGCGGCGTAGTATTTGACGGTTGGTTTTTTGCAAATATTATATATTCCTTATTAAGAATAATAATAGTAGTGATTTTAACCGGTATGGGATTTTCGCTGATTTATAAGGGCTATCATTATCCGTTGATATTATTGCATCTATAACAATTGGAATAATGGTTATTGCTGTTATATATAGTGTAACTAAAGAAGAGATTATTCAAAAATACCCTTATATGTTTGGAGCGTTTTTATGGCTATTAACCGTACCGATGGTAGCTTATCTTAAAATTATTGACGTGAATTGTCTTGCTTGGGTATGGACGGTATTTTGGGGATTACTCGGTTTTACTATATTCTGGGGGGCTGTTTTATAAATATTTTGATTTTCCTCAATCAAAATTAAATACATTTTATTAATTTAGCTATCATTGTCGCTTCAGTAGCTTTGATTGCATATATTAATTATCTATTCAAACAATATTTGGGATATAAGTTTTATTTAACTTGGTTCTTAATAGGTTTTAGTTTTCCACTATCGGTGAGGTTATGCCATATTCATATAAGATCAACGCATTAGTATATGAAGTGAGTTAAGTTGCACTTCGTTTCCTTATTTATCGTATAAAGCGAAATTTCCTATTGACTTTTATATAAAACAGTATAAGTTTCTTTACAATTTAATTTTTTATAAAGACATTATGCTCGGCTATGAGAAAGAACAAAGCAGCTTAAATCGTAATCAAAAAGAAGCAATAGGTTTATTATCTGTTGGTACATTTCTTGAATATTTTGACCTTATGCTTTATGTACATATGGTAGTAGTATTCAATGAATTGTTTTTTCCAAAGGCTGATCCAAAAGTAGTTTTTATTTATTCATCTGCTTTTTGTTCAACATATTTATTAAGACCTTTTGGAGCTTTTTAATATTTGGTTGGATAGGAGACGCTATAGGACGTAAAACAACAATTATTACTACCACCTTTTGCAATGTCGATATCTTGTGTAGCATAGATGATGTGAAGAAAGATGAGTCTCCCAAAAGACAAAAAATTGACCTTAGTCGAAATGATTTATTGTTGCAGAAAATTAAGAATAATGATCCTGAAATTGTTCGTGTAGAACTACCTTTGAAGAAGATAGTAGTTTTTTGTCAATTGTAATTAAAACTTTAGAGAAAAATACTGTAGTAAAAGAAATTGATTTATATGGCAGCAACCTTAGTAACGATGATATAAAAAATCTAAGTAAAATTGTAAAGTTAAATCAAATATCACATTTAAACCTGAATTCTACTTCTTTAGATAGTGAAAAAATAAAAATTCTTATTGAGGCTTTAGCAGATAATACCTCTCTTGAATATTTATCTTTAAATTCTATTGCGCTGAAAATAGAAGATTTAAGAATATTAATAGATGCTATTAAAAACCACCCTAATTTAAGTTCTTTAGCATTAGGTAGTAGTGCAGTAGGAAATAAAGGAGCAGCAATTATTAGTGAGTTGTTTCATTCAAAACTACCGTTAAAGTCCTTAGATATAGGACAAATGAATATTACTGCCGAAGGGATAGACGTTATCGCAAATAATATTAGCAGTGCAAAATTAATGTCGTTAAATTTAGGGTATAATAACCTTAGAAACGAGGGAGTCATAAAATTACTGCATGCTTTAATGGCTAATCAATATATTATAAAGAATTAATATTAAATGAAACAAGAATCTCCGAAAAAAGTGCAGAAGTAATTTAAGGTTTTTTAACCTCACGCCTATTGATACTTTAGATTTAAAACAAATAACTTAGGAGATGGAATAAAATATATAGCATCTGCTTTAAAATTAAATCCATGGTTAAAAACTCTAAATCTTAATAACAATAATTTAACCCGTAATAATATAAAAGAACTTACTACTGCATTAACCGAAAATAAAGCGTTAGAAACTTTACTCATAAGCAATAATATTGAAATAGGAGATCTAGGTTTTGAAACAATAGCGAACATCAAAAAAACAATGCTCTAAAAAAATTAGCTCTTATGAACAATTAAATTAGGAGATCTAAGAGATAATAACATAACCAATTTGGGTGCGGAAAGCTTAAAAAGCATTTCAGGTAACATGATGATTTTAGTAGACGGTAATGTTGATAATTCAATATTTGAGAAAAGCGTTGAGGCTTTAGGAGAAAATAATTAAAATTATAAAATAATATTTATATGGCAAATCTAACAAATGCACAGAAAGAAAGGTTAACAGTAGAGTGTGTTAAATATGTAGATAGCCAGACAGTAGAGGAATCATAAGAGATAAAAAATCGAGAGAGGCTTTATTAAAAAGTATTATATTAAACGAATCTATATCTGCCTTAAAAATCCTTACTGAACACTATAAGAAAAAAAATAATATTGAAGCCCTGGATGAAAGTTTTGAAAAATTAGCAGTTCTAGCGGTTTTAGCAAGTAAAACAGAAAAGATTATTCCAAAACAACTTGTTCCTTATATGGTATTTCATGTTGGATTTGCTGACGAGCATCCTACCCACGGGCTATTCAATGACAACAACAACTCAAATCTGCAGAATTTTGCATATGCTTTCCGTACTCGACTTAACTCAAAGATTATAAAAGAAAATGATACTCCTTTACAAAATAGACGCTTTGATGCCTTAGGTAGGTTAATTCAATATAATAGCCAATGTAGTGCCGTATGTTTTGACGGCAAACAAATTTTAGTAGCGTTCAACGAATTACATAATTCTAGTGTGAACACAAATAAAGTTGAACAAATTGAGACACATACCACAAAAGTTTTTAAATATTTACAAGATTATGCTACTTACACAGCTTGACCTACAGAAGAGCAAAAAAATTTTCTATAACAACAAAATCTATCTACTCAACGCAAAGCGCTACTTCTAGATGTTGCACAATATTATTATAAAAATAATAGTGACCATAAGGATATATTACCACGTATTTTGCAAGAGCTAGAAAAATATCCGAATAATAATCAAGAGGTTCAACAAAAAGTCTGTAATGTAACCAGTGTAAGTCCAAAAGTAGTGAAGGCAGTAGCTAGAGCTAGAAGAGATTTGATGAAATGAGAAGATGCATTAAACCCTGATACTATTGATGCAAGTAAAAAATTTGTCCATTTAATTATTGAAGCGATAAAACAACCATATAAAATTGTATTAGATGGTCCACTTAGCGATAAAGCTCATGCTGAAATGAGAATAATACAGTATATAAAAGCACAACTTCCAGATCGTGATAATCAATTAAGTGCAGAAATATAATACATAGGATTGTCTAAATTTTGTTGTATTAGTTGTGATTTAATTATAAATAAAGAAACGAAAAATGTAGATTTGCATTTTACTGATAAGAGTAAACAAAAACACTTAATACCGCTTAATATTACTACTAGCGGAGGAAATGGAGTAGGATATGAATGGGATTTAATAAGATGCTATAAGAAAAAATCCTGACTGGTTAGAGGATTTTCTAGGTAAAACAGCATATGAAAAATATAACGCTTTATCAGAACAGGAGAAGAAAATAGCAATTAACGGTATAGTAAGATATATAGGCAAAGGGGAATTAAAGATTAAGGACACCCCGCTTAAAATAAACCCGGAGAAAGAATATAGCAAAGATAAAGAACATGAACCTTTGAAAAAACAGAGACAAAAGAAATTGACTGCTGACACTTCTTCTAGTGAAGCTGAAGCAAAAAATGAACCTAGGCAAAAGATAATTGCTGCTAAGTACAATGGAAAGCTTTAAACGATCAGTCAAAAAGCAATATCTCAACTGGGAGATAACTCTATATAGAAGAAAAATCTTTATTTCCCGGGAATAAATGTGTTTCTTTCTTGCTTAAATCTCACTTGGTAAAGCTAAATCCACCTCGCTCAAAATATAGTCCGTTCCAGCTTACGGCATAACTAAGCCTTTAAGTTCTTTATCCTTTACATAGGTAATTGTGTTTAAGAAGTCAAGATAAGAGCTAACTTTTTGGCTTTTCCTTTTTTTACAGGTCTTTTATAAAAAGGTTTAACTGCAGAATTATATCTTACAGACGTAACAGTTGCCATATATAATGCTGCCCGCATCGTTTTTCTACCACCTTTAGTTTTTCTAACTTAACACTTAAACCTGAAAAGCTTGATTTTATGCTGCGTCCACCGTCATTCATAAAAGTGAAAGAAATTGAAGAATGGCGCACCCGAGAGGAGTCGAACCCCTAACCTTATGATCCGTAGTCATATACTCTATCCAATTGAGCTACGGGTGCCTAAGTTTGAAGTACTTATTTCTTGTTGCTAACATACGAAGAAGCATATATAAAAGCATAGCATTTGTCAAGAAACATAGAGTGTTCTTATGTTTCTTTGAATAATAAAATATAAAAATGACAATTAATAGTTGAATTATCATATTATATATAGAGGTTTATAAATTGATATGAGAAAAAAATGAATAAAATAAAATTAATCATAATTTACTTACTTTGGATTAATATGACTGCACAAGCAGACAATATATCAGAAAGTGCTAAAAAAAATTTAGCAGTAATTAACTCTTTAAATGTTGAGGAAAAGTGGTAGAAAGGTAATGTAATAAATTGTAAGTCGGGAGAAACTTTATTAGAAGAAACAGAAAAATATAATTCTCCTAAGTTAAAGCGTTTGACTCATTGTAGTTGTTTTGCGTATGCTGCTAGTGCAGCCTTGGGGCTTCCAAATCAGTCTCTACCATCCTGAAAGCGATAAAATTTTTATACCTTACTTTATCAAATAAGCAAGCTGAGTGGCTTGAAACAGAACGAATAAAGAACGGATGGCATTTTGTTAAAGCAGGAAATCGTGATGATAGTTTTATTCAAGCACAAAAATTTGCTAATCAAGGATATTTTGTTGTATCCGTATATAACAATGCTAATCCAAAAAGAGCAGGGCATATTGCCGTTGTAGTACCAAGTAGTAAGGATATAGAGAAAATAAAAAATGCAGGACCGGACACGGCTCAAGCCGGTAATATTAATTTTTCCTGTAGCTCTTTGAAAAAGGGTTTTAGGAATAAAAAAGATGCATTTAAAAACAACGAAATAAAATTTTATTATTATAAAATATAACAGATATCAGTAAGGTAACCGGACAGTGTTTATTCTATGTCATTCCCGTGGGGCATTGCCTGTATGGATCGATTTCCTGTTGTCATACTGTGGCTTGACCACGGGATCCATAAATATGATAAAAAAAATATTAGTATTTTTAACTGGACCCAGCAGGTACAGGCTACGGGGTGACAATGGTGGAATCGATCTACGCGGGCAATGTCTTCCTGCAGCAGCGGGCATCCCCAGTGTTTTAAGTGATTTTTTTGGATACCGTGGTCAAACCACTGTATGACACAGTGGATTTTACTGATTCATGCAACAATGTCTTGCGGGAATGACACCGATTTATGCAACAACGTCCCTGGTTTGCAGGAATGACATAATCAGTTTTTTTAGTTATTGGCTATTTTAGAGATTTATGCAACAGCATCTACTCATGAAATTTCTATGCTACCGACTAGATCCACTTGAGGAGTTTCGCTGTAGCTTGGTAAGTTATCATACACAAGATGAGCTAAGCCGGCTATTCCGTTTACTATTCCTGCTGTATTTTCATAAGCAAATTTTGCTGCTTCTATTCCTGTATAAGTCGTATTTTTTAATAACTCAAATGTGTTCTCCGGCGAATATGCAAGAGCTGTTCCAACACAAATCCCCATAGCAACTGTAGGATGAGCATAAAATCTCCATGCAGCCGTTGATATTGCTGCTTTTACAAATATTCGCATGATAATCTAATATATCAAGTATTGACAAAGTACTTACATTCTTTATAACATTGAAAATGTTTGTATTATGAGTATCAAACTAGATTCTTACGAACAAGATATTGAAGATAATTTTGAAAAGCAGCAAAAAATTGATGATAGAAGTGAAATAGCTTTGCTTCAAAAATTTGCAAAAGCACATCTTAGTACAAAAAGATCTGTTACTGTTAGGGTTGCAGAACATGACATAGAAGCAATAAAAATTAAAGTTTCTAAGCATGGTTTGCCTTATCAGACCTATCTTAATATGCTAATTCATTTAGACCCTACTTAAACTCTAAATATTATGACCAAGTATAGATATAATCATGAAAAGAACGTTAAGTTATTGAATGAGCGTGGTATAGGCTTTGAAGAAATAATACAGTCGATTGCTGATGGTAATTTATTAGATATTAAATTACATCATAATCAAGAGAAATATAAAGGTCAAAAAATTTTATATGTTCAAATGATTGCGCAAGTATATGCAGTACTTTATATAAAAGGTGATAAAGATGTTATTTTCCTTAACACTTTATTTCCTAGCAGAAAAGCAAAAAAGGAATTTTTAAAAAATAAGAAATAATATATGCGCTTTATAGAAGAATTTATAAATAAAGGATATTTCCATCAATGTACCGATTTGGATCGGTTAACTGCTATAACGAAAGAAACAAAAATAGCTGCGTATATAGGTTTTGACTGTACTGCTACATCACTCCATATCGGTAGTTTAATGCAGATAATGATTCTGCGATTGCTTCAGCAGCACGGGCATAAGCCTATTGTAATTATCGGTGGCGGTACGAGTAAAATCGGTGATCCTACTTGGAAAGACGAAGTGCGCAAAATTTTAAGCAAAGAAGATATAGCTAAAAATGCCGAAGGTATTAAAAAATCTTTGTCGAAGTTTATCAAATTCGGTGACGGTAAAAGTGATGCTATTATGCTGGATAACGCAGAGTGGTTAGATTCGTTCAATTATCTAGATTTTCTACGGGATTTCGGTAGCTATTTCTCGGTAAACCGTATGCTGACTATGGATTCGGTAAAACTAAGGCTTGAGCGTGAGCAGCATTTAAGCTTCTTAGAATTTAACTATATGTTATTGCAGGCCTATGATTTTTACTATTTAAGCAAGCATTACAATTGCAGCTTGCAGCTTGGCGGTAGTGATCAGTGGGGCAATATCGTAATGGGAGCGGATTTAATTCGTAAAATAAGCGGCAAAGAAGTATTCGGGATGACGACACCGCTACTTACGACTAGCTCTGGTGCTAAGATGGGCAAGACTGCTGCGGGAGCGGTATGGCTTAATGAAGATTTGTTAAGCCCGTATGATTATTACCAATATTGGCGTAACTGCGAAGATGCCGACATAGTTAGATTTGCCAAATTATATAGCGAGTTCACTCAAGAAGAGCTTAATAGGTTTGAGAGTTTAGCGGCAGAAGATATTAATGCAGCTAAAAAACAGCTTGCTTATGAGCTAACTAAGCTTTGTCACTCGGAGCAGGCAGCAAAATCAGCTCTAGAAACTGCAGTAAAGATATTTGAAGAAGGACAAATCGATGAGAATTTACCTACCGTTGTTTTAGAGCAGGAAGTATTACAAGCAGGTATTAGTGCATATGAATTATTTCATGAAGCAGGGCTTGCTACTTCTAAATCGGAAGCACGCAAGCTTATAAGAGGGAATGGTGCTAAGATAAATGATAGATTAGTCGAAGATGAAAATATGATAATTAACACTAATTTCTTACTCGATAAAAAAGTTATAAAGCTCTCTGCCGGTAAGAAAAAACATATATTGGTTAGGGTTTGAATATTTTGCTAGATTACCATGTTCCCTTCAGTTGCAGCATTATTGTATGGCTCAAATATATTATGTCTAATTGAAACTGTAACTTTCAATTAGACAAATTGTATATTTTCTATCTAATGGGCCCTTATAACATAAGTTAAATTCAAATTTAAACAGTAATGACTAAAATAAGGCTTGATGAATATTTGCTGCAAAAAGGTTTTGTAACAGATATTACCATAGCACGAAGTTTGATTATCCAAGGTAAAGTACATAATAAGCATGAGCAGTTAATTAAGCCTGGGATACAGGTTAATATAAATGACACCGAAATTAAGGTAAAACTACCGCAGCATAATTATGTTTCAAGAGGGGCATTAAAATTAATTGCCGCTTTGGATTATTTTAAAATTGATCCCGAAAATTTAGTTTGTATTGATATCGGTAGTAGTACCGGCGGTTTTACAGAAGTGTTACTTGAGCGTAAAGCAAAATTAATTTTTGCCGTAGATGTCGGTTATGGCGAACTTCATCCTAAATTACGCGACAATCCACACATTAAGGTGCTTGAGAAGACTAATGCACGATATTTAACCGATAAACAAATAATAACGAAGCCTGATTTAATTGTTTGCGATGCCAGCTTTATTAGTTTAACTACTATATTACCGACTGTACTAAATTTAGTTAAAGAAGATTGCATGCTTATTGCTTTAATAAAACCGCAGTTTGAGGTCGAAAAGCATGAAGTAGAGCAGGGAGGAGTTATTAAAAATCCTCTCTTACATCAAAAAGTATGCGATAAAATCAAAGATTGGCTTGAGAAAGAGCATAATTTTAAAATATTCGGTATAATAGCAAGTCCAATACTAGGAGCTAAGGGGAATCAAGAGTTTTTAATATGCGGAAAAAGAAAAACGCTTATTTTTCTATAGTTTATCCTTAATTTGAATTGTTTTAGTAATCATTGCATCTTCTAATGTATAATTATTCAATGTTTTTATAAATGCTTCACTTGCTTCTTTAATAAAATGTTTAAATTGGCATGAATTTGTAATTCTGCAGCTATTAGTATTTTTATTGAAACATTCTACTATATCCATATTAGGTTCTAATTTTTCTATTATATCTCCCAACTTCATGGAAGAAGGGTTAAATGCTAGCTTAATTCCTCCTCCTTTTCCTTTACTACTATTAATATATCCTAATTGTGCTAATCTATGAATCACTTTTATCAAATGATTAAGGGAAATATTATGGTACTCTGATATCTCTTTTACACTACAAATTCTTTCCGGTTTTGAAGCAAGATATATAAGGCTACGTAATCCGTAGTCGGTAAAACTTGTTAACTGCATAAAAATTTTATTTATTTTTACCTTGAATATACAAAAAAAACGTCTATATAAGTCTAGTTACTATAATATGTATTTTAAATGCATATTATAGTAAAGGTTATATTATTCAAAAAGGAGTAATTATGTCTAGAACAACTATAGTGAGAGAAATAAGAAAAACTGCTGAGCTATTTAAGAATTTTGATATTACTAAATCTTTAAATTTTTATGGAAATTTAGCAACTAAATATGAAGCAGTGGTAAATAAAAACCTGAGAAAGGAATACAGCCAAATGCAATGAAAAATTTTTTAAATCTTACCGGCAGTAGTATTCTAAAGGTTTTAAGTGCATATAGCGAAACAGATGAAGTAGGTCTTTTAGAAGTGATCCAATCCAAGCATTAGAGAATGATCATAAATGTAAAAGGGCGGTATCAAAAATTGTTGGTATACATGTAGGGCGTAATATTCTTTCAGAGTTATATCAACCTGTTGCTGAAGAGCTTATATCAAATGTAGATGAGGGTAAAAAGCTGGTAACCGAAATATTAAATATAGTAGGAAAGCATTTTGTAAGTGCTGAAAAGAAGCAATATGATGAATTAAAAGCAAAGTATAATATAGCGAGTTTTGAGAAAGTCATAAAATAAAAATCGAAATAGAAAGTGCTGAACAAAAAGTAATACCGCACAAACATAGGCAAATTATTACTGTTAAAGTAGGAGAAAGATACAGTGAATTTACAGTTATAAAAACCGGTCATGATGAAGAAGGTCATTATTATGAATACTTAATAAAGAAAAATCCTAATGGAACTGTAACAAATTATCTATTTGATTCTGAAAATCATCTGGTAAAAGTACACCCTTTATATATTGAATCGGATATAGAAAACAATAAAGATCTCGTTCTTATCAGCGGCGGGTCGGGAGCAAGCCATTCTATTTCTAGAATTAATAGTATAACAAATGAAGAAAATGTTAAGCTTTCCGCCGTTATGCACATTATTCACTCTACTAGAAATAAAAACAGTGATACATTTCAATTAGATGCAGCTGTAAAAAAATTAACTGATATGGCAGCAATATGCGATACTGAAATTCACTATAAATTTTATACTCAAGATAGTTATAATAATATTAATGAGAACGATAATATACATTATCATACCGGTAGAATAGCTGAAGAATTTTTATTAGGCCTTTTAAAAGGTGAAACTGATGAAATTTGTGGTCCTCATTCTTTTAACGATCATGTGCAGCATATATTAGAAGCAAAAATGGGGGTTATGTGTATACTCAGATTCATGTAGAAGCATTTTGTTCATCAGGCGGAGACTATGATCCATCTCTAAGCAGACCAGAGGGATTATCGAGTATTTGCCCCTTTATGAATATGTAGTTTTACAAAAATATAAAGTTAAATATTGCTTATATATTCTAATTAGTGTATTTTCGTTACGGATAAGCATTATAAAAATTATAGATAGGTGGGTTTATCCCACCTTTTTTGTTATAAATATCAAATATGCAAACTATTGAACAACAAATAGCAAACGTAATAGAAGAATCCTTGACAGATATGGGATTTGAGTTAGTTCTTGTGAAGTTTAAAGGTGTTAACCCTAAAGTAGTCGAGATATTGATTGATAGCTTAAACAGCGAAAAAATATCTGTGGAAGATTGTACTAAAGCAAGTAGGACTATCTCCGCTATTCTAGATGTTGAAGATTTAATAGAAGCTGCATATTCTTTAGAGGTAGCATCAAGCGGTCTTGAACGTCCGTTAGTAAAGTTTGAAAATTATAATAGATTTTTAGAAAGAGAAGTTAAAATCAAACTTAAAGAATTATTGAACGGCAAGACTCGTTATCAGGGTAAAATAATTAAAGCCGAAAATAATAAAATATATTTAAAATGTGAAGAACAAGAAGTACTAATTGATTATGATTTAATTAAAAATGCTAATCTAGTTTTAACTGAAGAAGTATTTAAAAAATTGCTAAAGCAATAAGAGATAATGTATGTCTAATATAGGTAATGTAGAAATTTTACAAATTATAGATTCTGTAGCTCGTGAGAAAGGAATATCAAAAGAAATTTTGATTTCAACGGTTGAACAAGCGGTACAAGCAGCAGGACGAAAAAAATACGGTAATGAATATGATATTAAAGCTCAGATAAATAGGAAAACCGGTGAGATAAATCTTTTAAGGATCTTAAAAATAGTAGAAGATGTAGAAGATTACTTAACGCAAATCTCACTTGAAGAAGCTTTAATAAAGAATCCGGAAGCTAAAATCGGTGATGAGATATATGAATATTTACCGCCGATTGATCATGCTAGAGTATCGGCTCAAGCTGCAAAACAAGTTATAACTCAACGTGTTATAGAAGCTGAACGTGAAAAACAATATCATGACTTTAAAGATAGAAAAGGCGAAATTATAAATGGGATAGTTAAGAGAATAGAATACGGTGATATAATAGTTGACCTGAGTCGTGCTGAAGCAATAATAAAAAAAGATCAATTAATTAAGGGTGAGAATTTTAAACCTAATGATCGTATAAAAGCATATGTACAGGATGTAAGGCAAGAAACAAAAGGACCGCAGATTTTCTTGTCTAGAGTAGATAACCAGATGCTAGTTAAACTATTTAAGCTAGAAGTACCTGAAATTCTTGAATCTATTATTCAAATAAAATCAGTAGCACGTGATCCCGGTTCAAAAGCAAAAATAGCGGTATTTGCTGCGGATAGTAGTATAGATCCCGTAGGCTCATGCGTAGGTATTAGAGGTAATAGAGTAAAAGCCGTAACAAATGAATTAAACGGAGAGAAAATTGATATAGTATTATGGAGTAATGATCTTGCACAGTTTATAGTTAATGCTCTTGCACCGCTTGCACCTGGGGAAATCACAAAAATTTTGATTGATGAGGATAGGCATAAGGTAGAAGTAGTAGTTTCGCAAGAAAATCAAAGTATTGCAATAGGTAGAAGAGGGCAGAATGTTCGTTTAGCTTCTCAGCTTACAGGGTGGAATATCGATATAATGACCGAAGAGCAAGAATCCAAAAGAAGAAATGAAGAGTTCTTAACTTCTACGGCATTATTTATGGAAGCTTTAGATGTTGAAGAAGTTATAGGTCAGCTTTTATCGGTAACGGGATTTAATTCAGTAGAACAAATTGCTAGTAGTGAGATTAGTACTTTAACAAGAATTGAAGGCTTTGAGGAAGAACTTGCCGTAGAGATTAAAAATCGAGCTATTAATTACGTCGACCTTAAGAATGAAAAGATTATCAAAAAGCTAGAGGATCTAGGAGTTGAGCAAGAATTAATAGATATATTAGAATTATCGCTTGAATTAATATTACAATTTGCCGAATATGGTATAAAGACCATAGAAGATTTAGGAGAGATGAGTGTAAATGAATTTAAAAATTTAGCTCCAAATTCTAATATAACGGACGAAAATATTAAATTGCTGATTAAAACTGCTAGACAGCATGGTGCATTGAAGGATAGTTAGTGGGTTGAATGTAGGGTGTATGTCATTCCTGCGAAAGCAGGCATCCAGAATAAATAGCTTAGTAATTAGGGCGTCCTTGAAAAATAAACCTATAAAAATAAGTTTTTTTTATAAATTTTAGTGGATTCCCGCTTTCGCGGGAATGACATAAACGAGCCATGCGAGCAACGCCGCTTTTAGTTAGGAATGACATAATCAAGTAGTAGACGGAAAAAAACAGAAACACAAAGGTTTTAAATATGACGGATAACCAGGAAATCAAACCCAAAAAGTTGACACTTGGCAATTCAAAATTATCGCTTAATAAGTCTTTTGACTCTCTTACAGGAGCTCAAAGCTTTGTTAATGCTAAATCTAAAACGCTAGTAGAAGTTAGAAAAAGTTCTACCGGTAGTGCTACTACCCTTTCATTAAATAAAGAAAGGAATAGCTTAGATCAAACTGTTATTGATGCTAATAAGGAAGAATTTAACAGACGTTTATCTATTCTTAAAAAAGCTGCTGAGCAATCTCAATTAAATGACCCTTTAAAAATAAGCACTTTAAGCAAACTTGCAAGTATTAACCAGTCTGCTAACTCAAAAATAGAACCGCTAGAAACTGATAAAGAAGTTGAACAGAAACAGCAAAATACCGAAGAAAATAAAGTAGAAGTTAGTGCTAAAATCGTTCAAGATGATGAAGATATACCGTCACAAATACCTAAAAAGAAAGAAGAAACTTTTGTAAAGTCTCCTTTAGTAGGAAAGCGAACACGTTACGGTATAGAATCAGAGAAAGAATTAGATAAAACAGCAGAGAGTAAAATAATAGCACCAAAAATTAAGCTAGAAGAGCCAAAAAAATTCAAAAAAGCCGATCTTTTCAATATGCTTAGCGACGACGAAAGCGGCAGCGGTAGAACTAGAAGTCTTGCTGCTATAAAAAGAGCTAGAGAAAAAGAAAAGCGTAAATTAGTATCACAAGCACCTGAGAAAGTATATAGAGAAGTGACGATCCCGGAAGCTATCGGAGTCGGCGATCTTGCAAATGCTATGTCTGAAAGAGTGGCTGATGTAATTAAAGAATTAATGAAACTCGGTATTCTTGCAAATGCTAGCCAAACAATAGATGCCGATACGGCAGAACTAGTTGCAACAAATTTAGGGCATACGGTAAAAAGAGTCCAAGAGTCAGATGTTGAAAATGTTTTAATTAGTGATGATAAGGTTGAGGATTTAAGAACGCGTGCTCCGGTTGTGACGGTAATGGGTCATGTCGATCATGGTAAAACCTCATTGCTTGACTCTCTTAAGTCTACAGATATTGCTGCAGGTGAGCTAGGCGGAATTACACAACATATTGGGGCTTATAGAGTAACTCTTGCAGACGGTAGAGCAATTACTTTTATTGATACTCCGGGGCATGAAGCTTTTTCGGAAATGCGGTCAAGAGGTGCTAAAGTAACGGATATAGTTATTATAGTGGTCGCAGCAGATGATGGAATCAAAACGCAAACGGTTGAGGCAATTAATCATGCGAAAGCAGCGGGCGTTCCTATAATTGTAGCTATTAATAAGATTGATAAGCCTGATATTGATATTGAGCGTGTAAAGAACGAATTATATGTCCATGAAATTATCGGCGAAGAGGCAGGTGGTGACATTATGATTATTCCTATCTCGGCACTAAAGAAAATTAACTTAGATAAACTTGAAGAAGCAATTTTATTAATTGCAGAAATGCAGGATTTAAAGGCAAATCCTTTCGGTTCAGCTGCCGGTGTTGTAATCGAGTCAAAAATTGAACAAGGAAGAGGAACGCTAACCACTATATTAGTGCAGCGAGGTACTTTAAGAAACAGTGATATTATAATAGCTGGTACTGCTTACGGTAAAGTTAAAAAGATGACTAATGATAAGGGACTAGAAATAGTAGAAGCAACTCCGTCTGTTCCTGTAGAAATTCAGGGGTTAAATGAAGTGCCTTTTGCCGGCGATAAATTTAACGTAGTACAAAATGAGAAACAAGCAAAAGATATAGCCGAATATAGAATGCGTCTTGCTAAAGAAAAAAAAATATCTATTGCACCGCGTTCAAGTTTAGAAGATTTGTTTTTAAAAGCTTCCGGTAATAGTAAAATTAAGGAATTACCTTTAATTATTAAAGGTGATGTGCAAGGCTCGGTTGAAGCTATTTCAGGTAGCTTATTAAAATTACCGAGTGATGAGATAAAGCTTCGTATACTTCATAGCGGCGTAGGTCCGATAACGGAATCCGATGTATCTCTTGCACATGCTTCTTCGGCTATTATTGTCGGCTTTAACGTTAGAGCAGGGGCAAATGCCTTAACTGCCGCAGAAAAAGAAAAAGTCGATATTCGATATTATAGTATAATATATCATTTAATTGATGATATAAAAGCCATTATGAGCGGTATGCTTGATCCGATCGTTAGAGAGCAGTATATCGGAAGCGCAGAAATGAGACAAATATTTAATATTACCAAAGTTGGCAAAATCGCAGGTAGTTATGTAACTAAAGGGATTATTAAGAAAGGAGCGGGCGTACGCTTATTACGTGATAATGTAGTCATTCATGAAGGAAAACTCAAAACTTTAAAACGCTTTAAAGATGAAGTTAAAGAAGTTAGAGAAGGATATGAGTGTGGTATAGCATTTGAAAATTACCAAGATATTAGAGAAGGAGACACAGTTGAAGTTTTTGAACTAATTCAAGAACAAAGACAATTATAATATACTCGTTGAACTTCACAAATTTACATTATCATACAAGTACTGCGGCGTTGTTGCATGGATACTACTAAATCGTCATTGCGAGTAGTTGTAGACTGCATGGCAATCTCATGAAATAATAACAAACTCTTGAGATTGCTTCGTCAATTACTCCTTAATTTCCTCGCAATGACGAAAAGTTAGAACCACGCAACAATGCCCTGCTTTCGCGGGCATTTAGTAGAATATCCCTTTTTGATAAATTAATCAATTTTAAGTAAAATATAATAAAAAGTTAATAATTATTAGCCTTTATCTTGACCTCCTCATAATTTCTATTATAATGCAATGTTGATTATTATAATCAGAAATGAGGAAAAATTATGGCCATAACATTAATTTTTAATAAGTTACAAAATTTAATCCCAAATAATACCTCTCCAAAGTCAGCCTCCTATCTTGCTAACGATGAATTTGAGTTTATAACTTCTCCTACTAAGCAAGAAGAAAATACTGATTTTTTAGCAGCGTTAGATAATTCAATTAAGCAGTATGACGAAAAAAGTGCAAGATGTAATAAAAAAATAGTAGAAGTTCAAGCTAAATATCCTTTTTTAAATTCTAAAATAATCTTCCAAGAAGCAGTAAAAGGTCAGCCAGATACTCTAGGCATCTCTCAAATCAGATTTACAGATCTTTTAAATAAGCTTGATGGTAATGAAAAAGTAACTAACACATCTAAAAGTAAAGGTTTTTTCAGTACATTTAGTTCATCATTAAAAACAGTTTATGATTTCGGGGTAAAGAGTTTTAATTTTATAAAAAATACATCTAGTATTCTTTCTTCTAAAGTGGCTGAAACTTTTAATTTTGTGAGTAATAAAGTTTTTTCTTATTTAAATAATAACGCTGAAGAAACATTTAATCTCTTAGATCAACTAGAAACTCTTCCTGATAATGAGTTAGTAGAAGCAATTTTAAACACGTCTGAAAATGCATTAGATGAAGTTTTTGAAAAGATAACATATAAAAAATTGGTAGAATTAATGAATAATATTTCCGATGAACAAGCACAAAAATTAGTTCATTATATTTTGCCGGAGCATTTTGAAAAATTAATGCAATTTATTCCAGTAGATAAATTAAATACATATATGGATACTACCCTTTCTTTAGAAAAGCTTACCGAGCAGGAACTAAAAAAATTATCAGATGAGGATATTTCTGATGAACAGCTTGAAAATATAATTATTTTAGCAGGAGAAGAAAAGCTTGCAGAAAATTTTGATATTATTCCAAATAAAAATTTAGTAAGAATCATGAGTCATATTTCAAATGATAAGCTAGCACCAATAATTTCGCACGCCTCAGATGAAAGTCTAGTAAGAATCATTGATATTATTGACTCGGATAATCATGATTTATCGAAATCATTAGTTGGGCAAATAATAGCCTTAATACACGACAAGAAGTGTGTAAAGCAAGAATCAGGTGCAGTATCTGATAGTGATTCCGGATTCTTTGATTATGAAGATGAAATAAAAGTATCAGACAATCAAGTAGAACACTCTAATAGTGATTTTACTATGAAATTATCTTATAATTTTGGAGTCTTTAATTATGAAGATGATGTAGTATACTTATAATAAAGCTCTTATGTCATTTCGTTGATTATAGAAATCCAGTAAATGGATTCCTACTTTTCACTAAGAATGGCATAATTGATTGCGATTTTAGCATCAGGAGGGCGTATGTATAGTGGCTCGATAGAGCTATTTAATTTTACATCGCTCGACAATCTACTAGCAATATATCTACAGGTAACCCAAGCTTTAACTCGTGCAAAACGTGGCAAGGTTATTATATTCGGCAAATGCATAATTTGGTGATATATAAATTCAAGTCCGCTACCGCAACAAACTATATTCCCTTTCTCATTTGTAAGCAGTTGTATAGCATACTCGAAATCTATCAATAACGGCTCTTCTATTTGTCCTGATTTATGAAAAACTTGCATATAAAGCTGTGAGCGATAAGCGTTTAAAAAGACATATATTTTATCATAATCTGTAACTTGAGTTATGGCTCTAAAATAAGCATATTCAAAATTGCTAACCGCTACTGCTTTAATATTCTCCTTGGAAAATAATATACCTTTAGCACTAGCAAGTCCTATTCTAATGCCGGTAAAGCTACCGGGTCCGTTAGTTACCGCTAAATAATCTAAATCATCATATGAACATTTAGCTGATTTCATCACGTCTTCTATCATCGGCATTAGATTTTCTGCTTGCATAGAAGGACGTAATTCTTCTATATATGCAAGGATATTCTCATTTTCGGATATTGCTACCGATGCAGTATTATTGGCTGTGTCAAATGCTAGTATTTTCATAGATTATTATTTGAATAAGTCACTATGTGTACCGGTATGTATATAGATAGTGTACCAGGAAATTTTTGAAAAGCCCTTATGTCATTCCTGCGAAAGCAAGAATGACATGGAATAAAATAGTAGAGGTTTGCAGAATCATATTAAATTAAGCTTTTTATACATTTCTTTATACGCAGAATATTTATTAATATTTAAACCTTTTGCTGATTCTTCTAATATTTTTATTGATTCTGCATTTAATGCTTTTTCCTGTGCTATTTTATGATATATCGCTTCTCTTACAAAATTCATAATAGTATCATTTTTATGTGCAGTGTGAACTTTAAGAAAATGATGTAATTCGTTTGGTATATCTATGCTTAGTCTAGTCATATTACATACTTATTTAAGTAATTACTTAAGTAAGTATATCATAAAATAAGAAAAATAAAAGTAAAAATATAGTCTCTAAAAATTATTTAAAGTATATTCAATAAAAGTTTGGCGTGCTTCAACCTGTCTATTATTATGAAATAAATATCTATTAAAAAAATAGTTTGTTAGAGCTAAAGCTTGCCGTTTTTCTTCTAATGTAATCTCACTATTATCTGAAAGTAAAAATCTTGGTAACATCAATAATTTATCTTTATAAGGTTTTCCTACTTCATATGATAATGCTCTAGCTGATTTAGGTGATACATAGATTAAATCAGTTGTAACATGGCTCACACCGCACTTGGTAAGATCAAGCTTATAACCCGTCTCGGCAAGTAAAGCTAGCTCAAAATTAATATAATCACGAAAACAAAAATTCTTTGATAAATTATCTAAATAGTTAATTAGAAATGAAAAAAATTTAGAATGTTCTTCTCTTTCATGAAATAACTCTTTGATTAAAGATATAACGGAATTAAAGGCATATAATTTAGCTTTATTTGTGATAAAATAACCAGTGTAAGATTTAATGAGTTCACATTTAGCCATGCCAATATGTTCATGTAATCTTGCCTGCCAAAGAAAATCTATAATATTCCCTTCTTGATATATAAATTTACTTTTTTTAGAAAATTCTTTTACAACTCCCGAATATAAACCATGATTTTTAGTAAAAACCGTAATAATAAATGTATTTTCTTTCAAAGGTTTTTTAGCAATTATTACTCCTATATCTTTGATATTCATGGTTTTTTTATTAAATTTTCGTCATTGCAAGGAAAATTACGGAGTAATTGACTAAGCAATCCAGTTAAAAATGCTAATTTTTAGCATTTTTTTAATTATTTTCTGGATTGCCGTGCTCCTTTCAGTCGCTCGCAATGACGGTTTGATATCCGTACAACAACCCCCTAGCTTCCTCAGAATTTCCTGTATATGATATATTCTTATACCCTAGTTTGATTGCAGTAAATAAAGCGGCGTGATCCTCTCCTACATTTACAGTAAGATCTAAAACTTTTTCCGGAAATTCTTTACTTAGAGTTTTAAACATGTAATCAATTGCTAGCATACCGTAATATTTTACGCTAGAGGCATGATTTGTTAATATCAGCTGTTCTTCTACACTAGATAAAAAATTACGTGCTTCTTCCAAATTTCTTATTTCATAAACTATACTCATTTAATTATCTCTTTTAGGTCCTTTAAATGTGAGACGGAAGATATGAAGTCATATGTTAAATTTTCAAATTTAGAGCAGATAATCTTATTAAATCCAAGTTTTACGGCTTCTTTTATTCTTGTTTCTGCTTTTGCGGTTTTTCTTATTTCACCCGATAAGCTGATTTCGCCGAAAAAGACGCTATGTTCGGGTACAGGGTTGCCGGTTGCAGCAGATATTAAGCTCGCTGTTACTGCTAAATCAGAAGCAGGATCGGCAATTTTAAGTCCCCCCGCAATGCTTAAATATACCTCATAATTAGCAAGATTCAGTCCTATCCTACTACTAAGCACGGCAAGTATCATTGATAACCTATTAGCATCCCAGCCCACCGCAGAGCGTCTAGGAGTTACCATATTTGAGGGTACCATAAGGGCTTGTACTTCCATAAGTAACGGTCTTGAACCTTCGATTCCTGCAAAAATAGACGTACCTATAACGTTCTGTTCTCGCTGCATTAAAAATAGTTCAGACGGGTTTGTTACTTCAATAAGCCCGCTGCCGCTCATCTCAAATACTCCTATTTCACCCACACCGCCAAAACGATTTTTATATGAGCGTAAAATACGGAAATGATTATTATGATCTCCCTCAAAATATAGCACGGTATCAACTAAATGTTCAAGTATCTTAGGACCTGCTAGTTGTCCGTCTTTAGTGACGTGACAGCTTAATAAAATAATTATATTGTTTTGCTTAGCATAATTAACAAGCTCATTTGCACATGTACGAATTTGCGAAACAGTGCCTGGAGGCGATGATAATTCTTTTGTGGTAATTGTTTGAATAGAATCAATCACTATTAAATCAATATTATTTTTATTAGCTTCTATACTCGCAATAATATTTTCCAAATTAGTAGCTGCTAAAATATCGGTATTATAGTTAGTTAGGTTTAGCCTTATGGCTCTTAATTTTATTTGGTCTAACGATTCTTCGCCTGTTATATATAAGCAATTCATCTTTGATGCAAAGTTACTTGCTGCTAGCTGTAGTAACAAAGTAGATTTGCCTATACCAGGGTCTCCTCCTATTAATATAGCAGAACCAAGCACTAAACCGCCGCCTAGTACTCTATTGAATTCACCTATAGGGGTAGGGATGCGTAACTGCTCGGTTACATGCCCTGAAAGCTTATCGAAGTCTTGCTTACTACCGACTTTAACAATTACTTGATTTGTACTTATTATCTCTTCGACAATACTACCCCATACACCGCAATCAAAGCACTGCCCTGACCATTTAGGACTAATATTTCCACAGTTAGAACATATGTAATGTTTTTTGGTCATGTTTGTTTTTTAATGTCTTGTTACGCGGTTCTATGTCATTCCCACGAAAGCGGGAATCCAGAAAAAATAACCTTAATACAGGTACAAAATTACATACTATTAATAAAATAAAAATATAAAAACAAGTTTTTATATTTTATATGTGTTACTGGATTCCCGCCTTCGCGGGAATGACGGTAAAGCTCAAAACCAACAGCTTACTCTTACCATATAGTTTTTCACGTATAATTTCAATATTTTCATCTAAAATATAATCATCTGTTTTAGCCATCTCAATAACTATAATAGCACCGTCTTTGAGCCAATTATTTTTTATCAGCAGTTTCATTACTTTAGGCACTATATTTTTATGATAAGGGGGGTCTATAAAGACAAGATCAAATGATTTATTAGACATCTTCCCAAACTTCGCTTCTAGAGGTAATTTAAACGTCGATCCGGTACTCGCATCCTCACGTACTAGTGTGTACGCTGCGGTGCTGTGTTCCGTGTCTCCTTTAGATCCCTCTCTATAAGCTGGTTTAAAAAGATGTCTAGTAGCTTTCGGTAGATTTAAAGCATTAATATTAACGAAATTAACATTATTTTCAATGTTTAGAGATTTAGCAAATCCTTCTGCTATTTTTAATGAGGATGTATCAATATCAATTAAGGTAGCAAAACCTGCTCCTCTTGATAGGCTCTCAAAAGCAAGGCTACCGCTACCGGCAAATAAATCGAGAATGTGAGTATTTTCGTTAAATAATTTATTACCGGTAAACTCACCGGAGGTTAATATACTAAATATTGCCTCTTTGAGCTTACCGGTGGAAGGTCGATATTTGATATTTTTAGCGGTAGGTATAATTTGGTTTCTATATTTACCGGATATTATTTTTAACACTTATTTAGTTATATGCTTCTTTTATTGAGCGTGATTTTTTTTCGTCTTTTATTTTTGTGGCAAATCCTTTGCCTTTAGTGTTAGGCTTAAATTTTGCTGCGAATGTATTAGATTTTGCTTGTTGTTTTTCTACAGTTTTATCTTTCTTTTCTTTGATTTCTACTTTTGGCGTTGCTTGGTTTAAATTATTTTGTGCTTGTTTTAAAAGATCTTGTTCTTTAGCTTTATCAATATTATTATTTACATTATTTAAATTTTCTTCCCTTTCTTTAGATTTTTCTGTCTCAGCTTTTTGTCTTGCTTGTTGTTTTGCTGTTACTAATTCATCAATATTTTTAGGAGGTGGTGAGATATATTTATCTATACTACTAGTTAAGTTTTCAAATGACTTCTGAAGATTGCGTAAAGGTTTTTGAGTGAGTTTATAAGTTCCGGTAGCGACTAGCCCTCCGGCCAAAAGACCTGCTCCTAGAATGACAGCTTTAGTAGTAAGGGCCGTGCCGGTGACCAATAACACAGGCATTGCTACGAAAGGTGCAGCTGCTACTGCAAGACCGGCTACTACGGCAAGTCCTACTAAAAATTTTTTACTTGCTAAAAAATTTGTTACGCGGCTAATTCCTGATGTAGTACTTTTAGCAAGTTTTGTACAAAGCTGTCCTACTCCGGTTTTCAGAAACCAACCGCTTTTCTCTCTTGCATGAATTTTATCTTGTAATTTAGCATGTTCGTTAACATTGACAGATGTTTTTTTACCGTCTTTATCTTGATGATCTAAATTCCCTTTAGCCTCACCTTTAGTATCATGCATCTTTGTAGCATCGTTGATTTTTGCTTTATCAAAATCTGCTCCTTCTTTATTAATTCCAGCTAGATTTGCTGCTTTTAGATTCGCTTGTTTTAGCTTTGCTTCTTTAAATATAGCCTCGGCTGCTTCCACTGCTTGCATATCGGCATTTTCCAACACTGCTTTAGTGAAATTGGCTTTAGTAAGATCGGCACGCTGCATAATTGCATTTTTAAAGTTAGCTTCCTTAGCATTAATATTTTTGGCAATAGCATCCGAAATATTTAATCCCTCGGCTTCTGCTTTTTCTAAAGTAGCATTACTTAACTTAGCAAATTGTGCAGTTGCATTAGTAAGCGTAGCGTTTGTAAGATCGGCATATTCAAGATTTGCTTTATCAAGCTGTGCTTTTGTTAAATCAGCGTTCTTAAGTTTAACACGCTGCATTATAGTTTCTCTTAAGTCAGCTTCTTTTAAAGATAGTATATTTTCAAATTCAGCATCGCTAAAATAGGCATTTCTTGCAGTTATGCCTTGCATGTTACATTGCTCTTTAAATTTTGCTTCTAATGCATGTGTTTTATTCATAAAAACATTTTCAAGATTAGTAGAAACGATATTTGCTTGATCTAGAAGTGCATTATTTAAAACTACCCCCTGCATTTGAACTCTTTGCATATCTGCATAGGCAAGCGATATACCGGTAAGATTAGAATTTGTCCATTCTGAATCTTTAATAATTAACTTTTCGGCATCGGCATTAACCATCATAACCGCATTAAATTTGCTATTTGTTACCTCTACTTCAGATAAATCTACTTTAGGCATGTAAGCTCTCGACATATCACTATTTTCAATTTTGCTCTTTTTAAGATCAGCAAAAAGAAATCCTGCGTTACGAGCCGTAACATTTTGAAAAACGGCATTTTGTAAATTAGCTCCTTCAAAATTAGTAAAATCTAAATTACAATTTGAGATTTTGACATTCTCTAAGTTGGCTGAAGCAAATAATGTATTCTTCAGGTTAAGATTAGTAAGAGTTTTACCTGATAAATTAATCGCTGAAAGATCAGGAACTATATTTAAATCTTCTGAAAGATTTTTTTGCTTTCTAACAAATTCGGTAAGAGATAATTTTGTATTGGATTGTTTTGCTGCTTCAGCTAAATATAGATCAAATTCGGCAGAAGTTAATTTTATATATTCTTTCGGTATATCTCGTTCTGTGGCAGTCGAACCTATAATATATGATGGGTCTAGTGTTATTTGTATTTCTTCGTCTTTTAACTGCTCAAAAATACCATCTAAACCCTTACCGCAGAACATTCTAAGATTATCTAAAGCATATACTTCAGTTTCTAATTTGTTTATTTCATGCTGTAACTTGTTGATTTTTTCTAGTTCGTTTTGTCGGTTTCTAGCAATAGTTTCTGCACTATGCCAAAAAGCATTTAAAAGATTGGTAGCAATCCCAGGATTATCTAAATTTTGCTTTAGAGTTTCTAACTCTTCTTGCTTAGTCTTTAGTTCTTTTGATTTGATGTCCCATAAAGTTTTTTCGTCTTCTCCAGCCAAAATATATTTCTTTGTCTTCGTAGCTTCATCTATAACTATTTCTTTGATATGTTCTTTTTCTAAATCTTTATCTATATATTGATTTAATCTTTCAAGATCTGAAAAAGATAGTTTTATATCTCGTATTTTATCTTTGAGATTGGGGATTTTATAGTTATCATAATCTTTATAATTAAAAT
This sequence comes from Rickettsia conorii str. Malish 7, assembly GCF_000007025.1. NCBI lineage: Bacteria > Pseudomonadati > Pseudomonadota > Alphaproteobacteria > Rickettsiales > Rickettsiaceae > Rickettsia > Rickettsia conorii. The sequence goes on along the minus strand of NC_003103.1, from coordinate 761,605 downwards.
CTGTATAATGAAGATTTGCTCCTCTAAAGTCGGTACCGATAAATGTACAATCATTAAATTTTACATTTGTTAAATCTGAATCACATAATATGGTATTTGTTAAGTCACAATTATTAAATACGGCATCTGTTAGTATTGTACCTTGGAAATTAGCATTGGCTAAATCTGCGTTAATTTCCATATTTTCTAAACTAGTAATGATAATGTTATCATTATCTTCAGCGAAATATTTATTTTTGATAAAATCATTTAGCGAGACACTAGGGGTATCTTTTATATAACCAAGGTAATCGTTTAGGTCTTTTTCTGCACATTTATATATATTAAGATTTGTCATATGTATTCTATATGATTAGTTAAAATGTATTAATAATAACACATTACTAATTATTTTCCAGTATTTTATTATTTATTTCTTTATAATCTCCGGGTTTTAGATTATCTATTGTAAAACTACCATATTGAATCCTAATTAATTTGTTAACTTTTAGTCCACAATACTCGAATATTCTTCTAATTTCACGATTTTTTCCTTCAAATAAAACTACTTCAAACCAACAATTAGTTTTATTTTGCTTAAGTAATTTTATCGAATGAGGGTTATAAAATATCCCGTCAATTTCTAAATTTTTATAATTGCTTTTTAGTAGAATATCAGACTTCCCATACGCCCTAACATGATATACTCGCTTTAACCTACTTGAGGGAAGCTCAAACTGACGAGCTAAATCACCGCTATTAGTTAGTAATAATAAACCTTCGCTATTTAAATCCAGCCTACCTATTGAAATAACACGAGGTAAACCGGTTAGCTGTTCAAACACCGTTTTACGAGATAAAGGATCTTTATGAGTGGTAATTAAACCAACAGGTTTGTAATAAATCCAAAGCCTTGGTTTGTGTATATTATTGATTAATGTGCCTGATACTTCAATTTGATTACTAATATCAACATTTGTAGTTGGTGATAAAATTGTAATGCCGTCTACTTTTACCTGTCCTGCAACTATCAGCTTTTCAGCATCACGCCTAGAACAAACTCCTGCATTACTAATTATTTTAGCTAATCTATGCATTTTTAAATATAGTAATTTTCAATAGACCTCTTCCCAAGCGTCGTTTCTAGAGATAATTTATACGTCGATTCGGTACTCGCATCTTCACGTATTTCTATATATGCTGTGGTGCTGTGTCCCGTGTCTCCGTTAAATTCCTCTCTATAAGTTGGTTTGGGAAGAGGTCTAATAAGAATATATAAAAATACCCTTAAAAAGCAATATTAATAATTTTACATAAATTATTAATATAATTATACTATACCGCTACATATGTTTTAACAAAATTATACGAATGTTAATTTTACTTATCAAAACTTTTTATTCTTTAAAATTCTTATCGTCTTTTTTTAGCTGATTTTCTTTTTAACAAAAATTAAGTCCTTTGCTTTAATCTAAACTTCATTAAATTATGCAAAAACTTATTGGTTCAATCCTGTTAATTTCAGGTACTTGTATAGGTAGCGGTATGATAGCACTACCCATGGTATTAGCAAAATTAGGTTATAATACCTAGTATAATATTGATGTTTGTAATTTGGTTTATAATGTATTATACTTCTTTAATTAACCTAGAGCTTAATCTTCAAGCGGGTAAAGGCTTAACACTTGGGCATTGGGAAAATATTTTTCAGGACATACTGCTCAAATCATCGGTACTGTAAGCCTAGCTCCTTTCATATGCTTTACTTGCAGTATTTATATACGGAGGCTCTTCAATATTACAGAAGTTATTAGCTTTAAATACAAGTATAACTTATATAGGAGCATGGTGTATTATTACCTCTAAAAGAAATATCTATATGGGGTATAGTCACTCCGGTAGTTTTTACTTCATTTAGTTTCCAAGTAATCTTCCATACCTTAACTAGTTATTGTAACAAAAATGCTAAAGACGGCATTTTTATTTGGAAGCTTAATTCCTGCAATAGTATATATAATTTGGACTTGTAGTATTCTTATTGTAGTACATCATAATAATCCAACATTTTATCAACAAATGATTACCAGTAATGTAGAAGTCGGAGATTTAAGGAATTAAGTAATATAGCAAAATGGCCGTTCGTACAATTATTAGTTTGGATAATTTCAACTCTTGCTATCGTTACATCAATACTCGGAGTAGGAGTAGGGCTATGTGATTCCCTTAAAACTATGTTTATGAATTCGATACCGAATGTAGTAATGCGTAATATGACCGCTTCTATCGTTACTATATTACCAGTTTATATTGTAGCAGTAGTAGTACCTAATGCTTTTATTATAATTTTAGGATTTGCTGGTATGATTCTCGTAATTATTGCAATTTTATTACCGGTTTATCTGTTATATAAAGTAAAGATAAATAATTGATTATCTTGAATTACAAAAACAATATCTAATTATTATATGTGTAATTGTTGAAATGCTTATAATGGGCTATGAACTTGTTAATATAGTAACTAAATAATAAGGTTATTTATTATTAAATATACTAGTAGTATTGAAAAATAGGAATTTTGTAAATATAAATATTATGATAATAGGAAATAATATAGAAACAATCAAACATGTAAGAAATAATGGGCAAATATCCGTGGGGAAGAAATATGCAGGAAAACAGATACAAGTTTTAACATCAAGTGACGGTACTATAATAATAAAGCCCGGTAAGTTCATTCCTTATAATGAGATGTGGCTTTATAGGAACAATAATAATGAGGTGTTTGATAAAGCAATAGGATAGACAGGAAAAAATAAAAGATAAACATCATCATTGCGAGGAAGGTACGAAGTAACTGACGAAGCAATCTCAGGAAAAATTCCTGAGATTGCCACGCTCACTAACGTTCGCTCGCAATGACGATTTGGTATCCACGCAATAATGACGTAAAACAATTCTGATTTAATTAGAGTTAAAAGTTCTTGTCTCCAAATTACCAAATTTAGAAAATTGACTATCATAATAAAGCGGAACATTTCCAACTGGTCCGTTACGATGTTTTGCAACAATTATATCGGCAATATTATATACTTTGTTGAGTTTATCTAACCATGCGGCATGTTTAGCATCGCCTGCTGCCGGTTCTTTTCTAGTTAAATAATATTCTTCACGATAAATAAACATTACTATATCAGCATCCTGTTCTATAGTTCCCGATTCTCGAAGATCGGATAGCATAGGTTTTTTGTCCTCACGTAGTTCTACCGCTCTTGAAAGCTGAGATAACGCAATAACCGGAATATTTAACTCTTTTGCTATTGCTTTTAAACCTTGGGTTATTTCTGAAATCTCGCTAACTCTATTTTCGGATTTACTTACTCCTCTAATTAATTGTAAATAATCAATAAATAATATACCGAGATTATGCTTGCGTTTCATTCTTCTAGCTCTTGTTCTTATAGCGGAAATAGATAGAGCAGGGGTATCATCGATAAAAAATTGTAATTCCGATAAAGTATTGGCTTCCTTGCGAAGACGGTTATATTTTTCTTCACCTAGAATCCCCGTACGAAGAGAAGTAGAATCAATTTCTGCACACATTGAAAGTAGACGTGTGGTTAGCTGTTCTGAGGACATTTCTAAAGAGAAAAAACCTACTGACTGAATTTCTTGATTATCTCTAATATTTTTAAGACGCATATTATTACAGGCATTAAGTGCAAGATTTATAGCAAATGCCGTTTTACCCATAGACGGACGTCCTGCAAGAATGATAAGATCGGAATTATGAAAGCCGCATAATTTATTATCTAGATCAATCAAACCGGTAGATATACCGATTATATGATCATTATTTTTCATAGCCCTATTAATACTAGCTAGTGATTCTGAAATAGATATACCGATTTTGGTAAAACTTTTTTCATTCAAGCCTTCGCTAGCTAAATCGTAAAGTTTAGCTTCGGCATGTTCAATCTGTTCCTTTGCTTCAACTTCTAATGAAGAATTATAGGCATTATTTACTACTTCTTCACCGATATTTATTAAATTACGCTTTATTGCTAAATCATATATTATTTTACCATAATCAAGCGGATTTATTACCATCATTGACATAGTTATCAATTTTGCTAAATACTCCGCTCCTTCTACTTCTTGAAATAGTTCATCTTGAGTTAACATACTACGTAAAGTAATAGGTGTAGCTGTCAGCCCTTTTTCAGTAATTTTCTCAATTGCCTTATAGATTTTTTGATGAATGGGTTCAAAAAAATGTTCATCACGTAAAAATTCCGATACGTAATTTAGTAATTCGTTATTGGTTAAAATCGCCCCAAGTAGCATTTGCTCTGCTTGAACATTTGAAGGTAAAACCCTTGGTATAGGTAAATTATCTTCGTTATCAGCTAATATATTTGTTTCGTTATTTATTTTATTACGTGCCATTGTTGTTTGTTAAATTATTATATGGTTTGAAAAAAGAAGTCCTTTATGTCATTCCCACGAGGTATTGTTGCGTGGATACCGAGTCGTCATTGCAAGCAGCCGTAGGCTGCGTGGTGGTAAAAAAATTCTGTAAATCAGAATTTTTACTGGATTGCTTCGTCAATTACTTATGTAATTTCCTCGCAATGACGTTAAAACCGATCCACACAACAAAGCCCAAAACAGAACATTTTACATTATTCATTCTTTGCTTCATTTCTACGTTCAGCGATTAATTTATCTACTAAACTTTCTTCCGGTGAAAAATATTTATTAATGATATTACAGGCTTTTTTAAATGCAAGTTTTAATAGTAAAGTTGATACTTTATTGCTCATAACTATCCCAGCGTTTAATTAAATTAGTTTCGATATCGAAAAAATCTAAAACTCTAGTAATAGAATGATTCACTATATCATCTATACTTACAGGGTTATTATAAAAAGCCGGCACGGGCGGCGATATAATGCCGCCGTAACTCGCTACTTTTAACATATTTTCTAAATGTCCGATATGCAAAGGAGTTTCACGGGTCATTAAAATAAGTTTCCTTCTGTCTTTAAGTACAACACCTGCTGCTCTACTAATTAAATTATCTTCCATTGAGTGAGCAAGACTTGCTAAGGTCTTCATACTACAAGGGGCTATTATCATGCCTGAAGTTTTAAAAGAGCCGCTTGAAATAGTAGCACCTAAATCTTTATCGTCATAATAATAATTAGCCAGTAGTTTAACTTTATCTATAGAATATTTAGTTTCGAGCTTTATAGTAAGAGCTGCTCCCTCTGAAATAACCAAATGAGTTTCGATATTTTGTTGCTTTAGTACTTCAAGCAAACGAATACCGTATATTGCTCCTGAAGCTCCAGAAATTGCTATAACAATTTTTGTTTCTTTATTCATCTAGGTTTCTATAATTTATCAGTTTAGTATATAATAAAAAAAAAATTATAAAATACATTATATATGCGAATAGCAAAAATATTATTACCGGTAGCAAAATTATTTCCGCTAGATTATTTAATACCTGAAGATTTAGAGCTAAACATAGGTGATCTTGTTGTAGTGCCTTTTAGAAATAAGGAATTAACCGGCATAGTATGGGAGCTTGTTTCAAATTCCGAGGCAAAAAAAATAAAAACTATTAGAGTGAAAGTACCGTTAAACTTAAATATTACTTCAGAAGTTTTAGAATTAATTAAATGGATGAGTAGCTACTATATGTCAGAGCTTGGGAGCATAGCCAAGTTAGTATTACCTATGGATATTGCTGAAAAACCGATTAAAGTTAAGGAGCAGAAAGTCAATAATAACTTTGTGCTACCTGATTTGTCGGAAGAGCAGAAACAAGCAGTAACAATTTTAAATGAAAGTAATAAGCCAACACTTGTTAAAGGTGTTACGGGATCAGGTAAAACAGAAATATATTTTCATCTAATAGCAGATTACTTAGCAAAAGGCAAACAAGTGCTTGTTATGTTGCCTGAAATTGCTTTAAGTACACAAATTATTAATCGTTTTATAGAGCGATTCGGTTTTGAGCCTATCATATGGAACTCAAGCGTTACCAAAGCTCACAAGAAAATGATTTTAAGAGGTATATTAAGCGATAAAGTTAAAGTAGTAATTGGGGCTAGAAGTAGTTTGTTTTTACCTTTTAAAAATCTCGGTTTAATAGTTATAGATGAGGAACATGACGATTCCTATAAACAAGATGACGGTATATTATATAATGCTAGGGATACGGCTATCGTAAGAGGTACATTTGATAAAGCACAAATTGTTTTGTGTTCGGCAACACCGTCTATTGAAACGATACATAATATAGAAATTGGTAAATATCAATTGGTTACATTGGTTAATAGATACAAAAATGTCGATTTGCCAAATATAGAAATAATCGACATGACTAAAGAAAAGCTATCTAAGAATTCCTATTTATCCAAGCTTCTTATAGAAGCTATCAAAGGTAATTTAGATAATAAAAAGCAAGTCTTATTATTTCTTAATAGGCGTGGTTATGCTCCGCTCATGCTATGCAAAGCTTGCGGTTACAGATTGACCTGTAAATTCTGCTCTTCTTGGATGGTAGTACATAAAGCGACTAAAAAACTTGAATGTCACCATTGCGGTTATCAAAGTAAAATTTTTAGTTCTTGTCCTGAATGTCTAGAGGATGAAACATTAACTATCTGTGGTCCAGGTATAGAGAGAATAGAGGAAGAAGCAAAAGCACTTTTTCCTGAGAGTAAAATTGCGGTGATAAGTAAAGATCATGCTAAAAGCCCGGAAAAAATAGCACAGCTTTTACATCAAATGGAAAATTTAGAAATTGATATTTTAATAGGCACACAAATAATAACAAAAGGTTATCACTTTCCGAATCTTACTTTAGTTGGAGTAATAGATGCCGATCTTGGAAGCAATAATGCCGATCTTAGAGCATCTGAGCGCACTTTTCAGCTACTACATCAGGTAGGTGGTAGAGCGGGTAGAGGAGATAGTAAAGGTGTAGTATATTTACAAAGCTATTATCCTGATAATACAATTTTTAGTTATGTTAAAGCCGGTGATGAAGATAGTTTTTTTGCAAATGAACTTGAAATAAGAAAATCAGCAGATATGCCGCCATTTTCCAAAACAGCATCGGTAATTTTGTCAGGTTCCAGTGAGGCTAAAATTCTAGAAATTGCTAGGGATATGGTCCGAATTGCACCAAAAGCAAACGTGAAAATTTTAGGACCGGCAAGCTCATTAATGTCAAAGCTCGCTGGTAAATATCGTTACCGAATACTTATTATAGCCAATAAGAAATTTAATTTGCAGAAATATTTAAAATTTTGGCTAAGCCTTATAAAAATTCCTTCTTTTTGCCATCTAAAAATAGATATCGATCCTAAAAGTTTTTATTAGCTTCTATATCTTTCTCCTTGATTCTTCGACGGTGGAACATTAGATGAATGAGGAGAAGGATTGGTAAGAGATTTTTGTATTTCTGCTATAGCTTTTTTAGTATTTTGAGTAGAATTTTTATAGCATCTTTATAAAAAGCAGCTTTATCTCCAGTAAAAGAATATTTTATAAAATTACCAATATTTTTCCAAATAGGATTATTATCCATTTTTGTAGTTTCTTCACACCATTTACCTACCTCTTGCAGTTTTGCTTCAACTTTAGCTATAGCAGCTGGATTATGTTTATTATCATCATAAATCTGAATAATATTATTTACTTTTTCTTTAAATTCAATGTGTTTTCTACTTTGTTGCAAATGAGCTATTATATCATCATTGTTTACTAATTCTCTCAGATTATCAATTATATCAGATAGTGTAGGTGGTTCAGGTAATTTATAATGTTGATTGATTTTTTCAAATTTATCTTTGTGTAGATGATTCTTGATTAGCTCATCTTCTATAAAAGAAACAAACTCTTTTTGAGGTACTCCTACTTGTTTTATTAGCCGTCCTAATGATTGTTCATAAGCTTTAATAGTAACATCAAGACGCTTCCCTGCCATAGAACCGCTTAATGCTATATAGTGGCTAAATTCCGGAATCAAAGCATCTTTAGTATCAATATTATGATCTTTAAAAAATTGCTCTATTTTCTCTTTTACGGTTAAATTGGATTGTTTTTTAGGTGTTGTTTCCGGTACTTTTGTTTGTTCCGGAGCCGGTTTTGAAAAAATACTAGGCTTTTGGGTTTCAACTTGCGGAGATGGGGTGTCAACAAATATATCAAGTGCTTGGGAATGTGTAGTTAAGTCAGTCTGTTTTTTATGTGCCTCGTTCCATGCCTTTATTTGCTCAGAAGTGGGTTTTGGAGGAACAGCCGGTTTTGTATTTTTTGGTGGGTTATTTGACATATTTTTTGATTTTTTTCCCACTCTTGTATTCTATCTTTGACTGATTTTGGAATATTATCTTGTGCCATATTAAGCTCCTATGTTTATTTACATAATTAAACAGCTTGCTTAAATTTTTTATAAATTGCAAGCAAAATTTCTTTTTGTAATGCAATATTTTTACTATAAGATAGTTAGGTTATATATTGTATATATTAGAATCCAAGTTATTAACTAAAATGAGATATGAATTTTATGTACCCCCATATTAGACTTAGAAGAAATAGAAAAGCTTTTTGGCTTAGAGAGTTAATATCCGAAAGTAATTTATCGGTTAGTGATTTAGTGTTGCCTTTATTTGTTGTTGAAGGACATAATGAAAGGCAAGAAATTAAAACTATGCCTGGTATATATCGTTTATCGATTGATCAAATAGTAGAAACGGCAAAAGAAGCAGCAGAGCTGGGTATTAATGTTATTGCATTATTTCCGAGTATTGATCAAAGTCTAAAAAGTGAAAATGCCGATGAGGCTTATAATTTAGATAATTTAATATGTAGAACTATTAGAAGCATCAAAAACGCTAATATCGATATTGGTATAATATGCGATGTAGCACTTGATCCTTATACTACACATGGTCATGATGGTATTGTGCATCATGGGGAAGTTGATAATGATAGATCAGTAAGAGCTTTGTGTAATCAGGCATTAGTGCTAGCAAAAGCTGGAGTAGATATTGTTGCACCTTCCGATATGATGGATGGAAGAATCAGGGCTATAAGGGAATATCTTGACAAAGAGGGATTTATAAATGTTGGAATTCTTGCTTATGCCGCTAAATATGCTTCAAGTTTTTACGGTCCGTTTCGCGATGCTGTTAAGAGTAATAAAAAGAATTATTTAGATAAATCAAGCTATCAAATGGATGTACGTAATATTAAGGAAGCAATGCTTGAGATTGAGCATGATATAGCAGAGGGAGCCGATATGGTAATGGTGAAGCCTGGTATGCCGTTTTTGGATGTTATTCGTGAAGCGGCAAATAAGTTAAATGCTAAAATTTTTGCATATCAGGTTAGTGGAGAATATGCAATGTTAAAATTTGCAGCAGAAGCAGGGGCAATGGATTGGGAGAGAGCTTTGATGGAGTCATTAATTAGTTTTAAACGTGCCGGTGCCACAGGTATATTTACCTATGCAGCTCTTGAAGTAGCTGAAATATTAAAGAACAATAAAATTAAGTAGAAAACGGTTTCTGATATAAAATAAATAATATGTTTTATAATTATATCAAAATTATCAATGTGGTGTAAATCATTATAAAGAGGCGAAGATGACGCAAAATAAGCAATCAGTATTTAAAGGTTGGAATTTTTTAAAGCCTAAAGAAGGCGGAGCTAATGAGGTAGGAGAGCATGGCGGAGTATATCAAAGCTTAGACGGTAAAATTACGGCGATGATAAAAAAAGAGGCTTCAAGCTCAAAAAATATAGCCGAGTTTTTAGGATCTCAAATTTTTGAAGCTATAAGTCCTGGAAATGGAGCAAAGGTTAATTTAATTGCTCCTGATGATTTTAATAAATCTAAAGCCGTTGATTTGCAAATATATGTCAAATCTGAATTTTTTGAGAATTATAGTAGTGATATGTATGTGGACATGGATAAACATATGTCTGCTAAAACTAAACCGAGTTCTTGGTTTAGAAAGGATGGCGGTAGACCACTTTTTATGGGGGCTAGAAATAAATTATTTAGAACCTTAGAAAATGCTTTTAAGGAAATTAAGTATCAGAACTTTGAAAACATTATGCCGGCAAGTTTATTGATCGGCGATTTTGATATACATGTTGGAAATATAGGAGTTATCAGAGATCAAAAAAATCCAAAAACTTTACCTAAATTAGTAAGAATTGATTTTGCTGGTAGTTTTGATAATTTAACAAATAATATATATCCGCATTCAAGAGCCAAACATTTGCCTGGATTCGGTCCCACTAACCATTTTAGAGAATTTCCTTCTAATTTAAGAACAAAAAATCCTAATTTTGCCGATAGCTTACTTGCAGTTTCTAAAATTGATTTAAGCAAAACTATTGATAAAAGTTTTGATGCATTAACTAAATATTATAGTAATGAAGCAATTGCAGAATTTGCAAAACAAGCGATGCCAAAGCAATTTAATAATAAACAATCTAAAGAAACAACGCCTGAAGAAATTAAGGCTAGTTTAATAGATACAATGAAAAAAAGGCAAGAATCCTTAAAGGAATACGGCTTAGAAATTAAAATAAATAGTTTAATTTCTAAAAAATATAGTTTTCCTTATTACGAAGTGAAAGAGCAAGGATTAAAAACATTAATGAAAGAGTATCCTGATTATTTTGCAAAAATTCTTAATTATGAAGAAAGAAAAAAAGGAGGACAAAAACTTAAATTAAGAAATAAAATTACTACTAATTTTGCAAGAATTTTAGAAATACTTGGTATTAGAGATAGTGCGAAAAAACATTTAATAAAGACAATAAAAAGTTTAAATGAAGATATTAAAGATGAAAGAAATTTAGCTGGTTCTTCTGATAAAATAAAGAAAGAACCAAAACAAAAATTGGTAAAGACAAATATATATGCAAACAGAGAATATGTAGATGCTCTAGAAAAATTTAAGAAAGAAGTTGGAACGGATGATATTGTTAGTGTTACTCCAAGTCAATTAGGTCTAGCTAAAAAAGCTAAACAAAAAGACCAAGATTTATTAAAATTAGATGAAGAAAATCTAAAACATATAAAGAATCTAAAAGAAAAGATTATGAAGCCTACTCAAACTACTGTAGTTAGTGTTGTTAATAAAAAGTCTACACCGGCTAAAACGAGATAATAAATGAACCAAGCAACAAGAAGCCTACAACTAAGTAATTAATCAGTAAAAGCCCATATTGCATCGGCAGCTTAATTATCTCAATCTTTTTAGAAAAATACATGGCTTTTACTACTTTAAGATAATAAAACGCAGCAACTACGCTGGTAAAAATACCACAATAAGCTAATGCGAATTCTTCTTGATTAATTGCTTGGTAAAAAAGGTAATATTTACCGAAAAATCCTGTAAGAGGAGGGATTCCAATCATTGAAAACATAACTATGCTAATTACGGCAGCTATAGTTTTATGATACTCTGCAATTCCTTGTATAGTTTTAAAACTAGCTTTATCGACGTCTTTACCGAGCAGTATAATTAAGCAAGTAAAAAATCCTATACTCCCTACCGCATATATTAGCATATATAGTAGAGCTGCTTTATATCCTTCTTGATTATGCAGAAGAACGCCGATTAATACATAACCTATATTTAAAATAGTACTATAAGCCATTAATCTTTTTAGAGAAGTTTGACGAATGGCTCCAAAAGCTCCAAACAGCATAGATAATATAGCAATTATCTTTATTAAATTATAATTAATAGGATAGTAATTACCTATAATTAATTTGCTGATATTTAATAAAACAATAACCATACCTATTTTTGAGGCAGCGTTGAAATAAGTAACCGAAGTAATCGGTGATCCTTCATATACGTCAGGGACCCAAAAATGGAGTGGAACACTTGAGAGTTTAAAGAAAATACTACTTAAAAATAGTATAATACCGATTATTAAACCAAGATTCATTCCGGAATTATCATTTAGTTTATATAAGATATCCTCAAATTGTAGGCTTCCGCCGAATCCGTATATAAAAGAAATACCGAATAATGATAAACAACTAACTAAACTACCTAAGATAAAATATTTTAAAGCACCTTCCGATGATTTCATATCATTTAATTTGAATCCTGCAAGTGCATATGAAGTTAAAGCAGTAAGCTCCATACCGCAGAATAATAATAGAAAATTCCGTGATGAAATTGCAACAAAAATACCTACAACCGATAATAACATTAAAGTAATAAATTCAAACTTTAATTCATCAGCAACAAGAATAGAGTAATCACGGTATATAATCATGGAGATAATAGTGAATAGTAGCACTATGCTTTTACTAATACCGATATTTATTCCGGTAGCAAATGAGTACCATACTCCTTCATAACTTGAGTACTTAAAGGTAAGAAAAATTGATAATATGCATAGTAAAATAATGATATTAGAAATAATTCTATTTTTATTTGGGATCATTACGGCAAAAAACTGCCCTAAAAGTGCTATTAAAGTCAAAGTTATTTCAGGAAGTAGCAGTAGCATATAAAACTAATATTATTTATGGAAATATAAATATTAGTAAATAAATCATTTTTTATCAACAAACTTATATATAATATTGCACTTTAATACTACCTCTAATTAAAATTATTTTCTTCGTAAAATTATATTATACAAAAAAAAGCCTAAACATGATGAGATTGTACGTAGTGCATTTGAAAACCCTATAGTTGCTAAAGCCCTCTACAGCTTAGTTCTAATAATCCTTCTTTGTTCTTATTCGTTTAGCAGGCTTCGTATCCTGTGCAAATATATTATTACCGGCTATTAAAATTCCTATGGCTAATATTTCATAACTATAAGTGCTAATTTTGTTGAGTGTATAATGTCTTATATATTAATAATTAATAGTTGCAATAAATAAAAAAATAAATTATTTTGGTTAATCAATTTTAAATTGCTAAATTCTTAAACTCACACCTATAATTGTTTTAATCTAATTAGGTTTTCTAATAAAAATATACTTTCTACCATTAAGTAAAAATATGAAGCCTTCTACTTCAAAATCATTAACTGACAAGTTAAGAACCTTATATAGTTCTCACGATACTTTACCAAAGCTAATAGAAGATACGAAAAAAAAGCTCAGTCTTTAGATGAATATTAAGTAAAATTACAGTTAAAGCCATAGATACGGAAAGATAAGAGAGCTGTTTAATAAAAATTATCAAGTTCAAGAAGAAAAAATTGATAATATAGTTAAGTCATAAATGAAGAACATAAGTTTGAGATACTTCGCAGAAATCTACCTAATAAAAGTGAATCAGAAATAAAAAATATAATTGAGCAAGTAAACAGAATAAAAGCAGATGTCGGTAAAGTACTGTTACGCGGTAGTGCAGGAATAGGTAAAACCACGTTAATGCATTATATATCTTATAAATGGGGAAAAGGGAAGTTATGGAGTGATAAGTTTGATTATGTTTTTAGAGTTAAAAGAATTATTAAATGAAAGTTAGAAAGATGGTTATAGTGGGTATAATTTATCTCAAAGTAAGCTTAATTGTTTTATCCATTATTGTTTAGGCAGTAGTGAAAGTACCTTAAGTGTTAAGGAAATAATGGATATCCAAAATAAAGATAAGATGTTGTTATTACTTGACGGGTATGACGAAGTAGCACATCTAAATACTCGAGATGTAAAAAGTTAATAGATAAAATATTAGAATATCAAAACGTAATAATGATTTCTAGACCTAATGTGGTTGTAGAAGAAATGCGTAAAACAGGTTTGCGCGGAAAGTAGACAATACAGGACAAGCTGGGATAGTGAGGGAATAGAGCAATATGTACATAAAAATTTTGAGTATGATAAAGAGCTAGGAGTGCAATTAAAAAGCTTTTTGGATACTCATAGCCAAATAAAAGAAATATGTGAAGTTCCTATCAATACTGCATTAATATGTTTGGTTTGGAGTGATCAAGATATAAGGGATCAGTTTCACAAAAACAGCGATGAAGATTTGAATATAAGTCGTTTATATAGTGAAGTAATAAACTGGCTTAATAATAGGCATATAGAAAAAAACAAAATATAAAAATAAAACTGAAGCTAATGATATAGATGAAGTTATAGAACAAGGATGATTAAAAAGCAAAGGAAGTAATTATCAATTTATTCACTTAACTATTCAAGAATTTTTAGCCGCATGTTATTTAAAAAATCAGTTAACAGATAATAAGATGCAAAAATAAGGTTGAAAACCAGTAATTTTAAATTACTAGATGCCGGGGCAAATAAAAGATTAGATGCCTATGAAATTAAGATAGATAGCCACAATAAAACACTATAGTGGAACAATACAAAAAGCAGAAATCTTTAGAGAAATTGAAAGTTTAGTACAAGAAAGCCCATTATTATACGATTACTGTAATGCATTTTATTGGAATATAAAAATATCATAAATGCTTGCTGTATTGCTGAAACTAAAATATTTAAAAATAATATTAATGAGCAAGAGGGTATAATAAAAATATTAGTAAAAGGTATAGATTTAATAACGCAAAGTTTCTTAATAGATATATTAACAGATTTGGCTTGCAGTATAGTAGCAGCAAGGCATGAGAGAAAGCATGGAAATAAAGTAATTAGTATAAACGATATTATTCGCAATAAAATTGGAATGGAAGATTTAGACGGTAACTTAAAGAAAATAGTTATTATTAAAACACAAGAACGTAGAAACGAAATAATAAATCTCTCAAAAACACCTATATCAAATTCTGATTCTACTAGATTTCGAGCTAATATAAAAGAATTAGGTAATGTAGTTAAAGAATTTAGGCTTTCTAAAGCTATAGAAAGACATGATCAGGATAATATAGCTGTGCAACTAGCTTTAAAGGATTCTATTTTATTTATTGAATCTTTATATACAAACCGTGATGATATATTGAATGAAAAAAACGATTTTTACGTGCAGGATGAAAAGGGTGAAAATAGTAATATTGTCTAATGTTAATCTCTTCTGACACCTAATAAATGTAAAATCAGATAAGCAGCAATTGCCACTCTCCTAAGAATCGTGTATGCTGGTTTTCCCGCACACAGCTCAAACCTTAATGCACATGTGATGAGTTTCTTTTGAGTCGGCTCACGCTTTTCAAAATATTTCTTATATGCCGGATCATATATTGTAGTATCCATTTTAACTTTCACATGTCTTACAATCGGTAAATATTTCATTTTGAGTCTCTTTATTCATACTCTTAGGTTCATCTAGTGACATAGATGGTTGCCTAGCGGAAACAACTCTTTGATACAACCTCGTTGTCACAAACTATTCTATTAAAAGGTTCTTGCACGATAAACTCAAAAACATGATCTCTAATACGTCCGATTGTATCCCATACAAATTCTGGAATCTTCTTAAAACCGTCATATCCAAGCAAAGCAAAAATAGGATTATTAATTAACTTATTATCATATATAACATAAGCTCTTTCTCGCTATAGTATATTTACCCGTCCTGGGCTTTCCTATTAAATAGATAATATTTTAGAGGCAATTTCTATAGCCCCTAACTTTGAGCTATCGAACCAAGTATGATAGAAGTTTCTACAAGATTCAAAAACATCATATTGTCCACTCTGTAATCTTACAAAATCTTCTGTTAAGAAGAGGTTGTCAGTTCTAGTTTTTAATCTTTTTAAATCTTTCTTCAAGTTCCTTATCTAAAAGCCAAATATGTTCTTTTCAAGTATTTCATAACGTAATTGTTCTTTTTCTTTATCTATAATATGCTTCGATTTAACATGATCTTTGATGAAAATTGAATCACGATAACTATTAAATATTTTCATAAAATCATTTAAAATTTTAACTTCACTATATATTATACACTTAAGTAATAATTCCATTAGGCTTATGCGTTGCACACATTATAGCGAGTGGAAAGAATACCATCGCATACGAGCTGAACAAATCTTTGATACTATAAACGTAAAATATGATTCTAACCATCCAACTATAATGGCAGAGAATCATTATCATTTTATGTTATATAAAAGAGTTAAAATCGTTGCAACTGCTCATATAGAATTTTTCAATGAAAATGAATTGGCACTAAGGTCACTTGCAGTAGATAGACCTTATCAAAACCAGGGATTTGGTAAATATACAATGAAGCTTGCGGTTTTAAACCATTATTTTTAAAGCCACAAAACTATGAATTTAATATGGTGTATATGGTTAAGAATCTAGAATCTAACACTCCTCTACAAAATTTAATTCTGCTTGAGCAAGATGCACGGGGGGCTATGGTTTTGATTGGCCGGATCATGAGATGATTTTAGAGCAGGCAATAGATGAATGTAGAGAGATAAAAGAAGCTATTGACGATGCCGAACCACCGGAAAGAGTACAAGCAGAAATAGGGGATTTGCTCCATACGGCGATTTCGTTGTGTATTTTTTCAGGGTTGGATGTTGAGACAACGCTTAGCAAGACAAATGAAAAATTTGAGAAACGTATGAGAGCAATAAAAATGCTTACCAAAAAGCATAACCTGCCAAATCTGCAAGGACAATCCGTAGAATTGATGCTGACGCTTTGGAAAGAAGCAAAAGAGATAACTAAAAATGTTAAACCCTAAAAGCATTCTTAAATTAATAATCTTTCTTAGTATATTTTTACTTACTTTATACGGAGTAAATTTTGCTTTGCATTGGCATAATCCCGACGTAAATAATGAAGTAGCTGATGATATAGGAATTTGTTTATATAAAAATGCTCATAAAAGCCTACAGGTTAATTCTATGGGAATAGCATTTCCAAATGCTGAAAAAGACTGTTTTAATCCATCTTTCCCTATTATTCATACTAAAACAGATGCAAAACATAATACTTGGTTTCACATAGTTCGCACTGATTTGCTCGGATAAGGAATTACAAGAGTTTATAGACGGTGATATAAAACTCAATTACCCATTTTACACTTTAGAACAAGATTTTTATGATGCTCCTTTATGGTACTACACACTTTTCTCTAAACCTTTATCTTACTGGATCGGTCACGTTTATGCCATTAAAATTGATCATGAGCGTAAAACAATAAAAGTTATAGACGGTATCAAATGGGGGTTTAAGCTCTCGTATTTTCCCATTAAGCCGAGCATGATTTTACCATTGCCGCTTAGTTTAGAAGACTGGCAAGAGGATTGGAATATTTTTACAGAAGAATTAAAAGGATATACAACGAATTAAACTATCACTCAAATATGATCTCTTTAAGATTTTTAAGAAATTTATTATTTACTCAAGTGGCATAATACGCTCAAAATATTCATCCCTTATTCCTAAAAACAAATCAAAAAAAGTAGAGCTAACTGCACTTTGTACATGGCAATACTCTATTTTAGAATTTTTTATTGTCCACTTCTCCTCAAGTGTTTTACTTACTTTTTTATGTATATTATTTATAATTATACTAACGATGTTATCTGCACATCGTCTTTCAATGAGATATAATATATTCATATTTAGCAATTTGATGCCATATATCACTGACTTCTTTTTTCCATGATGAAGACCATTCGCCTTTAACTATATTTCGCACAGAATTTAAATATTCTTTTTTTTCGTATCTTCTATTAGCTTTGGTAAAGTATCGTGAGAACTATATAAGGTTCTTAACTTGTCTATTAATGCTTTTTCTTGATTGAATTTGAAGGCATCAAGACTGCTTGTTAAAGGATTAATTAATACAAAATCTCTACGACCTAGATGTCCTACAATATGATCATTTAAATCTTCGTCCGGTGCTAAACTCGGTATAGAATATCCTTTTAAAGATGGCTTTACAAATTCAAGGTCTTCAGAAGCAGAATGTTGTTTTATTAAATCTTTGATTTGTTCTTCTGTTAAATGTGATAAATCTTTATGCGCCATACGCCATAACTTAATATAAATTAATTGATTCTTAGGTATATAATTGTAACTTATAAAATTACAGCTGTAATAAAAAAACAATATAAATATACAACTATTTTTATTATAAAAGTAAAAATAGAAATTAAAAGACTAGCAATATGAGGTAATTAGTAAACGATAAGCTTTGTAAAAAGCTTTTAGACTTTATAAATGTAATAACAAATGCATATGAAACTTTTAAATACTCGACAGTGGAAACCTTGATTACTATTTGGCTTTCCGGTTCGATAAACTACAAAAATTGGCTAACTGTCCAGACTAGAGCGTGGTAAGTTAGTATTACAGAAAAAAGATATTTTTGTTTAGGTAAAGTTGATGGTAATATTTTAACAGTCCGTTTTACATTCCGAGATAATCATATAAGAATTTTTAGAGCAGGATACTGGTGCAAAGGTAAGAGAATTTATGAGCAAGAGAATAAAATACACTGATGGGGAAATAGGGGAAGTAAAAATAGTAAAAGATTTCTTGCCGTACCCTAGAGAACTTTTATTAAAAGATGATTCAGTAAAAGTAACCATTTCTTTAAGTAAAGAGAGCGTAGAATTTTTTAAATCAGAAACAGCAACTGCACATGTTCCTTTACTAGATAAATATACTAAGTATTATAAAGAAAATAAACGAGCATAACATACTCTTCTGCTTTTAAGAATTGCTCTTTGTTATCTGCATGAATTCACGTACTCACTTATTAAGTATAAACTGTACACACTCACCATTTGATAACAAATTCAATTCTTGAAATCATACATCCAATACCCGCTCGCAACAACGCCTTTATCACCCGTGTTTAATTTTAGCTTGTGCTGCGGCGATTCTTGCTATAGGGATACGGTATGGAGAACAA
The DNA here is from genome assembly GCF_000007025.1 of Rickettsia conorii str. Malish 7. NCBI lineage: Bacteria > Pseudomonadati > Pseudomonadota > Alphaproteobacteria > Rickettsiales > Rickettsiaceae > Rickettsia > Rickettsia conorii. The sequence goes on along the minus strand of NC_003103.1, from coordinate 742,757 downwards.
GAAACATAGTTTAAATTCATTCTATGAAAAAATTCTATAGAGGCAGGGTTCCCTGCATGTTCTCCGCAAGCTCCGAGTTTCAAATTAGCATTACTGCTCTTTCCGCGTTTTATAGCAATGTCAATTAATTCTCCTACTCCTTCTTCATCGAGAGTAGTAAATGGATCGGATTCAAAAATCTTTTCTTCTAAATAATATGGAAGAAAAGAGGCAATATCATCTCTAGAAATTCCATATGTAGTCTGAGTTAAATCATTAGTACCAAAACTAAAATAGTCAACTTCCTTAGCTATTTTCTTACTGCCGAGTGCTGCCCTGGGGAGTTCTATCATAGTACCGAGCGTAAAGGAAAACTTATATCTATAACGTTGCTCTAATTTCTCTATTACCGCATAAATATCCATTTTAAGCTTTTGTATTTCACCTACATTGCTAATTAAAGGGATCATTAATTCTAAGTTACATTCTATATGTTCTTTTTTATGTAGCTCAAAAATAGCTGTAAAAATTGCTTCAATTTGCATTTGGTAAATTTCCGGCGAACATATACCAAGTCTACATCCACGGTGACCGAGCATAGGATTTACTTCATGCATAGCATGAAGACGTTGATTAATCATGGATAAAGGTAGATTTAAGCTATTGGCCAAATTCTTTTTATCTTCTTCGGTGGTAGGTAAAAACTCATGTAACGGCGGATCAAGTAATCTAATATTTACCGGTTTATCTTTCATTACTCTGAATAAAGCTTTAAAATCCTCAGTTTGCAGAGGTAATAATTTCTGCACGGCAAGCTTTCTCCGTTCTATATCAGGAGCAATAATCATGTCTCTTACTAAAGGAATTTTATTTTTATCAAAAAACATATGTTCGCTACGACATAAACCTATACCTTGAGCTCCAAACTTTACAGATACTAAAGCATCGTTAACTGTTTCAGCATTTGCACGAACTTTTAAGCTACTAATCTCGTCTGCCCAATCTAAAATTAATTTTGATTCCTCACTGAAAGTAGGTTGAATTAACGGCATTTCACCTAAGAAGATTTTACCGCTACCTCCGTCAATCGTTATAATATCACCTTGTTTAATAACTATGTCGCCTGCTGTTAATATTTGCTTTTTCTCATCTATAGATAAATTACTTGTACCGCAAACACAAGGCTTCCCCATACCTCTTGCCACAACTGCAGCATGTGAAGTCATTCCCCCTCTAATAGTTACAATACCTGAAGAAACATGCATTCCGTTAATATCCTCAGGACTAGTATCATGGCGTACTAAAATTACTTTATGATGATGAGATAATTTTTCGGCATCATAAGGTGAGAATACTGCAATACCTGTTGCAGCCCCAGGAGAAGCAGGTAGCCCCTCAGCAATAGAAGTAAGCCCCTTACTGTAATCAATTCTTGTATGTAATAATTGATTTAATGATTCCGGATCGATTCGCATTAAGGCCTGTTCTTTAGAAATAAGCTTTTCTTCTACCATTTGTACGGCAATATTAATAGCAGCGATGGCTGTTCTTTTTGCAGTACGTGTTTGCAAAATATATAGCTTATTATTTTCTATAGTGAATTCTATATCCTGCATATCTAAGTAATGTTCTTCAAGCTTTTGTGCAATTTGTGATAACTCCTTAAACACTTCTGGCATCATTGCTTGCATAGAATTTGAATCATTTGCAATAATAGGCATAGGTGTTCTAGTTCCCGATACTATGTCTTCACCTTGAGCATTTATTAAAAACTCTCCAAAGAGCTTTTTTTCTCCTGTAGAAGGTGATCTAGTAAAAGCAACTCCCGTAGCTGAAGTTTTACCTAAATTACCGAAAACCATTGCTTGGATATTAATAGCCGTACCGCAATCCTCTGAAATATTATTGATTTTTCTATATATAACCGCTCTATTACTCATCCAAGAATGTAGCACCGCTTTAATTGCCGATTCTAACTGTTCATAAGGATCATTAATCAGTTGCTTAGTATACTTAATATGTAACCGTTTGAAATCATCAATAATTTTTTCTAATAATTCTACGGTAATATCGCTATCTTTATGAATATCGGCTTGCATCTTGTGCTTTTCGCAAATTTGTTCAAATAGATCACTAGGTATAGATAATACCGTTGAACCGTACATTTCTAAAAATCTTTTGTAACTATCAAGAGCAAATCGTTTATCACCGCAGGAATCCGCAAGAGCATTACACACTTCGTTATTCATTCCAAGATTAAGGATAGTATCCATCATTCCAGGCATTGAAACCTTAGAGCCCGAACGCACCGATAACAATAAAGGATTGCTTGTACTGCCGAAAATTTTACCGGTAATTATTTCAAGTTCAGTGATAGCTTTTTTTAAGTCGCTTTGAAAGTTTTTAGGAAAGTTATTATTGTGGGTATAAAAATAATTACATAGCTCTGTAGTTATTGTAAAACCATCAGGAATAGGTAGTTTGAGGTTGGACATTTCGGCAAGACCAGCACCTTTGTTACCAAGTATATTTTTCATGCTAGCGTTTCCATCACTACCATTACTGCCAAAATAATAAATTAATTTTTTCATATCATATATCAAAATTTGCTAACAATTTATGTGTTTAGGAGCATTAAATACATATTTATACAGTATGAAAAAAATAGTAGCAACGTTAAATTAAGAATATCTTTAATAAAATAGTTGAAATTTTAAATTTGTTATTATACTTACTAATTTAATTATATTCTGTGTACAAAAGTCAAATTTTCAAAAAAAATCTTATTAATTTTCGCTAAAAAATATCTCAAAATAGCAAATCAATTAGAAACCTTCACAGAACCTAATAAGTTAATTGAACTTATTCTAAATGTTATTGACGAATTTAAGAAAATTGATCATAATTCTAAATGGTCGTGCAGTTGCGTGATAATATAGCAAAGCTATAGATCACGAGGAAAGTCCGGACTCTATAGAGGTATGGTGCCGGTTAACCTCCGGCAGAGTATTATTACTTTAGGGACAGTACCACAGAAAATACACCGCCAAGTATGAATACGAAGATCCTTCAAAAAGAGCTAGGAGTTCACAAGACGAGGAACGGAGCGTATACTTAATACGTGAGTACCGTAGTACTTGTGAAATGACGCAGCCAATTTTTGCAGTTGATCGAGTATTTTTGGTAAGGGTGAAAAGGTACGGTAAGAGCGTACCGGTAAGTTGGTAACAAATTACGCATGGTAAACCCCACCAAGAGCAAGATCAAATAGGCGTTACAGAACTTATCAAGTTCCCGGGTTATCTCTAGCCGGCTTGTAATGCGGGTAGATCGCTTGAGGTAAACGGTAACGTTTATCCTAGATAAATAACTGCAATGAATTGATATTCATACAGAATCCGGCTTATAGACCTTATTGTCATCCCGCGACTTGATCGCGGGAGCTTAGAAAATAGCTTAACAAATATTGATAGATCCTGCGATCAAGTCGCGGAATGACTAGGACTGTAACACAATTTAATGAAAAAGTTATATCATAATCCTATTTGTCCTCTTTCAAGACAAGCCCGTGTCTTCTTAAAAGAATTAGATATAGAATTTACTACGATTAAAGAAGATTATTGGCAATTCAATAAAGATTTCTTAAAAATAAATCCTGCCGGAACTTTACCTATTTTAGCAGAATCATACGGTTTATTTGTGGTAGGTATTTATCCTTTTGTTGAATATCTTAATAGCAAATATCCGAATTTTAATTTTTTAGATGAAGATATTGATATTTGTTGCGAAATTAGACGATTATTCTTTTGGTTTAACGATAAATTTTATCGTGAAGTTACTAAGATTATTATCGATGAAAAAGTTATAAGATCAATTGCTAAAATGAGCAGCCCACGAACCGAGTTTTTACGTGTTGCAAAAAATAATTTAAATTATCACTTAGAATATATAACTTCTTTACTAGAAAAAAGAAGTTATCTTGTATCGGAGTCACTAACTATTGCCGATATTGCCGCAAGTTGTCACTTATCGGTACTCGATTATTTCGGTGAGATTTATTGGGATAAATGGACGCTTATCAAACATTGGTATTCACTAATTAAATCAAGACCGGCTTTTAGGTTATTACTACAAGATAGAATTCCTGGCTTTACCCCTCCAAACTATTATACAGATTTAGATTTTTGAATAGACTTCTTCGGAAACTCTACTTCTAGAGGTAATTTGTGAGTCAATTCGCTGTTCACATCCTCTCACGTACTTCTACGTACGCTGCGGTTCTGTTGTGCTGCGTGTTTCCTACAAATTCCTCTCTATAAGCGTGTTTCCGAAGAAGTCTAATATATAATTTAATAATTTGATTCTTTCCGTATCATGAGCTTTTAGTATTTTATGAATATTATTAAGAGATTGATTTTTTATGAGTGCAGGCTCATATTCAAGATGCACTCCACTTAAAATAGCTGTCCCGTCGCCGTAAGTACATTTTATTATTGCAGCCTGAGAATCCTCATAACTTGCTATTATTTCAGTATCTTTGGTATTTTCTGCATCAATAAAATATCCACCGCCATTATAAAAAGCATAACAATCCTTAATATTTAAATTAAGTGTTGGATTTATTTTTAAATAAGCGGCTCTTGCTCCTTTATGTGAGTTGTAACAATAAGGAGCAAGCAATGGTCCTCTAACCGTTCCATTGAAAATCTTTAATTCTCTTTTACTTATAACCTCTATATTTGTTCCTTTAGCGAATTCTACATAGTTACCGCTGTAGTAACTGCCTGCACATATCCCAAGAAAATTACCACCGTTTTTAATATAATTCTTTATATTAGCATTTCCTTTGCCTTGCAATTTTTGTACATAGTATAAATCTCTTCCACCGAGTAAAATAAGTAATAAGGTGTTTTGAACCCACTTTTCGTCTATAATTTCTTGTGCAGTAATATAATCTACGTTATACTTTGGAGCATAAAGTCTTAAGGTATGCACGCAATGCTTAATACTTTCTTTTGAAACTCCTAGATCATTATAAATTTTTATTTTCATTTTTATATTCTTGACAAGGACATTATATAATTCTATTTAGTGTAATTACTTAAAAATAAATCATGCGGTAATTTTATGCAACTTAATTCAATCTCACTACCGTTAACCACAAGGCAAGCAATAGAAATAGTTTTAGGAGTGGCATTACTTACTATTTGTTCACAAATAGTAATACCTATAAAGCCTATATTTATTTCATTGCAAACCGTTGCAGTGATATTCATCGGACTTACATATAATAAGACTACCGCACCTTTAACAATATTATCTTTCATAACTCTTGGAGCAATGGGAATCCCTGTGTTCGGAGAATTTTCAAGCGGTTTACGAATATTATTCGGTCCTACCGGAGGATATCTAGCAGGTTTTGTAATTGCCGTATATGTTATGGCTAGCTTAAAAGATAAAATTTTTACTTCTAATCAATGGTTAAATCAGATATCTTTATGTTTGATCGGTAATATAATTATTATGAGTTTAGGCTGGATGTGGCTCTCTACACTCTTAGGAGCAAGCGATGCCTTTTACGGCGGCGTATTACCTTTTATAATACCGGGAATAATTAAATCAGTATTATTAATTGGACTTATCAATGCAGTAAAACCAAAAACTCGATGAACTTCAGTATTGCCTAAAAACAGTTGATCTAAAGTTTCGATGTCATTCCCGCGTAAGCGGGAATCCGCTACTTTTAAGCTTTCTAAAAGTTTGATTTATCTCGCTTTACCCTGGATTCCCGCTTACGCGGGAATGACATCGAGTAGGTTTTTCGAGCCATGCAAAAACACCACCTTTGCAGGAGTGGCATCGATCTTTAAGTTGACAACAAATATGGTATAACTCTATCATTCATGAAAAAAATAAATAACAATGCTAATGCCGCATTTTCCGGTGCCGACCTGGAAAAATAACATTAAATATGATCTTGAAAATATAGCAAGACTTTTAAGAGCCTTAGGTAACTCTCATTTAAGGCTTCCTCCCGTCATACATATAGCAGGCACAAACGGTAAAGGTTCAAGTAGTGCTATGCTTAAAAGCATCTTTACGCTTGCCGGTTATAAGGTACATTGCTATACATCTCCTCATTTATTAGAATTTAATGAACGAATCGTAGTAGCAGGTGAGAAAATCTCGGATAATGAATTATGGCAGGTTTGTGAGCAGGTGAGGGTAGCAAGCGAAAAATTTAATGTTGAACCTAGCTTCTTTGAAGGTACTACGGCAGCAGCGTTTCTAGCATTTGAGAAAACAAAAGCCGATATATTAATTTTAGAGACGGGACTAGGCGGTCGGTTAGACGCAACAAATATAGTAGAACAACCGTTAATTACTTTAATTACACCTATTTCATATGATCATATGCATATGCTGGGTAATACATTACCCCTAATAGCAGTTGAGAAAGCTGGTATTATGAAGTCTTGTGTTCCTTGCGTTATAAGTATGCAAGTTTTGGAAGTTTATGAAACATTATTTGCCAAGGCTGAAGAGTTAGAAGTACCGAGTTTCTGTTATGAATATGATTTCGGTATTAAAAAGACGGACAACGGATTTATTTATTCATCACAAAATTTTACCTATGAGTTTCCTACTCCTTCGCTACTTGGTGATCATCAATTAATAAATGCTGCAAGCGTTATTGCCTTAATAAGCCTTATTAACAAACAATTTAATATTAGTAATGAGGTTATTGCTAAAGGATTACAAAATACTATTTGGCCTGCTAGAATCGAAAAAATAGAACCGAAAAAATATTCTAAATTAATAGGTGATAATGTTCAAATTTGGATAGACGTAGCTCACAATAATAGCGGCGCTCAAGTTTTGGCAAATTGGATGCGTGATAATTTAAAATCATCGATATATTTAATACTCGGTATGACTAAAAATAGGAATATTGAGGAATTTTGCTCTTACTTTAAGGATTTGACAATTAAAGGTTACGGCGTTAAAGTTTTATCCGAACCGCTAAGCCATAGTGCAGAAACAATAAATTTGGAAGGCAGAAAGAGTGGTATTGATTTTAGCGCAAGCGACTCACTCGAAGAAGCGATTAGTGATATAAAGAAGATAAACGGCGATAATAAAGCAAATATTATAATAACCGGATCGCTTTATTTAGCTTCCGATTTTTATAAGTTACTATGATGTCATGCCTGCGTGGATACTAAATCGTCATTGCAAGCAACTGCAAGGAGCGTGGCAATCTCATAAAGTAGGACTCCTGAGATTGCTTCGTCAAAATTTTCAATTTTTCCTCGCAATGACGTATTGATTCTCGCTATAAATATATAAAAACCAACATAGGAGAAAATAATATGACCTATTGCAACAAATCTAATCAAACCTCATATCCTTTTATTTTACCTGATTTACCTTATGAGAAAGAAAGTTTTAAACCACATTTTACTCTCGAGACTTTTGATTATCATCATGGTAAGCATCATAATACTTATGTACAAAATCTAAACAATTTACTCAAAGATAAAGAAGAATTACAAAAAAAAGATTTAGAAGAAATAATAGAATGGTCATCACAAAACTCAAATGCGGCTATTTTTAATAACGCAGCCCAAATATGGAATCATACCTTTTTTTGGCATTCAATAAAGCCGCAGGGCGGAGGTAAGCCAAGCGGTAAAATATTAGAACAAATTAATAAAGATTTCGGTAGTTTTGAAGAGTTTTGCGAACAGTTTAAGCAAGAGGCAGTAGGGCAATTCGGTAGCGGCTGGGCATGGCTTATATATCACGATAATAGGTTACAAATTATAAAAACCGCTAATGCCGGTACACCTATAGCACACGGTATGAAGCCGCTTCTTGCATGTGATGTATGGGAACATGCTTATTATATTGATTATCGTAACAAACGACCTGATTATGTTGACATATTTATTAAGCATATGATCAACTGGAAGTTTGTAGAAGATAACTTAATAAAATAAAACTATGGCTGATATAAAGGTAAGAAAACATCCTATTATTAATAATCTGAAGCAAGAGTCACAAACTCCTGGAGTTAATGAGCAATCTGATATATTAGAGGAGTTAAAAGACCTAAAAAAATTCAACAATCTTCTAGCAATCAAACAAAAACATTGCAGGAGTTAGAGCAAGCACAGAAAGCTCCTATCGAATATATAGCTTTTAGTGGAGGAGGAGCTAAGGGAGCAATATATTCCGGAGCTTATGAGACAGCAAAAAAAGCTGGTATTTTATATAATGTCAAGGCGGTGTAGCAGGTTCTTCCGCTGGTGCTATAACTGCCACAGTGGTAGCTCTTGGGACACCCGCCTGAGCGATTTGAAGAAATTTCTAAATCTGCAAACTTTACTTGGAAAAAAAGGATTTTCTGCGGATATAATACAGTTAAATAAAGATGGTAAACCTTTATATGCTCTATTAGAACTTGTTATTAAAGAATAATACAGGAAATTTTTTACAGAGATCAGATATAGTAAATGTTAAAGATGATAAAGCTCTTGATGAATTAAGAGAAAGATACAACCAAAAAGACGGTAAAATATATTTTAAGGATATAGCGTTACTGCGAAAATACAATCCAGTGCAGTATAAAGATTTAGTAATTATGGCAACTCAGCAAGAGACAAGTGAACTAACTATTTTCAATAGTTTTGATACGCCAAATGTTGAAATTACTTTAGCTTGCTGTGCTTCTGCTTCTATACCGCTTGTTTTTAAGCCGGTAGAAATTGACAGTAAAAAATATATAGACGGCAGATATAGAGATAATATACCGACAAAATATTTTAAAGGCAATGAACTGGAATTTGATACAAAAGCAATAACTGATAATATGGAGGAGATTACCTTAGCTAAAAAACAAGGTAGAACTCTAGCTATGGCTTTTGGTACGGGTATGGAAACTGATGCAAATATTGCTATATATAGTGCAAAAAAATTTGAAAGCCCAAGTGATATCATAAAGTTTTTAGCTGATATATTATTTAAGACACTTGCAAAAGTAGGAGGAAAATTTAAATATACTGAAAACTCTAAGAGCAACTAATGAACAGTTACGTGAAAATGCTTTAAACACTGCTGTTTTAGATACTGCCGGAATAGATACTTTGGATTTCAAAGATGCACAAAAATATTCTAATTATTTGCATATTAAAGGATATTGTCAAACTAGAGAACATTTGAATAATCATGACCTTGGCAAAGAAGCAGATAAAATATTTGACCATCAAAAATTTCTACTAAATGTTTATGAAGTTTATGATAATAAAAATCTACATAAAACATTTGGCACTAAATTGTTAGAAATGTTTATTCAGTCAAAAGAAAATAATACTTCTAAATGGCAAGAAGGAGTTATTGAAAATCATGATGATAAAGCAAAGATGTTATTATCATTTTGTAAAACCGGAGCATTAAACGAAAAAGAATTAAATGAAAAGCTTAAAGAATATGTAATTATTGCTGCAACTAGTCGTAATAATACACTAAAAGCCGATACAAACTCATTAAACGCTTTATTGTATACCTTAAATGATACTGCTGCTTCAAGTAAAATAAAAGATAGTTTCATTGTGAGGTACTTGGAATAGATAAAAATAAAGATGTAAGATTTGATAAAACTAAAACCTTTGATGAAAATATTGCTAAGTTTAAATTTACTCAACAAGCTTTAGAAAGCTTTATAACTAAGAGTAAAAGCGAAGCACCAAAAATTCAAAGCAAATATAGTGTAGCTACAAGTCATGTCAGTAGGGGGCGAGTTATGTGTTTTTATGTCATTCATGCGAAAGCGGGAATGACATCGAGCGGGTTTTTCAAGCCATGCAACAAAGCTCGCCTTTCCTCGCAATGACGGCTACTAAAAAAAATGAATATCGGTAAATTTAAACTAATTGTTTTTGACAAGCTAGACAGTACAAACTCTGAGGCTATGAAAATGGCTCAGAATGCTAAAGTTGATTCAAACTATGCAGTACTTGCCAAATCCCAAACTAATGGACGCGGTAGAAGCGGCAAAAACTGGCAGTCTAGGTCAGGTAACTTACATGTAAGTTTACTAATAAAGCCTGATAAAGAGCTAGAATTATTGCCGCAATTATCTTTTGTTACGGCACTTAGCGTTTATGATAGTATAACCTCTTTATGTCACTCCCATAGTGCTCTATGTCATTCCCGCTTTCGCGGGAATGACATAAGGAACGAAAATAACATTATACAACTAAAATGGCCCAATGATGTATTAATTAACAGTCGGAAAATTGCCGGTATACTTCTTGAATCTGTTAAAGTAGAAAATAATTATTACCTTATTATCGGTATCGGCATTAATATTACCTATCACCCTGATAATATCGACCAGCCTACTACTAGCTTAATAAGCGAAAATCTACCACCTATAGAACCGCAAGCTTTACTTGAGATATTAATAGAAAATTTTGAAGAATATTATCAAATTTGGCATAATAACGGTTTTCCTTTTATTAGAAAAAAATGGTTAGAACATGCTTATAAGTTATATGAAAATATTAGCGTTAAATATCAAAATGATATAGTAACCGGTCTTTTTAAAGATATCGATAATACCGGCAGAATAATATTGCAACTACCGTCCAAAAAAATAATCTCTTTTTCCACTGCCGAACTTTTTTTTAGCAAAAATATTACTAAATTTAAATTGTAGATTTAATTTTTGTTAACTTCTACTTAAGCTCCAATTTAACAAGGTAATAAATATATGCCCCAAGAGAATAACAACCCAAGTTATCTGTCTCAAGCGTTTTTAACAAATGCATATGAGCAATTAAACGAATTTAAAAAACTTTCTTCTAATAACATTCGTACATTAATGCAAGATTTTATAAAATTGAAAAAGCTTTTAAATATACACTATTTACAGGTAATAATAACGCATGTGAAGGTTTAGTAGAATTATATGACGAAGTAATAAAAAATGCCTAATTATGAACTTCAAAATATAAATATAACACAATTTAGAGATATTATGGTCTTAGTCGGAAGAGAACTTAAGCATGAACAATGTATAAATACCTCCTTATTGTCAGTAAATATTAATGAAAAATTTCTCAAACCAAGTGTTGTTACTCACGTAAAAACTATTGAAATATGTCAACAGCAAAATAGTGAAGATCCTTTCGCAATTAACGAGTCAGAAATATTTAATCAAAAATGCAAGGTTAAGCAGTACGGAATTTGAGCAATTTAATAGCTTTTTTAAAGCAAGATGTGGAAGTAATTTTGCTTTGAGATTTAGGAATTATGCAGATTATAGAGGAATTAACGAAGTTATTGCTAAAGGGGACGGTAATTTAAATAAATTTCAGCTAAGGAAGATATATGGCAATCCTATTGCTCCTTACGAACGAGTTATCACTAAACCGGTTAATAATAGTGTCATGCTATACATTAATAATGTAAGAACTATGGGCATTGTAGATTACAACGATGGTATAGTGAACTTACCAAGTCCCTTAGGTCAAGATGTAATTTTAACTACTGATTTTACTTTTGACGTAGCAGTTAGATTGAGTATAGATAGTTTTGAATATTCTTATTGTAGACGGTTCTATAGCGTTATACAACATAGAGTTAGTGGAGGTGATTATATGAGTATTGCGATTGAAGAGGTAATTACAAAGCTTACGAATTTTTTGTTTTCAAATTAAGCGAGCTAGTGGTGAGGAATTAAACTCAACAAATAGCGATCATGCTATAAAAAGTGAAGAGAGAGTGTTTTTACCGAATTCCAGTTTAGATTTAAAAGAAGCAGAATTTAACGATTCCGCACAAAACCATATAATCATTGAAGGTATTTTTGAGGAAAACGGCTATTATAACGGCGGTCAAATTATATTCAGCAAAATCGTTTTAACATTAAAGTTCTAAGCAATTTCGGTGATTTGATTATATTAGAGGATATTATACCGGATTATGTTAAAGATGCCGAGGAAGTAAAAATTACTGCCGGATGTGATAAAAATTTTATAACCTGTTGCAATAAATTTAATAATGCTATAAATTTTAGGGACGAACCGCTAATACCAAAAACAGATTTTATAAATTTAGTATAATCAATGAAACAAAGTTTTATAAAACTAGTATATGCAGAGCTACAGAATATAATAAATATGAAAAGCTCCAAACAACAGCAAAAAAAAGAAACGCAATTAATTGATTATTTTAAAATAGTTGAAAGTAATATATTATATACATTTCAAAAAATAAAACAGGGATATGAAAGAGACTAAACGTTTTTTTTACAAAAATAATAGATTAAATAAAGGTTATGCTAAGACTTTTAGTGTAAACGAACCTGATAATAATTTTTACCGTAAAAAATTTGAACATATATTACCGCCAATTGATTTAATCAGTGAGTATGAGAGTATTTATCCCGGTACTTTACAGGAATTAATGCATATGGCACAACAAGAGCAAGCTCATAGGCATGCTATAGACCTAAAAAACTTGAAAATACAGGCAAGAGTCGCTAAATTAACACGCATCTGTTTATTAATATTTGGAATTTGCCTTGTAGTTTCAATTTTTTTTAAAACTTTCTAAATAAAATTAAAGATAAAATATTTTATTTACTTGTAATTTTAAATAAAATAAGTTAAATGCAATATATATTTATTTATAAACATAATACGGAGACATTTTATTTCTAAAAATAATTTTCCTAAGGCTAATAGAGAAATCAGAGCTAGAGAAGTGCGTTTAGTAGGCGAAAACGGTGAAATGCACGGCGTCGTAAATATTAGAGAAGCATTAGATATGGCGGAAAGGGCCGGTCTTGACTTAGTCGAGATATCACCGAATGCTGTACCCCCTGTCTGTAAAATTCTAGATTTTGGTAAGTTTAAGTACGAAAGCAAAAAACGTTTGCATGAAGCACGCAAAAAACAAAAAATCGTCGTACTTAAAGAAATGAAATTTAAACCTAATATTAGTATAGGTGATTTTGAAACTAAGTTAAGAAAAATAAAAGAATTTTTAAAAGACGGAGATAAAGTAAAAATTTCTTTATGGTTTAAGGGACGAGAGATTCTTCATAAAGAGGTCGGTCAAGAACTATTTAAACGTATAGAAGTAGGGCTCGAAGGACTCGTTAAAATCGATCAGCATGCTAAAATGGAAGGTAAGCAGATGATAATGATCGTTAGCCCTGATATTAAGGTGCAATAGCTACTCAAATCGTCATTGCGCGCGAACGTAGAGAGTGTGGCAATCTCAGGAATTTTACTGTTTCATGAGGTTGCCGCGTCGAGGCTTGGCCTCTCCTCGCAATGACGTGTAATAACAACAATAAAAAGTCAAATCTAAATAAGTTATGCCGATTAAAATTTTAATGCCTGCTTTATCTCCAACTATGACGGAAGGAAATCTAGCTAGGTGGTTAAAAAAAGAAGGGGACAAAGTTAATCCTGGAGAAGTAATTGCTGAAATTGAAACCGATAAAGCAACGATGGAAGTAGAAGCAGTAGATGAAGGTATACTTGCCAAAATAGTTATCCCACAAAATAGTCAAAATGTACCTGTTAACTCTTTAATTGCCGTGTTAAGTGAAGAGGGAGAAGAAAAAACAGACATTGATGCGTTTATTGCAAAAAATAATAGTGTATCACCGTCACCGAAAACAGATGCTAATCTTCCGAAACCCCACGAGAATATAGCTAATGTAGAAGAACAGGTAACAGTTATAAAACATGATGTTAGTAGAATATTCGCCTCACCGCTTGCAAAAAGACTTGCAAAAATGAGAAATATTAGATTTGAGAGCGTGAAAGGTAGCGGTCCGCACGGTAGAATAGTCAAACAAGATATCTTATCATATACTCCTAGCACTGCTCATAATAAAATAGTTAGCAGAAATCCTGAAGAATATCGTTTAGTACCAAATAATAATATCCGCAAGATTATAGCCAAGCGTCTGCTTGAATCTAAACAAACAGTTCCACATTTTTATTTATCTATAGAATGTAATGTCGATAAATTGTTAGATATAAGAGAAGACATTAATAAATTTTTTTCTGAAGATAAATCAACAAGGATATCGGTTAATGATTTTATTATTTTAGCAGTAGCCAAAGCTTTACAAGAAGTGCCAAATGCCAATGCTAGCTGGGGAGAAGATGCAATTAGATATTACAATAATGTCGATATTTCAGTAGCGGTAGCGATTGAGAACGGGCTTGTTACACCGATAGTTAAAAATGCCAATCAAAAAAACATTCTAGAACTATCTCGTGAAATGAAAGCATTAATAAAGAAAGCAAAAGATAATAAATTAACCCCTGAAGAATTTCAGGGCGGAGGGTTTACCATTTCTAACCTCGGTATGTACGGTATTAAGAATTTCAATGCTATAATTAACCCACCACAAAGTTGTATAATGGGCGTCGGAGCTAGTGCAAAACGTGCTATAGTCAAGAATGATCAAATAACTATAGCAACAATTATGGACGTAACTCTTTCTGCCGATCACCGAGTAGTAGACGGAGCAGTCGGTGCTGAGTTCTTGGTAGCATTTAAAAAGTTTATAGAGAGTCCCGTTTTGATGTTGATATAAGTCGTCATTACGAGCAGCCATAGGCTGGCTGCGTGACAATCTCGTCAAATATCCTGAGATTGCTTCATCGCAGCTTTCAGTTGCTTCTCGCAATAACGTTGAAATCTCACCCATAAACAAATCACAATAAAATAACATGCGTTTTTCAGATAATTTAGCAAAAATTTTAGACAAATACGAAAATTTAGGCAACAAACTATCTTCCGGCATTATGGGAGACGAGTTTGTTAAGGCATCTAAAGAATATGCAGAACTTGAAGATGTTGTAGCAAAAATTAAAGAATATAATAAGGCTAAATCTGAGCTTGAAGAAGCAAATAATTTTAAGCTAGAAGTGGGACTTGATAATGCCACTTTAGAAATGATTGAAGACGAAATATACACTCTTGAAAATTCGTTACCAAAACTTGAAAGAGCCGTAAAAATTGCTTTATTACCAAAAGATGATGCGGATAGTAAAAGTGCTATTATTGAAGTTAGAGCAGGAAGCGGCGGAGAAGAAGCGGCACTTTTTGCTGCCGTACTTTTTAATATGTATCAAAGATATGCTGAGTTAAAAGGATGGCATTTTGAGATATTAGCAATTTCCGATACGGGAATAGGCGGTTATAAAGAAGCATCGGCGTCAATAAAAGGCAAAGATGTATTCTCTAAGCTCAAATTTGAGTCAGGCGTTCATAGAGTACAGAGAGTACCGGAAACGGAATCACAAGGACGTATTCATACTTCGGCAGCAACGGTTGCAGTACTTCCTGAGGCTGAAGAGGTTGATATTAAAATTGAAGATAAAGACTTAAGAATCGATACTTATAGAGCTTCAGGGGCTGGTGGACAGCACGTTAATACTACTGATTCTGCCGTACGTATAACTCATATCCCTACCGGTATTACCGTAGCCTTGCAAGATGAGAAGTCACAGCATAAAAATAAAGCAAAGGCGTTAAAAATTCTACGTGCTAGAATTTATGAAGAAGAACGACGTAAAAAGGAACAAGAAAGAGCCGATAGCAGAAGAGGGCAGGTAGGTTCGGGAGATCGTTCGGAACGGATACGTACTTATAATTTCCCACAGGGAAGAGTATCCGACCATAGAATAAACTTAACACTTTATAAGATAGACGAAGTAGTTAAAAATGGACAATTAGATGAGTTTGTTGAAGCTTTAATTGCAGATGATGAAGCTAAAAAACTTTTGGAGATATAAGTGTATATCGTTCACCTCTGTTCACCCCGTGGCTTGACCACGGGGTGAACAGAGGTGAAATTGATCCACGCAACAATGCCTACTCACAATGACGATATACAGCAAAAATACAGCCTAATAAACAAATGAAACCACAAGCATCTATAAACGGTAAAATCTGGCAGCAGAAACTGATTAACGAAGATATAGTCACCGAGTTATGTCGTAGTTTCAAAATTAGTGATTTACTTGCTAGGATAGTATCATTAAGAGTAAATAATCTAGAGGAAGTAGAAAATTTCTTGAGACCGAAAATCAAAAATTTATTACCTGATCCTTTTCATCTACTTGATATGGAAAAGGCTGTAGATAGAACTGTTACAGCTATTTTAAATAACCAAAAAATATGTATCTTTGCCGATTATGATGTAGACGGTGCTACTTCAGCCGCTTTACTTAAAAATATTTTTAGAGATTTAAATATACTATGTGATATTTATGTTCCTGATCGTATAGCTGAAGGATACGGTCCAACTCCTTTTGCTATGCAAAAAATTAAAGATAACGGTACAGAATTATTAATTACGGTTGATTGCGGTGCTATGGCACATGAAGCCCTAAAATACGCAAAAGACGTTAACCTTGATGTTATAGTAATCGATCATCATATAGCTACGGAAATATTACCGGATGCAGTAGCTATAGTAAATCCAAATCGTATTGATGAAAAAAGCGAATATAAACATTTGGCAGCCGTAGGAGTTGCTTTCTTATTTGCAACTGCAATATTATCGAATTTAAAGAAGCAAAATTATTTCACGCAAACAATGCTTCAGCCTAATCTAATGCAGTATCTAGATTTAGTGGCTCTTGGTACTGTTTGCGATATGATGAAATTAACAGGCTTAAATCGTGCATTTGTTGCAAGCG
Organism: Rickettsia conorii str. Malish 7; assembly: GCF_000007025.1. Taxonomy (NCBI): domain Bacteria; kingdom Pseudomonadati; phylum Pseudomonadota; class Alphaproteobacteria; order Rickettsiales; family Rickettsiaceae; genus Rickettsia; species Rickettsia conorii. The sequence goes on along the minus strand of NC_003103.1, from coordinate 726,033 downwards.
GATTGAAAGTAATGCAACAAAGGCACAATATAGGGATTAAAACATTATATGATATGGCAGGGCTTCATGAAATACCAAAATGTTATCATTTAGGGTTTATTCTAGGTCCGCGTATCAATGCAGGCGGTAGAGTAGGAAAGTCAAGTTTAGGTGCTCATCTCCTATCTACTAGTTGTTCTAATGAAGCAAATAAATTAGCTAAAGAACTTGAAAAACACAATAATGAGCGTAAAGTAATTGAGTTATTAATGATAGAAGAAGCGATGGAAATTGCTTTGACACAACAAGATAGTAGTTTATTATTTATCGTAAAAGAAGGATGGCATCCAGGCGTTATAGGAATCGTTGCCGGCAAATTAAAAGAAAAATTTGATAAGCCGGTGGCAGTTATAGCTTTAAATGACGGGATTGGTAAAGCTTCATGCCGTTCTATTTTAGGTATTGATTTTGGTGCTGAAATTATCAATGCTAAAAGCAAAGATTTGCTAATAGCAGGCGGAGGTCATGCTATGGCGGCAGGTTTTACCGTAACGGCTGAAAAATTACAAGAATTGCAGAATTTTTTTAATAATGCTTTTAGAATTAGTATAACTAAACTAGAAAATTATAAGCATGCGGAATATGATATTGATTTAACGGTTAATAGTGTGAATTTCCCTTTAATGGAGGAATTAAACACTTTAGAGCCTTTCGGTCAAGGAAATCATGAGCCTATATTTAAATTTGATGATTTATTTGTATTAAAAGCGGATATCGTTGGAAGTAAGCATATTAAATGTATGCTTGTTCCAAATAAGCGAGGCTTTGGTAATAAAGCCTTATCTGCTATTGCTTTTAATTCGGTAGGAACTGCATTTGAAGATGTTTTATTAAGCCCTAAAGCAAAAAATATTGCCGTAATAGGAACGTTAAAAACTAATAATTGGCAAGATAATTATACTATTCAATTAATTATAAAAGATATACTTCTAAAAGAGTAGATAGACTAAGTATATATAATAACAACTTAAAAAATAATAATTTATGAGAAATGTAAAGAAAACAAAAAATACTACAATTTCTAAAGACTTAGCAGAAGTACAAGAGCATTATCAAGATTATCCTTATCCTTTCAGAGACCCAAATCAAGAAAAAGAATATTTACTTGCAACATGCGGTGAGTTCTTAGGAGAATTAAACCATTTTCTATATCAAGGAAAAGAAAATTTTAATAATAATTTTAGATGCTTAATAGCAGGCGGCGGCACCGGTGATTCGACTATTTATCTTGCCGAGCAGTTAAAAGATAAAAATGCCGAAATAATATATCTAGATTTCAGCAAGCCTAGCATGGAAGTAGCACAAAAACGTGCAGAAGTACGAGGTCTTAAAAATATTAAATGGATTAATGATTCAATATTAAATATACCTAATCTAAAACTTGGAAAATTCGATTATATAAATTGTACCGGCGTGCTTCATCATTTAGCAAATCCTGATGAAGGTTTAAAAAATCTAAAAGATTCTTTAAAGCCGACCGGCGGTATGGGTTTAATGGTATATGCTAAATACGGACGTACCGGTGTTTATCAAATTCAGGATTTAATGAAAATGATAAATAAAGATACTAAAAGCCGTATCGAAGAAGTAATGAACGGGAAGCTAATTCTAGATAATTTGCCTGCTACTAACTGGTATAAAAGAGGTTGGGAGTTATTTTCAGATTACCAAAATTTTGGTGACGTCGGAGTTTATGATATGTTCCTGAACAAACAGGATAGAGCCTATTCCGTTCCTGAGTTATATGAATTCGTAGAAAAAGCAAGCTTAAATTTTGTTGATTATCTTGATCCTTTAGAGAAAATTTTATTAAGACCGGAAAATTATATAAAAGATTTTTCACTTCTACAAAAAGTTAAAAAGATGGATAAAGTAACTAGAGAAGCAATTTCCGAAATACTTACCGGTAATATTACTAAACATGCATTTTACGTGTCAAATCAAAAAGATAGTGTAGCCTCTCTTGATGACCTTGATAATATACCGTACTTCCATAATATTGCCAATTTTGCTAAACAAATTTATGAGCATTTGGAATCTAATCCTTCAGCAGTAAATAATGCTATTAATTTTACTATTAATAATGGGATATTAAATAATGTTAATATCTCAATGTCGATATTTAGAAGCACTAAATATATTTTTAAATATATGGTAGAAGAGAAAAGTTTAAGAGAAATATTTGATGCGGTACGCAACGAATTAAACCAAGAAATACGCAATGAGGCCTTATTAAATGAAGTTAAAAACGTATGCATGCCATTACTTAATACAAATGTGTTATTGTTAAAATCAAAGGATTGCTAGAGTTACGTGGATTGATTCATCCGTCATTGCGAGAAGAGGTTACCAGGGTCGTCATGAGCTACGCAGCCGTAAGCTGTGCAGCAATCTCATGCAATAATAATAAACTCCCAAGATTGCTTTGTAATTTTCTCGCAATGACCATTTACCGATTACCTGCTCGCAATGACGATTTGGGTTGACAATGTGCTATTAACGTTGTTAGTATGCTTTTACATACATAGCCAGCTCTTATAAGCTAACAAGATAAATAATTCTTTAAACCGCAAGAATAAATAAAACTTTCTAAAAATCTAATTTGATTCCTAACTTAAATAAGTATATTACTTACCTTTAAACTTGATTGCTAACTCAACTTTTCAATTATAATCTATTAATAATAAAATAATGAACACAACTAATAAAGAATCCACAGCAGAACTTAACAATACCGAATCCAATAACAATTATAATAATTTTGCAGAAAACGGTAATATTATTAATTTAAAACAATTAAAACGTAAATTACCAGAGGAACTACAAGCTCAAGCAGAAGAATTAAAAATTGAAAATATTAATTCATTACTTAAACAAGAATTAGTTTTTGCAATTTTGAAAAAATCCGTAGAACAGGGAGTTTTAATAGTGGGAGAGGGGGTACTTGAAGTACTACCTGACGGATTTGGTTTTTTACGTTCGCCGGAAGTAAACTACTTAGCAGGCCCTGATGATATTTATATTTCTCCTAGTCAGATTCGTCGCTTTGGTCTGCGTACCGGTGATACTGTAGAAGGTCAGATCAGAGCTCCAAAAGCCGGAGAACGTTATTTTGCTTTACTGAAAGTCAATAGAGTAAATTTTGAAGACCCTTCTAAAGCTTATCATCGTGTTCATTTTGATAATTTAACCCCCTTATATCCTGATGAAAAATTAGGATTAGAACTTGAAAATAATAGTAAAGATAGTAAGGATTTTAGTACACGGGTTATTGAACTTGTTGCCCCTATGGGTAAAGGACAACGTGCATTAATAGTAGCACCGCCTCGTACAGGTAAAACCGTATTATTACAAAATATAGCACATGCAATTACAACTAATAATCCGGAAGTATTTTTAATAGTACTGTTAATAGACGAAAGACCTGAAGAAGTAACCGATATGCAACGTTCCGTGCGTGGGGAGGTTGTTAGCTCTACTTTCGATGAACCAGCAAGTAGGCACGTGCAGCTTGCAGAAATGGTTATCAAAAAAGCAAAGCGTTTAGTAGAACATAAAAAAGATGTGGTAATTTTAGTAGATGCGATAACACGTTTAGCTCGTGCTTATAATACCGTAGTGCCGTCATCAGGTAAAGTATTAACGGGCGGTGTTGATGCTAATGCTCTTCAGAGACCTAAAAGATTTTTCGGAGCAGCAAGAAATATTGAAAACGGCGGTTCGCTTACTATAATCGGTACGGCTTTAATTGAAACCGGTTCTCGTATGGATGAGGTAATTTTTGAGGAGTTTAAAGGTACAGGTAATTCCGAGATAGTTCTAGATCGTAAGATTGCCGATAAGCGTATTTATCCGGCTATTGATATAACTAGATCAGGAACTAGAAAAGAAGATTTATTAGTAGATAAAATAATATTAAATAAAATGTGGGTTCTTCGTCGTATTATCGATCCAATGGGTAGCAGTGAAGCAATAGAATTTTTACTCAAAAAACTTGAAAATACTAAAACTAACGGTGAGTTTTTTGAGATGATGAAGAGTCCTGAACGTCCTAAGAACGGTCTATAGTCAATTAATACCTATATTGTGCTTCGTTGTGCGTCGTTATTATATTATAGGCTTCGCTCCTCACGCCTGTCACAGTATAGGTCTGCATTTAGTATTCTAAAAAAGTATATAAGATCATGAGTATAACACCTGATTATTTAATTGAAAGAAGACAAATAAAATCTCGTTTGTTAATTTGGAAGCTAGCAGCTATTATTTTAATTGCGATCGTATTCTTACTAGTCGGTAAAGATTTTGCTCCAAAAGAGGTGTTACCTATTAATAGTAATGAAGACTATATAGCTTCCGTATTAATAGACGAAATAATTCTTGAAGACGAAAAGCGTGACAAAAAACTCAAAAAAATAATCGATGATTCTCATATTAAAGCGTTAATAGTTAACGTAAATTCTCCCGGCGGTACGGTAGTCGGCGCTGAAAAAATTTATAATATTCTGCGTAAAATATCCGCAAAAAAGCCGGTAGTGATAGTTATGGGAACAATGGCTGCAAGCGGTGGTTATTTAATCTCTCTTGGAGGTGATTATATTATCAGCCATAACGGAACTATTACGGGTTCAATCGGTGTAATACTACAAACAGCCGAGGTAACGGAGCTTGCTCAAAAATTGGGGATTAAGTTTAATAATTTCAAATCGGGTGAATTAAAAGCTGTCCCAAATCCTACCGAAAAACTGACGGAAGCAGTGCGGGTAGCCATTATGGACAATATAGAAGATACTTATAATTTCTTCCTTGAACTTGTTTCAGAGAGGCGTAATCTTCCTATAGAAGAAGTAAAAAAGCTCGCAGACGGACGAGTATATTCAGGTCGTCAGGCTTTAAAGTTAAAGCTTGTGGATGCTATAGGCTCAGAAGATACTGCATTAAAATGGTTACAGGAAGTTCAGAAAATTAATGTTAATCTACTAGTTAAAGATTATCAATTAAAACCAAAACCAAAATTAATGGACATAATACTTGAAGATTTTGATAGTATAGCACCTAGTTTTTTTAAAAATAGTTTTAACGGAATCAAGGCAATTTTTTAATAATGATTACTAAGAATTATTTAATAGATAAAATACATGATAAGCTGAATTGTCTTTCTAAAGAAGATGTTAAAGATTCAGTAGATTTAATTTTAGATTATTTAAACGAATCTCTTAAAAAACAAAAGCGTATCGAAATCAGAAATTTCGGTAATTTCTCTATCCGCAAACGCAAATTTCCTGAAAGCGAAAAATTCTATAATACGGTTTATTACAGAATGCCTAAAAATTTATTTAAGGAATAAATTTCCATGGCTCTTCATACTAAAGATTTAGAACTCTTCACAAAAATATTATCGATAGATGGGAAGCTGATTATTCAAGCACTTAATATAGACTCTTTTATGTATCACGATATTATAGGGAATGGGAAATATGATTCTTTTTTTGAAGCATTATATAATTACTTAAATGATAGTACACCAACAATCATGCCTTTAGTATCTGAATAAGAAAGAATATTATCCTATTGTTGAAGAATTATGTAATGAATCTTTAAAGGAAAAAACATCATCAATAATGATATATTGAGAAAAAGAATCTGATAATCACCCTCTACCTAGATGGGAATATGAAGCAACTTTAGAATATTATTTAAAAACTAGAAAAAATTATGATAAGCTTAAACCTGAACCTGAACCCGAAATAGAAAGAAGCAAAGATGAACCTAATTTAAATTATGCAGAATTAGATTTAAAATATTATGAAGAATCTTTAGACTATTACTGAAAGGTTATAGGGTAGGGTAATAAAATTTTCCTCTCACTTGACATTATAATAATAGGCAGCTATCTTAAGTGTAAAATTAAAACAGGGTATTTATGATAAGGTATTTAATAATTTTATTTGCTTCTATAGCTTTAATTGGCTGTACCGGTCCAAAAACTACGAAACCCAAAGAAGTAGTAGAGCTTGACGGTGATCCAAGCTATGCAATCATGCAAACAATCGATAGTACTAACAGAAATATCGCTAGTACTACTTCATCTCTTCCGAGTACTCCGGCTAGATAGAAATGCTTGCTATTATTTCTTCTGCTAAAACTCTAAATTTCGAGAAGTTAGCTCCCAAGACAGAGCTGACAATTCCAATGTTCCTTACGTTAACTAATAAACTACTTTCTACACTCCAAAGCTATTCTGAGAATCAATTATCGAAAATAATGAATATAAGTGCAAAACTTGCACTTATAAATAAAGAAAGATTTAAGGATTTTGATAATCAAGAGAGTAAAGCGGCTATTTTTACTTATGCAGGAGATGTTTTTAATAATATACATATAGAAAAATTAACTAATCATGCATTAAATTTCTTGCAATCACATTTGCTTATTATATCAGGACTTTACGGAGTCTTAAAACCGCTAGATACTATTAAGCCGTATAGATTAGAAATGGCAACAAAATTAAATGAAATAAATTTAACAAACTTTTGGCAAGATGAAGTCACTAATTATATTAATAAAATTCTTGCTAAACAGGAAAATAAATATTTACTCAACCTAGCATCACAAGAATATTCATCTGTAATAAACCCAAATAAACTTAAATATCAATTAGTTAACGTTCATTTTAAAGAAAATAGGAACGGTAAATTATCAAGAATCGGTATAAATGCTAAAAAAGCTCGAGGGGCGATGGTCAAGGTTATTGCTAACAACCTAATTGACTCACCTGAGCTACTTAAGAATTTCTCATATTTAGGTTATGCATTTAGTACTAAACACTCATCCGATAACGAATTGGTGTTTATTAAGAGTTAAAATAGTAGGGGTGAAATACCAATAGAAATGCTTCAAGTTATTAACTTTAATTAAAAAGTTAGTATTTTCTTTACAAAATAGTGGGTTTACTTTATAATACATGCATATTTATTAATAAGTATTTATTATGATAAAAAATCCTAAATCTTCAGCAGTCTCAAAATTTAATCCTATAGCATTGTCATACAATAAAATAATAGAGTTTAAATCACAAAAGGCTTTAATTGTAACGGGGGAATGAATAGAACCATTAAAAAATGTAAAAAGTTCTATAGATGCTAGTGCAGAAATAGCAACAACTCTTTTAAACTCTTTAGATAGCAAAACAACAACAAAATTGGGTATTCCACAAGTAACAAGTCTAAAACTTAATACACTAAAAACTTTATTTGATAATTATGAATATAAAAATATTCAAGAACATAAAGTACTGAAAAGAAGCCTTAAGCACATATCATGTTGCATTAAAAGCGAATAAAGAAATTAGCATTTTTATAAGCCCCAAAACTTATAGTATATTGTAAATAAAGAACCCAAAACTATTAATTTTATAAATATTTTTCTTCAACTTCAAGGGATGATCACTGCTATACATTGCAGTATAATGAATAACCATGTGGAAGTAGCAGAAAAATTATTTATAGATATATTGTCAAAAGCAAATATAGATTTAAATTTAATATATTCCCAATACGAATTTCAAATTCATAAAGCTTATACCAATACTTTATTTGAGTTAGTCAATCAGTTTATATCATGGAGTATGGAGATAAAATTATTAAAGATTTAACGCCTCATATAAGGCATTATTAAAATATTACATATACGCTCTCTACCATATTAATTAATAATAATCACTTAGATGAAGCTAAAAAATTGCTTACGGCAGCACTTAGCAATATCACTATAGATGATCAAGTAAATGCCAAAGATATATAGGTTGGTGTCAGTATAACTTAGGGGGTGGTTTATTATAAAACTGGTCAGTTAGAACTTGCTATAAAATATTATAATAGTGCAATAGATAGGTTATCTGAAGAGGAAGAAATCATATATAATTTATGGACTATCTATGGTTATCACTCTGATTCAAAAAATATAGAAAATTTACTAAAAAGGTAGCCTTAAAGCTTTACTAAAATTAGGTCGAGACTTAAATAATATCACCAATGAAAAATTAGAGACAATGAATTCTAAAAATTTATTACCTTACCACGTTCAAAGTTTTGCGCTTTATAAATATACTGTTAAATATAATGCTCTTTCAGATGAGAGATGAGAGAAAAATTGCACAAAAAATACGTTTAGCAAAGGATTTAAATACAATAATTTAAAAAACTGATGTCAATCCTACTGATGAGTTACTTGTACTTTCGGTTGCCATTTATACAAAACAATTGGATATAGCACGTAATATATTAAATAACATTCCTAACAACGATATTGCTATTTATAAAAGTTTAAATTTATCTACTTTAGCAGCTTTTCCTGATCCAAATTCTATAATTTATAATGCACAAATACATTAAAAAAAGAAGAAATAACAGAAGTCCTTAATGCTGCCAGCATCTCGCTAATGGCAGAAGATGCAAAAGAATTTGTTTCTAAAAATTCTCAAAACGTTTTACAAAATGTAGAGAAAGTTTTAGAAGATGCCCCTCAAAATGAAGAAACTTTAGAAATTGGAATAAATGCTGCTTTACTTAATAATGACATAAATAAAGCTAAGGAATATGCAAACCAATTAAGTAAGGAAAAACAAGAAGAAATTTTTACAAATGATTTTGGAGAGGTTAATGACGCAGAGGATTTAGATCAATTATTTAAGCAATATGATGCAAAAAAATTCATCAGTATTATCAGCTTAAAAAAAAACAACAGCTTCATATATTAAGTCATAAAATTACTCATTATATCACTTCATGGAATATTCCAGAGAAAGGGTATATTAAAAATACTGCAGCTACTTAATATAGGTAAATATAAAGGTCAAGATTGTTATAGTATTATTGATGAAAAAATAAAGAAAGCTGTTGATTCTTTACTGCCACGGTTTGAGAAAGCTATGGCGAAAGGAATAATACATCATCCATATGGAATAAATGGAGTTAAATTTTTGAAGGAGAATGCTGTTGCAATAAAAATTAACGCCGGTAAACGTATATTAACGGATAAAATTTATGAAAACACAAGACACGAGTTATTAATAAATTTTGATTATGAGACCAACCCTAAAGAAGCTGAAGTATTTATTAACGGTCACCATTTGGAGATTTGCCCTACCGAAGGTTTATAAATTTTATCCTATCTAATTGATATTCTCTAACCTTCTTTGAACACTGAAAAGCCTCTACTTTATACTGCGTTCGCCGTTTGATACCTTTGTAGCAATACCGAACAATGGAGAATGGTGAGTGATAGTGGGCTCGAACCACCGACCTTTACGATGTCAACGTAATGCTCTAACCAACTGAGCTAATCACCCTGATAATTTTTTTAATCTTTATGTAGTTTTGGCTTTATTGCATTATGGACCTTATAATATTTACAATTAAGATAAGTGTCAATTGATTAGTTCAAGTTATATGTTAAAAAGATTATATTGATAAAAAATAGTTATATTGCATACATTTATTAAAAAAACAGAAAAAACTCCTAAAACAGCTATTTCAATAACTAAAACTTAAGATTAAAGGAAGGTTTTAATGAAAAACTTTGATGAATTTAAAAAAGAGTTATTATCAAACCCCGAAGTAAAAAAAGCTTATGAAGAACGAAAAATGGAATTTGAGATAGCAAGCACTTTAATAAAGGTTCGTCTTGCATCTAATATGACTCAGGCGGATGTTGCTAAAAAATGTCTAATTCTCAAGCACAAATAGCAAGAATGGAAAGCGGACATCATATTCCTAATTTCTTAAGCCTTCAAAAAAATACGCTAAAGCTGTAAATCAAAAAATTAATTTGTTGATTACCCCATCATAGGGTGTACTACTAAATCTATATGTAGTTTTTAACCTTTGTTTTTTTAAAAAATTCATTAAGGTACTAGATTTCAAGCTTTATTTCCATTATTTATAATATTTTATTATTTAGTCTATAATTTTATGGTGGATTTAAAAACTAAAGCCTTTGATATTTCTCAAAATTTCACTATTTCTCTTGACGGTCCTGCTGCTTCAGGTAAAGGGACTATCGGTTTAATACTGGCCAAGAAATTTTCTCTTAAATATTTTCAGTCAAGTATTGTTTATAGGCAGCTTGCGTTTGACTGTATTAGTCAAAAAATAGATGTCACTGATATAGATGCGGTAATTGCTTTATCTAAAGAATTAAAACTCGACAATAATTTTGACTTAGAGAATGAGAATATAGGAAATATAGCATCGCAAATTGCTGTAATAAGTGAAATTAGAAATAATCTAAACAAATACCTGATTAGTCTAGTAAAAACAACACCTAGAATGATTATGGAGGGTAGGGATATAGGCACCGTTGTTGCACCTGACGCCGATTTAAAGATTTTTATAACCGCAAATCCTCAAATTAGGGCTGAAAGACGATATAAGCAGTTGCAAGCAAAAGGAAAAACATGTATACTCGATGAGATTTTACGGCAAATAATTTTGCGAGATAAAAGAGATAAAGAGCGAAAAGCTGCACCGTTATTACCGGCTTCAGATGCTTTAATTATCGATACTTCAAAGCTTTCGGCTATGGAAGTCGTAGAAGAAGTAACAAATTATATAAAGAATAAAATAACTTGAAAAAGTGCTAGGTTATTTTATTCGATTGTATGGCGTTATTGCATGGCTAGTATGTCATTCCCGCGTAGGTGGGAATCCAGAAAAAGCGAAATTGAGCTTTTAATATTAAAAATTCAGTGTGTTTTTACCTTTTAGTTACTGGATTCCCACCTACGCGGGAATGACATACTAGCCATGCAAGAGCATCCAATTTTATTAACCTTTCAAAAAATTTTTATTAGCCTAGGCACTTTAGCTAATACTACGAGAAGAATATGTCAATAAAACTAAAACAACGATTTGTTCCACAACTTGCAGCAATGAATCACGAATTTGCGGAAGATTTCTCTAAAATGCTTGAAACCGTTGATACAAGTCATATAAAAGAAAAAACGGTAGTTAAAGGTCAAGTAATCGAAATAAAAAACGATATAATTATTGTTGACGTTGGATTAAAAAATGAAGGTAGAATACCTAAGTCTGAATTTTTAGCTTTACCTGAAGTTGGGGACGTAGTTGAAGTTTTCATCGAGAAAATTGAAGGACGTAACGGCAGAACAATATTGAGCCGTGAAAAAGCAGTTAAAGAAGAATTATGGGGACAACTAGAAATCATGTGTTCCAAGGGCGAATTTGTCGACGGTACGATTTTCGGTCGTGTAAAAGGAGGCTTTACCGTCGATTTATCCGGTGTAGTAGCATTCTTACCGGGAAGCCAAGTTGACGTTAGACCTATTAAAGATCCTACTTCTATAATGAATATCAAGCAACCGTTTAAAATTTTAAGTATGGATAAAAAGCTTGGTAATATAGTAGTTTCAAGAAGAGCTATTTTAGAAGAATCACGTTCCGAAGCTAGAGATGAGATGCTATCTAAAATTAAAGAAGGTATGGTATTAGAAGGAACCGTAAAAAATATTACTGATTATGGTGCGTTTATCGATCTTGGAAGTGTTGACGGTTTATTACATTTAACCGATATTTCTTGGGGAAGAGTTAACCATCCTTCAGAAGTGTTAGACTTTAACCAAAAGGTTAAAGTAATGGTTATTAAGTTTGATGAAAAAAACAAAAGAATATCACTCGGTATAAAACAACTTGATTCTAACCCATGGGAAGCAATTAAAGAAGAATTCCCCGTCGGTAAACAAATGACCGGTAAAGTTACAAATTTTGCTGATTACGGCGTATTTATAGAATTAAAAGACGGGCTTGAGGGACTTGTTCATTCAAGCGAAATTAGTTGGTTAAAATCTAATCAAAATCCTAGAAAAACGCTAACTATAGGGCAAGAAGTAGAATTCGTAGTTTTAGAGGTCGATACTGAAAAGCATCGTGTTTCTTTAAGTATTAAACAATGCCAAGAAAATCCTTTAACAAAGTTCGCTGAAAATAATCCTGTCGGTACTATAATTAAAGCACCGATTAGAAATATTACGGATTTCGGTATTTTTGTTGCACTCGGTAATAATATGGACGGCATGATTCATGAAGGTGATATTAGCTGGGAAGATAAAGGAACGGATCTATTAAAATCATACAAAAAAGGTGACGAAATAGAATGCAAAGTTCTAGCCATTAATATTGAAAAAGAACAAGTTAGTTTAGGTATAAAACAATTGTCGCCGAATCCATATCAAGAAATCAGTGATGAATATAAAAAAGGCACCATAGTTAAAGCCCTTATAACAGAAGTTAAAGATGAGGGACTCGAAGTATTATTAAACGATAAAGTAGCAGGTTTTATTAAAAGAACTGAACTATCGGATGAAAAAGACGAGCAGAAGCCTGAAATGTTTCAAATAGACAAAGAAATAGAAGCAAAAGTTGTTTCTATCGAGAAATCAACCGGTAGAATTTTATTATCGGTAAAAGCTCATAAAATAGCAGAACGTCAAAAAGCTCTCAAAGAATATGGTTCTAGTGATAATACTACCAATATGGGAGATATACTTGCTAATGCTTTAGAAGATAAGAAGTAATAATCTATTATAAGTCATTGCGAGGAGAAACTGTAAGTTTCAACGAAGCAATCTCAGGAGTTCTATGCTACTTCATGAGATTGCCATGTCGGTTATTAAAATAACCTCCTCGTAATGACGAAAAACTATTTAATTAATCAATTTCAGGAGAAAATATTAATGTCGTATGTACCGATAGTAATTGAACCAACATCACGCGGTGAACGTGCTTATGATATATATTCAAGATTGCTAAAAGAACGTATAATCTTTGTATGTAGTACTGTTGAAGATCATATGGCAAACTTAATTGTTGCACAATTATTGTTTCTTGAAGCAGAAAATCCTAAAAAAGATATATATATGTATATCAATTCCCCCGGAGGAGTTGTAACCGCAGGTCTTGCAATTTATGACACAATGCAATATATAAAACCTAAAGTGGCTACATTATGCATAGGTCAAGCTTGTTCTATGGGTTCACTTTTACTGTGCGGGGGTGAGAAGGGGATGCGTTATAGTTTACCTCACAGTCGTATTATGATCCATCAACCATCAGGAGGTTATAAAGGGCAAGCTACCGATATAGAAATCCACGCTCAAGAAACCCTAAAAATCAAAAGGTTACTTAACGAATTGTATAGTAAACATACTGAACAAGAGTTAAAACATATCGAAAAAAGTATGGAACGTGATAATTTCATGTCACCGGAAGAAGCAAAAAAATTTGGATTAGTAGATAATATAATGTCTTCCAGAGATGCTATGGCATTGTTAGCAAAATAAAGATTAAATTTTATAGATTTAGTTTTATTATTATAGTATAAGAGAATTAATTTGTTATAGTCAAGTCAGTGGGATTTGCACACCAGAAGCGAGGAGTTAAACCTAACTAATAGGAGAACGACGAATGACGATGCAGGCGAGTCCAAATCAATTGACTATATTGGGGTCATAGCTCAGTTGGTAGAGTGTTTGAATGGCATTCAAAAGGTCGGGGGTTCGACTCCCCCTGGCTCCACCATATCTTATTGCTATTTCAATTTATAAATACTTCACACAGTAAACATATCATAAACTAAGGACTTTTTGCTTTTCAAAAAAAGTTAGATAATATTCAAATCTTATCATAATTCCTTTTTAGATTAGTTTTAACTTACTTAGTGAATTAATAAGAGGCTATAAAATGCATAAAGTAATTACACAATTATCAGAAATTAAATTAATTGGTATATTACAACAGGTCGGAGAATATAAAGCTCAAAGCGGGGCATTTTAAAGGTAATACAAGTTATTTAATGATAAGCAATATATTAACATAAGCTTTACCCCACTTTCTACTTCTCATTTTTTGCTTTTTTTAAAATGGCTAGAAATGCCAAATATAAAACTATGGTGGGATAAGGATATAGAATGGAGTTTAGAATTGATCGAACAAAAATACTCAAGCTATGTTATAGGGTATAAGCTAGAAAATAATGAGCCTAAAAATATACACGCTTACATTATAGAAGCAGACTGTACTCCTTTACAATGCTTATGATTTTGAGTGTTCAGACCCATTAATAAACTTACCTTCAAAACTTGCAGCACTTGATTATTTCTTTAATGCTTAGGTTCTGTGGACATTTAATAGAATAATAATAATTATGACTCTTTTTTGCTGCAAATTATAAGTTTTTTTGAAATATGAATAACTATTCCTTCAAAAATATTATTAATTTTCGCTAAAAAATACTTCAAAATAAAAAATCAATTAGAAATCTTCACAGAACCTAGATATATTAATATAGATTAAGTGTAAAAAGAATTAGTGAGAAAATGCTAAAAGATCAGAATTTAGATATAGAAAGAAAGCAAGACCATATTGAAATTAATCTTACGAAAAACGTTGAATCTACACTTAAAAGCGGTTTTGAATCTATTCACTTTATTCACAATGCATTACCGGAAATTAACTACGATAGCGTAAATACAACTACTACTTTCCTCGGAAAATCTTTACAAGCACCTATCCTAATTTCTAGTATGACCGGAGGCACGACTAGAGCTAGAGATATTAACTATAGACTTGCACAGGTCGCTCAAAAAGCCGGTATTGCTATGGGGCTTGGCTCTATGCGGGTTTTGTTAACGGAACCGGATACAATCAAGACATTTGCAGTAAGGCATATAGCTCCCGATATCCCTTTACTAGCCAATATCGGTGCAGTACAGCTTAATTACGGAGTGACACCTAAAGAATGTCAATATTTAGTGGATGCTATTAAAGCCGATGCCTTAATTTTACACTTAAACGTGTTACAGGAACTGACTCAGCCGGAAGGTAATAGAAACTGGGAAAAGCTGTTACCTAAGATAAGAGAAGTGGTTAATTACCTCTCTATTCCGGTAATTGTTAAGGAAGTAGGATACGGTTTATCTAAAAAAGTTGCTGAGAGTCTTATTGACGCAGGGGTTAAGGTTCTTGATATTGCAGGGAGCGGTGGGACATCTTGGAGTCAAGTAGAGGCTTATCGTGCTACAAATTCGTTACAAAACCGTATAGCTAGTAGCTTTATTAACTGGGGAATCCCGACTTTAGATTCTCTAAAAATGGTACGGGAAGTTTCAAAAGATATTCCGATTATTACCAGTGGTGGGTTCAAATCCGGCATTGACGGTGCAAAAGCAATTCGTATAGGAGCTAATATTTTTGGACTTGCCGGTCAATTTTTAAAAGCGGCAGATACTTCTGAAAGCTTGCTTTCCGAAGAGATACAATTGATAATCGAGCAGCTTAAAATTACCATGCTATGCACCGGATCACGCACTTTAAAAGATTTAGCAAAAGCAGAGATTAGGTTGTAGTAAAATTTATATTCATAATATATTGGCACCAAATTCAACAATAACTCTTTCGGTCTTATAATAACTCATTTGAACAAGTTTAATTTCCTCAAGATAAATTACCTTTGGTAAATTCGTTAATGACTTTCCGCCAAAATATTAATAATTAATGATTACTCTAGAATAATAAATGTTTTAAGTGTATATATATACGGAGTATGGGATTTTAAAGATTTTTCGGAAGAGAGTAAGGAAGTATATGGGAATGCTTTGAAATCATTTAATGCCGGCTTATTTTCAGGAATAACCGCAACTTCCCATAATCTTTTATGCATTTGCCAAATTTGCTTAGCTACTTGCCTACCAACTCCTTTATTTTGAAATCTTGCTATAATAAAAAATTCCCCCATATTCCAATCGATTTTATAATGCGTTCCAACCTTATTAAGCAATATAAAACCTGCTATTTCGTCATTTCATTTAATTCAATAGGCTTTCCTATCCGTTTCTATAAAATATTTTTTGTAATTATCAGCTTCATATAAACTATCTCGTGGCAATGTCCAATCATATTCATCTGATTCAAACCCACAATAACGCGATATATCATATATATAAAACCGTACCATATTTTGGATTAGAGGGTAATCAGCAACGGTTGCAGTGGTTAAACGTATATTCTTTACAGATTCATTCTTCATAACTCTTTTCTTAAATATAATTTAGCCATTTCTCCGGAATTATGATAACCTAGCACTTCATAAAATATATGCGTACTGTCTTTAGCACATCGATAACCAGAAGTAAGATCAACGATTACGAGGCTATATTTTTTTGCTATTTCTTCTAAATATTCCATAAGCTTTTTACCTATTTGTTTTCCCCGATAATTCTCATCAATAACTAAAGCTTCAATATGAATTTTAGTTTTATCTGAGGCGAAAAGCAGCGATTTAGACCAAGCAATAAATCCAACTATTTTATTATCTAAACTAGCTAAAGCAACATCATACCCCTCACGATTTATAAAATTCTTAAAACGTGCTATTAATTCTTCTGAACTAGAAGGATAGCCAAGTTGAGCCATCAAAGGTAAAATATTTGTAATATTATCAGGAGTTGCTAAACTAATATTTACACTACTCATAATTATCCTTTTGCTCTTCGTTTCTTTAACCTAGCTAAATCTTTTGGACTAGGTAAATAGCTTTTTAATTTCGTAGGTAAATTCTTCGGTTAATTTAAGTTTAAATTTACCCGTTTTTAACTCAATAACAACATAGCATTTAAGTTTAACATGATAAAAAACTAAATCTAAGTAATAATCCTCTCCTTCTAATTCTATAGGTATGGATTACCTATAAATACAAAATCTTGACCGAGTTCTAATAAAAAATCCTTAATATTATCTATTAGCTTATTTTCTAGTTCTCGTTCTAAAATATTTTCTTTAATATCTAGAAATTCTAAATTATAAGGATTTTTTATAATTGATTTTGCTAAATCAGACTGCATTGCCGGTAAAGTATGTCCAAAATTATTTATACTTTTTCCTGATCTTGCGCATAAATTGCTTTTAATTTGCAAGGTTAGTACGTTACGTGACCAACCGTTTTCTATAGTTTTGTGTGCATACATACCAAAGCCTTTCAGTATGATTTTTAACTTTTGAGACAATGACTATATGATATCCCCAGGGAATTTCTCCAACAGACTGTTGGGGGATTTGTTCATCGTTATATTCTTCAGCAAACTGCCTCATATAAGAAATATTTTCTATAACTTTGCTCCCCACTTCTCAAGCTTTTGACGTTTAATTATTTGAAAACCAATATTTCAATATAGTTTTATCAATTCTTTATTTACGCTTAAATGTGCACGAATTCGTATTTGCTTGATTTCTAGCTTCAGATTCTCAATTAAATCGTAGTATGATTTGTAATCTAAAATATTATTCATTTACTCAATATTATTTGTATGCTCTAAAATCTTCTCTGCTAAAGCACTTGCCGTTAGATCACTAACATCTATTTCTAACAAATGAGAATGCGTTATATTAATTAACTCTGCGTTTCCTTCAATACTCAAAGATTTATAACACAAAACTCTCAAAACTCTATCAGGCCTTTGTATTCGTTTATTATTTTCCTCTACTGAAATAAGTAGTTTTACCGGTACAACAAGAGAGTCACGCTGCAAAGCCATATTTTCTACTTGCTTAAAAAGCTTATGATCACCTTAATTATCTTCTAAGACATTGGTTAATATTATTATATGGCTTTTCGGTTATTTAGGTATATGTTAAATATTGCTGAATATCATAGAAAGTACTAAAAAACAAAAAATTTCCTTTCATATATCCTTTAGTGTTTTATAATGGCATACAAAAATATACTGCTCCTTTAAATTTATGGGAACTATTTGAAAATAGTGCATTAGTAAAAGCTACTTGGATTAATGATTATCAGCTAATTAATGTTCATGAAATTCCTGATGAAAAATTGACAGAAAATACTTGGTCCGGAATTTTATAATGTTTTATGAAGCACATTCATACACGAGATTTGTTAAAGAGATGGTAAGAAATAGCAGACCTTTTACCTATATTTGCTGAGGTTAATATAGGGATTGATTATATAGAGTTAATTTTATTCTACATTTTGACCAAACGCGGTCAAAATGATATAATAGAAATAGAAAAAATACTTAAATCACAATTAATATAGCCAAAAATTTAATCACAGCTGGTGTAAAAACTGATTTAATAGCTACCTCAACCGGATTAAAGAAGGAAGAGGTTGAAAAACTTAAATAAATTACTTATACATGTATTTATTATCATTTATATTAGGAGGATTAAATGCATTACTCCGTCAATTACATTTATCAATTTGCTCTATAGAGTTTTATAAAGATGTATATAAAAACTATCAAGGGTACGGAATAAGATATGTATTTACCTTATCTTTTATTCCATCAATAATTTATTGTATTTTTATATTAAATTACATAATAACTTTAAAAGATTATTTTAACGGAATACAATCATCAAAAGTTACAGCCAACATTGAATATATTATCAATCAATTACCGGAAATTAAATATAATAATTCAAACATTTCAGTTGAAGAAGTAGAGCCTATATATTTATATAGCAAGAATAACAATAAAATAGTCGTCATTGATACAAAAAATCAAGTTTCTAACAAAGAAAAAAGCAAAATACCGTTTGTACTTGAAGAGAATAAGCTGAAGATAAATTTAATTGTAGCCAATACTAAGAAAAATTTCCCAAGTACTATTAACTATTCTGAGATATTCAAGCAAAATGAAGTAATTTTAACTCCTGAAATAATAAAAAAATATTTTGCCGATCATTTATTATATGCACCAAATTTATTTATTTATTTCGGTATGCCGGCTATTATATTATTTTGGTTTGTAACATTCTTATTAGAGAGAAGTATTATAGTTTTGTTAGTATATAGCTTAGCTAATTTACTTACTACTAAAACTTCAATACAAACTTCTATAAGGTTAGTAATGTTTTCAAGCGGAGTCCCGATAATATTACAACCGGTTATTATTATATTAATACCGGAATTAAGCATATTATTACAGCTACTACAAATGTTTACAACTTGTTTAGTATTTGTCGCTATTTGGCAAATTAACAAGAACCTATCGCACTATATGTAAGAAAAATCAATTATCATATAATATGTGATTTTAAATCCTCAATTTACTAACAAAACAGCCTATTATGGTTTGCAGAAGAGCCGCAAGTTAAGGCATTTTCACAAGATAAAGAAGTAACAGAAGTAGACCTTATAAGAGGAAGAGTAATTAATATTTATGATAAAGGCGGCTACTTAAAGCCGGATCAATTGGTAATTCATGAACGAGAAGCTATTGGAGTAAAAAATGTTGAAGTAAAGAGCAATCTAAATGTCTTTCAACAAATTTTCGCTGCAGTAGGTCTTATAAAGGACACAAAAACAATCAAAGAAGAATTTACTTATACTATCGGCGATATACAAGGAATATTAGAGGATAACGGTCAATTTATTAATAATTCTGAAAAAATTAGAAAATTTGTTGATAAAAATAGAGATATTCAAATTGCAGATATTGATGGTATCGGTATTGGTAATTTAAATCATCAGGGTAAAATACAAATTAATTCAAAGTTTGGACTAAGTAATGAAAAAATTATTCTTTATAAGGATGGTCAATTAGCTGCTATTGCAAGAAAAGGTCCACTTATAAATCAAGAAGGAGAGCCTTTATACAAAGATAACTTAGTCCAAAAAGATAATAAGGTTTATCTAGTTGGAGATGTCAGAAGAAATATTGATACACCTTTTAGAGATCCCAAAACTAGAGCTAGAGATAATTGGAATAGATTAATAAAGAAATTTAAGCATGCTTTAATACCGGAACATGAGTTAGGAAAATTAAACGATGCAATAGTAGATTCTGTAAGAGTTAAAGTAGTTCATCCAAATCCAAAACTTGCAGAACATCATCTTCAAGAAATAGCTCAAGGTAAACAAATATGGGATGGGCATAAATTTAAAATATTACGTATGGGACCAGAAGAAAAAAATCACCAATTATTCTATGATACCTCCTCTCAAAGATTACTTGATGCTAACGGTAAAGTAGCTTCTACTTTCGCGGTAAAGAAAGTAAAAGCATGAGTAATGTTCAAGCATTTGTAATGGGAGAGGATGGAACAATTTATATGGGTACTCATAAAAATCAATATTTGCCAAATACTAAAAATCTTGTTCACGATTCATTTTTAAGTGGAAAGCCTGCGGAAGCAGCAGGAGTTATAGGTATAAATGATAGGAGAAAAATTGATTACCTTCGTAATAATAGCAGTCATTATCAACCTGAAGCTTTAGATATGTACTGTGCTGTAAAAAAATACAAGAAACTATGCCCGGTGCTTTAGATAAAAATTGTCAAATCGATATTCAAGGGCATCTACGAATACTTGTTACTGATTTTGTAAAAAATATGGAAACCAAAGTAGGTTTCAGAAAAAATGCTAAAACTCATTATGAAAAACTAAGAGAGGAAAGAATAGAGAAAATTAAAAATTATCAAACTAATTTAAAAAATATTGCTGCTTCTTCAAAACCTAAAGCTAGAAATAGAACAACAAACAGAGGGCGTGGATAATAAATTAACTATTTATAATTAAATGTCATTCCTGCGAAAGCAAGCATCCAGCTAAATGTCATACTCCAGCATTGTTGCGTGGATTGGTAAAACCCATTATGTCACCTAGTTCGCTTGACCACTGGGACCATAAAAATAATTTAAAGTACTAATATTTAATTGGGTCCCGCTACAAGCTTACGGGATGATGACAAAGCAATTGTGGATTCCCGCTTCTAGCTAGGAATGATATCGAAGGTGTTTTTTGCACCATGCAACAACGTCCCTAGGCAATGTTGGATTAACACTTATTTATAATATTCTCTCCTTCTTTTCTACTGCTACTAGTTTTTACACAATTAAATTTTAGTTTATATTAACAAGCTAATTTTTTATTAAATAATATAATTATATACTTGACTAAATTACTTGGGTATTGTAGATATTAAACAATTTTAAGTTTTAATAGGTTGGTTATATGATGCTGACGACGAAAGGAAGATATGCCGTAATGGCAATACTTGAAATGGCTTCAAAATCAAGTACCGAACCGGTCACTTTGAATGAAATGTCCGTAAAACAAAATATATCGCTTAACTATTTAGAGCAGATATTTTCTAAACTTAAAAAAGCTGATCTAGTTAAGGCTATTAGAGGATCGAAAGGTGGGTATATTTTAATCGGTAACCTAGAAGAAATAAAAATTTCCGATATTATGGACGCCGTTAACGAAAATTTTATAATGACTACCTGCTATAAGAAGTCAGTTAAAACTTGCGTGCCTGATACAATAAAATGTAATTCGCATAAATTATGGCAAGGTCTTGGTAAGCATATTAGAGATTATTTTGAAAATATCTCAATTAAAGATGCTTTAAACTCAAATTTAAATATATGATATATTTAGACCATAATGCTACTACTTTTATCGACCCTAGAGTTAAGGAATTCATAATAAGTTTAATGGACAAGGAGCTTAACCCTTCATCAGCACATAGCTCAGGTAGATTTGCTAAGAATCTCATAGAAACGGTACGCGCACAAATAGCGACGGCTCTTGGTATAACCTTATCATCTAGAGAATATGATATTACTTTTACTTCATCAGGAACTGAAGGTAATAATTTAATAATGAAAAATTTTTATGACGGCGATATTTTTATTTCAGCTATTGAACATTTATCGATCTATAACCATATAAACTACGCTCCAAATATTAAAGTTATAAGTGTTAATACGCAAGGGCTAGTTGATTTAGAACATTTAGAAGAGTTGTTAGCTCAAAGTAATACTAGTAAAAAACTAGTTTCCATAATAATGGCTAATAATGAAAGCGGAGTTTTACAAGATATAGCTGAGATAGGTAAAATAACTAAAAAATATGAGGCAAAATTTCATAGCGATTTAGTGCAAGGTTTTGGCAGAATACCAATAAATATCAAAGCATTAGGATTAGATTTTGCTACAATTTCAGGGCATAAAATAGGAGGGGGGCAGGGTGGTGCTGCTTTAATTTCTAGCTCTAATTTTCAAGTTACTCCAATGATTATAGGAGGAGGGCAGGAAAAATCAGTACGCTCAGGCACTGAAAATGTTTTAGCAATTGCAGGATTTGGTTTAGCTTCTGCATTGAGGACAGATAATATCTCAGAAAATTATATAAAAATCAAAAAGTTACAAGAAAATTTAGAGAAAAAATTAAAAAAATATCCTAATGTAAATATTGTTAGTAATAACGTAGCTAGATTGCCTAATACTACCTTAATTACTATACCAAATACGGATGCACAAGCGAAATTAATCGGGTTTGATTTACATAATATTTGCGTAAGTTCCGGTTCTGCTTGTTCATCGGGAAAAATATCTAAATCGCATGTATTAACCAATATGGGTTTAGGGGAAGAAGAAGCAAAATCTTCGATTAGGATATCTTTAAGCCATACTAATACGGTAAGTGATATAGAGGCTTTTATAGAGGCTTTTGAGGAGATTTACGATGTCATTCCTAGCTAAAAGCTACGTTGTTGCACGGCTCCGTTTATGTCATTCCCGCTTCCGCAGGAATGACATCGATGACTGTTTAAACTATACCAAAACATGAATTAATTTAACCATATGAACCCACAATTAAACAATTTAACCTTACCGATATATATGGATTATCAGGCGACGACTCCAATAGATCCAAGAGTAATGGAGGCAATGTTGCCTTATTTTACTACCAAGTTCGGCAATCCTCATTCACGCAGCCATTCTTTCGGTTGGGAGGCAGAAAACGCCGTTGAAGAGGCAAGGAGTATGGTAGCAAAGTTAATAGGAGCGGATACTAAAGAAATTATTTTCACTTCCGGTGCAACTGAGTCTAACAATCTTGCAATAAAGGGAATAGCAAAATTTTACAGCAATAAAAAGAATCATATTATTACCGTAGTCAGTGAACATAAATGCGTACTTGATGCTTGCAGGCATTTAGAGCAAGAAGGTATAAAAATCACATACTTACCGATTAAGCCAAATGGAATAATCGATTTAGAAACTCTAAAAAATGCCATTACCGATCAGACTATGTTAGTTTCAGTTATGGTGGTTAATAATGAAATAGGTGTTGTTCAGCCTTTAAAGGAAATCGGGAAAATTTGCCGTGAAAAGGGCGTTTTTTTTCATTCCGATATTGCTCAAGGTTTTGGTAAAATTCCAATTGATGTTAACGCATTTAATATTGATCTTGCCAGTATCTCAGGGCATAAAATTTACGGTCCGAAAGGAATAGGTGCATTATATGTAAGGAAAAAACCTCGTGTGCGTGTTACACCGCTCATAAACGGTGGCGGGCAGGAGAGAGGTATGCGTTCAGGTACGCTACCGACTCCTTTAATCGTAGGGCTTGGCATGGCTGCTGAAATAGCGTATAGTGAGATGGAAAAAGATACTAAGCACGTAAATTACTTATTCGACAGATTTTTAAATAATATACATAAGCGAATTTCAGAAGTTTATTTAAACGGCGATAAAAATCAAAGATATAAAGGTAATTTAAATTTAAGCTTTGCCGGAGTTGAAGGAGAATCAATGATCCTTGCCATTAAAGATTTAGCGGTTTCCTCCGGTTCTGCTTGTACTTCTGCCTCTTTAGAACCGTCATATGTTTTACGTTCTATGGGAATCGGTGAAGAGCTTGCCCATACTGCAATTAGGTTCGGCATAGGTAGATTTACTACCGAGCAGGAAGTTGACTACGCAGTAAATTTAATATGCTCAAAAATCGATAAACTAAGGGAATTAAGCCCTCTTTGGGAAATGATGCAAGAGGGAATTGATTTGAAAAAGATTAAATGGGCTGTACATTGAGAATATCGGCATTGCGAGCAGCCGTAGGCTGCGTGGCAATCTTGTCAAATATCCTGAGATTGCTTCGTCAAAACTTGCAGTGTTTCCTCGCAATGACGGCTCAGGTATTCACGCAAGTATAACATACAAAACCAAATTTTAGAGAATAACAATGGCTTATAGCAAAAAAGTGATAGATCATTATGAAAATCCTCGTAATGTTGGATCGCTTGATAAAGAAAATAAAAATGTTGGTACAGGACTAGTTGGAGCTCCTGCTTGCGGTGACGTTATGAAGTTACAAATCGCAGTTGATGATGACGGGATTATTACAGATGCTAAATTTAAAACATTCGGCTGCGGTTCAGCTATTGCTTCAAGTTCTTTAGTAACGGAGTGGGTTAAAGGAAGATCGGTAGAAGATGCCGAGACTATTAAAAATACCGAAATAGCAAAAGAATTGTCACTTCCACCGGTCAAATTACATTGCTCACTACTTGCTGAAGATGCAATAAAAGCAGCTATAGCCGATTACAAACAGAAAAAAGAAAGCAAAAAAGACTCTTAAAATATGAAAAATGTTATTTCATTAACCGATTCTGCTGCAAAGCAAATAAAATTGCTAATAGAAAAACGCGCCAAGCCTACCTTTGGTATTAGGGTAGGGGTTAAGTCAGGCGGTTGTGCCGGTCAGACTTATTACGTGGAATATGCCGATAGTAAAAATCAATTCGATGAAGTAGTTGAAGAAAAGGGCGTACGGATACTAATCGACCCAAAGGCATTAATGTATATTCTAGGTTCTGAAATGGACTATGTAGAGACTAAATTCAAATCCCAATTCACTTTCACCAATCCTAACGAAAAAGCTAGTTGCGGCTGCGGCAAATCTTTTAGGGTGTAACACTTTAGAATCAATAAAGGTTTTAAAATATGTTTAACTGGGTTTATAATAAAATATTCTCTTATCCTTCACCTAATATTGAAAGCTTACGAAAAGCACTATAGGAAAGAATTGATTTCTTTTCTCCGCTTAATACAGAAGAAAAGGAAAGAAGGGCTGAAATTAGACTTATGAGAGATGCTGATATCGAAAATGATAAAAAGTCTATTCTAGAAGCAATAGTAAAAAGGATAAATTATTTTAGAACCCTATACGGAAATACCTTTAAAAGAAAGTTGGCTATTTAATCACAAAAAGGTTTTAACGCAATTAAATAACGGTATTAAAGATTCTGCTAAAGGGCAAGTTAAATTTATAGAAGATTTCAGTAAATATTTAGATGATGACTTTGAAAATTCTTTTTACTATTCAAGCTAGTAAAGATTTGGAAGAACTCGAAAATAATCAAGGATTAGAAAAACGTTTAAAAGCAGTAAAAAAACACTGGCATATCTACAGGCAAACCCTCATCATCCTAGTTTAAATACCCATAAATATAAAAATCTGTTAAAGGACATAACGGAGAAGAAATATTTGAAGCTTATGCTGAAAATAATACTCCTGCTGCTTATAGAATTTTTTGGTATTATGGACCAAACAAAGATAATATCACACTATTCTAGCAATTACAGCACATCCATAAAAAGTCAATTGCAGTTGACTATTACACCAATAGATTTATTTTAAGAAAAATCATGCAAATCACCGGAAAATGAAATCCCCCAGCCTACTGCGATATGATTAGGATCGCGTATATTAGTATATTTAACTAAATCCTGAACAGGAGTATCATAATTTTGTGAAATTTTTGATAAAGCATCTCCTGATTTCACTGTATAAACTTTAGCGGTGCGATTTGGCATATTAACTCCTAAGATTATTTTTGATAGCTTAAAAAGCTATCAATCTTTTGTTTAGAAATCAAGAGTAAAATAATTATAGTAGTTTTAACTATTGCTAAAAATCATTATTTCAGCTATGTTAAAGCTGTTTCTTTAAATTAGATTAATATGTCACAAAAATTAGGTTTCTGGGCGGTTTTTGCCTTAGTAACCGGCAGTCAAATCGGTACTAGCGTTTTTATATTGCCGTTAAGTTTAGCACCGTTCGGTATATACAGCATTTGGGGCTGGGTACTTTCATTATTCGGTGCTATGAGTATAGCACTTGTATTTTCTACCCTTTGTGCAAAATTTCCTAAAACAGGAGGTCCGCACGTTTATGTACGGGAAAATTTTGGGGATAAAATAGCTTTTTTCACCGGTTGGACTTACTGGGTTATATCCTTTGTCAGTACAAGTATAGTAGTCATTTCGGCAATAGGTTATCTAACGCCTTTTTTTAAATCACAAGCGATTTTAGACTTAATATTACAGATCATATTATTAGGTGCTATTATGGTTTTAAATTTAAAAGGTCCTGAAGTAGCAGGAAAAGCAGAGTTTTATTTAACTCTCTTAAAATTTGTTCCATTGCTTATAGTAGGTTTATGTGCTTTATCACATTTTAATATAGATAATATAACTATTGCCGAGGAAGTAGAGAATTTAAGCATTCCGAGCATTATGGGAAGAGTTGTACTTCTTACTTTTTGGGGATTTATCGGCATAGAATGTGCAACTACCACGGCAGGTGCGGTAAAAGATCCGGCAAAAACCATTCCACGAGCCATAATAGTTGGAACTTTTTGCGTAGCAGTGTTATATATTATTAATAGCATAGGTATAATGGGATTAATCCCTGCTTCTGAACTTGTCAGTGCTAAAGCTCCTTATGCCGATGCCGCTTCATTATTATTCGGGGGTAAATGGTCAAGCGTAATTACGGTTATAGCCTCGATTATATGTATAGGTACGCTCAATGCTTGGGTGCTAACTAGCGGACAGATAGCTCTGGGGCTTGCAGAAGACGGTTTATTACCGAAATTTTTTGCTAAGAAAAATAGCAATAACGCTCCAACTCACGGAATTATTGTAAGCTGCCTTGGCATTGTGCCGTTATTAGTCTTTACGGCAAATGATAATTTTGCCAAACAGATTACACAAATAATAGATTTCTCGGCAATCACATTCTTATTCGTCTATTTAATTTGTAGCTTAGCTTTTTTAAAGGTGATTTTTAGCTCAAAAGAAAATTTTTCTTATTATTATTTACTGATAGCTATAATATCGATTATCTTTTGTGCATGGGTTATCTATGAAACACCTGTTAAAACTCTGATTATAGCGAGTGCTTTTACTATCTTTGGTATTCCTTTGTATTATGGATGGTATAAATGTCATTCCCGTCTATGAGCGTTGCCTAGCTGGATGCTGAGCTGTCATTGCGAGCGACTGCAAGGAGCGTGGCAATCCAGAAAAAATAATAAAAAAATTCTGTAAATCAGAATTTTTTAACTGGATTGCTTCGTCAATTACTTAAGTAATTTCCTTGCAATGACGGCTCAGCCAGCGGGCAAGGACATAAGAGATATAAACATGACAAAAATCCGCATTAATCTGCTTAGAAATTTATTCACAGAATATGATATAGACGGTTATATAATTCCGTCTAACGATAAATATATGAGTGAATATGTTCCAAGCTATGCAAAGAGACTTGAATATATAACAGGTTTTACTGGTTCAAACGGTATAGCTATTATATATAAAGATACAGCATTATTCTTTACCGATGGACGTTATTTAGAGCAAGCAAATAAAGAGCTGGATTTAGAGCTTTTTAAGCTTTTTGACTTAAAAGATATATCTAAGTTTGGTAAAGATGCAAAAATAGGATATGATTCTGAATTATTTACTTATCCCACTATATCAAATTTAAAGTTCAATTTTCAGAAGATTAATGGAAATTTAGTTGATAAGATTTGGCCAAATCAGCCGCTAGAGCCAAACTCTAAAGTTTATTTGCATGATATTAAGTTGGCGGGCGTTAGTCATACTGATAAAATAAGTAAATGTCGTGAAATTTTTTTGGATTCCCGCTTTTGCAGGAATGACATAGAGGAAAGCGGGAATGAAACCGAGCAATCTGCCTTAGTCATTCTCGATAGCTCCTCCATATGTTGGTTACTAAATTTGCGTGCCAGTGACGTTGCTTATACGCCTTTAATGTTTGCAAAAGTTATACTCACTTCTACACAATTATATTTGTTTATAAATCCTACAAGAATCGATGCCGAAATTATTAATGCTCGTCCTGAAATAACGATTTTACCGGAAGAAGAATTTGAAAATATTTTAAGAGATAGCGAGAATACACATCTTTCCAAACCAGCTTATAGAATTTTTATTGATGATACTATAGCATCTGTTCATATAATGGACTTAGTAGCTGATAAAAAAGTACAAAAAATTACCGATCCATGCTTAATGCTTAAAGCTTGTAAGAACGATGTAGAAATTAAGCATGCAATCGATTTGCATATTAAAGATGCAGTAGCTTTATGTGAATTTTTTGCTGATTTTTCTCAATGTCATCCCCGTGAAAACGGGGATCCAGAAAAACATAATAACGAATTGACCGAGTATTCCCTCGGTTTAAAGCTTACAGAGCAACGAGCTAAACAAGAGGGATATGTTTCGGATAGTTTTCCTGCTATTTGCGGATTTCAGGAAAATAGTGCTATTATTCATTATAGAGCTGACCCAAAAACTGCTAAAAAAATTGAAGGGCAGGGGATATTACTGATAGATTCCGGCGGTCAGTATCAAGGTGCTACTACCGATATAACTAGAACAATAGTAATAGGTACACCGACAGATGAGCAGAAAAAGCGTTATACGCAAGTACTTAAAGGACATATTGCTTTAGCTAAAGCCAAATTCCCAAAAAATATCATCGCAGGAGCTAATCTTGATATACTCGCTCGGCAATATTTATGGCAAGAAATGCTAGATTATCCACACGGTACAGGGCATGGGGTAGGGAGCTTCTTAAGTGTTCACGAAGGACCGCAAAGCATAAATCTTCGTAATAAAACAATACTTAAAGCAGGTATGATCTTATCTAATGAACCGGGGTTTTATGTTCCTGGAAAATATGGTATTAGGATTGAGAATTTGATGTATGTAAAAGAAAATAATGGATGGCTTGAGTTTGAGACCTTAAGTCTAGTGCCTTATGCTAGTAAATTGACTGATATGACACTACTTAATATTGATGAAATAAACTATATCAAGGAATATTATAACAAAATTAGAGCTAAAATTTATGATTTATTATCCACGCAAGCGAGGAATTGGCTTAATAATGAAATAAATTTATATTGTAATTGACGTTTCCGTTATTTATTGGTATAAAGTCTATACATTTCTAATTTTCTACATTGGGACGTCGCCAAGTGGTAAGGCAACGGTTTTTGGTATCGTCATCGGAGGTTCGAATCCTCCCGTCCCAGCCATTCGTCAATTTTCAATATTTTTACAATCCCTAAACATATTGACATGCATCCTAAATTTTCATTAAAATTGTTCTATAATCTATATTATGGAAAATAAGTGATAATTGATATGATTGATTAGTGCATTCGATTGGATTTGAACCAACGACCTTTGCCTTCGGAGGGCAACGCTCTATCCAGCTGAGCTACGAATGCAAATAACTAATAAGAGCGCTCCAAAATAAATTTAATAATCGAAAACAAATAGTCTTTATAAATATTCTGAACCGGAATTTTATTTAATAACTTACTTGCTGCATTTTCTAAGTTACTCAAATAATTAACTGTTTCATTGTAAATTTCATGCTTTACCATTAAGTCATGTATTTTTACAAAGTCATCTTTAGTACGCTTATCACATTTAATTATATTTTCAAGCCAAAGCTGCTTATCTTGCGCTAACTTATTATATAAAAAAATCAGCGGTAACGTAACTTTTCCTTCTAAGAAATCATCGCCAATATTTTTGCCTACCTGTTTATCATTACCCAAATAATCAAGCAAGTCATCTATAACCTGAAATATCGTACCGAGTAATTTCCCAAAGTCCTGCATATCTTTAGAAATATGGTCTACCTGCTCTGCTATAATAGCTCCAACTGCACAAGCAGTTCCAAATAGTTCGGCGGTTTTAGATTTAACTATTTGCTGATATTCGTCTATAGTTATAATACGTCGTTCATTTAACTTCACTAGCTGTACTACCTCCCCTGCGGAAATAATTGCTGAAGCTTTAGCTAGAACATTCATAGCTTTAATAGAGCCGGAAGCTACCATTAACTTAAAAGACTGACTAAAGAGGAAATCACCCACTAAAATACTTGTTTTACTGCCCCAAATAACGTTAGCCGTAGGTTTGAATCTTCTTAAAGTGCTGTCGTCTACCACATCATCATGAAGCAATGTGGCGGTGTGAATGAATTCAACGGCACTTGCGAGCTTTATATGATTATCGCCTTTATAATCAAACATTTTAGCAGTTATTATAGTTAAAAGCGGACGAATTCTTTTACCTCCTGCTTCTAGTAAATATTTACCGACCTTTTCTATTAACTCTTCATCACTTTTTAAACAGCTAATGATTAAATTGTTTAACTTAGTTACTTCATCTTTTAAATCTTGCTGTATTTTTACTATAATATTCATGGTTGGTATTTTTATAGGTTGTTCTGTCATTGCAAGAAAAAATTGAAAATTTTGACTCAGCAATCTCATGCCAAAACCCTGAGATTGCCACGCTCCTTTCAGTTGCTTGCAATGATGATTAACGAAGTTCATCGAGTATACATTCCTCTAATATTT
Organism: Rickettsia conorii str. Malish 7; assembly: GCF_000007025.1. NCBI lineage: Bacteria > Pseudomonadati > Pseudomonadota > Alphaproteobacteria > Rickettsiales > Rickettsiaceae > Rickettsia > Rickettsia conorii. Next base: position 695,415 of record NC_003103.1, on the reverse strand, counting down.
TTTGATTAACATTAGGAATTAACTCCATAATTTTTTCTTTTACATTTTCACCGGGTTGCACTTTTTTTACTGCTGCTTGATATAAAGATAAATAATATAAAGGTATAAGTTTATTTATATCATCTATATTACCTATTTTAGCTTTGTTTAAATCGGACAAATCAAACACATACTCAATGCTAGCATCAATTAAATTAGATGAATTCGGGTGATCAGAAATAGTTTTTAAAAATGATTTCAAAGCATTTCCGTATACTTCCTTACTCTCTTCCGAAAAATCTTTAAAATCCCCTACTCCGTATATATATGCACTTAAAACATCTATTATTCTAGAGTAATCATTAATTATTATCGTACCTTTACTGTAAGAATCTTTAAGAGCATTTACTATAGTTTCATTTGTTATATTAAATCCCGATGCGTTTGAATAGAGACTTAAAGCATTTATCTGTGCTCTAGTTAATTTGTTTAATTCAGTTACTAAATTAATATTTAAATTAAAATTATATTCCCTATCTTCAAAAATACTAAAATTATATTGTTTATTATTATTTAAAATATAGCTTAGTTCATTATTAAAATCTTTATATAGCTTATTATCAGAAAGTTTAAATAAATAGGTTTGCTTATCGTAATATTTCTTTATAAATTCTAATGAACCTATTATAAAACCAGGTTTTAGCTTAAATTGCGAATCTACCAAAAGATCAATATTATTATTGCCGAAATCGTTTAACTTACCTTTATATAATAAATTAATATTATTTTCAAAGTTATTACTATTGATTTTTGCATTAGTAACTTCAATTGTTAAATCTTTAGCAATATCTTTAAAATGCACACTACTAGTACTAATCAAGAAATTACCGGAAAATTTGAAATTATTATTCCAAGCGGGTCTATATAATAATAAGCCGGCAGGTATTATTCTATCTTCAAGGTTACTTTGTACTATTTCGGTTTCATAATAAATTGCTAATTTTTGCGGTATGTTATCAAGGAAATCCTGTTTACTTGTATAATACTTACTTTTGTCAAATAACATAGTAAGTATAGTATGATCTTCTTCATATAATTTTTGATTATCGACTAAGTCAAAAATTTCTGTTTTACCGGAAGTAAATTTAATATTTTCTATTAAATTTATAACTTCAAATAAATCTTTTTTAAATCGTACTATTTCAAATAATTTAAAATTTAACGGTATTTTTGTTGATAATATACAGTTCTCATTATAAAATCTTACTCCAAAGCCTCTTTGAACCGGCTTAAATTTTCCGAATGCTTCTCCGGAAAAATGTATAAATAATTTCTGCTTAAGTAAATCATAACCGATATTTATCGGTGTGGTAAATTCAGTTACTCTATTAATACTCTCTTCTTGCCAATTAATTACTGAAATACCTAATTTGAAAGGAAAACCATATGGCTGAACTTTAGAAAACTTAATAAGATATTGCTGATTAGGATTATTATCAGCCTCTTCTATATTGAGGTTGGTACCGGCATATTTTTGATTTATAGAGTGTGATAAAGAGAACATAATAGTAAACCACAACCCACTATATGCGAGTATAATAAAGATAGTTATAAATAATATTATTTTAAGAATTTTTTTCATCTTTAAATCGGTATTATAGTGTGATTTTCTGTTGTTGTATGGATAAGTTTTTTCGTCATTGCAAGGAAAAATTGAAAATTTTGACGAAAGATTGCCACGCAGTCTACGACTGCTCGCAATGACTCGGTGGTATCTACGCAACAATGCCCGCTTGCAATGACGTTTACTTACACAGCTCTACATATTCCTTATTCAATTTTATAACGTTCCAAATCCATAAACTCATCATAACTATAAAAGTTATTAATAAATATATTATAATAGAATCAAAGGTAGCAGTCGGAATAATAATAAATATCAAAGACTGTATAAATGCTCCAAGCGATTTACCGAATTTAGTACCTATTACCTCTACGGCAGCTTTTCCCTTAGTTCTAAGCTCTAAAGATAAAGGAATATACGCCATTTCTTTTGTTGAATCGAATAATGAATATTTGGATGATTTACTCAGTATGTTCTGAATTGCTCCAACAATAATCGCTGCATATAGAAGATTAAAATCACCGAAACATTCTCCTATTTCTTCAATAAAAATTATAAAGATAAAAAACATCAAGCCGGTAATAGACAACATAATAGGAGTTAATAATGCCGAAATGAGCCAACCGAGTCTTCTAAGAATATTACTGCCTATTATCATGAAAGTAACGCATGATATCCCCATCCAAATATTAAACCTGCCCATAAAGTTAACATAGTCTATAGTGTTTGGATGTAATTCTTTTATTTTTGCTTTCCAAGGTCCTTCAACTATATTTATTAATAATCCATAACAGATTATTAATAAGGCAATACGACCTATATATTTTGAGTGAATTACTAATTTGATACTTTCAATTACCGAAAGTTTTGTTTTCATTTTAGCTGTAACTTTTTTTGCATCTAAAACATTTATGGAATCTGTTAAAATAAATCTATTTATTATTCTAAATAGAAGCATAGCAATTATTCCTGCAGTAACAATAATTGACATGATTGGCTGAAGCATTATAGCATTTCCGGCAGATGAATTAAAAGAATCCGGTAATAATTCTGAATCAATGACGTCCTGCCCGCTTGAGAAAAAGACAAGTACGCTGCCTGCTATTATAAGACCGATATTACCGACCATTCCAAGAACGGGATAGAATCTTTTAGCTTTAGAAGTATCAAAAATGTGATTGGCAAACTGCCAAAACATTAAGTTTATGACTACTGCACTCCATAATTCCGCGAAAATATACATCAGTGCATAACTCCATTGACTACCTATTTTAATAAACCATTTAAAATTAGGGTATGAAGCAATTAATTTATTTATCATTTCATCATTAGGATGATAAATATCTTGATTTGGATAAATAATATAGGCAAATAATAAGAAAAATAGTAAAAAACTGCCGACTATAATGTAGAAAATATATTCAAAATTTAAGTTATTACTAAGTTTAACATAAAGTACGGTAAAAATTACGCACGAGGGTAATACTAACCATAATTTTAAGAAGCTAATAATTTCAGCCCCCATAGAGGGTACTACTAAACTATCTTTGATAGATCTTAAAGCCCCAAAATTAAAAAGGATACATAACATCATTAAAGCCATAGGTATAAATAGCTTTAATTCTTTCCTTTCTATAGGCCACATTATTTCTTTAACTTTTTCAAAGAAAATTTTAGGCGGTAACATTTTTATTGTAACCTTACATATTAAAGTTAACTTTTAAATCTCTTAAGTGCTAAAGTCAATTAAAATAATTAATTTATACTACTCCAAGGTGTTATTTCTTTATATCGCCAGTAATATTTTGTGATCTTATCTAATTTGTCCTGATTTGTCTTCCATAATTCCTGCTTATCGGTAGTCCATGGCTTAGGTCCTGCATAGTGTAAAATGAAATAAGAAAAATAAGGGCTTTGAGTCTCAAAATATGTAAAACAGTTCCATCTCATCGATAAGATTTAATAAATCTTGGTTAGGAAAAGAAAAATCACATTTTGACTTTTGTAAAGTTTCTAAAAGCATATTTTTATCTTGCTTTTTTTGCATATTTTTTAAGTTTAAAAATACTACCCTGCTATTTTTATAAGAATGAGTTATATTTCTCTTACATTCTTTTGTCACTTTATGACTAATCTATGGGAGTTATTTGAAAACAGTGAACTTGTAAAAAATACATATGGATTAATGATTGTCAGTTAATTAATGTTCAAAATATTTCTGATGAAAAATTAAAAGAAAAAGCTTGGTCTGGAATCTTGCAGTTTTTTTTAAAACATATCCACAAACGAGATTTATTAAAGAGATGGCAAGAAGTAGCTGATCTTTTACCAGAATTTATTAAAGTTAATATCGGTATAGATTATATAGAGCTAATTTTGTCCTCTACACCTTGAATCAGATTAGGGAAAATGATAAAATAGCAATAGAAAAAATGCTTAAATCGCATTTAAACCCTGCATGAGGAGGAAACTTTATGAGAATAGCTTAGCTCATAGCTGGAAACAAGCAGGTATTGAAGAAGGTAGAAAAAAAGAGAAAATTACTATGGCTAAAGAAATGAAAAAAGAAGGGCTTTCTTTAGAAACTATTATGACAATAACAAAATTAGATAAGAAAGATATTGAGAAATTAAAATAACATGATTACATTACATGCCGCAAATAAACAGAAGACTCACATTTTTGCATATTAAGTTTATAGGAACTTAGAGCTAAAGGCATATATACTCGATCAACTTCAAAAAGAGCAAGGAGTCTATAAGCTCTGCGGTGCTCACGTATTAAGTATACGCTCCGCTCCTCGCCTTATAGACTCCTTGCTCTTTTTGAAGTTGATCTTCGTCTATCAATTCTTCATTTACTCGAAGTATATAAATTCATGTTAAATAACTCTCGTTTATGTATTATTTGGTTGTTTGGGCTTATTAGCGGTTTTAATCTAATGATTACCGGTAATACTTTAAATTATTGGCTTGCTAAAGAAGATATAGCACTGCAAACAATCGGTATATTATCATTCATAACGCTTCCCTACTCTATTAATTTCTTGTTAGCACCGATTTTTGATGCAGTGCAAATTAAATATTTAAACAAAATATTCGGTCATAGATTATCTTGGATTTGCTTAACTAGTAGTGCATTGATATTTCTTATATATATTTTCAGCTTTCTAGATCCCAGTACTAATCTATTATTATTTGCTTTCACGGCTTTAATTATTTCTTTTTTTAGTGCTGCACAAGATACTATATTAAGTGCTTTAAGAACGGAAATAGTACCTAAAGAATCGCTTGGGTTTACTTCAGGAATATACATATTCGGTTATCGGGTCGGTATGCTTTTAGCCGGTTCTGGAGCTATTTATTTATCTATTTATTTAACATTTAATGAAATATATAAAATCTTTGCCGGTTTAGTATTTATTTATTTAATTTTATTGATTGTAGGAATTAAGTATTGTGATTTAAACGAGAACATACATATACAGATAATCAAGAATGATATAAAAAATAATCAAAATAAAAAAAACATAATAAATTTTATATATAATGCGTTAAAACCTATAGGTTCTGTTTATTTCATTATTCTTATATTAATTTTCCTAGTATTATATAGGTTACCGGATAACTTAATTAATGTTATGATTAATCCGTTTTTGCTTCATCTTGAGTATGATGCTTTTGAAATAGCAAGCGTTGGAAAGTTTTGTGGAGTTGTAGGAGCTATAATCGGTGGACTTGTCGGCGGGGTTATTATGAAACATAAAAATATATTAAATAGTATATTTTTATTTGGTATTATTCATGCTTTAGGACATATTTTATTTATTTTTCTTGAAATAAACGGTAAAAATTCTTTATTATTATTTATTACGATAGGAATAGCAAGTATTACCGGCGGTATGACAATGACTGCTTATATCGCTTTTATTTCTGCACTCTGTCAAGGTAAATTTCGAGCTACTCAATATTCTTTTCTTTCATCGATGATGGGGATTTCGCGCTCAATTTTTCCTATAATTTCAGGCTATATGGTAGTAAATTTCGGTTGGCAAAATTTCTTTTTATTTACTACTATTATAACTATTCCGTCTTTATTAATATTATTAAAAATAAAAACTAAATTACAATAATGAATGATATATATTAAGTATAATATTTTTAATACCGTATTTTGCTATTTCTTCCATTATACCAAGTATTTTTATATTAAATCAAAGTGCAAAATATCGTAGCTTCAAAAAAGCTCTACCTAGTGTAATTGTTCGATATGTTATAATATACTTATACATATAATCGTTTTCAATCATGATTTCTTCTTTATTTTTATGATTTGGTATATAGCAATACCTTTTTTCATAATTGGATTTATTTTTCTAATCTGTATGGAATATAATACTTGGAATCAATCATATTTTAATTTAACAATAGAACCTTAGCCTATTTCTATGTGGAAACAAAGTTTAGTTTCTATATTGTGATATCAATATTATCTATATTAAACCCATATATAATGAGTATATTAAATATTGGTTTTTACAAATATCAAGGAAATGACATTAAAATTATTTACATGTTTATTTGTATATAGTTTTTATCATTGGCAATAATTGGTTATAATATTAGAAAATTAAATAAAAATGCTATAATATTAAAAATAATTAATAAAATGGGAGCAGTAACAATTTGGAGCATAGCTCTAGTATATAAAATGGCTATTTAAATGAATAATGATATATTAAGTGCTTTTTTACATGGCATCGTTTTAGCTCTCGGTTTAATAGTGCCGCTCGGAGTACAGAATATTTTTATATTCAATCAAGGAGCAACACAGCCAAAGTTTAGCAAGGCTTTACCTAGCATAATTGCAGCCTCAATATGTGATACTATGCTTATATGTATGGCAGTTCTTGGGATATCTTTGTTAATTCTTGAAATTTCTTGGTTAAAATTATCTATATTTATTGTTGGATTTATTTTCTTAATTTATATGGGATATAATACTTGGAATCAGCCGCCTATTGATCTTACAATGAATTCCGGGGCTTTTTCAGCTCAAAAACAAATTTTATTTGCTATATCGGTGTCAATATTAAATCCGCATGCAATTATGGATACGATTATAGTAATAGGTATTAGTGCTTTAAAGTATAGCGGTATTGCAAAAATTATATTTACCTTAACTTGCATACTTATATCTTGGATATGGTTTTTTTCTTTAGCAGTTGCAGGTTATAATATTAGAAAGCTAAATAAAAGTAGTACGATTTTAACTATAATTAATAAAATAGCTGCTATTATTATTTGGGCAGTTGCTTTTTATATTGGAGTACAAATATTGTATGAAATCGGTTTTATTAACTAGACATATTGAAGAAAATAATGAAACTATAAAGGAAATAAGTAAATATAATTTAGATTTACGTGATATTCATTGTCCTTTAATTAAATATAAAACTTTAGATTTTAATATCGATATTTTAGATAATTACTCAAATATAATAATAACTAGTAAATATGCAGCAAGTATCTTAACCGGTCATAACTTAAAACAAGATATTTGGGTAGTAGGTAGTAAGTCAAAACGATTATTAGGAAAGAAAGTAATGTATACTGCTAAAAACGTGGAAGATTTGATTAAGCATTTTCCTCCTGATTTATATGAGCAAACTATATATTTATCTTCAAATGAAATTACTCAAGATTTACCTAGCAAAATAGCTAGACATATCATTTATAATGTAGAATATTTGAATGAGCTGCCCGTATCTATTATAAAAGAATTTAACAATAATATTGATTTTATATTACTTTATTCTCAAAATAGTGCTAGGACTTTAGTAAAATTATTACTGCAAAATAATTTACTAGAGTACTTACAAGATAGTTTAGTTGTAGCCATAAGTTTGAAAGTTGCAAATATAGTTAGACCTTTTATAAAAAATGTGGTTTATTGTGATGATCAAAACCTTAACGATATAATCAAGTTATTATCTGAAAATGCACAAATTCGATAGTTTATTTAAAAGCAAAAACATCTTTTTTATAGCAATAGTAATATTTGTCTTATCTTCTTTTACTCTTTATCATAATAGATCCGATATTTTAAAACTTTTTAAAAGTGAAAATAAGGATTTAAGCCAAATTCCTGATCAAGCAGTAGCAAATAAAGAAAATACTACCCTGGAAGAAAAGGAAGCAGCTCCTCTATTATCTACCAAGTCGCTTTTAAATTACGTAAGTTCTTTAAAGTTTCCTGAAGCACCGACTAATTTAGTAGAACCAAAATTAGAAACTGTAGTCAATTCAGCTTCATTCGGATACAAGGAACAAGGAGCGAAGAAGCCTATAACTAATAGGAGAGCGACGAGTGATGAGGTAGGCGTATGGGTATCACTTGACTATATTAATTACTTATTAAATTTAAATCTATTAGTATATAATTTCATGCAAGATAAGGATTATAGTAAAGAACTAAGAATAGTAAAATCCCGCCTGCTGCCTCAAGATATAAGGAATATTTTAAATAACTTAGAAGCATATAATAATTATCTTTTTTCTAAATCAAGTAGTACGGAAGTAATTTTTCCTACCAACCATAAGTGGCTGGAGAAGTTTATCAAAATTGAAAAAAAACCTTCTGCTATGATGATAAAAGAACAAGATAAACCTCTAATTTTAGAGAACTTAAACTATCTAATCGATTGTCTTTATTCAGAAAAATTTATGCAGGAGTTTGTAAATAAAGATGTTTAGGTTATTATTAATATGTGCTACTTTTTTACTGCTTTATTTCGGGTTTACTTTTATAGAGAGGTTTGATTCAAAAGTTTTTATTAGTTTATATGATTATAGTATAGAGACTACCTTGTTCTTTAGTCTTATTTTAAGCCTTTTATTACTAATTTCTTGTTTTATTGTCATTAGATTTCTAATATTAATTATCGATTTACCATCTAAAATACATAATATTTTTAGTAAACGAAAAATTAATCATGATAGATATGCTTTAATTTTAGCTTTTGCCGAATATATTATGAATAATAAAGCTAAATCTGCTTCTATTGTTCGCAAAAATTTATCTTCTGAAGATCTAAAAGATTCACAAGAATTCCATAATTTAATCTTAGCCGTAACTGAAGAGGATGTAGATAGAAAAATTTCTTATTTTCAAAAACTTATTACATCTAAAGAATTTGTTTTTTACGGTAGCAAAAATCTAGCAAAACTTTATTATGATAAATCTTTTTATGAGCAAGCAGAAAATTACGCAACAAAGGCTTATAATTTCAATGAACTTGATATTGACAATTTAATTACTTTAATGCGTTGTTATGCTAGACTTTCTCTATGGACAAAATTTATTTTTATAACGAATAAGCTCGCAAAATTTCATAAACATGAGTCTATGCCGGAAATTGCTGAGTATTATTTATTAGCAGCGAAGCAAGAAGTAGAAAGTAATAATACGGCTAATGCTATAGATTATTTGGCAACGGCTGTAGATTTAAATTTTTATAACGACGAATTACTAGAATTTTACTTTAATTTAAATAATAAGCTTAATGCTAATAAAAAGATCAAAATATTAAAAGATGCTTTTCGTATTATCCCTTCTTTAAAATTAGTGCAGCTATTTAAAAAATTTACTTCTCTATCAGATAGGCAAATTTATGAAGAATTAACTCAAGAGTTAGATGCTAAAAAAGATGAAATATTAATTTTAGCAATAGAAGCTTATTTAGAATTGTAGACGTTGTGATATGGATTCTTTTATGTTATTCCCACGAGGTATTGTTGCGTGAATACCGAGTCGTCATTGCAAGCAGCCGTAGGCTGCGTGGTGATAAAAAAATTCTGTAAATCAGAATTTTTACTGGATTGCTTCGTCAATTGCTACGCAATTTCCTTGCCATGACGACTTGGGTACCTGCAACAACGCCTGCTCACAATGACGGATAAGCCGAACCACACAACAAAAACTAATATAAAAATAATTTCTTTGGGTGCTTACTAATTTCTTCATTTACATTATTATTATGGTGATGATAATTAGATTGAATTGTTATTAAATAAGCATTTATTGCTTTAGAAAATTCTTCAGTTTTATAACGAAAGAAATGGTCAGCTCCATTGATAATTTTATAATCAACTTTAATATGGGATTGTTGCTTAGATAATCTATTTGCTAGGTCTTTTACATCATCTGCCGATACTATACTATCATTATCTCCCTGTAATATAAACCCTGGAATAGGACAAGGTGAGAGGAATGAGAAGTCATATTTATGAATTGTATTAATCGGCGGTGAAATAGCAATAAAATGATTTATTTCCGGACGTCGCATTACAAGTTGCATAGCTATCCATGCTCCGAAAGAAAATCCTAATATCAGATTAGACTGAGCATTTGGGTTATTCTGCTGTAACCAGTCGAGAGCTGCCCCCGCATCAACCACTTCACCGACTCCGTTATCAAATTTACCTTGTGATCCCCCTACTCCTCTAAAATTAATACGTAAGACGGTATAACCGTTATCTGCTAAAATCTTATAGGCATTATAAACTACTTTATTATTCATATTACCCTCATATAAAGGATGAGGATGAAGAACTAATGCAATAGGGGCGTTAGGCGCGGTAGCTTTTGCATATCTTCCTTCAATTCGTCCTTCCGGACCGTTAAAATAAATTTGTGGCATAATTATTCATAATATTTAATTTGTTCGATATGATATTTTACCACTTTTTCTTATTAGTGCAACTATTCTGAATTAAAATATGAGTGTATTGACGCATGCCGCCATATATACTAAAATGTAGTCAAATCAGTTGGATGTAATTACAAAGAGCGAGCAGCGCAGCATATAGATAATCGGAGAGCGACGCGAGACGATGTAAGTGAATTCAAATCATTTGACTATAGCGGATAATGATAACTGAATGGAGATATATTATGAATACAGTAGATATTAGATTACGCGTTTCAGCAGATATAAAACTTGAAGCAGCAGAAATATTTAAGCAAATGGGGATGACTATGTCAGAAGCCATGAGGATATTTTTCTAACTCAATGTATAAATAGCGGCGGTTTGCCTTTCAAACCACATATTAAGATTCCTAATGAAAAGACTATAAAAACTTTTGAGAATACAGATAAGCAAATTAGTTTAACTATCGCAAATAATACAAAAGAAATATTTAATAAGTTAGGCACCTAATTTGTATCATCATTACAAACGACTAAAAACCTTGTTGTACGACTTCTATGTCATTCCTGCGAAAGTGGGAGTCTAGAAAGGATCACCTTAATACTAGTATAAAAATTACAGATTATTGACAAAATAAACCTAAAAAAACAAGTTTTGTATAGGTTTTACTGGATTCCCGGTTTCGCGGGAATGACATATAAAGATTATCTAAGAAAATACTGCTCGCTCCACTGCATCTACGCTATGTTGCACTAAATCCTTAGCAATTTCTTTAGTAATCATCTTTTTTAGACCGTTTTTAAGTTCTTGTCTAACACATCCAAGCATTTGCGGTTCTGCTACAATAATCAATTCCTTATATTTAGCTTGATCAGCAGTAGTTACTTTCTCTAAATGTTTAATAACGCTCCTTGCTGCTTCTTTATGTGCTATATCTTTTAGCGAAGTATGCGGCTCAAACAACGAAGCCGGTGTAGATTTATTTTGGTAAAGGCTTTGTCTTTTTTCTCTATGGTGGTGATGCTCCTCTAAATCCAAAGATAATTTTAAAGGTGTATTAGTAGTAATTTTAACTCCTTGAGCGTCGTAAAGCATCATTTGCTTACTATCGATAACTGCAATTAATTTTAACGCTGTTGTCCTTACCATAAATACCTCTATAAAAACTAAGTTGTAATTTTATGATAATACTAATTATTTTTAAAACCTAATATTAATTTAATAATTTTTGCTTTTCACTGTTAATAATTTGCTCAACCTTGTCATTAAGTATACGTACGTCTGTTTGCTCTATTTCTTCTTTTTCTATTACACCTATAATCTTTATCTTTATAGTTCCAGGTTGCTTAAACCAAAAACCTCGAGGCCAAAATAAACCGGCATTATGAGCTATCATCACAATTGGAACTTTAGTAATTGAAGCAAGCTTTACGGCACTTGGTTTAAATTTTACCGTTCTATCAGGCGGAACTTTAGTTGATTCCGGAAATATTATTAACCATAATCCTTCTTTTATTTTTTCCTGACCTTCTCTTAAAATCTGAGCAACCGAGCTATTAGTACCACGGTCAACCGCAATAGGTTTAACCATCCGAAGTCCCCAACCAAGCAGGGGTATATTAAATAATTCACGCTTTAATACCCAAGAATGTTTAGGAATAATCAGTTGCATAAACATTTGATCCCAAAAGGATTGGTGATTAGACACGACGATTGCAATAGTCTTCGGTAATTTCTCAAGCCCCTCTACTTCATATTTTAAACCGCAACAAATTTTTGCAAGCCACACAAAAGCATAAGAAAAGATAATGGCAATTCTATATCTTATGTGATAGTTGACATTGAAAAATGTTACTGGTATGTAACATATAAGAAAAAAAATAAATGTAAATAACGATAATAATCCGTAAAATGATAAAATTCTTAAACGCCACAGCATAATTATTAAGATAATTATATTAATTAAAATGGTATTTATAACATAATTTTACAATGAGTAAAATAAAAAGGTATTAAATGAAAAAAACTGTTCTTTCCGGTGTGCAAGCAACCGGTTCTTTACATCTCGGTAACTATCTTGGTGCAATTAAAAACTGGGTTAAAATGCAGGAAGAATATAATTGTTTTTTCTTCTTAGCAGATTTGCATGCTATCACGGTTGATATTAAGCCATCAGAACTTAACAATTCAATTATGGAGGTACTTGCTGTTTATTTAGCAGCAGGGCTTAACCCCGACAAAGTAACGATTTTTGCCCAAAGTATGGTGAAAGAGCATACTGAACTTGCTTGGCTACTAAATTGCGTTACACCGCTTGGATGGTTAAAGCGCATGACGCAATTTAAAGATAAAGCAGGTAGTGATCAAGAAAAGGCTTGTCTTGGGTTATTTTCCTATCCGGTACTTATGGCAGCGGATATCTTAATATATAAAGCCGATATAGTGCCTGTAGGTGAGGATCAGAAGCAGCATTTAGAGCTAACAAGAGATATTGCAGGGGTAATAAATAGAAAATTTAACAAAGAAATTCTAAAAGTTCCTGAGGTGTTAATTAGTGAAACAGGCACAAGAATCATGAGCTTACGGGATGGATTAAAGAAAATGAGTAAATCTGATATTTCGGATTTTTCCCGTATCAATTTAAAAGACGATAACGATCTTATTCATCAAAAAATAAAAAAAGCCAAAACCGATCATTTAAGTTTTGTTAGCTATGATCAAGAAACAAGACCGGAAATTAGTAATTTATTAGATATTTATAGCAGTTTATCCGAAGAAAGCTTGGAACAAATAATCGGTAATTATCAAAACCAAGGTTTCGCAAAATTTAAAGAAGATTTGGCAGAAATTATTATTACAAATCTACAACCGATACGTGATAAATATTTAGAATTAATGAATGATAAAGAATATTTATTAAAAATACTGCACAAAGGAGCAGAAAAAGCAAGAATTAGAGCTTCTGAAACGGTTAATGAAGTGAAAGAACAATTCGGATTTGTAATTTAGATTCATATATTGCAAGATTTCCCTTGAAATATATAAGATTATTTGGTATGAATCTTCTTGGGTAGGTGGCCGAGTGGTTTAAGGCACTAGTCTTGAAAACTGGCGTACGGGCAACCGTACCGTGGGTTCGAATCCCACCCTATCCGCCAGCTCAGTTTATAGTATTATACCCTTTTATTTGCTTTATAGTGCTTAGTATATTTATCTAGTAAAATCCTAATCATTTTTTGATAAGGCACATGTGCAGTTGCTGCTTCTGATTTAAAAAATTCTACGCTCTCTTTACTTAAAGAAATGGTTACTTTTACTGAATCATCTTTTAATAAAAGTTCTCTAGGATGTGGTAAGAAATCTTTTACTATTTTTACTTCCCCTATTTCCCCATCAGTGTATTTTATCTCTTGCTCATAAATGCTCTTGCCTTTACGCCAGTATCCTGCTCCAACAATTCTTATATGATTACCTCGGAACATAAAACGGACTGTTAAATATTACCATCAACTTTACCTAAACAAAAATATCTTTTTATGGTCTACATCTTGAAGGATTATCCTTTTGATATCTAGAAAAGCTTTTTGAGCTTCATAAAAGCTTACGTTATGCTACCCAATATTAATTTTATTTAATAATACTTAGCTCTATACTAAATGTCCATATATGTAATTTAAAATCACTATCTTTACTAAATTCTAATAGACCTTCTAAATGATTTTTTTGTATAGAAGAAGCAATTTTAACTTCAAATGCATCATTATTTTGAAATATAAAATCAACCTCATATCCTTCTTTAGTACGCCAATAAAATAATTCATCTCTTTTGTTGTTTAAATATTTATAAGCTATTAATTCTAAGAATACATAATGCTCAAAAGATTTACCAGCATCAAACCCTGTTATTTCCTGATATTCATATTTCCTTAGGTAATTTGCTCAGTGCGGTATCGAAAAGGTAAAATTTAGGCATTTCCGTAATAATTTGCCTTTTGCTAAGTGATCTATACGGATAAAGATGATATCCTAAATACATATCTTCTAATATTTCAAGATATGTTCTAACGGTTTTTGCATCAACACCGCAATCTCTTGCTATATTACTATAATTTATCATCTCATCGTTTGAAATGCCTATAATCTCTAGAAACCTTGCAAGTGCTTCGCGTTTTCTTAAATTTGCTTCACAAACTGTACTTCAGGTAAAATATAGTCATATAAATAGGACGCAAGATATTTATGAATCTTTTTTGATGCAATATAATGATCAGGTATTAGTCCATGATTAAAAATTTTATGCCAATCAAGCTCTTTTATCTCAGAATATCATAGAGCAGCAAAAACATATATCTCCAAGCTCTTCTGCCAAGTAAATTGCTACCTGTTGATTTTAAGCGCCTAGTACTGGAGCAGCAAAGGATCAATTGTAAAGATTTATTAGATTCTATTAAATAATGAACCTTATCTAACAGTAAGGGAATTTTTTGCACCTCATCAATAATAATAGTTGAGATGCCGTCTTTTGACTTAAACTCTTCTCTTAAACGTTCAGGATTTTGAAAGTAAACTTTATAGATATCAGCTTGTAATCAATATATATATATCCGGAAAACGTTGTTTCAGATATGTTGACTTACCAGTTTTACGTGCTCCCCACAAAAAAACAGGACTGTCCTTTTGGTAATTCTAAGTCTAAAAATCTTTGTATTGTCATGATAATATCTTGCAAATTTAGATATTTTAGGAGTATATTCCCTAAATAGCTATTTATCTAGTTGATTTAAGAGGTTATCTGTAAATAAATTGTAATTAGCAAGTAAAGAGCTTTTTTAACAAAAATTGATAAGATTTTTGATAGGGTGTTATTCATATCTCAAAAAAATCTTATAATTTGCAGCAAAAAAGAATTAAATTATCGATTAAAATTTATTTACAGATAGCTTCCAACATCATTTTAGCGGCTTTTATGCCTGCTTCTGTTGAAGTTTTTATATTGGTAGTTTCGGTATGGAAAGTTATTTTACTGCCGTCAAGGTTACCGAGCATAAAATTGGTTTGTATATTAGACACCTTCCCAAACTCTACTTCTAGGGGTAATTTGTACGTCAATCCGGTACTTGCATCTGTGCGATTGCTTTTGTACGCTGCGGTGGCAAGTGCTTCTGTGTTTCCTTCAAGTACCTCCCTATAAGCGAGTTTGGAAAGATGTCTAGGATTTGCATCTAGATATTGTGAATAAGCAGCAATCGGGGTGCGGCAATTAGCATCTAGATACTCTAAAAATGCTCTTTCGGGTTTTATGAGTTCAAAAGTGGGAAGATGATTAATTTGGTTGCATATCTCAAGCATAGCATTATCATCTTTTCTAATCTCAACTGCAATGACTCCCTGCCCTATACACGGTAACATCTGTGAATACTCTATCAAATGGCAATACTCCGGATTAAACACCTCTAACCTTTTAAGACCTGTATATGCTAAAATTGTTGCGTCAACTTCGCCGGTCATTAGCTTTTTTATTCTTGAATCAACATTCCCTCTAAAAACCGTTACCTTTAAATCCGGTCTTATTTTTTGGATAAATGCTTTTCTTCGTACTGCCGAGCTACCTATTACGGCATTTTGCGGCAGCTCTTCTATAGATTTATATTTTAGACAAACAAAAACATCTCTGGGGTCTTCACGCTCTAAAACAGCAGCTATTACTAGCGGTTCAGGCATTCTACCCGGTACATCTTTTAAAGAATGAACAGCTAAGTCAATTTTTTTATCAAGCAAGGCTTGCTCTATTTCCTTTAAAAATAAAGCTTTACCGCCTATATCGTATAATGGTTTATTTTGGATTAAATCCCCGCTAGTAATAATCGGCACTATTTCACAATTGATATCAGGAAAAAATTGTTTGATTTGCTGAATAACTAAATTAGTGTGTATTAAAGCAAGTGGACTTTTTCTTGTACCTATTCTGATAGAATTTGTCATTTGTTTTCTACTATTTCAAAAGGGCTAGTAAAACTTAAAACATTACTGTTTATAATTACTTCATGATTCATAATAACTGGATGATTTACTTCTCCATGCCCTATGCCTGCTGCTTTATAAGTTCCAATATTTTGAATATGATTTAAACAAAAACTTTTTATAGCTTGTTCTACAAACTCATCCCCTTTAGTAAAATCACCAAAGATTATTGCCTTTATGCATTCAAATATACCGGTATTTTTTAATTGAACTAGATTACGATGTACGGCATAGGCTTTTTCATTAACGTCTTCAAGCAATAGAATTTTATTGTCATCCCCGTGAAAACGGGGATCCAGTATTATTTTTTCTGGATTCCCGCTTCTGCGGGAATGACATAAAGAAGCATAGGAATGAGAATGAATGTGCAAACCAGTACTAATCAATTTAGTTAAAACCGTTAAATTCCCGCCTGTTATTGTACCTGTTATATTTTCCTCACTAATTTTCTTTATAGGTATAAGTTGTATTTCACTCTTTTCTCCTTTAAGAACATTTATTATAGGCATAATATCCTGATTAGTAGGCGGTAGTAACGAAGTTAACACTGAACCGTGAATAGTTGGGATATTATAATGGTTATTTAGTAATAAATGCAAAACGGTAATATCGCTATAGCCTATCAGGACTTTATCCCCTTTTTGTTCTATATTAAAACAATCTTCTACAAATTCACTGCATCCATATCCGCCACGAAAAGCCCAAATTATTTTAACCTGTTCATTTTCCATAGCTTCTTTAAACATTCTCAACCTTTCCTCTTTAGAAGCAGCGAAAAAAGGCAATGCATCACCTGAAAAAATCTTATCATCTACTAAAGTTTTAAAACCATGCAACGCTAGTATTTTAATAGCTTCCTTTAATTTATCTTGTGCATCTAGACAGCTTGACGCCGGTGCTATAATTGATATAAAATCTCGTTGTTTATTAAAAATAATTTTTTTCATAATAATGTCATACCGTGGTCCTGCCACGGTATCCGGTAAAAATGTTAAAAAATGCGTGTTATAAGTTGTTTTTTGGATACCGTGGCGGGGCACGGTATAACAGCAAACAGTACTGTATTCCTGTGATCAACGGAATGACATTTTCAATTACAAAGGCATCGTAAAAATAAAAGTAGTCTTTCCCTGTTTATCGTTTTCTGCCCAAATTTTTCCGGCGTGCAGTTCTATTACTTTCTTACATAATGCAAGTCCTACTCCTCTACCTCCTACCGTACGTGTTTTAGAGCTTACGACAAATACACCGAATATACTCTGCAATTCCTCTTTCAGTACTCCTATTCCATCGTCTCTTATACTAATAAAACAAGATATTATTTTCTTGCATGTGTAGATCAATTTTTATTATTCCCTCACTACAATAGCTGATAGCATTTATTATTAGATTATCGAATGTGTGTTTAATATAATGAGGATCACAGTTAAAATTGAAAAGAATATAATTATTATAT
Organism: Rickettsia conorii str. Malish 7; assembly: GCF_000007025.1. Classification (NCBI taxonomy): domain Bacteria; kingdom Pseudomonadati; phylum Pseudomonadota; class Alphaproteobacteria; order Rickettsiales; family Rickettsiaceae; genus Rickettsia; species Rickettsia conorii. Next base: position 677,624 of record NC_003103.1, on the reverse strand, counting down.
TCTTTTCAATATCAGATACAAAATTTAAGATTTTGCCGTTTAGATATAATTTCTTACATATTTTAATCCTTTCATGTAGCAATTCGCTTAAGTTTATATCTTTTTTATTGAGTGCATAATTAAGACTGGATAATTTTGAAAAATCTAGAATATTATTTATCAAGCTATTTAATTTAATAGAGCTTTTAGCTATAATCTCTACTGCATTGCGACGCTGATCTTCATTAAATTTATCATAATTAGCCCATAAGGTTTCACCAAGGCTAATAATACCGGTTAGCGGTGTATTGATTTCATGGTTTATATTACGTAAGAACTCATGTTTCAAATCAAGTAACTTCTCTAATTCCTGCTCTCTATAATTAACTCTATTACCTAAAGGAGTATTTTTTAGGTTAACTAATTTTTCTTGCTCCTGCCTTGGTTTTAAGCATACTATTAAAAGGCTAATAAATAAGGTTAGGAATATACTACTTTGAATTGAAAACTATCTATGCTAATTAATAACTTCTCATCCATAAAATATTTATAAAGCTCTATACTAGCAAACGTAACGGTCATAAGTAGTAAAGTAGCTTGCCACCTGAATATCGTTGCAATTATAAGTAAGTTAATTATCAAACACATTAATTGCAGTTGATCAAAACTACTTGATATAACAAGTAAACTACCGAAAAATATTAATATAACGAAAGTAGCCACAAACCCAGATAAAGATATAATATAATTCTTTTGAAACTTTAAAGACCATAAAGGATAAGTAATTAATATTGCAGCAGTTATAAGTGTGGTATGGTAAATAATATTATATATCTCCAAATTGTTCATTATTCTGCTACCTGATGTGATATATAAAGATGAGAACATCGATATTAAAATAAATATACCGACATAACTATAAGTAATTTCTTGATTTGGTAGGGTACTTTCCCAATATTGAAAGATGTTAAAATTCTTAAGATCACGAAATAAAGTCACACCTTTTCTTTCTCTCTCTTGCCTGATTATTTTAACGGTTAGCGGCTCTTTTAAAGAACTAAACCCTCCGGGTTGCTTTAAAATATAATGGCTTTCAAGGAAAAAGAGTAAAGTTACAATAGTTGCCGGTAGTATCGGATAAATACCTAGAACTGCTCTTGAAGAAAATATTTGCCACAATATAATAGTTAATATTGCAGTAATCATACCGATAAAAAAACTTTTGGCACTTGATTTAAAACCGTATATTAACAAAATTAACGGCAAAGTGATTAGCGGCAATAATAAAAATAGATTTATTAAATCTTTAATGTAGAGCGATATAATAAAACCTATTAATCCTATAGTAATTGCGGTTATATAATTATAATTTAATGAAGCTTTTTTAATTATGTCATTAGTAAAAGTTACCACTGCAACGTTAATATAAGAGTGTGTACTTGCGATTATCATTGCCATAATAACGCCGACTATTAACCCCTTAAATCCTATATAACTTTTAATGATCCGTAAAAACAATTCATTGGCGTTAACTACCGGATCTTGAGACAATAATAATATTGCAATCCAAATGAATAAAACGGATAAAAAAAGACAAATAACTGCCGAAATAAAAAATGTTCGTGATATTTGCCTTGTGTCTTCTGCCATCGATATTCTTTGAAAAATTGAAGGACCAAGTGATGGAATCACAAAATATATAAAAATATTTAAAGAAATCCAAAATTTAGGACTAGTATAGTGAAACAATCCTTGTAAATCAGTAAGACGAGTTTGTACATTTGAGTCTATAACTATATGCGGATCGCTAAAAACATTCCATACGAAAATTCCTATTACTGGAATAATTGCACTATAAGTAAAAAACTGTACGGCTTCGGTAAAAGTAACCGATTTTACACCGCCAAAAGCAGAATAGCTTATTATTACAGTGGCAATACATAAATCTATGTAAAAATTTGAAATGTTAAAGAATAGCTGTAATATTAAACTTGCTACGTGGAATTGCATGGCAATCCTACCTATAGACATTAATATACTACCTATCGACGTAAGAATACGAACTTTGTTACCATACGCCTCCCCTATTATTTCTGCTGCCGATAAGCTACCCAAAAAATTCTCAAAACGAGGAGCTATAAAGTCACTAATTAATAACCAACTAACAACGCTACCGAATATACTAGGTAATAAGTACAATAATCCGTCCGTATATATTCTTGAATTATCGATTAAAAAAGTACTAGTACCGATCCAAGTAACAATAAGAGTTGCGACTATTGTACCTGTAGAAAAATTCCTTGTTCCTATCGCATATTCGCAAATATTTTTTATATTTGTGATATTTAGAAGTCCAACTAGCAAATTAATCGCTAAAAAGCTAGTAAAAATAAGGAGATCTATATTTGGCATAGAGTTAAGTTATAGGGATTTTCTATGCAAATAATAATAAAGATAAAAAAAGAAACAAACAATATTTTTGTGGAGTTAAAAAAGTATGTAATTCCTACGAATACACATGGGTGTCATAAGACTCGATGTCATTCCCGCGTAGGCGGGAATCCAGTACTTCAAAACTTTTTAAAAGATTTTTTTAAAGCTCGCTTTATGCTGAAATTCCTGCTTCTGCGGGCATGACATAAACGAGCCATGCAATAAGGCCGCTTTTAGCTAGGAATGACATACAAGACTCATTTTTATTCATAAAGATTAAACTTCTACTGCCCTGACCTAATGATGCTACAGTATAATCGTTATTATACCAAGTTGTGTACTCATCAAGTGCATTATGACAATCATTGTCATCAACTATAGCTGTTTTTTTCTCTTCTCATACATCTGCTGCAGTTTTTATTACCTACCATCTTGATACTTGGATCAAACGGTGGCTTGTTTTCTTTATTTAATAATGCTTTTAGAGTTGGCAGTTTTGGGTTGCTAGCATTATACTTTTGAATTGTTTAAAAATAATCTATGGCTAGGAGTAGCTGCATCTTGAGTACACTGAAGATACATTACCGCCATTTTTTATTAAAGTTTCTACGATTTTAGTAGCGTTATAATCGCTATACCAATCAAGTGGTGTTTTACCACTCTTATCATAGAAATTTACATCAGGTTTTGTATGCGTATTTTTATGCATTTTCTAAGAATTCGGCTCCAAATTCACCGAACCATGCTATTGCATTAGAATTCAATTGATCCATAATGTTAGGATTAAATCCTTGCTGTTTTACTATTTTTTCTATTATAGGCTCAGCTAAAGATTTCAGTTCTTTAAAATTGTTGATTAACAATGTTTTTTCTTGACCGGATGCTTTTGCAATATCTTGTTTAATAGACCATATTATATTACCAAGCGTAGCAATCATATTATTACCACCGGTAGAATTTTCAAGGTTACAATTTCCTAATGTTTTTTCTACTAATTCCTTTACATTCATTATTAAAGTTTTAAAACCTGCTTGAGCTAAATATTTATGACCATTATCAGACATTTTAGATATTGTATTTTGTATTTGTAAAGTACCGGTAGCTAATAAATTTAATATATTATTTGCTTCAAGCGAAGGATTAACACCAAATTTAACTAGATTCTCAATTATTTTATAATATTTATCCATTTGAGTTTGAAATAAACTTATATTTTGATTACTCGGATTATTAGTAATAAGCTGATATTTATTGTAGAATATAAAGCAATATGATTATCTTGACCAAGATCATTAATATCTAAACCTAATTGTGTAAATTTTTCAATTTGTGTCTTACGGAAATCATCAGAAATATGCGACTCCATAGCAACACAGAAAAAATTATGAATTTGTGCTTTCTCAGTTGAAACAAATTTTGCCATAAGTGCAGGGTTATGATGAAATACATCAATAACATTGGAGCTATTACTCCAAATACCCCATTCAAGTATAGTATTACCGTTTGTATCTTTCTTATCCCAATTATTGTCAGTGATTAGGATCATTTTGTTTAATATCTGTACAGCAATATTTTCTAAAACATTTTTAACATTCTGATCTTATTGTTGAGGTATTAAACTACAAAGAGCTTCAAAAATATTAAGTTTGTTGTTAACATTAGTTCTGTTTAATATAGCCGGTATTAATTGTATGTTTCCTGAAGTTAATAATTGAAAAGGTGTATACATAAAAGTCTCCAATTTATATTAATTTTTTATAAAAAATACCATGAAATATGGTTTGTATCTTTTGTGTCTATTTATAATTATAATAATACATGAAAACTTGATAAATGTCAAGTAATTATTAAAAAATTAACTATTATTTAATACCAAGGTGCGAGAGATAAGTTGATTTTAATCCCTTTAACGGTAACATCAGCTTCTTTATCGGCAAGATATTTTTCTTCTCTGATTAAGGCAATTGCTTTATTGTGATAACTTGAGCATATTACGCCGATTGTATTGTTATCTGCGAGTATTTCTTCATCTTTAACTAATGAAGATAAATCTTCATCTGCTGTAATTTTATATATCTTTCTTCTTATAACTCCTTGATATTTAGCCCTTGAAATCACTTCCTGCCCGACATAACAACCTTTATCAAAACTAATTGCATTTAACTCCTCAGCACCATACATATTTGGAATAGATTTATCTGTGATTAAATCTTCCACACCATCTATTATTGCAAAATTATATTTATCTTCTAGGTATATTGGATTCCCGTTTTCGCAGGGAGATGTTGTTGAGGGGGGCGGTTCCCCCTCTGTCACCCTGTGGCTTGACCACGGGGTCCAGTCTTTTTTAATTATTGTCTGGATACCGCACAGCGGTATGACATCGAGCTTATTTATTGAGCGGAAACCAAGCTTAGCATAACGAGGATCACGAACCGTAATTAGCGATTCTATATCTAATTTTTGCAGTGAGTAGATAACTTTATATTCGTTACTACAATCTATTACTTGTATTTTTGAGCGAAATTTATAGAAGTTTAAATACTCTATCAAAGCAGCTTTATTACTTTTATCAATATCAAGGTAAATTTCCTCAGGGTTATGAACATACACGAAAAAATCAAATAAATATCTTCCTTGATTATTAAGCAAATAAGTATAGCAATAATTATAGTCAATTGATTTGGACTCGCCTACTGCGTTACTCGTCGTCTCGCCTATTATTGGCTTCGCTCCTCGCTCCTTGTATCCGAATTCAACTGAATTGACTATACTCTTACAAATATCGTTAGTAATGAGATTTTGTAGGAACTTTACGGAATCGAAACCTATTATTTTGATAACGTCTCTATTACTTAATATTTCATACATAATTATAATATTATTGACTTTATAGGTTCCTAACTACTATACTCTAAATTTATATAAATTAAACGTAATAATCATGAGATGTTCATCTTACTGTACTTCTTCCGAATATAAGATGAGTGATCTAGTTACTAATTTAAAAAAGATTGGTCTTGAACCTCAACATTTTGATGATGTTTTATATATTCGGAAAGAGATAAATAAAGATTCTGATTTTATAGAGATATTTTTCTTTCCGTTTGGTTGTGTAACTATTTGGGGCGGCGATGAAATTCAAGAAAAAATAGTTTTAAGCGATACTGATTTAGTACCAGTAAATAAGCTTAAAGAGCCGGTATCCGATTATATTTATTTTGAATATAATACGGAAGTCAAGAAAACATTTATTGATGAAGAAAAAAATAAAATAATCTTAGCAGATAAATCAGTTTTTGTTAAACTTTCTATTTCCCATGCTCTTGCACAATCGGTTAAACTTAGTGTTCTTGAGCAATCTGTTAGTAACTTGATTGTTCAGACAACCCCTATACAACAGGAACTAGCTAGAACCGGTAGCGTATCGCTTTCTAAAAAGGAGATATTACAGCAAATAGGTATATTATTTAACGAGCGTTATTCAATCAGTTTGCATAGCGATATATTCGATACTCCAGAATTTTTTTGGCGTCGTCCGAGTTATGAGCCTCTATATCTCATGACAGCAGAGTTTCAAGACATAGAAATACGGCAAAATATAATGAATCATCGTCTTAATATGATTCACGAACTTTTAAACATTCTTTCAAACGATCTTAATTATAAACATTCCACCAAACTTGAGTGGATTATTATTATTTTAATCGGTCTTGAAGTGGTTCTGTCGTTATCTCATACTAATCTTTTCTTAAAAATTATCGGAGCTTTATAAATAGCTTCTATGCAAATTATCGATAATCAAAAAACATTAGAAGGATTTTGTAACCGGTTAGCAAATAAGGCATGCTTAAGCATAGATACGGAATTTGAGCGTCGCTATACTTATTATGCTCAGCTTAGTATAATTCAAGTTAAAGCAGAAGAATATTGCGGAATAATTGATGCATTAAGCAATTTAGATCTGAATATTTTTAATAAGCTGCTTGCAGATAATAATATTACTAAAATATTTCATGCTCCTCGTGAAGATTTAGAGATTTTCTATAATTTATTTAAAACACTACCTGCTAATGTTTTTGATATACAAATTGCAGCAAATATTTGCGGATTCGGTAAACAGCTAAGCTATGATGACCTTTGCTATAAGCTAATCGGTATTACTATCGATAAAACCCACCAAAAATCTAACTGGCTAAAACGCCCTATTACTAGTGATATGTTAAATTATGCAATGTTAGACGTGGAGTATTTGTATAAGATATATAAAGAGGTAAATAATATAATTGTTAGAAATAATTTAACTAATAAATATCAAACTACTCTTAGTGCTTTATTAGATGTTAGAAATTATAAGGTTGAGCCGAAAGATGCTTGGAAAAAAATAAAATATGGAAGTGATGATAAGAGTTTTAATCACAAAATTCAAATGCTTGCAGCTTATCGTGAAGAGAATGCACAAACTATAAATATTCCTCGTAAGCATTTTATTTTAGATGAAGATTTAATAAAGCTTAGTAAATACCCGCCATTGAATCACAAGGATTTTAAAAATCTAAATTTAAAAAGCAAATATTTACACAAACAAAAATATAAAGATGAAATAATAAGTTTGTGTAATAACTTATAAGAAAAAAGCTATAAATCAAATAATTTGTAGCCTATTATGAATAGAAAAAAATTAGCCCACTAATGTAACTTGTATCTCACTATCTTGTACTACTTTGACATATTCGTTGTATACATAATCAGGCAAGTTACTAAATGCCTGGGCTATGATAAGTGTCCCTACTCCTACTAATGCTAATTGAAAGCAAATATCTCCAGTCTGAGTATCGCCGGATATTTGTCCTGTTTCTAGCCAATCTTCAACTGCTTGTGCAAAAAAAGCAAAAGGTACACCGATCAATACGACAATTTTTTTATTATATCAACTATTTTACCCTAAGTTGATTTTTATAATAATATATAAATTAATATTTTTACAATAAAAAGTTAAGGTTATTATACCGAAATCATAAATTTAAGTTTACGATCATGAGATTCAATCAAAAAATTATCTATTAATTGTTCTTTTAAACAAACTCCGGCGGTTAATATATTTCGGTTATTATTAAGATATCGGTCAAAATGTCCTTGGCCGTATCCAAGTCTATAACCCTCCTTACTAAACGCAAGTCCTGGGATAATAACTAACTCAGGAATAAAAAAATCATTATTTATAGGTTCATAGGTTTTAAAAGTCCCTAAAGCCAATTGATCGTTATAATGATAAGAACAATATTTTATCTCATTTTTTATGATTTTCGGTAGGAAGAATCTTATTTCAGGATGTAAGTTTGTTATTTCAAGTAAGTTAATTTCGTATTTTAGAGGAAAGTAAAGTCCTACTGTCTTTACTTTTAACTCCTGTAATAACCGGCTAATTTTATTGATTAGAGAGTTTTTGACTAAATCGGAATTAATCTTATCTTGGTTTTTTATTAAAAATTCTTTGAAATAAAGACGCAGCTCTTGTTTGGTCATAAATATCCTTAAATTCGTCATTGCGAGCGACTGAAGGCCTTGTGGTATGGCTCGCTTCATCTCTGTCATCCCACGACTTGTTCGTGGGATCTAGTTAAAAATACTAATATTATTAGTATTTTGAGTGGTTTTACTGGATACCGTGGTCAAGCCACGGTATGACACCGAACTGGTTTTTCAAGCCATGCAACAACGCCACGACTGCAAGGAGCGTGGCAATCTCATAAAGCAGGACGCTTGAGATTGCTTCGTCAAAACTTACAGTTTTTCCTTGCAATGACGTAGAAATATATCACATATTAATAGTCCTCTTATCTACACTAAGTGCTGCCTCTTTTATAGCCTCGCTTAAAGTTGGGTGAGCGTGGCAGGTTCTTGCTATATCTTCTGAAGCTGCTCCGAATTCCATATAAGCCGTAAGCGCGGCAATTAATGTACCTGCATCAGCTCCTATAATATGAGCTCCTAAAACCCTATCGGTTTTACTATCGGCAAGGATCTTAACCATACCTTCCGTACTACCGATTGCTCTTGCTCTACTATTTGCTAAAAACGGAAACTTACCGACTTTATAATTAATGCCTTTTTCTTTTAGCTGTTCTTCCGTTTCACCGACGCTTGCTACTTCAGGATAAGTATATATTACGCTTGGAATTAAGTTATAGTTAACATGTCCTGCCTGCCCTGCCATAATTTCTACGGCAGCTACAGCCTCTTCCTCGGCTTTATGAGCAAGCATAGCTCCTTTTACCACATCACCGACTGCATAAATATTTGAAATTGCTGTTTGGAACCGGTCATTAATCTCAATACTACCTTGCTTATCCGTAATAATACCGACAGACTCAAGCCCTAGATTTTGCGTATAGGCTTTTCTGCCTACCGCCATCAACACAACATTGCTTGTTACTACTGAACTCTTACTGTCCTCCTCTATTGTCAGATTTACTTTTCCTGACTTTACTTCAGCAGATAGCACTTTAGTATTCAGTTTAAACTCTATACCTTGTTTTTGCTGTAGTTTCATAAATTGTGTAGCAATTTCTTTATCAAGCATAGGTACAATGCTCGGTGCATACTCAATAACCGTTACTTTAGCTCCCAAACGACGCCAAACTGAACCAAGTTCTAAGCCTATATACCCTCCGCCAACTACTATTAAGTTCTCAGGTACTTTAGAAAGTTTCAAAGCACCGGTAGATGAAACAATAAATTCTTCGTCTATTTTGATATTCGGTATTTCTATGACGCTGGAACCTGTAGTAATTAGGATATTTTTGGCTTTAATTTGCTCTTTATTTACTTCAACGATATTACTAGAGCTAATTTTAGCTTCACCTTTTATCCTAGTAACTTTGTTTTTGGCAAAGAGACTTTCTATACCTTGTGTGAGATCAAGAACTACTTTATCTTTATTAGCTAGCATTTTTTGTAAGTCTAGTTTTACATCCGCAATAATACCTATATTCTCAAAATGTTTTAGAGCTACTTCATATTTTTCGGAAGAATTCAGTAAAACTTTCGATGGTATGCATCCTATATTTAAACAAGTGCCGCCAAGAGTATCGCTTTTCTCAATACACGCTACTTTCATACCAAGTTGAGCAGCCCTAATACTGCCTGTATAACCGGCTGGACCGCTACCTATTACCACTAAATCAAATTCTTGCATATTTGTTTGACCTTAATAAATTGTTGGATCGTCATTGCAAGCAGCCATAGGCTGCGTGGCAATCTTGTCAAATATCCTGAGATTGCTTTGTCAATTACTTACATAATTTCCTCGCAATGATGTAATACTGCTAAAATACACCACTATCACCTTTATAACAACTTTAATCTTATACTATTCTTATTTGGTGAAGCAATAAAACTAATTAAATTAATATTATCTTCAAAGCCGTTTGTATAATTTTGTAGTAAAGAAAACATCTTTTTAGAAATAGCATAATTATGACTAGCATTTAGTGAATTTGCCTCACCTATATTTTTTATTTCTCTCATTAAAGCTAAAGGATTATCAAATTTTAGCTCTATATTTTCATAGTCAACAATTACTTCGGCAAATCTTGCTTGCGAAAATAAAATCGGAACATGATCAAAATGAATAAAAGGAGCAATATGAGGAGAGTGTTTAAAATCACTTGCTATTTCGGCATCTATTAAGGATTTACGTAAATTCTTTAAGCTATTTCCTCCGACAAAATTACCGATAAAAATACCGTCAGACTTTAAAAATATTCTTATATTAGATAAAAAGCGTTGTACATCATTTATCCAGTGTAACCCTAATGAATAAATAATTAAATCAAAAGAGTCTTTTGGCAATGCTAAATCTTCATCATCGATTAATAATTTATGATTATGCTCAAAAGAATCAAGCAATAAAGGCGACATATCTGTTACGGTAATATCGGCACTTCGATAAGCATTTGTTAGTAAGCTCGTAAGATAACCGCATTTAGCCGATATTTCTAGAATATCCGAAAAATCCTTATCAATCATCCCTAATCGACTTATTATATCATTAGCTGCATGCTTGATAAATAAACTGTTACTTATCGCCTCTACTGCATTATTTCGGTGATTTTTTAGCTTTAGTCTGTTGAATATATAATCCTCTCCTATCTTGAATTTTCTCTCCTAAAATTGTTGGTGGCGGTCGAGAAATAAAACCCCCTAAAAAATCTCCTAGCAAACTATTTTGAACAAGTTCTCTCTGTCTTGCAGTGCGAATATCATCCCCTTTAACTCTATCTAGCCCTTCAAAATTCTCCTGAATATCTACTAGGTTTCGTATTGTTATTAATTAGGTGATAAAGGTTCTAAACTCAACAGGCTTTTTGCTGTAGGATTTAAATCCGAAGTTAGATCAAAATGCTCTAAGTAGACAGGTTTTAGTTGTTTATCATTACTAGAAACTTTTTTTCTTTCTATCGCTGAAACATTGTTCTCGGTCTTATTAGATTCTCCTAGAGATTTATAACTACTTATACACAACAATACTAATATAAATTTCTTTAACATAAATAACCCTGTATATTAACAGTTAATATAAATTAAATAATATATGCATCAAGTACTGAAATAAATTAAGGGAATTATATACTTGTATAACCTATATTTTCTTTTTATTTACCCAAGATGTAAATTCAGACATACTAAACACTTCTATTAAATTACTGCCAACTTGATCCTTGAAACATTTCAAGGCTTCTTTTTTATATCCATTACCATCAATTATTATTATAGTATCATAAATTCCTTGTTTTTTTATGTTTAGCACAAGATAAGTATATTGTTCATCAACCGATCCTCCTGATTGTTGCCACTTAGATTCTATAACTAGGCAATTAGGGTGACGTTCTGGATGATATAATATAAAATCGCTATCTGAATTTGAAATAAAATATACACCTTTCTTATTTAATGCTCTGCATTTTTCATAAAGCTTAACCTGATCTGTCTCTGTAAAGCCAAGCTTTGTATATTTTGTAAATGAAGTATTATTAATAGGTTGATATGGCGGGTCTATATAAACGAAATCTTTAGGCTTAGGCGAAATATTGCTGAAATCCTGATATATTATTTCAGCATTTTGTAAAGCTTTACTACACGCAAGTATGTTATCCTTATCAAGAATATTAGGATTCATATAAGCTCCCATCGGGACGTTGCACTCTCCTTTGTGCTATTTACTCTATAAAGACCATTATAACAAGTCTTGTTAAGGTATATGAAACGTGTTGCTATCTCAATAGGGTTATCACTATTTGCGTTCTTTCTAACAGCATAGTAATAATCTTGAGAGTGATTAGCTTTATGCTTAGCTAACAGCTCAATTAATGCTCGAGCTTCATCCTTAACTACCTTGTATGAAATCTAAGTTTATATCTGATATAATAGCTTTGTCTGGAACGAGTGCAAAAAAAAGTGCTCCTCCTAAAGGCTCATAATGATTATTGTACTAGCAGGTAAGCGTAAGCACAACTCTTTGATAAGGCTTCTTTTTCCCCTGCCCATTTTATAAATTTTATAAATGGTTTAGGGATTTTGTCTCCTGCAATCTCTGGAGAATTAATTTTTAACGGAGCTTGACCTATCATTGCTAAAACCTCGTTAAAAGATAATTCTCCGTTTTTAGCTACTTTGAGTTTCATACCGACCTACCAAGGCTTTATAAAATAAATAATTACCTGTATTTAAAAGTATAGCATTAAACATATTGCTTACATTATAGTTTTTATGGTTGCACCTAAATACAAACTCGTTTAAATATCTCTCTATGTGTTTTTTTCTAATAGAATAAGAGTCCGACTATACCACGCTTAAACAACGCCCAAAAGCTTTCTATCGTGTTTGTGGACACAGACTCTCTTATATATTTACCTAAGTCGTGATTTATATATTCATGATTATATAACTTTTCTAATACCTTGTAAGCTCCCCATTCATCAGATAAAATAGTTGACCCTATTAGAATATTATTTATTGCAATTTTTTCTATGGTCTTTGAATTAACCTTTGTTATAACTTGAGCCTTAACGTTACCGTTTCTCTCTATCATGCCGATTACAACGGTTTTTGTCTTTGTGCTGCAACCTTGTGTACTTTTAGTTTTTTTATTTTGATGTTTGTTCTTTTCTTTACCACCAATATACGTCTCATCTATTTCTACAGTGCTTTTTAAAGGAATACTAAAACTTTCTAGTTTAGTCACTTCTCTAATCCTATGAAGCATAAACCATGCAGTTGTTTGGGTAACATTAATATCTCTTGAAAGCTGTAACGATGATAAACTTTTTTTTTGCGTAGTAACTTGCAAAACTGCTGTAAACCATTTCTTTAAAGAAATCTGACTATTTTCAAAAATTGTGCCAACTTTGATACTAAAACGCTTTTTACATGCCTAACATTTGTGATTCGTTCCATCCGCATAATGAAAAATCTTTTGGTTGCCGCAATACGGACAATAAGCTCCGTTAGCCCAACGTATATCAGTAAAATAATTATGCACTTTTGTTCAGTAGGTAATGTTTCGAATAAATCAACAACACTTTTAAAATCTAACACTTAACTACACTAACACAATTTTATATAAAATTATCGAAACAATTTAGGTTATACAAGATATATATTTGCCTTAATTAATTATTTCTAAAGATATTATCTTCGTATTTTTTTCTATAATATATTTTGTAATTCTCATTTCTTATATCATTAAACCATTGGTCTTGTTGTTTTTTAATATAATAATTTAGGGAATTAGATTTACTTTTACTAGTTTGAAAATTATCTTCACAAAATTTTAAAAAACCTGATATTAAAGTTTCTACTCCATTAGTCTCAGATTTTTTCTCAAGAAATTGCATAGAAAAATTAGTAGGATTATTATGTTTTAAATAAAATTGTTTATATTTCTCACGAATTTTATTTTCTTTTTTTATTTGTTGTTCTGAAAAAGATAATTTTTCCTCTAATAATTTATGAATTTCGGTACAATCGCTCCAAGGTAATTCTATTATTAATTGCTCTTCCTGATATTCAAAATTATCTTGAATACTGTTAAAATCGGCATTTACTTTTACCGCACTTACTAATATTAAAAAACATGTAATTAATTTAATATTCATAGCATTAATTAATTTTAGCAGGAACCTGTATCATAATACTACTTCTGTATCTTTTATTACCACTAAAAAGTGATTTTTTTTGAACTTTGTTATTATTTACTGGAATTGTATCTTCTAAAGCCCCTTCATTATTATTTAGATAACTATGTAAGGATGCTTTATAAAGAGCCATATTACTTGCTATTTTAACTACATCTTGTTTATATTTAAACCCTAAAGAATGTGTAGCGGAATGATAATGAGCTATCGCCTTGTGCCAGCTCCCTAGCTGATCATATTTTGAACGCAAAAATTCTGCACTGTAACGAATGTTATTATTTGGATCAAATGCCTGTTCAAGGGAATTAAAAGCCCCTAAATGATGCCTTAAGTTAATCTGCATGCATCCGACATCAATACTCTCTCGCCCTTTTATAAGCTCTACTCTAACAAAACTTACGGCTTCTCTTTTTGTGTTAAAATAATAGCCTTTTCCTTCAACATTTACTGTCCAAGGCCATACTACTCTAATTTTACGGGTTGTATGTTTTTTTCCCGATTCTTTTAAAGCTATTGAATGTAACGTATTAGATGGGATATTAAATTTTTTTTCAAAGTAAGGAAAAAGTTTTGAACATTTAAAGGATTCAGCTATTTCAGGATCGGCAATAGCCGGATTAGAGAAGAGGATAAAGGATAATAATAGGAGTAGTATGGTTTTAACGTCATTGAGAGGAAAATTACGGAGTAATTGACGAAGCAGTCCAGTAAAAAATTCTGATTTACAGAATTTTTGTATTGTTTTGCTGGATTGCCACGCTCCTTGTAGTCGCTCGCAATAACAATTTTGGCATAATTCCCAAACCATACCGACAACGCTAAAATAACTTGAGTTACAATAAGATAAACTAGCCTACCATAACTTATCTTATGAAGCAAGGGAAGTTATAGCATTTAAGAGGTAAGGATTTAATATAAATCCCAAGCAGCATCATTAGTGTTTTGAGGATTACCTAATATATCGGGTACCATATCCAACAAATTATTAATATCGCCTCCTGTCGCTTGCAAAAGATTACTTACTTGTGTTACAAAGTCTTCAGCAGTGCTACCTTGAGCATCTTGAGGATTAGTAGTCCCATCTAAAACTTGAACTCCGGCATTAATTAATGTTACTAAATCCTTAAGCTTGCATACCTAAAATAGTATCTTCTGTACCGCTCTCTCCTCTATTAGAACTAGTAGAAGGTTGTATATGTGGTATTTCCTCTCTGTTAGCGTGAGCAGTTGCTTGATGAACCAAAGCTGCAAGTTGTTGATCGTTAAGATTATTTTGTTCCTTTGACATTTCTGGAGATATAGTAGAATCATCCTCAGATAGATCAATTAGATCTTTTTCTTGCAATATAGAGCTTGTATCCACACTATAGCTTAAAGCTTAACATTGAAAAATCATCATCTTTAATTACGCTTTCATACCATTTTTTATGTTCGTTAGCTGCATGTTTTGCATTTTCATTATTTTTATAATTATTTGGAATAGCGTATAAGCCGTATTCTCCTTTATCTGCTTCGTCTATTATGATTTTAGCTATCTTCAGTTCATCTATACTTAAGTCAATATTTTGTTTCACTTTGTTTAAAAGAAGTTTCAGTATCTGATCGCCTTGTGCTGCCCCTTTATTATTTTCCCAGCCTCTTATTAAACTACAATAATCTATACCTGATGTTTTAGCATGCTCTAATACTGCTTTTATAGCTTTCCATTGATTATTAGCTTTTTCATTTTCACCTTGCTGCTCATCTTTAATAGCATTCTCAGCCCATTTAGCAAGTTGAGCATATGATGCTAGCTCCCCTACTGCATTAAATATGGATACATGTTTACCTGGATAATCTATAATCTACTGTAATTATTTCAGATAGATCAAATTTTGGAACTAATTTCGGTAATTCAACAAGAAATTCATCATAATATGGTTTGTTTAAACTCCATTCTCTTCCATTTTGCTTGATTTCATTTATAGTTTCTTGAGTAAAGTTATATAATGAATATTTATTCATAATTTGATCCCTTTGTAATTATTGGTTAAATTTATAGTTAAAAACCACGAAACATGGTATTTTTAAATACTTAAAATTGTTAGGTCCTGTACACTTTTGATTAATGATTATAATTTTGAGATATTTTTTAGCAAAAATTAATAAGATTTTTGCAGAAATAGTTATTCATATTTCAAAAAAATCTTATAATTTGCAACTAAAAATGGCCATAATTATGATTATTCTATTACAAGAGTACAGAACCTAATTGACTGATTAAATAAAAATGTTTATTATCAATCCAAATTAAATGTAAAAGTATATTTTATGAAAGTTGTTAGCTCATTAAAATCGTTAAAAAAACGTGATAAAGATTGTCAGATCGTTAAACGAAGAGGCAAAATTTTTGTAATAAATAAAAAGAATAAAAGATTTAAAGCAAAACAAGGTTAATTAATCGTTTTTGGAGAAAAAAATATACTCGATGAACTTGAAAAATTAGCTACGTCGTCTTTGTAAGTCCTCGGATGCTGAGTGTTTATTATATGCTCCGCTCCTCGGTTTGCAGACTCCTTGCTCTTTTTCCAGTTGATCTTCGTATATTACTTTTCATTTTACTTCAGAGTATATAATACTACTTTTGAAAGAAAAGAAATAAATATGGCCGGTCATTCAAAGTTCAAAAATATTCAGCATCGTAAAGGGGCTCAAGATAAAAAAAGAGCAAAAGTTTTCACTAAATTAATTCGTGAAATAGTTACTGCAGCTAAAACCGGTTCTTCTAATAACCCTGAAAATAATCCACGTCTTAGAAATGCTTTAACCGCTGCACGTAGTCAAAATCTCCCTAAAGAAAGAATAGATAAAGCTATTAATAGTGCTAATGATTCTTCTAATAACGAAAATTATACGGAAATTAGATATGAAGGTTATGCACCGAATGGTATTGCTATAATAGTTGAAGCTTTAACCGATAATAAAAACCGCACTGCTGCAGAAGTACGCTCTAGTTTTACTAAATATGGTGGGAGTTTAGGCGAAACCGGTAGTGTCAATTATTTATTCAACCATTGCGGAGTTATTCAGTATCCAATAAATATAGCATCTAATAAAGATATTTTAGAGGCAGTCATAGAAGCCGGGGGGCATGATATTATATCCGATGATACCACCCATACAATCTATACGGATATTGAAAATTTCTCTAAAGTTCTAGAATTTTTAACTGGCAAATACGGCATACCTGAAGATTCGTATATAGGCTGGATCCCATTAAATACAATAATTATAGATGATAAGGAAAAAGCCGAAAAATTACTAAAGCTTGTGGAAGTTTTAGAAGAAAGCGATGATGTGCAAAGAGTTTTTGGGAATTATGAGTTATCTGATGATGTTTACGAAATAATACAAGGAGAACCATGACTTATAACGATGCAAATTATCAAATAATTATTTTAGCAGCCGGTAAAGGTACTAGAATGGAGTCCGATTTACCGAAAGTAATGCATAAAGTCGGTGGAGTTCCAATGCTTGAAACGGTATTAAAGAATTCGCTTAACGTTACAAATGATGTAATTATAGTGTATTCAGAAGAACTTAAAAAACATTTAACGCCCTATGCAAATATGTGTCGCTTTGTACTGCAAGAAGAACCTAAAGGCACAGCTCATGCTACTTATGCAGCAATAGATTTAATTAATAAAAATAAAATAATATTAGTTTTATACGCTGATCATCCTCTTATTACTCCAAAACTTATGCATGAATTAATAGCTTATTTAAGCCTTACTAATTCTGCATTAGTGACTTTAAGCTTTGAGAGAGCAAATCCGGTTCAATATGGGAGAATAGCTACTGATAAAAATGGTGAATTTTTAGAGATAATCGAACACAAAAATGCAAGCGCAGAAGAGAAAAACATAAAGCTTTGTAATTCAGGTATTATGGCTTTCAGTAGCGAAATTTTAAATAAATACTTACCTTTATTTGCTACTAATACTAACGGTCATAAGGAAGTTTATTTAACTGAAATAGTAAAAATATGTAAAAATCACGGTGAAAAAGTTTCATATTTATTATCTACTGATCATGATTTAATTGTTGGTGTTAATACTAAAAATGAGCTAGAAGAAGCTAATAATATTTTTGCTCAGAATAAGTCTTAGCTTTGTCGTATGGATACCCGAGTCATCATTGCAAGCGACTAAGGGCTTTGTGGCATAGATTGTTTTATGTCATTCCGGCGAGAAACCGGGAATCCAGTAAAACCTATAAAAAACTTGTTTTTATAGGTTTATTTTTTGGGATCCTCGCTTCCGCTGGGATGATATCGAGTAGGCTTTTTACTCTATGCAACACATCAATACCTTGTGAGAATGACATAGGAAGCCATACAGGCGATGCTAAAAATTTGGGAGAGATGGCCGAGTGGTTTAAGGCGCACGCCTGGAAAGCGTGTTCACGGCAACGTGTCGGGGGTTCGAATCCCCCTCTCTCCGCCAGCTCAGTTTATGGTATACTCACCTATAGTACCGGACATTTTCGTTCTATATCATTTCCGCGTGGCCTTGTTGCGTGAATCAATTTCACCTCTGTCATCCCGTGGCTTGACCACGGGATCCAGTTAAAAATACTAAAATTATTAGTATTTTTTATTGTTTTTTGGACCCCGTGGTTAAGCCACGGGGTGACACAGTGGGTTTTACCGGTTCACGCAATGACCAAAAAATTATTTACAAATTAATATGATCATAATACCAATATTAAGCATTTTTGGGTTTTCATCTTTTTTTGCCAAATATTTCAAAACAAAATTGACTTTCGCTATTCCCATAACAATCAGCATATTAGTACCGATTTTATATTGTTTTGCTATGTTAAAGCTATTACCGGCTGCAACATATATATATTATTTCATCGGTATATTTTTAGCTTTCATATCATTCCTGCATTTTATAGGCGTTGTTGTAGGGGGTGGCTCCGCTCCTGCTATCCCGCGACTTGATCGCGGGATCCAGTTAAAAATGTTTAGTATTTTTAAGTTATATTTTTGGATACCGTGGTCAAGCCACGGTATGACACCGCACGCATTTCTTGATCTACGCAATAATACCTCCTTCATGTCATTTCTGTGGAAGCAGGAATCTAGAAAAAATATAATTGAAATCATTGTATTTACTTTATTGATTCTTTTGTTTTTTCTTTATACCAGAGATGCATCGCTGCATTCTTATGATGATTTCTCACATTGGGGAATATTTACTAAAGAATTGTTATATTTCGGTGTTTTTGAAAATCAGTCTTCGTTAACTTCCATTATTACTACTCATGCCCATTATCCAAGAGGAGCTGCCGTTTATCATTATTTTATGCTGCTACTTTCAGGTTATTCGGACGGTAACGTATTATTTGCTCATTTCTTATTACATTTAGCATTTCTAGCTCCTTTAGCCGCAAATAAGAAATTGTGGCAAACCGGAATGTTGTTTTCACTTTTACTTTGCGACGTAGTATTATATACGACCGGAATTCGTTCAATATATAACGATAGTACTATTGGCTTAATGTTCGGAGCTATTTTTGCAATTTATATCCTTGCGGAAGACAAGAAAAAAGCATTATTGCTTATTTTACCTATTACGATATTACTTGCCTCTTTCCGAGAAATTGGAACATGGCTTGCTAGTTTTGCTTCGATAATTCTTATAGCTCATTATACAATTTTTTATAAAAAGCCTAAAAAATCAAGTGATTATATTACGTATCTGATTTTACTTACTTTACCTATTTTGTGTAATTTTATTTGGATGAGTTATTTTAAAAACACCCATGATTTTTTTGATAGATGCGAACATAGTTTTAGCAATTTAGTATATATTGCTGAAAATTTTAATGAACAGCATAGATCATTATTACTAAATTACGGTAAATTTCTCTTGTTATTCTTATTAAAAGAAGGAAGTTTAGTTGTATATACTATTTGTATAGCTGCATGGTACGGAATTCGTAAATATAAACCGGATTTGCTGAAAGAATATAAATTTTTCCTGATAAGTACGTTTGCGTGTTTTATAATTTTTGCTTTGTGGCGGTTATATTTATATTTCTTTAACTTTAGTTATGAAGAGGCAATTAGAGGGGCATCATTACTTAGATATCTTGGATGTTATGTTATAGCTATCGGAATGATTGCAGCTTCGTATGTTAAAAATAGTATTTTCTTACACAAGCAAAGTAATAAAGAGTTATTTATATTCCTTCTGCTTCTTGCTGTTTCTACGTTTTCCGTAGTAAAAAATATACTAAGAATCAAACACTTAAACTTAGAACAAAAGAATTTTATCCAGCAAACAACAGAAGTTAAAAAGCTATTGGAGCAAGGCAATAAAATTGAATTTAACTTTAGCGGTAAGAAAGATAATTTACAATGTTATATATTAAATTATAATCTAGTACCGTATTTAGGTAAGAAATCCTTACAAGAATGCATAAAAGCTTCTAAAGAAGCGATTATAGAAACAAAGGAAGAAGCGGTATACGCTCCTTTTAAATAGCGTTGAGGATTTGTTGCACAGCTCCTATGTCATTCCTGTGTGGCCTTGTTGTGTAGATATTACCCCATCATTGCGAGCAGTTGTAGTACTTGCGTGGCAATCTCATAAAATAATAACAGATTTCTGAGATTGCTTCATCAATTGCTATGCAATTTCCGTAGCTCAGATGGGAAAGCTGATTCACGCAACAACATCACGCGAGAATAACATAAAACCAATATAGATTTTAACAATTATGGATATAAAATATAATTTAGCTGCCGCTTACCGAATAATGGCGTATTTATCGCTGGATGATCATACTTATACTCATCTATCCGCAAGACCTAAAAATGCCGTTTTTTACTATATTTATCCTTTTGGACTAAGATTTGAAGAAGTAACTACAGAGAATCTTTTAAAAGTTAGTTTAGACGGACAAATTTTAGAAGGAGAAGAATATCAATATAATAAAACCGGTTACTTTATTCATGGTAGTATTTATAAAACACGCCCTGATATTTCTGCTATTTTTCATTATCATACTCCTGCAGCTATTGCCGTTTCTGCTTTAAAATGCGGGCTTTTACCGATCAGTCAATGGGCATTACATTTTTACGACAGAATATCATATCATAATTATAATTCTCTAGTACTAGATGCCGACAAACAGAGTAGTAGACTTGTTACTGACCTTAAACAGAATTATGTGATGTTACTTCGTAATCACGGTGCTATTACCTGCGGAAAAACTATTCATGAAGCTATGTTTTATACTTACCATTTAGAACAAGCTTGTAAAACGCAATGCCTACTAAATTCTACAAAAGAACAAGAGCTTATAATCCCTTCCGTAGAAATATGTAAGCAGACGGTAAAAGACTTATTATCGTTTGAAGAAGATTTAGGCAAACGTGACTGGGCAGCTTGGCTACGACTTGTGAAGATGTGATCACAATACTACGACCCCAGCGGCTTTACTTGCTTGTTTTAAGGATTTATCAAGTGTTGCTATTGGTAACCCCTAGGCATCATAAAGTGTTAATCCATATTGTACGGCTAAATCCATTGTCTCAAACCATATATGTTCCAATGTTATTTGATCAATTTTGATGTAAAGATCCTTTAAAGTATAAATTGCTTGGTGACGTTGATTTGCAGTAAGACGTTTTGCACGCTCTGCACATAATAATACATTTCCAATCTCAAGCCCCCAAATAGCAGGGACAATTGCTCCTTCTGTTATGGTTTTATCTAGTATATCCAAGCTTGCTACTTCATCAGGCATAAGCCATGATAAAGCAATTGAAGAATCTAAAACAAAAGAGACCATTTTTTACTTCTTACCCTCATTTTTGTAATTTAGCCATACTTCTAAATCCGATGGTTGTAAATTAATTTCTTTTGCAAGTTTTCGAAGTCTAAGAGCTGCAATCTTTGCTATTTCAATATTATTATGAGAATCAATAGGAACAATTTTTGCAGCAGCTTTTCCTCTTTTAGTAATTAAAATTTCTTCACCTTTACTAACTCGGTCTAATAATTTAGAAAAATGGGTTTTAGCATCAAAGGCTGTAATTGTGTTTTTCATATAATGAACTAGTTAATTAACTAGTCAGTTATAACATAAATTTAAATGTCAAAAACTTTAATAGACATCTTTCCAAAAACTTATAGAGAGGAATTTAAAGGAGACACGAAAGCACTTGTCACCGCAGCATACAAACTAGTACGTGAGGATACGAGTCTAGGCTTGATGTATAAATTACCTCTAGAAGCGAAGTTTGAGAAAATGTCTAATGCCTACAACCGCTACCGTGAATATGTGGAGGATGGAGTTTTATATGCTTTAGCATCTTTTTAAGTAGTGTATCACGCTTAAGTTTTGATAAAGAATCTAAGAAAGTTTTGCCGTTTAAATACTCTATTTCATGCTGAATTACAGTTGCTAAAAAGCCTTCTGCTGCTAGTTCTTGCTTATTACCGTTATAATCAAGATATTTTACCTTGATTGCTTTTGATCGTGTAATAGATGCTTCAATGCCTGGAAACGATAAAGAACCCTCAATAAAAGTTTGTTTTTCTTCTGAAAAATAAGTTATGTTCGGATTAATAAAAACTATAGGCGATGATTTATTATTTTCATGTAGGTCAACTACCGCTATACGCTTTAATATTCCTACCATATTAGCACCCAAGCCCACTGCCCTTTCTATATGTAAATTCTGAAGCATTTTATCGACAATAGTACGAATATTATCATCAACAATGTCTATATATTCTGCTTGTTTTTTAAAAATATCGTTTGGTGCATAAACTATTTGATAGTAAGGTTTATCTTGATTCATTAATATACTCCGATAAATGAAGAGTTATTTTTGCATTGCTAAATAAAGATAGATATCGTTATTGCGAGCGAGCATTGTTGCGTAGACCGGTTTTCCCGTCATTACAAGGAAATTACAAAGTAATTGATGAAGCAATCCAGTAAAAAATTCTAATTTACAGAATTTTTTAATTATTTTCTGGATTGCCACGCAGCCTACGGCTGCTCACAATGATGACTCAGTGTCCATGCAACAACGCCTCCTTGCAATGGTGTAGCTTTTTCAAACCATCAATATTTATTTAGCAATGCCATTATTTCATTACGATAGCTGATAATATATTCTGATTATAAGGTTCTTGCAAATGATATGAGCGTCTTTTACTTGGATATTTTAACGGATTTGTGTAAGTATCTTCAGCAATATTTTTTATATCTTTGACGCCTGCTTCTTTAAGTTTTAACTCTACAAAAGCCGGTAAATCAAACATATAATGATTTTCTTTTATAGAGTGTATAAAAAACTGTTTATTGTTAATATCCTTACTTAAGAAAGCTTTATAATATTCATCATCAACTTCATATGAACTTTGAGCTATAGCAGGACCTATCACTGCTATTAAATTCTTTGCTCCTTTTTCTGTTATTTTAGTAACTATATTGCTAATAATATTATTTATACTTCCTTTCCAACCTGCATGTGCCGCTCCGATTATTTTACCGTCGCCGCTTGCAAGTAATACCGGTACACAATCTGCTGATTGTACCGCTAATATTAAATTTTTCTTAGTTGTAATGCTGCCATCTGCTTCAGGTACGGCAATTATGGACTCATCAGCATTAACAATTTGATTGCCATGTACTTGGTTTAAAATTAAAATATCTTGTGCTTTAAAATAAGTAGTAATAGATTTTTTGTTTTCAACTATTTCTGTTTCATTTATAGAGTTATTTTTTTTTATATATCTATGACTAGAATTATTGAATGTTTTATCAAAAATTTTATAATAAACTGATCCGTTTATTAATCCTTCCATGAAAATATCCCATATTAATTATAATAGTTTTATTAATACTTTATCCGGTCGTTTACAAAAAAATAAACAGCTAGAAAAAATAATAGCACAATTTCATCAAGACTATAACCTAATCCCTATTATTGGCGTAGAAATAGAGTTTTATTTAAGTCACAATATTGATATAGCTAAATTTGAAATACTTTCAAGAAAATACTTAGCTAGATTTAAAATTGCTAAAATAAAAAAAGAAAAAGGCAATAACCAATTTGAAATAGATCTTCCCCCTTCTGTAAACTTAATACAATATATAAAAAATATATTAGAGGTTAAAACTATTTTAAAAAAAATGGCACAGCAGTTAAACGGTTATATAGATTTTTCGCCTAAGCCGTTTTTGGATGATTATGGTAATAGTATGCATTTTCATATTAATTTTAATTCCGAGTTCAATGATTATTATATAATTTTAGCAGCACAAGGGCTATGTCACTATATGTTAGACACCCTACTCGCTTTTATGCCTACTACTCTAGATTATGCACGGATAAATAAAAAATTCATGGCTCCTACGCATATATCGTACGGTGGAAATAATAGAAGCGTAGCCGTACGAACTCCAAATGCTTTTCCCAAACGTTTAGAACATCGCTTATCTTCCCCCGAAACCGATCCATATATAGCAATTTTTACTATTTTAAAGTCAATATTGTTGGCTTTAAAATCTCCAAGTTCGCTCCAAACAATAGAAAAAATTTACGGGAATGCTTTCGATCCACAATATAATTTAACTCCATTACCGACATCATCTCAGGCGAGCTTTATGTTATTTAAACCGGATTTTTTTAAATAATTTGTATTTTGTTCACAAAACCTAAAAACTAAACAATAATTGTTTTTTACAACTAAAATAAAGATTGATATAAAATATTAAATATAAAATTGCCGAAATTGTTTCAATTAAGTATTTTATTTTTCTGATGAAGTGCTTTAAGCTGCACTTCACTCTATATTTTCATAATTTTTCATTAGATAATTAAATTCCGCACCATAGATAAATATCATATTTATAATATAGAAGAATATTAATGTAACTATTATACTACCAAGTGAACCATACATTAGATTTAACTGATTATAGTAGACTATATAAGTTGAAAGCAAATAGCCGCTTATTATCCATAATATCACAGTTAATAAAGCTCCTGGAAATACATCAATAAAATTTAGTTTTACATTAGGTAATATATAATACAAAGATGAGGCACCTAAAAATAATAAAATTAAAATTAAAAAATATCTTATAAAATTTAAAATGATCTTATATTTTTCAATGGTCTCTAATATTATCGGAATTTTTGTAAATAATATTGGAATCACCACTAAAAGAAACATAGTAAAGGTAATCAAGGCACTAATTATAAGAAACTGTATAATACTAAGTAATCTTCTTCTTATATAAGGGGGTGGAGATTTTATTTGATATACACGATTTAAAATAGTCCTTAAACATTCTACAAAAGAAGAAGCAGTCCAAATACTGCCTACTATGGCAAGATTCATTAAACTTTGAGGAGGAGCACTTAGTAATTCGCGTATTCTTTTTTCTATTGATTCCGTTGCTTGTTCCGGAAGACTCTCTAGAAAAATTTGTATAAAATTTTGACCAAGTTCTGAAGCTCCTAAAAAGCTTGTTAAAGCTAATAAGAATACTAGGAAAGGGAAAATAGATAAAAGTATCATGAATGACATATATCCCGAATGTTCAACGCCATCATCTTCTATTGTTCTAAATAAGGCTACGTAAAGACAATTAAAAATTTTTCTCATTATAAAAGCTAAGTTGTTATTATTAATTTTATATTTAATCTTAAATAAGTTCGCTGTAAATAATTAATTTATAATTAAAATGAAACTATACTTTATCCTTGATTTGAAATATTAATATAGAAATGAAATTTTTTCCTTGCATTAATTTTATATTTTTCTATAATGCACCAAAAATTTTATTTTTTATAAATTGTTAATTTATGCTTCAGTAAATAAGTTTTTAAAACATAAGGTATTCATATTTTACAAATAATTTTAAAGTTCTTATGATATTTTTATTTGATAAGAAATAATTTTGTTCTTTAATAATTATTTACCAAATGATTACAAAAAACTTAAAAAATGTTATTTTATAGTTGCTTATAATATTAATTTATGGTATTATTTCTACTTACACTTGGATAAGTTTAACGGTATTAAATTATTAATAACCACATGTTTTATAATAATATAGGCTAATATCATTTTTGTTCAAAGAAAATTTTTAAATATAGATGTAATTAGTAGCCAAGGAGAGGATAATGGGTAGAAAAAACGATATTATACAAAAAATCGATAGTTTTATCGGCAAGAAAATTTATTCTTTAAGACTCGCTAAGGGGTTGTCTCGTCAACAACTGGCTGAAGTAATTGATGTTACGCATCAACAATTACAAAAATACGAAAAAGCAATTAATAGAATTTCTGTAGGAAGGCTAGTACTAATCGCAGAAGCTTTAGATAGGAATATTGATTATTTCTTTGAAGGTTTAGAAGAAGCTAATAAACCGCAGCCCGTACATACTCAACATCAACGTATGTGCATTGAAGTTTCAAGAAATTTTATGAAAATTAATAGCACGGAAGAACAACAAGCCGTTAATAATTTAGTAAAATGTTTAGCTGGAAAGAAAAACTAAAAACTAATGCATAACGGCAAGCTGCCATCCTGATTACGTTGTGATATAATTTATGTCATCCCCGCAGAAGCGGGAATAACATTGCTTGCCTTGATAATATACAGAATACAAATCTTGATCAGCGTTGTGGAGGGGAAGACTCTCTTTTAATAGGTGTTGATTTATTTAAATTTTCCGACTGAATGATATCTCTTGCATTCATTAATGCTCCCATAATTTTTATATTCCCTTTGATATTAACTCTATCTCTTCCTACTACCATTTTAGCTTTTTCAATATCTGGATTATCTTTACTTATAGGTTTTAATTTAGACTTTCCTGATACTACCCTTACATCTTCCGTTTTAACACTAGGGTTTTCAATTGCTTCTGATCGTTTTTGTTCTTGTAATAACTTATCTATAGTTTGTAAACGTACCTCTTTAGATAAAGTTTTATCATCAATTAAATTAGTTTTAATGAAACTTTGCTGTTCTTCAGTAGAAGATTTAGTACCAAATGCCTTTACCAGCTCATCTACTTTTTTTATTGCTTCCTCTTTTTTTTCTTCAAGAGTTTTAAGGTTACCATTTGGAGAAAGCATAGCACGAAAATTATTGACTTTCTCAACTGCAAGCTTAGAGATATTATTTAATATACTAGAAGTTTCTTGTACAATTCTTTCTTCTGCCGACACTACCGGTTCTTTAGATTTTTCTAATGCTTCTATAACAGGATTAACAGCGTTAATTACTTCTCGAGCTTTGTTATATATATCATCGTGAGGCTTGTGTTCTTCTATATTCTGTCCTTTGAACCCTTCAGTTAAATTTTGAGTGTCTCTATCTAAAGCTGCCTCACTCGCTGCATCTTTAGCTTTTTTAAGTGCCTCTTTCTCAGAGTCATTAATATTACTATTATCGATCCCGCTAGAAACTGCCTTAGTTATTTCAGGACCTCCTTTGCCTTCATAAATACCGTCTACTAACCCTTTAGTCATTAGCTCTCTATCAGGTAAATTGGTCTGACTTTCTGCAATACCTTTTTCCGCTGATGCCATAATAAGTGCTTTATTAGGTAAGGATAAAGAGGTATCACTATGAGTAGCTATAGTCTCGCCTACCCCTTTAATAATCGCTGCTTTGTCTTGAGCTTCAAGCGAGCTTCCTGCAATTGTGTTAGTAATTGCTTGAATTATTTCGCCTTTGACTTCTGCTGTAGCCGGACCATCTAAAACATTAGACGTAATGGCTTGTATGTTTGTTGTTTTTAATTCAGTATTACTTAGAGGATCAAACAAAATATCATTTACTTTTTTTATTGTATCTTTTTTAGTTTGTTCTGCCATAATCTTATATAAATGCTGCTGCATCAATTGTTGTTGTGCCGGACTGAGAACTTGGGCTTCTACACCTTTCTTTAATACAGAACCTAATAATTTTTGTTTTTCCGCATTGCTTAATTCAGATACATTAACCTTATCACCTACTGCTATAAGCATTTTATCTTCAGGAGAAAGGTTACTTTTTATTACAACATCCTTAATACCGTCAATTGCTGCAGCTCTACTTGCATCATCTTTAAGACTTAAACCGACATCTACTGCCTTTTCTAACATCTGCTGTTTTTGCTTCGGCTCAAGATTCTCTGAATTTAAAACGATAGCTACTGTAGCTTCAAGCATTTTTGATTTTTCTAGGTTTGGGGTATTCTGATCATTTTTTATGGTTTCTAATACTGCATTGACTCCAGTTACTTTTGCATCCGGTTTGAGGTTTTTATTATTGACCGTATTTTCAGCTAAAGCAATGATATTAGCTTGCTTTTCAGCAATATCACTTTTCTCATTATTAAGAATTGCCGTGGCTGCTTCTTTAATTAAATCAATTTGTTTATTGCTATCAATTGCTTTTGTTAAACCTGCATTTACATAATTTAATAAATCTTGCATGCTGCCTGATAAAGCCGTAGCTGTATTAAGAAGATTTGGATTCACTTGTTGCGACTGTGGCATTTGTGAAGTCTCAGGTTGCAGTGGTTGGTTAGTAGGAGTAATTGGCGGTACTTGTTGTTTATACTGAGGTGGTTCAACCGATGAACTTGTTGTTTGCTGTGGAGTTATTAGCGGTTGTTCCTTACTTTGTCCTTGTCCTATTATAATATCTTCAGCTTGCGATAAATCAACGCTCTGTCCTTGGTTTAGTTCTACCTCCTTCATCATTTCTTTATATTTACCGCGTGTTACCGCAAGTGTATAAATTTCTCCACCATGCTCTATATAAGCTATTGCGTCATCTCCGGTTCCGGCAAATTTTAAAGGTTTTGGTGAGCTTATTTCTTTAAGTTGAGGTTTACCGTTTGGTCCTTCTTCGTAGTGGGCAGTGAAATATACGGCTTTATCTTTGGAGGGCTTTGTGCCATCAGCTTTTAATGCTACCATCGATAAATGCATTGACCCATCGGCTTTATCAAGTTTTATAGGAAAATCTATTTCCCTATATGAGCTGATCTGAACCTGAGTACCGTCTTGTTTAGCTAAAGTAAAAGGCTTAGTTTTAACAGTTGTTTCATTTAAGGTACAGAGTTCATCACCTGCATCATTTTTAACTACTGTTGCTCTAAGATCGTTTGCACTTACGTGATTTTCCCACTGTACCGGTTTAAATCCACCAGGGTATCCACTAGCGGCGCTAAATGTATTATGCACATTTTTATAGCCGGCTATTTCTATTGATTCTAATTTCTTTTTAAGCTCAGGATTTTCTAAAGCCTTATCAATAAATTCTCTATTAGCCGGATTACCGAAAAAAGTACTTAATGTTTTATCTTTTTCTTTTTCCTCTTCTATTTCTTTTCTTTTTTGTTCAGCTAAATCACGGTCTGTAAGGGCTGCCAGGTCTTTTAATATTTGTTCTATTAAATTATCTTTTTGCGGTTGTATAATTGTTTCTCTTACAGCCTTGGTTATTGGGTCTGATGTCTGACTGTCAGGAGAGATATTGCCTGATAAAGCACTCATTGAAGGGGTAGATTGAGCAAAAGATGCAGAAGTAACGATAAAACCATCGTCAGCTTCTAGTGCTGGGGTTGTAGTTTGAGATAAAAATTCTTTTTGTTCTTGTTCTAATGTTTGCTTTTGTTCTTCTGTATATTCCTTATTTGCTAAAGGATCAAATTCACTTGTATCTAGGTTACCGTCTTTACTCATAAAACCTCTCATTTAACCAAAAATTAATTAGCATAAACTGTAAGTGATGCGTAGTCAAGCCGATGTTGTTACATTGATCTTTACCCTCTTATGTCATTCCCGCGTAGGCGGGTATCCAGTCACTAAAAAGTCTAAGCACACTAGATTTTTCAATTAAAAGCTCGATTTATTTCGCTTTTTTCTGGATTCCCGCCTACGCGGGAATGACATAACATATCCTTTTTTCACAGTTTGAGTTATACTGTCAAAGATAGTATATAGAGATTTTAGTAATATCAAGAAAAAACTAATATTATTGAGAAAATTTAATAGAATTTTTATATTCTTTATTGAGTGCTTTAGTTGCCCAAAGCCAGGTTAAGCAAGTAATTATAAATATAATCATTAAACAGGTGGAAATAGATTGATAACTAGCGGAAGGTAATATTATAAATACCAATGATTGTAAAAATGCACTACCAGATTTACCGAGTTTTGTACCTATCACGTCGGCAGCAGCTTTGCCTTTTATTTTTATTTCCGGATCTAAAGGAACATAGGCCATTTCTTTTGTTGAATCAAATAAGGTATATTTGCTTGATTTACTAAGCACATTTTGAATAGCACCTATTGTTATAGCAATTAAAGCAGGATCGGTTAGAATAAAATTTGCTATTATTAAGCCGGCAAATCTTTCAAAATTATTAACGGCAAAAAATAATATACCGGTAATAAAAACTATTAAAGGGGTGATAACAGCCGCCGTAAACCAGCCAAGTCTTCTAACTATATTTGAACCAAGTACGACAAATAAAATAGTAAATACTCCGGTATAGCTCAAATAACTTCCTATAAAAGCTGCATATTCGGTTGGAGTTTTATAAATTTTAGTAGCTGCTGCTTTCCAAGGACCTTCTACTAAATTAATGGCAATGCCATAGCAGATAAGCAAAGTTGCAATTAATCTAATATGTCTTGACGATAGAAGCATCTGAAAACTTTCGGCAATAGTCATAGATTTTTTCTTTGCTTTAAACCTGAGTAACGCCATATGCTCTTTGTCTAGTACTTTATGATTAAGCAACCAAAAAGTTTTAATAGCTATTATTCCTAAAATTAATACTATAGTTAGTATAATTTGTATAGAAAGTGTATGAAAAGACGATTGCAATGCAAATTTATTAGTGACGTAATCATTAATATTACTTAGATTTTCTAAAAACTGCCCTGCTAAATAAATACCTGTTTGACTAAGTAAACCGAATAACGGATAAAATCTTTTAGATTCTTCTACTGTAGTAATATTATTAACAAACTGCCAAAAAAGTAATGCGAAAACTACGTTTGGCCATAATTCGGCTATTATATAAAATAACGAAAAACTCCATTTTGATAAAAGCCATATAAACCATTTTAAATTAGGTAAACTTGCCATTAAATTTTGAACGGTTACAGGACTGAAATGCAGCATTTCATGATTTGGAAAAATAACGTAAGCAAAAAGAGCAAAGAATGTTAAAAATATTGATATAATAAGATAAAATATATTTTCTGCTTTCATCTTATTAACAAGCTTTACATATATAGCAGTCATTAAAAAAGCTGACGGCATCACTCCCCAAAACTTCAAAAACGAGATAATCTCGGCACCGATCATAGTAGTAACAATACTATCTTTTAAAGCTCTGATTAGATTTTGGATAAATAAAATACAGAACATTAATAAAGTGATGAATAAAAATTTAGAAACTTCATGGCGTTTTATAGGCCAGATATAATCGGTAAGTTTAGAAAAATAGCTATTGATTTTAGAAGAAGAATTTTCTACATTACTGGGGTTAATCGTCATGATTTGGTCTAACCTATCTTGCTATTGGCTAGAGTTATATATTAAAGATTGTCTAAATTTAAGTCAAGTTAAAATCACATTAAAATGAGTAATTATTGGTTAAATATTTATAAACCAAGAGGTATAAGTTCTGCTCAACTTGTTAGCATAGTAAAAAAAATACTCGGTAAAACCAAGATAGGACATGCCGGTACTTTAGACGTAGAAGCGGAAGGAATATTACCGTTTGCTGTAGGTGAAGCTACAAAACTGATACATCTGCTAGTTGATGCTAGAAAAACCTATATTTTTACCGTAAAATTCGGAATGCAAACCAATAGCGGCGATTGTGCCGGTAAAGTAATAGCAACGAAAGATTGTATCCCTTCTCAAGAAGAAGCTTATGCCGTATGTTCTAAATTTATCGGTAACGTAACACAAATACCGCCGGCTTTTTCAGCTCTTAAAGTTAACGGTGTAAGAGCTTATAAATTGGCTAGAGAGGGAAAAAAAGTAGAATTAAAGCCACGCAATATAACTATTTATGATCTAAAATGTTTAAATTTTGATGAGAAAAATGCTACCGCTACATACTATACGGAATGCTCAAAAGGTACTTATATAAGGACTTTAGCAGAAGATTTGGCATTGTCCTTGCAAAGTTTAGGATTTGTGATAGAATTACGCCGTACTCAGGTTGGAATATTTAAAGAAGAAAATGCTATCCGAATTAAATCGCCTGACGAAATTACCAAAAATGCCCTAGAGGAAAACAGTATAAAGATAGAAGCAATACTGGACGACATCCTGGTTCTTGATGCAACTGACAGCCAAGCACAGCAAATTAAATATGGACAGAAATGTTTATTTAATTATGAAAAAGACTTTAGACATCTTGCCAAATTTGCTTATAGAGAGGAATTTAAAGGAAACACGGAACGCAACACCACAGCGTACACTTTAGTACGTGAGGATGCGAGTACCGGATTGACGTACAAATTACCTCTAGAAGTAGAGTTTGGCAAGATGTCTGTTGATCTTTTGTGGGTTCGCTATAAAGGCACTTTGCTTGCAATAGGTAGCTTAAACAAGAGTTGCTTTAATTCTTTACGAGTATTTAATTTAACACAAGACTTCTTTTAAAACTGGAAGTCTATATATTTAAGGAGAAATTATCGATGTCGATTACTACAGAACGTAAACAACAATTAATTAAAGAATATGCTATAACGGAAAATGATACCGGTTCAAGTGCAGTGCAATGTGCTATCTTAACTGAAAGAATCAATAATTTAACCGAGCATTTTAAATCTAACCATAAAGATCATACTTCAAGACGCGGATTATTAATTTTAGTTGGGCGCCGCCGCAGATTACTTAACTATATTAAAAAGAATAATGTTAGCAAATATTTAGATTTAATAAGTAAGCTAGGAATTAGAAAGATTAAGTAGTTGGATAATCGTCATTGCGAGCAGCCGTAGGATGCGTGGCAATCTCGTCAAATATCCTGAGATTGCTTCGTCGAATTACTTCGTAATTTTCCTCGCAATGACGTGGTAGAATACAATAAAATATAAATTATGAAATGAGATAAATAGATGTTTAACGAAATAACTAAGAGTGTTACATGGAACGGCCAAGTTCTTGAGCTTAGTACAGGTAAAATAGCAAGGCAAGCTGACGGGGCAGTTACAGTAAAAATGGGTAATTCCGTTTTATTATGTACGGCAGTAGTAGCTAACAAAGCAAAAGAGGGCATAGGTTTTCTTCCTTTAACAATTAATTATAGAGAAATGGCATATGCTGCCGGTAAGATACCAGGGGGATTTTTTAAACATGAGGGAAAAGCATCAGATAGAGAAGTTTTAGTATCTCGTTTAATAGATAGACCGATTAGACCATTATTTCATCCGGCTTTTGTGAATGAAACGCATGTAACTTGCAGTGTTCTTTCATATGATCCTGAAACTCCGGTAGATATACTTGCAATTATCGGTGCATCGGCTGCACTTAGCCTATCCCCTGCTCCTTATCTAGAAATAGTTGCGGCAAGTAAAGTAGGTTTAATCAATGGTGAATTTGTTTTAAATCCGACACTTGCATTATTAAAAACAAGTCAGCTTGATTTAGTAGTTGCAGGAACATCAGATTCAGTAATGATGGTTGAATCGGAAGCTCATTTACTTTCTGAAGAACAAATGTTAGAAGCCGTAAAATTTGGATTTGAAAGCTTTCAGCCGGTAATAAAGATAATTAAAGAACTAGCAGAAGAAGCTAAAAAACCAAAACTTGAAATGCAAGCTTTATATCCTGCTTCATTAAAGAAAGAAATTGAGAAGTTATTTGTAAAAGAAATTGAACAAGCTTTTGCAATTAAATCTAAACAAGAACGTAGCACTAATTTAGATTTAATACCTGAAAAAGTTCTTACACATTTTGTAAGCGACATAGAAAATAAAAAATATAGTAATTATCAAATCGAATCAGCTTTAAAAGCTATTGAATCAGATATATTACGTAACGAGATTTTAGAAAAAAATAGACGTATCGATGGAAGAAGTACCACGGATATAAGACAAATTGCTTGTGAAATAGGTTTACTACCTTCCGCACATGGTTCAGCTTTATTTACTAGAGGTGAAACGCAAAGCTTAGTTAGTACTACATTCGGTACTAGTTTAGATGAGCAGATAGTTGACAGTTTAGAGGGTGAGTATAAAGAGCGTTTTATGCTCAATTATATCTTTCCGCCCTACTCTGTAAATGAAGCAATGCCAATGAAAGCACCTAGTCGTCGTGAAGTCGGACACGGTAAACTCGCATGGCGTGCTATTAATCCAATATTACCTAATAAAGTACAATTTCCTTATTCTATTAGAGTAGTTGCCGAAACTACGGAATCTAACGGTTCTTCTTCAATGGCAACTGTTTGCGGTAGTTCTCTTGCTTTAATGTATGCTGGCGTACCGATAAAAGCACCGGTTGCGGGTATTGCTATGGGACTTGTTAAGGAAGGTAAAAATTTTGCCGTATTATCGGATATTCTCGGCGATGAAGATTATTTCGGTGATATGGACTTTAAGGTTGCAGGAACTAGCGAAGGGATTACTGCATTACAAATGGATATCAAAATATCCGGAGTAGATTTTAAAATAATGAAAGTAGCTTTAGAGCAAGCACGACTCGGTCGTTTGCATATACTGGAGCAAATGAATAAAGTTATCAGTAAACCAAATAACGAACTAAGTAAAAATGCTCCTTCTACTACTACTATAAAAATAGATAAGGATAAAATTAGAGATATTATAGGACCGGGCGGTAAAATAATAAAGGAAATTTGTGAAACTAGCGGTGCTAAAATAGATATAAGCGATGACGGTACGGTGTCTGTTTATGCTTCAGATAGAGATAAGCTAAAAGTTGCCTTAGATAAAATTAAAGCTATTGTCGTTGAACCTGAAATCGGTGAAATATTTAACGGTACGGTAGTGAAAGTCTTAGATTCCGGTGCTTTTATTAATTATGTAGGTAATAAAGACGGCTTTGTTCATATTAGTGAAGTATCAGGAGAAAGAATAGAAACGGTTAGCAGTGTTTTAAAACAAGGCGATATAGTAAAAGTTAAGCTAATAGGCTTTGATAATAAAGGCAAAGCAAAATTAACTATTAAAAATGCCGATAAAGATAAATCTTCAAATAATACAAAGCCAAAAACTAATGTTAATAATACTAATAAGGACAATTCAGAACCTGAGCAGCGACGTGATTCTAGTAAAAAACGAGCTTGGAATGAAGATAATAATGCTGAAACTGCTGAAGTAATTACAGAACGTAAGTATTTTAATTGATATGAAGCTTAATCGTCATTGCGAGGAAGTTACGAAGTAATTGACGAAGCAATCTCAGGAGTTTGTTATTATTTCATGAGATTGCCGTGTAGCCTACGGCTGCTCGCAATGACGGTTCGGGTATCCACAAAAATAGCTCATAATACTAATAATTTGCTGGATACTGTGGACAAGCCACGGTATGACAATGAGTAAATAAATGACCAACACAAATAATTACCGAATCATCGCAAAGAGGGTTATTTCTAGTGAAGCAAGTGCTTTAGAAAAATTATCCGAAAATATCCCTGAAGACTTTAACAGAATTATAGAATTTTTATTATCTTTCAAAGGACGGATAATCCTAACCGGCATAGGCAAAAGCGGTTATATTGCAAGAAAAATAGCTGCTAGCTTTTCTTCAACCGGTATGCCTGCTTTTTATTTACATCCGGCAGAAGCAAGTCACGGCGATTTAGGTATGGTGACGAGAAATGATCTAGTAATTATGTTATCTAATTCCGGCGAAACTAAAGAACTATTTAATATAATTGAATATTGCAAGAACTCTTCCATAAAAATTGCTGCAATGACAATGAATAAAAATTCTACTTTAGCTAAAAGAAGTGATTTTTTATTAATAGTACCTGAATACCCAGAAGCTTCTGTAATTGAAGTTCCTACTATATCATCTTTAATCATGCTATCACTTGGTGATGCTTTAATGACTGTTATACATGAAAAACGAGGCTTTACTAAAGATGATTTTAAAATTTATCATCCGGGAGGTACAATCGGCGCTAATTTAACAAAAATTAAACACCTAATGCGTAGCGGTGATGAAATACCTTTAGTATATGAAGATACTTCCTTTGCCAAAACTATAATTATTATGAGTAAAAAACGTTTAGGTTGTACGCTTGTAACAGATAAAAACCAAAATTTGGTGGGAATTATAACTGATGGGGATTTACGTCGTCATATTAACGATCAAATCCACTTAAAAACAGCATCAAGCATTATGACCAAAAACCCTATTCATATCTCATCGGAAATATTTGCAAAAGAGGCTTTAAATTTAATGAAAGCCAAGAATATCACTAATATACCGATTGTTGATGATAATATTATTATAGGCATTATTCATATTCATGATTTACTACGCATAGGGGTTAGCTAAAATCTATGCCCTCTTCTTATAAACTGCGAAAAAAAATTTGGAAATCTGTATATCTTTTAATAACAGTTGGAATTTTATATATAGGGTATATATTAATTAAAAGCGGTTATATTAATGAAAAAAACGATATTAACGTTACAAAAAAAAGTTTAAAAGACAATAAAAATTTTGATTTAAAGTATAATATTATATTGAAAGATTCAATTTTTGAAGGAGTAAATAAAAATTTAAATGCGTATAAGATTAAAACTGAACGAGCTATAAAAGAGTCGAATAACAAATATAAACTAGATATAATAAATGCTATTTATAACGTAAATCAAGACCAAACTCTTATTATCAATGCGAAAGAAGGCTTTTTAGATGAAGAATCAAGCATATTAGATTTAAAAAACGATGTAAAACTTTTTTTTGATGAGATCATATTTAACACTAACGATGCAAGGATTGATTTAGTAAATAAGAATATAACCGGTCATTCCCCTGCTAAGTTACTTTACAAAAACTCTTCAATTACTTCGGATAGTTTTAATACAAAAGATGAAAATAATATTATAATTTTTAAAGGCAATGTCTCTACAATCATCGATTTATCGGATTAGACATCTTGCCAAACCAGCTTATAGAGAGGAATTTAAAGGAGACATAGAATGTAGCACCGCAGCGTACAAAGAAGTACTTGAGGATACGAGTACCGATTCGACGTCTAAATTACCTCTAGAAGCGAAGTTTGGAAAGATGTCTATTATTAAACTTGTTTTACTTCTTATAATTAGTACTATAATATATGCTAATGATAAAAATATTTCAAATTTACATATCACATCTGATAGTTTAATTATTGATAGAACCAAACAAAAAGCAGCATATCTTGGAAATGTTATTGTTTACTTCGATAATGCGATACTTAGAACGAAAGAATTATATATTTTTTATAAAACAATAGATGAAAAGCAAACTATTGATCATATAGTTGTCCCTACTAAATTGACTGTAGAAAGAAAAATAAATAATGAATTATTACTTGCAGATAGTGCTAAATATTTTTGCGATAATAAACAACTTATTCTACTTGGTAATGTAATATTACAGCGTGACGATAATGTTTTAAAAACTAATAAACTAATCTACTATGTAGATATTATTAAAAAATAGAGCTATTTACCGTTGGTACGTCATTGCAGCAAGCGATTGCAAGAAGTGTGACAATCCAGAAAATAATTAAAAAAATGCTAAAGATTAATATTTTTAACTGGATTGCTTCGTCAATTACTTACGTAATTTTTTTGCAATGACGTTGAAAATTAATCCACGCAACAAAATCTTAACAAATAAAAAAGATGGACAGCTTACACGTTAAAAATATATCAAAATCCTACAAAAAAAGGAATATATTAACTGATATATCTCTGAATATAAAACAAGGAGAGATAGTTGGTTTATTCGGTCCGAATGGAGCCGGTAAAACAACTTGCTTTAACATTATTATCGGTTTAATGAAACTGGACTCAGGGCAATTACTTTTAAATGATATAAATATTACCAACTTGCCTATTTATTTACGAGCAAGGCTTGGACTCGGTTATCTTCTTCAAGAACCTTCGATATTTCGGGAATTGTCGGTTGAAGATAATATTAAGGCTGTAGTTGAGATATCTAACAATGATAAAGAAGTAATTGAACAAAAAACCCATAATTTGTTAGAGAAGTTTTCGATAGTGCATTTAAAAGATTTATCCGCTGCTAGCTTATCAGGCGGTGAAAGGCGTAGGCTTGAGATTGCACGTGCACTTGCAATAGAGCCTAAATTTATCATGCTTGATGAACCGCTTGCCGGTATTGACCCGCTTGCTATTTCCGATATTAAAAATCTAATTACTTATTTACGTGAATTTAATATAGGTATATTAATTACCGACCATAATGTACGTGATACTCTAGATATAGTCGACCGTGCTTATGTTATTTTTGAAGGTAAAGTATTATTAGAAGGAAGCGCTAAGGAAATAGCAAATAGCAAGAAAGTTAAGGAAGTGTATTTAGGTGAGAGCTTTAGTTTCTAGACTATGCAAACTCGTCATTGCGAGCGACTTGCAGGTGTTGTTGCATGGATTGTTTTATGTCATTCCCGCCTACGCGGGGATAACATCGAGTAGGTTTTCCGAGCATGCAACAAGGCTCTTTTGTAGGAATGACATAAGAGCCATGTAATAATATTCAAAACAGTTTTCTATGCAAATTAACAAAGAAATTTTTAGGGCTTATGATATAAGAGGCAATAGCCTTAAAGATTTAACGGAAGAAGTAGCTTATAAAATCGGCTTTGGTTTTGCCGAGATGACTATAACGAAAGATAACGATAAAATCTGTGTCGGTTTAGACGGTCGGCTTAGCTCCCCTACCCTTTGTAAAGCTTTAGAACTAGGATTAACTAATGCAGGGGCTGAAATCATAAATATTGGCGTAGTTCCAACACCAGTTTTATATTTTGCCGATAAACACTTTACGCCCGCCGGTAGTATTATGGTCACGGGGTCACACAATCCTCGTGACGATAACGGCTTTAAAATACTACAAAACGGTAAACCTTTTTTCGGTGATCAGATACAGGAGTTATTGACTAAGATTTTGGATAACTACTCCAATACCACACCAGCATCCCCTTATGTCATTCCTGCGAAAGCAGGAATCCATAATATACAATCTAAATACCTAAAACGTATTTTAGATGGAATAAACATTAATCCAAAATTAAAAGTGGCTTGGGATTGTGGCAATGGAGCAACCGGCGATATTGTTGAAGAACTTAAAAAGCATCTCTCAAACAAGAATATAATCATACATAGTAAGATTGACGGGAATTTTCCAAGCCATCATCCTGATCCTACAAATCCTGCTAATTTGCAGGAGTTAATAAAAGTGGTTAAAGAACAAGATTGTGACCTTGGTATAGCTTTTGACGGTGACGGTGATAGAATCGGCATTATAAGCTCAAGCGGTAAAATATTATTAGGTGATCAAATTTTATGCATTTTTGCTGAGGATATTTTAAAGGAAAATCCAAACGCAACTATAATAGTTGATGTAAAAGTCAGTCAATTTATAGTCACTAAAATAAAATCATATGGAGGACATCCTATAATATGGCGAACAGGTCATCCTTTTATTAAAAGCAAAATGCTTGAGACAAAGGCTTTACTCGCTGGCGAAATGAGCGGGCATATATTCTTTGCCGATAAATATTTTGGTTTTGACGATGCAATTTATGCAGCTCTTAGATTTTTAGATTTACTTAGTAGATCAAGTAAAACTCTAGATGAGATAATAGAGGATGTACCGAAAAGCTATAGTACACCGGAAATTAAAATTTTTGTTCCTTCAGAGTTAAAATTACAAATTATTAAAGAGATTAAAGAAAAATCATTAGAAGAGAAAATAGAGTTTAATGATATAGACGGTGTACGAGTAAATACTGCACATGGTTGGTGGCTCTTGCGTAGCTCTAATACCGAATCTATTATAGTTGCAAGGGCTGAATCAGATAGTAAGAATGGTTTAGAGGAAATAATCACTATAATTAATAAATATCTTGAAAAATACGGGTTATTAATTAATTATTAAAACATTATTGCTTTCTAAAATATTATTTTATATATTTTTCTTACATTAAATTAATATAAAGAAAAATAATATTTGTTGATACTAAATTAGTTACAATAACGCCAATAAGGTGTAAATACATTAAATATTAACATTGAGGCACCATTAGTAATAAAACATAAAGACCTTGAGCCTACTGATAATCCTCTTAAAAGTGACGTAGCCGCATCTAACGGTTTAAATAGTCTGACCATTAACTACAGTGATGCAGGCTTATTTAGTGGTCCAACTATTAGTTATGACAACAAACTTGGTACAATAACATTTAGTGGACCAGCAGATAGTAATGCTAATACTGACACTTTAGGAAATACTAATGAAACCGTTTAAGGGTATGAGGTCATTCCTGCTAGGCGTTGTTACATGGATAGGTTTTTCCGTCATTGCGAGGAGTTGCGTTAGCAACGACGCGGCAATCTCATAAGATAATATAAAAAAACTCCTGAGCTTGCCACGCCAGCATAAATGCTGGCTTGCAATGACGATACAAGTTTGTATTTATTAGTTAAACAAGTGACAAAGAAAGAAATATACTCAAATGATTTGGAGAATGGGAATGTAAAACGAGGAGCGAGTATGCAAAGCCTATATTTAATAGGTGATCCGAAGTGTTGCAGAAACAATTCTTCAAAGCAGAAGAGTATAATTATATTATGCGGGCCGACTGCTAGCGGGAAGTCTTATTTAGGTCATGAACTGGCTAAAGCTTATAACGGCGAAATCATTAATATCGACTCAATGCAGGTTTATAAGGAAATTCCTATTATTACCGCCTCCCCTCCGAAAAGCTACAAAACTGAAATCTTGTATCACTTATATAACTTCTTATCAATGACAGAAGATTTCTCGGTAATAAAATATCTAAAACTTGCGACAGAAAAAATAAAAGAAATAACCGACAGGGGTAAGCTACCTATATTAATAGGTGGAACGGGTTTATATATTAATTCTTTAGTTTTTGGCTATAATAATATTCCTGATATATCAGAAGATTTACAAGAACAGGTAAGAAATTTACATGTTAAAATAGGCAATATAGAATTATGGAGTAAATTAGAAAAGTTTGACCCGCTTGCTGCTTCTAAAATAAACCAAAATGATACTCAGCGTTTAATTAGAGCTTATGAAGTATTCATGCAAACCGGTAAATCTATTTTTTCTTTTCAAACTTTGCCAAAAGAACAAATCTTATCTGATTTTAATTTCAAAATTATTTTCTTAAATCCTGAGCGAAAGTTTTTATATAAAACATGTGATGAGCGTTTAGATAAGATATTTAAAGAAGGGGCAATTGACGAAATAGCTTTAATAAAAAAGCAATTTGCTCCTAAAGATTATACAAATTTGAAAGCTGTAGGGATAAAAGAAATTTTAGCTTATTTAAACGGCAATCTCACTTTAGATGAGGCTTTAAATGCAGCTCAAATACGAACCCGTCAGTATGCTAAAAGACAAGTTACTTGGTTTAAAAATCAGATACAAGATAAAATAACATTGGAATATGCTAACCAAGAAGAATTTACTCAAACTTTAAAAAACCCTTTTAAAATTATATAGCTTATCTACGTATTGCTTCTTTCTTTTTATTATTGGAAATAGGAGTAATGGAAAGTGTATTTGTCTTAGGTCCTACAATATTAATCTTACTATTTAAATTTGAGACGATACTTTGTGCTTCTTTTAATACATCAGCCGGAACTTTATTTTCTAATTCTGGTTTCTTATCAGATTTTTGATTAAAATAACCAACTCCCGCTTTAACAACATTTAGTATTTGTTTAATAATATTCAGTGCTTGTCCTTCTTTCCAAACTAAACGTACCTATACTAGTAGCAACATTATAATTCTTGCTTATCGAGCTTATTTATACCGGGTACATCTTTTAAAGTTTTATCTAAAATACCTGTAAATATTTCCTTATTATCGTTTAAATATTTTTTGATCTCGGGATTATCTTTAGTTAACATTACCAATTCTTTAGCTATTCCCGTATAATCACCTTTAACAAATCACCTTTAACAAATCCATCAAAAACCTTTTTTAATTATTCAGGATTATCAAGTAATATAGGCATTACATTCGTAAGTTTTGTAGTATCTTTTGTTTCTAGTCCATAATTTTCAAGCTGCTGTTTATAGTGTAGCTATTTTTTTCATCTTGCTCTAAAATGCCTTTAATTAAATTATCGAATAACCCCTCTTTACTTTGCTCTACTAATATATTTTAACTTAAATGAAGGTTCGTTAAAAGCAGTAATTACACGGCTTGTTACGGTCATATCATCGCCTTTATTTATATCTGTAATAATAGCATGTGCAATTTCCGGTTTTGACATAACTTCACCTACTATACTAAGCATTTATTTATCGAAATTATATTCTTGCGTTATGCTTTGTATATTCGGAGTATTTTCAATAATAGCTACGGCAATATCTGGTAAGACTGTTTTATTATCAGCAAAAAAACTTTTTAATTTATCGTCACCCGCTACCATTTCTAAAGATTTCTCGCGAGCCACCATTACTCCTTGATTTGCATTCAGAGTATCAAAAATCTCTGTTGTTTCAGGCATTTTATTTAATAAAGTAGGAATAGTATCTACATCAACTTTATAGCTTTCAAAATATTCTTTTAAGAAAGGTTTAGCTTGTTCTTTAGTTTCTATTAAGAAACCTTCTATAATTATTTATTTTTCAGGAGATAATTTATTAAACCTTTTTAGAGCATTAGGATTGTTTATATTTTCAGCCAGCTCTTGTTTAAACTCAGGATGTTCATTAAATATTTTTATAACTTTTGCATATGTGTCATTTACTTTGAGGTTTTTGTAATATCAAAAGCTTTGATATAGTCGCTTGGAAGTATTTCAGTTATGTAATTCGCAATATCGTTACTTTTTTCATTAAAAAATTTTCAGCAATTTTTATCCGTGGATAACATTCCTAATGTTTTAGAAGTTACTTTATTATAGTCCGGTACTTCTTGCTTTATCTTAAGTGCAATTTCTTGAAGGCTTTTAAGTAAAGCATCATTTTTAAAACATTCTTTTAGTATTTCGAGTCCCTTTTCATCGAAAGCACTCTTATCTTGAAATTCTCTAAAACCTGCTTTTGCTAAGATTTGTCCTATTTTTGGTAAATCATCGGCATGCTTTTTTAGCAAATCCTATATTTCGGATTTTTCAAGAACAGATTTTTGAAACTTTGAATCTATCAGAGGAGCTTGCAAGTTTAACAAGATTATAACTATTTACGGGATTAGTGAAGGCAAACTTCGTACCTTTTAATAATGCTCCTATACTAACTGGTAATATTTTTTCTTTAGAGATGCAAGGTCATAAATAAAGCTTGTCAATGCCTTTCTGCATCAGTAGAAGATAATGTCCTTTTAACAGTTTTATTAAAATTCTTTAATTTAATATCTTTAATGGAATTTGTAACTGCCGTAAAAATAATGAAATATATTTAATTACATAAACATTAAATTATCTTAAAATTGATTCAAAGAAATAAATTAAGCACTACTTAAATATTTTAATTTATATTACATAATATGGTAATTAAATCAATTTGATCTAAGATTTATGGAGTTATCTGTGTATTTGTTTACTTTTTGTAGGTAATGATGCGTAAGTATGTGATTTATCGTGATTATCTACTACATGCACGTTACTATCTAAATTTGAAACTATATTTGTTGCTTCTTTTAAAACATTTAATTTATTAATATTTTTGAACTCATTTTTAAAGTTATCTTTTAACTGTTCATTGAAGATTTCTTTTGGTAAATAAATTCCACCGGTAATAGTGCCTACCCCAGTATATTTAGATTTAGAATATAAAGTAGAGGCAATATTACTTGCTAACTTTTCTAGATTTTTTGGCTCTAAAAAATTATTTATATTATCAGGATTTTCTTTAGAATATTCAGAAACGATAGGTTTTAGCATCTGATTTATCATGTAAAAATCTTCACCTCTATTATCACCTTTATCAAAAAGTTTTTGTGATATTTTCTCGCTTAAAATATTTGCCAATAAATTACTCTTAATATTTTGTTTATTTGCAATATTTTCATATAAAGGGTTCAATATTTGTAATGGAGAATTTACATGATTTGTAA
Organism: Rickettsia conorii str. Malish 7; assembly: GCF_000007025.1. Taxonomy (NCBI): domain Bacteria; kingdom Pseudomonadati; phylum Pseudomonadota; class Alphaproteobacteria; order Rickettsiales; family Rickettsiaceae; genus Rickettsia; species Rickettsia conorii. The sequence goes on along the minus strand of NC_003103.1, from coordinate 633,641 downwards.
TATGTTTATATTGATTTGTTCTAGGAGTAGCTAGGTTAGTAACCATATTCATAGGTAGTGAATTTAGTTTTTCTATAATATAGTCTTTAATCGTTTGATTTTCTTCATATAATCTTTTTACTTGTTGAGCAAAATTTTTTTTACTAAGTACATTTCTTTTTCCTTCAGCTTGTATTTGTAAAAATAATTTATCAATTGCCTTATCAATTAATTTTGCTTGTTGTTCTTTAATTAGTTTAGGTACTAAAGGAGGGATAGCCTTATCAAGATTGTAAGTATCAGTAAGTAGCATTAAATTATCAGGTAATTTAGCCTCTGCTAAATTAATATTTTTAAAATTACAATCTTTTAAAGAAGTGACTTTAGTTAAATCTGCATTTTTTAATGATACGCCTGAGAAGTCGATATTAGATAAATCACCTACTAATATAGCGCCCTCTAAGCTGAATTTTCCATTTTGTATTTTATGTAAATTATTTCTAATAGTAATTGCATCTATAGTTTTATCTTTAAAATCTTGTGATGGACTAAATACGTCTTTTAGTTTTTCAGTAGCATAGCTAAAACCTGCTTTTATCATATTCGGCAATTGCCCTTCCAAATAATTTGTTTTTTGAGCTAGAGTATATATAGCACTAGCAGCCTCACGATAATTACTTTTTTCAACCTCTTCTATAACTTTAACTAATTCATTAGGATGGTTTAACATTGATGGAAGTACATTATATAATTCTTTCTTATCAAGGTTATTTATACCTGGTATTTCTACTAAAGTTTTATCTAAAATACTTGCAAATATTTCTCTATTATTGTTTAAATATTTTTTAATTTCAGGATTGTCTTTAGTTAAAGCTATTAACTCTTTTGCCATTCCCGTATAATCACCTTGAATAAAATCTCTAAAAACCTTTTTTAATGATTCAGATTGATCAAGTAATATAGGCATTATGCTCGTTAGCTTTGTAACATCATTCGCTTCCAGACCATAATTTATAAGTTGTTGTTTTATAGTTTGGCTATTTTTTGCATCTTGTTCTAAAACTCCTGTAATTAAATTATCAAATAGACCTCCTTTACTTTGCTCTACTAATATATCTTTTAATTTAAATGAAGGATCATTAAGGGCGGAGATTATATTACCGGTTAAACTCATATAATCGCCTTTATTTAAGTCTGCAATAATCTCATGAGCAACTTCCGGTTTTGACATAACTTCGCCTACAATACTAAGCATTTGTTTATCAAAATTATATTCTTTTGTTACGCTTTGTACGCTAGGAGTATTTTCAATAATACCTAAAGCAATATTTGGTAAGATTGTTTTATTATTAGCAAAAAAACTTTTTAATTTATCATCACCAGCTACCATTTCTAAGGATTTCTCAAGAGATATCATTACACCTTGATTTGGAGCATTAAGAGTATCAAAAATCTCTTTTGTCTCAGGCATTTTATTTAATAAAGTAGGAATAATATCTAAAATTTTAAGATCAATTTTGTAGGTTTCAAAATATTCTTTTAAGAAAGGTTTAGCTTGTTCTTTTGCTTCTTCTAAGAAATTTTCAATAATTATTTGTTTTTCAGGAGATAACTTATTAAATCTTTTTAGAGTATTAGGATTGTTTATATTTTTAGCCAGTTCTTGCTTAAAATCAGGATGTTCATTAAATATTTTTAATAAATTTTTCTTTTCGGGTTTTTGTAATATATCATCAAAAGTTTTTATATAATCGCTTGGAAGTATTTCAGTTGCTCCTGTACGTATGTATTTCGTAATATCTTCACTCTTTTCGTTAAAGAATTTTTGGAAGTTTTTATCGGTAACCAGCATATCTAAAGTTCTAGAAGTCACTTTATTCCAGTCCGGTAGCTCTTGCTTTACTTCAACTGCAATTTCTTGAAGTTTTTTAAGTACTTGTTCATTTTTAAAACATTCTTTTAGTATTTCGAGTCCCTTTTCATCTAAAGCACTCTTATCTTGAAATTCTCTAAAGCCCGCATTTGCTAAGATTTGACCTATTTTAGGCAAATCATCCGAATGTTTTTTTAAAAATTCCCATATTGGAGATTTTTTAAGAAGTGATTTTTGAAATTCCGGATCAAGATATATCTTAGAAGAGTTAGCAAGCTTAACAAGATTATAAGTATTTACAGGATTAGTTAAAATAAATCTTGCTCCGAGTAATATCGTTCTTAAGCTTATACTCTTTGAAGATGATAAGTCCTGAATTGCACTCTTTAGTACTTTATTAGCTCTAGAAGAAGATAAAACTTTTTCTACAACTTTTTGATAGTTTTTATTATTTATAACAGCCATAAAATCACTCGCTAATGTTTAAATATTCTAAATCTATTTTAAAAAATTTTTAAAAATAAAGATCAGGTATTTTTAATTTTTTGTTATTGTTGTTGTTAATATGTATACTTCGACACAACATGTTCAGCATAAGTGCTATCTGAGTATATTATTTAGCCTCCGCTGTGGCGTCCATCTCAGTGAATACTTCTTCCCATGAACCGGTAGTCGCTGCTTTTGAATATTCAGTTGTTCTATTTTCAAAAAAGTTCGTATGTTCGACTCCGTTTAGCATTTCATCAAGCCAAGGAAGGGGGTTATGATTTACCAAATATACATCTTTGAGTCCTAGTTGCATTAAACGACGGTCGGCAATATAACGAATATATTGTCTTACTTCATATGCCGTTAATCCCTCAATACCGCCAACTTCAAAAGCAAGTTCAATAAAGGCATCTTCAAAATGCACAATAGTCGTACAAGCTTCATAAATACGTTTACGTAAAGTTTCTGTCCAAACTTCAGGGTTTTCTCTTACAAAAGTCTTAAACAGAGTAATAATTGAGTTAGTATGAAGTGTTTCATCACGCACTGACCAAGCAATAATCTGTCCCATACCTTTCATTTTATTAAAACGAGGGAAATTAAGCATGATCGCAAAAGAAGCAAATAGCTGTAATCCTTCAGTAAAAGCTCCAAATACTGCGAGTGTAGTTGCTATATCTTCTTTGGCATCCACTCCGAATTGCTGCATATAATCATACTTGTCTTTCATTTCCTTATATTTAAGAAATGCTGAATATTCTACTTCCGGCATACCTACCGTATCAAGTAAATGTGAATATGCCGCGATATGTACCGTTTCCATATTAGAAAATGCTGATAACATCATTAATATTTCAGTCGGTTTAAATACTCGTGAATAATGCTTCATATAGCAATTATTCACTTCAATATCTGCCTGTGTAAAAAAACGAAATATTTGCGTTAATAGATGTTTTTCCCCTGGAGTTAAGTTATATTTCCAATCTTTAACATCGTCGGCAAGCGGTACTTCTTCCGGTAGCCAATGAATTTTTTGTTGAGTGTGCCAAGCTTCATATGCCCATGGATATGAAAACGGTTTATAAATTGGACTTGCATCAAGTAGTGACATAATTTTTCTTCTTTTAATTTTTCTATTTCTTCTTTTGAAAGCTTAGTATATTTAATTATTTTCTCGATCGGCTCATTATCCGCTAACATTTCTTTTGCTATTTTTGTATTTCTTCTAGTGTCTCCAATTTCAATACCCTCAGCTTTCCCCTCATTATATTTACTTTTTTGATTTAACTCTTCCGTTTGAGTAGCAAGCATCGCTTTAATATAATTATCATATTCTGCTTCGCTCCAGTTAAATTATTCAATAGTTTTATAAACTGATAATGCTATTTTCATCTTTTGTATGTTGCGGGGGTTCTTTTGCTCTATCGAATTTAGCCATCATATATAACCAATCATCTTCTAAGCTTTCTAACTCATCTGCTTCTTTGGTAAATTTGTCTAATTCAACAAATACGCAAGCATTTAAGTTGATGCTTACCGTTGCCGACATTAATAGTTTGATGATAGCTAATACATTCTTTTTCCTCGGGCAATGCCTGAAATCCAGAAATAATTACTACCATTACTACAGGAGCTAGATCAACATATTCTTTTCCTCTTTTTAATTGCGAAGAAAATGCTATACAACTGTAAAATGGTACTCTTGCTAAAGAAGCATCGGCATAGCCGTCTTGCATCTCAACAATATAAATATTGCCGGAGTTATCTCGAACTTTTACGTCTACTATACTCCTTGTATTCTGCCCTAAATCCGGCGCTTGTTCGTTTGAAATATATTCAAGGTTGATAATCCTTAACTCTTCAAGTAACCTCATAATATATTGAGAAAGCCTAGTCACCTTGTTTTATCCGTAAACAATTTTTTAAATGCTACATCATTTGTTGGGTCTAAATATCTTTGCATAGTTATACTTACTGACAAGCTAAGCATTCTTCGTAGTTACCGGTTTCTGCTAACTTATCGTTTTGTTCCTCTAAATCTTTAAAATCGGCCTTTAATACGTCATGCGAGATCTTATCAGCTCGCTGTATTGATGTCGATCTACAGTAATATAAACTTTTTACCCCTTTTGTCCAGGCTTTAAAATGAATATTATTTAAATATTTCTTACTAACATTCCCCGGTAAAAAGATGTTTAAAGATTGTGCTTGCGTAATGTAAGGAGTACGATCGCTTGCCAGTTCAATTAGCCAATTCTGATCAATTTCGTAAGCGGTTTTGAAAACCTGTTTTTCTTCTTCGGATAAAAATGTTAAATGTTGTACTGATCCTTCATGTGTTGCAATCGAAGACCAAACTTGATCATTATTAAATCCTTTCTCCTCTAATAACTTTTCTAAATGTTTGTTACGCACGTTAAAAGAACCGGTTAAAGTCTTTTGTACAAAGCTATTAGCGGCAAACGGCTCTATTCCGGGTGAGGCATTACCTGCTATTACCGAAATTGAGGCGGTAGGTGCTATTGCGGTTTTATTGCTAAATCGTTCATTACTTCCTGCATCTAGAGCATCAGGACATGCTCCTTTTTCTTTACCGATTTCTATTGAGGCTTTATCAGTTTCAGCAGATATATATTCAAATATTTTTTTATTCCAAACTTTTGCCATAACCGATTCTATCGGTACTTTTTTCATTTGCAAAAATGAATGGAAGCCCATTACGCCAAGTCCAACGCTGCGCTCACGTAAAGCCGAATATTTAGCTCTTGCCATAGTATCCGGTGCTTTATTAATAAAGTCTTCTAAAACATTATCAAGGAACAACATAATAGAATGGATAAACTCTTTATCGTCTTTCCACTCTTCGTAATACTCTAAATTTAAAGAGGAAAGGCAGCAAACAGCAGTTCTTGACTTGCCTAGATGGTCAATTCCCGTCGGCAATGTAATTTCGCTACAAAGATTAGACATTTTAACTTGAAGCCCTAATTTTTTATGATGCTCAGGGATAGATTTATTAACACTATCGATAAATAACAAGTAAGGCTCACCTGTTTCTATTCTAGTAGTTAATAACTTAACCCATAAATCTCTTGCTCTAACTTTATTTACGACTTTTTTGGTAGCAGGACTAACAAGGTCAAAATCCGTATTGTTTTCAACTGCTTTCATAAATTCATCGGTTATAGCTATACCGTGATGAATATTAAGAGCTTTACGGTTAACATCCCCACCTGTCGGACGTCTTATATCGATAAATTCTTCAATTTCAGGGTGATTAATAGGCAAATATACAGCCGATGAACCTCGTCTAATAGAACCTTGCGAAATAGCAAGAGTCATAGAATCCATTACTTTAATAAACGGTATAATACCAGATGAATGACCTTTATCACGAATCCCTTCATTAATAGCACGAACATTACCCCAATAACTGCCAATCCCGCCACCGCGTGCAGCAAGCCAAACATTTTCTGTCCATAAATTTACTATATCGTCTAAGCTATCATCGGTCTCATTCAAGAAGCATGAAATAGGAAGTCCCCTATCCGTTCCGCCGTTACTTAAGATTGGTGTTGCTGGCATAAACCACATTTTACTCATATATTCATATAACTTCTGAGCATGCTGTTTATTTTCGGCATAATAACTAGAAACTCTTGCAAATAAATCTTGAAAATCCTCACCTTTCATAAGATATCGATCTCGCAGAATAGCTTTACCGAAAGGAGTAAGTAAATTGTTATGGTTGTTGTTTATAGTGATTTGAAATTTATTTTTTTTAAACGTGTTCATTATAGGTACTAATGGGGTTGTAGGATTTATAATGCTTATTTTGAAAAAATGACACCATATTCAGTGTATAGAATCTTCACTTAAGTAGACACGAGAATAATAATTTATTCAATATAAATATTTATTTTTTTTTAGATTTTTGACTTGACACAACTCACTCTTGATTGCTATATAAAATAGTTTGTACAAATATTATACTTTCTTAAGGCACAAACAGTCTTATCCTGCGGAAGTAAGGCAACGTTGCGTGGTTCCCGGTTGCATTTTCGCGTAGACATAAGTTTAAGGATCGATTCCATCTCTGTCATCTCACGATCAAGTCACAGCGTAACAGAAAGAAAACCGATCCATGCAACAAGACCTTATCTATACGGGAATAACGTATGTAGTTATAGTAATATAAAACTTAAATTGTTTTTGATATTATAATAAAAATACAGCTTCATAATACTGGACAGCAATGTCCTAGCACCCTAGGAGTCAATCCATGTAAGCAACAAAGTTAGAACCTAGGCTGAAGAATTTTGATTTTAAAGATTTTTTATTATATAGCCATGGCTGGGTTACGGTAATAGTGTCTTGAAACGTGCTGGCAGCAGCAAGAGGTTGTGACGGCAGACGTGCATATACGGTATAGTTTTTTGTGACCGGTTCAAGACCTAGTGTATAGCTATCGGTAAATGTTACAGTACTACTAGTACCGTTACCGAGGATTTGAGTAAAACCGGCATCTTTATACAAATTATAATTCAGCTTACGTACCCCATTAATCATATTTCTAAATATTAGCAGCTCCCGTACTAAAAGTTACGGTATAGCTAACAAGTAGTGAGAATAAAGCACCACAAGTAACTGAAGCAATAACGGCAGTTGTGCTAATGGCACCGACATTAAAACTACCGAAATTTACGGTTGGAACTGACGGATTACATGTTGCAAGTAACGCCATAGCATTTCGTGACATAATCATGTTGATTAATAATATTATTATTGATTTCTTGACATTGCTTAAAAAGAATTTGTCATACCGTGGTGGTCAAGCCACGGTATGACAACGGAGCGTTTTTAGTCCACACAGGAGTAACAATAAAGTCTTCATTTGCATATTGCTTCGCCTAAATCAATTAAAGGGTCATTTAAATCTCTATTAACCGGTACGCTAAAATGACAGCATTTATTATTCTCCTCATTCTCGTCACAAATAGAACCGTTTAATACTTCAAGATCTTTAATATATATCTTACCGTCATAAGCCTACAAATATTTCTTCATCTAAACCTTCAATACTCACGTACTATCAAATACTGTCATTTCAATGCTTTTAATTATTTTAATATTAAAGTCTAATAATACCGCTGATTTTGTTCTTGGAGCAACTTTCAAAGCAATTTCTTCAAACTCTGTATTAAGAGGTAGATTTTCATCATCTAGTCTTATTTCGGAAGGAACATACGGTGTTAAGTTAGGTACAAGCATTTTACCTTTATCATCGGTATCACCGGCTATTATTATAAACCCCGACATTCTTTAAACTATTTACTTTAATCAAAGCAAGACCTCCGTTAATCGGTCTTGTCTCATAATAGCTTTTATCAATAGAGAAAATTCCTCCTTTGATATTAAACTGTTTCATTATTGCGGTATCATTTTTCTGCAGATAAACTCCAATATCATTATTTTTACCGTTACGGTTAACTTGTACATTGTAATTTGTAGCTTTAGCTTTGATCAGGTTAGCATTATATCCCCATCCCATATTTGAAGTAATCAGCGAAGAAACACCAAGTTGCTTTGTATGATATTTATTTTGATATAAAATATAAATCGGTCAATGAAATGCTTTTATTGGAATCTAAATTCAAGTTAAATGGTATATAGGCAAAATTATTTTTACGTTTACTATTTAAATCGGTACCTATAGTAAAACTTAAGAAACCTTTTTTAGTAATATTTCTTTGATAAGTCGATGATAATATATTTGAGCGTTTACCTTTTTGCATTGTGTTATTTACGACAAAAGACAAAAAATTAACACTTATATTACCAAAATCGGTATTACCACAACTAGCTAAAATCTGATAATTTAAACTTGAGAAAATCTTATCGGGATCGTTATATACGTCCTGATAATTACTATTATTCCAATCTAAATTACTATTAATATCAAAATATTCCGATTCATAAGTATAGCCGCAATTAATTCTTTGACAGCGACCGAAATTTTTGATATTATTTGCAGCTGAAATGCCTATAATAAATTGCTGATTTTTAAATTATTACCCCTACTGCTCCATTATTTTTTAAAAATTCAAAATGTCCGCCGCTTGTTAAATAATCATTCATACCAAGCATATAATCAGTATTTAGAACTAAATATTTATAAGCACTGCTATATATAGTAAAATCTTGTCTTTGAAAACCTGCTTCGTAAGAGAAATGTGAAAGCCCGGGACGTAATAAGCTCGGTGATGCGTAATAAGGAATAGTCATTGTCTAAACTTTACCGGTTATATCTTGCGTTTTAACTATTAAATCACCTCTACCGGTGATAACCGGAATATTGGTTATATCAAAATCCCCCATATGAGCTTTAGTATTATATATAGGTATACTATTTGAAAATATCTCTATACTGCTTGGAAGTTCTGATTTCCCTCTAAAATCCAGTAACGGATAGGTAACTAAATTCGGTCTAACTGCAAAATTAGTAGCATACTGAATACCGGCAAATCTAGTTGAATTAGACCAAGAAGACACTTTAGTTATGCTATTATCCCCTACCCACCAATTAGTCATCTTATCCACATTCTCATATGTCCAATTTGTGTCTAAACGTGTAAATTTATTTTGGTTTTTTGTGGTATTTGTGATTTTAGAAAAATTTGATTTAACGGCTTCAGTTTGAAATAAGAAACTATAACTATACACCGTGTTCAGTGAAATAATTGAGTTCCTCTACTCCGGCTAAATAATTAATATCATCATTTGGACTAAGAGTCACATCATAGTTTAAATATACCCCACTAATAAGTTTAGTATCGACGTTCTTCATAGGACCACCTGAAGCATCAAATGATTGAGGTTAAATTTTTCTGCTGGAAAAGTAATATTTAAATCTAAATTCTCAAAGTTTAAATCATATTTAGTACCCTCAAGCAAATCTAAATTAATATATGCAGTATCATGATAATTCACTAAACCCTGCTTAAGATAATCTTCTTGAACATCAAAATGTTCTATATCTTCAAGAGGAATTAAATAATGACCTTGAGCGTTTTGCACTATAGTCGGCAATATATCGGTTTCGGTATAATTAACTTCTAACGAAACCATCAATTCACTCTCACCCGCAATTTCATTAGCACTATTCTCAAATTTTACTGCTAGAGGTAATTGGGGCAATAACCCTAACTCCTGATCCTCATGTACGTTTGTATCCGCTGCCGATTCAAGGCGAAGTATCACCAAGAGATTCAGAGATAACTCCACCTGCAAAAACTCACCGGTATAAAAAAATAATACCTATAAAAACCGATATTATTGTATTTAAAAAGCACATTGCTTTAATTTATTTAGTTTTAAAGATAAAGATTTTTAACCTGATATTGTTATAGGTATACTATGCTGAACAACAAGATCTACGGTGGAGGTAACACTATTCTCTAACTTCACTCTACGAGGTAATTCTTTTATAAAAATTCTATATTTTGCTTTAGTAGAATAATTCTGTGTGTTTTTTAAAGCTACCCGTATCAATTGTATTTTACCATCATGTAAGGTAAATGTTACTGGAGTTGCCACTAAATCTTTAGTTTCTTTATATTCTTCTATACCATCTTTATATGTACGCTTTAAACGAATTAATTGAAACTTTTTAGGTGCATAATCATTATTTTGCACCGTCATAGTTGCTACTATATATTGACAGGTACGATAGTGGTACTGGCAAAAGAATTAAAAGTCAAGAATATAGATAGGATAGGTAGAAATCTTAAAAAATATTTATATCAATATGCCACGATTATTGTAATTGTATCATTATAAGTATCGGAAGGAACATTTGCTCCTTGAAGTATTTTGCCGTATATTGTGAGCGTTTGATCTAGTCCTGTTCCCATTACCCAGTCACTTGATTGATGTCCCCAATTCTGCGTTCTCCCTGCATTGGAGTAAAGATTGTAAGGTAAATAACTATTAGTGTTAACAACACCAGTCATTTTACGGGTACTAGTTGTAGCAGCAGGTGCAGTACCGGCATTTAATGCAACAGTATAATTAGTACCTAAAATACACTTTATTATAATTGTATTTGTTTGCAGAGCATCAACAGTTGGAACATACGTACCGAAAGCTAAAGGAGTAGCCGAACTATACAAGACGGTAAAACCATCGCACTAACAAGGAAAAAAGCATTAGCGGAGGAGGCAAAACTATTGCCCGTACTTATAGTTAAGATAATAAAACCGATAATATTTCGTAGAATCTTAATTTTCATAATTTATTATAAAAATAATTAATTTCTATTATTAATCTTTTACAAAGTTTAACGATTTTACAAGGCTAGTTTAAGAAATGGTTATATTTAAATATGAATTGATGATATTTGCCTCACAGAATTTGTTTTGGTTTTTCTTTAAATTTTATTTTTTACATTAAAATATAATGAATATAACCCAAATTAGCTATAAATAGATTCTTTATGTAGAAAAATTACAAACAGATAAAGAATCTATTATAATTACCAAAAGCGATAGGGAAGTAGCACAAATATTACCTATAAATACTAAAAAATCTCATTATTCGGTATGCTACAAAACAAAGCCGAGATAAAAGCGGATATATTAGAACCCGTAGAAGAAAAGTGGAATGCAGCACAACCTTTAAATGCATCTCGTCTAGTATAATATCCGACAGTTTTTAAAAATCCCCCTGCGAAAGTGTTGGATTTCTATAAATATACTCACATAACCATTGATTATTTTCTCAATATCCAATAAAATCCTTTGTAAAATTTAAATATAAAAAGTATGTATAATACTGATGTTGTAATAATAGGTGCCGGTCCGGTTGGATTATTTGCAGTTTTTCAAGCAGGAATGCTTGGCATGAAGTGTCATGTTATTGATGCACAAGAAGTTATCGGCGGTCAGTGTATTACCCTATATCCTGAAAAGCCTATTTACGATATACCAGCATATCCTAAAATTGCAGCAGAAGAGCTAATAAAACAGTTAGCACTTCAAGCAGCTCCTTTTAACCCTATATATCATTTAAATCAGCAAGCTATAGAGCTAAATAAACAAGATGATTTTTTTGAAATTAAAACCTCAAAAAACACTCTTATTAAAAGCAAAGTTATTATTATTGCAGCAGGAGCAGGTTCATTCGGTCCAAACAAACCGCCCCTTGCGAATATTGAAGATTTTGAAAGCAAGTCAGTTTTTTATTTCATCAATGATAAAAGCAAATTTGCGGGTAAAAATATAGTTATAGCAGGCGGCGGGGATTCGGCTGTTGACTGGGCTATTTCTCTTTCAGATATTGCAAATAAAATATATTTAGTACATAGGCGGGATAAATTTACGGCAGCTCCTGAAAGCGTAAGGCAATTAAGACATATTGCAGAAACCGATAAAATCGAGTTAATAACCGGTTATCAATTAAATGCTTTAGATGGTAATAATAGTGAACTTCAATCGGTTATAGTTAAAGATTTACAAAATAATACTCGCAAATTGGATGCCAATATATTACTACCTTTTTTTGGTTTAAAACAAGATTTAGGTAGCTTAGCAAATTGGGGTTTAAATGTTAAGCTTCACCATATTGAAGTAGACTCTTCCTATTATCAAACTAATATAGAAGGTATTTACGCCATTGGCGATATTGCTCATTATGTTGGTAAGCTTAAGCTGATTCTTACGGGTTTTGCTGAAGCGGCAAGCAGTCTTCATCATGCTTATAGTAGAGTATTTGACGGCAAGGCTCTACATTTTGAGTATTCTACTACCAAAAATACGGGGAAAAGAAGTAAGAGCGTGACTAAATAAAGAGATCGTCATTGCGAGCAACCGTAGAGAGCGTGACAATCTCATGAAACAATAACAAACTCCTGAGATTGCTTCGTCAATTACTTACGTAATTTTCTTGCAATGACGTTAAAACTGAACGGAGACAAAAATAAGAGTGAATAATATAATTGACGGTAAAGCATTAGCCAATGAGATACTAGCAGACTTAAAGCTAGAAATTCAAGAACTTACAAGCCAAACCAACGCTTCACCGAAGCTTGCTATAGTCCTAGTAGGCGATAATCCGGCAAGCATTATTTATGTAAGACACAAAATAAAAAATGCACATAAAATAGGAATTTATACTTTATTAATAAATCTATCTGCTACTATTCATACTAATGATTTAATATCAAAAATCAATGAGTTAAACCTTGATAACGAGATTTCAGGAATTATAGTTCAGCTTCCTTTGCCAAGCTCCATAGATAAAAATAAAATTTTATCTGCAGTATCACCTTCTAAAGATATCGATGGTTTCCACCCTTTAAATGTCGGTTACTTACATAGCGGAATTAGTCAAGGCTTTATTCCCTGCACTGCTCTTGGTTGTCTTGCAGCTATAAAAAAATACGAACCTAATTTAACCGGTAAAAACGTTGTAATTATTGGACGCTCAAATATAGTAGGCAAACCTTTAAGTGCTTTACTGTTAAAAGAAAATTGCAGCGTTACTATTTGTCATTCTAAGACACACAATTTACGCTCTATTACTTCTAAAGCCGATATTGTCGTTGCTGCAATAGGCTCACCTTTAAAATTAACTGCAGAATATTTTAATCCTAAATCTATAGTAATTGATGTAGGCATTAATAGAATTAGCAGCAATAAAATTATCGGTGATGTTGATTTTGAAAATGTTCAGTCTAAAGTACAATATATTACTCCCGTCCCAGGCGGCATCGGACCGATGACTATTGCGTTTTTACTTAAAAATACGGTTAAGGCATTTAAGGATTCCTTATATACTCTTGATACGTAAAAAGTAGATAGACGACGCCAATTTTTCAAATTAAACGAGTATCTTATAAACATTTTCAAGTTCTACATAATGTCTTACATTATCTTGCATATATTCTAAATCTTGATCGGTTAAATATCTAACAAATTTTGCAGGGGATCCCATCCATAATTCTTGAGATTTAATTATCTTCTTTGGCAGGATAAGACTGCCTGCAGCAATAAAAGCATATTCTTCTATTACTGCATAATCCATTATCGTAGCACGCATACCGATAAAAGCATTATTATGTATTGTACAGGCATGAATAAGAGAGAGATGACCGATAGTTATATTATCGCCTATTTCTACCGGTCCGTTAAACCTTGAAGCATGAATTACACTACCGTCTTGTACGTTAGTATTATTTCCTATTTTTATTGATTCAACGTCGCCTCTAAGCACCGTATTAAACCAAATGCTTGAATTACTACCTATTTCTCTCCTATTAAAGAGCTGCTTTCGGCAATATATGCACTTTTATCGATTCTTGGCGTAACTCCTTTGTAAGGGATAATGAGCATTAATTATAATCTACCCAAGAAATATTACCGTCTTTACGATAATAAACTATATTGATACGATCATTATTTATATTTTTAAATACTACTACAGGTAAATCTTCTAAATCCATTTGCATTACCGCTTCTTTTACTGATAATTTTAATATTTCTACAGGCTTTTCAGCGATAATTGCCGGATTATCATTATCTTCGGCGTTAGAGGTTTCACTATCAGATTGCGGATTAATAATATATTTGGTACCTTCGTAAGCAATTTCTGATATTTTTACTTTACCCGCATGATGATTTTTGAATTTTGATTTATATTTTCTAAGCTGTTTTTCTAGTTTTGACATAGCTTTATCAAAAGCTACATATATATCACTACAACTATCATTACTTTTGACTATATTATGTTTACCGGAGCCATATTTTACTATAATATCACATTTAAAGTTAATTCCTTCTTTTGAAAAATGTATATCTATATTTATTATATCGGTAAAATATTTTTTAACGACTTGCGTAGCCCTCTCTTTTGAATATTCTTGTAAATTATTACCGATAGAAATATGTTGACCTGAAACTGAAATAATCATAAATAACCTTTATAATCTGAAATAATTAATATATAGGCGTTACTAAGTAACACCTATACAATTAATTTATATTTAGAGTAATTTCAAGTTTTATTACAAATTAATTTATTTAAACTTTAGCCGTAGAGTTTAGGACGCTTATCCTTATTTTGTTGCGATTTAATTAGTTTTTTAGCAGTCTTTCTTACATAATTAGGCTCAATGCCAATTTCTAAGCAGGTAGCGTTAAAATTTTCATTATTTTCAACAAGCCATTTTTTAGCGTTATATTCTGCTTTTGTTGCCTCTTTCTTGGTAGAAGTATTAGTTGCATCTATTATTGCCTGCATAATAATAGCACTTCTAAGAGCAATATCGGGTATAGGATTATAAAGTTTAATACGCTCAAAAGGAGTAGTTAGTTTAATGACATATGGTTTAGTCATATAAAACCTCTAATAATTATTAATAAAGTAAGATTTTATTAATATAAATGTAACTACTAGGTTTTTCTTTTTTAACAAAGGCCTTAAAAAGTATAATAATTTTCAAGGCTTCAACTAGTAGTGACTAATTTGGATTAATAGAGATATCTAGTAATTATAATATTAGGAATAAGCTAGATGTTAGGTTCTGTATATTTTTTGATAAAATACGATATTTTACTCTTGCAGAAATAGAAGAATTGTTATATACATTGTTATCTTTTACGTATACTCAAATGATTTCAAGAATTGAATTGTATTTTGAGAGGTGAGCACCCGCAGCCTATATTTAATAGATGAAGATGCAATCCTTGATAAAATGAAAGAGCAATTCTTAAAAGCAGAAGAGTATATAAGGGGGTGTAGCTCAGTTGGTTAGAGCATCTGCCTGTCACGCAGAAGGTCGCGGGTTCGAGTCCCGTCACTCTCGCCAACCCCTTTCAGGTTTCGGGATTTCCTATCGTTTTCTAAAAAATTCATATGCTCCTTTTATTCGCCTTTTGTTTTAATTGTTATATTAAACTCTTTTAAATTCCGAATTTTAAATATTATAAAAAACTAACTTTATATATTCCTTAAAGTAACCTCAACTCATTTGTTCGCACTTTTAGTTAAATTTCTATTGTATTCTTAAAACTTCTTATTATGATTCTATCTATAAGCTCATTTTTAACAAAATATTAAAATTTATAGAATTTAATAAGAAGATAATTATGTTTAGATGGTTTCAACCCTCAAATCAAGAATTAATAAGAACTATACAGAAAGAAAATACCGCAGAAGCACAAAAATTAATTGCCGCAATGGATATTACTGAATTAAGTAAAGTTAGGGATATTTATATTAGCATTAGCAGGACTATTTGCAGCATCCGTACCTATATTTTGAGTTACATTACCGTCACCTATCAAATTCAATGTACCGCCTACACCGCCGGTGCTAAGTACTACTCCATTTGCTCCTACGCTACCGGTTAGCGTAACCCCATCTGCTAAAGCTAAGATAGAGCCATCCTTATTTAAAGCTACGGGAACAAATACATTAGCTGAGAACGTAATGGGGGTTGTGCTCCGATATTTACGAGTTTTAAGTTGCTGCCGTTAGCTCCAATCGTACCGTTAACATTACCGCTTTGTATTGTCAGTGTGCCTTAGTTATTTCCTTGGTTATTTGCAGAGGTCGTAACTGAACTGGTCACACCATTTACTATTAACTCACCATCTGCTCTAAATAATATGTTACCACCCGCTCCTAGATCTAAAGCTTGGTTAAATGTTACCTGCTATTCATACTAAGTAACTGCGTAAATACCGTATTATCGACTACAACATCACCTGCTCAGTCTACTATGAAATTCTTAAGGCGATGGGTATTCTATAGTATAAGGTCCACCGTTATTTGCTATGGTTAGGTATTTTGTGATTGCTCCTATTCTCACTATTCCATATTCATCATTGCCAGATTTGTTTAAATTATTATTTTAGCAAATTTACATTCCCATTTGCTGCATCTATTGTATATGTCGTATTATCCGCTATTCTAATATCACCTATATCTCCGGCACTTGGATCATTGATTGTTAAATTAGCATTTATTTGTATTTTTGCTTGTATAGCGTTTAATAATGCAATATTGATTGTATCTTCGGTATTTATTATTAAAGTACCGCCGCTAGCATTACTATTATTAAAAGTAATACCTCCTACATCTAATAGACTGTTAACACTTATAGTTCCCGCAGCTAAAACACTATCTGCAAAAACAATACTATTTACCGTAGTATTACTTTGTAAATCAAGAATCTTACCATTACCTCCATTACACTGAAGTATATTGAAATTATTTATATTTCCGTTAAGTATAGCATTCCCTATAAAATTTCCGTTTACTCCTTTAGCACCATCTATATTACCCGTAACCGTTATGTCGTCATCTAAATTAAGTACGGACGTATTACTTTGTAAATTAATATTAGTAGCTTTTAATATTGTAGAATTAAGTGTTGCCGCCCCAAGTAAAACATTTACTGCGGCTAATGAGCCTATATTACCTATATCACCTGTTATTATGTTACTACTACCAAGATCATGAGCTAGATTTAGTATCCCTTGACCGTCAACGCCGGCAGTATTATTTATATTACCCGTTAACGTTGTTATATTACAGTCAAAAAGAGTAAGTATAGAGTTATTGTTAGTAAGATTTATATTTGCAGCATTAATTGTAATATTACCTGCTCCGGACATATAAATCTGTGCTTCCCCGTTTCCTACATTTATTCCGGTAAGAGAGTTAGTTAGACCTATGTGATTTGATATAGTACCCGTACCTACAAATGTTATTGTACCGTTATTGCCAGCTACCGTATTATCTATCTGAGTTGTAATATTTAAACCGTTATTAATTTGTCAAGTAGAATTCTTACCGGCGAAATCTATATTACTAAATGTTTGATTACCGACTCCGGTAGCAATTTAATAATAATGTTGACGTAACATTATTATTAATAAATTTAAGAGGAGTGAAATTAGGAGTAAGACCTACTGTTGCACTAAAAGCACCTATTGATACATTTTGACTTACCTCAACCCCACCAAAAGCAGGTAGTGCTATTAATTAATGTATTTATCCCGCCAATAACAGCATTTGTTTTATCTGCCGATATTTTAATTCCAAGCCCTTTGAATAAATATTGCCGTTATTAAATACTCCTCCTACAAGACCGACACCGGAACTCAAGCTTTACGCTACCGAGATTAGGAATTGTTGCTCCTGCAGTATTAGAGCTAGTGAATAATGTTCCGCATAATGATGCCGTTGCTAAAAATTTTCTTAAAATTTTTGATTCTTTCATTAATATTAATACATTTAATTAATACTTTGTAGCAACTTTTTTACAATAATAAAATAGAAGCAGATAGAGCTAGATTCAGAAAGCTTTATACAAGATGAATTGACGACTGAGCCTGCGGAACGTACAAAAAGTACGTGAGCAAAGGCGCATGTCAGAAAATTCACTTGTATCAAGCTTTCTGAACGACGCTGTACCAAAAAAATATTGTTACTTGGTAGTGTAGAAATTTAATTATGTATTTAGAATTAAGTTAAAGGAATTTCTCAATGAAAGTTGGAAAGCAGAAAGATAAACTAAGCTGTTTTGTCTTTTATTGTAGGCATGGATTTTACTACCTCAGATACACCGCTTTGAGTAGCTGCCGCAGTAGTAGCAGCATTACTGTGTCACACCCCCACGGGGTCCATAAAAACAATAAAAAATACTAATAATATTAGTATTTTTAACTGGATCCCATGGTCAAACCACGGGATGACAGAGGTGAAATTGATCCACGCAACAATATAGTCAATTCAGCCCAATTTAGTGACAGGCGTAAGGAAGAGAGTCTATAATAATAGGTGAGCTCAAGATAGTCAGGAATTAAGCAAGAAAAATCGCATTTTGATTGAAAAGTCAAAAAGAATTACTTTACTATAGCTTGCATTAATTTAATATATGATATTTTGACTATTAACAAATCTCTATTTATTTATCGGTGTTCCTACCAAAGCATGCTTAAGTACTTGATCAATATTTGATACAGATATAATTTCTAGGCTTTCTTTTATATTCGGCGGTATATCTTTCAAATCTTTGACATTTTCTTCAGGAATCAACACGGTTTTAATACCTCCCCTACTTGCAGCAAGTAACTTCTCTTTAAGACCACCTATAGGTAAAACATTGCCTCTTAAAGTAATTTCACCGGTCATTGCTACAGTACGATGTACGGGTATTTTAGTCATCAACGAAACAATAGTCGTAAACAAAGCACAGCCGGCAGACGGTCCATCTTTTGGAATAGCTCCGGCCGGTACGTGAATGTGAATATCAAAATCTTTATAATTGTCGTACTTTAATCCAAAATTTGTTGCTCTGCTTCTAAAACAACTATAGGCAGCCATTGCCGATTCTTTCATAACATCACCAAGTTTTCCGGTGGTCTTTATTTCACCTTTCCCTGGAAATGCTAAAGCCTCTATAGTTAAAAGCTCTCCGCCTACTTCAGTGTAAGCAAGTCCCGTAGTACTTCCTATTTGATCTTCTTTCTCGGCAAGCCCGAAATTATATTTCTTAGCTCCTAAAAATTCTTCAAGATGATTACTATCTATAGCGATATGCTTAACACTTTTATCTGCTAAAATCTGCTTTAATGCTTTTCTAGTTAATGCCCCTATCTCACGCTCTAAAGCTCTTACACCTGATTCCTTGGTATAATATCTAATTAAATCCAAAATTGCCGTCTCGGATATAGTAATTTCATCTTTTTTGATTTTATGCATTTTAAATTGTTTTGGAACTAAATAATTTCTGGCAATTTGGAGCTTTGTTTCCTCTACATAACCGGAAATATATATTTTTTCCATTCTATCACTTAAAGCTCTAGGTAAATCATGAGAGTTAGCAGTAGCAATAAATATTACATTTGATAGATCATATTCTACTTCTAGATAATGATCAACAAAGTGACTATTCTGCTCAGGGTCTAATACCTCAAGCAAAGCGGATGCCGGATCACCTCTAAAATCAGAACTCATTTTATCGATTTCATCAAGCAGCATTACAGGATTACTAGTCTTAACTTTCTTAAGTTGACCTAAAATTTTACCGGGCATTGATCCAAGGTAAGTTTTTCTATGCCCTCTGATTTCTGCTTCGTCTCTAACACCGCCGAGCGCAAGTTTAGTATATTTTCTGCCCATTCCTTCGGCAATAGATTTTACAAGTGAAGTTTTACCGACCCCTGGCGGACCTATTAAACATAATATAGGTCCTCTAATTTTACTTGAACGTTGTAATACCGCTAAATATTCTATAATTCGTTCTTTAACTTTTTCGAGTCCAAAATGGTCACGATTTAAAATTTTCTCTGCTTGGTTAATATCTATTTTGCTATTATCATACTTACCCCAAGGCAGGCTAAGCAATGTCTCAAGATAGTTACGCGTTACTCCCGACTCCGCTGACATTTGGTTCATAGTACGGAGTTTCTTAAGTTCAGCCTCAGCTTTTTCTTTTGCTTCTTTTGATAATTTTAAACTTTTAATTTTGTTCTCAATATCGGCAAGTTCTGATTTATCTTCATCAAGCTCTTTTTGAATAGCTTTCATTTGTTCGTGCAGATAATAATCACGCTGCGTTTTTTCGATTTGCTTTCGTACTCTTTTCTGCAATGCCTGCTCGGTTTCTGAATTTACTATATTGGAATTAAGCATACTAATAACCGTAGTGATACGCTTAAAAGGACTCGTTTCTTCTAATAAATGCTGCTTTGCCTCAAGTGAAGTTATCAAATGTGAGGCTAATATATTTATAATATCTATGAAATTAGTGCTATTACTTATTTCTTTATTGATAGTTTCAATAATTTCTGCATTAACTTTCTTATCATTAATCGCATATTTACTAAATAGTTGTACTGCATTATCAACGAGTGAACGCATGTTATTAACGTCAAATATTTCTTCATCTGGAATAATTTCGTAATTTGCTTCAAAAGCTTCCTCGCCTTTGATATTGCTTAGCTTTACTCTTGCTACTGCTTCTATTAAGATTTTTGCCGTATTATTAGGCAGCTTCACTATTTGGATAATCTTGGCAAGTATAGCTGTGTTATAAAGTTCGTGTGTACTAGGGTTTTCTTGATCAAATTTTTTCTGTAAAGTTACTAAAATATATTTACTATTATCTTCCTCGGAAATGGTAGTATGAGAGAGTGCTTGCAACGATTTTGGCCTACCCACAAAAATAGGCGCAATTACTCCCGGGAATACTACCATATCTCTCAGTGCCATTAACGGAAGGGATTTTTTATGCATCAATTAAAACCTTTTAAAATTTCTAATTATTAACTATATAATATAGTATCAACCTGATTTCAAGCTACCATTATTAATTATATTTATGAATTTATTACTACAACCTCCTCAAAATGTAGCAGCCGCACATAATAGAATAAAACAATATCTACATTTAACTCCAATCGTTCACTCTGAAAGCTTAAATGAGATGCTCGGTCATGAGATTTTTTTTAAGGTTGAATCATTACAAAAAACCGGTGCATTTAAAGTTAGAGGCGTGTTAAATCATTTATTAGAATTAAAAGAGCAAGGAAAATTACCTGATAAAATAGTCGGTTATAGTACGGGTAACCATGGAATCGGTCTTGCTTATGCGAGTAAATTATTCGGTATTAAAACAAGGATTTATTTACCGTTAAATACTTCAAAAGTAAAACAGCAAGCAGCTCTTTATTACGGCGGTGAAGTTATATATACATATACTCGACAAGAAGCGGAAGAAAAAGCAAAAGAAGATGAAAAGCAAGGATTTTACTATATGCATCCTTCCGATAGTGATTCTACAATAGCAGGAGCAGGCACGTTATGCTATGAAGCATTACAGCAGCTAGGTTTTAGTCCTGATGCTATTTTTGCCTCTTGCGGCGGCGGCGGTTTAATTTCCGGCGCATATCTTGCCAAGGAATTAATATCACCGACAAGCTTGTTAATAGGTTCAGAACCTTTAAATGCCAATGATGCTTATTTATCTGTTAAAGATAATAAAACATATAGATTTAACTATGCTCCGAATACTATTGCGGACGGTCTTAAAACCTTGAGTATATCAGCTCGTACATTTGAATATCTGAAAAAACTTGATGATTTTTATTTAGCAGAAGAATATGAAATATATTACTGGACGGCGTGGCTTACTCATTTACTTAAAGTAATATGCGAGCCGTCAAGTAGTATAAACATGGTTTCAGTGGTAAATTTTTTAAAAACACAATCCAAACCTCAAAAATTACTAGTACTAATCTCAGGCGGTAATATCGATCCTATTCTTTATAATGAATTATGGAAAGAGGAGTATTTAAGCATCTCACCTAAATCTTTATGTTCTGATGTCATTTCTGCGAAAGCAGCAATCTAGTAACCTTTAATGTCATACTGCAACTTGATCGCGGTATCTTAGGACTCAGCTGGTGATACAAGACCCCGTGGTCACGCCACGGGGTGACAATAAAAAATCTAGATTCCCGCTTTCGCGGGAATGACATAGAAGCAATGTAACAACGCCTCCTCACAATGATGCAGTTATATTAAAATTTAACCCTTTCTTCTTACTGCTTCTTGATTTTTAGTAGAAGGCTTAGGAGTGATGTGCGGAGGTTTTAAATTAGAACTTCTTAGTTTTATTGAATCTTCAAATATGGTTTTATCAAATGCTATTGGATTGATTTTTCTGAGTTCCGCTAAATTAAAATTATTAATTTGTTGCGGTTGAACTATAATAGGCTCACCCGTAACAGGAATTAAATTTTTAAATTCAGGATTAGTTGCTACTTTATCTTTATTTTCATTTAAAAATTTTGTTAGACCTGCAGTAATTTCAGGGTTTGTTAAAGCATTTGAAAAGATTTTATCATTAATTGTCTTCACTACATATCCATCACTCAGAGTAATATATTTATCTACAACTTTTCCTAATCTTTTTTCCAAATAGTTTCTACCTGTAAATATCTGCTTAAATTTTTCCCATAAAGAAGTACCTCTATCATTAATATCTTTTAATTCAGTGGCTATTTTAGTACTATTCTCAGTTAGATAAGTAGAATCTAACTTATTTAATTTCCTTATTATTTCAGGATTCTTTATGCCTGATGAGTGAGTAAGTATAATAATTTGTTCTAATTGCTTACTAATTTTATTATTTTTTTCTAATCTATTACTAATCTGCTGTACCGTATAAGTGGCTGCATTTTGTAATGCCTTAAATTCCACTTGAGATAATTGATTTACTCTTGGGATAAACTGCTTACTATTTTTATTAAATTTCTGGTTTTTATCTCCTTGCATAATAAATTTTTCATATTTCTCAAGTTTGTCTGGAGTGTTTTTAGGATCTTGTTTTAAGATTTCTATAGCTTGATCTTTTACAGCCTGTGCATATTGCTCTTTAGGTATAGACTTTCCGCTTACGGCTATTAATGCTTCTTTAGTTGCTCTTATAGGATTGGCCAAGATTTCTTCTTCATCTTCTATACCCATCAATGATAATGCATCAAAAGGTCCTCCTTGATTTAGAGGAAGTACAAAACCCTTAAGTGCTGCTTCAGCCCTTGCGACATCAAACTTTAGCTTATCTGCTAAACTAGGTATTAGTTTTATATCTTGTCCTAAATTGATATGCAAGTTATCTACTAATTTTTGTATATCTTTATTTTCTACAACTTCACTAATAATTTGACTGGCAAGTACTTCAAGCGTACTAGTGATATATTCTGCAGATTGTAAATATTGTTGAATAGGATCGGGAGTAACAATATTTTTATGCAAAGTATCTAATCTCCTATCTACGTTTTTTATATCAACTATTTTATCTTTTACTGCAGCCAATATCTCAGTCACTTCATCGTTTTTTTTAATAGTATCATCTATATTAGTTATAATCTCTGCCATATAATACTCATTACATTATTAAGTTATTTGATATAATGCACTAAATTATCAAACTTTTTAAAAATTCGCAACTATATTATCATATAAATCACTACTTACTATGCCCTGACTGTTGCCCACTCTCTCTACTTTTATTAAGGTTTTCAACATGAGATATAGGGGTTGATATAGAAGACTTATAGCCTTGGGGTATTGTTTTATTTTGCTTTACAATATTTGGTGCTTGTTTTTCTCTTTGTAGTTCTTCCGACAAATTTTTCATTTCTATATTCTATATGTAAACTATTACTTTTTTCAAAGTTAGCAAATGCTTTATCTATATTTTTTTGAGCATAATCCGTACCGGTAAAAACTGCTACTATTCTTTGCCATAGCTTAGGTTTGGTTACTCTTTGTAATTCTAATGCTATACTCTTCCCCCCCCATCCGTGTATTCCTTAAATATCCAGGATTTAACTCTGCTAATACTCTTTTAGTACCGTTAACAAGTACAGAATTGCTGCTCTCAAGTAATGGGGCAAAATTCTTGATAATTTCTTTACCTTGCTCTATCATTTTTTCAGACGGTAGTTTACTTATCGCTGGTAATAAAGTTTTAATTATATTAGGCTCATTTACTCCTAACTCATTAATAGACGATAAAGCTTTTGCTTCTTTTTCATAAGTAATTTTTAAAAATTCAGCTATCTTTAATGCTGCTTGTGTTAATGCTTCTACTTGTTGTGGATCATTAATTTGCTCTTGTTTATTAAGTTTAGGGGTAGTATTTTTAGTAAGAAATTTTCTGTAGTTACCTAATGTTGTTTCTGAAACATTTTCTTTAAGGTTATCTAATGTTTTATCTATTAATTTCTCTCTATATTGTTCTTTAGATATTTTTTGGTTAGCTAATTCTAACATAGCTTTTTCTAATGATTTATGAATGAAAATTAATTAAAACTTATAAAAAGAATTGTATTTTTTCATAGAAGAGGTCCTGATCGTAATTTCATCAGGGATTTCAGTTATGAACCTTGAAGGGTAAGAACGGACTATTTCATAAAATATTTTTCTGCTTTCAGCATGAGTAATGTAGAGGTCTTTTTTGGCTCTCGTAATACCAACATAAGCAATGCGGCGTTCTTCTTCTAAGCCTTTTTCGCCTTCTTCGTCTAGAGATCTTTGAGACGGAAATACCCCCTCTTCCCAGCCCGGTAAAAATACCACGTCAAACTCAAGCCCTTTAGCTGCGTGCAGGGTCATTATAGTAACAGAGCCACCGTAATTGGTTTCAAGCACTTCATTTTCCATAACTAAGCTTGAATGTTCGATAAAATCATGAACATCGTTAAATTCAGCAATAGCTCTAAGCATTTCGTTAATATTTTCGATTCTACCGAATGCTTCTTCGGTTTTTTCTTCTTGAAGCATTTCAAGATAACCGGAATCATCAAGTATTGCTTTAACTACGTTTATTGGAGCATCTATACTAAATCTTTCGTACCAATTATCGATTTTAGTAACCAAATCTTTTAGAGTTTCATATGATTTTGCTTTAATCTCACCTATTTCTAGCATTTCTTTAATGGCTGCGAAATTAGAAATATTTCGCTCAAGTGCATAGCCTCTAATTTTATTTAAGCTAGCTGCACCTATTGCCCTTTTCGGCACATTTATAATACGCTCAAGTGCTAAATTGTCATTTTGATTCAAAGATATACGGATATAAGCAAGTACGTCTCTTATTTCCATACGTTCATAGAACCGCAAACCACCTATAATTTTATAAGGCATAGCACTATTTATAAACGCTTCCTCAAAACTTCTTGTTTGAAATCCGGCTCGTACTAATATTGCAATATTGCCGGCATTATACCGGTTTTCTCGCACTAACTTATCTATTTCACCGGCTATATATCTTGCTTCTTCTTTATCACTCCAACAAGAGATAATTTTTATCTTTTCACCGTTTTCCCTATCCGTCCATAACGTTTTACCGTGACGGTTTTTATTATTATTGATAACATTGGAAGCAGCAGCAAGTATTGGCAAAGTTGATCTATAATTCTGCTCTAATTTAATAATTGTTGCACCTGCAAAATCTTTTTCAAAACGTAATATATTCCCGACTTCTGCTCCTCGCCAACCATAAATAGATTGATCATCATCCCCTACACAGCAAATATTTTTATATAAACTTGCGAGCATTCTTGCCCATAAATACTGGACAACGTTAGTGTCTTGATATTCATCAATTAAAATATATCGATATTTTTCTTGGTAATATCTTAGTATTTCAGAATTTTTAATAAAAAGCTCATTATTATAAAGTAGCAAATCTCCAAAATCTAAAACATTAGAAATAAGTAAATTTTTCTGATATTCTTCGTATACAAGTTTTGCAACCCTCTGCAGCGGTAAATTAGTATCTGATACTGATAGTTTAGTTGGTAATAATCCTTGATCTTTCCATCTAGAAATTATGATATGTATTAATTTAGGAGCATATTTTTTAGTATCAATATCTTTTAGCTTTACTATATCTTTCACTAGTTTCAATTGATCATCATGACTAATAATAGTAAATCTATTATTTAAACCAAGATTTAAATGCTCAATCTGGTCACGTAATATCCTAGCTGCCATTGAGTGGAAAGTGCCTATATTAAGACCATAGCAATTAATTAGACTATTAACTCTTTCAGCCATTTCTTTAGCAGCTTTATTAGTAAAAGTAACGGCTAGAATATTTTGAGGTGAGGCTAAATTTTGGTGAATAATATTAGCTATTCTTGAGGTAAGTACCTTTGTTTTACCTGTCCCTGCACCTGCAAGCAATAAAAGCGGTCCTTCAGTGTGAAGAACTGCTTTTTGCTGCTCTGGATTTAATGTATGTATGAAATCTTGATTTTGCATTTATTTTAAGGATGTTGTGCTATGGCTCTACTATGTCATTCCCGCTTTTGCGGGAATGACATTAAAGCATTAAAATATCACCTTATTCTTCTTAGATTTTTAATAATATACGAAATAGTAATTATCGGACTACAAATAATTATTTTAAATAACCTAAAATAAGAGCTTAAATTTCTATCTTCAATAAACCAATTATATAAATCATTTATAGGTTTAATCTCAGCAGGAATAATATATTGATCTTTAAATAATGCTTTTAAAACTCTTTTTGCCTGTTTTGCTTCTACTTTACGCTCTATTGTTAAGCTTTGATTATGTACTCGGTAGAAATATAAAGATTCCGGTATATGAGCAAATTTCGTAACAAGCCCAAACCTTAGCCAATATTCATAATCATCCACTAACTGCATATTTTCATTATATCCACCTACTTGCCTTGCTAAATCGGCTCTATATAAGAAACATGCACCGACGCAATCTCTAATCGGTAAAAACTCAGGAGGTTCTTGATAAAGTCTTATTCCTACTTTACCGTGGTCATCGATCAAAGTATAATCAGTATATACAAGCCCTATCTCAGGTGAATTATCAAGTATCTTAACCATTTTTTCTAAAGCATTTTCATGGAAAAGATTATCATCTGAAGTCCAAGTAAAATACTCCCCCTTGGCCTCTTTAAAAGCAATATTAAGACTTGCCGGTAATCTTTTATTGGTCTCATTTACTATTACCTTAATACGTGAATCCTGCTCTGCATATGTCCTAGCTACTATAACGCTATTATCTTTTGAGCAATCATCAATAATAATAAGCTCAAAGTCTTTAAAGCTTTGATTAAGGCAACTCTCAATAGCAAAAGGTAATAGCTTCTTTCTATTATAAACCGGTAAAACTATTGAGATTTTTGGAAGATTACTATACATGTCCTCCTAACATATCAAGAGTATTTAAACTATTAATTATATTTAAGTTCTGATTCTTCAGCTTTACATCCATCTTCAAGGATTAATAATATATTGCTTAAAGCATTATTAAGCATTTTGGGTATTATAGTATTTTGCTCTTCAAACCTTTTTTAATTAGTTGCATCAAAGGATCAACATATTCAATTGTTAACGATTCTTTATATTGAGCTAATAGCTCGGCAAGACAATCAGATACTGCCCATAACAAAAGATCAGCTCCTTCATTATCTATTAAATCAAATACTTCATAAATTTTTTCAATTTGTACTTCAAGATTATCTACAAGCACTAGCATAATTTTTACTATTTAGATTATTATATTTTCTATGTCATTCCCGCGAAAGCGGGAATCCAGAAAAAATAATCTTAATACTGCTACAAAGAATTATATTCTTTACTAGATTCCTGCTTTCGCAGGAATGACATAAAAGGAACCATGCGGGCATGCTTAATTCTGTAAATTTATATATTTCGTATTTAGATATTCAAATATCCCTTCAAATGAGCCTTCAACTCCAAAACCTGAAGCTTTACGTCCTGCAAAAGGTGCTTTTGCATTTGCAGGTAACGGGTCGTTAATCGATACCATACCAAAATCAAGCTTAGACGCTATCATTTGTGCCACGGATATATTATTTGAATATACATATCCTTGCAAGCCGTATTCGGTATTATTTGCATGTTCTATTACTTCATCCAAATCTTTAAATTTATAACAAGCAACTACCGGACCGAATATTTCTATTCTAAAGATATCCATATTATCCAAACAGTCAATAATAATAGTAGGCTCAATAAAATTATCAACAGTTTTACCACCGCAAATTAATTTAGCTCCTTTACTTTGTGCATCAGCGAGTAACTTTTGTATTTTTTCTATGGCAGCAGAATTAATTAACGGACCTATATCTGATTCCTTATCAAATCCGTCACCGGCTTTAAGCTTAGTAAATTTAGCCTTTAGAATTTCTATAAATTTTTCATATATAGATTCTTCTATAAATATTCTGTTAGGTGAAGTACAAGACTGTCCACTATTTCTAGTTTTAGCGATTACTAAATCACTTACTACTTTCTCTAAATTATTATCTGCCGTTATAATGAAAGGAGCATTGCCGCCAAGTTCCAAAGATAAACGTTTTAGAGTATTTGCGGCATTTTGATATAGAATTTTACCGACATTTGTAGCGCCGGTAAATGATAATTTCCGAAGCCTAAAATCTTCACAAAAAGCCTTACCTATAATATCTGAACTACCTGTAATTACATTAAATACTCCGGCAGGCAAACCGGCATCGCTTGCAAATTTCGCAAGTACTAAAGCTGATAGAGGAGTAAGACTTGACGGTTTTAATATAACGCTGCAACCCGCAGCTATTGCAGGTACTACCTTGCGAGTAATCATTGCATTGGGAAAATTCCAAGGAGTTATAGCAGCAGACGGTCCTACAGGCTCATATTGCGTAACAATTTTATGAGTGTTACTATTACCAGGTTTGATAGTCGAATGAATATTATGTATAGCATATGTATACCAATCAATAAAAGAGGCTCCATATAAAATTTCTTTTTTTGATTCAGCAAGTACTTTACCCTGCTCTAGGGTTAATATATAACTTAACTCCTCAATATTTTCGATTACTAAATTATACCATCTTCTAAGAATTGCTATTCTCGCTTCAAATGAACTTTGTGACCATAAAGAAAAACTAGTCACTGTATTATTAATCGCTGAATTAATCTCAGATAATCCTAAATTCGGAACTGTAGCAATTTCTTTTAAGGTCGCAGGATTAATAACGGATATTTGCTTCCCGAACTCTATAAATTCACCGTTTATATAATTCTTTCCCGTAATATTTTTAAGTAAGTTCATATATTTTTACCTGCGTGGATACTAAAATCGTCATTGCGAGCGAACATTGGCGTTGTTGCATGGCTCGAGAAAAGTGTTATAAACTTATCTTAAAATTATACGGCAATACTAGCAAGAAAAATATTTATAATGAATTATTTATACCAAAATCTTCACCACCCATTTGACTTTCTAATACATCATAAGAAATATTTGCCAAATTAGCATGTTTTATAATATTAATGATATCTTCAGGAGCTATTGCGCTTAATATAAGATTCAATATTTCTTGAGGAAATTTATATCCAATGTCAGATAATATAGCAGAGTTTTCTATTATAATAAAGTCATACACCTATCTTGTTTAAGTCTTCTAGAATATTTTCTCACAATAAATTTGATACTTTATCTACCTTTATAGCCTCAGCTATTTTAACCCATAACTCAGAGGGACTTATTTCTTCTTTGCCAAAAGCTATTAAATTCTTGAATGGCTCTAAATAATTACCTTTAACTCCTTTAATATTTCCCCATGCATACTCAATAACCTCAGATGAAATATCAGAGTAATATTTTTTCTTAGGATTTATTCATTGTGACTCTAAAGAGATCACAGCTGAGAGAAATACTTTTTCTAAGTTATTAAATAACCGCCTTTATTAAGATTTATACTTGCTAACAGCCAACCATTTGAGTCATCTCCATTAAAAATCCAATTCTGATGTAACATATTGAGTCCAAAGTCAAATTTTTAAATATATTAGTAGTCGTAGGCTTATCGGTAGCTAACCTAATATCAGGAGCCTTTATCACTTGATCATATCTAACTCCGGTTATTTCTAGCTCTGTAAATTTTTCACTTTGGCTATTTGGATAAAAATGATTTAAGTAAAATTTTATTGCAGAATATATTAAAAATTTTTTTGAAAATGCGGCTTCTGCTAGCTCTATTTCTAAATTAGCATGTTTCAATGCTTCTAAATTTTGTATGTTAAAACTACCTCATCCAACTAAAAATTTCATAAGTAATGGATATGTATCAATATTTTGTT
The DNA here is from genome assembly GCF_000007025.1 of Rickettsia conorii str. Malish 7. Lineage (NCBI taxonomy): Bacteria > Pseudomonadati > Pseudomonadota > Alphaproteobacteria > Rickettsiales > Rickettsiaceae > Rickettsia > Rickettsia conorii. Next base: position 603,581 of record NC_003103.1, on the reverse strand, counting down.
TTTGTGGTGGTATATTTGTTCCAAGTCATTATACATTATATATTTGTACCTAATTAAATTAATACACAATGACTATAATAAGTGTCTTACTAAATGCAACAATTTTTTATTAACTTATATGTTAATTTACAGCTAAAAAATCTAAATTATTTATTTAGAAATTTTTCAGCCTCAAGAGCCGCCATACAGCCTGTTCCTGCAGCAGTTACTGCTTGTCTATAAATTTTATCCTGAACGTCACCAGCAGCAAAAACACCTTCTACACTAGTTCTAGTAGTACCTGACTTCGTGATGATATAATTATCGTCATCCATTACAATTTGTCCGGTAAATAGCCCCGTATTCGGTGCATGCCCAATAGCTATAAATACACCACTACAATTCAATAAACTAATCTCTTTGGTGTGAACATTTTGAATTTTAACTCCAGTAACGGATTTTGGTTTATTGCTACCTACAATCTCATCTACTACATGATCCCAAATTACTGATATTTTAGAATTTTTAAATAATCGATCCTGTAATATTTTCTCAGCTCTAAAACTATCTCTTCTATGCACTATAGTGACTTTGTTAGCATGATTGGTTAAGTATAAAGCTTCTTCTACTGCACTATTTCCTCCCCCTACTACAACTATTTCTTGATTCTTAAAAAAGAAACCATCGCAAGTAGCACATGCCGAAACACCAAAACCACGAAATTTCTGCTCTGAAGCTATACCAAGCCATTTTGCTTCCGCACCGGTACAAATGATTATGCTCTCCGCGTCATATTCATTTCCTGCTCCTGTAAATACTTTAAAAGGTCTTTTTGATAAATCCACCTTTTCTACGTAATCACTAACAATTTCCGTACCGACATTTTTAGCCTGCATATACATCTGCTCCATAAGCCAAGGTCCTTGCACCGTTTCCGCAAATCCTGGATAGTTCTCAACATCGGTGGTAATTGTAAGCTGCCCGCCTGGCTGCATACCATTTATTAATATTGGTTTTAAAGCAGCTCTAGCTGTATAAATAGCGGCACTTAAGCCCGCAGGTCCTGAACCTATTATTAGTACTTTAGTAGTAATTTTCATAATTATTATTTATTAATTTAAATGATGCCTATGTCATTCATGCGAAAGCAGGAATCCAGAAAAACATATAAAAAACAGTTTTTTTATATGTTTATTGTATTAAATATGTAATTTTTGTACTAAGATTAAGGTTATTTTATTCCCGCTTCCGCGGGAATGACATCCTGAACGTTCGTACAATATACAAGGTCATACAATCTAAGACTTCTTTTCTAACCAAGATTTGACATAGTTAATTTCTTCAGGGTTCATTAGAGAAGGAGCATGACCGGCATATTTTATTTCATAAAGATCAAAAATTTTTGTTTCTTTCATCTTTTTAATAGTAGATTTTGTTAAAATTTGAGATTTCATCCCATGAATTACTAATATTCTACATTTTATTTTATTCCATACAGACCATAGTTTAATATCTTCCTGGTTACTAGCATTTTTCATTCCTTTTGTTATAGCAGGATCATAATTCATTTTATATTTTCCGCCGAATGTAGAAATTACACTATATTTTGTTAAATAATCCCAATCTTCTTCATCTTTAATACCGCTTTGTGCATAAATAAGTTTTAAATGTTCTTTTGCACTAGCCAAATCATCTAAGAGTATCGTTTTTTTAGCATAACCTCCAATTTTAATTAAAGGAGCAGCATCAATAAACGCCCCTATATCATTTAATATTAAGGCTTTAAAAATATTTTTATATTTACTGGCAAGTATCATACCTATAATACCGCCCATTGAAGTACCAAGCCAAATAGGATTTTTGATATTTAGCCTTTTTAAAAAAAATAACGTATCTTTAATATAAGTCGTATAGTTATAATGATTAGCTTTTTTAAAATTTTCGCTATCACTGCGACCGGGATAATTTATTGCAATTACTCTATAATTTTTACTCAACTCTTTAGCTATTTTATCAAAATCATGAGCATTTCTAGTTAAACCGTGAGCACATACTATTATATTTTTATTTTTAGGATCACCGAATTCCAAATAAGAAATTTTATGTTTCGGTATATATTGAAGAGGTAATAAATTAATATAGGGACCAATTTTTATTGAATTAATTTTCATATGAACCTATTAATACCAATTTAGAATAAATTGTAAAAAAATCATTGTCATCAATTGTCATCATGTTATTAATTTAAGTCACTTAAAAATATACTAACCATGGTCGGCATATATATAACTACAAAAAGCAAAGATAAAAACACAGTAGCTGCAACTTTTTCAGGGTAAAATTTCTGTAAATTCGCTATAACTATAGTATTTGCTGCGAGTGGTGCCGTAGAAAGTAGTTTTAGGGCATTATAGTAATCATTGTTATACCATTTTGTTACAAAATGATCAAACATGATAAATAACCCTACTCCCAAAGGATAGAATAGAAATTTAGCAGCAAAAGTAGCAAGAGTAAATTTGATATCGACTTCAAATTTTTGTAGAGACGAAAGAGCAAGACCCACCATCACCATACCGAGTATCGAAAAAGAGCCTTTCATATTATATATAAAATCATCTAAAAAATCCGGTAAAGCAAAACCGCAAAAACTAAATAAACATCCCAAGAAAAAAGCGTTTAAAATCGGTAATTTTACTACTTTTAATATACTATCGGTGGTATTAGCAAAGCTCCTCATACAAATATAAAAGCCGACGGAACATTCATAAATATTCACTCCTATAACAGCCATCATGTAAATACTTAATGTATAATCATCAAAAAGTGCTGCAGCTATAGGCAACATAAAATACCCGCCATTGGCCGTACCTGCAGACAAAGCTATAATATTACGTGTATGATCCTGCCAAAATTTACCAAAAAAATAATAAGAAAAGAGCGATAAGAGTGTTGCAATTACAAATGTTACAACCGTAACGCTTAATGCCGCAAGTGTTAAGGTTGTACTAGCAGGTATCGTAAAAAATACTATAGGCGATATAAAATAGAATAGTAACGAAGAGATACTATCTCTTTCAACATTTGAATATTTACCTGCTAAAAATCCTATTACTACACTTAATAATACCGAAACGGTTTTAAAAAAAACTATACTAAAGATTATCATGTAATGAGCTAAAGATATAATTACTTATAATATATGAGGTTTTATTTTTTTCACTAAATTTTGTAAAGATTTTTACTGCATCAGACCAAAATAAATTTCTAATTGAAATTTTAAAAACTTTATGTGATTTAAGGTATCTAATTTAATATGAAATTTTCATATTTATTGGTATTGCTCGCGTGGAGTCATATGTCATTCCCGCGGAGGCATTGTTGCGTGGATACCTATGTCATTCCTGCTTTTGCAGGAATGACATAAGGAATAACACACGAAGCTACTTCGGAAATTATAGGCATATGTAAATTATATTTTTTTATCAAATCCAAAACTAATTTTAATGCTTCTCTTCCCTCTGCTAGCTCTTTATATTCCTGTAAAAATTTCTTTTTATCGCTACTAATTCCAAGTTCATAACCAAATTTTGTATTACGTGAACCTAACGAATAACAAGTAAGCACTAAATCGCCTACTACGCCCTCTAGTAAAATATCAGAATTTTTTTGCATACCACCTAACGCTTTCGACAAAATAGCAATTTCTTTTAAGGCAGCTACTATAAGCGTTGCTCTTGCATTTTCGCCCTGCTTTCTTGCTAAATCAATCCCGCTTTTAATAGCAAAAATATTTTTTAAAGCTCCTGCTACCTGTAATGTTACAATATCGCTTGACACATTAGTAGTAAAAATTTTTGAACTTAGGTTATAAGCTATTTTATTTGCTATATCTATATCTAAACTTGCAATACTTGCCGAAGCAGGTAAATTTTTAGCAAGTTCTTTTGCTAGATTCGGACCTACAAAAAACGCTGTAGGGTTATACGGTAATAGAGTTTTTAACCTATCTGAAAGTAATGCGGTAGGATTACGGGCAAAGCCTTTTGTTGCAATTAGAAGAGTATTGTCTTTAGAAATGCTGTGAGTTTTTAATAATTTTATTGAGTCATCAAAAGCGTAAGACGGCAATGCAATAATAATTAGTTCAAAATCCTTAATTATATCTAAGTTTGTAGTAGCCTGTAAATGAGCAGGTAATTTAATATCCCCTAAATATTTTACATTAGTTTTGTTATGTAAAATTTCCTTTGCTATTGCCTCATCACGTAAAAATAAAGTAACGTTATTACAGTTTTGTGCTGCTAAAGAAGCAAGGCTAGTACCGAAACTCCCTCCCCCATACACCGCAATATTTTTAAATTTGTTCATGTGCTTATTTTTTCTTTGTCACTTACAGGTTTGTAGGTATCGTTGCTTGGCTTGTTTATGTCATTCTCACGAAGGCGGGAATCCAGTAAAACCATATAAAAACAAGTTTTTATATGGTTTTTTTATCAAATATGTAACTTCTGTATCAATATTGAAGTTGTGTTTCTGGATTCCCGCTTCTGTGGGAATGACATTGAGCGAAATTGCACTACTCCACAGCTTTCTCAAGATTTACTATTATAACGGGTGACTTATTAATTTCTTGTTTTAAGGTTTTACGGATTGTTCCTTTTATTGCCTCGATTACTTGTTCATCCGACAATGCTTTTTTAGCCTGTTTATTTTGAATGGTAACAAGTTCTTTAATGTCGTTTTTAATGAGGTTAACTAATGCCATATCCTCTTTCGGATCAAGCAGCCCGGGCATAGACAGCATTGGGTTTGCAGCAAGTAGTCCTTTTTTATTAATGACTACTGATGCTACCACGATACCCGACTCACGCATACGTCTTCTAGCTTTGAAAATCGGAGATTCAACGGGCAGCAAATAATTACCGTCAACAGCTAAATAACCGTTTTCAACCTTTGAAATTACTTTTGCATTATTAGGTTCAAGCAGTACTACACTACCATTTTCAACCTCTACTACCTGTTTTATGCCGTTTTTCTTAGCAAGCTTAACATGTTCATGAATATGTACAGGCTCGCCGTGAACAGGTATACAAATATTCGGTCTAATTAGAGAATACATTTTTTGTAGCTCGTCAATCGATGGATGTCCTGAAACATGTACAAAATGGTCTCGCTCGGTAATAACTTCTACACCGGCTTTAACAAATATATTAAATAGCCTGAATATTTTCTTTTCATTACCCGGAATAATTTTTGAAGAAAAAATCATTGTATCCTTAGGAACAAGCTTTATAGACGGATGAGAATTACTAGCCAGTTTTGCGGTAGCAGCCATAGGCTCACCTTGACAACCGGTAGCAATTACTAATAATTCTTCTCTTCTAAATCTGCTAACATCACGTTCACTAATCAGAGGAGCAATATCTTTCAAATAGCCACTTTCCTGCGCAGCAAGCATCATACGGTGCAAACTTCTACCGGTTAAGACTACTTTTCTACCCGCAAGCCCTGCAGCATGAATTATTGTATCAAGCCGTGCTAAATTAGAGGCAAAGGTTGAAACTACTACCATTTGAGGACAACCGGCTATAATATCTACTAAACTTTTTCTAACATCCCCCTCAGAACCTGAGCTTCCTTTATTAAATACGTTAGTTGAATCACAAACAAGTGCAAGAACCCCTTCATCTCCGTAAGATTTTAAAAGCTCCTCATCGGCTTTTTTCCCAAGTATCGGATCGTTATCAAATTTCCAATCCCCCGTATGTAAAATATTACCTGCATCCGTACGGATCATAATTGCTTGCATTTCAGGAGCCGAGTGAGTCAGTGGCACCATCTCTAAGGAAAAAGGATCTAGATTTATTTTACTACCGGGTTTTACTTCATGAATTTTTATATTTTTAGCAAAATCATATTCATTTAAACGAATTTTTAGAAAATTTGCTGTAAAAGTAGTAATATAAATAGGACATTTAAGTCTATTCCATAAATATTGGACTCCACCTAAATGATCCTCGTGAGCATGAGTTAAAATCAGACCTACTATATCTTTTTTATATTTCTCGATAAAGCTGCTATCAGCAATTATCATATCAACACCGGGTAAATAATCATCGGCAAAACCGCTACCACAATCAATCATTAACCATTGACCTTGATAATGGTAAAGATTAAGATTCATACCTATTTCATTAGATCCGCCTAGCGGTACAAATAGCAGATCATTTTTATGATTTTTGATGTTGAATGATGACATAATTTAACTTAATATTTATTTTATTATTTTATTCTTATAACTTATTATTAGTTAAGCGTCTATATATTAAAAAAGAAATTCATATAATGAATATAAATAAAATAGCATTGATTTATAACCACAATTCCAAACATTTAGCTATTATAGAGGAAATAAAAAAACTCTATAATTATTGTAAAATAGAGGAAGCGGAGGTCATTATCGTAATAGGCGGGGATGGAGAATTACTACATAATATTCACCGCTATATGCATCTTAATATACCTTTTTACGGAGTTAATTTAGGAAGCCTCGGCTTTTTAATGAATCCTTTAGATACCAAAAAATTATTACAAAATATACACGAAAGTACGGTTTCTATCCTAAATCCTCTTCTTATGCAAGTCGAAGATACGAGCGGTCAAATATATACGGCACTTGCTATTAACGAAGTATCGATATTTCGTAAAACTAATCAAGCTGCTAAATTTAGAATAGAAGTAAACGGGATAGAGAGAATGAGCGAATTAGTAGCAGACGGAGCTTTAGTTGCAACACCTGCCGGAAGTAGTGCTTATAATTTATCTGCCAGCGGTCCTATTTTACCGCTTGAGTCAAACATGTTATGCCTAACCCCTATCTGCTCATTTAGACCGCGTAGATGGCACGGTGCTTTACTGCTTGCATCTGCTACGATTAAATTTGAAATACTTAATACAAATAAACGACCGGTAAATGCTACTGCCGACTTTCAGGAGTTTAATAATATCACAAATGTTACCGTTAAATCTACTAAGGATAAGCCTGTCAAACTGCTCTTTAATAAAAACCATACGCTGGAAGATAGAATTATTAAAGAGCAATTTGGTGGGTAATTATTAAAAAATATTAATAATTTTTTGACTAAGAATTAAACTAATGTATGATGCCTTGTTAAAAATAACTAGGCATCATATATGAAATCAAGTCTTCTATTAACTTTTCTGAAAATAACCATATTTTATGGTTATCACGTAAAGCTCCAATATTACCTTAAATACAGCTATAGAATTGTACTCAGCAATAGTTAAGAATTTTGATATAAAAAATAATTATTTAAGAACTATTGAAGAAATAAAAAATTCAGAATTTGCTAATTTAGCAATTAAGAAGATAAAAGAGGTAAAAACCCCAAAAAAGCTATTGGAATGTGTATTAAAAAATACAGTTACGAAGAACTTAAAAATCATGAGTTATTTAAAGAGTATGAGATTAGTGAATATAATGCTTTAATTAATAAAAATTCTAAAGTAGAAATATTTTTTGAATACAAACCTAGCTCCAATTCTTCTAACCCTATCACTAAGATTATCAATAAATTTATCGCTAAGGAAAATATTTTTCGTTTAGCCGTAGTAGAAAAGAATATTGCATTAATGGAAGAAGTAGCTAAAGATATACTTAAATCAGCACCTATAGTTTTAAATTTACTTAAAACTCAAGGAGAAATGGTATCAAAAATATCTAATTTTATTGCAGAAATTTTATTATTTGTAAAACCTGAATTTCAACCTGATATTATTAAACAATTAGCAAATATAGAAGATTTTGCTATTCTAGGCTCTTTTTCTGAAATATTGCTTGCTACCAAAAAATATGATGAAATAATAACATTACTTGCACCACGACCAGCGAATCTAGTAAACAATGAGTAAAAACAGGAAAGTAAATTCATCTATTTTTGCCGTTATAATCTATCAGTAGCCTATAATAATAATACAGGAAAATTATCATTAGACGAAGAACAATTATTACGCATTTTAAAGGATCGACCAAACGATAGCGCTTCATCAATCTATAGCTTATTTAATATTTATTTACTTAACGAAAGGGCAACAGCAACAAAAAATTTAATCAAAAATGCTCCTACAGATATCAAAATTTTGACTAAAGGATGAGTGAATCGAAATTAGCAACTCTATTAGTGGTGTTATATTACTATCTACAACAGCCTTATATACCAAACAATATGAATTAGCTAAACAATTTATACAAAAAATACCTAAAAATAAAATAACTCCATATCTTAGTAATATCTTCCAGGCAATAGAATTTTTATAAATCCTGAAGAATATATTAACCAAATTCATATCGAAGCTCTTGTTAGCAACCTTAATTTTGCACAAGCACAAGCTATAGAAAAAATTAATAAGATTATCACTTGTTTAATCGCAATTAAGAAATACAACTTAGCGTTAAAGAAAGTTGAGGAAATTTTACAATATGATAATAAAAATCAGGAAGCCATTGAGACTAGATAAGAATCAATGTAATAAATTTATAAATGCCTTAAAGAAAGATATAATATATAGACAACAGGGGGATAACGGCGTTAAATTTATCGGTAAAAAGTAGTTGACATTAAAATTGATGGTGACCAGCGTTTATTCACAAATATATTACATTCAAACGAACAAGGTGAATTACTGATACATTTTGATCATCAAGGAAATCATAATGATGTAATAAAATTCGCCGGCGAACATCATCTAGAATTTCATCAAGATTCACTATAACTTTAATAAAATTATTAATTTTTACTCAAAAGGTTGGCGTAGGTTAATAGCGGCAGATACGGTACCCTCGTCTAAATAATCAAGTTCACCTCCGATAGGTATACCGCTAGCAAGGCGAGAAATTTTAGCAGGATGCTCTTTTAAATATTCTGTAATAAAATAAGCAGTAGTCTGACCTTCTAAAGTAGAATTAGTAGCAATAATAACTTCTTTAATATTTTCTGCAAAACATCTTGTAAGTAGTTCAGGTAACCGAAGTATGCTAGGGTTTTGTCTACTAGTTGCCGATAAATTATGACCGAGTACATGATATAAACCTTTAAAATTACCGCTACGCTCCATTGCCCATAATTCAGCCACAGTTTCGACAATAGCAATAATTGATTTATCTCTATATTCAGAAGAACAAATACGGCACATATTTTCCGTATCCATATTACCGCAAATCTCGCATTTTACTATTTTCTTATCTATCTCTACAAGATTATTAATCAGGCTTTTTAACCTTATGTCTTTATCTTGCAATAGGTAAAGCGCTATACGCCTTGCCGATCTAATACCAAGACCGGGTAATTTTGAAAAAAGATAAATTAGCTGATCTATATCATTATCATTTGTTTCATTCATAAATATACTCGTTTAATTTGAAAAATGAGCTACGTCGTATTATAAGAACTGCGGTACTCACCTATTAAGTGTATATGCTCCGCTCCTCACCTTATATACTCCTTGCTCTTTTCCAAATTAAACTTCGTCTATTACTTAGGAGTATATTTAAGACTTAATAACGACGGTTCCGGCTATTTTATCATGTAATGCTTGTTTTTTAGAAGAAAAAAGTATGAAAAAAATACCGATAGGAAAAGTCATATACCCTAAAAATCTTTTAATTAACTGCTTTAAGGTCGGACGATTTAATGTTACGGCATCTACGATTTTCATACGTAAAAACATTTTACTAAGCGTTGCACCTTTATAATACCAAAGCGTTATGAAGTATGAGCCTATTACTAATATATTAGTAGCAAAAATTGAAATATTAAACAAAATATATTTATTAAAATTTCCTGCTTTAAGATATTCATAAAATTCCTGACTCATAACCGAGTTAAACATTTCATTGGGATTATGAAGATTAATGTTATTGCTAAGGAAGTAATCATTAAAGAACAACCATAATAAATTAAAAGAACAAAATTGTGATATTGGGATTGCTATAAAGGCAAATACTGATAAATCAAGTGCTGTAGAAAAAATTCGTGCTATAAAATCAGGATAAATAATTTGCTTTTTCATTGTCAGTTACTTTATTTTGGTGTTAGATAGTAAGGGTTATGGCAATCTCAGGATTTTGGCATGAGATTGCTTCGTCAAAACTTACAGTTTTTCCTCGCAATGACGATTAATACCCCTAATCAAAATTCAATATATTACATTCATGAATCAATTTGAAGCATATAGTTTATTATTTGTTGATAGTTTTGTCTCAAATCTTGTTATAGGTTTTCAGAATGAATTAATATTTCATTCTATGAAAATGTTCGGAGGCTATAATAGTTTAATAATGCTGTTAGTAGCTATTTGTGCTTCTCTTAGCGGTAATGCAATCAATTATATTTTTGGAAAAATAGTTTTAAATATCTTTTATGCTTCCAAAAATACACAAAATATTTTAAGACATAAAAATTTAACAAAACTATATTATAAATATGAGATATTTATAATTTTCTTAATGGCATTTGCTTTTTGGGGAAGCTTTATTTCTTTATTCTCCGGTTTTTTTAAAACAAAATTTCTAAAATTTTTAGGTATTGGTTGTTTGGCAAAAGCATGCTATTATGCCTTAGAATTGTATATATTTTTTAACGCATGAAAAAATTAACCAAAACTCATTCTCATAGACAACAAAAATTAGCAAGCATTATAAATGAAGCATTAATAGAAATTCTAAGGCGTGGCAAAATGCTGGATAGCAGACTTTTTGATTGTCCTCTCACTATTACGAAAGTTATAGTTACTGCTGATCTCAAAATAGCTAATTGTTATTTCTTGCCTTTTAATACTAAACTAACAATAGATGAAATTATGGATGCATTAAATAATTCTAAAAATGCTATCAGAAATTTTATTACTAATAAAATAAATATGAAATTCTCGCCTGATATAAGATTTCATTACGATCACGGATTTGATAATGCTATAAAAGTGGCACACTTATTAAAAGATCTCTGAATATAAGAATCTAATAATTTATTAAAAAAATTATTATTAATAAATTGTTTTAATATTTAGGTTATTGTATCATGCCATATTTTAATCAGTAATGTTATAACTTAAATATGGCATAACAAAATAGATAACTTAAAAGAAATAAAAGGATTAACAGGTTTACGCGGGTATACTGCATTATGGGTATTCTTCTTAACACGCCACATATAATTAGGTAACTCAATTGGAATGAATATAGCAAGACTTGGCAGTCTTGGGGTTGTAATATTTTTTGTGTTATCCGGCTTTATTTTATGTTATGTATATAATACTAGATTTTATACGCATACCCCGTTAGTTATAAAAGTTTTTTATTTGCACGTATTGCCAGAGTTTATCCCTTACATTTATTTATGCTTTTATAATGTGTTCCTTATTCAAGCATGGGGGTTCACGGATTTAGTATCTTGGAATCAACCTTCATGTACTACAATACGTACGGCAATGTTTGCATATTAATTATTTCCTTTTTTAATATCATTGATGCAAAGATTATCAATAATTAAGTTATTGATAATCTTGTTATTTATATCTTATGGGATAATTTCTGCTCCTTATGCTTTGCAATGGCTGCAGACCCATATTAGACGAAAGAGTACACTTTGCTTACGGTAAAAGCTTAATAATGTTTTTAGGTGTATTTATTTTTGGTTGTATAACATTTTTTATTACAAAATATATAAAATCTTTGAAACTTAATTATATTATTTATGATATTATTACATTTGTAGGAATTGCTGTTTTTGCTTATATTTTTATTATAATTAATGCAGAAACACTTTGGTGGCTTGCAGTTGGCTCATCCTTAATAATTATTGGAACATCTAATGATTCAGGATTAAGTACACTTATTTTCGGTAATCCAATAACATATTTTCTAGATCAAATTTCATATGCTTTATACCTTTCTGTTTTAACTACAGAATTTTTTGTAGCATATTACTGGATTTATCCAACTCCTTTATGGCTTAAATTTGCTACTTCGGTTACAATAGCTACTATGTTGCATTATAAAATTGAATTACCAGCTCGCCAGTTCATTCATCAATTAAAAGTGAATAGATAGGTGCTAGGGGATAAACGCAATCATTGAAAACAATAATTATCCGTTATACTAAAAACGCTTAAAAATTAAGCTTTAGTACAACAGCCCCCTAACATAAATGGACTAAAGGCTATAAATAAATGTTTTGCAATGATGGAGTTTAAACATCATTTACAAAATGATAAATATCATAATAATTAAAATAATCAAGATATTTTAGTGATTTTTTAAATTTTAAGTATAACTCAAATAAAAATAAATCCTTATTTTTATTAAATAACTTTAAAAGATTATTTTTTTATATTAAAATATAAAAATAATCTTTTAATAAAAATAAATAGAAAATGTCTCCTCAAATAATAGAGTTATTAATTTTTGCCGTTATTGCCTTTTACATTATCAACAAATTAATTACGACTCTCGGTTCTACTTCAGAAGAGGAACAGACAAAGCAAAAATCTTATTTTGGCGAACCGATTATTAAGGACGTAACTTACAGTATAGTTAAATCTAATAAAGAAGAAAAAAATATTCCAACAGCCCAAGATATTAAAGCTTTTAAAGATATAATAGTAGAACATAATATAACTGCGATCGTAGATGGAATGGAACAAGTCCATAAACGCCTTTACTCCTTTGATCCGGTTAAATTCATAAATAATGCTAAAACTGCTTTTCAAATGATTATAGAAGCTGCTTATAAAAAAGATGCTAAAGAATTATCTGAGCTGATAGATAAAAGATATTTGGAAGAATTTGAAAAAATAACACCGTCCTATGGTGATTTTTTTGACTCATCGGCTTTAAGTGCAAAATATTCAGAAATTTACATGTTCGGTAATAACATATTTATTAAATTACTATTTCAAGGTAAAAATGTAGTTGACAAAATCGAAGATTTAAAAGAAGAATGGACATTTACACGTAATGCTAATACCAAAGAAGTTGATTGGTTTTTAAGCAATATTGAGAGAGTGTAGCAATTATATTTTCTGAATGTCATTTCCGCGGAAGCGGGAATGACATCAAAAGACTATAAAACTAAATAACAAACTATTAGTAATGAGTAAAATTTTCTATATTATAGGCACTATATTAATAATAAGTGTCGGTATTTTTATGTTTCAAACGATAACGGATAACAATCAAATAATCCCCAGAAAAGTTTTATTCGGTAACCCTGATAAAGCAAGGGTTTCTCTAACCCACGACGGCAAATATATTCTATATGTTGCACCGAAAGACGGTGTATTAAACATTTGGCTAGCACCCTCAGATGATATTAGTAAAGCAGAAGCCATAACCCATGATAAAGGACGCGGTATTTGGTCTTATGCTAAAGCTTATAATAATAAAAATATTTTATATACCCAAGATTTTAACGGTGATGAAAATGACCGAATTTATAGCTATAACATAGAGACAAAAGAGACAAAATTACTTACTCCTGCAAAAGGAGTTAAAGCCCAAATAGCCGGAGCAAGTCATAAGAAGCCAAATGAGATATTAATATATTTAAATGAGCGTAATCCTGAATATTTTGATATTTACAAATTAAATCTAGATACTCTAGAAAAAGAACTGATTTATAAAAATGATAGATTTACTGATTATATAACTGATGAAAATTTAAATTTAAGATTCGGTAGCTTACTAGATAAAGACGGAGCTGTTGAATATTATGAATTAAAAGACGGAGAACCAAAGTTATTTACTAAGATATCAATGGAAGATTCTTTTAACACTTCCATACTTGGTTTTGATGCTAGCGGTGAAACTTTATATATGCTAGAGGGACGTAATCGTAATACCTCCGCACTTAAAGCTATAACACTAGCTACAGGTAGTGAAGAAATATTAGCCGAAGATGCAAAAGCTGATATCGGCTTATTTACAGTTCATCCCACAAAGCAAACTCCGCAAGCAGTATCTATAGATTATGATAGAGTCTCATATAAAATATTAGATAAAGATATTGAAGATGATATTAAATATTTGCAATCTATTGATCGCGGTGATTTAATTATTAATAGTAGGACGCTAGACGATAAAACTTGGATCGTTGCTTATATGGCTGATAATGCACCGGTGAAATATTATAAATATGATAGGGCAAATAAAAAAGCTGAGTTTTTATTTACTAATCGCAAAGAACTTGAGCAATATAATCTTGCTAAGATGATACCGATAATTATCAAGTCACGTGACGGGCTTGATTTAGTTAGCTATATCACTTTTCCAAATGATGTAAAGCTCGATAAAAATAATATACCCGATAGAAAAGTACCTCTAATTTTAAATGTCCACGGCGGTCCGTGGGTACGTGATAGCTGGGGATACAATCCTGAGCATCAGTGGCTTGCAAATCGTGGTTACGCAGTTTTAAGTATAAATTACCGTGGTTCTACCGGTTTTGGGAAAGATTTCTTAAACGCCGGTAATTTAGAATATGCCGGTAAAATGCACACCGATTTAATTGATGGTGTTAACTGGGCTATTAAGAATAATATAGTTGATTCTGACAAAGTTTGTATTATGGGTGGAAGCTATGGAGGTTATGCAACGCTTGTAGGTCTTACCATGACGCCTGACGTATTTGCTTGCGGTATTGACGTTGTCGGTATGTCTAATTTATTAACTCATGTGCAATCTAAAGCTCCTTATATGACACCATTGTTAAGTATATATAAAACACGTATAGGACCTTGGGATACTGAAGAAGAAAAAGAATTTTTAAGACAAAGATCACCGATTAATTTTGTTGATAATATCAAAAAGCCTTTATTTATAGCACAAGGTGTTCACGATGTGAGAGTCGTGCAGGCAGAATCAGAACAGATTGTAAACAGCATGCAAGCAAAGCATATACCGGTAGTTTATGCACTTTACAAAGATGAAGGTCATGGATTTGCAAAAGCCGGTAATCGAATCTCATATTACGCTCTTGCCGAGCAGTTTTTAGCTAAGGTTTTAAAAGGAAGAGCGGAACATATAGGAGATGACTTAAAGAATGCTAATCTCATTCTGAATGATAAAGAAAAAATTAGCGGTACAGAGGCAGAAAAGATTATAGATACGGCCGTTGGGAATTAAGAAGAAACTGTCATACCGTGACTCGGTGTCACCCCGTGGCTTGCCCATGGGATCTAGTTAAAAATACTAATAATTTTAGTATTTTTTATTGTTTTTTAGATTCCTGCTTTCGCAGGAAAATGACACAGAAGAGCGACAATGACATTAAGTAAGTTTGAGTATTATCATGCTACTTACAAATACTGAAAATTCTTACGGCTTAATTGCAAAACTTTTTCACTGGATCATGAGCATTATAGTTATAGTAATGCTCGTTGTCGGTGTCTTAATGGATAATTTCTTAGAACTTCCTTTAAAATGGCAATTATACGGGATACATGAAGCAACCGGTATAGTTGTTTTATCTTTAGTAATAATAAGGCTTTTATGGAAATTCTATAATGCTAATGTTTTGCTACCGGAAGATATGCCGAATTGGCAAAAAAAGCCGCTAATATTAATATACATTTGCTATAGCTTTTAATGTTATTAATGCCGATAAGCGGCTTTCTAATAACTATTTTATCAAACCATCATATTGATTTTTATGGTTTGTTTACTATAAATTCTTTTGCTCCAGATTTACAATTTGCCAAAATCTTTAAAAAAATCTATAAAAATGCTGCTTATTTACTGCTTTAATTATTTTGATATACTAGCTGCATTATATCATCACTTTATTAGGAAAGATAACGTATTCAAAGAGGATAGTGAATGAGTAACCTCATTATAAACTTATTGACATATAATACATTGTGTTTTATATACAAAGTAAGATCATATAACTTACTATATTAGTATTATGAGTAAAAGTGCCAGAGTAGTAATCTCATCGAAACAGGTAGTTATACCTAAATATATAAGAAATAAACTTGGTTTACATTCAGGCTCTGAGTTAATAATTAACTACAAAAAAAATGAAACATTAGAATTGCTTCCCATAAACAAAGATATCTATAGCTTTTTTGGTAAAGGTAAACATAAAGCTAAAAACGGTCCGGTGGATGTAGATGAAGCTATTAGTATTGCGGTTATCGAAAATGATAGGAATTGACACTAATATCTTAACTCGTACTTTTCTTGAAGATGATAAAATACAAGGTAAAGCAGCTCAAAATTTCTTAAAAAATAACATCACTAGTAAGATTTTTATTGCATCATATGCATTACTTGAATTTGTATGGGTGCTAAAAGTAAATAAATTTACTCGCCAGGAAATTTATGAAACAGTAATCAATCTTATTGATAATTCCGGCTTTATCATTGGGCATCAAGACATAATAATATCAGCTACTGAGCAATATATTAAAGGTAAAGCAGACTTTGCCGATTATATAATTATTGCAGAAGGAGAAGTCAATAGTGCTAATAAGTTTATCACTTTTGATAAAGACCTAGTAAGAGAAGTTAAAAATGCATCTTATCCATAAAAATTAATAGCAATTTAAATAAATTATTTAAAATGAATATTCATGAATATCAAGCAAAAGAGATTTTAAGAAAATACGGCGTACCTACTTCCACCGGGCTAGTTGTTACGAAAACCGAAAAGATTAATGAAACCATAGATAAATTAAATACGGAAGTATATGTGGTTAAAGCACAAATACATGCCGGCGGTAGAGGTAAAGCAGGCGGTGTTAAGGTTGTTAAGAGTAAAGAAGAAGCCAAAAAAGTTGCTCATGACATGTTTGGTATTAATTTAGTAACGCATCAAACAGGACCTCAAGGACAAAAAGTAAACCGTCTTTATATCGAATCAGGTTGTGATATTTTAAAAGAATATTATTTTAGTATAGTATTTGATAGATCGGCTAGCTGTATTACTTTTATAGCTTCTACAGAAGGAGGAATTGATATTGAAGCAGTAGCAGAAAAAACTCCGGACAAAATTATTAAATTTTCCGTTGATCCTGCAACCGGTTTACAAGATTTTCATATGCGAGGCATAGCTTATGAGTTAGGCTTTAAGGATAACCAAGCTAAACAGATGAAAGAAATAGTAAAATCAGTCTATAATGCTTTTATTGAAACCGATGCAACACAAATTGAAATCAACCCATTAATTGTAAATAGCGACGGGAACTTATTAGCTTTAGATGCAAAAATTACTTTTGACGATAACGGCTTATTTCGGCATCCGAATATTACGGCAATGCGTGATCATGATGAAGAAGATCCTCTAGAAACTAGAGCCGCAAATGCAGGACTTAGCTATGTAAAAATGGACGGTAATATCGGTTGTATGGTTAACGGTGCCGGTCTTGCCATGGCCACTATGGATATTATTAAACTTTACGGTGCTTCGCCTGCTAATTTCTTGGATGTCGGTGGTGGAGCTGATCGTGAGCGTGTAAAAGAAGCTTTAAAAATAATTTTATCTGATAAAGAAGTACAAGGGATTCTAGTTAATATTTTCGGCGGTATCATGCGTTGTGATATTATAGCAGAAGGGATTATTGCCGCTGCAAAAGACATAGGTATAAAAGTACCGTTAGTAGTTCGTTTAGCCGGTACAAACGTTGAAAAAGGCGAAGAAATTTTATCAAATTCCGGTTTAGCAATAATACCGGCACATGATTTAGCAGATGCGGCAAATAAAATAGTTGAAGCGATACGGTAGATAACCGTCATGAGCTATACAGGCATTGACCTTGTTGTATAGCTCGAAAAACCAGTTCAGTGTCATACCGTGGCTTGACCACAGTATCCATAAAAAAATTAAAAAAGGACTGGATCACGCGATCAAGTCGCGGGATGATATCAAAGTAAAATAAAAACAATAAACATTATTTAACATGGCAATATTAATAAATAAAAAAACACAAGTTATCTGTCAGGGTTTTACTGGTTTACAAGGAACTTTTCACTCTGAACAAGCGATAGCGTACGGCACTAACATGGTTGGCGGTGTTACACCCGGCAAAGGCGGTCATACTCACCTTGATTTACCTGTATATAATACCGTACATGAAGCAAAAGCAAAAACCGGTGCAAATGCAAGCGTTATATATGTTCCGCCCGGCTTTGCCGCTGATTCGATATTAGAAGCAATCGATGCTGAAATTGAAGTAGTAGTATGTATAACGGAAGGAATTCCGGTGCTTGATATGGTGAAAGTAAAACGTGCTTTAGTCGGTTCTAAAACTAGATTAATTGGTCCTAACTGCCCTGGAGTTATCACACCGGGTGAATGTAAAATCGGTATTATGCCTGGACATATTCATAAAA
Source organism: Rickettsia conorii str. Malish 7 (assembly GCF_000007025.1). Taxonomy (NCBI): domain Bacteria; kingdom Pseudomonadati; phylum Pseudomonadota; class Alphaproteobacteria; order Rickettsiales; family Rickettsiaceae; genus Rickettsia; species Rickettsia conorii. The sequence continues at coordinate 585,190 of NC_003103.1, read as the reverse complement.
GAGGAACAATAGGTATTGTTTCAAGATCAGGTACTCTAACTTATGAAGCAGTAGCACAGACAACAGCAGTAGGACTTGGACAATCTACGTGTATCGGTATAGGCGGCGATCCTGTTAACGGCACTAATTTTGTTGATTGTATTGAGATGTTTTTGAAAGATGATGAAACAAAAGCAATTATTATGATCGGTGAAATTGGCGGTAATGCAGAAGAAGATGCAGCTGAGTTTATCAAGCAGTCAAAAATCAAGAAACCTATAGTAAGCTTTATTGCAGGTATTACAGCACCTCCAGGTAAAAGAATGGGACATGCCGGAGCCATTATTGTCGGAAGAACAGGAAGTGCCGAAGATAAGCTTGAAGCTCTACAAAGTGCCGGCGTAATTATCACTAGATCCCCTGCCGATATCGGTAAAACTATGTTAGATTTACTAAATAAAGGCTAAAGTTATTCAAGAGCAATTGCTGTCATTCCTACTAGGCCTTGTTGCGTGAAGACTGAAGGTCCTCATTGCGAGGAAATTACGTAACTAATTGACGAAGCAATTTCAGGATACTTGACAAGATTGCCACGTCGCTTCGCTCCTCGCAATGATGATTTGGTATCCATGCAACAATGCTTTCACGGGAATAACATAAAAAGCATTTACTGGTCTACGCAACAATTCTTAAGAACTCTTAATTACCCCTAATTTCTTTAACTATATTTAGTAATTGTGGGAAATCTATTAACCCAGGTATTAACTTTGAATCGATTATATACGCAGGTACTCCTTGAATTCTAAGACCTCTAGCTATTTTCATATTTTGAGTAATTAAATCTTTAATCTCATTACTATCGGCAATTTCTTCAATTTCCGTAGCATTTAAGCCACTCTCAGTTAATAATTCTTTTATAGATTCCTTAGAAACATCTCTTATTTTTATTAATTCATCATGAACAGCTTTGAATTTACTTGGATTAACCTTATAAACGGCTAAAACTATTCTTGCAAGATATTCGGAAACATCTCCAAGGATAGGAAGCGGTCGTAATACAACTTTAACTTTTGGATCGTTTTGCAATAATTCATTTATAGAAACATCGCCTTTTTTACAATAAGAACAATTGTAATCATAAAAAGCAATTATTGTTACATCACCGTCTTTATTTCCTATAACAGGAAAACTTGTGCTATCTTCAATACTTAACTTATTATCTTTTATATAGTTATTAACTTTAGTCTCATTTTCCTGTACTTTACGTTTTTGCAACCCTTCTATTGATTCTATTATTATTTCCGGAGTTTTAAGCAAATAATCTTTGATTATTTCTTGTACTCTTTCCTCTTCACATTTTCTTGCATCTTCGCTTTGTTTAACCTCAACGGAAACCGGATTTGTAGAATAAGTTTTCATTGTTTTGAAAACAAATAAAACTCCTATTATAACTATAAATATAACTAATATTTTACCTATAATATGCTGCATAAATACCTTTTTTAAAATTTTATATCTTCCTAAAGTCTAAGTAATTCTATATGTCATTCCCGCGAAAGCGGGAATGACATAAAACGAGCTATGTAACAAAGCCGGCTTGTCTCCGGTGTAGCAAAGTCCATTACTTCTGTCTTATTAATCTGCTCTGATCTCTTTTCCAGTCTTTTTCTTTAATTGACTCTCTTTTATCATGTAATTTCTTACCTTTAGCAATACCAAGTTCAACTTTCACTTTATTTTTTTTATTAAAATACATAGAAAGAGCTACTAGCGTATAGCCTTTTATTCTAATTCTACCGATAATTTTCTTTATCTCTTTAGTATGCAACAATAATTTACGCGGTCTACGAGTAGCATGATTAAATCTATTCGCTTTTTCATATTCTGCAATATGGCAGTTATACAAAAATACCTCATGTCTGGTATCTGCCGCATGACTTTCTTCTATAGAAGCTTTGCCCTGACGCAGAGACCGTACTTCACTACCCTTTAATACAATACCCGCTTCTAATCTTTCTTCAATAAAATAATTAAAAAGGGCTTTCTTATTTTGTGCAATAACTTTCTTATATTCAGTCATATTTTTATAGATAGTGATGTTATGATGTTTTCAATTTGTTTTTTGGCACTATCGCTTGCTTCAGTTAATGGGGGTCTAATTTCATTTTCACATAAACCTAAATAATGTGCAGCATATTTTATCGGAATCGGATTAGATTCTACAAATAATGCTGTATATAAAGGTAGTAATTTCTGATGGATTTCTAATGCTCCTTTAGTATCATTCTTATTCCACTTTTCTAATAGCTCTTTACATATATTAGGAACAATATTAGAGGCTACAGAAGTCCACCCCACCCCACCTTGAGCGTTAAAAGCTAAGACTACTTCATCATTACCGGTTAAAATATTGAAATCCTTTTTAACTGTTGCTCTGATCCGCAATGGACGTTCTAAATCTACACCACAATCTTTTAATGCTAAAATACGCGGTAGCTTGCTAAGTCTCAATATTGTCTCATCAGAAAAATCTACTCCGCTTCTAGTTGGAGCTGAATATAACATAATAGGTAGATTACACGCTTCATGCAATGCTTCAAAATGCTTATAAATCCCGTGTTGGGTAGGTTTGACATAAGATGGTGGACTAGCCATAAAACCATCTACGCCGATTTTTGTAGATTCCGCTGCAAGTGCTCTTGCATAAGTAGTATTATTTGATGAACACCCGCTTATTATAGGAATACACTTATTAACGATTTCTACGCTAGTTTGCAGTAATAATTTATATTCTTCAAAACTTAAACTACTACTTTCTCCCGTTGAACCTGCAATTAATACTGCATCGACTTCATGCTTTATTTGATGTTTTACAATTCTCTCTAAAGCATATAAGTCTAACTTATTATCTTTAAAAGGTGTTATAAGTGCGGTAATTAAACCTTTAAATATGTTATGCATGATTTTTTTGATTTTAATTGTTTAACTTATTAAATCGTCATTGCGAGAAGAATTACGTAGTAATTCGACGAAGCAATCTCAGGAGTTTGTTATTATTTCATGAGATTGCCACGCAGTCTACGACTGCTCGCAATGACGACTCGGTATCCATATACACAGGCAATACCTCCTCGCAATGACGTTTCTTCTACTCCCTAACAACACGCCTATACTCTTCTTTCAAGCGATCTGCAATTTTATGATCATCAAAAATAATCTTTTTATTGCCAAGATCTATAGAATCAATATTTTGTACCTCAATTGCCGTGCCTGTAACAAAACATCCGGTAAAATCCTCTATTTGCTCTAATTTTAAACGCTCTTCTTTTACTTCTAGACCTAAATCTTTTGCAATTTCAATAATAGTCTGTCTTGTTATACCGTTTAAAAACCTATCGGCAATTGGAGTATATAATATTTTATCTTTAACAAAGAAAATATTTGTTGTAGTGCATTCAGCAATATACCCTTCATAATCAAGTAATAATGCATCCTCATAGCCAAGAGCCTTAGCTTCTTTTTTACTCGTTATTGCCATATTATATTGAGCGGCGGATTTAGATTGTACCGGGGTGCTATCAGGCATTGCTTTACGCCAGCGGCTTACATGCAAATTTATACCTTTCTCAAAAGACCTCGGCATAGATGGAATACCGGCAATCAAAAGATTAGTAGATAAATACTGATTAGTGATATTTAGCGACTCGTCTCCGCACCAAATAAGCGGTCTTATATATGCATCCTTAATATTATTTTGTTTTATTACACATTCATGAGCCTTTATTATCTCGTCTACATTATAAGGTACTTTCAAACCTAATGCTTCTGCTGATTTTATTAATCTTGCCGTATGTTCTTTTAGTTTAAAAACTTTGCCGTTATAAGCTCTCTCACCCTCAAATACCGATCCTGAATAATGCAGGCTATGAGTCAAAACATGAATCCTTGCAAATTGATAAGGAACTAAATCACCGTTAATCCAAACATGCCAAAAAATTTGCTCTAGTTTTACCATTGTCATTAACCTATATTTATATTAAAGTATTGTCAATCGTCATGAGCTATACGGCCGTAGTTCTTATGTCATTCCTGCGAAAGCGGGAATCCAGTAGTATTTAACCTCATCCCGCGACTTGATCGCAGGATCTCAGAACACAGCCTGCGACATAAGATCCCGTGGTCAAGCCACGGGATGACAATAGTGAAATACAATTTTTTTAAATTAAACGAGTATACATGCATACATACAAAGCACATATTTTAATCGTTGATGATGATAGCAGAATATTAGCACTTTTAAAGCAATTTTTAAATAAAAACGCGTTTTTAGTATCAACGGCAAGCTCAGTCATAGAAGCTAAAAATCTATTAAAAACTTCTAATTATGATTTAATTATTTTAGATGTTATGTTACCTGAAATAACAGGGCTTGATTTTGCTACTACTATAAGGGATGCCGGTAATAATATTCCTATAGTTATGCTTACTGCTTTATCGGAAGCCGATGACCGTGTTAAAGGACTTGAAGCCGGTGCCTCTGATTATATAACTAAACCTTTTGAACCGAGAGAATTATTACTTCGGATAAATAACTTAATCAATAATTATAATAACTTTACAAAAGAAACGAATATAATTAAATTCGGCAATAATTTTTATAATTCCGATACAAAAGAATTTACCAAGAATAATCAAATTGTATCTCTTAGCTCTACTGAACAAAAATTACTTGAGATATTAATAAAAAATTCCGGTAAATCTACTAGTCGTTTTGAACTGTCAAAAATAATGGGAGGGCTTAGTATGCGTTCTATCGATGTACAAATTACAAGAATAAGAAGCAAAATAGAAGACAACCCAAAAGAGCCGAAATATCTAAAAACTGTGCGTAATGAGGGCTATGCACTTTATATCTAAATTATTACAGCATATTTCAAAGAGCTTCAGACAAGATGAATTTAAAAGCGAGCCTACACAGCGTATAAAAATACGTGAGCACAGACGAATCTTGAAAAATTCGCTTGTATCAAGCTCTTTGAAATATGCTTTACCAAGAACATTATTTGTACGGTTTATGTTTATTATAATCATTCCGATTTTAATAGGACAAATCGTTGCTATATTTTTGTTTTACGATCGTCATTGGTATAATGTTTCATATTATACTAGTACTATTATTATCAATGAAATAGAATCATTGATTAAAGAACATAGAAATAATTCAAGAAAGATAACCCATTTATCGGAAAATTATCTTAATTTATCTTATCAGTTTCAGCTTAATAAAAAGTTATCTATAAAACAGCCTAAATTAGGTGAACCTTTAACTATATTCAAAAATATTTTAGCTACAAAAATCCATGAAAAAAATATAGTTAAACTAAATAAGGAAAATAAAATTGAAGTATTTTTAGAATTAAAAGATGGAGTATTATATATTACTTTTCCTGCAAAGTTACTACTTAATCCTACAGTATATATATTTGTTTTATGGATTATATCTTTAACTGTTATATTACTTTCTGTTTCTATTATTTTCTCCAAAAATCAAATTAAATCAATACTCACTCTTGCGGATAGCATGGATAAATTTGGTCGAGGTGTTTTAAAAGGCAAAAATTTTAAACCTTCAGGAGCCTTAGAAATAAGAAAAGCAGGGCTTGCTTTTTTAAAAATGAAAGCTCGTATTGAAAAACAAATTACTAAAAAAACCACTATGCTTGCTATGATTTCTCATGACCTGAGAACTCCTTTAACAAGAATGAAGCTACAACTTGAATTGATGGAAGAAAGCGAAGAAATCGAAGGGTTAAAACAAGATATATTAACTATGCAGCAAATGATAAATTCTTATTTAGATTTTGCTAAAGGTGAAAGTACAGAAGAATTTGAAGACATTTTATTATTACCTTGGATGGAACGTTTTTTTAACAAATGGTCACATGTAAATATTGAATTTATAAAACCTACTAATTTAGATAAACTAGAAGTATGCATTAAGCCACATTCTTTTGAAAGAGCCTTGTCTAATTTAATCGGTAACGCTATAAAACATGGAACTAAAATTAAGATATCCTCAAAAGATAATTCATCTACCGTAGCTATAATTATTGAGGATAACGGTCCCGGTATAGATGATACGGAAACACACCTTGTATTTAAACCGTTTTATAGATCGGATAAAGCAAGACAGCTTGATAATGCAAGTAACGTAGGGCTTGGGCTTGCTATTACTAAAGAAATAATAAACGATCATAAAGGCTCTATTTATTTAGAAGATAGCAAGGATTTAGGCGGGCTATCGGTAAGAATCGAAATACCTAAAATATGACTACCGATGTCATTCCCGTGTAGATGCCAAATCGTCATTACAAGGATAGGCAAAGCCGAGGGCGTGACAATCTCAGAAATTTTATATTGTTTCATGAGATTGCCACACTCCTTGCAGTCGCTCGCAATGACGGAAAAATCGATCCATGCAGCAACATCTAAAATATAAAATAATGACTAATATAAAACATTTAGCAATAATAATGGACGGTAATGCTCGTTGGGCAGATCAGCATAACTTAACAAAATCTGAAGGGCATAAAGCAGGAGCCGATAAAATTCGTGAATTACTGCCTGAGTTTCTTAACCTTAACATACCTTATATAACTTTATATACTTTCTCTTCCGAAAATTGGCAACGCTCAAGCACGGAAGTAGATTTCTTAATAAAATTATTAAGTATTTATTTAAAAACCGAATTAAATAATTTACATAAAAACGGCGTTAAAATAAAAGTAATAGGTAGACTGACTTTATTAAGTAGCTCATTGCAAAAACAAATAAATAATGCTATAGAATTAACAAAAAATAATAATAAAATAACGCTTTGTATAGCTTTTAGTTATGGAAGTCGTCAAGAAATAGTTGATGCCTGCACAAAAATTATTACAAGCGGTAAAAAAGCAGTAAGTGACAGCGATATACAACACGCTTTATATGATCCTGAAATGCCGGATGTAGATTTATTAATAAGACCGGGCGGGGTTTATCGCATCAGTAATTTCTTGCTTTGGCAAGCAGCTTATGCTGAATTATATTTCTCACCCAAATATTGGCCTGATTTTAATAAATATGATATACAAGAAGCTATAAATGATTACTCAAAAAGGAAAAGAACATTTGGTAAAAGATAAACAAAAATCAAACATATATTTAAGAATCCTGTCCGGTATAGTTTTAGTTCCGTTATTTGTCATAGCTATATTATGGTGTAAGCCTTTATTCTATATTCTAATGATATTAGTAGGTACGGGAATGTTAAGTGAATGGTATAATATGACCTACTCTTCTATTCCTGATCTATTAATCGGGCTAATTATTATTCCGATTCCTATAAGCCTATTAATATTTTTAAGTATGGAAGATACCAATAGATGGCTTATTATGCTTTATTTTTGCATAATGTGGTCGGTAGATACTTTCGCTATGATTGGCGGCAAAACTTTTAAAGGAGCAAAACTTGCTCCAAAACTTAGTCCTAAAAAAACCTGGAGCGGTTTAGTGACGGGAGTATTATCAGCAGGTTTAGTTGCGGTATTAGTTAGTTTTATACCAAACTTTCATATTGAAAATTACTATTTTTCAAATAAAATTTATTTGTTTATAATTAGTTGTATATTAGCATTAATAGCTCAATTAAGTGATTTATTTATTTCATATTTTAAGCGAAAATTTAATATTAAAGATAGCGGTCATATAATACCCGGTCATGGAGGAGTGCTAGACAGATTTGATAGTATTATTTTAACCACTCTGATATTATTTCTTATGAAGATATATTTATGATAATACATTTAAATAATCATGCTAAAAAAATAATTTTAAATATCGTTTTAGCTTTACTGCTTGGATATTTTGTTTTTCATTGCATATATGGTAACAAAGGGATTATTGCATATCTAAAAGTAAATAGGCAGCTTGAAAAAGCTTATGATGAACTAAAAGGCTTACGAGCAGAAAGAGTAGAACTTGAGCATAACGTCAAATTACTTCGAACGGAATCTCTAAATAAAGATATGTTAGAAGAACAAGCAAAGAAAGTTTTAGGAGTAGCTGCTCCAAATGAGCAGGTGTTTAATCACCAATAACAAAACTTTGTTGTAATCCCGCGACTTGATCGCAAGATCCAGTCTTTTTTTATTTTTTTTTGATACCGTGGTCAAGCCACGGTATGACACAGAACGCGTTTTTCGATCCGCACAACAACATTATTGATTCAAAGGAATTAAAAATCATTTATGACTATAAAAATTTATCAAAACGACCTACCTAATAATTTTAAACTTGAAGGAGATCTAGCTATAGATACCGAGACAATGGGACTAAATCTACATAGAGATAAACTATGTTTGCTACAATTTAGTAACGGCAATGGTGAAGCTCATCTTGTCCATTTTACAAATCAAGATTATACAGCTCCTAATGTAAAAGCATTATTACTAGATAAAACTAGATGTAAGATATTTCATTTTGCTAGATTTGATCTAGCATCCATAAAAAAATATTTAAGTATAGATTTAGAAAATATCTTTTGTACTAAAATATCTTCAAAACTAGTTAGAACTTATACCGATAGTCATGGGCTTAAGGATTTGTGCCGAGAATTGCTTAATATCAATATTTCAAAACAACAACAATCTTCCTATTGGGGTGCAGATAATTTATCTTCAGAACAAAAAGAATATGCAGCAAAAGATGTGCTTTATTTGCATCAGTTAAAAGATATTTTACAAAAAATGCTACTTAAAGAAAATAGGTATGAACTTGCCCAAGATATTTTCCGTTTTTTACCGATAAGAGCTAATTTAGACCTTATCGGTTGGAATGAAATCGATATTTTCATGCATTAATTTATTAATACCATTTATTGACTTCAGGTATAAAATCAGGCGCACTATTTAATAGTCTATTTTTTTTAAATTACTGAGCCTACAATAGACTTATTGCATAATATAGCTAATAAGGAAGAATTTGAAGACAACACGGAAACACTTGCCACCGCAGCATACATAAAAATACGTAAGGATGTGAGTACCGGATTGACATACAAATTTACCCTTAGACGCAAGTTATACAAAAAGTTTAATTAATTAGTAACTAAAAGGGGATCTTTATGACTAATAGAAAAAAAATAGACGTGCTAGATTCAGAGTCAGATTTAAATCTAAGTCTAGATAGTATAGCAAACCTCTGTTATCCTAGGATTATAACTTGTGAAACAGAAGAAGACACTTTAAGTATTGATGGCGGTGTTTTTGCCGCATTTTGGTAGGCAGCCAATTATATAATAGATAAAGTATTAATGCTAATAAACAATATTTACTATTACCTTAGAGAAGGGGCATTATGAAACTTCATCTTATCAGAGTTATAAGGGTGCTTCAAAAGGTACTTACCATAATAATTGCAGTAATTTTATAAATGAGACGCAGCAGCATTATGATGCTTCATTAGATAAACATAAGGAGGTAGTTTTAGGTCATACTACTACTTTTTTTTGGGTTAGTATGGTGGTAATACAATAAAAGTATGCTAGGTGTCATACTGCGGCTTGACCACGGTATTTAAAAACAACTTAAAGTACTAATAATTTTAGTATTTTAAACTAGATCCCGCGATCAAGTCACGGGATGACAGATTCAAAAAATAATATACTTCTGATAAATGAAAAGTAGATAGACACAGTTTAATTTGGAAAGAGCAAGGAGTCTGTAAGCCGAGGAGTGGAGCATATACTTAATACGTGAGCATCCGAAGACTTACCAAAACGACGTAGCCAATTTTCCAAATTAAACGAGTATATTCACAATTTTACGAGGAACGAGGATAATCTTCTTCGGCTCTTTCCCTTCTAAGAACTTTTGTACCTTTGGCAGACTGACGGTAACTTGCTTTATTTCATCTTCACTTACGGAAGTTTTAAACTCATAGGTATCACGGAGTTTGCCGTTAACCTGCACTGCCATAATATATGTATCTAACTCTAGCATTGATTCATCAAATGCAGGAAAAGACAAATTATATAATCGCTCTTTATTGCCAAGCTTTTGCCAAATTTCTTCTGTAATATGCGGGATAAAAGGATTTAGTAGCTGTACTAAAACATTAAAGCCATGCCTTACGGTTTTAACATCAATTTTATCTTTGGATATTTCAGCAGATATAGCATTAGAAAGCTCGCGCATACGTGCTATTGCTCTGTTTAGGGCAAAATGCTTTATATCTTCGGCGACGTGCTTTATTGTAAAATGTACTAACCTATTAAGCTCTTTATTAACCTCGCTATTCACATCATCTTTTAAAGAATCTATCGCCTTAAACATATACTCAAGCTTATTAATAAAACGTGAGCAGCCTTCAATACCGCTTGCCGACCATTCTAGATCTTTCTCAGGCGGACTATCGGACAGTACAAAAAGCCTAATAGCATCTGCCCCATATTGCTCTTGCATTGTCTCAAGATCGATGAGATTCTTTTTAGACTTACTCATCTTTTCAATGCGTCCCTGCACTACTCTATTATTGCTTTCTTTATGAAAAAATTCATTACCCTTTTTAACTACTTCTTCAGGATACAACCAATTATTATGTTCATCTTTGTAAGTGGCATGCAGCACCATACCTTGAGTAAATAGCCCTTTAAAAGGCTCTCGAACGCTTACGTAATTCTGTTCGTTCATTACTTTTGTGAAAAACCTTGCATATAATAAATGCATTACCGCATGTTCAATGCCGCCTATATATTTATCGACCGGTAACCAGTAATCACAAGCTTTTTTATCAGTCATCTCTGTAGCATTGCTATTGCAATATCTCGTAAAATACCAAGATGATTCAAAAAATGTATCAAAAGTATCGGTTTCACGCACAGCCGGCTTATCGCATTTCGGACAATTAACATGTTTCCAACTAGGATGATGATCAAGCGGATTACCGTGACCGTCAAAATTGACATCATCAGGTAAAGTAACGGGTAAGTCTTTGTAAGGTACAGGCACTATGCCACAAATTTCGCAGTGAATCATAGGAATAGGACATCCCCAAAAGCGCTGCCTTGAAATCCCCCAATCTTTTAGACGATAATTTACGCTGCGTTTACCTATGCCTAGTTTCTCAAATTCTCCGATGACTTCTTGTTTTGCTTCGTTACTAGTTAAGCCGTTTAGAAAATCCGAATTAATTAAAATTCCATCTTCCGTATAAGCGGTCTTTTGTACATCCATATCTGCTTTAATTACTTGTTTAATAGATAAATTCATTTTGACAGCTAATTCATGGTCACATTCGTCATGAGCAGGGCAACCAAATATTGCACCAGTTCCATAATCCATTAGCACAAAATTAGTAATAATAACCGGTAAAACTATATTTGAATCAAAAGGATGAGTAACAAAAAGACCGGTAAATACACCTTCCTTTTCAGCCTTTTCTAGTTCGCTACTTCTTGTAATATGCGAGCATTGAGTTATAAAAGCGAGTATTTCAGGTGTTTTAGAAACTAACCGCTCTATTATCGGATGATTAAAGGCAATTCCTATAAAGCTAGCACCAAAAATGGTTTCAGGTTTGGTTGAGAATACTTCTATAGTAGTCTCTTCATTATCCTTAATTTTGAAATGAAAATTAGCACCTATCGATTTACCTATCCATTTCTCTTGCATAGACCGAACAGCTTCAGGCCACTCTTTTAAATTCTGAATTTCGTTTAATAATTCTTCAGCATAATCGGTAATTTTTAAGAACCATTGCTTTAAATAACGTTTTACAACTATTGCACCTGAACGCCAACCACGCCCGTCTACAACTTGTTCATTTGCAAGCACAGTATTATCAACCGGATCCCAATTAACAAATGATTCTTTTTGATAAGCAAGATTTCGTTCATAAAGCTCTAAAAAGAATTTCTGCTCATGTTTATAATACTCAGGATCGCAACTATTTATCTCTCTAGACCAATCATAAGAAAAGCCCATAGATTTTAGCTGCTTTTTCATATTCTTGATATTAGAATATGTCCATTTTTTTGGGTGAGAATTATTTTTTATTGCGGCATTTTCGGCAGGTAGCCCGAAAGCATCCCAGCCCATCGGATGAAGCACATTAAAACCTTGCATAGTCATAAACCTTGCAATAACATCACCTATAGAATAGTTGCGTACGTGACCTACATGGATTTTACCGGAAGGATAAGGCAGCATTTCAAGTACGTAATATTTTGGCTTGCTACTCGCGTTTGATACCTCAAAAGCTTTTTCTTCTTGCCAAATGTACTGCCATTTTTGTTCTATTTGGTTCATATTTTTTTAATTTATATACTGCATTGTCATTGCGAGCAGTCGTAGACTGCACGGCAATCTCATCAAATATCCTGAGATTGCTTTGTCAATTACTCCGTAATTTCCTCGCAATGACGGCAATACTGTTATTACCTCACACTATTAATATATATCTCTCTAGCTTTTCTTAAAATTTTATCTTCAAGCGTGATAGCAAGATTTGAGGTGTTTTCATTAAGTACCCATTGTTTATTTTTAAGCATTTCTTCAAATACTTTCACTTCGATTGAATCAGGGCTGATTACATCGTCTTTAATAAATATATTTATTTTAAATCGAAAATTAGGATTAGAACGTGGGCTATACCATTCCGTAATAATCACACCGCCGTTTGAGTCGGCTGATGCAAGAGGAGCAACACTTATAGTCTCTAATGCTGCTTGCCAGAGATATTTATTAACTGAACCTCCTACAGCTTTAGTAGATTCATTCTTAACCCTACCCGGTCTAAAAACTAATCCTTCTTCACCTGCTATAGAACCTACTTCGTCCCATTTCTGCTCTCGTTCTGTTTTTGGATAATCACCCGCTAAGATACTAGTACTTATTGCACTAAGTATAATTACAACAAATAATCCGATAATTTTTTTCATAACCAATATTTAATTAGTGTGCTTGAGGGAAATAATAGAGAAGCTTTAGCTATTAGTCAAAAATTATTTCTTCCCACCGTTCTTTGGCATTGTTATATGGCTCAAAAAAACCCACTCGATGTCATGCCCGCATAGGCGGGCATGAACATAGGGCAGATTTAATTATTTCTCAGAAATAAATTCAAAACGTGGAATATTTTTGCCGTGTAATAAAACCTTTTCGTTAAACATTTCAAGCGGCCTTACCCAGAAGCTGGAAATTATCATATAACTCTTGCAAAGTTTCAGTATGTTTTGCAGTATCTATAACTTGATATAATTTTTCTTTGTAATGCTTATATATTCCAGTTCTCATAACACTTACACCTTAACAGGCATGACGACAAAAATATCTTTAGGATTCTCAGGAAATTTAATAAGTACCGGTGCTGAAACATCTGAAAAATATAGTTCTACTACATCCGATTTCACTGCTTTTAAGACATCTTCCAAATATTGCGGGTTAAAGCCTATAGCTAAAGACTCATCACTATTATATTCATAAAAACTTTCCTTATCTTGTGAAGAATTAATAACCTCTTTTGCGTTACCTCTTGCTTCACCGACGGCACTAATCTCTAAGGTTTCACGAGATAACGATAATTTTACTGCTCTAAATTTTTCAACGGTTATTATCGCTATCCTTTCTATACTATCTGCAAACATTTTTCGATTAATTACTAATTTTGAGCTGCTGCTTTCCGGAATAAAAGTACTATAATCAGGGAAAGTACCGTCTATAAGCTTTGATAGCATACTAGTATTTTCGTTACATATAAATTTAATCTTATTGCTACTTAATAAAATTTCTATATCTTCATTTATATTTTTAGGATCTTTAACGATTTTTAAAATTTCCTCTGCACTTTTTTGGGGTAATATAACTCCAAAATTCTTTATTTGTTTTTCTAATGTTACCCATGAAATCGAAAGTCTATGCCCATCGGTACTTGCCGAACAAAACTCTTTGTCTTTTATGTGTAAATAAACACCGTTTAAATTATAACGAGTTTCATCTAAAGAAATCGAAAATTTTGTCGATTCGATTATTTTAGCAAAATCCGTGCAGGAAATTTTAAAACTTGCTTCAGGATTAATACTATCCATTGCAGGAAAAGAACTAACCGGCAAAGTAAATAAATTAAATTTACAATTTTTTCCTTTGATCTCAAGTCCCGTTGTACCGAGATCTGTTAATGTAAGCTCGGAATCCGGAAGTTTTCGGACTATATCATTTAGAGTTTTCGTAGAAACGGTACATTCACCTTCACTTACTACCTGTACTGCTATTTTTTGACTTAAGTACAAATCCATATTAGTAGAACTAAGCTCTAGATTGCCGTCTTTTGCCGATAATTTAATGTTTGCATATTCAGGTATGACATTACGTTTTTCAACAACAGAACTTGCAAACCCTAGGGACTGAACTAATGTTTTTGTTTCAACTATTAATTTTAACATATTGTTATTCTCTTAATGTTCCTTGAAATTTTTGTGAGATGGCAGCAACTAAATCTTTACTGAACGAATTTAAATCAGTATCAGATAATGTCCGATCATCTGCTTGTAGCTCTATTTTAACCGCTATAGATTTTTTACCTTCAGGTAATTTATCACCGCTATAAATATCAAATAATATAACTGATTTGATAAGCTTTTTATTAAAATTATTTATATATGATATTATTTCACCGACTCTATGATCTTGACCAACAATAAATGCGTAATCTCTAAAATTAGCTTGGAAATCCGATACTGCAAATTCGTCTCTTTTACCAAATTTAGCTTTTATCAACGGCAAATTCGTAATATTTAGCTCGAATGCAAATATTTCCTGATTAATATCATAATATTTCAAGATTTTAGGATGTATCTGCCCAAAATGACCTAATAAATTTTTACCAAGCCCTATATTTACTGCTCTAGTTGGATGATAATATTGTGGCAATGCTGTCCCATTTGTTGCTATACATTTATCTATAGATAGTCCTGCATAATCAGCTACCAACTCTAAATCGCCTTTAAGATCAAAAACATCATAGCCTCGTCCAAACGAATGAGGGTTTTTATTATTATATGAACCGCTTATAATTGCCGTCAAATAAGTTGCTTCCGTATTTAAATCTATAAAACTTGGTCCAACTTCAAAAAAAGCCATATCTTTTATAGAGCGTGCTAGATTTTTACTTACTATACTTAACAAATTCGGCAGTATAGTAGGACGCATATAATTGTCTCCTATGCTAATAGGATTAAGCAAAAATAACTCTTCTTTTAATTCAGCAAACAACTTTGCATCTTCACTACTCATAAAAGAGTTAGTTACTACCTCATCATAGCCTTTGCTTGCTAATATCCTTTTAAAACTAGATATTCTTTTATGCTCTCTTAGCTTATTATTATCTTGGTCTAGTTCAGGTAATTTTATACTCTCTATTTTATCATAGCCGTAAATACGAGCGATTTCTTCAGCTATATCTTCTAAAATAGTTATATCGTGACGCCAAGAAGGAGCTATTACCTTTATAATCTCACCTTTAACATCCGTAATAAATCCTAGTTTATTTAATATGGCTTCTATCGCTTTGATATTTAGTTTAATTCCTGTAATTTTTTCTAAATAACATGCTGAAAAATCTAAAGGTTTTTTTTGTGACTCTTTTTCACCGACTTTCACTACTTCCGATACTTCACCGTTTCCGCATATTGACAAAATAAGATTAGTTGCTATATCCAAAGCCTTTTCCGTAAAATTTCTATCGATATTACGCTCATTACGATATCTAGCATCCGTATCAATTTGGAACCTTCGCCCGCTAGCTGCAACCATTTTAGCATTAAAACAAGCAGCCTCGAGTATTATATTAGTCGTACTATCAGTACAACTACTATCAGCCTCGCCAATGACACCGGCTAGACCTTGAATACCGCTTTCATCTTTTATAACTAAATCATTCTCTGTAAGTAAATATTCTTTGCCGTTTAGGGCGTGGCATTTAGCTACGTCATTGCGAGGCTGCAAAGCAGCCGTGGCAATCTCATTTTGTTGTCCTGAGATTGCTTCATCGCTATGCTTCTCGCAATGACGTGCTACAGTAATTCCCCCTTTTATCCTATCTGCATCGTAAGCATGCATCGGCTGCCCAAAGCTATAGGAAATATAATTTGTTACATCCACTAAGCTTGAAATAGTTTTTACCCCAACATTTTTTAATAATTTTCGTAACCAATCAGGGCTTGGTTTATTTTTTAAATTTCTTATCTCTCTAAAAGTAAATAACGGACAGGCTTCCTTATCTTGCACATTAAGCTTCATTTTAGAAATAAATGTACTCTTTATTACCGAAATTTCTAGCTCTTTAAGTATTCCTATTCCTTTAGCTGCTAAATCTCTTGCGATGCCGTAAACTCCAAGTGCATCACCACGATTAGGAGTAACGTTAATAACAAATATAGGATCATCTAAACCGTAATATTTAGTAAAATTCTCTCCAACTACGGCATCTTCAGATAGCTCTATAATCCCTTCAGACTCTGAAGCTAGCAGTAATTCCTCTTCAGAGCAAAGCATACCACAGCTTTTTTCGCCTCTAATAACAGATTCCTTAATCTTAAATTTACCGTTTGGTATTTCTATTCCGATATTTGCAAGTACTACTTTTATACCTGCTCTTGCATTACGCGCACCACAAACTATTTGCAGCATACCGCTTTTAGTCTCAACATCACAAAGCTTTAATTTATCAGCTGACGGGTGAGGTTTAATATTTGTAATATATGCTACTTCAAACTTTTGTAATTCCGCCGCTTTATCTATCACCTCTTCCACTTCAAGGCCAATAGCTGTTAGGGCTTCGGCAATTTCAGTAACTGAAGCCGATGTCTCTAAAAATTGTTTTAACCATGATAACGTAAATTTCATTTCGTAAGCCCTCCTGCTAAATTCGGTATATCAAAGCTCCCAAAATTATAATGTTTAAGCCAACGCATATCGCCTTCAAAAAATTGTCTTAAATCTTTGATATTATATTTTAACATTGCAAAACGCTCTACTCCAAGCCCAAAAGCAAAACCTTGATACTCGCTGCTATCGATACCAACATTTTTAAGCACGTTTGGATGAACCATCCCGCAACCGAGGACCTCAAGCCATTTATCGTTTTTATTCATCCGAATATCAACTTCGGCAGAAGGTTCGGTAAATGGGAAAAAGCTGGGTCTAAAACGTAATTCAATATTAGAATTTTCAAAAAAGCTTTTTATAAATGTCGTGATAACATATTTTAAATGTCCCATATTGATATTTTTATCCATAACAAGCCCTTCTATTTGGTGGAACATTGGCGTATGCGTCATATCCGAATCCGATCTATAAGTCCTACCCGGTGCTATAAACCTAAAAGGCGGTTTGCCGTTTTTCATAGCTCTAATCTGCACTGTTGAGGTATGAGTACGTAATAACAGCGGCTTATTATTTTCCTGACTTTTCAAATAAAAAGTATCATGCATTTGCCTTGCGGGATGATCATCTTCAAAATTGAGAGCGGTAAAATTATGAAAATCATTCTCGATATTCGGTCCGTTTTCTATAGTAAAACCAAACTGCGAAAATACTTGTATTAACTCCTCACTACATTGTGTTATTGGATGAATAGAACCTTGTTTATATCTCCGTGCAGGGATTGTTAAATCAATTTTATCGGCAGCAAGTTTAAAATTTAGTTCCTGCTCCTCTAAAATTTCTGCTTTTGCTTTTATTATATTCTGTATTTTATCTTTTAATTTATTGATTTTTAAGCCAAATTCTTTACGTTCCTGTTCATTTAAACTACCTAATTTTTTAAGCTCACCGGTCACTATACCGTTCTTGCCTAAAAATTCTACTTTATATTCTTGCAGAGCTTTTAAATTTTGTACTAATAAGATTTTGTCCTCAGCAAGTCTTAATATTGTTTCTATATTTTCCATGATTGTTTTTTTGTTTTTGATTTTTTATTGTACAGTAGCACATCATTGCGAGCGGGCATTGTTGCATGGACCTGTTTATCCGTCATTGCAAGGAAATCGCATAGCAATTGATGAAGCAATCCAGTTAAAAATTCTGTAAATCAGAATTTTTTTAATTATTTTCTGGATTGCTGCGTCACCTACGGCTCCTCGCAATGACGACCTTCAGTATCTACACAACAATACCTCCCTGCAATGACGTTAAACCAACATACACTTCATATAATTCTCTTCTATCGCCACCAACTTCGCTTTAAATATCTGCCCTATTTCTAAAGGTTTATCTAGCTTTACCGGAATAAAATTTTCGGTATGGGCAATATTATTATTCTCTACTAATAACTCCACTTTCTGTCCTATATGTTTTTTAAAGAATTCGGTCAACTGGTTTTGCCCTTCTTGCCTTAAAATTGCTGCCCTTTCTTTTCTTATATTTTTAGGTACTTGTGGCATACGTGCTGCAGGCGTTCCTTCTCTTTCCGAATAAGGAAAAACATGTAAATATTGTAATTCCGCTTCTGAAATTAATTTTCTTGTATTTTCAAACATTTCAGGGGTTTCAGTCGGGAAACCAGCTATAATATCCGCACCAAAAGATACTTCCGGTCTTATTGCCCGCAGCTTCCGACAAAACTCTATTACGTTTGCTCTATTATGACGTCTTTTCATACGTTTTAATATCATATCATCACCTGCTTGCAAGCTAATATGAAAATGCGGCATTATCCTTTCACTATAAGCTATAAGCTCAAAAAGTTCATCATCTATTTCTGCAACATCTATTGAAGATAATCTAAGCCTCTTTAATTCAGGGACTAAATTCAACACTCGTTTAATCATTTGTGCGAATGTTGGACTTCCTGGCAAATCACTACCATAAGCCGTGACATCGACACCGGTAAAAACTACTTCTTTAAAGCCGTTTAATACCAAATGCTTTACCTGCTCTGCTATAGCTCCTATTGCTACTGATCTACTTTTTCCTCTACCATAAGGGATAATACAGAAAGTACAAAAATGATCACAACCGTTTTGTACCTGAATAAAAGCACGAGACTTACAGTCAAAGCTACTTACTAAATGACTTGCCGTCTCTTTCACCGACATTATATCGTTAACTGTTATTTTTGCATCGGTAATTTGGTAGTAATTAGGTAATAACTTCTCTTCATTACCTATAACTTTGTCAACTTCCGGCATATTACCGTACATTTGCGGACTTGTTTGAGCACTACAGCCGGTAACAATAATTTTTAAATCAGGATTATTTTTTTTAGCCCTGCGTATAGCTTGTCTTGCTTGTTTCTCAGCTGCTTTAGTTACCGCACAAGTATTGAATATTGCTACATTATCGATACCCGACAATTCCAAGTTTTTTCGTATTATCTCACTTTCGTAAATATTAAGTCTACAGCCAAATGTTACTACGTTTTGTCTTAAATTATTGCTCACAATAATATTCCCCACGTGCTACAAGCGTAGCTGCCCCTTGCATTATTATATTACCGTTTTCTTCTTTCATAGTAAGGTTACCGTGCTTAAAGACTATAGTACTTGGTGAATGAATAAAACCGCGCTTTAAACCGGCAGCAAAACTACCGCAAGCTCCGCTTCCGCAAGCAAGCGTTAACCCTGCCCCCCGCTCCCAAACGGATAAATAGATTTTATTATCTTTTACTTCAGCAAAATTAACGTTTACCCCATCTGCGAATAATTCCTTAGCCTGCAATCTTTCACCGACAATTTTTTGATCTTGAGGTTCTAACTTACTAAAAATAACTACATGCGGATTACCTATATCAACGCAAATAGTTTCCTTTAAATCAATCATATAACGCTCTGCAAATTCCCAAACTTTATCACGACTTGGCATCCAAGCTTCATTAAAACTTACGCTTCCTACATTAACGCTAATATTATTTTCATCATTGACATTACATAGCAATTTTTTATTGCCTACCATTACGGTAATATCTTGCTTTCCCGTATCAAGATAAATTAACTTGGCTAAACATCTTGTAGCATTACCGCATAATTTAGCACTAGAGCCGTCTATGTTATATATAATCATTTCATAAAAATCATTATGCTCTTCATAAATAATAAACTGATCGCAACCAATACCTGTATGACGCTCAGCCATATTTTTTGCTAACTGCGATAAATCATATGAACTTGATAAATCTCGTTTGTTAACAATAACAAAATCATTACCGAGACCATGCATTTTTACGAAATTAATTTTACTAATCATAATGTTTTACATATTAGGAAATTGTATTATAGCAAATTTCTTGGAATTTGCTATAATGAAGTGATGATATATAAAAATATAGACTATTATGCTAATTTCACGTTTCTTAGACCCTAAAAATAACTATGCATTTTTAAAAATTTTCGGTACAGAAAAAAATAAGGATATACTTATTCATTTTCTAAATAACATTTTAGGTTATACGGGAAAAGAAATAATTACCGAAGTTACTTTTTTAAAAAAATCTAAGGTTCCGACATCGCTGCTTATAGACAATCTATAGTTGATGTATTATGTAGAGATAAATACGGTACTCAATTTATTGTAGAGATGCAGGTCAGCAAACATCCAGGTTTTGAAAAACGAGCTCAGCTTTATACAGCAAAGGCCTATTCAAGAAAAATAATAAACAAAGATGAAGATCATAAAAAAAATGGCAGTATATGCAAAACTTCGAGGAGTAATATTCTTAGCTATTGCCGATTTTATTTTATTGCCCGATAAAAAAGATTGGAGATCAAATCATAGATTACTTGATACTAAAACTTATGAGAACGACCTACAAGATTTTTATTTTATATTTTTAGAGCTTGAGAAATTTAATAAAGAATTAGATCAATTAGAGAACCTTCAAAAAAATGGGCATAGTTTCTTTAAACATGCACATGAAAGCACTCTAGAAGGAATTTGATAGGTCATGATTTTATTATTAAAAAAGCTTTTTATGCTTTGGATCAAGCTAGTTGGTCTGAAAAAGAGTTAAATACTTATGAAAAAATGATAAAAACCGAAATGGATAATCTAGCCGTAAAAGAGCAGAAAATTATCGATGCTGAAGCTAAAGGGGAAGCCAGAGGGGAAGCAAAACAAAAAATTTCTATAGCTAAAAAAATGTTAGCAAAAAACAAACCTTTAGATAAAATTATAGATTTTACCGGTTTAACAGAAAAAGAAATCGAGCAATTAAAGTAATGAAGATCCTTAATATTATGCTAAGTCGTGACCTTGGCGGCATTCAACAAGCATTTTTAGATTATAGCACTGCTTTAGAAATGCAAAAAATTGAGATTATAAATATCACTTCTTACAAGGCAAAAATAAATTCCTTTCTACACAAACAAAGCTTAAAACTACCTAATATAGTACCGTTTGATTTACTCTCGGTACTTATTTTTAAGTATATAATTCATAAGACTAAACCCGATATAATTATAGCACACGGTAACAGAGCAATAAATTTTAGTAAATTTGCTAAATCACAAAATATAAAATTAATCGGTATCGCTCATAATTATAGTTTAAAAGGACTACGTAAATGTGATTTTGTTATTGCCTTGACGCATCATATGAAAGAATTTTTATTAAAAAATCACTTTGCCGAATCTAGGATATGCATCCTACCGAATATGATAAATATTGCTAAAGACTTTATTCCAAATAAAACATATAGAAAACCTGTCGTAATTGGTGTACTAGCAAGATTTGTAGCTAAGAAAGGTGTTGATGTTTTTATTAAAGCTATCAAAATTTTAAAAGAAAAAAAATATGATCTTCATGCAGTTATAGGTGGAAGCGGCGAAGAAAAAGATAATTTAATTGCTTTAGCACATAAACTTAATTTACAAGATCAAATATCATTTACGGGATGGGTTAACGATAGAGATAAATTCTTTAAACAAATAGATATTTTTTGCTTACCGTCTCTTCATGAACCGTTTGGAATTATAGTGCTTGAAGCAATGGAGGCAAGCATGCCTATCGTTAGTACAGATACTGAAGGGCCTACAGCAATCTTAAACGACATGCAAGACGGGCTTATTTGTAAAGCCGGCTCTGCTGAAGATTTAGCAGCAAAAATTGTCTATCTAATAGAGAACCCTATAAAAGCAAAAGAATTTTCTAAAAACGCCTACCTTACTCTCAAACAAAATTATGAAATTAAAGTTGTTTCTGAAAAGTTACAGCATATTTTAGAAAGCTTCAGATAAGATGAATTTAAGGGTGAGCCTACACAGCTTATAAAAATACGTGAACACACAAGCGAATCCTGCAAAATTTACTTATATCAAGCTTTCTAAAATATGCTATAGCAACATTATTACGTAATTATAAAAATAGTTAGTTGAACAAATAATAGTCTATATTGACATAACGGTTTAAAGATTCATAATTAATATTAAGTAATTTATTTTAATGAACCTAATCGATGAACTTCATATACCGATTTTGCATTTACTTAAAATATATTCTAGTTTTATCGATTTCATCATTTCTTCTATGTGGTTGTAATGCAAAACACGATAATATTCCCCCTAAACTCTCATTACCTACTACTTGGAATAATTATTCTCTAGAACAAAATAATAATGTATCCTCCAAGTGGTGACTGCAATTTAACGATCCGGTGTTAAATAACCTAATCGAAGAATCTTTAACCGGTAACTCCGATATTGAGCTGGCAATGAGTAATGTGCTAGCAGCGCAAGCACAGCTTAACCTTACTAATGCTTATAGATTTCCACAAATCAATTTACAAGGCGGAGCAAATCAAACAAAAAACAGTAAAGAAACAAAAGCACCGAATGAACCGAAATTCTCTAATAATTTGGGGCTAGCAAGCGTGCTTAATTACGAGCTGGATTTATAGAGGCAGCCGCCAACGCTAGCGAATCAGCTAAAAAAACTTTCCTTGCAAGTGAGTATAGCAAGGCAGCGGTACTTTTATCAGTTATAAGTAACGTCACTATAAGTTACTTTAATCTTTTAGTATTAGACAAACAAATCTATCTAACTGAAAAGCTAATTGAGGCTCAAACGGAAATTTATAAATTAAATCAGAAATTATATAATCTTGGCGTAGGTGATTTAATATCGGTTAGTGAAGCTGCTTCCGAGCTTGCACTTACTAAGTTATCATTGCCGCCTTTAAAACAACAAAGACATGAGCAGGAAACCACTTTAAAAATTTTAGTAGGTAGAATTCCTGAAAATATAGTAAACGGCTTAATTTATCGTAATAAACCAATAGATTACTTCCCTGCTCTACCGGTATTACCTAAAATATTACCATCAGAGCTTTTAGAGCAAAGACCAGATATTAAAGCAGCAGAGCAGAATTTACTAGCAGCAGATGTAAACTTAAAAACAATAAAAGCTACTTATTTTCCACAAATTTCTTTAACAGGCTTATTAGGATTCGGTAGCAATAAACTTAATACTCTGTTTACTAACTCAGCTGAGACTTGGCAGGTAGACGGCAACATAGCAGGACCTATTTTTGATTTTGGCAAATAACAATGCTTAAAACAATAATGCGGCATTTGATATTGATAACATTACTAGTACTAAATAGTAATATTAGTGGTTTGGGTAATAAAACATCATAATAAAAGCAGTAAACAAATCACTATAGCAGCTCCGGTTGAGGTAACACAAGTTATCAGAAAAGACTTATCTGATGTGATAGAACTTGCAGGAGTAGCTGAAACTGACCAAAGTGCCGATATTCAATCTCAAGTTACGGGCCAAATATTAAGTGTAAATTTTGATGACGGACAAGAAGTAAAAACAGGTGATTGATTATATGAAATCGATTCTCGTCCTTTTCAAAATCAATTACAGCAAGCACAAGCAAATTTACTAAGTGATACTTATAACCTTGAAGATGCTATAAAAGAAGAGGCAAGATATCGTGCTTTATACGAGGAAAAAGCTGTTTCGGAAGAGCAGTATTTACAGATACTAACTAATATGAATATGCTTAGGGCCACCGTGGAACGCGATAAAGCAATTATTGCAGACGCTAATTTACAATCGAGTATTCAAAAATAGTAGCTCCTTTTGATGGTAAACTTAGTGAGAGTAATGTGGATATAGGTGATTTAGTATCGCCGGATTTTGTGCGTCTAGTAACTATCAATACTAGCTCGCCTATTTATGTCAGCTTCTCCGTACCTGAAAAATATCTCGATCGTATTAATAAATCTCAAAAATCTAATCATTTAGCTTTGACGGTTAGAACCATAAGCGACCAAGAAATTAAAGACGGTGAGATCGTTTTTGTCGATAGATTGATCCAAATAGCGGCACTATCAAAGTTAAAGCAACACTACCTAACCAAAACGAAATATTATGGCCGGAACAGTGTGTTCGTGTATCCCTAACGATTTACATCGAACAAGAGGCTTTAATAGTTCCGTCTAAAGCCATGCAAACTAACGATCAAGGTCCTTATATATTTATTGTCGATCAAGATAATAAAGCCGTGGTCAAGAATATAGATATAGTGTTTTCTAATGATGATTTTATTGTTATTAAAAGCGGTATAGATGAGAGGGAGAAACGGTAATCACCAACGGGCAGATACGATTATCTAACGGAGCAGAGGTGAGTGTTAGGGAGGAGTAGTGTCAAATCGTCATTGCGAAGAAATTACAAAGTAATTGACGAAGCAATCTTATGAGTTTGTCATTATTTCATGAAATTGCCACGCTGCTTACAGTCACTCACAATGACGATATGTATGACAGAAAAAATCCATAAAACAGGAAAAAATAATTGGGTATTTCAGAAATATTTATTAAGCGTCCGGTTCTTGCTACTTTATTCATGGCAACTATTTTGCTGTTTGGAGCATTCGGCTATAGGATATGACCGGTAAGCGTTTTACCTGACATCAACTGCCCGACTATTCCGGTTTCAGTAAGCTTGCCTGGAGCTGACCCTACTACTATGGCATCTTCAGTTGCATTACCGCTTGAAAAGCAATGCTCGACGATATCAGATATTGACTCGATGAGTTCGGTTAATAGTAACGGTACTACTCAAATTACTTTGCAGTTTAATTTAGACCGAAATATAGATGCAGCGGCACAAGACATACAAGCAACTACCGAACGACTTACCTACCCCGCCCTCATATTGTAAAGTAAATCCTGCCGACGCACCTATATTTTATTTATCTTTAACCTCTGAGACTCTTCCCCTTATATACCGTGGACTATTACGCTGAAACAATTATGGCTGAGCGTTTATCTATGCTGCCGGGTGTTGCACAGATACAAGTTTACGGCTCACAGCAATATGCAGTGCGTGTGCAGATTGACCCTGTTAAAATGGCAGTAAATAATATAGGGCTTGACCAAGTATCAAACATTATCAGCTCTGCTAACGTTAATTTACCGACCGGAGCTTTATACGGTACAGATATCTACTCAAGTATTAGAGCCCCTGGGCAATTACAAAATGTTAAAGAATATAATGAGTTAATATTAACTTATAAAAACGGTAATCCGCTTTTTCTTAAAAATATTGGGAAAACCATTGATAGCGTAGCTAATAATAAAATAGCCGCTTGGTATAGGGATAAGCCGGGGGTAATACTTGCTATTCAAAAACAACCGGATACTACTAATACTATTGAAATAGTCGACTCTATAAAAGAAGTATTGCCGTTGCTTCGCAGGCAAATCCCTGAGGGCATTAATATTAATATCATGTTTTGATAGGTCAATTTCTATATCAGAGAATCGGTAAATGATACCAATTTTACTATGCTACTCGCTTTAATACTCGTAGTGATTGCTATATTTCTCTTTCTACATAACTGACGGTCCGTGATTATTCCGACTATTGCCCTTCCTTTATCAGTTGTCGGTACTTTTGCCTTTATCTATTCGGTTATAGCATCGATAATATGTCTTTAATGGCTCTAACGCTTGCGATGAGTTTTGTCGTGGATGATGCAATAGTAGTGCTTGAAAATATCACACGACATATGGGAAAAGGCGAGAGTAAAATAGCAGGATGTATTAACGGTACTAAAGAAATAGGATTTACTATCGTCTCAAGGACTTTATCCCTAATGACGATATTCATCACAATATTATTTATGAGCGGAATTTTAGGGAAGCTACTGCACGAACTTGCCATTGTTATTACTACCTCTATTTTGCTTTCGGGAGTTATCTCGATAACCGTAACTCCTATGTTATGTAATGTGTTTTTGAGGGATCGTCATTGCGAGGAACGTAGTGACGAAGCACTCTCAGGGCAACCAACCGAGATTGCCACGGCGCCTTTGACGCCTCGCAATAACGACCTACCACTAACCGAAAAAGCCTTTGAATATGTCAAACAAAAATATGGTAGCAGTCTAACAACAGTAGTAGAGCATTCAAAAACTACTATGCTTATATTTTTCTCTTAGTAATCATCGCAACGGCTTATTTATTTGGGAAAGTACGCAAAGGCTTTATGCCTTATTCCTATACGGGACAAATCTTAGTTTTTACCGACGCCGCTCAAACTATTTCTTTTGATGCGATGGTGCAAGAACAACAACAAGTAAGTGATGTATTACTTAAAAATCCTAATATAGATTCATTTTTTTCTGCCGTAGGTGTTTCAGGTAGAAACTCTGCCGTAAATCAGGGTACGATTTTGATTAGCTTAAAACCTCGTGATCAAAGAATAGGAGCTGACGCCGTTATAGATCAGTTACGTTCAAAACTAAATCATTTAGTAGGTTTAAGGGTATATATCCAGAACGTACCTACTATTACGATCGACGGACCAGCAACCAAAAGCCAATATCAATATACTATGCAAGAACTCGATCAAGATGTGCTATTTAGCTTTGCACCGAAATTAAAGGACAAGCTCGCACGACTGCCAGGTTTTATTAACGTAACTTCGGATTTACAAATAGCACAGCCATAAACTTTAGTGCAGATTGATAGATATAAGGCTGCAAAACTCGGTATATTAGTCGAGCACGTCCAGAATATCTTATATGCAGCTTACGGTGCTGAGCAGATTTCCACATTATATACCCCAACAGCTCAATATGACGTTATTTTAGAACTAGATCCTAAATATCAAACAGATTCATCAATGTTATCTTTAGTCAATATTAACTCCACAAGCGGCAATTTAGTAACGCTAACTACCCTTGCTAAAATTGTTAACACTGTTGGCCCGCTTAGTATTTCACATTTCGGGCAATTACCTTCAGTTATGGTATCATTTAACCTGCAAGATGGATATTCAATTAGTGATGCCGTTCCAAAAGTTAATCAAGCAATAAGAGAGTTACAAATGCTGACTACGATTACGGGAAGCTTCCAAGACACAGTTCAGGCATGTCAGCCGTCTTTTTCCGATCTTGGCTTATTGCTTGGACTTGCCGTTATAGTTATTTACATCATCCTTGGCATGTTATATGAAAGTTTTGTGCATCCTATAACTATACTTTTAGGACTACCTACCGCTATATTGGGAGCATTACTCGCTCTACTAATATTTAATAGCGAACTTGATATGTACGGATTTGTCGGACTTATAATGTTAATCGGTATAGTGAAGAAAAACGCTATCATGATTATCGATTTTGCCTTAGAACTTGAGAGAACTGGCAATAAATCTTCGGCATGCAGCAATTTATGAAGCATGTATTTCAGACCGATTATGATGACTACCCTAGCTGCCTTAATAAGAACTATGCCTATTGCGCTTGGAGTCGGAGCAACAAGAACAGAGAGAAGATCACTAGGACCTGCAGTAGTGGGAGGTTTACTCACACATTGCAATTACTTACTCTTTATACATCACACCGATAATTTGCCTATATTTAGAAACAGCTAAGAAATGGTTAAAGCATAGCAATTATAAAGCTGAAATTAGAAACTATCCGGAATTAAATTGGAAATCTTAATGTTGTTGTATGGCGCGAGAAACTCGTTCGGCGTTATACCGTGGCTTGACCACGATATCCAGAAAATAACTAAAAATACTAATAATATTAGTATTTTTGACTAGCTCCCGTGGACAAGCTACGGCATGACAGTGGCATCAAGCGTGTTCAGTATTCGGCATCGTGTTCTCTTCTCCAATAACCGTAATTTCATCACTATCATAATTAAATGTGTCCGTTGTAGAAGGAGTAGACGGTACAGGCGATGTGCTTACTAACGCATAAGACTTTTGATCTAATCAGATGCGTTTTTTAATAAATAAGGTGATACAAATTCTAGTATGTCCTTACCGCTTCTTTTATAATTAGCAAATGAGTAAGCAACACAAATACCATAGTCATTTAATAAATGCTTGTGTCTTGTCTGTTGAATGTTGTTTTGCAGATTCCACAGCTCTTAAAGCATATAATATCTGTTCTCTTGTTGCTTGAATAGAAAAATCATCTGAAGTCATACCGTAAGCTTTTTCAAGCTCTTGATCTTTAAAAATGTAATTTTTTTGTTAATTCTTTTATTTCAGTAACAATAGGGTTTTGAAGGCCTTTTATAAAGGTAAGACTAGCAGTACTTGCTGAGAGTTTACTTTTCATAATATACCTATTAATAAATTTAACATATTTCTATATTCAAATATTAATTTTTATTAATAAATAATAAACCTATTGGTAGTGATAAATATATCATATCAGAGATTGCTGTATATATCTAAAGACTGGAGATTTCTGCTTTTAGCTAAGAATAGGCTTATTATATCGAACAAGCATTACTGCCGTTATCATCATCTTCAAGGATAAATTTTTGCTTTACCTTAGAATTGTTATTATACGGCTTACTATTTTTTACCGGTGGATAATTTACAGGCTCATAATTTGTAACGGGCGGGGCATAATTTTGATTTACTACAGCATTTGGACAAGTATATTTTGATATATCACGCTTAGTTTCTCTAAGCATGGCTTTTATCTGATTTAATTCCTCTTGTATCTTTTTTTCTTTATCACTATCGTCTTTTCTAACCTTTTTATTCGCTCTACTTAAAGTCATATCATCATCGGATTCAGCGAAACCGGCTTCTGCTTTTTGCCTTGCTATATCCCTTTTAATCATCTTAAGATACATTTCACGATTTCTCTTTACAGGATCGATTCTTTCTCCTCTTAAAGGACTATCACTATCATAGTCATCATCGTTATCATCATCAAGATTATCTTCTACTATATTCTTTTTAGCCAAAGTAATATATTTATTATTATATACAGGTTTTCTCTTGCCGCCTTTAGCACCTTTGCTATCAACCAATCTGTTATTTGCTGATCTTTGAAAATAGCTTCTAAAATTATCTGTACAAGCTGAAAGTAAAAACATTCCTAAAAATAATATTATAATTTTTTTTAACATATATTTATATTATTCCAAAACTTTTATTAGACTTCCTGTACAACTTAGCTAATAAGGAGGAATTTGTAGAAGACACGGAACACAGCACCGCAGCGTACGCTTTGGTACGTGAGGATACGAGTAACGGATCGACGCACAAATTACCCTTAGAAGCAAGTTATGCAGAAAGTCTAATATGATTAATGCCACATAATAGCTAAACTTGCAAGAATAAAGAGCCGAACTGCTATGTGCTTAATTAAATTATTGTTATTCTGAGGTATTTTTGGTCTTGTTGTATGTCTCCACCCCATCATCACAAACGACTAAAAGGCGCGTGGCAATCTCAGGACTTTAGCACGAGATTGCTTCGTCAAAACTTACAGTCTTTCCTCGCAATGACGGAAAACAAAATCTAAATCACCTCTTCTATTAGGTTACTTAATAGCTTATGCCCTTCTTTTCTTCTTTTTAATAAATTTTGTGAAGCATCCTCTAATATTTTTGGATTACTTATCAATTCGAGTATTTTATCTGCTAATTTTCCTGCAGAAATATTATTCTGCTCTAAACACCATCCTGTTTTTTCATCTTCCAATAATTGTGCATTGTAATATTGATGATTATCCGCAGCACTAGGCAGTGGAATAAAGATTGCCGGCAACCCTATATAGGTCAATTCTTCTATAGTAGACGCTCCTGCTCTTGAAATCACTAAATCGGCTTCTTTATATTGCAATGCCATATTATCAAAAAATTCAGCAAATGCATAGGTAATGTTTAATTTCGAGTATATATCTTTTATTTTTACTTGATCATCTAATGCCGCTTGCTGGATTATATTTAATTCAAGACTTGGCTGTTTTTGCATCAAAATTTGGATACTTGCAGGTATCAGCTCTGAAAATAACTTAGCTCCTTGACTACCGCCAAAGATGAATATTGTAAAAAGCTTGTCATTCCGTGGCTTAACCACGGAGTCCAGTGCTTTTATTAAAGACTTTTTGGACCCCGTGGTCAAGCCACGGGACGACATTTCTATAACCTTTAATTCCCTAATATTCTCTCTAACTACCCCACCGGTAACTACTATTTTACTTTTTGCAAATTCCGGTAAATTCTTTATCTTTGCATAAGAAATAGCTATCTTTTTAGCAAAGCTTGCAAAAAATTTATTAACTTTTCCAAGGTAAGAATTCTGTTCATGAATTATAATCGGTACTCTTAAAAAAATTGCCGCAAACATTGGAGCTATAACAGGATAACCGCCAAACCCTACAGTAACGGAAGGCTTCATATTATATAATAATTTAATAGCCTTTAAAACTGCAATTGATAACCTAGGTAAAAACAAGAAAATATTACCTGAGCGTTTTAAATCTAGGATATGAAAAATTACTTTCATATCCTGCTTTATATATTGTTTGCATCTTAAATCAGTAATAAAATGAACTTCATAGCCACGTTTGATTAATTCTTCTCCAAGAGCAACTGCCGGAAAAAAATGTCCCCCCGTCCCTCCTGCTACCAAAATGATTTTTTTCATATTTCAATATTACGAATTTTGTACGAATTTAACGGCGTTCGGTATCTTGTAAAGCCAAGAAGCATACCGGTAGCGATAGCTATTGCAAGCGTTGAAGAACCACCGTAACTAATAAACGGTAATGTCATACCTTTAGTAGGAAGTAAATGTAAAGTCACACCCATATTAATTATTGCCTGAAGCCCTAATTGTGCAATTATACCGCTAGCAGCGAATTGTACAAATTTATCTGTTTCGTTTAATAACTTAATAAGACTTCTTAATACTATAAAAGCAAATATACCTATAACAATAAGGCAAATAATAGCTCCAAACTCCTCACCTGCTACAGCAAAAATAAAATCCGTATGCGAGTCGGGTAGTACCTGCTTGACTGCCCCCTCCCCTGGACCTCGTCCATATAACCCGCCATGCTCAAACGCCTTAAGAGACTTACTAACTTGATAATTCTCGCTACTAT
Source organism: Rickettsia conorii str. Malish 7 (assembly GCF_000007025.1). Classification (NCBI taxonomy): domain Bacteria; kingdom Pseudomonadati; phylum Pseudomonadota; class Alphaproteobacteria; order Rickettsiales; family Rickettsiaceae; genus Rickettsia; species Rickettsia conorii. The sequence continues at coordinate 553,795 of NC_003103.1, read as the reverse complement.
CTGGATCTAAAAACGAATTAATTCTTTGCGTTACGTGCGGTAACCAAAAATAAGCAATAGTTACTCCTATCATTCCTAAAAAACCGGCTAAAACAATCCAAAATATCGGCATACCCGCAATAAACAGTTGAATACCAAAAACTGCCGTAATCATTACAAGCATTCCAAAATCCGGCTGAATCATTAAGAGAATAGCAACAATAGAATAAAGTATTACACAAATCGTAAAACTTGGAAAATCATCATTAAATTTTAGCGATAATATCCAGCCTGTAACAACTGCAAAAAACGGTTTGATAAATTCCGAAGGTTGAATAGATAGACCTAGAATATTAATCCATCGCACTGCGCCTTTTACTTCATAGCCAAAAAATTTAACTGCTATTAATAAAACTATACTAGCAATAAATCCAACTATTGCAAAACGCCTTAACCATTTTTTATTAAGACATGAAAATAATAATATAAGTCCTGAAGCGGCAGCTAAATAAAACATTTGTCTAGATGCAAAATAACTTTCTTCAAGACCTATTCTACTTGCTACTGCTGAACCTGAGGTAGTCACAAGCATTAGACTAAAAGCAAATAAGATAATTAAAGAAATTATTATTTGCCTATCGGTACTCCGCCACCATAATTTTATAAAGTTATTAGATATTTCGTTATGCATATTATAGTTATTCAATTATGGCTATATTTATAATGTTATTGCAGGGATCGGAAAACACCCTCGATGTCACTCCGTGGCTTGACCACGGTATCCAGAAAAACAATAAAAAATACTAATATTATTTAGTATTTTTAACTAGACCCCGTGATCAAGCCACGGAGTGACAGGATACTACACAATTTTATAAACAACTCGCCACGCTCTTCAAAATTCTTAAACTGATCATATGAGCTACAACTAGGTGCTAACAAGATATTTTTTATCTCCGCGTTATCACCTACTGCATCCTTATAAGCAAGATCGAAAGCCTGCTCAAGATTATCACATATTACAAAATCTACTATATTCTTAGCAGTATTTGCAAATATTTCTTTAGCTTGACCATAAAAATAAGCTTTCTTAATGTGACTGAAATAAGGCTTTATTTCCTCAATACCACCCTCTTTAGGAATTCCTCCCGCAAGCCAGTAAATATTATCGAGTGCTTTAATTGATTGCACGGCAGATATGGCATTTGTCGCTTTACTATCATTGTAAAAACTTATATTATTTATACTACCGATATATTGCATTCTATGAGGTAAACTTTGAAAACTACTTATAGATTCAAGTATTTTTTTAGGTTCTACTCCTATTATTTTAGCTACTGCATAACTTGCTGCAATATTCTCACAATTATGAACTCCTTGCAGGTTTTTATTAAAAGGTACAGCATAATGCATAAAGCTTGATACAAGCGAATTTTGCAGGTCTTGCCTGTGCTCACGTATTTTTATACACTCCGGCTCCGCAGGCTCACCTTGAAATTCATCTTGTCTAAAACTTTCTGAATTATGCTGTAATTCAAAACTTATATCATCACAAAAATTAGCGCTAATTTTATCATCAACTACCGAAATACCGTTTTCAAGAATTTGAGCAACCGAAAAAGGAATTAGCTTTATACGCTGCTCTTGCTGCAATTTTATAAAGACTTCACGACAATAATCATTATCGATATTAATTACCGCATAACTCTCTTGATCCATTCGATCAAAGATCTTAGATTTTGCGGCAATATAGCAGGTCATATCCTGATGTCTATCTAAATGGTCGGGAGTTATATTAAGAAGCACGGCTATTTTAGCTGTAAAGGTTTTTACTAGATCTAGCTGAAAAGAAGACAATTCAAGTACATATCCATCCTTACTTGCTTTAGCTTGCAAAGCAGAAACTCCAATATTACCGGCAACCGGATAGTCTAAACCGCTACTATTTAAGATATGGCTTATTAAAGCAGTAGTAGTACTTTTACCGTTTGTACCGGTTATAGCTATAAATTTTAAGTTTTTTGATTTTGCAAATAATAAGTCTATATCGGAAGTGATTGGAATATTAAAACTTTTTGCAATATTGACTATCTCATGCGTTAAAGGAATTCCAGGACTTAAGACAATTGTATCTAAATTTTGCCATCTTGAATCAGATAAAGCAGCGATAGCGGTTTTACTATATAATTCTTCAAATATATCTCTATTTGCTTTTAAATCATCATAAACAATTACATCATATTTATTTTGCAATTCCTCGTAAACCGATATACCAGTTTTACCAAGCCCAAAAACACCTATTTTTTGTTTTGTATGAGAATTCATGAATTAATTTGAAAAAACATTGCAGTCTTAGTATTCAAGAACAGGTATACTTGATCAACTTCAAAAAGAGCAAGGAGTTTACAAGTCGAGGAGCGGAGCATATACTTAATACGTAAGCACCGCAGCTCTTGTAAAACGACTTAGCCAATTTTTGAAGTTAATCAAGTATACTAATGCATGTCCTGCATTAATGCTTGTTCACCTTCATTAAATTCACCTTGTCCTTTTACATTACTGTAAGTTGTTTTGCTATGTCCAGGATCAGGTAAATAATAATGAGGCGGAACTTCTAGTGCTTTAGCACGCTGTACTTGATACTCATTAGGTCCAACTGTTGATATACCTACGGTTTCTTTTAACTTTTTACTACAAGCAGAAGTAATTAATAAAACAGTAAATAATACAAAAATCTTTTTCACTTAAACACCTATAAATTAAAATTAAAATAGCCTCCTTGCAAAATGAACTTCTAGAAGTAATTTGTACGTCAATCCGGTACTTGAATCCTCAAGTAGGTCTACTACGCTACGGTTCTGCATTCTGTGTTTCCTTCAAATTGCTCTCTATAAGTTTAATTTTGCAAGGAGGCTATTTTATCGTTACCACCCTTATCGGTATTACGAATTTTTTCAGCCATAGCTTCAATTTGAGCATTATCATAATTCCCTTTAGCCTTTTCTTCAATAACTTTTTTAGTACTATAATAATCTTCTATTAAGATAATTACTCCTATTATAATAAAGCAATCAGCTAAATTAAATACGGGAAAGCTATAATTCTGATAATGAAAATGGATGAAGTCAAAAACTGCTCCTCTAAAAAATCTATCAATTAGATTACCAACAGCTCCGCCGATTACAAAGCTATAACCGGCAAAGCTTCCGATCGTTTTTGAACGTATCATCAAATAATATAAATAACAGACAATAATCGTGTTCGTTATTAAGAAAATAGCATTGCTATATTGATAATATTCACGCATTAGACCAAAGCTAATACCGTAATTCCAAGTATAAACCATATTTAAGAAAGAAGTAACCTTAAGCATTAAGCCCGACTTCCATCTCAAATTATCAATAAACCACCATTTACTTAACTGATCAATAATCACTAAGGTTATTATTATACGACTACTACGAGCAAATGTGAGATATAGTTTTTTTAATAGTGGGAGCATAATTGTAAATGTCATTCCCGCGAAAGCGGGAATCCAGAAAAAACAACCTTAATATTAATACAAAATTATATATTTGATAAAATAAACCTATAAAAAACAAGTTTTTTATAGATTTTACTAGATTCCCGCTTTCGCGGGAATGACATAAGAGTCGTACAACACCCAGTTGATTACGGTATGACAAGGATTCACTCTACAATGAAACTGTGGCTGCTTTATCAGCTTGTAATTCCTTATCAAGCTTAACACTTAAAGTTTTTATTTCTTTTTTAAATTGTTTAAATTTCTCTAAATTTTTTCCGTTTAATTCTATACCCGGTGTTGTTTTAACTGACATAGGATTAACATGTTTGCCATCAATTTTAACTTCATAATGTAAATGTGGAGCTGTAGCTCTGCCGGTACTTCCGACATATGCGATGATTTGTCCTTGTTTTACGATACTTCCCACTTTTAAATTTTTTGCAAAATTTGAAGCATGCGCATAAGCAGTAGATAGCGTACCGCTATGTTTTACCTGAATAAATTTTCCATAACCCGACTTCCAACCTATTTCTGTTATAACTCCGTTTCCTGCGGAATATATAGGCGTACCGGTTGGAGCTGCAAAGTCAACCCCCCTATGCATTTTAGTATAACCGAGTATCGGATGCTTTCTATTACCGTAATGTGAAGAAACTTTTATAACTTTTAGCGGAGTTTTAAGTAAGCTTCTTTTTACGCTTTTACCGTCTTCGGAAAAAAATGCATGATTATTTGCGTTATTATCATGAGAATAACGATATATATTATATTCTTTCCCTGAAAGATTTAATGAAACATATAGAATTTTACCGTGGTGGGAAAATTTACCATCTTCCGTTACGTATTTTTCCGTTATTACGGTTGCAGTATCACCGCGTTTTATTTGACGCTGAAAATCGATTTGATAAGCATAAGCATTAATCAGCTCTATTATACTGTTATCCGATAAGCCCAGTTTTTTAAGAGCTGACATAAAATTTGCCTCAATACTTACCGACGATTTAGCAACTTTTTTACTTAAAGGTACTACAATTTCTTCAACTTTAAAATTATCACCTTCTCTAATTACTTCAATAGTTTTTAGCTTATCGATAATTATAACGATTTTATTTAAGAATGCTACCTCTGAGGTTAAATCTTCATCCTCGTTTTCGATAATTTTTGTTTCATATTCAAAAGTAATTTGCTGCCCTATTTTAAGAGCAGAAGATAATTTTCCTTCCTTTATTAAACTTACAATTTTGTCTATTTCATTTTTAGGGATATGTTGTTCTATCAAAATTGACTTTATAGTATCGCCTTTTTTTACTACTACTTCTTTAAATGAAATTGTTTCTTCTTCACTACTATCAGGTTGTACTAAAGTTATGGATAAAGTGTTGTTAACATAATTATTAACAGCAAAAGAGACAAAAATAACTAATCCTATAAATAATAATAAGGAGGCAGAGGTGAGGATTTTCCTGAGACGTGCACTAATAAAAGATGATGGTAATATGCCATTAAAATCATAAGATAGTGCGGTATCATTCATTAAAATTGCTCTGAAGATTATTTGAATCAATTTTTCATTACTAGTAATAATATGAACTATATACAAACAAATTACAATAGAAAATTGTAAAATTTTGTTTTATTTCTGTTTTAATTAGTTTTTTTTTGATTAAAATTTAATTTTTTATATAAGTTAATTTTCATTAACTTATATAGAGACATATTATGCCTAGACTTTTCCTATTTGTATTAATTTTTTATTAATTTTTATAAATCTTATGTCCTGCTCATCTAGCCATAATACTGTCAAATTACCCAAAATAGAATATTATGAGAATATTTCTTTAAATAAAAACTGTATAAATAGTAAAATAGTTCTAGTAGGAGGTTGTTTTGATTTATTTACATTACGGTCATATAGAATTTCTACGCAAAACTAAAAAACACGGTAAATACTTAATCGTTGCTTTAGAGCCGGATGAAACAATTATTAAATATAAAAAACGTCAACCTATCCATAATCAATTACAACGAGCAAAAATTTTAAGTTCTTTCACATTTGTTGATAAAGTACTTATATTACCTAAACTACAAGATTTTAATGATTATGCTCGGTTAGTGCAAAATATTTGTCCTTCTGTAATCGCCGTAACAAAACACGATCCTCAGTTAATCAATAAATTCAAGCAAAATTAAGAAATGCGAAAGTAATAGAAGTTATTGACTTACTGCAACATCCTAATATAGGTACACTTTCTAGCTCAAATATTATTAAAAATATGTAGTTTTTACAAAAATTTATCGATTTTTACTTTAATAAAACTGTATATCCATTTATATTAAACGTAAATAACTTTATATGTGCTATGAAAAATATTATTAGACATTTTTCCAAACCAGCTTATAGAGAGGAATTTAAAGAAGACACTTCCCCTCGAACCGCAGAGTACAAAAGCGTAAGTGAGGATTCGAGTACCGGATTGACGTATACATTACCTCCAAAAGCGAAATTTGGAAAAATGTCTATTGCTTTAATTTGTTTTTTGATTGTTAGCTGTAATTGCTTTGCTTCCGAGCCGTTACCTTGGCAAGTAACGTTCCAGCCGCCGGCAAGTCCGATTATGGAGGAATTACATCATTTTCATAATTTTCTGCTTTATATCTCAACAGCTATTGTTTTATTTGTTGCCGGATTACTTGGCTTTGTATGCATCAGATTTAATGCAAAAAATAATCCCGTACCGGCAAAATTTTCACATAATGTTTTAATAGAAATAATTTGGACTGTAATACCTATAATAATTTTAGTTATTATTGCAGTGCCGTCTTTTAAAATATTGCGTCATGCCGAAAAAATACCCAAAACGGATTTAACTATTAAAGTAGTAGGTTATCAATGGTATTGGCATTATATATATCCTGATCATGATAATTTAGAATTTGATAGCGTAATGATCTCTGATGAGAATTTAAAACCTAACCACAAAAGATTATTAGATGTTGATAATCGAATTGTTATCCCTGAAAATGCTACCGTAAGGTTTCTCATTACCGCAGGTGACGTAATACATAGTTTTGCCGTTCCATCACTTGGATTTAAAATAGACGCAGTCCCAGGCAGAATAAACGAGACCTGGACAAGAGTGGCTAAAAAAGGCGTATATTACGGACAATGCTCCGAACTATGCGGCATCCATCACGGCTTCATGCCGATTGCTATAGAAGTAGTCAGTAAAGAGGATTTCGACAATTGGATTGCAAGCAAGAATAAGACTGCTATGAATGGCAAGAAGCCAAAATTGGTAGCTAACTAATTATATTTAGAAGTTCTATGGAAAATTATAATACAAAAATATCTGAACTAGATAAATTACTAAACGATATAACCGATTCTAATCGACATCAAGAAATTATTAAGTAGTGATGATGCAGCAGGTAAAGAAGCATGGTAATTTATAACGCAAGTATTTTATAAACTAAAACTATTACTTTAAATTTTTTAATATATGACTAACCACAATAACCCTTATCCCCATCTTTTTCCTAAACAAGCAAAAGAAACGATATTTTTAAAACATTTTATCCATAATCTAAATATAATAGTCGGAAATTACACTTATTACAATGACGCTAATCACCCTGAGAAATTTGAATATGAAAATGTTAGAGGAGCTTATTTTGCTAAATTGATTATAGGAAAATTTTGTGCTATTGCTATGGGTACTAGTATAGTATTGTTGTCGGTAATCCTGCAAAGATATAGATTTCCTGATGAGATAGTTGAGCAATTACTTGAAATTCAATGGTGGGATTGGGATTATGATAAAATCACTCGGAATATTCCGGCAATTGTTGAAACAGATATCGAACAATTAAAACAGGCAGAATAACAATTATGGATATAACTACTACCGAAATTTATCACGATGGCCACCACACCCCACACGGTTGGAGGCGATGGCTTTTTTCTACCAATCACAAAGATATCGGCATTATGTATATCATATTTGCCGTTTTTGCCGGAATTGTCGGAGGTTTGTTTTCACTGCTTTTTAGGTTAGAGCTTGCAATGCCCGGCGGCACTTTCTTAAATCATGATTTCCAGCTATATAACGTGCTTATCACAGCACATGCGGTTATTATGGTATTCTTTATGATTATGCCGGCTTTGTTCGGTGGCTTTGGTAACTATTTCGTACCTCTGTTAATAGGGGCTCCCGATATGGCATTTCCACGCCTTAACAATATCAGTTTTTGGCTACTAGTGCCTGCTTTTCTTTTACTTATGGGATCAGCTTTTGTTGACGGTGGGCCAGGAACGGGCTGGACGCTCTACCCTCCTTTAAGTAATTTAAGCGGTCACCCCGGTGCAGCCGTTGATATGGCCATTTTCAGTTTACATTTAACCGGTCTATCGTCAATCCTTGGATCAATTAACTTAATCGTTACTATCTTTAATATGAGAGCTCCGGGAATGGGCCTTTTCAAGATGCCGTTATTCGTTTGGTCTATTTTAGTTACCGCATTTCTAATAATTCTTGCGATGCCGGTACTTGGTGGAGCTATTACTATGCTACTTACAGATCGTAATTTTGGAACTACTTTCTTTAAGCCTGACGGCGGCGGTGATCCTGTATTATTTCAGCATCTATTTTGGTTTTTCGGTCATCCTGAAGTATATATCGTAATACTTCCAGGCTTTGGTATAGTAAGTCAAGTTATTTCAACTTTTTCACGCAAACCTATATTCGGCTATCAAGGTATGATCGGGGCTATGGTGATCATAGGCTTTGTTGGATTTATCGTATGGGCTCACCATATGTTTACTGTTGGGCTTTCTTATAATGCACTTATATATTTCACTGCCGGAACGATGATTATAGCAGTTCCTACGGGTATTAAAATATTTAGCTGGATAGCGACTATGTGGGGTGGTTCGATTACATTCCCAACTCCTATGCTATTTTCGATAGGATTTATTATATTATTCACGATCGGCGGCGTAACCGGCATAATCCTATCAAATTCGGCACTTGACAGAGTTCTGCACGATACATATTATGTTGTTGCACATTTCCATTATACGATGTCGCTCGGTGCTTTATTTACGGCATTTGCAGGCTTTTATTATTGGTTTGGCAAAATATCTGGTAAACAATATCCGGACATTTTAGGCAAAATTCATTTTTGGATTACCTTTATAGGCGTTAATTTAACTTTCTTCCCGCAGCATTTCTTAGGTCTTGCGGGCATGCCAAGAAGAATACCGGACTACCCTGAAGCTTTCGCCGGCTGGAATATGGTTTCGTCGATAGGAGCAGGTATTTCTATGTTTGCTGCCCTTTATTTTGTATTTATCGTTTTCTATACGCTAAAATACGGCAAAGATTGTCCAAACAATCCTTGGGGAGAAGGAGCAGACACATTAGAGTGGACACTTACCTCACCACCACCGTTCCATACTTTTGAAACACCACCGCATATTGAGGGGTAATAGTGGCTTTGCTGCGTGGATGCCAAGTCATCATCATTGCGAGGAGTTGCGTTAGCAACGACGCGGCAATCTCATAAGATAATATAAAAAAACTCCTGAGATTGCCACGTCAGCATAAATGCTGGCTTGCAATGATAGGACCTTTATGAACTGTCCGGTACTATGAAGAATGACATAGCTAACAGAAAAATAATAAAATGATAATAAAATGTATAAAAAACCGATAATAGGTGTTACACCTGATTTAGCTCAAAATTGTGAAAAATATACTTACGCTGCTTTTCCATGGTACGCCTTGCGAAGAAACTATACCGATGCGATTATTGCAGCCGGCGGTGTACCGCTATTATTACCTTATCAAAGTGATACAATAAATCAGCTTATGGAACTTGTTGATGGTGTTGTAATGCCAGGCGGTGATGAGGACATACATCCTAAATTTTATGAGCCGGAATACGCCGAAGATATAGTAGTTTCCAATGAAGAACGTGATAATTTTGAGATATTAGTTTTAAAGAAAGCATTAGAGAGAGATATTCCGGTTTTAGGAATATGCCGAGGTATGCAGTTATTAAACGTTATTTTTAAGGGTACGCTTATTAAACATATTCCCGATTATATTGAAACTGTAATTAATCATACACAACCTTCGCCTAAAAACATCGTTTCGCATGCAATTAATATAGAAGCAAATACTAAACTTGCTAAAATAGCTAATAACCAGCTACAAACTATGGTTAATTCGACTCATCACCAGGCTGCTAAACAACTTGGTAATGATCTTATCGTATCTGCAACAGCAGAAGATGGTATAATTGAAGCCATTGAATCAACGAAACATAAATTTGTTATCGGCGTTCAATGGCATCCTGAATATCTTAACGATAATGGAGTAGATTTAGAATTATTTAAAGAATTCGTAAAAGTGAGTAAGTAAATATTAGTTTTTAACATCATTAGATGAACATATTACAAACGCTTTATTATATTCATATCCAAACGGCCAACAACATACGGAATTTTTAGAGCGTTCATATACGAAAGTAGAACCTCTACCATTACCTTCTAGTTGATACTGACCATAAATTACAGGTCCACATTGTTCTTGCCAAGCAATTGAATATTTTACCCGATTATCTTCATCCCATTGTTGTAAACAGCCGCTAATAATACAATTCATTTCAGTCACAAATAGTTTAACCAATTTTTGTATTACCAAATCTTCTTGTTGTTCTACTTGTATATTATCACAATAAGCTATATGTGAGTTTAAATTATTAGCATAAGCTCGTGATATTATAGAGACTATAATAGTAAATAATATAATAAAAATTTTCATATGATACCTTATTTATTAAATTTATATTAAAATATTTAAAGATACTTAATAAAAAACTAATAATCAAATATTATTTATTGTACTATATTATCATTTTAAATAAGATTTCGGACCTTTGATCTGCTATATTATCGTCAAAAACATTATTTATGACTGCTGATTATTCTTTTTTGAAAAGTTTTGCTGAGTATATCATTGATAAATTAGGTAAAGATACAAAAGTTCAAATAATATTGCCTAATAATTTCTCATGCCTAGAATTAAAGAAGATTTTAACCGATAAATATAAAATTAAATTACCTATCATTATTCCTTTTAATTCTCTTATTTCAAAAAAAATCGATTCGGATTATATATCTAAAATAGAAGAATTACTTATTTTATCATCAATTATCACCGAATATAAAGAATTACCTTTGAATAAAAATGAATCATTAAAAGCTGCAGAACTTTTAAGAAAATTGTTTAATGATCTTATAATCAATAATATCGATATAAAATTAATTGAAGTCTATAACAATTCTAACTATTGGCAAAAGATTTATAAATTTCTAGAATATTGCTTTTTAAGATGGCAAGAAGAAATATCGTTTACTCAAAAACAAACTAAAGCAGTTTATAAATTAAAGCTATTACAAGAAGAAATAATAAAAATAAAAACAGGACATAAGCAGGTAATACTCGCCGGAATATTCAAGCCTAATGTTTTTTTTAAAAGATTTGAAGAAGAATTAAAGGATTACATAATTCACTATAATCCTGCCTCCAAGCAGATTAGCGATGGTATATCTTATTATGAACCTAATGACATTTATGAAGAAACTAAACAAATATCTTATATATGTAGCCGTAATAAAGACAGACGGATTGCAATCGTTACAAATAATAATAAGCTTAAAAGAGTATATTGTAATTTTTTAGACAAATATGAAGATCTACTAGGTAATGACTTAAGGCTTACTAATATAGGTGAATTACTAACGTCCATTATTAAAATATTATGTAATAATTTTGATTTAAAACTTCTATTTTTATTACTTAAAAATCCTTTAATTAACTGCCCTACTGTGCAGCAGTTAGAGTTAATGCTATCTAATAAAAACCGTTTTATATCCTCACCGAAATATTTATTGCAATTACAATTTGATAATGAGGATATAAGAGAGTATTGCCGTAACTTAATAGATATTTTATTTACCGATACTCCACACAATATACAAGCTATTCTAACCTTAACTAAAGAAATAACTGAAAAACTTTTGCCTACTATTTGGGAAAAAGAAGGAGGAGCAGAACTACTTGAGTTTTTAACAAATTTAACTGCATATAGTAAATATATAAATTCAACGGATAAAAAGGATTTTCCTAAAATTTTTTCTTTTTTACTTTCTAATATCAAGTATTACAAAAATACCGACGCTGCTAGTATTATTATAGGACGGCCTGAAGATTTAGCATTATGTGAATTTGACTTAATTATATTACCGCATTTTAATAATGAAAACTGGACACTTAGTGCTAAAGCTCACCCATGGCTTAGCAAGCAAGCATTGCAGATACTAAATATAGATTACGATGAAATTGCCCCTACTCTATATTCAGATTACTTCAATTTATTTCTACAAAATAAGCAAATAGTTATACTGAATGCTAAAAAATATGATGGGAAACTGTCAGTGCCGAGTAATTTATTTTTGAAGCTAGAAAAAGGTTCTGTGTCACCCCGTGACTTGATCACGGGGTCCAGTAATTATATGGATACCGTGGTCAAGCCACGGTATGACAAGAGTATTGAGATCCACAGCCCCTCTTTCCCAACCACCTTATCAGTAACCGAAATAGAAACATTAATAAAAAACCCATACGGTTTTTATGCTAAGAAAATTCTTGGACTACGTAAAAAAGATCATATATGGGAAGAACCTAAAATATCGGATTTCGGTAATTTGATTCATAAAGTTTTAGAGGAATATTCTAAAAATTACGACAAACAATATATTAATTTAAATTTGCTTGATAAACAAAATGCTTTAATAAATATCGGTAATCATATTTTATATAGCACTATTTTACCAAGCTACACAAAAAAAACTTGGCAAATAAAACTCACGGCTTTCAGCAAAGCTTTTATTTTATTTGATATAGAACGCCGAAAAAACTGCAAAGAAATCTATTTTGAAACCAAAGGGGAGTTACGGCTAAATATTGTAGGTCAAGATATAAAAATAATCGGTATAGCTGACCGAATTGAAATAAGTAAATCAAACAATATCACTATACTAGATTATAAGACCGGTACTATTCCGACTAAGAAAGAAATAGAGCTTGGACTCTCTCCGCAACTTATCATAGAAAGTTTGATGTTACTAGAAAACGGATTTACGAAATGTAATTCTCTGTCCCTTTTATGTCATCCCCAGCCCCTTTTGTGTTATTCCCGCGAAAGCAGGAATCCAGTTATAAATAACAATATTACTATCGCCTACGTAAAAATAACTAGTACCGAACCTTATGTGCACACAACGGAAATAACTTTAAGCATTGAGACTTTAAATAGACATAAAGCAGGATTAGTAAAATTACTTGAACATTATATTACAAATCAATTCTTTTCTTATGATTTGAATTTATCAAAGTATAATGATTATTTGCATTTGAGTCGATAGGCTAATTATGTCATTCCCGCATAGGCAGGAATCCAGTACTTTAAAACTTTTTTTAAAGCTCGATTTATCTCGCTTTACCCTAGGATTCCCGCCTACGCGGGAATATGACATAAACAAACCATGCAACAAGGCTTTCAGTCGCTCGCAATAACGGCTTAGCAACTGCTCGCAATAGTGCTTACACCCCCATCACTAACTTAAATTCTTTACTTTTAATAATCTTACTATTCGTATTATAAATAATCGGATCGTTAATTTTTTCATGACCGAATCTATTTGTTTTAAATACCGGTATATCTAAACTATCTGCAAAATTACGAAGCACTAACATTGTGGCATCAAGATCTTTACCAAATGAACCAAATATTATAGCCTTAACATCCTCAAGTAACCCTGCTTGCTTTAAGTGTAAAAGCTCACGATCTAATCTAAAAGGAACTACATTCACATCTTCTAAAAAAAGAATTTTGCCCTTAGTCTTTATTTGCCAACTCGTTCCTATACTAGTCTGCACCATAGTTAAGTTACCACCTGTTAGTTTGCCGTTAACAAGATCACTTGATTTTGCTATATCGTTAAGAGGCACTAAATTATCTATAGTAACCTGCTTTACTTTACCTTTTAATATTTCAGCAAGCTTGGTAAAATTACCTTGATCTTGTTCCGGCTTTAAGAGATCGGCTATATTACTGCCGTGAATAGTTTTCCAGCCCCATTCTTGTGATAGAAAAAGATGTAACGCTGTTATATCGCTATATCCTATAAAGAATTTCTCTTTATTTGGTTTTGATAGCTTTAGTAAATCGGGAATTATTCTCGCAGAGCCGTAACCACCTCGTAAACTCCATACTATATTATCAGACTCATCAAATAATGCATCCCGCAGGCAATTAAATCTTACTTCATCGCTACTTGCAAGAAAGGGTAGCTTACCTTTAGCAAAACACTTAGAAGAAATTTGTAAATTTAGTCCATTAATATTTTTTAAATCCGACAAGGTTTTATTATCCGCTCCTGTTGCCGGAGCAACAACAGTAATAGAGATATTTTTTAGACTATGACCAGCAGAAAAAGTTGATATTGAAAAAAATAATATTATTAGTAAAGATATATTTTTAAGAATCATGAATATAATTGATAGGTATTGTTGAACAGGTAAACCTACTATGTCATGCCGTGGCGCTTGACCACGGCATCCAGTCTTTATTTTATTTTTTCTAGATACCGTGGACAAGCCACGCTATGACAGAGGCAAGCACTGGATTCCCATTTTAGCTAGGGACAGACATAACATAGAAAATGCGAATAACCTTAAGAAGCTATTCTAAAACAGCATCATCACCGGCAATCTCTACTGCTTTAGCCTTGATTTGGTCAATAGTAAGGCCACTATATTCTACAGACCCACCTAATACAGTATCGTCTTGACCAAAAAAATTAATGTTCTGAACAACAGTTGCTTTATCTATATTACCTTTCCTCATATCATATACAAGCTTTAATGCTTCTTTTTGTGCTGGTAGTTCATGAGTATTAGATAGTGCTAAAGTCTTTACTTTTGCTCCAAGTTTATTCGCCGAAGCCTCTGATATTTCATCATCTTCAGATTTATCAGTTGAATTTTCGCTTATTCTAAGGTTTTCTATTATAGGTTCAACAAGCTTTGTCCATAGCTGGTCAGTTGAACTACAATCACAATCAGCTAGATATTTTCTACCTTCTTCTCCAGTTTTTACAGCATTATCAACAAACTCTTTAACTATCCACTTATTGTTAAATTTGTTATAAGCAGCTTTTATGAATAGTTCTAAATGATTAGAACCTAAATCTAAGAATTGTTGTTTAAGGTCCACAGGGATATGACTTTTTGTATCTAGCCATGTTTGCATTCCTGATAATATTTCTGACATTACCTTATTAGTGTCTTGTATCGGTACAGTAATATTATTACTCCTAATAGTAACCTCAAGTGCATTTTTAGTACTAGCATCCAAGTTAGATACTAAGTTTTCATACTGGGCTGGGTTACTTTGAGCTTCTTTTAAAATGCTTACTATTTTCTTAAATATTGGTACTATTTCTGAATGACTACCCGTAATGCTTGTCATCCAATCCCATTTAAAATATTCAAAACCACCGGTAGCATGATTTGGAACTGCAACATGTGCAAATTTATGGTCATATCTAATGCCGATTACATTAAGATCGTCTTTATATTTCTTTACTTGAATATCGTTATCATTGCGATGTTTTTTAAAGTGTTGCTCTAATTTTTTCATACTCTCCTCCTTAATTCATAGTTTTTAATTAGTGTCGATGTTATACTTATATATTACTATATGTCAAAATAAAACACTAATAGAAATTAACTTTTTGCTATATCACAAGCATGTAAGTCACGCTTAAAGTACAAACTACTATTCTTATTTAAGATCACCCGATAAATCTGAACATTTTCAAGTACTCTTTGAACGTAATCTCTTGTTTCTCGATAAGGTATAAGTTCTATCCAGTCAATAACTTTTCTTGTATCTTTTATATCCCTTGGATCACCAAACCTATCTATCCATTTTACTACATTATGACTTCCGGCATTGTAAGAAGCAATGGATAGAATATAAGAACCTTTATGATTATCTAATAATTTTTTGAAATGATGCGCACCAAGTTTAATATTATATACCGGATTTCTAGTTAAGTCTGCTACATTACATTTAACATTTATGGATCTTGCGGTATCACAAGCAGTACCTTTAATAAGTTGCATGAGACCCATAGCATTTGCATAACTTACTGCTTTATGATCAAAAACCGATTCTTGTCTAATTATGCCATAAGTTAAATGAGGTGGGATAGGCAAACCTACTAGATTATAAGGCGTTGGAAAAGCACAATCCGGAATAAAAGCATTATTTTGGGCAGCAATTTTTGCCACCTCAACCATATGATTAGTATTATTATTGGCTTTAATAATATTCGCAATTATTTGAATTTCTGCAGAATTTTTAGTATTTTTCATTGCTGCTTTGGAATATATCAGGGCTAAGTAGTTTTTATTATATTTAACCAATAACCTTATTGCTTTAATAATCTCTTTATTTTCTATAATTTTCCTTTCTTCAGAAGTTATTACGGGAATAGGAGGTAAAACTAACTTTGTCCTATTTAATTCAATATTTGCTACCTGCCCATAAAAGGTAAAAGAATATTTAGCTGCCTGCACGTAAAATTTTCTAGCCATTTGCTTATCGCCTTTTGCTGCATAAGTACGACCGAGCCAATAAAACCCACGTGCCAAACTAATCGGAGTCTTAACAACTTTAATAAACTTATTAAAATGTACTAATGCTTGATCAGGCTTTTTTAAAAAACTTAAAGAAAGCCAGCCCGCAAGCCACTCCTGCTCCCTTATAGTTTCAGGACAAGTAGCAAAAGGAAGCGTTGCCATTCTATAGCTATTAGCAAAATCTTTGTACTCGATGAATTCACGAGCATAATAGGACTGAATACGACACCATTTAGCAAAATGTTTACGGTTATTTTTAGCTTTCTTAAACAAAGTAATAATTTCCTTTGTCGGCTTTTGCATTTTTTTAAAATCTAAATAACGATATAATAAACCGGAAGTATAGTATTTTTCAGGAACACTTTTAAAAAGCTTTTCAGCATTTGGCGATTTACCTATAATCGCAATTTGGACTTTAAAAGCATTACGGTAACCTTGCTCTACATATTTCAGGGATTGCTCAGCAGATCTAATATCATTTTTCCATAAATGTTCTTCTATTCGCTCTAAATGATCACTGGCAGTTAAATATTTATGCCACTTATTGTAATATGCATTTTCTTCTTCAGGAGTGAAATTGGCGTATACCCAAGCCTCTTTAATAATAGGTAGTAATATCTTCTGATCTTTGATTAAACTACTTGCAGCTGCTGCATAAAATTTATAACCTTTGCCGGTAAGAGGAGAATGTTTACTAAACCAATCAACAATTACTTTTTTATTTGTATTATTATTTAGATATTCTTCTGCTCTTTCTTCAAGCAGCTTATTTTGAGGCCAATCCGGGTTATTGCATAAAAACCTTATTACATGTTCAAAACTATTATCTGAATATTTATTATCTAAATATTTCTGAGAAAGTACAATTTTTGTTAAAATTTTATTATTTACTTCTAAAGCTAAATCTTCGGCTTGTGACCAATTTTTTTGATCGATATAGGTAAAAACTTGTTTAACATTATCTACAGCATCAGAATTAGCATTTACTTTCAAAGCTAATAACAACAATATAGAGGTTAACAATTTTATTGTGATTTTCATAAGTTTTATGATTTGTTGCGTGGATACCTAATAGTCATTACGAGCTACTAAAAGCGTTGTTGCATGGCTCGTTAATGTCATTCCCGCGAAAGCAGGAATCCAGTAAAACCTATAAAAAACTTATTTTTTATAGGTTTATCTAATATGTAATTTTTGTATCAATATTAAGGTTATTTTTCTGGATTCCCGCCTACGCGGGAATGACATAGATACCCACTAAACACCGGTCGAACCAAAGCCACCGCTACCACGCATCGTTTCCATAAGACTACTACTTTCTTCCCATAATATACGTTCGTACTTTGCGATTATCATCTGTGCAATTCGCATGCCTTTTTCTATAATAAAATCTTCTTTACCGAGATTAATAAGAATGACCTTTATTTCACCTCGATAATCTGCATCAATAGTACCGGGTGAATTAGCAACCGTGATACCGTGTTTAACGGCAAGACCCGAACGGGGTCTTATTTGGGCTTCAAACGAATCCGGTAGTGCTATAGCGATGCCTGTTGGAATTAGCTGTATTGCGGCTGCTTTTATTGTTATAGGTTGCTCGTTTGCGGCTATTAAATCCATCCCCGCACTATGCTCTGTAGCATATTCCGGCAAACTGCCGGAAAAATTTTCTAGTTTTTTAATTTTAACTTGTGTTATTGTCATATTATTTCATATCAAATTTATCGTTAATAATTTTATTTTCTACCGCATCAATTAAAGAATTAGCAAGATTATCGGTTAATATCTTACTTCCCATGCCAAGTTTCTTTTTAAGCCAAGGTTGCTTAGCACACAGATATTGAAACTTAATATTATCACCGAATTTTTCTTTCATTACGCTATATATATCACCTATGCCATCAATTAAGCCGTAATCAAGCGCCGTTTGCCCTGCCCAAAATTCACCGTTAAATAAAATTTCGTCTTGCTGAGTTAACTTTCCTGCTCTTCTTGTTTTTACATATTCTATAAAATGTTCATAAACCTGCTTTTGCAAATCTTTGATAATTTTAAGATCATCTTTATTAATAGGTTTAAACGGATCCAATACTGATTTATTCTTGCCTTCCGTATAAACTCTTCTCTCTATCCCAAGTTTATTAATTGCTTCATGAAAACCGAATCCGCTTGATACTACTCCGATACTACCGATAACCGAACTCGGCAAAGCATATATCCGATCACCGCTGCAAGCCAGCCAATATCCGCCTGAAGCCGCCATATCTTCAATAAAACTATAAATTTTTATTTTATTTTCTTCAGCAAGATCACGAATACGTTTTGCAATAAGTTCAGATTGTACCGGAGAACCGCCGGGAGAATTAATAATTAAACATAATGCTTTTAATTTCTTTATTTTAAAAGCTTTTTCTATTAGTGCATTTAATGATTCTAACGTAAGTCCCGATTGCATAGTACTTACTTTACCGATAACACCGCTAAGGCGTAAAACGGCAATCACCTCTTTAGAATTACCAAAAACCGAAGCAAATAATTGGTCTAATTTACTTATCTGTCGTTTGGTTATTATCTGATCAAATTCAGCATTCGCCATAGTCGATTTATTTACTTCATTCATTAATTTTACTCATTTTTAATTTAATATACTCGTTTCATTTGAAAAATTGGCTATGTTGTCTTATAAGATCTGCGGTACTCACCTATTAAGTATATGCTCCGCTCCTCGCCTTATAGACTCCTTGCTCTTTTCCAAATTACACTTCGTCTATTTTACTTGGAGTTACTATAGAGCATCCTTTTGTATTGGCAGCAAAGGCTTAGCCGGTTTATTCAGAGATTGTGCGTTATAACTATTTTTAGGTTCAGGATAATTTCCGGAAATGGCAGATAAAATAGTACCTCTAACCTTTTCGTCATACCAATTTGTATTGCCAACAAAGCTAGTTACTATTTTGCCGTTTGGGTCTATTAATATACTAGTCGGCAAACTAACAACCCATAAGGCTTTAAATAATTCATTTCTATAATCATGATAAATCGGCAAATATCTTATTTGATAGCTTTTAAAATATTCTTTCACAACTTTTATGTCTTGATAATCTTCTGAAATCGGAATTACTGAAAAAGGTAATTTCCTAAAATCTTTTTGCAACATATCAAGGTCAGGCATTTCTTTGACACAAGGAGCACTCCAAGTAGCCCAAAACACTAACAATATAGTCTTTCCTTCAAACTGATCAAGAGAATATTGATTTTTTTCTTCATCAAAAAAAATTATATTATCAGGAACGCTTGAACCTCTTAAAAATGCTAATTTATCCTTAGGATGCTCATAGAGCCTAGCATGAATTTTAGGAATAAAAATTATTATAGATAATAAAAATACTATAATACATATAAGATATTTATTATAATTTCTTAAGGTCATATAATAATTTATAGTAATGAAGACATTTTATTTATTCGTATTAGCACTTACATTATGTAGTTGTGGTATAAAAAAGCCTTTAGAAGCACCGCAGAAAGAGGCAAAACGTCATTGCGAGCAGTCGTAGACTGCGTGGCAATCTCGTCAAATATCCTGAGATTGCTTCGTCAAATTACTTCGTCATTTTCCTCGCAATGACGTACTGTATCAATACCTCTTAAGCGTCGTACCTTGCAAAACTAAGTCAAAACAATAAGACGGCATATTTTCTTGCGGTTCGATCAATATCGGATTTACTTCACCGCACTCATTATCACACATATTTTGATCAGATAAGTCTAAGCGTGTTTCGAGAGTAGTAAGACTAGGATGCTCTATTCTTATATTTGCACTTCTCAAATAACGAGAAGATGTATAAGGCAACATACTAATAAAGTAATATTCTCCTTTATTATTAGTAGTAGCAATACCGGAACCGGTAAAACTTGAATCGCTTTTACTTGTAAATCTTCTTTTATCAACTCTAGTTTTTAAAGGTTCGTAAGGATATTTACCCCCGCTTCCTGCTTGCCATAAATAAACTTTAGCATCCGCAACCGGCACGCAATTTTGATCTAATACTTTTCCTTTAATTAATATCCTTTCACCGTAAAATTTTGATAACCTTCCTGTTTTACGTAATAAATTATTAGTAGTTTCAAAAACTTTCGGTTCATAATCATTAAATATATTTCTAGTAATTTTACAACGATTAAGCTTATTAGGGTAAGTTTTAGAAGCAGCAAATATGTTTAATGTCCATAAACATAAAAAACAAAATATAAATTTTTTCACTTTTCACCGCTATATTTATAAAATTCTGCATCTAAATTTAAATCAATTATTTTTATTAATCAAATTATTTTTATTCTCATTTGATTATTAAGTAATTGATTGTTATAGTAAACTTTGTTATACTAAAAATATTATATATATATGCAAAAATTTTTATCTTTAATAATTGTAATTCTAATACTTTACAATATAGTAAAGTTAAAAATATCTCCCGACAACAATAATCTTACAACTGTAGAGCAAACGGCTTCAAATAATTCATCTACCGATGAAAACCAAACTAGTATAAATAATGAACCTCCTATTTCATTAAACGGCAACTTATTTGAACGTACGGTTTCAAAAATAGTAATAAATGCTCTTAAAACCGAAGAAGGGAAAGCATTTTTTGAAAATATTTTACAACCGTTAAATGGACCTATCAATCCTAATGATTACACTATTGAAGTACGTAAGGATTTAGTAAAAACACTGTTCAAAATTAATACGCTTGGTAGCGGTAATATCGGTCCCGCTTCTTGCGGACATGTAGTTACCGTATTTTATCAAATATCAGATATGAACAATACTTTAATATCTGAAGATACTAAGACTTTTACTTTAGGCTCTGCTCCTGTAATGCTTGGCTTAGATAATGTAATAATCGGTATGATGGTAGGAGAAGCACGAGAAGCTATTATTCCGGCAAAATATGCTGTTAATAATAGTAATAATATTATCTTCGATGATGCTTATAATTATAAAGTTAATGTAATTTTAAAATCCATATTACCGCAAAATTTTGTTAAAAGTAATGAAGTTAAAATTTATGACGATGAGATAGCTTATCGTGTTCCTTTATTATGTGGTGAAAAAGTAAGCTTTAATGCTAAAATTACTCGCTTATCAAACGGTAAAATACTATATGATTCAAAAGCAAAGGGACAACAAATAGATATGAAAATCGGCGATATTACATATCCTTTAATTTTTTCTTACGCCTTGCAAGGTAAAGTAACGATTGGAACACGCAGTGTTATTGCTAAAGGCAAAACATTTAAAACTTTAGGTTCTAACATAAATAAAATTATTTCTCATGAATCATTACCGACAAATGAATATCTTTTGCTTGAACTAGGAGACTTTAAACAAAATTAAATAAATATGAAACAAAATAAAATTCAAAGACAAAAAAATTATATTTTATTATCTATCCTTGTCACAATGATAATAATTGTATATCTTATAGCATTAATAAAAATTGCAGGATAAATTTTGTAATTATTAAAAATTTAAAACTCAAATTGAGTATATAAGCATCTTACTTTAAACTTTAATTATAGTATGGAAATTATTAAAAAAAACAAAAATATTATTATATTAGTAGGTTTAATATTTTTAGCAGTAATTATTTATATCTCTACAAGTAAGAGTTCCGAGAATAAAACAAACGATAATATATTAGAAGTAAAGATAGCTATACAAGATCATAAATTTGTTCCGAATATAGTTGAAGTACCAAAATCGACTAAGATAAGGTTAATTGTTCATAATGAAGATGATACGGTAGAAGAGTTTGAAAGTCATGATTTACATCGTGAAAAAATAGTTATGCCAAATGAGTCAATACATATTATACTTGCACCTCTCAAGTCCGGAAAATATGAATTTTTTGGAGATTTTCATCAAGATACGGCTCAGGGTTTTATAATTGTTAATGATTAGATAAAAAATATGTTTAAAATTGCTTTAGTAGTGTTTCGTGAATGTTTAGAAATATCCTTATTACTTGGTGTAATACTCGTCGTAACAAAACAAATAGAAAAATCTCGTCTTTATATTATTGCTGGAGTAATGCTTGGAGTAGTATTTGCTTCAATTTTTGCATTTTTTACACGTAAATTATCTTTATCTTTTGGCGGAATAGGCGACGAGTTATTCGATTCCGGAATTATGATATTAATAACAATTCTGATTAGCTGGACAATAATATGGATGCAAGGTTACGGTATAAAAGTAAAGCAACATATAAACGACTTATCAGTAAAAATTCATGAAGGTAATGCCAGTTATTTCATGTTGTTTTTTTTAGTTGCCACTACTATATTACGAGAAGGTGCAGAAATTATTATTTTAGTATATAGTATATCTTCAGTTGAAACAATATCAAGCAGTATTTACTTGCAAGGAGTGATAATAGGTGCTACAAGTGGCTTCTTACTTGGTTTAGTAATATATTTCGGTTTCATTAAGATTGCTAATCAAAAATATATTTTTAAAATCTCTACCATATTATTAATGCTAATAGCAGGCGGATTTGCAGCAAGTGCTGCAGGTATTTTAACCTCTTCCGGTCTAATTATGTTTTTATCCGATCAACTTTGGGATAGTTCATGGTTAGTAGCAGATAGAAGTATGATAGGTAAAATCTTACATATTGTTACCGGTTATATTGCAAGACCTAACGGGCTACAAGTACTGGCTTATTTTACTACTATATTACTGATAAATATTTTCATACAAATAAAATTAAGATATTCCAAAAATAACTTAATATCAGTACAAAAAAATGAATCAAATTAATTTTATCAAAGAGAACAATTAAATTAAATATGTTAAAACTTTTATCAGAAATTGGTCCGGTAATAGCATTTTTTGCAGGCTTTTTTTATGGAGGCGGTATACAACACGCTACTCTTTATATGCTTATTACCTCTGTTATTTGTATTACCCTTTGTTATGTTATAGATAAGAAAGTATCCAAGCTTTCTATTATTTCTACGACTGTTTTATTAGTTTCGGGAAGCATTACTTTAATTAGCGGCGATTCAATGTATATAAAAATCAAACCTACTATATTATATGTTATTTTTGGAATAATATTTCTCATGAGCGGTATAAGAAAAAATCCTTTTATCAAATATGCTTTAGAGAGTATAGTACGTCTTAAAGAAGAAAGTTGGATAACCTTAAGCTATAGAACAGCGGCTTTTTTCTTTTTTATGGCTGTAGTTAATGAAGTAGTTTGGCGTA
Organism: Rickettsia conorii str. Malish 7; assembly: GCF_000007025.1. NCBI lineage: Bacteria > Pseudomonadati > Pseudomonadota > Alphaproteobacteria > Rickettsiales > Rickettsiaceae > Rickettsia > Rickettsia conorii. Next base: position 530,235 of record NC_003103.1, on the reverse strand, counting down.
ATTGCTCAGATGAAACATGGGTAAAATTCAAAGTATTCGGTGTAATACCTATTACTTTTATATTTATTTTACTGCAATTACCTCTTTTATTAAAGAATAAATTACCGGATAGTAAGATATGATATATAATACCTTACTATTTTTACTTTATGTCATTACCGCGTAGGTGTTGTTGCATGGACCGGTAAAATCCACTGTGTCATCCCGCGACTTGATCGTGGGATCCAGCTTAAAATACTAATAATATTAGTATTTTAAGCTGGATCCCGTCGTCAAGCCACGGGGTGACACAGGATCCCTGCTTTCACAGAGATAACACCGATGGCTTTTTAAAAATCGTAGGGTACTATTGTTATGATATTACGAGTTCTAATTTTTATAACTCTTTCTTTTAGTCTATCTGCTTGTTTACCTGCTATTTTTACCGCAGCAACCACTACCGGTATTGTTGCTTCAAAAGATCAACCAGTATCTGAAACATTAAATGATTCAAGGATTTCTGCCAGCATTAAAGCTGATTTAGTAAAAAATAATTTTAGAGATTTAGGTGCTAAAATAAAGGTTGAAGTATCACAAGGAAGAGTATTATTAACAGGAAATATTCAAAAAGAATCTGATGCGTTAAAAGCCGTAGAAATTGCTTGGAATCAAAAAAGCGTAAAAGAAGTTATTAATGAGTTGAAAGTAAATAAAAACAGTAATCATTTTGACTTAGCCCAATATACTAAAGATAGTATGATAACCACGCAAATTAAAGCTAAAAATTTAGTCAGAAAAGACATTAAATTTGCTAATTATACTATTCTAACTATAGATAATATTGTTTATTTATTTGGAGTTGCAAGATCAGAAGAAGAGCTAGAAAAGCTTGCTTCTATTGCATCAAAAATAAAAGGTGTTGAAAAAGTTGTGTGTTACGCTAAAATAATGAATAACTTTAACACCAATAATGATAATAGTGAAGAATCATAAATTCAAATTAGACCTCTTGCAGAATGAAGCTAATAAAGAGAAATTTGAAGGAAACACGGCATGTAGCACTGCAGCATACACTTTAGTACGTGAGGATGCGAGTACCGGATTGACGTATACCGCAGATATTTCAAAAGTTGGAAATCAAATAAGTGGTGAGCCTGCACAGCGTATAAAAATACGTGAACACAGGCGAATCCCGAAATTTGACTTACCAAATCTTAAAGTATCAAAGGTATACAAATTACCTTTAGAAGCAAGTTATGCAAAGGGTTTATTACTTTTGTTAATTTTTTGTTTTGGTCTAAGCGGTTGTAATACCTCAAAAAGATTACCTTATTCCCACAAATATTCTTACAAAGAATTATCAAAAGATGATCCTCATAATCTAACTTATAAAGGACATTATAAAGTCGGTAAAAATTATAAAATAAAAGGAAAGACTTACAAACCTCACAACCCTAAATCTTTTACCGAAACAGGTTATGCCTCATGGTACGGTGGACTTAAAGACGGTTTTCACGGTAAAAAAACAGCTAATGGCGATAGATTTAATAGAAATTTATTAACTGCTGCACATAAAACTCTTCCGCTCCCTTGCTTAGTTAAAGTTACCAACAAAGCCAATAATAAAGCAGTAATTTTAATGGTTAATGATAGAGGTCCTTTTAAGAAAAATCGTATAATAGATGTTTCTCAAAGAGCGGCTGAAATTTTAGCATTTAAAAATCAAGGTATAACTAAAGTAAAAATAGAATATTTACCTAATGAAACTGAGAAATTTCTAAAAAATATTAATCTAAAAAAACCACAAAGTAAAACTTTAGCTAAAAACTCTAAAAAATCTTCATCTAATAAAGTTACAAACAACAATAAATGTAGCGTTAATTGTCATATAAAACTTATAAATTTAAAGTATAAATTGGCAGTAACTCCTTAAAAGATGTGTGAATATTAAATCGTCAATAGTCGTAGGCGTTGTTGCATGGCTCGATTTTTAACGTCATTGCGAGGAGCCACTTAAGTTTCGACGAAGCAATCTCAGGAGTTTTTGTATTACCTCATGAGATTGCCACGACCACTTTGTGGTCTCACAATGACGATACATATCAACTACGTATATTCTTTTTCTTTATTATTTTTGATTTAGCTTTTGTAGTAGATTTATTATTAGAGGCAAGCTTGATTGAAGGTTTAGGGACTATAGGCTTAATATTAAAATGCTGATCTAATAGCCCCATCATCTTTTGATCACGAGATGCGGCACTTTTACCGCCTGTAACAACGGCAATCAATGATTTACCGTTCCTAGAAGCAGTAGTTACTAAATTATAACCTGCCGGTGTATGAAAACCTGTTTTCATCCCTTCTGCACCTTGATAATTTTTAGTAACCCTATTATGTCCGTTTACTACATTTCCACGAAATACAAAGCTGGTTTTAGCAAATAATGGATAAAATTTAGGATAATCCCTCTTCAAAGCCATAGCAAGTTTAGCCATATCTCTTGCGGTAGTTTGCTGCAATGGGTTATGCCAACCTGAAGCATTTTTAAAATAGGTATTCTTCATACCGAGCTGTTTAGCTTTAACATTCATTAAATGAGCAAAAGCTTTCTCTGAACCTTTCATGCCCTCAGCAACCGTTACAGCAACATCATTAGCAGATTTTATAATTAATCCATTAATTGCCTCTCGAACGGTTATAGTTTCCCCTGCTTTTAAACCCAGCTTACACGGTGGCATTTTTGAAGCTTTTGCTGATACAAGTAATTTTTTATCTAAAGGTAACTTACCGGCTTCAATTGCTTCAAACATTAAGTATAGAGTCATTAGCTTAGTTAAAGAAGCGGGGTAAATCCGAATTTGTGAATTATGGGCCTGCAACACTTTACCGCTTTTTGCATCAATTACTAAACTAGTTTGAACAGGAGGTTTAGGGGTATTTTTTACGGCTTTTTTTGCTTCGCTTATAGGCGCAAAGAAAAATGTTACGACAAAAATATAAGGTAATAAAAATTTCCTAAACATTTTAAATAAATAAAATATTATTCAAATTAAACCAAGTGTGATTTTTCATCATTGCGAGGAAAAATTGAAAATTTTGACGAAGCAATCCAGTAAAAAATGCATAGCATTTTTTTATTATTTTTCTAGATTGTCACGCTTCCTACGGTCGCTCGCAATGAAAATGAAAATAATACTTACTACACATTAACCTTTGTATTAAGATACATTAATATAAACAAAGCAGGCAAGGCTAAAATTATAGTAAAGAGGAAAAAACCGTCCCAGCCCATCATATTTACGAGTTTTCCAGCATAAATAGTGACAGTATTGTTACATAAACTACTAGCACTACTAAGTAAAGCATATTGTGTTGCGGAATATTTTTTATTACATAAATTACCTATATATCCGACTAAAGCAGTAGCACCCATAGCGGCAGCAAAATTCTCTATAGTAATAGCAATTAATAAAGCTTCAAAAGAAGGAGGCTGATGATTAAGCCAAATAAATGCAAAATGCGTTAAGCTTTGGGCAATACCGGTAATAATCAAACCTTTAAAATTCCCCACCCTATACATTACAATACCACCGACAAAACCGCCGACTAAGGTTGCAATCAATCCATAAAGTTTAGCTATTATTGCTATTTCGCCTTTTGTATAACCAAGCTCTATATAAAAAGGTGAGGCAACTGCTCCAAGCATAGCATCGCCTAATTTAAAAAATATTACCGCAAGTAAAATAGTTACAGCAAATTCTCTTTTGAAAAAATCCTTGAAAGGATTAATGACTGTAGAAATCCATGAAGTAATAGAAATAATATTAATTTTTTCTCTTACTAATTCTTTTTCGTTTACGGTTATTATAAATATCGTTGCAACGACAAATATTATAGCTATAACACAAAAAGTTAGTTGCCAATTATTTCCAGTTATTTCTGCAAGGTACAAAGCACCTGCCCCTGTAATAAGCATACCGATTCGATAACCGAATACAGCGGTTGCACTAGCTATGCTTTGTGTTTCTTGATCAAACTTATCTATACGCAACGCATCAACGGCAATATCAAACGTGCTAGATAAAAAGCCTAATAATATAGTCAAAAAATAGAAAGAAGTTAAAGAAACTTCAGGATTTTCCTTGCTCATAGCAATTAGTACTAAAGCCATTAAAGAGCTACATAATATAAGCCAGCTTTTGCGATGTCCCCACCTACTTAAAAAAGGTATTTTAAAATTGTCGACTAGAGGCGACCAAAATACTTTTAACGAATATGATAACCTTGCAACCGCAAAAGTAGTAATAACGGCGATATCTATACCAGATTCTTTTAACCATACCGCAAGAGTAGAAAAAATTATAACCAGCGGCATACCGCTAACTATTCCTAAAATAAATATTTCAAATAATCGATAGTCTTTAAAAATCTTGGTAATGCGCATTGTGATATTTCATTAAATCGTCATTGCGAGGAGGGGCATAGTCCCAACGTGATGACAATCTAGGAAAATAATAAAAAAATGCTATGCATTTTTTACTGGATTGCTTCGTCAAAATTTTCAATTTTTCCTCGCAATGACGAAAATATTAGTGTTGCAATAATAATTAATAAATATAAGCTATTTACTTTATAAATCAACCATTTTCTCTTAACTCCTTATTATACAACCTATAATATTCATCTTTATTCTTAAGCAATTGTGTATGAGTTCCTTGTTCACAAATCTCACCGTTTTTCATGACGATAATATTATCAAGATCGGTAATACTGCTTAAACGATGCGTAATAATTAAAGTGGTTTTTCCTTGGCGTAATTTCTTTAACGATTCTAGAATTTTCTGTTCGGAAGCTTGGTCTAAGCTGCTTGTTGCTTCATCCCAAATTAAAATAGGGGCATCTTTTAAGAAAGCTCTAGCAATAGATAAACGCTGACGCTGACCGCCTGAAAGAGTCGTCCCCTGCCCCCCTATCTGCGTGTCGTAACCATTCGGCAGATGCATAATAAACTCATGAGCATCGGCATATTTTGCTGCTCTAATTATTTCTTCTCTTGTAGCGTTTTCCTGACCGTATGCTATATTTTCTGCAACGCTTGTATCAAATAAATGAGTATCTTGAGTAACTAAGGAAATCTGACCTCTAAGTGAAGTAAGCTTAATATCTTTAATATCATGATTATTAATTAAAATTCTTCCTTCATTTGGATCATAAAAACGCACTAATAAATTACTAAGCGAAGTCTTAGCACTACCTGAACGCCCGACAAACGCAATAATTTTATGAGGCTCTAGCCTTAAATCTATATATTTTATAGCTATTTTACTCTCAAACCTTAAAGCTAGTTTTTCAAAAGTAATTTGTGGATTATATAAATCTACGTCTTTAGCATCTTCATGATCTTTAATCAGAGGCTCGGTATCCAAAATACTAAATACCCTCTTAGCTGCTGCTATTCCTTCTTGCAAATTAATATTTAACGATACCAAACTTTTAAACGGTCTATAAGCCGCTGCAAAAGAAGCCAAAAAAGCAAAAAGAGCCCCTGGCGTACTTTTCCCCTCCAGGACTAGATTACCTCCATACCATACCATCCCTCCAACTGCAAGACCGCTTAAACCCTCCATAATCGGTGAAACCATCGCATCTAGCTTAGATGTTTTTTTGTAGAACTCTAAAATATTATTAATAATCAACGATGCTCTATTACTTTCTATTTGTTCGCCTACAAAAGATTTAATAATCTTAATTGACTGAAATGTTTCATCAAGCCGAGAGGTATAATGTCCAAGCTCTTCTTGTGACTGTGCAAATATTCTTCTTATCTTTCTACCCATCCTTTGCACCGGATAAACAGCTAAAGGGAAAACAAGAAAAACTACGCAAGATAATAGCGGTTCTAAATGAAACATTGTTGCTATTAAACATACTACAGTTAGGAAATGTTTAGCACATCCGACAAGTAAGTTAGAAACAGCTCCACGCATCAAAGAAATATCATTAGTAAAACGAGATATTAAACGTCCTGAAGATTGGTTTTGAATAAAAGAAATATCGGCAAATAACAAATGCTCATACATTTTTATCTGTAAATCGTTTAGTACCCTCTGCCCAACAAATTTTATTAGATAATTCTGATAATACTCTGAAATTCCTTTTATAACAAAAGTTACAGTAAGCACTATAGGCATTATTATAAGCATTTCCTTATCATGCGTTAAAAAAACCTTATCAATAATAGGTCTAGCCGCATGTACGATCACTGCCGTACAAAGTGCTGCAACAACCATACAAAATATCGAAAAATATATTTTATTTGCGTAAGGTTTAACATGATCTTTTATCAGCCTTTTTATAACATCTGCAGCTGTGTAGTTATCATTTAAATTATTGTTATTCATTCTCGTTAAAAATATTAAATTGATGATGTGATTGATTCGGTACAGGCATTTTCAAATGCTCAAAAGCGGCAATCGTGATTACCCTACCTCTAGGAGTTCTTTGTAGTAAACCTATCTGTATAAGATAAGGCTCTATGGTTTCTTCAAGTGCATCACGTTGTTCAGATAAGGCAGCTGCAATCGTTTCAATTCCGACAGGACCACCGTTATAATTATCCGCTATGAATTTTAGATAACGATAATCATTGCTATCAAGTCCTATGCGATCAACTTCCAAACGATTTAACCCAAAATCAGAGATTTCCTTATCTACTCTTGATTTACCGTCAACTGCTGCAAAATCTCTTATACGACGAAGCAATCTTAATGCAATTCTTGGCGTTCCTCTACTTCTTTTAGCTATTTCTTCAGAACCCGAATCGGTCAAATCAATATCAAGTAGTTTACTTGCTCTATTTAGAACTTTCTTCAATTCCCCGGTATTATAAAAATTTAGCCGCATAGGGATACCGAACCTATCACGCAAAGGATTACTAAGCAGCCCGAGGCGTGTGGTAGCACCGATTAAGGTAAATTTCGGCAAGGTTATTTTCACTGACCTTGCGGCAGATCCTTCACCGATAATTATATCAAGCTCAAAATCTTCCATAGCAGGATATAAAACCTCTTCAACCGCAGTATTTAAGCGGTGGATTTCATCAATAAATAATACATCGTTCTTTTCAAGATTGGTAAGAATAGCAGCAAGATCAGCGACCTTAAGTATAGCAGGACCGGAGGTGGATTTAAAATTACCGCCGATTTCGTTAGAGATAATTTTAGCAAGCGTAGTTTTACCAAGCCCGGGCGGACCGTAAAATAAAGTATGATCAAGATGCTCATTTCGAGATTTTGCAGCCTTAATAAATACCGAAAGATTTTCTTTAATCTGCTGTTGACCGACAAATTCTTGCAAATATGACGGCCTTATCGGCAATTCTTGATCATTTTCACTTTTTTCAGGTGATAATATATTAGTCATTATTTTAAATCGAATATAATGACTAATAATAGCCAAAAAATAGTTTTATGCTATAAATTATTTTAGACTTTTATATTAGCCCTCTTCATAGAAACTAGTTACCCCTTCTCTAAGTTTATCTACGGTTTCAAAAAATTTTTCTGTATCAGTGACGCCTAAGTTTTGTAATTCTTCTTTAAGGTAATTTTGATTTAATCCTTTATATAACTTGAAATAATGGCCAAATATCTCATTTGATAATATTATATTAAGATTTTCATAATAATTTTTCAAAACTTCTGCTACATCTTTTAGAGTAAGGTTATTTTCATCAGTTATTTCTGTAATTTGTGCGTCCAATTCTTGTCTATCTTGAGATTTCATTCCTATCTTATAACCTAAAATATTACATCCAATTAAGCCTTTATTCTATTTTATAGCATCCGATAAGATTTTCTTTTATTCCTCGCTTACTTCCGTACTTAATGAAAAATTCAATCCGGCAAGTTTAGTATTTTTAACAAATGAGGATCAGGCAGGAACATTATTATCAAAAAATATCCCACTTATATCTAAATCGCTTATTTTTGTTTCGTTTACTCTTAAGGTATCTAAAAGAACATCTATCTTATTAACATTATTCAAAGCATTTATAAAACTAATGTCGGTAATGCGGCATAGCGGATCTTTAAAAAATTCAGCAAATAACTTTATTGATTTTAAACTCCACGCAAAACTATCAGTACTTATAGTAGCGTCTCCTTGTAAAGCATTAAATAACCCATTTTAAAGCATCTTCAGGAATTTTAGAGTATCCAGCAGCTGCAAATACCGGTGATTGTGGTACAAAAATTAACCTCGGTAATACTTAAAGTAGCAGGGTCTTTCTATAGCTCTTTTAATATTTCTTCAGCCTGTATTTTTCCTAAATATTCTATTAACTTGGACATATATTTTACCTATTAATTTTAGTAATTAAAATTAATATAAAATAACTGCTAATTTATCAACTAAAAATTAGAATTGCGATTTTTCAGGGCTGTTTTGATTAATTCATCAATAGAGATTTCGGGATTTTGGGTAATGATGCCTTGAACAGCGTTTTGAGCTTCAAATCTAGAAAATCCTAGATTTACTAGAGCTTTTATTACTTCATTACTTGCAACGGGTGTGATATTCTTAATATTTAAGCTCTCTTTAATAATAGCTGAACCGCTTGATATTTTCGCTACTTTACCTTTCAGCTCTAGCACTATACGTTCAGCAAGTTTAGCCCCTACTCCGGATATTGCTTTAAATATATTTTTATCTTCATTATTTACAGCAATTTGAATATCTGAAGGCGTAAGGCTTGATAAGATAAATAAAGCCATTCTTGTACCTATACCGTTTACTGATTGTAGTAAATTAAAAAAAATCTTCTCTTCTAGAGTCAAAAAACCGTAAAGATGAATATGTTCCTCTCTAACATGGGTTTCGATAAATAGTTTATAAAACTCCCCTTCAGCAAGTTTACCTAAAGTTTTACCTGAAGCATAGACTAAGTACCCTACCCCGTTTACGTCAATTATAACGTAATCATCGCCTTGGGAATCAACTTTACCACTTAATTGACCGATCATATATTTACTTTTTCTTTTTACTATATATTAAAATTAGTGTCGGTAAAGCGGTAATAATTGCTGCTAAGATGTAATGAATAACAAACGGTCTATCCATCATATGACACTGCCCATCATTAGGAATAGTTTGAGCCAAAACTATATAAGCAACTATTATCGTCACTACTATATATAGACCGGTGAAAAACAAATATTTTATAAAATTTTTCATGTTAATCTCTTTTTGAATCAGTGATATGATGTTATTCCTGCGAAAGCAGAAATCTAGGGGTAAAGCAAGATAAAGCGAGCTTTTAAAAAGCTTTAAAGTACTGGATTCCGGCTTTCGCGGAAATGGCATCAGAGGTTTTTTCTTCTCTTAAGTTAACACTCATACAAGAAAGCGGGAATGACATTAAAAACTACACAAACTTATAATAAGTTTGATTCTTATCCCCTTTACTTATTAAAAGTTTACGCTCTAAACCATATAATAAATCTCTACTAGCCGTTGCCGTAGAAATATTTTTATGTACAGTAATATAATCTTTTCTAGAAAACCATTGATCTATTAAATTAACCTTAGCAAATTCCATTCTAGATAAAGGCGTATTTGCCTCATATGTAATATTATTACTATATAATCTTAATGCTGCAACTATTTTATCAAGCATAAACTCGATAAATAAGGTCGATTCACCAAGCTTATCACACTTACTTAAAACACTATAATATTCACTTTGATTATTCCTTATCAAACTTTCAACGGAAATATACTCAAAAATTTTATTAGCTTGCATTAGTAATAATTGTTGCCATAATCTACCTATTCGTCCGTTACCGTCTGAAAAAGGATGGATAAATTCAAACTCATAATGAAATATACAAGCTTTAACTATTCCAGAAATTTGCTTATCTTGTGCTATAAACTCAAATAAATCCTGCATTAATAAAGATACACGGCGTGCCGTAGGGGCAAAATATATAATCTCTGTGCCTTTAAATATAGAGGCATTACCTTTACGCCACTTTCCGTTATCTTCTACTAATCCTTGCATTAATATCTCATGTGCTTTTAATAATGATTCAATTTTGAAGGGATTAAATATAGTCAGATTATTGTATAGTTTTATAGCATTTTTTACTTCTACAATATCTTTTTCAGGTGCGAGTACACGCTTGTCGTTTATTATATCGGTTATCTGCTCTACGCTTAAACTATTTCCTTCAATTGCTAAAGAAGAATGGATGGTTTTAATTTGATTATTTTTTCTAAGTTTTATAGGTTGAGAGTAAAACTTGCTACCGGCTAAAATACCAAGCTCATAAGAAATATCTTGTGATAACTCCAAGATTTTATTAGTTATTTGAAAAGACGGTTTACTATTCATTATATGATATTATCATTATCTACCCAGAATATTTTTGCTATATCATTCCCATAGGGTTATTAGCCTTATTTCATGACTCCAAAATCGTCATTGCGAACAGCCGTAGACTGCGTGGCAGTCTCATGAAATAATAACAAACCCCTAAGATTGCCTCATCAATTGCTATGCAATTTTCTCGTAATGACGTATATCTCTTTATTTTACAATACACTCATTAGACTACCTACCTCAATATCTTCTATAACACCACTTTTACGATCTTTTAATTCAACAATATTATTTGCGGCTTTTTTAGGACCAATTATAATTTGATGAGGTGAGCCTATAAGATCATGCGTTGCAAATTTACTGCCTGGACGTGCTTCGGTATCGTCATATAACACTTCTATATTTTTATCTGATAGCTCTTTATAAGCCATTTCCGCAAGCTCTACGCATTTACTATCATGAATATTTAAATTAATTAGAGAAACTTTGAAAGGAGCAACGCTAGAAGGCCATATGATACCTTTCTCATCGCAATTTGCTTCTATGATAGCAGCAACTAACCTTGAAATGCCTATGCCGTAAGAACTCATTTCTATAGGAGTTAGTTTACCATACTCATCATTAATAAGTGCATTCATATTAACCGAATATTTTGAGCCTATATAAAAAATATGCCCGACTTCTATTCCTTTACTGCTGGTTATTTCTTGTTCAGATATAGGTAATTTATTTACTTCATATTTTTCTTCAGCTGCTGCGTACCAACTTTTAATTTCCTCTACATCGATATCAGGATTATCTTTTAATGTCTTAAATTTTTTATCGTAATAAATAGTACTTTCACCAGTTTCAGCGATTATATGAAACTCATGGCTTAAATTGCCACCGATCGGACCGTTATCGGCAATAACAGGAATAACAAACACGCCTAAATCCCTGAAAGCATTGATATAAGCCTTATACATTTGATTATAGGTTTTAACGGCATTTTCTTCATTTATATCAAAAGAATAAGCATCTTTCATTAAAAACTCTCGTCCTCTCATAACACCAAAACGAGGTCTAATCTCATCACGAAATTTCCATTGGATATGATAAAGATTTTTCGGCAAATCCTTATATGACTTAATATTATGACGAAAAATATCCGTAATCATATCTTCGTTAGTAGGACCGAATAGTAAAGTATTATCGTGGCGATCTTGAAATTTCAGCATTTCTTTACCGTAATTATCAAAACGTCCCGATTCCATCCATAAATGTGCCGGCTGAATGCAAGGCATTAGAACTTCCAAAGCTCCCGCTTTATTCATATTTAAGCGTACTATATTCTCGATATTCTTCAATACTTTTAAGCCAAGCGGAAGCCAAGTATAAATCCCTGCTGCTTGCTGCCTAATCATTCCGCTTCTAAGCATTAATTTATGCGAAGTGACTTGAGCTTCACTTGGCTCTTCCTTTAACACAGGTAAAAAATATTTTGATAATAACATATTTTATTTACTTTCTTGCTATATTTATAATCATTTATTTGGTTATCCCGTGGCTTGACCACGGGATCCAGTTTTTTTTAATTTTTTTCTGGATCCCGCGATCAAGTCGCGGTATGACAAAATGACTGGATTCCCGCTTCCGCAGAAATGACATTAATAACGTATCACCTTTTAGCAGTAAGGTTTAAAAACTCATGACGATATTTCTGCTGTTCGGCAAATATACCCGTATAATGCATGGTATTCATAACGCTATTATCTTGCATTACGCCACGCATTGACATACAGCTATGTACGGCAGAAATCTTAACGGCAACGCCAAGCGGCTTTAAATTCTCCTGCACGCTTTCTGCTATCTGTACCGTCATTTTTTCTTGGATTTGTAGTCTTCTAGCAAAAATATTTACTATTCGTGCTAACTTACTTATGCCGACAATACAATTATCAGGAACATAAGCTATATCTACTGTACCGTTAAAAGGTAATATATGATGTTCACAGAAAGAGGTAAATTTTATATTCAGTAAGATAAAATCTCGAAAATTACAAGTTTCATAAAACTTGGTATTTAATATTTCTGCTACATCCTTTCCATAACCGGAAAATATTTCTACGTAGCTATTAATTACTCTATCAGGCGTTTGAAGCAACCCTTCTCTGCTTGGATCTTCACCAATGAATTTTAGTAACGTTCTTACTGCCTCTTTAGCTTCTTCTCTAGTTGGTTTACTCATGTGCTAGTTTTATACTTTTAAAAAATATTACTTTAACACAAATATATACAAACATCAAGCCGCCTACTATAGCAATCACCCCTCCTCCGCCCATCATTCCCATTAATAGCTTAGCTGACATCGGCATTACACTATTTGGGTCTTTCCGCATAACACCGTAACCACCGGCGAATGCTAGACCTAGTATGTGCAGAATCTGCCCGAAGGTTAGGAGGTAAAATGTAAAATTAATAATATTGTCATTGCGAGGATGCACGAAGTGCCGACGCGATAATCTAGGGAGTTTTTGTATTACCTCATGAGATTGCCACGCTCTTTTTAGTCGCTCACAATGACGTTGATACCTCCCAATACCCAAATAACTACACCCCATACAAGCAATGCTAATCCCTACTATAGACCCGTGATAATGAGCAGGAATTGCTACATTTATCCCTGTGATATTCATTGCTATAAGCCCGCCAAGTAAGAATAAAGTAATAGAGCAAAGTAAGATGGTTTTGATTACTCTGTCATTTATTGTAACCGTGTCATCCCGCGGGATGACAAATACCCACACCAACTCAACCCCCATACCTATTAAACATAAAACAGGAGCAATGCCGCCTAGATATTTCATATGATTTGTATAGAATACTTTGAAGGCTCCATCGATAATATCATAAAATATATGACCGAAAAGTGTAAGAATTCCGAAAATAAAATTTAAATAAAGTAAGAAAAGATAGAATTTTTGACATTTCACTTCTCTAGCTATTAACTCTCTAAATAAACTAACCCAAATAAATATTAATATTTGAGTATATATAAATTGCAGTAAATGACCTCCGCTCCAAAAAAGTAATTCATAATAAAATTCTATCTCAATTGGAATAATTTGAATGATGTTTTGCAAGCCATTATAAGACCATCCAAAACAAACAAAGCTTAAAATAAACATTATAATAGTCGATAATACGGTAAAATTAACTATACTATTTAAGTTCGTCCAATCGAAGAAATATAAAATATTTATAGCGTACAATAGCAACGTAACACCAAATAAGCTTAACCCCCCAATAAATACGATATTTTCAAGCATCGGTATATAATTATTCATCACCGGATTATGCCCGGCTATTGGGGAGATGGCGATTAGAAGAGTAGCTAGAAAAGCAAGTTTGGGGTAAAGGCGAAACACGTCATTGCAAGCGAACGTAGAGAGCGTGACAATCTCAGAAATTTTGTATTGTTTCATGAGATTGCCGCGTCGAGGCTTTGCCTCTCCTCGCAATGACGTTTCACCCCCCCAAACACTAGCCGTAACGGACAATAACCAAATCAATACCGATAAATTAACATGAATAATTAAAGCAGATTTGAAAATATGCGGATTTGGGAAAAAGCTTGATAATTGCGGGGTACGTAGTACCACCAAAATAATTGAATATAAACCCGCAAATCCCAAGGATAAAATACCAAGCTTAAGCCAAGAATTAGTTAAGCTATTATTTTGTAATTGATTGGTAGAATTCATAACTACAGGTAAATATTAAATATAATCTACAAATAGCTCACAGTATTTAAATAAGCAATATTTTTTTATTTGCTTTAGAAGCTAACATACGATATTAATAAGTCAATCCAGAGTTAATAGTTAGATATGACTAACCACCTACGTATCGGTATTTTAATCTTTGAATAATAGGAATGAAATTTTATTAGGTAAACATATTAGTTCCCATGGTGAGTCTAGTTATGCTCCTGTCGGTGGACATTTAGAATTTGGAGAAACATTTGCAGAATGTGCTATCCGTGAAGTTTTAGAAGAAACAAATCTGATCATTGAAAATCCACAATTGATAGCGGTGACTAACGATATTTTTGAAACAGAACAAAAGTATTACATCTTGATTTGCCTTAAAGCTCATTGTTTAAATGAGCATGAATTACAGAATCTTGAGGCTCATAAAGTAGAAAGCTGGTAGTGGTTTGCTCTTGATAATTTACCCTCTAACCTTTTTCTACCTCTAAAAAGACTCATTGAGAAAAAATGTTATGTATATAAAAAAAGTATTGATTAACTAAGTTTATCTAATTTTAAATACCCGGACGCGTATTTGTGTAAAACACTAGCAATAAGAGTTTGATAAGACATTCTTTCTTGTGCTGCAATTCTTTTTATATGATTTAAATCGTATAACGGCAATCTAATATTAATTCTTTCCGATTTTTTAAAAAAATTAGCTGCGGCAATTTTAGCTATATTTTTTGGCTCTCTAGTTCTTTTTTAGGCAACTCTAAAAGCTCATCTTGTTCAAAATAATCTAGTATTTCTTATTCTTTTTCAGTAAATTTGTATTTTTGCATAATCTAATCCTTAGCTTGACAATATCATCCTAACTTAGCAATATTAATAAATGATCACCTTGATTTATAATTATGATAATACAGATTTTATTGTTGTAGCGGATTGAATGGTGGGTTTGAGAAGACTTGAACTTCCGACCTCACGCTTATCAGGCGTGTGCTCTAACCAGCTGAGCTACAAACCCACAGTGTAGAAGTATGGTGAGCTCGCCGGGATTTGAACCCGGGACCCTTTGATTAAAAGTCAAATGCTCTACCGACTGAGCTACGAGCTCTTAAATATATTGCATATATTCAAAAATTATGTTTTACTTTATCGCCGAAAAAGGCTAATCTGTCAACAATTATTTTTTAATTTAAACTTAGGAAGTTTATGCGGCATCAGGACGTGGCTATAATTATCCCCTCAAGGCTAAGTTCAACTAGGCTTAAACAAAAACCGCTGCAGCTTATCGGCTCTATAACTTTAATCGAGCGGGTATTCAAACAAGTAAATCAAGCGGGCCTTGAGCATACATATGTTGCAACCGACTCGGAAGAAATAGCAAGCGTTATTACAAAAGTCGGAGGAAAAGTAATATTCACGGATAGTGCTATCCCAACCGGTACTGATCGTACTTATGAAGCTTTTAAATTAATTCCAAATAATCAAAACATTAATTACATAGTTAATGTACAGGGAGATATGCCTTTCATTGAACCTAGCTCTATTTTGAAAATTATAGAATATTTAAAAAACAGCAAATACGATGTTGTTACACCGATAGTAAAAGTAGATAGGGAATCAGTGAAAGCTAGTAGTAATGTTACCGTAGCGGTTGACTCGGCGGGAACAGCATTGTATTTTTCGCGTAGTCTTATTCCAAACGGTGCAGAAGAATTTTTATATCATGTAGGTATGTATGGTTTTCGCAAAAACGCTTTAGAAAAATTTGTATCTCTTAAGCCAACTTTTTTAGAAAAAACAGAACGTTTAGAACAATTACGTGTCCTTGAAAACGGCATGACTATAGGTACATGTTTAGTTGAGAATGTTCCTATTTCCGTAGATACGGAAGAAGACTTAAAAAAAGCAGTAAAATTTTACGAAAATATTAGTAAACTAGGTTTATAATAATGGTACATTTCATTTTTGTTACCGGCGGCGTTGTTTCATCACTCGGTAAAGGTCTAACGGCAGCATCTCTTGCTATGCTATTGCAAGCGAAAGGTTTTAGAGTAAGTGTACGAAAACTAGACCCTTATCTTAACATTGACCCGGGAACTATGAATCCTCACGAACATGGTGAGGTATATGTCACCGATGACGGAGCAGAAACCGACCTAGATCTTGGACATTATGAACGTTTTACCGGAGTTTCCGCATGCAAATTTGATAGCATCACAACAGGTGCGATATACTCAAAATTACTTAAAGATGAACGTTTAGGAAATTACGCCGGCGTTACTGTTCAAGTCATCCCGCATGTTACAAATATAATAAAAGATTTTATACTTTCAAACACCAAGGGTTTTGATTTTATTATTTGTGAAATAGGCGGTACAGTCGGTGATATTGAAGGTCTACCGTTTTTTGAAGCTATAAGGCAAATTGGTAACAAACTAAAAAGCGAAAATTGTTTATTTATTCATTTAACATTATTACCTTATGTTAAAACCGCCCGTGAATTAAAAATAAAACCTACCCAACACTCAGTTAAAGCATTACGCGCTATAGGTATTTCACCTAATATATTAGTGTGTCGTGCAGAACGTAACATTTCAAAAGGCGAAATAGATAAAATATCTTTATTGTGTAATATAGAATCTGAGTATGTTGTTCCGGCAATAGATCAAAAAAATATATATTTAGTACCGATTGCATATCATAATTCAGGTCTTGATAATAAAGTATTAAAATTTTTTAATATTAATATCATGCCATCTAAATTAGATAAATGGCATGATATAATTAATAGGCTAAAAGATTCTAATTCAAAAGTAAGAATCGCTATAATAGCTAAATATCATAAATTAAAAGATGCTTATAAATCAGTAATCGAGGCACTTGATCATGCAGGTATTTATTACAAATACAAAATTGATTTAGTATGGATAAATGCTGAAAATCTAACTGAAGAGAATATTAATAAAAAATTATTAGATATAGATGGGATTTTAGTACCAGGTGGATTTGGAGAACGGGCAACTAAAGGAACAATTATAGCAATAAAATATGCCCGTACTAATAACATACCTTTTTTTGGAATATGTTTCGGTATGCAACTTGCGACGATCGAAATAGCTCAGAATTTAATCGGTATTAAAGATGCAGTAACGGAAGAATTTAAAGTAGACGGTACAAAAATTATTGAGAAAATAAATAAAAACTGTGAAGACTCAAAAATAACAATTGAAAATGTAAAAAAGACTATGAGGCTCGGCTCTTATCCTTGTAGTTTGGTCGCAAGTACCATTGCAGCTAATGCTTATAAAAGCCTTGAAATAAATGAGAGACATCGTCATAGATATAAATTTAATAATGAATTTCAAAATATTTTTGAAAAACATGGAATAGTATTTAGCGGTTTTTCAAAAGATGAAGAGATTGTAGAAATAATTGAACTACCGCTACTGCGTTGGTTCGTAGGAGTACAATTTCATCCGGAATTTAAATCTAAACCTTTTGAAGCTCATCCGTTATTCATTCAGTTTATTAAAGCAGCGATTGAGTATAACAAATGTAATTAACAACAATATATGAGACTATTTTAAAAAATCTTGACATAGTTTTTATTATAGTCTAGGGTGCATACAAAATAATAGCCGGACAGTTTCTAAAAAGCGTTTGAGGTCATTCCCGCATATGCGGGAATGACCTATAAAGAAGCTCTAAGCCTTGCAAAAATATAACATTTTTAAAAACTATCCGGTACTAAAAAAATAAGCTCATAGTAAATCAATGGATAGCGTGGATTCTAATTTCACAATTTGGAATAAAGCCAGAAACAGTAAATTTAGGCATATAGTATGGCCGATTAGATCGTATGAATTAACCAAGTTCATCCCGATGGCTTTACTAATGTTTTTTATTCTACTTAATCAAAACTTAGTTCGTAGTATTAAAGATAGTTTTGTTGTTACCTTAATTAGCTCGGAAGTATTGAGTTTTATCAAACTTTGGGGCGAAATGCCGATGGGAATTTTATTTGTTATTTTTTATTCTAAACTCTGTAATATTATGACAACAGAGCAAGTTTTTAGGATAATTACCGGTACTTTTTTATTTTTCTTCGCAATTTTTGGTTTTATTTTATTTCCGTACAGAGAGTTTTTTCATCCCGATCCCGAATTAATTAAGCACTATATCACTGTTCTTCCTCACTTAAAATGGTTTTTAATAATTTGGGGACAGTGGAGTTTGGTATTATTTTATATTATGGGAGAGTTATGGCCGGTTATAGTCTTTACTCTTTTATATTGGCAGCTTGCAAATAAAATTACTAAAGTCGAAGAAGCACCAAGATTTTACTCATTTTTTACTTTATTCGGACAAACTAATTTACTCATCTCAGGAACCGTAATTATTTATTTTGCTAAGAGTGAGCATTTCTTATTACCTTTATTTTCTCATCTAAACGATACAAATGAAATTCTTTTAAAATCATTTATTACGGTTATTTTAATATCCGGATTAATTTGTCTAGCTCTTCATAAACTTATTGATAAATCAGTCGTAGAAGCTGACAAAAATATTAAATTTAAAAACCAAAGAATGGATATATTAAAATTAAGCTTGGTCGACAGTGCAAAAGTAATATTAACTTCTAGATATCTCGGTTTTATTTGTCTTCTTGTAATGTCTTATTCTATGAGTATTAGCCTAATAGAAGGATTATGGATGTCCAAAGTAAAGCAACTCTATCCCGCTACAAAGGATTTTATAGCCTATCACGGTAAAGTGTTTTTTTGGACGGGAATACTCACGTTAGTTAGTGCGTTTTTAGGCAGTAGTTTAATTAGAATATGCGGCTGGTTTTGGGGAGCTATTATAACACCGATTATGATGTTTGGAGCAGGTGTTATGTTCTTTTCATTCACGGTTTTTGAAAATCACCTAGGAAATATCGTAAATACTCTCGGCTATAGTGCACCGCTTGTCGTTATAGTTTTTATCGGCGGACTTTGGCATGTACTTTCTAAATCCGTAAAATATTCACTTTTTGATGCTACCAAAGAAATGGTATATATTCCGCTCGATAGTGAAATGAAGACCAAAGGTAAAGCTGCAGTTGATGTTATGGGTGCTAAAATCGGTAAATCAATAGGTGCTATTATTCAATTCATATCCTTTAGTATTTTCCCGAACGCCATACATAACGACATAGCCGGTTTATTGATGTTTAGTTTTATTATCGTATGTCTATTATGGCTATATGGCGTGAAAGTTTTATCAAAATATTATAATAAGATGATACAACGTTGATAAGGATATCCATTCCTGCGAAGACTTGCTTGCGTTGATACCTATAATTTTCATGAGCTACGTAGGCGTTGTTGCATGACTCAGAAAAGGCGTACGATGTCATTCGTAGCTCAATATTGTTGTGTAGACCGGTAAAATCCCCTGTGTCATCCCGTGGCTTGACCATGGGATCCATAAAAACAATAAAAAATACTAATAATTCTAGTATTTTTAACTGGATCCCGTGATCAAGTCGCGCGGGATGACATCGGGAAAACTGATCCACGCAACAAGGCCCAAAAGCGGGGATCTAGCACAATAACTTCAAATATCGATATAGAAGTTATTTATTAACTTAGAAATTTTAGGCATAATTATTTTTTTAGTTATTTTATTAAAATTACATGTTTCATGGTATTTTTGACTCGACATTATATTAATATATTTTAATAAAGTCAATGTGAATGGTTAATTTTTATGAATTAACCAATTAACAATGTAATATAATTTAAAAATTCTTTTTTCTTGAATCTATTTGTAATATAGTAATAGGCATATTTAATATTTGTAGAGGGAGTAATGAAACAAAACGCAAAAATCTCATTAATAGGTAGCGGTAACATAGGTGGTACACTTGCTCACTTAATTAGCCTTAGAGAACTCGGCGATATCGTGTTATTTGATGTGACTGAAGGAGTACCGCAAGGAAAAGCATTGGATCTCATGCAAGCCGGTACAATAGCCGGGTCTGATATCAAAATAAAAGGCACAAACGACTATAAAGATATTGAAGGATCTGATGCCATAATTATTACTGCCGGTTTACCAAGAAAACCAGGGATGAGTAGAGAAGATTTAATTAGCATTAACACCGGTATTATGAAAACGGTTGCAGCAAATGTTAAAAAATACGCTCCTGATGCCTTTGTAATAGTAATTACCAATCCACTTGATGTTATGGTATATGTCATGCTTAAAGAAAGCGGATTGCCTCACAATAAAGTAATCGGTATGGCAGGAGTACTTGACTCATCAAGATTTAATCTTTTTCTTGCTGAAGAGTTTAAAGTATCGGTTAACAATGTTAATAGCATGGTTCTCGGCGGTCACGGCGATGCTATGGTACCTCTTGCAAGATATTCTACAATATCAGGCGTACCGATACCTGACTTGATAAAAATGGGCTTATCAAGTAATGAAAATATTGAAAAAATAATCGATCGTACTAGAAACGGCGGCGGTGAGATTGTTGCATTACTTAAAACAGGTTCTGCTTATTATGCTCCCGCAGCCTCAGCAATAGAAATGCTTGAGTCATATTTAAAAGATAAACGTCAGATTCTAACTTGTGCCGCTCATTTACAAGGTGAGTACGGCGTACATGATTTATATGTCGGAGTGCCTATTATGATCGGTAAAGAAGGTGTTCTAAGAGTAATAGAACTGCAGTTAACCGCAGAGGAAAAAGCACTATTTGATAAATCAGTCGAGGGAGTTAAAAAACTCATTGAGACGATAAAATAAATGATAAAATTATATTATTGAAGCACAAATGCAACAAGATTTAAAATATTGAATTAATACTAATTATTAGTATTGTTAATTGAACATAAATGGTATTACATTTTGGTTTATTTTTATTAATAGCGGGAAATTATGAAACATAAGAATGAATTAGACCGGCTAATAAGAAATCTTTATTTAATAAAAAATACTAATTTAAATAATATTTTAGAAACAGATAAACTAGCTATAACACGTACAACTATTTTATAGAAGCTCTAATAAACAAAATAGACCCTAGAACGCCGGGACCGTATGTTTCTCAACAACAAGCTAACTTCAAAGTAACAAATGATAAAAATATACAGGGTACTAGTAAAGAAATTTATTTAAAAAATCTACCTATTAGTATTGGTAAAGTGGAAGGCTTTAAGGAAGACAGAAAAGGTCAAAAAACAAAGGCTCAACTTGATATCCTAATATCCCCTTCAGATTTTTCAGTATTATTAAGACTAAGTAATTCATTACCGATCACTAATGAGCAAGAACTAGAAATAAAGGGCAATATTAATCTATTGCAATTGATGGAAGCAGTTGTTCAGAAAGTAGGGGAAAAGAGCTTAAATATAAAGCAAGATAAAAAAGTACTTACCTCACAAAAAAACGAACAAGCTATAACACACGGTCAACAAAAAGTAGAACTTAGCCTTAAAGAAGAAATAATCAAGTTAAGGGAAGCAGTTCAAGAAACAATCAAAAATCCAACTAATAATGAAGAATTTAATAAGACATCAAAAGAAATTTTAGGTTTGATTAATAATATCAACGCTCATCAACCATCTAGATTACAGGCAACTAGAAATAAAATCCTGAGTAGCGGAGAAAGCCCTAATACTAAAAATACAAAAATAGAGGGATTTTTTCTTGAACAACATGAATGGGATAAATTTCAAGAATTAAGAGAGAGATTACAAAAAATAAAAGAGCCTAGAGAAAAATTATATGAAATGAAAAATTTTTATGATGTGATTAATTCATTAGATAAAAATATCATTCTAGGAGTAATGCAAGAGAAACAAAAAGTGCAACAAGCGTCCAATCAAAAAGCGCAAGAGATTATAAGAAGTAAATTTTTATACCTTGATAATGCCTGGGATTTTTCAGATGGTTTACAAAATGTATTTGAGAAGTTAAAAAATAAAGAAGCGACAGGGGAAAAAGAACTTATAGAAGCTTCTAAAAATATACTCAGCAAAAGTATATCAGTAAATAAAAATTACTTCCGTAATACTAATAATTCAAGCGAATTAGATTTACAATATAAGATGTTGTTAAGATAATATCTCGCAAAATATAAAGGAGACTCTAGTCTTATATGCCAGAAGTAATAACAATAACAAAATTGATATATTATCCAAATAAATTTATATCAAATTTAATCAAGCAAAATGAATCGGTACTACAAAAAGAAACAGGTAAATATTCTCCTTCTTTAGAAACTATACCTGAAGATTCTATATCTAAGTTTATCACCGGCAATAGTACATTCCTCAACAGAACTTTTTGCAAAACTAGAAAATTCATTCAATGAACTAGCACAATTCACTGATAAAATATTAATAGATACCGACAAATCTTATGTACAAACAGGCAAATATTAATCCTCAATCTAATACCGTTTCTAGATCTGCTTCTATTGATTCAGGAATAGCATCAAGTCAAGAAGAATTATCTACCACATTTGGAAAAAGCAGCTCTACTAATTTAATTGAAGCTCTTTTTAGTACAAGCGAAAATTTTATCAAATTCAAATATAGCAAAAGATAAGTTAACGGTAACAAAAGAACTACAAAAATCTATCCAACAAAAAGAAGTAAGCAATGAAAGACTTACTCAAGAAGAAATAGATAATATTTATAAGACACTAGGTATATTTGAAGAAATTAAGGAATATGAAAAGAGCGACAATTCACGTGTTCCTCGTTTACTAAATAAAAATTACTATAAGCTAACTGATCCTCGTGAGGAGCGTAGAAGCGATAATATCGCTTTAGAGCAGGATGATACTGGAATGCTAACTACTGATACTGATTTAGAGTGGGATGACACCGGAATACTGCCTCCTGCCCAAAATAGTGCCGTTTCAGATAAATTAAAAGAAGCAGTAGATGATTATATATCTGAGCTACAAAATGAAAAGCTATCTAAAGATACATCCCCGAAACAAGTTGAGGCAATAACTCATCCAATGCAGGAAGCAATACCGACTCCTCTTGCTCTTTCCTGAAATACTCATCCTATATTCGATGATACAATAAAGTTCTTAAAGAGGTTTAAAGAAGAGATCGATAAATTTCCACAAGATTATACTAAAGCCTCTACCATACCTCTATATTGAAATAATGTTAATAGAAATTTAGGAAGAAGTGAATTTTTAGCAAGTATGGTATCAACTTTTCAACAAGATGAGAGAATTAATGATATATTAGATAAACTTCAAAAAATTTCTACTAATTGTAGTAAGATAAGTAATAATGATGATAAATTTAATAAAGAGATTAAAGCATCTTTTGTAGAAATTAATACCACATTAAAAAATATAATGGAATATAAAGGACCCGAAATAGACTATTTAAATTCCAATATAGAAACAGTTTAAAAGAATTTATCTAATTTAAAATCTTTGACTTATGAATTATCTAAAAATACATCTCCGAAACATATTAAGCAATCAACCCAAGATCAACCTAAAATATCTACAGGAGCAGTTACCGGTATAAAAGAGAGAATAGCAAAAATTGAAGCAGACTCTGACAGCAAAATCAAACAATACTGGACAGAAGAAAAGAAACAGACTGTAGAAAAACAACATGAAAATACTCAATCTGACTATATAACTCCTCAGAAAAATTTTGAGTTTGAAAATCGAGGTAAAGAAATTAAAGAGAATAGTACCAAAAATTTAATAAACAAATTTGAAAAAGGCTTTGATAGTAAAACAACAAGATACTGGACATCACCGGCGGGATAGGATAAATGGGAGGAAGAAAAACAGAAAGGTATAGGAAAAGAGAATGAACTAATAAGACCTCGTACAAAATTTGCAATAGAACATTCTAAACATACTCAATCTAAAGAGCCTATATATCATCCAACTCCTGAAAAATTGAATATTAACGAAATAACTCACGATTTAAAGCTAAAAGGCAAGACAAAAAACTTAAAAGACAAATTTGAAAACTTAGCAAAAGAAGCGAAGCAAATTGGGACACAAGCACAGCAACGCTCCAAATCTTCAAGTAGTCCTAGCATAAAACCTACAGGTTGCAGTAAAGACGGAAGAAATATATAAGGCAATTGATGTTATTCTTGTTTTTGGGTCTTGTTGCATGGCTCGTTTATGTCATTTCCGCGGAGGCGGGACTCCAGTAAAAAAAAACAAGTTTTTTATATATCAATATTGAAGTTATTTTGCTAGATCCCCGCTTTCGCGGGGATGACATTGAGTAGGTTTTTCAAGCCATGCAACAAGACTTTACTGTTGTGAGGATGACATCCTACGTAAAACCAACACTGTACTCATTAATATTATAAGCAAAAATATGAAAAAGCTTAAAGTGAGAGATAGTGACTTAAAATTTTGCCATAACAACATACTAAAGAAAGGAGTAGTTGAGGATAGAATAATACCTCCAAAAGAATGTGATAGACTATAAAGCCTCATTTTAACATTAGTCTTAAATAAGGATTGAACAATAATTTGTAGCGGTACTGCATAAAATGCTGCAAGTCCTATTAATATAACGGGACAGAGAATATTAAATATTTGTTTGTATAACATTATTTGCATTCCTAAAGCAACAATAATGCTGACAAATAAAGCCCATGTAATCTGTCTTAAAGGATTTATTTTATCGGCAAACAGCCCTGCAAAAACAGCTGATATTCCATAGGTAGTAGTAAGAGCTATATTCATAAATCTTATTTCAGGATGATTTATAAGAGCTATTTTTGTTAAAAAAACTCCTAAGAAAATTACTAAAAAGTGATACACTCCTCCAATAGCACCGTTTATTAGTAATGCTATTATAACGGATAGTTTATTATTCCATATAATTTGCCGCAAGGTACTTTTTGATGACGTTCTTAAAAACTCGCTACTTTCTTTAAAAAAATTTCTCATCAAAATAGCAAATAAACCAAATATTGCACCAATAAAGAAATTAAAACGCCATAAATATTGGATATCGGAATTACTAGCGTAATAATAAGCTATAGCCGCAAGTAATGCACCTATTTGGCCACAGCATGAAACTATTCCTATATTTAAATTTTTCTGATTATCTCCTGTTTTTTCAGCTACATAAACCTTTATTCCGTCAACCTCTCCGGCAAGGCTTGCTAAAAAAACCATTCGACATAATGTGAGTATTACCGTAGCAAAAATACCTATTATCTCAAAGGAAGGAGTAATAGCAATTAATCCGGTAGCAATGCTACTCATGCACATTGATATCTTGATAGATTGAGTACGCCCGTATTTATCTCCGATAAATCCAAAAATTAAGGACCCTAAAGGTCGTACTATGACAGCTGCACTAAGAATAGCAAAAAAACCAAGTAGTTGTTTATCCTGCTCTATATTAGGTAAGAAATTTTGTGCAAGAATACTAGCCGATAAACCGAATAGAGCATAATCATAATAACGAATAATCGTTGTAAAAAATGCAACTAAAAAAGCTGAATTAGACATATAATATTTTCTTTTTGTGGCAACAGCATATGATACCAACTATTTAGGCTGTGTGAAAGAAAATTAATTTAATCTATTTTTACTCTTTGCGTCTACAAATTATAAGATTTTTTTGAAATAAGAACAACTACAGCATAATTTCAATATAGAAATCTTTTATATTTATTTTACTATTGTAGTTTTAATTATAATATTTTATATTTGGTATATATTCAATTTTTAACCATTTTAAAAATATGCACTTAGAATATAAAGTTACTATATCTGAAAATGGCAGAATAAATATTCCTGCAAAAATTCGTGATCAATTACATCTTGCTTCAGGAGATCAGTTAATGCTAATACTTGATAAAGAATTAACATTGATTCCTCTAAAAAATAAAATTAAAGAATTTCAAGCATTAGTAAAATCTAGAAATAAAGATAACATATCATTAGTTGACTCTTTAATTGAAT
The DNA here is from genome assembly GCF_000007025.1 of Rickettsia conorii str. Malish 7. Taxonomy (NCBI): domain Bacteria; kingdom Pseudomonadati; phylum Pseudomonadota; class Alphaproteobacteria; order Rickettsiales; family Rickettsiaceae; genus Rickettsia; species Rickettsia conorii. The sequence continues at coordinate 504,143 of NC_003103.1, read as the reverse complement.
CAAGAAGAAAGGAATTTAATAATGAATAAATATATTTTAGATTCATCTGCTTTACTTGCATTATTTAACTTAGAAACTGGTAGTGACAAGGTCGAAGAATTATTACCGTTATCTATTATGTCTACAGTAAATATAGCAGAAGTAGTAGCTGAACTAGATAAAAAATTGAACATATCTTTTATTCAAAGTAAAGCAATGATCTCAGCTTCCATAAATAAAATTGTAGCCTTAGATTTTGATCAAGCTATAGAAATTGGACGCTTAAAGAAAGAAACAGAACAATTTGGCTTATCTCTTGGTGACAGAGCTTGCATTAGCCTAGGATTAATTACAGGCTATCCTATATATACTGCAGATAAAATTTGGGCTAAACTGCAATTAAATTGTAAAATCGTTCTAATTCGCTAAGCTCTACAAAGATTTCTAATTGATGTGCTATTTTGAGGTATTTTTTAGCGAAAATTAATAAGATTTTTGAAAGAATAGCTACTCCTATTTCAAAGAAACCTTATAATTTGCAGCAAAAAATAACCAAAATTAAATCTTCTTAGAAATCTTCATAGAGACTAACAGCTCATTTTATGATAAAATTTGAAAAAAGAGCCATTATGATACTATAATAATTACCTTCCTCTTCCTGAGTTTTGCTTTTCTATTTTTGCTCTTCGTGCTTTCATAGCCTTTGCTAGTTCTTCTTTATGCTGATCTCCTCCTTGAGGCATTTGTTTACCAACATCCTTTGCCTCTTTTTTTATAGTTTTTGGAATTGATATAGGTGGTGGCGGAGGCGATGGGGGAATAGGAATACCGCTTCCAGGCATTAGAGGCGGCATCGGTATAGTACCGCGAGGCATAGTTGGAGTATTTTTTGAAGATTGATTAACAGCTGCTGCTTTATCTTCTCTTCTTTCATACGTTTTATAGCTGCTAATGCTCCTTGTTGCTATAAATCTGCAGCTATCGGCTCTCTTTTTGTAGCAGTTAAGTGTTTATTTTTATTATCAAACTTTTGTTCTCTATCGGAAGCACTATTAATAGTATTATGTTCTTTTTCTATAGCCTTAAGTTGAGTATTAATAGCTTCTAATTCTGCAGCGATTTGCCATCTTTCTTCTATAGTAATATTAGAATTAGCTTTTTTTTCTTCAAGCCACTTTTTCCTCTCTTCTAGTTCTTTCTGTTTTTGCTTTAATTCTTCTATACGTTTTGCATGATTATCTATTTTTTCTTCTGTACTCTTTGTTTGCTGCTCGAAAAAATCCTGTACTTGTCTGCTTTGAACTTTTTTCTTTAACTCTTCATCAAAAGAAAGCGGTTTATTTCGTACAGGCTGTCCTAAATCAGAATGTATTAGATCGTCAAAATTTTCTCTAGAAGCTAACGGTTTTTTACTGGCATCAGGTATTTGAGGATCATGTTTTCGTAAATCTTTTGTAATTTCTTGTATATTTTTATAAAGTTCTGTAATCGACGCCACTTTACCTCTCACAAGTTAATTGATTTTAAAGATATAGTAATTAAACCTCGTTTATAGCTTCAACGCAAGCAAAAGTTGCTATTTTTAGTATTTCATTAGCTGTTGCTGCAGCTTGAAGTATTTGAACGGGTTTTTCAAAACCGTTTGTTATAGGACCTATAAAGCTGTTTGACGAAAATTCTTGTAACAACTCAGTAGAAATAGCAGCTGAATTTAAACCAGGCATAATTAATACATTTGCAGATCCTGATAATCTACAAAATTTATATAATTTACGTAAATCACCATCTAAAGCCACTTTAACCGACATCTCTCCGTCATATTCAAAATCTACCTTCATGCCGCTCAGCTCTTCTTTGTCCTTGCTAAAATTATCTAGTATATTTACTGCTTCACGAATACGAGCTGTTTTTGCCTTAGAAGAATTACCGAATGTTGAAAAAGAAAGAAGTGCAACACGAGGCGTGATTCCCATATTTTTAGCAATTTCTGCAGTTTGGGTTGCTATTTGTGCAAGTTCCCAACTGTTTGGATATTCTGTAATACAATTATCGGCAATAATAATATTATTATCTTTAGCAATCATAATTGAATAGCCCAGGATGCTACGATTAGTTTTTGGTGAAATGACTTTCATGATATCTTCTAAACTATCGATATAACTTTGTGTAACACCGGTTAGAAGAGCATCACCGTCACCGCATGCTAACATACAAGCAGCGAAAATATTCTTATCAGTTTTAACAAGCTTTGCACAATCACGGTATAAATAACCTTTTCTCTGAAGTCTTTTATATAAATAATCAGTATATTTCTCTAAACTATCGCTTAAGGCCGCATTCATTATTTGAATTCCGTCTAAGCTAATATCTTGACCTATCTTTTTTAACATAACCTCAATTCGTTCAACACGACCAATTATAATCGGATGACCGTATTTCTTGTCTCGCATCATAAGAGCGGCAGAAATTACTTCTTCTTCTTCACCTTCAGCAAAAACAATCCGTTTAAGCGGTGCATTATGAATTTTTTCAGCTAAGAAATTCATATAGTTAGCAGTAGGATTTAATCTGCTACCTAATTCTTTTTTATATTTACCTATACTAAAATCTTTAACCCTAGCAACGCCGCTTTCTATTGCAGCAACGGCAACCGCCGCTGCTACTACGGTAATTAAACGAGGATCAAACGGTACAGGAATGATATATTCCTTACCAAAAACCATCTTACGCCCTGAATAAGCTTTATACACCTCTTCCGGTACAGGTCTACGGGCTAAATCTGCAATGGCTTTTGCTGCAGCTATTTTCATTTCCGTATTAATAGTCTTAGCTCTTATATCTAATGCTCCTCTAAAAATATAAGGAAATCCCATAACATTATTAATTTGATTATTATAATCAGATCGCCCTGTTGCTATAATCGCATCATCGCGTACAAGTTGTATATCTTCCGGAGTAATTTCCGGATCAGGGTTAGCCATAGCAAAAATAATCGGATTACTTGCCATTCTACTCACCATATCTTTAGTTACTGCGCCTTTTACCGATAACCCTATAAATACATCAGCGTTATTTAAGCTTTCCGCTAAAGTTCTAAACTTGGTATCACTTGCATATAGTTCTTTCCATTTATTCATACCTTCTAGGCGTCCTTTGTAAACAACGCCTTTAGTATCACATACAATAATCTTTGATTTATCAGCTCCAAGAGCAATTAATAAATCAATGCAAGCAATAGCTGCTGCACCTGCTCCGTTAACTACGATTTTTAAATCTTCAAGCTTGCGATTAGTAAGATACGCAGCATTTATTAGCCCTGCGGCGGTAATAATCGCTGTTCCATGCTGATCGTCATGAAAGACCGGTATATCCATTAAAGATTTTAATTTTTCTTCTATAATAAAACATTCCGGAGCTTTAATATCTTCAAGATTAATACCCCCAAAACTATAACTGAGATACTTCACGGCATTAATAAATTCTTCAGGATCTTCCGTATTCACTTCCAAGTCAATTGCATCAATATCAGCAAATTTTTTGAATAGTACCGCTTTACCTTCCATCACCGGTTTTGAAGCGGCAGCTCCTAAATTACCAAGCCCAAGTACGGCAGTACCGTTAGAGATTACGGCAACTAAATTACCGCGAGCAGTATATTTATATACATCCTCTAAATTTTTAGCAATTTCAAGGCAAGGAGCCGCAACCCCTGGGGAATAAGCAAGTGATAAATCTTGCTGAGTAACTAAAGACTTTGTTGCAGAAATAGCGATCTTACCAGGCTTATCTTTTTCATGATATTCAAGGGCCTCAGCATAATTTATTTTATTCATTTCATCCATTTTAGAAATTCCTGTTTTATTTGTTTGTTTTAGTTTTTCGTCATTGCGAGCAGACGCAAAGGCATCGACGAAGCAATCTCAGGCAACATTCCTGAGATTGCCACGCTCCTTTCAGTCGCTCGCAATGACGTGGTAAATTCACCCCATTATATACATAATAATTGATATAGTAACTACCGAGAAAAAAGTAGTAAATGTTATAATCGACGCCATAGAATCAGGATCACCGTCAAGTTGACGAGATAAAACATAAGCCGTACTCGCACATGGAAGGCAGCTATATAATATTCCTACCGATCTATCTAATCCGTCAATAGACATTAACCATAGTACTACTACACTAACTAGAGGAAATGCAACTAATTTAACAAAGCTTGTAAACATTACATTATGTAAAAGCTCTTGTCTAATAGTAAAATTAAGCCCTGCCCCAACATTTAGCATACCGATAGCTAAAGCGGCATTAGAAAGGCTATCTAACGTTTTCTTAAGCCCTAAATGTAATTCAAGATTTGAGTAATTAAAAACGAATCCTACTAAACTTGCGATAATTAACGGATTACGCACAATTAATTTCATCATTAAAACAAAACTAGTGCTAATAGTATTAGTCACGGATTTATTAGGGATATAATAAGCGAAAATCATTACCGATAAAATATTGGTAAAAATAATCATATAAGAAGAAATAATGGCAACGATTGAAAGTCCGCTAGAACCAAGCAAGGGGCTACTTACCCCAAAAAAAATGTAGCTATTATAACGAATCGATCCTTGAAAAATGGAAGTAAATTGGACTTTATCTATGTTGTATTTTTTTTGGTAAATTATAAGACCGATTGATACAAGAATAGTGGATATAATAAGAGCCACTACTAATTTAATTATGGGTGCAATGCTTAAATCGGCAGTAGATACGTAACTAAACAACATTGCAGGAAATAGTACAAAATACGATAATTTCTCAATACCACGCCAAAATTCTTCTGAAGTTAACCATTTATTTTTGATAATACTACCAAGCAGCGTAATTAAAAAAATAGGTAACGTACTACAAAAAATTTCATTCATTTGTTAATAGTTTTTATTTTAACGTCATTGCGAGGAGCGAAGCGACGTGGCAATTTCGTCTAACTTCCTGAGATTGCCACACTCACTTCGTGCGCAATGACGCTTAGATACCCATGCGGGAATGATATATAGGCTATAACTGCCCTTCAACCAGCTTTTTCATTTCCTGCACCCCGTAAAGCTTTATAAAAGTCCCAAATCTTGGACCTTCATTCTGTCCAAGCAATATTTGATATAAATCTTTGAAGTAATCACGCAGATTTTCATATCCTGCTTTCATTCCTATATCATATATTGCTTTCTGAATTGCTTCAGCTTCGGTTTGATCAGCTATATCAGATAACATATCTAATATATCCTGCAAAATAACCTTATGCTTTTCAGAAGGAGATAAATATAATTTATGTGCTTTAATAAAGTCATTATAATATCTTATAGCAAATTCTGCTAAATGGTCAAGATAAGGGTTAGTATTTGGAGTTGCTTTTGGCTCATATTTGCTAATAAATCCCCAAAGCACCGATTTATCCGAAGGATTACACACAGAAGTAAGATTTAAAAGCAACGAATAGGTAATTCCAAAAGTCTCAATTTTCGGTACATTTCCGTGATGGATGTGATAAACGGGATTTGCAAAACGCTTTGCCCTGTCCTCTTCTAAATGATATTTCTGGTTAAAAGTAATATATTCATCAACATTTTTAGGAATTACATCAAAAAACAAACGCTTAGCTCTAGTCGGATTTTGATACATAAATAATGCCATACTTTCAACAGGAGCATATTTAAGCCAATCATCAATGCTAATACTATTACCTTTTGATTTTGATATTTTCTTACCGTTTTCATCTAAGAATAACTCATAACATAACTGCACCGGCGGCTTTCCTCCTAGGATTCGGCAAATTTCCGAATAAAGACGAGCATTTGCCAAATGGTCTTTGCCGTACATCTCATAATCGACTTTAAGCGCAGCCCAACGCATACCAAAATCCGGCTTCCACTGTAATTTGCAATGCCCTCCCGTTACCGGTACTTCTATATAATTACCGGCTTTGTCTTTATACGTTACAGTACCTGCTTTAGCATCCCATTTCTCTATAGGTACTTGCAGTACCTTACCTGTTTTCGGACATATAGGCATGAAAGGTGAATAGGTAGCCTTGCGCTCTTCTCTAAAAGTCGGTAGCATTAGCTCCATTATCTCGTCATATTTCTCAAGCACCATTATCAGCATCGCATCAAACATACCAGCTTTATAACAGTTAGTACTGCTATAAAATTCATACTCAAAGCCGAATTTATCAAGGAATGAGCGAAGCTTTGCATTCATATAATGCCCATAACTTTCACATTCACCGAATGTATCAGGGATAGAAGTAAGCGGCATATCCATATACTGTGCCACCATTTCAGGATTTGGGATATTGCTAGGTACTTTACGAAGCCCGTCCATATCATCGGAAAAGCAAATTAGTTTAGTCGGAATATCGGATAATTGCTCAAATGCTTTCTGTACCATCACCATACGGGCATTTTCACCAAAAGTACCGATATGAGGTAAACCTGAAGGACCGTAACCCGTTTCAAATAATACATACCCCTTCTCAGGAATTTGACCGTTTAAGCTATCTAATATCTTCTTAGCCTCAACAAAAGGCCACGCGTTTGACTTAATAGCATCTTCCCAAATTTCTGACATTGATTTTTCTTGCACTTTAATTAATAATCAGTGACAATATACTAAATTTATTTATTTGTAAAATATCAAATTAAACGCCGTCATTGCGAGGAGCGAAGCGACGTGGCAATCCCATCAAACTTCCCGAGATTGCCACGCTCCTTGCAGTCGCTCGCAATGACATTAAGAAAAAAAAACATGCCATTTAATACTATTATAAATTACATCAGAAAAGATAGCTATAAAGTTCTACATTTAGGACTGATCACAATTTCTATAATAGCACTTTCTACCGCTTATATTGCTGAATATATATTCCATTATACACCCTGTCCTTTATGCGTTTACGAACGATTTCCCTATTTAACCCTAATCAAAATTTGCTTAACTGCTTTAATCATCCGACAGTTAAGTAAGTATACTTTAATATTCATTCTCCTAACTATCCTTAGCTCTTGTATATTATCAACCTATCATAGCTTCATAGAAAGAGGCATATTACAACCAAGTGCTCTTTGTTCATCAATGCTTCATATCCCGAAAGGCTTGTCTATACAACACATCAAACAAATGTTCTACTCACAGCCAATCACGTCCTGCATGAAACCCGCCATCAAAATCTTTGGTATTTCTATGACAGAGTATAATCTACTCTTAAATATCGGTCTTCTAATCTGTTTACTCCTCGTTTGGTTTTATCCAAAATCTAATAAATAGTTAAAAAATTAACTATTGGATTGCAGAAATTCAAAATATTATGTATAATGCTCGCACGACAAAATAATATTTAAACATAAAGGAATATTTATATGATGAATCAACCAACAAATAATGCCAATTACAAACTTCCAGACGGTAGTACGGTTTTACATAATGCAGCAACATATAGGGAATGTAAATAATGTTAGACTTTTACTTTCACAAGGTGCCGATGTTACTGCTTTAGATGCTAAAGGAAAAAAACTATAGATTATGCATCTAAACCAAAAATTAAAGAAATACTAACTGATTCCGCTAATGCACGCTCAGCACTACCTGAATTCAAAGCAGAACAAAAGCTTGCTGAGATGAAGAAAAATATTAAAAATGAGGATGATAAAAATAAAATTATCAATGGATTAATTATGAATTCTGAATTTTATTCTGATATAGATGATGTTACAAGAGAGAAATTAATAGAAAAACTTTTTAATTATAATTTAACGATAATAATCCAGTAATAGCTCCGGTAGCAGCACCAGTAACAACCACTACTTCTACAGAAATAGCAGCAGAGGACAATGTACGTGCACCAAACCCTGAAATATATGACACCTTAATTGAAGCTGAAGACAACTTTACACCGTTTAGTATAGCAGCCTCAGCTGGAAATGCAAATATTGTTCAAAAATTAATTGAGCAAGGTCATAATGTCAATGCTAAGGATGAACAAGGAAATACGGCATTATTTTATGCAAGCACTAAAGAAATAGCTAAAATTTTATTAGACAAAGGGACAAGTTTTGAAGTTGAGCATAAATATCTATACTCACCTATACATTATGCGGCAATAATAGGAAATAAGAAGCTTTTTACTTTAAAAAAAATTTGGATGTTAATACTAAAGATGGAAAGGGACGTATACCTATACATTATGCAACTTATTCTAAACAGCACGAAATAACTCAAATTTTAATTTTATTACAACCCGGCAGTGAAATTGATACAGTAGACAATTATGGCGGCACACCTTTTTTCTATTTGCTACTAAAGCATGAATCAGGTCAAAATAAAACGTTACTGGACTTCTTTTTACGTTAATCTTAAGATTAATACGTGTGGTGAGTCAATTTTTAATCACGCACTAACATCAAGAGATAAATGGTTACTTGAGAAGTGAAGATCTAAAGGTGCTGATATAGGACGACAAGGTGTTCTATTGCATAATCCATTCGATCACAGTATAGCAAAACTGGTAAAGATAGGTGTTGATAAAGAAAAGATAATTCTCATATTAATGAGCAATTAAAAATTAACACCATACAAAAATACTTGGGTGCAAAATCAGCTAACAATTATAAAGACATGGATGTTAATGATTATAATTATGATTTACCGGATGAAGAAGGGTTTGCAAAAAATACACACGAAAAATTATTAAAAGATGTTATGCAACGTCTTAAAAACGGTGAAGATAAAGATGGCATTATTAATACATTAATTGAGATTAGTATTAATGAAGATACAAGAACAGAGTTAATAGAAAAAGTTTTAAATTATAATGTTAATGATAATAAGCCTGTAGCAGCTCCAGCATTAGTTACTCCTGTAGCAACAGTAGTACCGGCTCCATCAACTTCAACAGAAGAAAAGTTATCGGCTGAAGTGAAGACACGCCTTACAATAGGGAAAATAAGGATGATATTATTAATTTCGTGCTTCTTTATCAGACTACTAACGAGAATGTAAAAAGTGAGTTAATAGATTATATCTGTGAATATTCTTTCGATACTGAATTAGCCGGACAGATAGGTGCAGATATTCAATTCTAATTTAAAATCTCTTTAAGTTCTTTTAAAGAAAAACCCGGTGGTTTTAGGTAGTCTAGTACTACCTTACCACTATCTAAGACTATAAGCCTTTTGCCGTAATTTACGGCATCTTCTAAATTATGCGTGATCATAACGGAAGTGATCTTATGTTTCTCTATAATCTCTGCTGTTTTTTTCATCACTTCCAAAGAAGCTTTCGGATCTAAATTTGCCGTATGTTCGTCTAGAAATAATATTTTAGGTGGATGAGCTATGATAAGTGCCAGCAGTATCATCTGCTTTTCTCCACCGGAAAATTTACCTAATGGCTGTGAAAGTAAAGGCAAAAAGCGTTTAGGCGCACCTGTAAGCTCTAACAACTCGCTACTTGCTAACCGTTCATTACTAGAGAATCTACTTTCCCACAAAATGATATTTTCTTCAAGGGTTAGCTCGGTAAATAGTCTCTCTTCAGCTTTTTGTGTTAATGTAACTAATGTAGAAGCTTTTTGTCCTTTAGGTATTTTATCGATTCTGACTTGATCTAGAAACACTTTCCCGCTAGTAGGTTTTAAATAGCCGGCAAGTATTTTAGCTAAAGTAGACTTACCGCTACCGTTATGACCCAATATTACCACAAACTCTTCTTTAGCAATATTTAAAGTAGTTTCAGCAATTATAGGTTCGGTTCTTTCTTTAACTTTGAACTGTATATTTTCTGCATATAAATAAGGTTTCATAAAGCCTCTCTTTTTACAGAACTCAACGAAATAAACAATACTATACCTAAAATAAGCTTAAGATTTATGGGATCGATTCCAATTCGGAGTAAAAAGCCCAGAGCAATAAAGTAAAATAATATACCTATCAAACAAGACAATATCTCTTTAAACGCATTAAAATTATTAGCATGGATTAAAATATGACGCCCTATAACAATTGCACCAATACCGACTAGTGCCACCCCGAAACCCATATTAATATCGGCAAAACCATTTACTTGTGCAGATAAAGTACCGGTTAAAGCAGCCAAACAATTACTTATGCTAAAACCGATAGTACGGTAAAGCTCAGCAGGTTTTCCTAAATTAATCAATAAATCTTTATTAAAACCAAAAGCACGAAGAAATAAACCGAGCTTACCTTTTAATAAAATTATAACTGAACATATAATAAGACAATTGATTATTACTAAAGGTATTAACCAATTTTCGAGATCTAATATAGATAATAGAGTCGGCATACCAAGAACCGATATATTAGGACGCTGCATAATTTGTAAGTTAACCGAATAAAGCATAAAACTTGCAAGTATTCCGGCTATAAGCCCATTAATGCGGTTATTCTTCTGCATAACACTAACTATACTGCCTATAATTCCGCCTGCTATTACGGCAAATATTAATGCAGGAAATAACCCAAATGAAAGGCTGCGGGCAAACACTACCGCACCAAGTACATAAGTACCGTCTACGGTAAGATCGGTAATTTTGAGAATCCGATAACTTATATACATCCCTAAAATAAGCGGCAGCATTATTAAGGATTGCTCAAGAGCAGTAACTAAAATGTTCATGTTACTACTCTTCAAGTTCTTTACGCGCGAAAGGCAGTACGGATAAATTTTCTTTAGTAAGAATATCTTGCTTAACAAATGATTTAAGGTTAATAAATAAAGTTAAGTCTTTCATATCCCCAAATGGAATATCTTTCGGTTCTATTCCTTGTAAGATTTTTTTTGCCATTAAACCTGCTTCTATGCCTATTTGCTTCTCTTGTACTCCTACCGCAATAGTTGCCCCGCTAATTACCGAACCTTCATCGGAAGCAATTATCGGAATACGGCGTTTAAATGCTTCTTGCTTTAAAATATTAATCCCACTGACTATTAAATGATCTTTCAAAATTATAAAACTCTGCGTATTTTCAGGAGCATTTTTTACAGCCACAGGCATATCATTGAAATTTTGTATCATTACCGTGTGCAGAGAAATATTGTTTTTTCCAGCATATAATTTTAACATTTCTACTTCAGGTATAACTTTCTCACTACTGCTATAAATTAAAGTGATATTCTGTAAAAAATGTAATTTACTAATGGTGTCAGTGATTTTTATCTCATCGTTAACACCAGTAACTAAAGGTAGGTTTTTACTATTAATCATAGCAGCAGCACAAACAATCGGTTTATTTGTTATATGAGAAATAACAGTTTGGCTGGCTGTCGTGCCTATTGGAATTATTACATCAATATCCTGATCTGTTATTTGCTTTATAATGGCAAGTAAAATATTAGAATCAGCATGAGCATTTTTAACTATAATTTCTGCATCTATATCTTTTAGCGACTCTTTAATTCCTGATATAATCTCAGTCATTGCGGCATGTTCAAGTGGAACAATGACTGCTACTTTTTTTTGATCCGCATAAACTGCAGCTGTGATGAATAAAACAAAAAGAAAAGAAAAAAATTTTTGAAAAATATTAGAGATAAACATTTTAATATCCTGTTATAAGTTATAATTTAATAATCAAAATTTAAATTTGCATATAGCAAACACATAAACGCAAAAAATTATCTACGCCAACGCCAATTTTGTATTAAACTATTAACCTTTAAAGATATCATAAATATTTTTAACTGTAGAAATATAAAGTAAAGATAAAAAACTTAGCTTTCTTTGACTAGAAGCTAAATAGTCAAGAAAGCTCTACCTTAGAGGCTATCTGTAAATAAGTTTTAATTGGTAATTAAATTATTTTTTACTGCAAATTGTAAGACTTTTTTGAAATATAAAGTAATATTCTTTCAAAAATCTTATCAATTTTCACTAAAAAAGCTCTTTAATTACCAATTAAAACTTATTTACAGATAGCCTCTAAATTTTTAATGTTTAGCACTATTTTTAGATTATGTCAATAACCAATAAATAGTACTAAAAGAATTACTTGAGATAGCCTATACTTCGATGTCATGACCACTTTTACGAAACGTTATTATTGCATAAAGTTGTTGCACGGCTACAAACAACCTACTCGATGTCATCCCCGCATAACATTGTTGCGTAGATCGAAAAATGTATTTGGTGTCATACCGTGGCTTGACCACGGCATCCATAAAAGTAACTTTAAAATACTAAATTTTTAGTATTTTAAATTGTATCCCGCGATCAAATCGCGGGGATGACAGGGGTGGAATCGATCCACGCAGGAATGACCTAAACAAGCCATTAATCCTCTTAATAACGATTCAGTACCCATGCAGCAAGGCTTGCAAAATGAAAAAGGAATTCATTTCTTAAACTATGCATTTTCTGTTTGTTCTAATACCGTTTGCCCTAGTAATTGCGATAGAACATCTTGACCTGCTTCAGTCCAACTTACAGGTGGCTCTTCGTTTGGTAAACCTGTACCATAACGATCATTAAATACTCTCACTGCTTGCTGAGTAAATTGATCAAATGTACTTGTGGATTCTACTCCATAGCCATATTCTTTTAAATTTTCCTGTAAAGTATTAACTTTTTCTCCAGTACTATCAAGACTTAATAATAATTTACTCTTTTGCTCTTGCGTAGTCTCAAAATATCTACCAAAACCAGCTTCAGCTAATTCTTTCCAAGGAAATTTTGATCCAGGAGCTATATGAGCATTGCCTTCTCGGTTTACAGTTACTTCACCAAGACCGACTAAATCATGTTTTAAATCTAAATTTGGATATCTTTCTGTTACATCCTTAAGAAATTCTTTTAATTTCCCTATTTGCTCTGCAGGAAAATCACTTTTTGCATCATTAATAAGCATGACTCCAATACCAAACTTATTAACACCTACTTCTCCTTTCCAACTACTCTTGCCTGCATAAAAAGCTTGATCTGTTAAATCATTATGATATTCTTTTTGAGTCCCATCCTTATCAATTATGTAATGAACACTTGCACCTCGCTCATCCAATACTTCACGAACAGCCTTAATATCCTTGCTTACAGAATAAGTAATTACTACACAGGTAGGTTTTACTCCTTCCGGTCTTGGGGCCATATATTTACCATTTGGACTATTGGTATTACTAATACCGTTATTTTCAATAGCCTTACTTTTACTCATAACCTTCCTCCAATATATTTAATAATTGTTGACGGTTCAGAATTTACTAAACCTTAACGAAAATTAATACTTTGGTAATGCTAAGTCAATGAAAATTTAAATATTATTCACAAGGTATCGATACTGATCTGACATGTTCAATGATTATTTTTCTAATATTTGTAGTAAATGCTCTAGTTAACGATAAAAGTGCTCTTTCCATAGTCCTTGATAATTCTTTATAATCAAAAGAGACTTCATGTTCATATTGCCCTTCTGCTTCAGCAATATTATTTAAGAAATCACTTTCTATTTCTTTGAATAGATATTCAATTTTATTATTAGGAGTATTTTCATTGTCAGCTTTTAACTTTTCTTCTTCAGAACTATTAAAGAAATATTTTAAAGGCGTATTTAAAACTTTTGCAAAAACATATAACCTACTTATAGGTATATTACTTAAACCTTCTTCATATTTTTTAACTTGGAGAGCACTAATATCGAAAAAACTTGCCCTAATTCTTTTTGGATAATACCTACCTACAGCAAGACGTCGTTCTTTTAAACGTTCACTTGCGAGTTTGTCTGGATGTTTTATTGAATAATTCATTTTAACAATAAGCTTTAATTAAAAATTAATTATTAATGAAGACTATTCAACTTTAAATGCAGTATATATTACTTTATATTTAATCAAGCAACTTTATTAAAAATTTAATATAATAATGCTCAAACCCTTTGGTGATCAAGAATCAAGGCTAATAAATAATTAATTAAAAGTATAAAAACGATGAGTAATAAAATAGTAAAATTACCGAATTGCGAGAATATAGTGGGAGAGATTAGTTTTTTAGGAATTAAACCTTGAGTACCATTTATTTCATTTAGATTTAGTTTTTTTATTGTTCTGCCAAAAGGATCTACTATAGCTGAAATACCGTTATTCGCTACTCTAATCATAGGTAAACCGTTCTCTACGGCTCTACTTCTACTAATATGAAAATGCTGATATGGACCGCTGGATTTACCATACCATGCATCATTTGTAATATTAATTATTACATCGGCTATTTCATTATTCGTCCGTACAAAATCAGGAAAAATAGATTCATAACAAATTAAAGGTTTAATTTTAAGATTATATTTTTCAAGATAAACAAGCCCTCCGTTTCCTTCTTTATAATCAATTAAACCATGAGTTAATTTTTTAAACGGTAGTATCTTTTTAAGGGGCATATACTCACCGAAAGGTACTAAATGTGATTTATGGTATTCAAATAATTTATGATTATTTTTATCAAGAGCATACATAGCTGAGTAAAGTTCAAACTCATCACCTTGTTTTTTATTATCCGAAATTCCTCCTGTTATCAAAATAGCATTTGTAGAATTTAGCATTTTTAATAATTTTGATTTAACTTGCGGTATATCATCAGGTACTACTAATGCTGCCTCAGACCAAATAATTAAATCGGTAGGTTCCAAATTTTCCGATAAATTAATATGTAGCATTAAATTATGCCAAAATTCTTCTTCATTCCATTTTTCGGTTTGAGGTATTGAAGGTTGCACTAATCGTACTTTTATATCAGTGAAATTTGTATGGTTATTACTTAGCCTTACTGCTCCATAAATGACAATGATGGTTAATACTAGGACTGAACTAGCTAGTAATATTTTTAACTGAGTAAATTGCTTGCTAAATAAAGGATAAGCTGATGTAGAAATATATATAACTATAAAACTAAGCCCATATATCCCTATTATACTTAAAGGCTGTATTAAAATATCTGAAAACGAAAAAGCATAACCAATCAAATTCCAAGGAAGACCGGTAAAAATCCATGAACGTACCCACTCAAATAATACCCAACATAAACAGAATATAAATTGGTAATATTTATTATTTTTAGCAAAAAAACTAAGCGTGCAGCTTGCCGATATAAAGCAAGCTAAAACTATAGGTAGTCCAAATAACGCAAAAGGAATTGCCCACCAAAAATCTGCAATATAAACGCTAACACCGATACTTATCCAATATATTCCACTTAAAAAATGCCCAAAACCGAATAAATAACCAAATTTTGTGGCTTCTTGCCAATTTTCGGATTTTTGAACTATATAACATAAGTAAGATAACGTTAATAATGCCGGTATAAAGAAAGTCGGAGCAAAAACTAAACCGCTTAATATCCCTAGCAGTAAACATATGATTTTAGGTTTATACATTTTTATCGATTATTTGTTTACAAAATAATACATCATGCTATCATTTCAGCAAGTTTTAATATAATGAGTAAATAAATGACTACAGGATTACTACAAGGAAAAAAAGGCTTAATTACAGGTATTGCCAATAATATGTCAATATCGTGGGCGATTGCACAGCTTGCTAAAAAACACGGAGCAGAACTATGGTTTACTTATCAATCGGGAGTACTAGAAAAACGAGTTAAACCACTCGCTAAGGAAATAGGTTGTAATTTTGTTAGCGAACTTGATGTTACGAAGCCAAAATCAATTAGTAATTTATTTGATGATATAAAAGAGAAATGGGGTAGCTTCGATTTCTTACTTCACGGTATGGCTTTTGCCGATAAAAATGAATTAAAAGGACGTTATGTTGATACTAGCTTAGAAAATTTTCATAATTCTTTACATATATCATGTTACTCTCTTTTAGAACTCTCAAGGTCCGCAGAAGCCTTAATGCATAACGGCGGAAGCATTGTGACATTAACTTACTACGGTGCTGAAAAAGTTATACCTAATTATAACGTTATGGGAGTAGCCAAAGCTGCACTTGAGGCTAGTATAAAATATCTAGCAAACGATATGGGAGAAAATAATATTAGGGTTAATGCTATTTCGGCAGGACCTATCAAAACTTTAGCATCTAGTGCAATAGGTGATTTTAGTACTATGCTTAAATCTCACGCTGCAACCGCACCGTTAAAACGTAATACTACCCAAGAAGATGTAGGAGGAGCAGCAGTATATTTATTTAGTGAATTATCTAAAGGTGTTACCGGTGAAATCCATTATGTAGATTGCGGTTATAATATTATGGGAAGTACTAAATTATAAATTATTGTAGGGATTAATGTCATTCCCGCAAAAGGCTTGCTTGTGTAGACCAATAAAATCCGCTGTGTCACCCCGTGGCTTGACCACAGGGTCCATAAAAACAATAAAAATACTAATTAATATTAGTATTTTAAGCTAGATCCCGTGAATAAATCACGGGATGACAACTGTATTTTTCAAGTCACACAACAAAATCATCACAATCCATGATTTCTTTTTTTGAGGTGTTCAGGTTTTGGAGGAACAGGCGGTTTTTTAGATTTTGCCTGAACCTTTTTAGCCTCTAACGGCAATGCCAGATTATTGAATCTATTTAACTCTTTTGAGATTTGTTTTAACTGTTCTTGTAATTCTATCTTTAAAGGAGTATGAGAATTTTTCATTTCCCTATTTATTATTGTGCCTATTTTCTCAAGATTTTCTTTAGAAATAGAATATGATTTTATACCTATATAATTAACAATCTTTGACCACCAAGTTTGTCCTTTATCTAATCCTTGATATATTACATCTACTAAATCATTTTTTTTTAATGTTAATATATAATCAGAAGCTCCTTCTAAAGATTTAGATAAATGCCTTTTTATTTCTCCTTGTCTCTTATCTTCAATATTTACTTTTTTGTCTTTCTTGAGTTTTGTTATTGCTTTTTCAATTATTAAAGATATCTTAGTTTCTTTTCCTTCATGTGCTTTATTTTCTAAATTTTCTTTGGTATTAAAATTTATATTAGTTCCTATTTTAGCATCCACTAATTGTTTAGCATACTTACCGTTAGGATCTTGTATTTCTCGCTCTATCTCAGCAGATTTTAAACCTAATTTTGTATATATATCTGATTCTCGGAAAAGTGGAGCATATAATAAAAAATTAATACTTTGAGCTATTCTACTATCTATCAAATCTTTAGAATCTCTTTTGGAATAAAAGTTTTCTTGCAAAATACGATAGTGATCTAATATTTCCTGTGTTATATCTTTTACATCAAGAGATTGTAATTCTCCTTTATCATTAAATTTTGCTTTCATACCTGAGCGTTTGGCTTCCAATAATAATATTTCTTGAAAAACTTTATTATTAGGAGTACGACAAACGAAATTAGGATCGTTATCCGGCATTAATTCATTTGCATTTTCCATTATTGCTTGATTGAGTTTATGTAATTGCTCTTTATTAAGTTTTTTATCTAACAAACTTATAAAAGCTTCTCTTTGTTTTTGCTTACTTGCAATACTAAAAGCCTGCTGCATCTTTTGCAAAACAACAAAATCAAAATTTTTGTTACCTATTTCTTGGATAACTAAATTTGCTAAATTTTTTGTTTCAGTATTCACCGTTTCTTTTTTATTTTTTGTAGCCATATTGAGTATTAATCTCACTTATAATTATTTAAATATTAATGATAGATTAAATTAATTTCTAGATGTTTTTACTATATTTATAATCAAAACTTTAAAACAGTATCTAGCAAGTCATACTGGTTCTGAGCTATTACCCAAAATTTCTATTGATTCTATTGTTTCATTATGCGATTGACTATGCATTACTAAATCTAAAAAAATATTTGAAGATGCTAAATTGCTAATATAAACACCTTGTACATCATTTAATACATAATCAACCACTAATAATTTAGAATCAGCAGAAGTTCCATATAATGACATTTTTGCCTCAAATAATTTTTTAAATGTATCTAATTCAAGTAATTCTTCACATACAGCATGTTCTTTAACATCTCTACTTACAAATAAACTCATTATGCTTCGTGCTAAACTATTTTTAATATAAAAGCCTTTTAAGCATTCAATAAAATGTTCACAAAAATTTAGTTCTTCAAAAGGAATTTTGCAATCAGGTAATAATTCAGGTAATAATTCTTGATATAATTTTTTCTGCAATTCCTTTTTTTCAATTAGTTCTTCAAAAGGAATTTTGCAATCAGGTAATAATTCTTGATATAATTTTTTCTGCAATGCCTCCTCCTCAAATTTTTTCAAATAGAAATTATCAATTAATAGCTTGTAAAGCTCAAGTATCCCACTAGGAAAGTTAATTTTCAAAGTTCCTTTTTTATCAATTTCTACAGTAAACCTGTTTTCTTTTGCTTCTAAATATATTAGATCTCGAAATATACTATCCTCTTTTGTTCTACGAAGTAAAAAAGCTGCATCTTTAGAATCAACTAAATCTAAAGCATGTTTCATTATTGTTGCATTAAGCTCATGTAACATATTGTTAGATATCACCTCTGCTGCATCTGCTAGAAAAGATTTTTTATCATCTATTTTTAATTTCCTTAAATTTTCTAGAACTTCTAAAGTTATTTCTCCTTGTTGAATTTTTTTAAGTAACTCATAATAGTTGCGAAATTGTACTTCTTGATTTTTGCATCCTAACCCGGCATAAACATTGCATCCTGATTCTTGCTTTTGAGCTAATCCAGGATATTCTTTTTCAATTTCTCTAGGTTTACTAATACAAGAACTCATAATGTCTTTTAGCTTCATATAATTTATTCCTTACATTTAATAAGAAGTATTATATTTAGTTAAGAAATATTAACAAGTACTTTATAGAAGATTAAGATAAATTAATTTTTATTGAGAGGATGACGCAACAATGCTTTTTTGAGATGATTAGTTTGAAGATGAGTATATATTTGGGTAGTAGATATATCAGCGTGACCAAGCAGCTCTTGAATTACTCTTAAGTCTGCTCCGCCCTCAAGCAAATGACTTGCAAAACTGTGACGTAATATATGCGGAGAAATATACTCAGGGTTAAGTCCTGCATAAAGGGCAGCAGATTTTAACAGAATAGCAAAATTTTGCCTAGTCATATAACCCGCTAAAGCTGATGAAGGAAATAAATAAATTAGATTTCTTGGTTTAGCTTTATTCACAAAAACACCTCTAATTGTAAGATATTTAGCAATACTGATAACTGCCTGTTCATTTATTACTATGACTCTTTCCTTATTACCTTTACCAAGTACCGAAAATATTTTTCTTACTTCTCCTTTAGACGTTTTATTAGTCAGAATATCAGCAAGCTTAAGACTAACAAGCTCCGAGACTCTAAGACCGCTAGCATAAAGCAAATGAATCATAGCATTAAGCCTGATACCTTCAGGAGAATTATCTTGAGAGCAATGTTCAAGTAACGATTTAATTTGAGCTATAGATAATATTTCAGGAAGTTTATTTTGATATTTGGGCAAATCTACGTTAAGAACCGGATTAAACGCGGTATGGTTTTCGCTAATTAAAAATTCATAATAACTTTTTATAGTTGAGATTTTTCTGTTGATTGAGCGTGCTTGCAAATCATTACTTGCTAGATACTCAATCCAGTCTCTAATATTCTCAGTAGTAATATTTAATTCGGATAATTTGTGTTTAGCAAGATAATTTTGAAAATCGAATAAGTCACGCTTATAGCTAAGTATAGAATTTTTGGACAATGCTCTCTCGGCTAAAAGCATTTCTAGGAATTGCGCAATAAATCCCATAAGATGTTTTAATTTCTATAATGGAGGCCAGGGTCGGAATCGAACCGACGAATAGAGGATTTGCAGTCCACGGCATTACCACTTTGCTACCCAGCCTAATCAGTGTCATACCACAATCCTATGTCATTCCTGCGAAAGCAGGAATCCATAAACGGATAATTGTATTTTTACTGGATTCCTGCTTTCGCGGGAATGACATAAATACTACCAACATCGATACAAAAAAGCAACCATTTTTATATTAAACTCCTAATCCTTGCAGGATATTTAAACGATTTATCCTTCATACAATTCAAGAACTGCTAACTGAATCTACTATATCGTCATTTTTAATATGGGGAAAATTCAGTAATTCCTTTAAAATTATGCTTGATTGTTTAGGTATTAGAACACTAGCTGATTGAAATAAAGGAACTACCGAGGCGAATCTTGTAACTTTATCAAAGCTTGGCTTAATTCCTATCACTCTAATATTACCACCTAAAAATCCTATATCTTGAATCAATTGTTGACCACTTGCTTTATCTTCGATTAATACAAATTTTGGCTGATATTCTCTAGCTAATTTTTCCGTCAAATTCTTAAGCTCAGGATAATTAATTTTTTTCCGTACTAATGATACTAGATAATATTTCTGAATCCCCCATATATTACAAACACTATAATCGGAATCTTCGGAACTCTTAATTGCCGTATCCCAGCTTTGCACACAATAATCAAATCTTGAAGATAGATTTTCATAAAATCTAATATCTTCCATATTCAGTAACGATGACCTTTGTGCTATCGGTTCTTGTAAATATTGAGCATTATCATTATAGCTACCTATTTCCTGCTCTAATTTCATTAAACAATCAAGAGGTTCTTTAATAGCTGTCTAATAACTTGACCACTAAGATATTGATATTCTTTATTCATTAATTTAAAGGAGTAATCTTGAATGCTAATCGCCAGAATTTTTAAATGATGCCATGAATTGCTATTATTAAGTAGATAACCGGATAAATCATCCGTATGCAGACGCTGCATAACTAAAACTATCGCTCCCTTATTACGATTATTTAGTCTGCTAACAAAAGTTTGCTCAAACCAATCTATAAACTTTCTTACGTATTTTATAAGAATGAATTTGCGTGGGGTTATGAGGATCATCGATAATTAAGATATCACCGCCCTCACCTGTTGCCGATCCTCCAACCAATGTTGCAAATCTAAAGCCATTAGCTGTCGTTAAAAACTTACTTTTTTGATTATGGGGTTTACTAAGGATAGTACTTGGGAAAAGTTCTGTATACCAATCAGAATTTAAAATGAACTGACAATCTAGTGAGTGTTTAATGCTAAGTATTTGAGAATAGCTGGCAACCATAATCCTTTTGGTAGGATTAACCACCAATAAATAAGCAGGCCAAGCAACGCTAACACAAATAGATTGTAGTAAGCTCCTTGGCGGTATATTAATTATTAAACGATTAATATCACCACTTTGCACTGCATTTAAATAATCGGTAATTATTCTTATATGCTTACTTGGATAATACTCCGCTCCAGGATTAATAGTATTAAATACCTTAATTATAAAACTATGAAAATCCTGTCGTAAAATAGAATTTAAGAGTTCTTTAGAGTGGAGCATATTGTACCTACATCGTCATTGCGAGGAAAAATTGTAAGTTTTGACTAAGCAATCTCAGGCAAGATTCCTGAGATTGCCACGCTCCTTGAAATCGCTTGCAATGACCTTAAAATCTTATCATAAATTATCATTGCCATTAATCCCCTATAGTATATAATTTTGAAAAATAATATATTTATCTATGAAATTACTAAAAATTATTTTTATCATTACTATATGCATTAATTTTCCCATATTCGCAGAAAATTTAGAGTCGGTTACTACAACCGAAGATATTGAAAATGACGTATTTATCCCTCTTGATGAAAATCATCCTATTTTAAATCCAAACGATAATATTAATGATAGTTCTGAGTTTAAAAATTATACAAATGGCAAAATTATTGCTCTAAATAACATTACTGCTACTTCTGAAGAGATAGATTTTAAAGTCGGGGAAGAAAAATATTTCGGTAATATAAAAATCAAATTGCACAAATGTATAAAAAACCTTGATCCATATAATGAAGATAATTATTTGTTGATGACCATAACGGAATATAAAATAGACGAAGATCCTAATGTACTCTTTCAAGGATGGATGATTTCTTCAAGCATTTCACTTTCAACGTTTGAACACCCAATCTACGAAATTTTTGCTAAAGATTGTTTTTAGATGCAATATTTAATTTCAAGTTTAATATTTTTAATTCCAAGCCTTGGGATGCTGGCGGGCTTATCCGCTGCAGCTACTGTTACAATTTTTTTGCTTATATCATTCCTGCGAGGTATTAATCGTCATTGCGAGCGACTGCAAGGAGTGTGGCAATCCAGTAACAATGTCATACCGTGGCTTGACCACGGTATCCAAAAAATACAAAAAGACTGGATCCCACTACAAGCTCACGGGATAACAATGTTATTCACCGCTTGGTGCTTTATATCTTGTTTATTCGCAATTCATCTTATTAATAGCTTAGCTACTTTTACTCAAGTTTTTATACTCTTATTTCTTGGCTTTGCAGTTAGTAATTCTGCTCCTTTTCAAAATCGCTTACAACTTAAAAAAGCCTTAATATTCGGAATTCTCACAGCAATATTATTATTCTTCATCGAATATTCTTCTAATGGATTTTTAACAAGAATATTCAAAACTAGTTTTGCCTTATATATGCTAGATCGTGGTTGTGCTTTACTTTCAATTACCGCTTGGGTAGCAATTATAATTTTACTTTCTAACGGTAAAAAACGACATACCTTAATGCTATATATATTAGTACTTTATTTACTAAGTATTTCCGATAGTTTAGCAAGTTTTTTAGGCTTCGGTATAGGAGGAGTAATATTTATTTTAACAAGATTTATGAAGCCGATATTTTTCAAATTAATCGCAATAAGTTTAATTACCGGCTCGTTACTATTTCCTGTGATAGCTAAACAAATAGAACCACAAGATTTATCTGAAAAATATTTAGCTACACAACCTTCCGCTGCTCATCGTTTATTTATTTGGCATTTTGTCGCAAACAAAATCATTGAAAAGCCGATTTTAGGCTATGGCTTAGCTTCTTCTAAATATATCAAAGCTGGTGATAGTGAAATGATCGATTACAACGGAGAAAAATGGCATCCTTTACCGCTTCATCCTCATAATAATATATTACAAATTACTCTTGAACTCGGTATAATAGGTTTAATATTATTTTTATGCTTAGTTTATAAATATCTCAAACAAATTAGTAATCTCGAAAATAAAAATTTCAAGGCAATTTCCTATGCATGTTTTATAAATTACTATATTATCGGCATGATTTCATATAATATTTGGCAAATATGGTGGATATCAAGCGGTATTTGGGTACTAGTTTTAATGAAGCTACTAGTTAAACCTGATATTGTCATTGATAATTGATGCTATTTGAGGTAAATATAGAGTTAAGTGTCATTAAATCTACGTCATTGCAAGCAGCCATAGGCTGCGTGGCAATCTCATCAAATATCCTGAGATTGCTTCGTCGCATTACTGTGCAATTCTTCTCGCAATGACGGAACAATATAATAAAAAACATATGCTACAAAACTCAGAACTTTTACAAGAATATCTACCGATTGCTATATTTTTCGGTATTGCGGTATTGGTTTCCGGTTTAATAATGATTCTACCTAACCTATTATCGACAAAAAAATATAATAAAGATAAGCTAGAACCTTATGAGTGCGGTTTTGAGCCTTTTAGCGATGCAAGATCAAAATTTGACATATGTTTTTACTTAGTTGCTATTTTATTTATTATCTTTGATCTTGAAATTGCATTTTTAGTGCCTTGGGCTATTAGTCTTAATACGATAGGTAAAATAGGCTTTTTCTCAATGATGTTTTTCTTATTCGTACTTATTATCGGATTCATATATGAATGGAAGAAAGGAGCTTTAGACTGGTAGTAATATGAAAAATAATTTTTATCAAGAAGACGAATTATTAAGTAACGAGCTTTCTAATAGAGGATTCTTACTCACTAAAGTTGATGACGTTATAGGCTGGGCGAGAGCTAATTCCTTATGGCCTATGACTTTTGGGCTTGCTTGTTGTGCTGTTGAGATGATGCAGGCAGCAGCAAGTAGATATGATATGGATCGCTTCGGTATGTTATTTAGACCAAGTCCAAGACAGTCCGACCTTATGATAGTTGCAGGAACGCTTACTAACAAAATGGCACCAGCTCTACGTAAAGTATATGATCAGATGGCTGAACCTAAATGGGTGCTTTCAATGGGTAGCTGTGCCAATGGCGGCGGCTATTATCACTTTTCCTATTCGGTAGTGCGTGGCTGTGATAGAATCGTACCGGTTGACGTATATGTCCCTGGCTGCCCTCCTACCGCCGAAGCATTAATTTACGGGCTGATGCAGTTACAGAAAAAAATTAAACGCACTACAGGTTTTAAGTATGACGCTAGACAAACTCATTGAAAAACTTGCAGCTAAATCTAGCATTTTAATAACTCCGATCACGGTTAAAGATTACCTAGCTTATAAAATCGAGCCGAATTTTTTATTGCCGTTTTTAAAAGCTTTAAAAGAATCGGAAGAATTACGCTTCACTTTACTTACTGATTTATTTGGGGCTGATTTTCCTCAGAATAACGTAGTCAATTCAGTTGGGCTTGGCCACAAGGAGCAAGGCGCGAAGCCTATAACTAATAGGAGAACGACGAGCGACAATGTAGGCGAGTCCAAATCAATTGACTATAAAAGGTTTGAAGTAGTATATAATTTATTAAGCTTAAAATTAAATAAGCGTCTTATAATAAAAGTATATATATCTGAAAAAGAAACTATACCTTCAGCAATGAATATATTTAGTGCCGCTTGTTGGTATGAGCGTGAAGTTTATGATATGTACGGGGTAAATTTCGAGGGTAATGACGATAAAAGACGCATACTAACCGATTACGAATTTGAGGGACATCCATTACGTAAAGATTTCCCGTTAACAGGCTATACACAAGTTAAATATGATGAGAAGCTAAAGAAAGTAGCTTATGAACCGGTCGATTTAGACATAGAATATCGTGAGTTTGATTTTAGTTCGCACTGGCATAGCCCGAGTTATGTATTGCCAGGTGATGAGAAGGCAACCGATGTCATTCCTGCGAAAGCAGGAATCCAGAAATAAAATGAATGTCATCCTGTGACTTGATCGCGGGATCCAGAAAAAATACAAAAGACTGGACCCCGTGGTCAAGCGAACTAGGTGACAGTAGGAAAAATACTATGACTAACAACACCAAAACTATAACTCTAAACATTGGTCCACAGCATCCGGCAACTCACGGAGTTTTAAGGTTAATCCTTGAGATGGACGGGGAAGTAGTAAATAATGCCGACCCTCATATTGGGTTACTTCATCGTGGTACGGAAAAGCTTATTGAGCATAAAACATATTTGCAGGCTATACCATATTTTGATCGTCTTGATTATGTTTCACCGATGTGTCAGGAACATGCATTTGCTTTAGCTGTTGAGTCGTTATTAGAATGCGAAGTCCCACGAAGAGCTCAGTTTATCAGGGTACTATTCTCAGAGCTAACAAGAATTTTGAACCATACTTTGAATATTGGCAGCCAAGCTTTAGATATCGGTGCTACTACTCCTTTATTATGGCTCTTTGAAGAGCGAGAAAAGATCATGGAATTTTACGAGCATGTTTCCGGCTCTCGTATGCATTCAAACTACTTTAGACCGGGCGGGGTTGCAGCAGATTTACCCGAAGGTTTACTTGAGGATATAGATAAATTTATAGAACAGTTTCCTCCTAAACTTCACGATATTGAAAGTCTACTAAATGAAAATAGATTATGGAAACAACGTTTAGTAGATATCGGCGTTGCGTCTCAAAAAGAGGCAATGGACTGGGGGTTTTCAGGACCAATGCTTAGAGGTTCGGGTATAGCTTGGGATTTACGCAAATCAAACCCTTATGACGTTTACGATGAAATGGACTTTAAAGTACCAATCGGCAAAAACGGTGATTGTTACGACAGATATTTCGTTCGTATGCTTGAAATGTACGAATCAATCAAGATAATCAAGCAATGTATAGAAAAAATGCCGAAAGGTGCAATTAAAACCGATGATCCTAAATTAACACCACCGACAAGAGCCAAAATGAAAGAATCTATGGAAGCAATGATTCATCATTTTAAGCTCTATACGGAAGGATATGACGTCCCAGCCGGCGAGACCTATAAAGCCGTAGAAGCCCCTAAAGGCGAATTTGGTGTATATTTATACTCGCAAGGAGGTAATAGACCTTATAGATGTCGTATTAAAGCACCCGGCTTTGCTCATTTGCAAGGACTAGATTTTATGTCTAAAGGTCATTTAATGGCAGATGTTATTACTATTATTGCAACGCTTGATATAGTATTTGGTGAGATAGATAGGTAATATATTTGTCATGCCGCGGGCTTGTACTTGCGTTACTCTGTCATTCCTGCGAAAACAGGAATCCATAAAATAAAACAATACATTTAAAAAACAAAAAATGTATTGGGTATATATATTATGCTCTAATAAGCATGGTACTTTTATATTGGTATTACTAATAATATAATAAGTCGTGCTTATGAACATAAACAAAAACTAATAAAAGGTTTTACCTCAAAATATAATATTATAAAGCTTGTTTATACAGAAGAATTTACTGATATTCAAGAAGCACTTACAAGAAAAAAACTTGAAAAAATGGCAACGTAGTTGGAACATAGAACTGATAGAAAAAACTAATCCTGAATGGAAAGATTTAATTAAATAGTTCTACGGATTCCTGCTTGCGCAGAAATGACATAAAACTATACCGTACTAAAAATATATGAATACAAAAATTACAAATTTTACATTTGATAAGAAAAATTTAAATCTAGCAGAAGAGATTATAAAAAAATATCCACCGCATGGAAAAAGAAGTGCAATACTTCCGCTGCTTGATCTAGCACAACGTCAAAACGGCGGCTGGCTACCTGTTCCTGCTATCGAATATGTCGCAAATATGTTAGCAATGCCTTATATACGGGCTTATGAGGTTGCAACATTTTATACTATGTTTAACTTAAAGCGAGTTGGTAAATATCATATCCAAGTATGTACTACTACTCCTTGCTGGCTGCGTGGTAGTGATGATATAATGAAAATTTGCGAAAAGAAATTAGGTGTAAAACTCAAAGAAACTACTGAAGATCAAAAATTTACTTTAAGCGAGATAGAATGTTTGGGAGCATGCGTTAACGCTCCGGTCGTACAGATTAATGACGATTATTATGAAGATCTAACTCAAGACAAAATGGGGAAAATAATAGACAAGCTTCAAAATGACTAGAATCTTATTATTATTACTTAGATTTTATCAATATTTCATTTCTCCACTACTTGGCAATAATTGCCGGTTTCACCCCACTTGTTCTGAATATGCCAAAGAAGCTATATCAATGCACGGCAGCATAAAAGGCTTGTGGTTTACCTTTAAAAGAATCATCAAATGTCAACCGTTTTGCGACGGCGGATATGATACCGTTCCAATCTCTATAAAAAATTCTAAACCACTTAATAAAAAAATATAAATTATGTTTATTGTAAACCTTAAATCTTCTGTTGAAAAATTTATTACGAAACATAGAAAATGTTTAGATACATGTTATGATAAAGGACATTTTATTAGGTCCTATACATCCAAGAATTGGCGGTATTATTTTAGCTAATATAGAAAAACTAAGTCAACTTAAAGATATATTAAGATAAGATCCTTTTTATATAAATAATATAGCTGAATATGAAATTACTAACTTCACTCCTACAAAATGGAATAAGAATTTAAATATTTTTTTTCAAAAACATGAATAAACTAATCCCTGTACCTCGTGAATTTTTTGCAAGAGATACTAATGTAGTAAGCACTGAGTTAATCGGTAAAGCTCTTTATTTCCAAGGTAAAACAGCTATCATTACTGAAACTGAAAGCTATATAGGGCAGAATGATCCTGCTTGCCATGCAGCAAGAGGGCGGACAAAAAGAACGGATATAATGTTTGGTCCTGCAGGCTTTAGCTATGTCTATTTAATTTACGGAATGTATTATTGTTTAAATTTCGTAACCGAAGCTAAAGGCTTCCCTGCTGCAACCTTAATAAGAGGAGTACATGTTATTTTGCCTGAAAATCTATACCTCAACGGTCCGGGTAAATTATGCAAATATCTAGGAATTAATATTTCTCATAATAAATGCGATCTTATAAATAACAACGAATTTTTTGTCGGCGATATCGGCTTAAAGCTACCCTACTCTACTACTGCTCGTATAGGTATTACTAAAGGCACGGATAAATTATGGCGTTATGTTGTTACAGATATCACTAATTTAATCTCTCAATATAATGTACAGCCTTAATAAGGTCATATTGATTTACGGCAAAAGGACCTCGAAAAGGTTTGTCTAATATAAATAATAACAAAAGCATTGATGATGAAGTGATACAAACTAAACCAACCGAAATCTTATGTAAATAAAGCTTGGTGCCAAACATACAGACAAAAATTAAATTAATAGCAGTCATTATACATACAACTATCCAATATTGAATATTTAAGGAAAAATAGGACATTTTAATCCTGTTATACCTTACTGTATAAAGCTCTTTTATCTCCTCAATGATTTCCTGCTTAGTCAATAGCTACATTTGCTCGCTTGCTTTATAAGCTTGTAGTCTCTTATTAATATCTTGGAGGAAACTAAAAGCTTCATGACCGATTTGCTTACCGTCTTTCATTAATTGCCATTCACACCGCATTACACCTTTGGTATAATTTTTAATATCTAGATAAATTGTAGGCCTCATTTCATGAGGACGCCAACCTACACTATCTGCAAGCCTCATCAACACTATAGATTCTGCTGCCACCCCTTCTTGTGCTTTATTAAAATTACCGAGTAAATAAATTAATACCAAACCGGTTGATACCGCATACATACTACCGACTACACCCGATAAAAACCTGCCAAGACTTCCAAGCTCTTCTTTTTGAAAATTATTAGGAATAATGTATTTTGTTAAATATAAATATCCCGCACAAAAACTCATCAAAACAATATTTATTATGATGAATAAAACAATATTAGGAACGGTATAGATAAAGTCAATTATATGATTACATAGGTATTATTAACCATGTCCTGCTGAATATTTATGTAATATACTAGAAATAAGAGTTTGATAAGGTAATCCCTCATAAGCAGCTTTTTGTTTTATTCTCATTAAATCACTACTAGAAATACGAATATTTATTCGAGTATCTTTTTTTAAATAATTAGCTGCTGCCACTTGTGATATATGTTTCTCTTGTTCAAAATTTTTAATTCTTTGCCATTCATCATTTTCAAAAGACTCCAGCAATGCGTTTTCTTCAGCATCTAGTATTATATTTGATATATTCTCTTTATTTCTCATTACTTTTTCCTATTTTTAGATATTTCTGAGTAGCTTTGTGACGTGGAATAATAGTCTTTAAAAAAACTGCTCTATCAACTTCACTAATAAAAGGCACTAAATAGGCGTATTCATTAAATTTAACTATATACATTTTTTGCTCTGAATATTTATTAGGATTTGGATGTTCTATTATATCCAATAAACAATTACTTTCTATAACTGATATTATTTCTTCAAAACTTACCTTGCGCTCACTTATTAACTTATAATTTTTTTCAGCAGAAAAGCTATAATTACATTTCTTTGTCATCTTATGATATTAGTACAATGTATGCTTTATGTCAACACTACACTTCCATCTCTTCTAAGACCACTGTAGAATCAGCAAGTTTAGTAATTTTTTCAATTTTTAACCGAGCTTCTTTTAGTTTTTTCTCACAATGATTCTTAAGTAAAATACCTCTTTCAAAGCTATTAACTGCCGTCTCTAGACTCTCTTGTCCGTTATCTATTTTTTTAACAATTTCCTCAAGCTCTTTTAAAGCTTCTTCAAAGCTAATATTTGCTTCTAAAGTTTTAGTATTAGTCATTTATTTTTATTTTTTAATGGTTATCTGTAGTAATTGTGTCTTCAGTTGTTTGGGGTATAAGTAATTTTTTTAGCTCACTACTATCAAAAGTTTTCTTAGGAGCAAAAATACTCCCTTGCATTTTTATATTAAGATGTGCCAAGCTATCTTTATCAGAACTTGTATTTGAGGTATTTAACTTAACAAGCCTTGCCGGCACGTAAAATGATAAAATACTAGATGCATCCATATCAAAATTATATATATTAACTGCAACAGAGGCCGCACCGCTACTATATTGTGTTGCAAATTTTACTTTCTTTAAAAGGGCAATACCTTTTTGTAGTTCAATATCACCGCTTATACCTCTAATATTTTCTTGTCCTGTGGTTATAGCACTATTTATATCTTTATCTAAATTTTGTACCTTATAATCAGCTGTATCAATTTTTTCTATAAAAGCATCAATTGCGAAATTATTAACATCTATATTGTTTATAGCAAATTGTGATTTTGTAGTAAGGTTATATAGCTGGCTTTGAAGAGTGTTACCGTTAGTTCCTAAACTACCGCTTATACTTATTTTTCCACCACTTGCAGTAAATATTTTAGGCATAAGAGCTGAAACTTTGTTTAAATCTATTGTATTTAAAGCATATACGAAATTTATAGCATAAGGTTCTAATAAAATATTGCCGTTACCTTGAAACTTACCACCTAATAATTCTGCTTCAATATTATTAAATTGTAATAAATTATTATTATTTGCTACATAAAATTTAACATTTTTCAATATTAAATCATTTTGTAATAATGTCGACAATGTACCGGAAACTTGTAAGGTAGCTTTATCTAAACTATAATCATTTATTAATTTATTTCTTAAATTAAGCATTCCTGCCGGTGATAATAAATCAGTAGTAAGATTACCGTCCTTAATTTCTACGGTCAAAGACGGTAATACACTCGATGCATCTAAGTTCCAGCTAGTTGATAAATAGCTGTTAGCAGTTTTAAAATCTAAATTACTAATTTTTATATTAGCTGGTACGATTTTAGCAAGCAAATTCATTTTGTCAAATACATGATCGTTATACTTAACGCTATCTATCAGAATATCTAAATTAGCTAAATATCCTATTGTTCTAATAGGGATGAATTTACTTGGATAATCTAGAGCTTTCATATCTTTAGTTAAATTTTTTGTAAATTCGATAAGCGGCGAAATTATTGGATACGTTCTACTGCTTAAGTCAAGCGAAGATATATTAAGCGTAGCGTCTAAACGAGGTGTTTGAGCAATAAATTTACTAGAAAAATTTCCTGATAAATTTAAATTATCTGTTTTGAGTAATAAATTTTTAAAAAATAAATCTATTAAAGTGAGTTTTAAATCCGATGACAAGCTAAAAGGAATAGCTTCTTTAATAGTAACGTCGTTAAATCCTAAAATATTCAGTAACGAATTTATATCGTTGTGCTTTAAATATAGCTGTCCATCGAACATACTTCTAACGGCATTCTGTGTTACATTACCTGTAAGCTTAAATTCTCCACCTGATTTAATATTACCTGAAAATTCATTTATCTTTAAAGTACCCTTTAATAAGTTAGAAGAAAAGACTATTTTTTTTAGTTCTTCATTATTACTTAAAATTATTTCGTTAATTGCCACGTCTGCTTTAAGTAATTTATTGGCAAAAATAAATCTACTATTTGAAGAAGAAGTATTAAATGTTACCTCTGCATTTGGAGAAATTAACGAACTTAAATCTATTTTAGGAAAATCTAGTTTTACATTAGTAGTAATATTATCATTTTTAGCAATGTTAACAAATCCATGACCAATAATAAAAGATGATGCTATTACTATGTCTTTTAGTTCTATTGCATCTTCATTATTTGAAATATTAAATTTAACGTTTACTGCCTCATGTTGATTAAATTTATTAAAAAGATGGTTTAAATCCGGTAATATATTATACATTACCGATGCTAAATTTTTAATCTGATATTCACCACTACCGCTAGTAAGCTTAGAATCTTTGTAAATTTGCGATAACTTAAAACCATAATCATTATTATCAATATTAAGACTAAAATCTACTATATCGTCACGTTTATTAATTGAACCTGAAATTTTACCTATATAGTTACTTGTAGTTTTAAATATGTAATTAGACGATAAAGCATTTTCTTTTTTTAATATACAATTATTAAAATTTAAAATAGAATAATCTTGTTTATTAATAATACTTAGATTAGTAACATTTAGATTTATATTTTGTAATTTATATTTAAAGAAATTCTTTATTAACTCTTCATGATTATAAATATTTAATACATTAGAATGTGAATAAAATTTAGCATCTAATATATCTATTTTATTAATTTTAGGATTAAATTTTATAAGCGACCATAACGAAAAATGAATTTTAATCTGCTCTAAATCTAACTTTCCTTCTTCTCTTATCGTCTCAATAACTAAATAGGACAAAGGAAATTTATTCATCTTTATTTTTCCGATATTTTCTTTCGCAATTCCTAAATGACTGGTAAAATTATTAGTAACCGAATTATAGTTAACAAACGATAATGCACCAAACATTATAAATAACAATAATGAAAAACAAATTATGACGCCGGCAGCTATTTTTTTTATCATGTCTGTAAAAAAGTTTTTAAATATATTATTATATATAACTATCAAAATTTAAAGGCAAATTAATGAATTCTTTAGAAAATTTAATTTTAGTCGGTGTAATAAAATCATGTCATGGAATTAAAGGTCATGTAATGTTAAAATCTTTTACCGACCCTGCTACAAAAATACTTGAAAGAAATTTAGTAAATGAGTCAGGAGCAAATATACATATTAAGCTAATTAGCCAAAATGCCAAAGGAGAATTAATTTGTACATTTAATGATATAGCTACTCGAAATGAAGCTGAAAATTTAAAAGGTTATAAAATATTTTGCTTAAGAGCAAGTTTGCCAGAACTAGAAGAAGATGAATTTTATATAGCAGATTTAACTCATTTACCGGTATTAAACCAAGATCATAAAGAAATAGGCAAAATTAAAAATATTCTTAACTTTGGTGCCGGTGACATAATTGAAATAGAATTTTCAAATCAAACAACCGAATTATTACCTTTCAATAAAGAATTTTTTCCTATTATAACTAAAGATTATGTGATTTTAAATTATCAAAGAGAAGCTTGAATAATTTACCGTAGTTTTCAATTTCTTTATAGAGTACCCTACGATTCTTATTCACCTCTGTCTCATCCCGTGGCGTGACCACGGGATCCAGTTAAAAATACTAAATTTATTAGTATTTATTGTTTTTATGGCCCCCGTGGTCAAGCCACGGGGTGACCACAGTGGGTTTTACCGGTCCACGCAACAACGCCTCGTGGGAATGACATAGAATATAATTATTTTAATCCTTAATTGAGTAAATTATATAAAATTGACAATTAATCCTTAAATACTATAATTAATATTATGTATATAAATAGAAGGTTAAGCTCTATGCCTAAAACTTTAAAATACTCACTTATTATATTTATAAGTATAATATTATTATTAATTGTTATTCCTTTCTTTATTCCTTTAAATAATTATAAAGGAATAGTAATAGATAAAGTTAAAGAGGCTACAAATAGAGATTTAACTATTAACGGCGACATAAAATTATCTTTACTACCGAATCCCGCAATATCACTATCAGAAATTAAATTATCATCAATAAACGGTACAAAAGAACCTCATCTAGTTTCCGTTGAAGGTGCTAAAGCGTCATTGCGACTTTTTCCTCTTTTTAGAGGAGCAATTGAAGTAGCTTCTATAGAACTGCAAAAACCGATTATAAATCTAGAAGTTTTAAGTAATGGACAAAAAAATTGGCAATTTTCTACACCTAATAATGCATCCAAAACAAATGAACTTAGCTCTGTAGAATCTACCGATACTAAAACTGAATTAGCACTTCCTATTTTGATTAGTCATTTTAAAATTATAGACGGCAAAGTAATATATATAGAAAAAAACAGTGAGAAAATATTTAACGATATTAACTTAGAGACTAAAATTAAAAGCCTTAAAGGTCCTATAGATTTGACTTTAGCTTTAAAGGCTTTGGAACAGCAAATTAATATAGACGGCAATATTGAAGAAATCGGTAAAATAATTCCGTTAAGTGCCAATATTAATCTTGCCGGTGAAAAAATTAAAATCGAAGGAAAATTTGATAGCGCAAATAATTCGTTCATAGGTAACGCAAATATTAAAGGTAATACTAAAACTTTAGGTATGCCTGCTGATTTACAAAATGACTACGAGCTAACTACGGCAATTACTGCCGATAGTAAAAATATAGCTATTAAAGATGCTAGACTTAATTATCCAAATATAGAATTACTAGCAAATGCAAATTATGATATAGAGCGTAATAACCTGAAATCAAATATTATTATCAATCCCGGTAACATTATAACCGAGATTAGCTCTAATTTAGATAAGACAAATATTATGCTACAAGCTGATAGTTTAAAACCTATACTTGATGCTCTAAAACTAAAGACCGATAAATTACCGCCTATTATTAACCAAAAACTTATACTTACTTCTAATGTAATTAGTAATTCTCAAGCAATAAAATTACAAAATATTAATTTATCGGCTGCAAATAGTAATCTAACGGGAGATATTGAGCTTAAAAATTTAGCACAAGATATAACTATTTCGCACAATCTAAAAATTAATAATTTTGAGTCGTTTATGTCTCTTATGGGAGTAAGTAATTTAAGTCAGATTGGAGTATTGCAGTTAAACGGAGGAGTGCAAAAAATTAAAGATACTTTCCATATTAATAATAAAATATCCGCTTTTAATACTAATATATCTATTAAAGGAGATATTAATTTAGAAACCCAGAAGCCCAATTTTAATCTTAACTTATATAGTCCTTTAGTTAATTTGGATAAAATTCTTACAAGTAATAGTCCTACTCCTGCTCCAAATAAAACTAATAGTCCTGCTACTCAAAACATACCTACAGCTAAAAATAATTCTCCTTGGTCAAATAATCCTATTAATTTAGGGTTTTTAAATGAAATTGAAGGGCAATTATCCGCAAATATTGATAAATTAACTAACGACTCATTAATCATAAATAATTTAAAAGCAAAATTAAATATCACCGGCGGCACGCTGAATATTACTTCAGTTAATGCAAGCATTTACGGTGGCGAACTAAGTAGCACCGGTTATGTGAGTTCAGCCAAAGATCAAAACGCTGCAATTAAAATCGATTTAAAAAATGCCTATCTCAAAAGTTTCACTCCGCAATCGGATAAAATAAAAATAACTGATGGGCGACTAAGCTTTAAAGCCGATCTTACTTCTCGCGGTAATAGCGTTTATACATATGTTAATAATCTAAATGGACAATTTAACGTAAATAGCGATAACGGGGAAATAAGCGGATTTGATTTAAACAGAATCGCAGATGCGGTAAATAATGCTAAAAATACCGAAGGAGTATTGCGACTTATTAACAGCTCCTTTAGTGGCGGATCCACATCTTTCAAAAATTTAATTGCCAGAGGAAATATAACGCAAGGCAAGCTTAATTTAAATGAATGTAGTTTAGATGCTTCACCTGCCACAACAAATGCAAGCGGTCAAATTAACTTACCACAATACATGATGGATGTTAGTGCAAGCGTTACTATTGCGGATTTACCGCCTATAGCCGTTAAATTATACGGATTCATAAATAATCCGCAGCATAAATTAGACGTTCAAGCCTTTCAAACATATTTAGTTAAAAACGTATTTAATAGCGTTATTAAAGACTTAAAAAGCGGAGAGAAGAAACCTGAAAATATTATTAAAGATGCTTTGGGTCTCAGAAAGAAAAAGGATACAAATACAGAGGAACAAAACAGCCCTCCGCAGGAAAACCAACAAGCAGATCCTGTGAATAAGCTTCTACAAAAAGGATTGAAAAAACTGTTTTAATGTGACCGTCACGGGTGTTGTGTGACTTATTATTCCTCTCTATGTCATCATCCAGCAAAACATATAATATAGTGTAGTAACAATGTTGAAGTTATTTTTTCTAGACTTAGTTAGCAAGCAACTAGATGACAGTGCAAAACTCATAAATACCCACGTTTTGATACAGTTATTCCTGTGCCAAACCTAATTGGATACAAATCCTTTGTTTCCTCAGTATCTAATACCAAATTAGGTATGTTTTTAGGGAAATCTTAAATTACTTTAGTAATTTTTGCTGCTTCTTCATCATAATTTGCCTTTTTCAACAAAATAATAAGGTCTTCATATAATGATTTTTTATTTGGATTTAACCCTATAGCTCTTTTGATAGAAGCGAGTGCTTCCTCCGGATTTATTTTATGTAATTTATTAAAAAACTCTTCGTGATAGTATGCTTTACTTGGATCTAGTTCAATAGCTTTCTTTAATGATTTAATCGCATTATCTTGTTGTTTTTCCATTAAAATAGAACTTAAAACTATGAAAAATTTCAGCTTCTCTATATTGTTATATTTTTCAGTTTTATCATAAGTTTCAATAAAATTTGAAAGTTCTTCAGGATCAGTTTCAACGAATCTTCGTAGATTGTCTTTTT
The DNA here is from genome assembly GCF_000007025.1 of Rickettsia conorii str. Malish 7. Classification (NCBI taxonomy): domain Bacteria; kingdom Pseudomonadati; phylum Pseudomonadota; class Alphaproteobacteria; order Rickettsiales; family Rickettsiaceae; genus Rickettsia; species Rickettsia conorii. The sequence continues at coordinate 467,546 of NC_003103.1, read as the reverse complement.
CTTCTTGATATTGGATATCTGTTATGAAGATCGAGATATTTTTTCACTACTTTCTTTAGCAATTTCAGAAGTTTTAAACTTCCAATAAGGCAAAATTTCATTTTTATATGGTTGACAAATGCATACTCCTTGCCTCCCCTTTACCTACTCTATAGCTTTCCGGGCATTTACGATACTCAATATCATTTTTCCATTTATAACTTGTATTATCAAAATTTAGATAGCTTGGTTTTTCCATAACTTATGATATATTTGTAATTAATAATTTATAACCACAATTTCAATGTAAGTAAATAAATCTGAAGTTTGTAAAGCTAAGTAAGTAGTTTAAATAAACTTTAATTTAAAATCGTATGATTAAGAAAATAGTACAAAACTTTGCACGTACGTCCTAATGGAAGATCAACTGATTACATAACGCCTAACTTCATGTATGGCTGTGCCGGAGGTTGCAGAAATAGTTATTGTTATGTTATGCATCATAACTATGAGACATTATATATCAATGAAAATATAGATTACTTGACGTATTGGATAAATATATAGCAAATTTACCGACTAAAATTTCCAATCAAACAGATTCTAAATATTGGACATATGATATAGGTTGTTCTACCGATGTAAGTTTGCATTGGAAACACACTAATTGGTTAAAGATATTTAAGTTCTTTAAAGAAGATCCACGTGCTAAAGCAACTTTTGCTACTAAATATGTCAATCCTAAATTACTTAATTTTAATCCTGAAAACAAAATAAGGATTAGATTTAGTTTGATACCGACAAGAATGCGTGAGATATTAGAGCCAAAAACGAGTTCAATTATCGAGAGAATAAAAGCGGTGAATATTTTTATTGAAGCAGGTTACGAAATTCATCTAAACTTTGCTCCTATTATTGCTTATGAAGGCTGGCTTACCGAATATGCAAAGTTATTTGAAGATTTAGCTCAATACATAAACAACCAATATAAACCGTTTATAAAAGCGGAATGCATATTTTTAACGCATAACGATAAGCAGCATGAAAGAAATATTGCCTCAAATAGATTAGAGAGTGAAGCTTTAATTTGGCAACCAAATTATACAGGAAAATAAAGTAAGCAAATATGGAGGCAAGGCGGTACGTTATAAAGCCGGTATTAAGAGTAGTTTTATCTAACGATGGAGTGTGTTGCATGACAGGTTGCGCCCATGGAATAAAATACGATATATATTCTAACTCTTCCTACTTATCAAAATTACGACACAAAAGCATAAAATTTAAAAATTACAGTTATAAATAAAAAATCACTTGCATGAAAATACACTTATGATATGTTTTTTCACGTTGGGTTTTAATTTTAGCTTCTATAAAAGTAATCCAACACTATTATCTCTCAGCTAATAGTGGATATAGTGTTAGTTGAGTACAAAAGTAAAAATATAAAAAACAAGTAAAATATCGAATAGGCAAAAAATCGTTTAGCTTGTTTGTTATCAGGGGTGTCATAGAATAAAGAACCGGCATAATATAGAAATACTACCCCAAGGATACCAGAAATTATTAAATATATAAAATTATTCATTCCAATAAAAAAAGGCATTAGCGAAACAATAAATAAAAGAATACTGTAAATTAGAATTTGTTTTTTAGTATATAAAGTCCCCTTTACTGCAGGCATCATCGGTACTTTACAGTTTTTATAGTCATCGTTACAGAATAAAGCAAGAGCCCATGAATGCGGCGGCGTCCAAATAAAAATAATCAAAAATAATATAATCGACTCTAGAGATATAGTATTGCTTACCGCTGCATAACCTATCACAGGAGGTAATGCTCCCGATACTCCGCCAATAACGATATTTTGTATAGAACGACGCTTTAACCAAATAGTATAAATACAGATATAATAAAAAATAGTGAATAGCAGTAAAAAGGATGCAAGTAGATTAACACATAAAGCCATAAAAAATACTGCAAAAAATCCCGTTATCAAACCAAAAGATAAAGCTTCATCAGATTCTATAACTCCTCTTACTATCGGTCTTTTTTGGGTACGTTTCATTAAGCTATCGATGTCTCTATCGTACCACATATTAATTGCCCCTGCACTACCTGCCCCAAGCGCTATGCAAACAACTGCAATACCAGCAATAAACGGATGCACAGAATAAGGAGCAAGCCACATACCTACAAAACCCGTAAAAATCACAAGCGACATTACACGCGGTTTCATAAGTAAAATATAGTCTTTAACAGTACTTTGTGAATGATTGATTTTACCTAAATTGATTGGTCTTACTAAGGAACTCATATGAAATATTTTTTAATTAAATATAAAAAGTTTTAGGTTAAAAATCAATGATTGACTTTGATGCAAGAAATGTATATATTTTTTTGTAATTCAAATAATAAATAATAAGTTAAGGATATTATCAGTGACAAAAATTGTTCGTTCTAAATATAAAGCTAGTAGAAGACTTGGAGTAAGTCTATGGGGTGATAGCAAGGATGCTTTCAATACACGAAATTATCGTCCCGGGCAACATGGGCAGAATACCATGATTAAAACTTCAGATTATGGTTTACATTTAAAAGCTAAGCAAAGATTGAAATGCCACTACGGTCGTGTCACTGAAAAACAATTTAGAAATATTTTTGCACTTGCTCAAAAAATGAAAGGTAATACCGGTGAAAATTTCATTGGGTTACTTGAAAGTAGACTTGATACGGTAGTTTATAGAATGAATATAGCTCCAACTATTTTTGCTGCAAGACAGTTAGTTTCACACGGACATATTAAATTAAACGGTAAGAAAGCCGATATCGCAAGCATACGACTAAAGGCAGGCGATGTTATAGAAGTTAAAGAATCCGTAAAACAAATACCGCTTATCCAAGAATCCGTTTCAAAACAAGGTCAAACAACACCGGGGTATTTATCATTTGATGTACCTTCATTAACCGGTAAATATTTAAGAGTTCCTGCTCTTTCTGATGTCCCATATCCTTTTGAAGCAGAAGTGCATTTAGTAATCGAGTTATATTCTCGTTAATAATTATAAAAAGGCAGGTTTTATTTATCTGCCTTTTTACTTTCTTCCCTACACCTACATTTTTTCTTTATACTATAATACAACTTATCACCTAATTCGGCAGCTTTTATTAAAGATAGATTAGTTAAAAATTTAACGTCTGAGCTAAGAAAAACTGTAATTTTTGACGAAGCAAGGAAGTATAAAAATGCTAATTTTTAGTATTTTTTTATTATTTTTATGGAGTGCCACGCTACTTTCAATCGCTCAAAAGGTATTGCTGCGTGGATCAGTTTTTCAGTTGTTTTTGGATACCGTGGTCAAACCACGGTATAACACCGAGTGCCTTTTGCGATACACACAACAACGCCCACTCACAATAACGATATCTATTTTTAATAAAAATAATAGCTGCTTCTACCTTTTCCAAAAAGTTAGCATATGGAACACATTTAATAATTAGCGGTATAATTGGTTTTATTGTAAATGGGACAACAGGAAGCAGTCTTTTTGTTTCGGCAACTCTTGCTGATGAAATCTTAATAACCGAAGGGTATTTTCAGAAACATTATCTTACTTCTGCCACATTTAAAGGACATTTAATCTACCCTATTACTACAAATCTCATCACAACTTTTCCTAATTATTCAGTACCAATTTATTTAACTTCTACAGCTGCAATAGTAGGCTTAGCATATTATGGGACTGATTTCTTAAATTATCAGGAAAATTTAAAAGAAATTCAGATAAACTTAACTCCTAATATTAGGGTAATTGATCCTAATATACTTTCTAACAATTTTAAAAATGATTCAAAAAATGAAATTAAAGATGTAACCCAAGGGTTTTAGATTTAATTGAAGCATACATAAATAGTAGTTTTATTAACTATACCGGAAATGATGGCAATACGTTAATTGCATTAACCTTACTCATATACAGGACCCTAATGCTGATATAGGACCTCTTGTTTCTCAAGGAGCCAAAATCAGTATTTTATGGTGTGGAAAAAATATAATAAGCACACTATTCCAATCATATAAAGTTTCTTTAACACAAAATACTCAAGATTTAATCGAACAAAAAACTTTAGAACTGTTACTAAACGAAGAATATAAAAGTAAAATCTTAGGATTAAAGGATATAGAAGCTATTACTAATAATTTATTTAATGATCTTAATAATACTTTCACTATTGGAATTTTACAATTAGGGAATTTAACCACTCAAAAAATTATACAGCTTATTACATTGCAAGATATAATGAATTTAGTTCCAGGAGCTATTATATTTAATGCGTTTGAAAATATTAAGAGATTTTTAAATATATTATATCAACTGAATATTTCTTACAGGCAAGAAGCCAGAGGAAATTAACGAAAATACAGCTTCTATAGTAAGAAATATATCCTCTAATACTTCAAATATCTTGTTAACTGATTCTGCTCAATTTGTACAAAATCAATATGCCAAGCAACTTAAAGCTAAAAAAGAAATATCAAAGAAAATGTTGTTTTTAGATAGCACAAAAAATACTATAACTACTATACTAGATATCTCCGATAAATTCATAAAATCACTTTACTATATTTTTATAAAGTAAAAAATGGAGAGATTACGCCTGAGCAAGCTCTACTACTTAATCCTTGGCTTGAAACCTTAAAATCATTCTTAACAAGTTCCTCATTAAAAATAATCTTTAGTGGAGCAGTTAGATAACAAGCGAGAATTACAAAATTAATAGAGGCGATTTCTTCTGAGAATAAAAAAGGAATAACATGGTCTACTAATGATACAAACGATGAACTTGTAATTTCTGATTATAACCTAATTATAGAAGAAAGCACTATTTTGAGTTTTGAAAAATTAGTATTCAAACTAGGAGCAGATGATCTTCTTCCAGCTTCCTCAGGAAAAGGCAACACTACTTTTTTAAAGAGTTTAGTCAATTGTATTGCTGATCCATACCATAGCGTTGGTGAAATTTCCATACCTACCCATTATCAAAATCCAAAAATAATATTTATTGATCAGAATAGTTACATACCGGTTTAATCTACTTTATTTGAAATAATAACCTCCGACCTTGATCAATCAATCATTAAAAGTAATAAGCAATTATTAGAAGAAAAAATTAACACACTACTTATAAAATTAGATCTAGGTACATTAATTAAGCACTTAAGTGATAAAAATTATGATGTAATAAATGCACCAAGGGCAGTCAAAAGAAAAAAATTGGAATCATTAAAGCTATAATTGCAAACCCTAAACTATTAATTTTAGACGAGGTATTTGCTAATCTTGATACAATATCTATAGAAAATGCATAACAAGCTTTAAAAGAATTTTTACCGGAAACTTTAATGCTTGTAGTGCATCATGACGGTAAATCTCATGACTATAATAATTTTTATGATCAGTATAAATCTTGAAGATTTGTATGCTGAAATAAAATTATTAGGAGAATAGCTATTCTATTCAACCCTATATACTTGACTACTTTTCATTTATCATGAGTATATACTAAATCTAGATGTTCAATTATGGGAGTTTTTTAAGATTTCTTTATAGATTTCAAGGTTTTTTCTTAGCATCAGATCAAGAGAGAAATTATTAATTACCGTATGTCTTGCCGCTTCTTGGATTTTCTTAGCAAGATCAGTACCTAAAATCGAGAAACAATAATCGATTTGCTGTGCTAACGCTTCGGCATTATTTGGTTCTACGTGGAAACCGGTTATATTATTATTTATTGTCTCTACTGCCCCACCGATATTAGTTGCAATAACAAGCTTCTTCATCGCCTGCCCTTCTATAATAGTACGCCCGAAAGCTTCAGGCTCGATTGAGGCAGAAATGATAATATCGGAAATCCCATATAGGTTTATTATATCCGAATCATTACCAAAAATTTGAATTTTATTTTGAAGTTTTAAATTAGCTATAAGCTCTTTTACTCTATTAGTAAAATTGGGATGTCTAGATATATCACCGACCATTAAACAATAAAAGTCTCTATGTTTTAATTTACTTAATGCTTCTACTAGAACAAGATGTCCTTTCCAACTTGTCATTCTAGAAGGCATTAATATTATCGGCACGTTACTCGGTACATCATATTTATCACAACATTTTTCAAGTTTTTCCGGCGTTAAATTTGCGGGATCGAAATAATCACAATTCACTCCACGCTCAATTACTACTATTTTATCTTCATCAATTTTATAGTTTTCGAGCAAGTGTTGTTTTACAAAATTAGACACGGCAACAACTTTCTTGCCTTTTAGCATTATGCTATTATAATATTTTTTAAAACTATTCGGAATATTATAAACCCCATGAAAGGTAGTCAAAAATTTAGCATTTGTCCATTTTGTTGCTAGATATGAACTCCATGCCGGTGCTCTTGATCTTGTATGAACTATATCAACATTATATTTTTTGATTATTTCTGCTATCAATTTTGCATTATTCAGAATTACAAAAGGATTTTTACTGTTACTATTCATTTCAATATGCAATATATCTTCCTTATCTAACTCTTTAACTAGAGTACCGCCTGCTGAAATTATGATAGGAGTATGACCGAGAATTTTAAGATATTTTGCAACTTCTATAGTACCTCTTTCAACCCCTCCCGAAACTAGAGCAGGCACTACTTGCAAAATAGTATATTTATTGTATCGTTTACTTGACTTTAATGAAGGCATTAAATCTCAATCTATTAAAATAATTATTTAAAATGCACAAACTTTATAATAAAACACAAGACAAATTTATTGTCTATGATAATTATAGAATAATTAATACAAATATTCCATCTGTAATTTTTTTACACGGCTTGATGTCTAGTATGCAATCAACTAAGGCTATCTATTTAATAGATTATTGTAAAAAAAACAATTATAATTTTATTGTTTTTGATAATTTCGGCCATGGAAACGCATCAGGACAATTTAAGGATCAAACAATTAGTGATTGGTTAGAAGGAGTATCACTAATTTTAGATAAATTAATTAATACGGAGGCGATATTAGTAGGTTCGAGCATAGGAGGATGGCTAGCATTTCTTGCGGCTTTAAGATTTCCTGATAAAATAAAGGGACTTGTGTGTGTAGCCCCTGCTCCAGATTGTACTGAAAATATTTGGCAAAATATATCTCTAAATGATCAAAATAAGATGCAAAAAGAGGGAATACTAGAAGTAAGCGGTAAAAATTGTGAGCATAAATATCCTATAAGCTATAAACTGATAGAAGATGCAAAAAAACATTTATTATTGACAAAGAAACAGATTGATATAAATATACCGGTACATCTCATTCATGGGATGTTAGATGAAGACGTGCCTTATAATGTTTCAGTAAAATTATTAGAAAAAATAACGAGCAAACAAATAGTAATGAAGCTAATTAAAGACGGTCACCATAATTTATCTAGAGAAGAAGATTTAAAGGTAATGACAAATTCCTTAGAAGAAGTAATTAGACTCTTAAGTAAGATTAAATAAACAATAACTATGTATAGCAACATAAATAAAGTTCATGATTTTAAAGAAGTTATAGAAGCGGTAAAACAAGCCGATAATACTAGCTTGGTGCTTTTTGATGTAGATGAAGTAATTGTAATGGATAGTGATGAATCTAGGTTAACACATGATTATAGAAAAGAATTAATGAAGAACATTGAAAAAAGACTTACTAGAAAAGAATGTGAATTGTTACTTAGCATTGTTCTTAAAGATAGGAAAGCTAGATTTGTTAACCCAGATATCTTAACGATATTTGCTCTACTTACAGAAAAAAATGTACCGGCAATGGGTCTTACTAAACTTCCTACCGGTAAATTCGGCGTAATTGAAGATATGATCGAATGGAGAATTCGTGAACTCACTGAATTAAAGGTAAATTTTCAAGAATTTTCACCTTTAGAAGATGAGATAATAATAGAAGATTTTAATGCCGGTTACGGTAAACCTACATTAAAAGACGGAATAATTTACACTGCGGAATATGATAAAGGAAGCATGCTTGAGTATGTATTACGAAAAACAAGTTATTATCCACAATCAATAATATTTATCGATGATATAGAAGAAAATTTATTATCATTACAAGAAATTTGTAAGAAACTAAAAATTAACTATCAAGGATTTGAGTTTACCGGTTCTGCTATCGTTCCTGAACCTGTTCTTGATGCACAATTAGAAAAAATTAGATTTGAAATTCTAGAAAAAGAATATAAATGGTTAACGGATGAGGAACTGAAAAAGCATACTTTGTCATCTAGTAGCTTGTCCACAGTATCCAGCTAAAAATGTCACAACAACATAAACTTTTAGTTGCTTTTCCTAGATGCCGTGGACAAACTACTAGATGACACCTATGCACCTTAGAGTATAATATATGATGTCTGCAAAACTTATTGTTCTTTTTACCTTACTTATCTCGTTTTCTACTATGGCAAGTAAAAAGGAAGAAGAAAAAATTACAGCAGTAAAAGCAACTAAAGTACAAATTGCTGAGCTTTACGACATATTTAATATTGTAGGGCAATGCCAGAATGATAATAGTCGTGATTATTATGCCAATGCCACCGGAGTAGTTGAACAAGTCTCAGCACATCAAGGAGAAATAGTAAAAAAAGGGGATATATTGCTAGTTATAGATAAAAACATAGCAGAAACCACTAAATCTAGAGCAGCAGCGTTATTAAATACAAAACAAGAAGATTATAATAGCAAAGAAGCTTTATTCGCTAAAAAATTTGTAAGCAACGAGGAATATAAAAGGTCAAAAAGCGAACTTGAAGATGCAAAATTTAATTATGCCAAAGCTCTAAAAACATATAATGATATGATAATTACTGCACCCTACTCTGGTAAAATAGGCGTAATTAAGTCTATGGTCGGCGATGAAGTAAAAATAGGTGACTATCTTTTTAGCATTACCGGAACAGAAAACTCACAAGGTATTTTTATTGAATTGCCGGAGTCTTTAAGCGGAAAAGTTGGCGTCGATACTGAAGTTTTAATTGCAGGAAAAATTAAAAGTACAATCGGGGCAGTATCGCATTACTTATCAGATAATGGTACTTTAACAGCTAAAATTATTTTACCTATGGGTACAAAAATCCTGCATAATAGCTTTGTAGATGTTACGCTTATAATTAACCCTCATAAAAACCTAACCGTTCCTGAAAGTTGTATTCAACGAAATAATCAAGGTACTTTTATTTATAAAATAGAAGGTTATACGATAAAACAATTATATGTAAAAATCGGTACACGTACAGAAGATCTAATTGAAATTATCTCTGACGATATTAAAGCAGGTGACTTAGTCGTTACCGAAGGTATGACTAAAATTGGTGATGGCTCAAAAGTTAAGATACTTGAAGAATAGTTATTTATATATGCTTTTTAAGCCATCTCTGTATTCTAGAGATTGTTGCACGTATTCCTTCTTGCCTTATAGAAGTAATAGTTAATAAAATCAAAATTTTTGTCACAAAGCAATAGGTTCGTATTTTTTGAATTACATAATTATTTTTGAAAAAAGAAATATTACTTTTTTTATAGTCTTCATTTTTATTTTCTAGTAATCTTAATTGTGTAACAGCCGCTAATAACAAATTAATAGTAAACGGACTAAATTTACTTAAATAAGCATCATTAAGAACATAAGAAGTAATATTTATTAAACCTACTGAATATTTATTTGGGTCCATAAACGTATTAGTACCACCGCTAATTCGTACTTTAGACAATTCTTTGTCTATACCGCCTATTGAGTTTTTACTAGCAATAGATATCCATAAACAACAATCTTCACCGCTTCTTATATTTTCAGGAAATAAATTTTCTTGAAATAATGTCAAAGTTCCCATAACTGTCGGCATTGCTATTGGACAAGTTTGTATGACTTGAGGAAAAACATTGCCACTAAAAAGCCCGGAATGAACAGATTCGATATATTTTCCTTTTTCATTTATTTTGTGATATGAAGTATGAGAAAATATAAAATTATTTTCTTCCATAAACTTTAATTGGATTTCTATTTTATCCTTATAAAATAAATCGTCCGAATCAAGGAAAGCAATATATTTTCCTATAGCATTTTTAATACCTAAGTTACGTGCAGCAGCAGGTCCTTCATTTTTTTTATGAAAATATTTTATTCTTTTATCTTTTTTGCATATTGCAGTTAATTCTGATATATCATCAGTCGACCCATCATCTATTATAAGTATCTCAAAATTTTTGTGTGTTTGAATAAGTACACTTTTTATAGCTTCAATTGCCCAATTTATTCTATTATATACCGGTATAATAACACTAATTTTAGTATCATTTAGTACTTGTTTAGCCATAGTATTTGCTAAATCACAGGCTTTTTTATACGGAGTATTATTGGATAAAAAAGTAGCTGTACGAGTTAAAAATAAATAAGGAGAACCTTCCATTTTGATCATTTCTTCTTCTGTTAACTCGTGAAGAAACGATGACCATAATACATTACATTCTTCGTTATGATTTGATATTTTTTTACTACCTTGCTCTGAATGAAAACGAGATTTAATTAGGATAGATTCGTCAAAATGAATAGGGGCAACACGGAAAATTTTAAACCATAAATCATAATCTTGCGTTGTCGGTAAAGCCTCATTAAATATACCGACTTCATGAAAATATTTAGCAGGCATCAATAACGAACAACCATGTATTAATCCTCGTAATAAAGGTAATAAAGAAATATTAAGTTTATTTATAGGTAGCACACTATCCGGTTTAATATAACGTAGAGAGTTGCCTTTTTCATCGATTAATTCATAACCACCGTAAATGATAGTATCTTTATTATCTAATTTATTTAATATGTCAACTTGATGCTCGATTTTATTAGGATAATATATATCATCATGGCTAAGCCACGAAAAATATTCCCCTTGCATGTTTTTTATACCGTAATTTAAGGCCGAACCGCAACCTCCGTTTTCTTTATAAAAATAGCGTATTTTATCACCATATGATAATGCTACACGTTCTGTCTCTCCATTATCTTTTGAACCATCATTAACAACAATAATTTCAATATTTTTGTAAGTTTGTGCTAAAGCACTATTTATAGCTTCTTTCATATAATTAGCCCCATTATAGACAGGTATAATAATGGAAACTAAAGTATGATAAATATTTAGAGGTTTATCTTTTCTAGTTGTCATAACTTTTAAAAATAATTTATAAAATAGTGAAATAATTGTTTTATAGGCTTTAAATCTGAGTTACTAGATATACAGATTATAGAATTAGGAGGATTTTTTCAGAATGCGTGTCGTTAGTTACACCATCTACTCCTTCATAGAAAAATTCTTTGTTCGGATATGATTCAAAGTCTTTTTCAGTAATTCAATTAACTAAATGATGTATATTCTCTTCCGGTTCATTAAAAGGTACATTTACTATTAATCGTTTTTTATATTTAAGATTAAGTGCTAGATTTAACCCATCTTCAATATGCTCAAGTGCATGTCGTGATACAATATAATCACATTCTTCTGCCTTTTTAATAAAACTAACTAAATCAGATTTAATATATTATATATTAGATGCTCCACAATTTTGTTCAGCATAAATTATAGATTCTTTACTGATATCTATTGCTGTAATTTCTACTCCTAATATATCGCTAAGCATGAAAGTTCCGTGTCCCGTTCCACAACCTATATCTAAAATTTTTATTTTTTGATTTAGCATTAATGGGCTATTAAGTATATCGGCTTCTATAATTTTTTTAAAAATCTTATAGCTACTTTTATGACGCATTACCTTTAAAACATCATAAGTTGCCCCAAGAATTAATCTTTCTCCATCATTATAAATTTCTTCTAACATAAATTATTTAAACTATTATAATTTTAATAAATATTCGGCGATAAATGCAGCAGGGTTTTCTACAGGATCAAGCATCTTTTTAAATTGATTTCTGCCACTACTATTTTCATAATAAGGTAAATAATGATTTTGCTTAATAAATTCTATATAGTTAATAATATCTTGCGGCTCATAAGCAAAATACATATATTTTTTTAATTCTTTAGATAGAGCATTGCTATTAAATTCATTATTCCAACCATTACTTAAGTAAATTATAGGCTTATCGGCAACTACTACTTCAGCAAGAGATGAAGTACCGTCACTTATTACAATATCTGACACCATTATATCATCCAGTAACGACCTGAATGCATGTGCAGAAACAGTAACATTCTTTAAAGAGTTAAATCTACTTAATATATTATCCATATCACTTTGGCTTAAGTAATTTTTACCGACTGCATAGGTAAATAGTGTAACATGCGGTCTTATAATAAAATGAATATTAGGATGTTGTAATGCATAATTATAGAAAAAATAGTGATAATTTAAGAAAGTAGAACCTCCTTCATATAAATCTCTATTTTTAAATGATAATTCCCATCTAGGAAGCCATAAAATGGTTTCCGAGTTTGGTTTTTCTTTAATATTATAATTTCTTACTTCATAGTATGGTTGATAACCTGAAACAATAACTCTATCCTTAGGAAATTTATAATTACTAATAAAGATATCCTTTGTACTTTCTGAATCAACAAATACCGTCTCTATGCAACTTGATAACTTATCATCATCAATATTTTTTTGATGAAAGATATGCGGACCATAGACTATATACATAATTTTTGTTTTAGTTCCTCTAAAGCTCTTATACAAATTAGCAGCCGTAAAAGGTTCTGATATATAGCCTTGAAAATTTTCGTAAGGATTTTGCGTAAAGATAAAATCCGGCTGATAATTTTTTAGTTCAGAAATTTCACATTTTGTATTAACATTTGAATAAGAAGCATACTTACCGCATGGATATATCACATCTTGTGCATCAAATTTACTAATAAACCCGGTATCTATTCCTCCTTGAATATTGGGATGAGGATGAGGTACTATTACAATTTTGACATCATGACCTATTTTTTTCATCTCATTATACATTGCGTATACGCCTTTACCGCCGAATGTCTCTGTACTAACAAGGAAAACTATTTTTTTATAAGAATTTTCTTTGGAATAGCCAAAAGAAGATATAAGAGTTATTAGTAAAAAAACACTTAAAAATAAAGTGTTAAGTTTTATTAATTTAAAAAATTTCATGTTTTTGATATGATAATAATGAATAGGATTACTTTTTAAACCATACTGTATGGTTAACATAATCCACATAACTTAAAACTATACGTAATATTTTCTTTGACACAAGTCCTGCTTCTGCATAATCCGGCACGATCTCTTGCAAGCGTTTATTATTCTCGTGTTCTTCCGTAATAGCTTTCACCGATTGTAGTACCCGTTCAGCCTTAAAACCGGACATAATAAGCGTTCCGGCGTCCATACCTTCAGGACGTTCATGTGCTTCTCGAATATTTAAAGCAGGTAAATTAAGTATAGATGCCTCTTCAGTGATAGTACCGCTATCGGATAAAATACAAAATGCATTCATCTGAAGTTTTACGTAGTCCGTAAACCCGAAGGCTGGCAAAAATCTTATTTTATCGCCAAGTTCTTTAAACTCCTCTAAATCCTCAAGCCTTTTTTTAGTCCTTGGGTGTGTTGAGAAGATTACAGGAAAATTATACTCTTTAATAAGCGTTTGTAAACTACTTAATAATTCTTTCAGATTATTTTTGACATCAACATTTTCCTCACGATGTGAGCTAATTAAGAAATATTGCTTTGTGGTAAGTGACAATTTATCTAAAATATCAGACTTTAATATTTTAGACATAAAGCGATCAAGGACCTCAGGCATATGCGAACCTGATTTAAAAATAAGCTCAGGCGGTAAACCTTCAAAAATTAAATAACGTCTTGCATGTTCGGTTAACGTAATGTTAACGTCACTAATATGATCAATGATTTTACGGTTTATTTCTTCAGGTACACGCTGATCAAAACAACGATTTCCCGCTTCCATATGAAAAATCGGAATTTTACGGCGTTTAGCGGCAATTGCCGATAAACATGAATTAGTATCACCGTAAAATAGAACGGCGTCGGGCTTTTCTTTCTCAAGTACTGCATCAACTTTTTCGATAATAAGCCCGATAGATTTTGCCGTATTATCTGCTGCTACTTCTAAGAAATAATCGGGTTTTCTAATTCCCATATCATCAAAAAAAACCTGATGTAATTCATATGCATAATTTTGACCGGTGTGAACTAGGATGTGATGAGTATATTTATCAAACTCAGAAATCACGCAGCATAGTTTAATAAGTTCAGGACGAGTACCAACAATCGTCATTACCTTAAGCATTTTTTAGCTCCTCTTGTACGTAATCAAGAGTCAGTAATAACTCTTTTACTTCTTCTAAATTTAAACGTTTTGTATTATGGGAAGTGTAATCCTCTAAAAGAGCTACTTTCTTTTCACCTTCAACAAAATATTTTGCATAATTAAGATCGCGCCCGTCCATAGGAATACGGTAATAATCCCTTAAATCATCAGCTTTTGCCATTTCTTCTGATGATACTAATGATTCGTAATGTTTTTCACCGTGACGTGTACCGATAAAACGTATTTCATTTTTACTATCGAATATATCTTGTAACGCTTTTGCGAGTACTTCAATTGTGCTTGCCGGAGATTTTTGTACGAAAATATCACCCTGATGACCATGCTCAAACGCATATAAAACTAAATCCACCGAATCTACAAGCGACATTAAAAAACGTGTCATTGACGGTTCTGTAATGGTTAATACCTTACCTTGTTTTATTTGATTGATAAAAAGAGGAATGACCGAACCTCTAGAAGCCATAACGTTACCGTATCTAGTAACGCACAGCACAGTCTCACCTGGAGAACGCATACGTGCTTTTGCTATTGCTAACTTTTCCATTAATGCTTTAGATAATCCCATTGCATTAATTGGATATACAGCCTTATCGGTACTCAGTACAATAACTTTTGTAACTTTGTTATTAATAGCAGCACTTAAAACATTTTCAGCACCTAAGACGTTAGTATTTATTGCTTCCATAGGATAAAATTCACAAGTCGGAACCTGCTTTAAAGCAGCGGCATGAAATACATAATCTACACCATGCATTGCCTCATCAATACTTTTATAATTGCGTACGTCCCCGATATAGAATTTAAGTTTCGGATTATTTAAAGCAATACGCATATCCTCTTGCTTTTTTTCATCTCTACTAAAAATACGAATTTCCTTAATATCGTTAATAATACCGGATTTAAGAAAACGAGAAAGCACTGCATTACCAAACGAACCTGTGCCTCCTGTAATCATTAAAGTTTTATCTACAAACATTATATATAAATACCTATTTTGTTATTATTCATTCTGTCATTGTGTCAATCGAGAAACACTCTAAGGTAGTCATCCTGTGGCTTGTCCACAGGGTCCAGTTATAAAAAATACAAACATAAAAAGCTCGATTTATCTCACTTTATGCTGGATTCCGTGTACAAGCCTATATTCGCAATGACAATTTACTTAAACTCACACATACGCTTTACAAGCTCACGCCATTCAGGAGGCGTATATCCCGTCACCTCATTAAAACGAGTGCTATCTAGTGAGCGATCTACTACAAGCTCATCTGATGAAATAATATCGATGTCTTTATTATATATTTCTGCTACTAATTTTAACAATTCTAACTTATTAATCGGTTTTGAGGCAACATGATAAAGCCCGTGCAACTCTTTATTAGGTAACACAAAATCCCTTATTATTCTTGCAAGCTCTACTGTCGGGAATCCTGAATAAATAGCTTTCTCAAACCCTTTCACTGAACCTTCTGCACTTAAAAACCAATTGATTAAGCTTCTATTGCCTGCTAGCTCATGACCTATAATGGAAGTACGCAATGTGATAGCATGCGGATAATCTACCTCACCAAGCAATTTTGAACGACCGTAAAGGTCATAACAGTCAGAAAAATCGCTTTCCTTATAATGACCTTTTTTTCCTGAAAACACACAATCAGTACTAATATGGATTAACCTTGAATTAGCTAGTTTACATAAATTAGCTAACCTATGAGGCAGCAAACTATTTATCGGTAATGCTTTTAACGGATCATTAGCATCTGCCAATTGTTTTACAAGCCCTATACAATTTATTACTATATCGGGTTTTGTTTGATTAAATACCTCAACTAACGCATCATGGTTCTCAACATCTACATTTGTAATTAATTTATCGGATAAATCCTTAGAAAAGTAAGAACGAGCTGAATTATTTCGGGCTGTTGCAAAAATGTCAAATTTTTTATCACTATTTAAAAACCTGAATATGCTATTACCTAGCATACCGGTAACACCTAAAATTAATATTTTCATAGTATATTTTATTTATTTTTACCGAATCGGTTCTATCATAAATAATATATCTTTACAATAGTGTTTTGAGTGCGTAACAATATTGAGTTATAAATAATTAACTTGCCATAGAAAAGGTTCTTATTCTATCTTCTGTAATTTTCCAACCTTCATCTTCTGCAAGCTCTAAATCATATTGGTCTTGCATATTCCCAACGAGGATTAATATTAAAAATACTTACCCAAACGCAGGACTGTATCAGCGGCAATTAAACGATGATGCTTAATGCTATTATTGATCCTAGTAACGGATACATCAATATCACGAGCAAGTTTGCTTTGACTAATCCCCATAGGTTCCATAAATTCTACTAGTAAAATTTGTCCCAGTGAAATAGGAGGTAATTTATTCTTGGCTTTGTTGCATGGACCGTTTTATGTCATTCCCGCGTAGGCAGGCATCCAGTCAAACCTATAAAAACAAGTTTTTATAGGTTTATTTTGTCAAATATGCCACTTCTATATCAATATTGAAGTTATTTTGCTGGGATCCCCGCTTTCGCGGGGATGACATTGAGTAGGTTTTTCGATCCATACAACAACTCCTCAATTCTTTCCTAATTAAATATTTTTTATAGAATCAAGCACGGTTTCAAGAATCATACTAGCAGCTACTGCATCATCGTTATTATTACGGTCTTTTCTTTTCACTCCAAACGATTTAAGCAAATTATTTGCAGCTTTGGTAGTTAATCTTTCATCTTGTAAATATATAGGCAAGTTTATAGATTTTGCTAGCTCTTCAGCAAATTTCATCACTATATTTGTTTGCTCCGTTACTGCTCCGCTCATATCAATCGGTAGACCTATTATAACACCGCAAACTTTATATTTCTCGATGATATTAAGCAAGGAAGTAATAACAATTTTTTTATTTATCTCGGTTATAGTATTTAAGGGCATAGCAATACTACGTTCTTGATTAGATAATGCGATTCCTAATTTTTTGTTTCCGTAATCAATAGCGATAAGCGGAACATTTGGTATTAAAAGCCGATAAAATTCTTGAAGATTTTTTATGATCATGATAGTTATAGAAATTACTTTATTAATTATTATTTATGCTAAAAACTATTCAGAAACATTTAGATACGAAATTAATTAAATTATCGGCGATTTTAGCCTTTATTTATTGTTTATTATTTAATACCGCAATATTGATTTATAAATTTGATTATTATAAAGCAACAATCTTTAGAGGGATATTAGAGTTATCAAAAGATTTTTGCTATATTTATATATTTTCTTTTATAGCATTTTTCGGTCTTAGCGTACATAGATTAGTGTTAAAAATCGGCGTGGGGTTTTTATTTATAACATCCGCTATTGCTAGTTATTACATTTATTTCTTCAAAATCAATCCTACTAAACAAGTAATAGGTAGTTTTTTCTCAACGGATTTAAACGAAGTTTATGAATTAACCAGCATTAAGTTAATAATATGGATAATTTTTTGCCTTTTTACCTGTTTTTATACTCTCAAATCTTTTGCCGCCGAAAATTCTAAATCATTCGTAACAAAACTATTATCTACCGCTTGCTTACTTATTTTTGTATATAACATTATTACGCCTTCATTTAAGATACTAAAAAATTATTTTCCCATTCAGTATTTACATAATAGCTACCTTAATTTTGCCGGAAATTTCGGTGAAAAAAATTATGCATGTATAGATATTAGCAAACAATATAACTTTATAGATAAGTCAGATAAAGATATTATCGGTGTTTTAGTTATAGGAGAATCAGCAAGATTTGATCATTTCGGTATTAACGGTTATGAAAGAGATACGACTCCTTACTTAAAGACTACTCAAAACCTAATTTCTTTCAAAGCTAAATCTTCTTCTAATCTTACCTATCTTTCCGTACCGTCGTTACTTTCACGTTATCCTGCAAGTCAAATTGAAAATAGTAGACAAGAGAACAGCTTTTTATCAATTTTAACAAATCTTGGCTTTAATACTACCTGGATCGGTACTCAAACTTTAATGAGGAGTTTTGCAAATTTTGACCTCAGTAATATATATAATGACGTTAATTTTACTATAGTACCGGGCGGCTCTGCCCTATTTTCTTTAAATGATCATGATGAAAAAATATTGCCTTTTATAAAAGAAATACTAACAAACTCAGAGAAACAATTTTTAGTAGTTCACACTTCCGGCAGCCATTGGAACTATAATGCGAGATATCCAAAAGAGTTTGAGTATTTTACCCCTACCTGTCCTATTAAGGTTAAGGGAGATGCAAGTGATTGCGATAAGCTTGCTTTAGTTAACAGTTATGATAACTCTATTTTATATACCGATTTTTTTTTATATAATTTAATAGATTTGCTTAAAGATAAAAATGCATTTTTATTATATGTATCTGATCACGGCGAGTCCCTCGGAGAAAATGGTTATTACGGTCACGGCGGTCCACTACTTGCAGAACAAATAACCGTACCTCTTATAGTTTGGGTATCAGATGATTTTCAAGCCAAATATCCTAAATCAGTATCTTCAATTAAAAATTATGCTAATACCGAAATTAGCCATGATTATGTATTTCATTCAATCCTTAACTGTTTAAATATAGAGTCCGACATAATAGATAAAGACTTAAGTATATGTAAATCTAGTTAAAAATTATTGAATTATTAAAAAATTTATATATAAATTAAGAACTCAATAATTATATGATTTATTATTATGTCTGATATACCTAAACTAGACGACTATTATTATAGATTTTTACAAAGTATTTTACTTAAAACACTAGAACAAAATAAAGCTGCTGAAACGTATTTATTGCAGAAAGATTTTAATAGCGCTTTAAATGAGATACAAAATGTAAATGAACAACTTGAAGAATATTCAAGCATTCTTTCTTTACTCAAAGTAATTAAAACCCATTTTAATGATAAAAAAAATATATAATTAAGTACCATTTAACTTAAATCCTTTTTTTATAATTAAAAATAATATAGAGTGGAAATAAAAAAAGGTATTGAATTATGGAATATGCATTATTAATTTTCAGTATTATAGCGATTTTAGTTATAATACAAATGGTTAAAGTTGTACCGCAACAACAAGCATGGGTAGTAGAAAAACTTGGAAAATTCGATAAGGTACTGCAGCCTGGCTTAAATTTACTCATCCCTGTTATTCAGAGAGTAGCATACAAACATACTTTAAAAGAAGAAGCAATAGACGTTACCGCTCAAACAGCTATTTCAAACGATAACGTAACATTATCTATAGACGGTGTTTTATATGTTAAGATCATTGATCCAATGGCAGCATCTTATGGTGTTAATAATCCTTACTATGCCATAACACAGCTTGCTCAAACTACTATGCGTTCGGAAATCGGTAAACTCCCTTTAGATAGAACTTTTGAAGAGCGCGAAACTTTAAACGTAGCAATTGTAGCAGCTATTAATCAGGCTGCTATAAATTGGGGCATACAATGTATGCGTTATGAAATTAAAGATATTCAACCTCCGCAAACTATACTTAAAGCTATGGAATTGCAGGTAGCGGCAGAGCGTCAAAAAAGAGCTCAAATTCTAGAGTCGGAAGGTAATAGACAAGCAAAAATTAATCATGCAGAAGGTGAAAAAGCACAAATCGTACTGAATTCAGAAGCTTCTTATACAGATCAAGTTAACAGGGCAAAAGGTGAAGCTGAAGCAATAGGCTTAGTCGCTACCGCTACGGCAAATAGTATTGAGATTGTCGCAACTGCCGTACAAAAAACGGGAGGAAGTGATGCAGTAGCTCTTAAAATAGCCGAGCAATATATTAGTGCGTTCGGTAATTTGGCTAAAGATACCAACACCGTAATTTTACCTGCAAATCTTTCAGAACCGAGTAGTTTTATAACCGAAGCATTAACTATATTTAACCAATTAAAAGCTTCTTCTTCGGGAACGAAAATAGATAAGTAGCAATTTATAACGATTTATTATTGTAATAATAATTAGTTTTATATATCATATCAGATTATTAATTAATAAAAGGTTATGAATATGTCAGTATTTGTCGGCAAAACTGCTCCCGATTTTACAGCTAAAGCTATTATGCCTAATAATAATATAGACGATAAGTTTAAACTTAGCAATTATGCTGCAGGGGATAATATAGTATTATTTTTTTATCCCCTAGATTTTACTTTTGTTTGTCCATCGGAAATTATAGCATTTCACAATAAGCTTGGTGAATTTACCGAAAGACGTACTAAAGTAGTAGCTGTTAGTGTTGATTCTCATTTTAGCCATTTAGCTTGGAAAAATACTCCGCATAATAAAGGCGGGCTTGGACAAGTACAATTCCCAATGGTTTCCGATATAAAAAAGGATATTTCTTCAAAATATAATGTACTTAATGAAGACGGTGTTGCTTTGCGTGGAACTTTTTTAATCGATAAGGATTTCATAGTACGTCACATGCTAGTTAACGACTTACCTATCGGTCGTGATATTAATTATACATTAAAAGTAATCGATGCTTTAACTCATCATCAAAAGCACGGCGAAGTTTGTCCTGCCGGCTGGCATAAAGGTGAGGAAGCAATTACCCCATCACATGAAGGTATAGCACATTATTTAAGCTCACATGCAGAGAAGCTGTAATATATTACACTGTGTTATTAAAGTGGAAAACTGTCCTACCGTGGCTTGTCTAGTGTTGTTGCATGGTTCGATGTCATATCCCGCGAAAGCGGGAATCCAGCAAAAAATAACCTTAACATTGATAAACAATTACATATTTAACAAAATAAACATATAAAAACACAAATTTTTATATGCTTGACTGGATTCCCGCCTAGGCAGGAATGACATACAGCACTAACGCAATATCAAATAACCCTAAATAATGTTGAAAGAATTATTTTCTGCTCCTAAAATATCTTATAATATTGAAACAATTAATATTTTACGTCTTATTAGGAGTGAAATATCGGTCCTAAAACTTTCTTTAGTTTAATTAAATTATTTGGTGATGTAGCAACTGCCATAAATAACGTTCCGGATTTTTCATTGCGAGGCGGAAAGTCAAAACCAATTAAATTTTTCAGTAAAAGCGATGCTGAAAAAGAGTTAGAGCTTCTCGAAAAAGACAATGCTAAGATCATCACATATAAATCTCCGGAATATCAAAATTATTACTTGAAATTTATGATCCACTGCTAATATTAAGCTATAATAATATAGAGTTATTAAATCATACTATATAAATGCGTTGCAATAGTAGGTACAAAAACGCTGCTGCAAACGGCAGAAGCTTTGCGCATAAAATTGCAAATGATTTAGTAAAAGAAGGTTATATAACCGTTTCAGGGTTAGCACGAGAAAAATAGATAGCAGCGTACATCAAGCTGCAATTTCTCAAACTATCGGAGTTATTGCAGGCGGTATTGATCATATATATCCACCGGAAAATAAAAAACTATTTGAAAATTTAGCAGAAGAAGGTTTAATATTATGAGTTACCTATCGGCTTTACCCCGCTTGGAAAACATTTTCCACAGCGTAACAGGATAATATCGGGACTAGCCTTAGGAGTAGTGGTAGTAGAAGCAAGCTTAAAATCCGGTTCATTAATAACTGCAAAATTTGCACTTGAACAAAATAGGGCAATATTTGCCGTTCCCGGCTTTCCTTTAGATCCAAAATGTCAAGGTACAAATAAATTGATTAGAGAGGGAGCATATTTAGTGGAATCAGTAGACGATATTGTAGCTAATTTACCGCAATATGAAGAATTTATGAAAAAAGATGATGGATTATTTAAGGATTTTGTTGAGCTAGGAACAGTAAATACGAGATATGTTAAAGAACCGTCACAAAAGGAGCGTACTGCTTGCTATATTGGAATTATTATCGGCAGTACCCATAAATAGACTTGGAATATTTACAAAAAGAAATAGAATTACCGCTTCCTATCATATATACGGTAATATTAGAATTAGAATTCGCCGGGACAGTAATGCGTCACGCCGGTAATAAAATATCATTAGTTTATAATAAGTAGATGAAATTAGTAATAGTAGAATCGCCGGCAAAGGCAAAAACGATAAATAAATATTTAGGTGATGAGTTTAAGGTCATTGCATCATTCGGTCATATTAGAGATTTACCTTCTAAAAAAGGCTCGGTGTTACCTGATGAAAATTTTGCAATGAAATATGATATTTCCGATAAAGCCGGTAAATATGTAGATGCCATAGTTAAAGATGCTAAAAAAGCTGATGCAGTATATCTTGCAACCGATCCTGATCGTGAGGGTGAATCTATCTCATGGCATGTTGCAGAGGTAATAAAAGAAAAGAATCAAGTTAAATCCGATGATTTTTTCAAAAGGGTAGCCTTTAACGAAATCACTAAAAAAGCAATTATTCATGCCGTTGAAAACCCTAGGAAACTTGACACTAACTTAGTAAATGCCCAACAAGCAAGAAGAGCTTTAGACTATTTAGTCGGCTTTACCCTTTCACCTCTTTTATGGCGTAAGTTACCGGGATGTAAATCGGCAGGACGTGTGCAGTCCGTGGCTCTGCGATTAATATGTGAGCGAGAAGATGAAATAGAGCGTTTTAAGTCAGAAGAATATTGGGATATTAGCCTTAAAATGCAAAATAGTAATAACGAACTATTTACTGCTAAATTGACTCACGTAAACGATCAGAAGTTAGAAAAATTCTCAATTATTAACGAAAAAAACGCCAAAGATTTAACCAAAAAATTAAAATCTCACAAATTTCATGTTGATAAGATAGAAAAAAAACAACAAAAACGTCAACCACAACCTCCTTTTATTACTTCATCACTACAACAAGAAGCAGCAAGAAAATTAGGTTTTAGTGCTAAAAAGACTATGCAAATAGCACAAAAACTTTATGAGGGTGTTGATATAGGTAAGGAAACTATAGGGCTTATTACTTATATGAGAACCGACGGCGTTACATTATCAAATGATGCAATAGCAGATATACGTAAGTTAATCGATAAAAGTTACGGCGATAAATATTTACCGACTAGCCCTAGAATTTATAAATCCAAAGTAAAAAATGCTCAAGAAGCTCATGAAGCAATAAGACCCACAAATATTACTTATACTCCTGATAGCTTAAAAGAAAAGCTAGACAAGGATTATTATAAGCTTTATGAGTTGATTTGGAAAAGAACTATAGCCTGCCAAATGGAAAATGTTATAATGGATTTGGTAGTTGCAAATTTAGCTTCGGAAAATAAAGAATATTTGGCAAAAGCAAACGGATCGACTATAGCCTTTGACGGATTTTATAAGGTTTATCGTGAAAGTATGGACGATGAAGCTGAAGAAGAAAATAAAATGCTGCCGCCTTTAAAAGAACAAGAGCCGCTGAAAACTAAAGCAGTTATTCCAAATCAACATTTTACCGAACCACCTCCAAGATATTCAGAAGCAAGTTTAGTGAAAAAACTTGAAGAGCTTGGGATCGGTCGTCCTTCGACCTATGCTAGTATTTTATCGGTTTTACAAGATCGAAAATATGTTGCTCTTGAGAAAAAACGATTTATACCTGAAGAGCTTGGACGTTTGGTAACGGTATTTTTAGTCGGTTTCTTCAAAAAATACGTTGAATATGATTTTACTGCAGGACTTGAAAACGAATTAGACGCAATAGCAGCCGGCAAACTTGAATGGAAAGCTGCTTTAAATAATTTTTGGAGCGGTTTTAACCATAATATTGAATCAGTAAACGAGCAGAAAATAACCGAGATTATTAGCTATGTACAAAAAGCCCTTGATTATCACCTGTTCGGTGAGAATAAAGAATCTAAAATTTGTCCTTCATGTAACACGGGCGAGCTTAGCTTAAAGCTTGGTAAGTTCGGAGCGTTTTTAGCATGTAGTAATTACCCTGAATGTACTTTTAGAAAATCTATTGTTAGTGGTAACGATAACAACGAGAATGAAGGCGAGCCTGCCGCTATGCCTAATGAGAATAAAGTTTTAGGTACGGATAAAGACGGAGTAGAAATATATCTGAAAAAAGGACCTTACGGACCTTATATTCAACTTGGCAAACAAGAAGGCAAAGTAAAGCCGAAACGTAGCCCCGTGCCTGCTAGCTTGAACCAAAATGATATTACACTTGATATAGCATTAAAACTTCTAAGCTTACCGCTAAAAATAGGTATTCATAAAGATAGCGACGAGGAAATTATGATAGGATACGGTAAATTCGGTCCTTACATAAAATATATGGGTCAATTTATTTCGGTGCAAAAAAAATATGATTTTCTAAATTTAAGCTTAGATGATGCGATGAAGCTAATTGAAGAGAATAAAGCGAAATTAGAGAAGAAACAGGCGTAAATGGTTTAGTGTCACCCCGTGACTTGATCACGGGGTCTCAGGACACAGGCTGTGATACAAGATCCCGTGGTCAAGCCACGGGATGACAATTAATAAAATTACTTATTTATGACAAAAGTTATAACACGATTTGCTCCGTCACCGACCGGTATGTTACATGTCGGGAATATCAGGGCAGCATTGCTTAACTGGCTATATGCAAAGAAGCATAACGGACAGTTTATTTTAAGATTTGACGATACGGATTTAGAGCGTAGTAAACAGGAATATAAAGACGCTATCGAGGAAGATCTAAAATTTTTAAATATTCATTGGGATCAGACATTTAATCAATTAAGTCGTTTAAGTAGATATGATGCAATCAAAAATCTA
Source organism: Rickettsia conorii str. Malish 7 (assembly GCF_000007025.1). Taxonomy (NCBI): domain Bacteria; kingdom Pseudomonadati; phylum Pseudomonadota; class Alphaproteobacteria; order Rickettsiales; family Rickettsiaceae; genus Rickettsia; species Rickettsia conorii. The sequence continues at coordinate 442,358 of NC_003103.1, read as the reverse complement.
TTACTAGACAAAAAAAGATTATATGCCTGCTATGAGACTCCTGAAGAGCTAGAATTAAAGCGTAAATTTCAATTATCTAAAGGTTTACCACCGATTTATGATCGAGCTAGCTTAAATCTAACTGAAGAGCAAGCAAAGAAATATATAGAACAAAGAAGAAAACCGCATTATAGATTTTTGGTAAATCATGAACCGATTAGCTGGCATGATATGATCAAAGGCGAAGTTAAATATGACGGCAAGGCTTTAAGCGACCCAATAGTGATAAGAGCAGACGGTAGTATGACCTATATGTTATGCTCAGTTATTGATGATATTGATTATGATATTACTCATATTATTAGGGGTGAAGATCACGTTAGCAATACCGCCATTCAAATGCAAATGTTTGAGGCTTTAAATACTACTCCTCCGACTTTTGGGCATTTAAGTTTAATAATCAATAAAGATGAGAAAATTTCTAAAAGAGTTGGAGGGTTTGAGATCGCAACTCTTAGAAAAGAAATCGGAATCGAAGCTATGGCAATCGCTAGCTTTTTTAGTTTACTTGGTTCATCAGCACAAATCTTGCCTTATAAATCAATGGAGAAGCTAGCAAATCAATTTGAGATAAGTAGTTTCTCTAAAAGTCCAACTATCTATCAGCCGGAAGATTTAGAAAGATTAAATCATAAATTACTTATAAGTTTAGATTTTGATACAGTAAAAGAACGCCTTAAAGAAATAGATGCCGAGTATATTGATGAAAATTTTTGGTTATCGGTAAGCCCTAACTTGCAAACATTACGTGATGTAAAAGATTGGTGGGAAATTTGCCATCAAACTCCGAATGTAGAAACTCTAAATTTAGATAAGGAATATTTAAAGCAAGCAGCAGAATTATTACCGAAAGGTGAAATCACTAAAGATAGCTGGAGCATTTGGACTAAAGAAATAACAAATATAACAGGCAGGAAAGGTAAGGAGTTATTTTTACCTCTTCGCCTTGCTTTAACCGCCAGAGAATCAGGACCGGAAATCGCAAGCGTTTTACCTTTGATTGATAGAGAAGAGATAATAAAGCGTTTAACTAGTGCGTGACTCTCTATGTCATTCCCGCGAAAGCGGGGATCCAGTAAAAATAATCTTATTGGTACAAAAATTGTATATTTGGTAAAATAAACATATAAAAACAAGTTTTTATATGTTTTACTAGACTCCTACTTTCGCGGGAATGACATAGAAAACAATTTTTTAATCGGACGATGAAATTAAAATTGCTCCTAATGTAAAAGCACCGATAAAAACCGGAGGATTGTAATAAGCAAAAGTTGCAAGGCTTGCTACAGTTGCTTGAGCAAATGTAGATACAACAGAATAATTAGAGTTGTTCACATCAGAAACACAACCCTGAACGGAACATACAGTTTTTGCACCGTTTTCTATCACATTAATAGCATGTTCCGTTGCTAAGGTAGCACATACATTGTGAAATCTGTCGCAGCTTTGATAGCATTTTGAAAATGAATTGTAGCACTGTCAAAGTAACTAGATGTTTTTTTTGAAGTTTTTACAATCATTATTATTGTAATTGACGTTTCCGCTATTTATTTGTGGCCCCGTATAGTTTTTTGTCATGATTTTTCGCCTTAAAATTAAATCGTGACGCAATTATAACTTAAATGTTGTTGTGTCAATGGATATTATTAATAAAAAATTAATAATACTTTAAGACAAAAAGAAGTTTTAGCTGTTAAAAAACTTTTTGATTTTTAGCTTATCTTCTTTAGACAAAGTAGGCTTGAACCCGTATATATCTTTTTTATTAGCACTTTCAGGTCTAAATTGAAACTCGCCTTTAATTGTGTTGCTTGTAACTATCTGATCAGGAGAACCCCATTTAGGAACATCATATTTTATAACTATGTCCCTGTTTCTAAGTCCAGATTTATAAGCGTTACTATTTTCGTCAATATCTTTTATTGTATAATTATTTATTAAAGCATCTCTATCAAAACCACGATCATATGCCCACATTGTTATTTTCTCGGCAGCACTTTAGCAACATTAGCTAATAGTTTAAATCTATAGTTTTACCTTGTTCTATATATTCGTTTATCTCTTTATCTATGCCCTTTGGAACATAATTTTTAACTATTGTTTTAAAATAATCGCTTGAAAATTCTTGTTCTTTTGAGGTTTTAAATAAATCAAGCATAACATTATCCAGCGATTTACTCTTATTATTCTCTTTAATGAAATTGTCCAAATAAAGTGCCAAAACAAATCCACAATAATATGGCAATCTTTGTACTGCATAATCTTGCCAATAATCTGTTTCGATTAAATTATTAGGTTCATTTATAACAGGTGATAAATAATAATTCTCAAAGAATTTATTAAATTCTTCTACAAATTCCTCAAGCGTTATAACACTAGAACGTAAGGCTAAAACCCTGCTATAATAATCGGTCAATCCCTCACTCCACCAATAATTTAATCGTTCTAAGTTATTACGTATTTTCTTCCCTGTACAATTATGTAGATGTTCATGAGCAAGTAACGTTATATAATCCTGTTTGTCCAAACCTTGAGGAATAAATGCAGTAAAACTATGAGTTAAGCCCGTTCTGCCTATATGTCTAGGTTGATTCCCCTCGATTAAGCTTAGTAGATAATAAGGAAAATCATTATCATGGAAAAATGTTCTTTGTCCCTTGATAATTTTATTTATATAAGCAGCTATTTCTTAATCTTTAAAATCAAATTGACCATGTAACGAAAGATATACAGGATTTTTTTGATCGACAATTTTGTAAACACGTAAATCACCCGCTGCATAAACTGCACTATATAATTCAATCGGCATAGCTTTAAATTTCACGCTTTTACCAAGACCATAATCTGATATTGTTTCCCAACTATGAGGAATATTATTCCATTCAATGTTAAACGCTACTATATCATTTCCATTTAGATCACCGGGAGTAGCAAAAAGCCCATAACCCGGTGAATGAATTAAATTTTGTCTAATTATTGCTTCGTGGATATCACAAGGATTACCGGTTTTTTGATATATTGCGTAGCTTAAACGAATAATATTGATTTTTCCCGTATTTAAAATAGCTTTATTCGAGTCTTGATTTCTAAACTGTAATTTTCTAATAAGCTATTATTTCTAGCTTAACATTTTTGATTTGCTTGTAATATGTAGGCATTTGCCCATGCATAGGGTAAATCTAAAACAACCTCACCACTCATATTGCCGATTATTTCCGTCTCAACTTTGATAGCTGAAACAGACGTATTAGACAAAGGTGTTATTTTGTAATGTATCTGCCTATAAGTATTTGTGGATACTAGATTTGAAATTAGAAGTCTGATTTACAGAATTTTTATTATTTTTTATGGATTGCCACACCGCCTATATGGCTGCTCGCAATGACGATATCTATGTATGCATGTATTCTATTTAATTATTACTTCCTGACCATTAGCCCATAAGCTTCTATGTCTTCAAGCCATTTAGCGTTTTCTATTAAATATGATTCTTAAAATTCGGCAAGTGTAGGATCAGGTTCGCCTGTTAAATTTTTAAGCCCGTCAAATAAAATGTCTAAAAAACCTATTTTATTCTTTTTACAATAATCTCCTACATCTTCAATATGCTTCGCACGATCATCAACAAATACAATAAACTAGCATTTAGCTCTTCAGAAAATTTTGATAAAGTACCACTTTTTGAGTGATTACCGGTTATAAAGATACCTTTATAAAAAATAGCATCATCCTTTTGTCCTGAATTATAAATTGCTAATTTTTCATTATCTGACAATTCGATACCCAGCTCTTTTAGTTCTTTATATCGCCAATCTTGCATAGAAGGAATATTGCCGAATGCTCCCGTATTCATTTGTGTAAGACCATAAACCAAAAACTTTTCCTTGAGCTTGTTTATAACTTCGACCCACTCTTCATCAATTAATATTACTTTTCGCTGCAAACGCCAATTACTGATAATTTCCTCATAATTGTCATAACTACTTTTATTTTCCTTAATTCTATCAATTATTTGATTATAAGGCGGCTACTTAAAAGTTTTTGATTTAGGAGTTATAAGCGTATCGTCAACATCAATGAATATAGATGCACGAGTAGGAGCATTTTTTATTATTAAATCATAAACTTTTTCGGCACTATCGGCAGTTTCAAAATCTTTCATATATACTCCGAAGTAAAATGAAGAGTAGTGATACGAAGTTTAACTTGGAAAAGAGTAACCGGTCTGTCAGCCGAGGAGCGGAGCGTATATTAAACGTTCAGCATCCGAGGTCTTACAAAGACATTGTTGCTAATTTTTCAAGTGGGACGAGTATCAAATTTAATATTAAGTTCTTCAGTTAAAATAGCCATTAATTCAAGCCCTGCTCTATTTGTCCATTCGCCTTGTTCATAAAAAAAATGATAAGGACCGCTAACCGGCGACGACAACCAAATTTCTTTGGCGGCACTTTGTTTATTTATTACATATACCCCTTTATCAGTATCAAGGTTTAATATATCGCCTTGTAAATCTACATCTATACTTGCTTCTTTATCCTGCTCTTCTATCTTTTCTGCTATATATGCAATTGTTGTCTCGGCTATTTTACTAAATTCACTATTATTCATGATAACATCCCTTAAGTAGATAAAAATATACGCAAATCAACTTCAAAAAGAGTAAGGAGTCTATAAGGCAAGGAGCGGAGCGTATACTTAATACATAAGCACCACAGCTCTTATAAGACGAAGCAGCCAATTTTGAAGTTCATCGAGTAGATGGTTTTTCAGGATCAATTGCCGGCTCAGGTACTTTAATCAAACTTTTTCGATAAGTTTCAACAAATCTATTATGATCATTAAGATTGTTAGAAAAATTATGCCCGCCTTTACCGTCAACTACAAAAAATAATGCATCCGTTTTAGCAGATTTTACCACTGCTTCTAAAGATTTTAACGACGGACAAGAAATCGGACCGGGTGGTAAACCTTTTATATAATAAGTATTATAGGGTAGTTCTTGCAATAAATCTTTTTTTGTTAAAGCTCTTGCTAATTTAAATTTTCCTTCAGTCAAAGCATATATAGTAGTCGAATCGGCTTGTAGCTTCATATTTTTCTTTAAACGATTAATGAATACTGCTGCTATAATAGGCTTTTCTGCATTTGAGCCGGCTTCTTTTTCAATTATCGAAGCTAGCGTTAATACCTCAAGTCTAGTTTTTAATGGAGAATCCGGTGCAAGATTTTGCATTACTTTATCTAAATTAGCAGACATTAAATTTCTCATGTGATCAATTATCTGCTCTTTTTGATCACCGTAAGAAAAAAAATACGTGGAAGGCATTAAAAAACCTTCAGGTATTATCCCTTTTATTTCTCCAAGTAATCGACTTTCTTCATTAATTTTCTTTATAACCTCACTAACTACCGTACCTTCCGGGACAATTATCTTGTGTATTATAGATTTACCGCTTGCTAATATTCTTAAAGTTTGCAGAGGCGATATATTACGAGTAAACACATATTCACCACTTTTAAGAGGTCTTTTTATAGAATAAATTTTAGCAATTACCTTAAAAATTCTTGGATATTTGATTACTTCATTAGAATAAAGTTTTGTAACTATTTGATTTACGGATAATTTAGGTTCAATAATTATCGTTTTATTTTGAGTAAGATCACCCGGCACAAAAATATAAAATATACTAAAATTTAGCAAAGTAATAAATATAGTTAGAGATACTATAACTAAAAAAAGTTTAGTTTTTAATAGGTTATTTAACATAATAACTATTATTTTTATAAGGCTTAGAAATATTGATAAAAATAATTACCATGAAATGTGGTTTTTTTCTTGACATTTGAAATAACATATAGTAAAACTAACTTTTTGCTAAATTTAAATTATATAGTTTGTGCTAAATCAATTAATAGTTTTAATATTTGGTAATTAAAATGAGATAACTAATGAGCAACACATTAATAACGCAAACCAATTTACTATAACAATAGTATACTCCTGTAAAATGAAAAGTTAGAATTTTTATTACAAACAAAAAATATACATCTTTATTCATAGTGCATATTACTATACCGACGTTAATACTGATCTTATAATGGGCATTATATATTATGATACAAGATCACAATACCGATCTAAAACACGAAGAACAGACTGAAAGGTTAAAAGCTTTACAAAATAAGTTAGGAAACTTATCCGGTTTCTTGACAACAATGCGTTCTGATAACAATGAGGAATACAAAAAAATTTCCAATGATTTAAAAATTTTAATGAAACAAATTAATACTATAAGAAAAAACATGGAAATATATTTTGTTATTATATTAATATTAATGTTTATTATAATTCAGAAAATGTTGTGGACCACCGGTTTCAAGTACTAATCTTTCTCTTTTAACAACTTTATTTTAGGTTCTAAGAACTCCTGTTTAATAATTGCTGCAGCTATATAAGAAGGTACAGCATCATCTCGATCACTTGATACAAGCGAATTTTCCAAGCTAAGCCTGTGTTCACGTACTTTTGTACACCTAGCTAGCTTGCCTTTAAATTCATCGTGTCTAAAACTTTCTGAATTTAGCTGTAATCGGTTTGATTTAAATCCTAATTGCTGCAAAATTTTTTGGCTTTCTATTACCTGCTCATAAGCTTTCTTAGAATTAAATAATAACTCTTGAAGCTTATTACTAATAAGATTAGCTCGGCAATTAAATTGGATAAATTCCGGAATTATTTCTTTATCGGCTATAATATTTATCAACGTAACATATTTTATTTTTATCAATAGCCTGATAATAAAAAAGCTTATAAGATTAACTTTATAAGCCACAATCATAGGAGTACCGGAAGCTGCTATCTCTAAAGTATTAGTACCGGATTTTGCTAAAGCTACATCCGCAACAGCATAAATTTTAAGTCTCTCACTTGAAAATAAATAATTAAACTTAACATCTTCTAGAAAGGGTTTTATTATTGCCTCATGAGCAGGATTTGCAAGAGTAAATATAACTTTAAGATTATTACAACTCTTGAATATTTCTTCAATAGAAGAAACAAAAACTGATAAATGCCTTAGAATCTCACCCTTCCTACTACCAAGAGTAACACACAAAACTCTCTCATTCTCATCTATTTTAAACTCTTCACGTAAAGCTATTTTATCACTATAAAACTCTTGCTCCATAATCGGATGACCTATATATCTACAATCAAGACCGACTTTAGTAAAATATGGAGGTTCAAACGGTAGTAAAGCAAATAAACAATCATAAATTTTAGCGTATTTTACTGCCCTACCCTCTTTATATGCCCAAACTGACGGTGCAACGATATGAATCATTTTCAGCTTTGGTAAAAGTTTCCTTACTCGCTTTGCCACACGATAAGTAAACCCTGGTGAATCTATGGTAATTAATAAATCAGCTTTACTATTTATTATATCCTCCACAGTTTTATCAATTAATTTTTTAAGCTTAAAAATATGAGGCAAAATTTCTACAAAACCCATTAAATTTATGGAAGTAATAGGAAATAAGCTTTTAAAGCTACCGGCTTCCTCCATATATTTGCCGCCAACACCAACAAACTGTACAGCGTCATTCACAAAACTTGATACAGGTGAATTGAGTTGTACTCCTGTATTGTTTTTTAAATGCTGCATTATACGACCACCTACAAAGTCTCCTGACACCTCACCAGCTATAAAGTAAATTTTTATCATTAAAGATAGTTATTTTTTAAGGTTCTCAATTTCTGTTTGTAATCGCTCTATTTCTTTTATAGATACTTCAGTAATCTCATGTATTTTTTCTATCGAGTTTTTTTTCATTAACATCTTTGTTGCTATTTTTATACTTTTTGTAACTTCACCTTCTTGTTTACCTTTTTTCCTCCCCTCCTCTATTCCTTTTGCCATACCTTGTTCTCTACCTTTTTCTTCAGCAGAAACTATATAATCACGCTCTTTATAGCTTTTATTCATATAGGCATGATAAATTATTTGCTCTTTAGGAGTTATCTTCAGTATATCAAGACGTTTTGCTACTTTCTTCATATATGGTGATTTAAAATCTTTCTTAACTTCAGAATGTTTTACTACATATAGCCATTCATCCAATTCATCTCTTATAACATCATTAAATAATGGTACTGATATTACAACATATTCTGGCAATACATTATATAAATCAAATATTTTACCTCTCATATCTCCCAAAGAAAATTGCATAGGGTGTTTTTTATCAACTTCTCTAAAAATAGTCTTACCGTGATATAAAGGTGCTTTCATATTATCAAAAGGAAAATACAATAAATTAATATGAAATATTTTTTTATAGTAGAATAATCCTCGCTCTTAGAAATACTATCAACTATTAATCTACTAAAATTAAAACAAGCTTTATGCATAAAAAGATTTGTATAGGATTTATCTATTTCTACTATATATTTATGTCCTTCTTCATCTTCCACAATGACATCTGCTACGCTAGATTTTAAGCTATCATTTTCTTTATTACTGCCACTTTCTAGTAAGGGGCTTTTATTTTAACAGCACTATAACCAACATCTTTAAGAATAGCCGAAATAAATCCCTCGACTATTTCATAATCCCCTTTATCTTTTAATAAATATTTTATAGCGTAATCAAAACTTATTATAGTACTCATATCTTTTATCCTTAAATCATCTTAAATATATTGCAAAAAATGAAGACAGTATACGAAGATCAACTTCAAAAATGCTACGTCGTCCTACAAGAGCTTCGGTACTCACGTATTAAGTTATACGCTGCGTTCCTCGCCTTGTGGACTCCTTACTCTTTTTGAAGTTGATCTTCGTATACATATTATCAAATTCTATTTTACGGTAACTCAAAGCTTCTGCAATATGCACTTTCAAGACCTTATCAACATTCTTAAGATCAGCAATCGTGCGTGCTACTCTAAGTATTCGGTTATAAGCACGCATTGATAAACAAAATTTATTTGCCGCTTCATTCAGTAAATCTTTACCTTCATCCGCAGGTATAGCACAATCTATTAACAACTGCCCATCTAATCTGTTATTTGTTTTAATATTATAGCCCTCATATCTCTTTTCTTGAATTAAACGTACTTTCTCAACTCTTGCAGCTATATATTCAGATTCTTCCTCAGAATTATCTACAATCAAGTCATAATTATAAACATTAATACTAGATACTTCTATATGCAAATCAAATCTATCCATAATAGGTCCCGATACTTTCATTTGATAGTCGCTAGCACATTTTGGAGCTTTCATACATTCTTTATAAGAATCGCCTCAATAACCGCATTTACAAGGATTCATAGCTGCTATTAACTGGAAATTTGCCAGATATTTTATATGAGCATTTGATCGTGAGATTAGTATTTCACCGTTTTCAATAGGCTGTCTTCATGCATCAATAACCTGCTGTGGAAATTCAGGTAGTTCATCTCAAAATAATACTCCCATTATGAGCTAGCGTAATTTCCCCAGGCTTTACTTTTTTTCCGACACCGCCACCGACCATAGCGGCCAATGAGCATGAATAATGTGGAGTTCTACACGGCCTTGCTTTGGTAAGTTTACCGTCTAAAAATTTTCCTGCAATACTTGTAATCGTACTACATTCTAAAATTTCTTTTGTAGACATTTAGGTAGTATACTGGGAAGACAGGCAGCAAATCTTGATTTACCGGTTCCGAGAGGACCAAACATTAAAAGGTTATGCCACCTGATGCTGCAATTTCTAAAGCTTGTTTAGCAATTTTTTGACCTTTTATATCTTTAAAATCGGGATAATTTATCGGCTCATCTTGTAGCTTAGCTTCCGGAGGAGTTAAAACTTGTGAACCTTTAAAATGATTTACTAGTTCAATTAAATTACCTGCAACAAGTATATTATCATTACCCGACCAAGCAACTTCCGAGCTGTTTTTACTTGAACAAATAAGACTTTTACCTCTAATAGAAGCCCCAATCGCTGCAGGTAAAGCTCCACTTAGCGGTAAGCTTGAACCGTCTAATGATAGCTCTCCTATTATCAAATATTCCGCAATTTCAAGTTCATATAAAATATTCATTGCGGTAAGTATCGCACAAGCAATCGCAAGATCGAAGTGGCTTCCTTCTTTTACTAAATCTGCCAGAACTAAATTTATTAAAATCTTTTTAGTATGTAGTGCAAGCCCTATAGAAGATAACACTGCTTTAACACGTTAGACTTGCTATATGCCTTATCATGCAATCTTTCTTAAAATACTATTTTGCTAGGTTGTAGATATTATTGCATGGATACTACTAAATCGTCATTGTGAGCAGACATAGGCTGCGTAGCAATCTCATGAAATAATAACAAACTCCTGAGATTGCTTCGTCAATTACTGACGTAATTGCCTCGTAATGATGAAAAATAACAATCTTACCTTAACCATTGATTGAAAAACGTACTATAGAACAAACTTAGCTAAGTCGAGATTAGTTATTATTTTTGATAATTGATTTTCTACGAATTTATCATCGATAGTTATTTTTTTGCCTTTCATTTCGCTAGCTTCAAAGCTTATATCCTCAAGCAAATTCTCAAGTATAGTATGCAGCCTTCTAGCCCCTATATCTTCGACTTCTAAATTAACGGTGATCGCATAATCCGCTATCTTCTCAATAGCAGAAGCAGCAAATTCAAGATGTACGTCTTCAGTACCTATTAACGCCGAATATTGTTTTATTAAACTAGTTTCAGGCTCAAGCAATATTTTAATCATATCATCTTTGGTAAGCGAATTTAATTCTACTCTAATCGGTAACCTTCCTTGTAACTCCGGTAATAAATCAGAAGGTTTAGCAATATGAAAAGCACCGGAAGCAATAAATAATATATGATCGGTTTTAACCGGTCCATATTTAGTATTAACCGTCGTGCCCTCTATCAAAGGTAGCAAATCTCTTTGCACTCCCTCTCTACTTATTTCGGCATTTTTTGCTCCGGAACTACCAGTTGAAGCTATTTTATCAATTTCGTCAATAAAAACTATACCGTCATTTTCAGCTAAATTTATAGCTTGCTGAATAATTTTTTCTTGGTCTATTAATTTTTCTGATTCTTCAGGTATAATAATAGCCATAGCATCTTTAACTAGCATTTTTTTTGTTTTAGTCTTACTACTGCCAAGGGCTCGCCCAATCATATCGCCAAGATTAAGAACGCCCATAGATGCTCCCGGCATACCCGGTATTTCAAAACTTCCACCGCCGACAGGTGTAGTATCAGCTACGCTAATTTCAATTTCCTTATCATCAAGTTCGCCGTTTAAAATTTTTTCTTTGAACTTTTCTCTAGTCTCACTACTAGAAGTTTTACCTACTAAACTATCTAATATTCTCTCGATCGCTTTTTCACGGGCATGAATATCTACTTTCGTTTTTGCTAAAGTTTTTTCAGTATTAACGGCTATTTCGACTAAATCACGAATTATTGATTCTACATCACGCCCTACATATCCGACTTCGGTAAATTTAGTTGCTTCAATTTTATAGAAAGGAGAATTAGTCAGCTTTGCAAGGCGTCTTGCTATTTCCGTTTTCCCGACACCGGTTGAACCAATCATTAAAATATTTTTCGGTACTATTTCATTACGTAAATTACCCTCTACTCTTTTACGACGACAACGATTTCTAAGTGCAATAGCAACAGCTTTTTTGGCCTTTTCTTGACCTACGATAAATCTATTCAGTTCATTCACTATTTGAGAAGGGGTAAGCCCCATAGGGTCTTTTTTATAAGTAGTTTTAGTAGCTTTCATACAACTTTTTCCATTATAATATTATGATTAGAAAATACACACAAATCTGCAGCTATATTCATAGATTTTAAAGCAATTTCTTCAGCAGTTAAATTATTCTCGTAAGACATTAGAGCGCGAGCGGCAGATAGCGCAAATAAACCGCCTGAACCTATTGCTGCAACATTATTTTCAGGCTCTACAACATCACCGTTACCGGTTAAAATTAATATATGACTACGATCAGCAACAATCATCATTGCTTCCAAACGTCTCAAATATTTATCGCTACGCCAATCTTTTGCAAGCTCAACTGCACTTCTAAGTAAATTATGCTTATGTTGCTCTATCTTTACTGCAAGCTTTTCAAATAACGCAAGACCGTCAGCCGTAGAACCCGCAAAACCGGCAATAATTTTATTATTTGCTATAGTCCGAAGTTTTCGTGCTGTAGATTTTAGTACGGTATTACCATGCGAGACTTGTCCATCTGCTGCTATAATTATTTCTTCGTTCTTTTTTAAACAAAGTATTGTTGTACCGTGTAAGGATAAATTATCTGACATAATATAAAATTTATTGATATTAAGTTGTTAATTAAGTACTATTAGAATTACTGTTAAGTAGACGAATAGACGAAGTTTAATTTGGAAAAGAGCAAGGAGTCTGTAAGCCGAGGAGCGGAGCGTATATTAATACGTGAGCATCCGAGGACTTACCAAAACGACGTAGCCAATTTTCCAAATTAAACGAGTATACTTGACTAATCCAGAGTATACTTGACTAATCCAATTTAATTAATTATTGTCCCTTGAATTTTCAAGGCTTAAACTTAAATAATGAATATATACGCAATATACATTAACTCCACACAAAAAAATAATAATTTTATTGTTATTGCAGAAGGCTTTTCATGGATAGCGGCTCTTTTAAGTATATTTTGGGCATTATACCATAAAATGTGGTTAATTGTTGCTATTGCCGTAATAGCGAATATAATCGTTACGGCGATTAATATCGCAGAGTTAAAGTTTATATTTAAGATAGTCTTAATATTAGGCTTCGGCTTTTTTGCTTCAGATATTAGAGAAAATTATTTAAAAAGAAATAATTACCGACTAGAAGATATAATAATTGCCAACTCTAGAATTGAAGCTGAATTAAAATTTCTAAAACGTAGTATGCTTGTTTAACAGCAACGTGGTTTCATAAATATTAAATCGTCATTGCGAGCAGTCGTAGACTGCACGGCAATCCAGAAAAAAATTAAAGAAATGCTAAAATTAGCATTTCTTACTGGATTGCTTCGTCAAAACTTACATTTTTTACTCGCAATGACGGAAAATTAAGCCATACAATAAAGCTTTTAACAGGAATAAAATGATGTATAACAAAGAAAATGTTTTTGCAAAAATCATAGATAAAAATCTTCCGGCAGAAATAATTTATGAAGACGAACAAATTTTAGCATTCAAAGATATAGCACCCGTAGCACCTGTACATATTATCGTTATACCTAAAAACGAATATATAGATTATGCCGATTTCATCTCTAAAGCTTCTATAGACGAAATAAAACATTTTTTTGCTAAACTTTCTGATATAGCAAATGAAGCGGGTTTAGATAAAGACGGTTATCGTTTAATAACTAATAAAGGCGAGAAATCGGGACAAACTATTTTTCATTTCCATTTCCATATTATCGGAGGTGAAAAACTCATCGGATTAATAAATAATGACTAAAAAATACAATATTGCAGTAATCGGAGCTACAGGAAATGTAGGGCGTGAAACTCTAAATATTTTAGCTGAGCGTAATTTCCCCATTAATAAAGTTTATGCTATAGCTTCAGATAGCTCTCTAGGGCGGGAAGTAAGCTTTGGAGAAAAAATACTACAAATTAATAGTTTAAAAAGTTTACATTTTGACGATATCGATATTGCTTTTTTTTGTGCAGGTTCAGAAGTGTCAAAAGAATTTATACCAAAAGCTACTGCTAGTAACTGTGTAGTTATCGACAAATCCTCACTTTTTAGAGTTGATAATCAAGTACCGTTAATTGTACCTGAGGTTAATTTATCAACACTTAAAGAGTTTAATACTAAAAATATCATAGCTAACCCTAACTGTATCGTCATTCCGCTTGCAGTAGCATTAAAACCGCTAGATAATGAAATAAAGATTAAAAGAGTAGTGATATCTACTTATCAATCAGTATCAGGAGCAGGTAAAGCAGGAATGGACGAACTCTACGACCAAACAAAATCTAAATATGTTTTTGGAGAGAATGATCCTAAGAAATTTCCAAAACAGATTGCATTTAATATTTTTCCTCATATAGGTGATTTAAATAAAGATGGCTATACAAGTGAAGAAGCAAAAATTGCTTCTGAACTAAACAAAATTATAGGTAATCACTTTAAAGCTAGCGTTACTTCTGTTAGAGTACCAGTATTTATCGGTCATTCTATATCGGTTAACATAGAATTTAACGATAAAATTGATGCCAAAGAAGTCGAAGAAATATTACAAGATGCCGATGGAATTGTTACAATTTCTAATAATAATTACCTTGCGTATATCTCACCCGTTGAAGTGGTAGGCGAAGATGCCGTATATGTCTCCCGAATTAGAAATGACGTAAGTAGAGATAATACGATAAATCTATGGATCACATGTGATAACTTACGTAAAGGAGCAGCTTTAAACAGTGTTCAAATTGCTGAAGAATTAATTAATAATTATTTATAATATAACTAATATGGATAATAAAAATAATAATCTAAATAAAAAAAACCCACTAATAATAGCATTAGGCGAATGTAGAACAGCTTTTTGGATAGTCTTTTGGTTTGCTTTTGTAATCAACTTACTAATGTTAATTACTCCTCTTTACTCACTACAAGTTCTTGATAGAGTCCTTGGAAGCGGTAATCTACAAACATTATTATTTTTATCAATAATAATCGCATATATTTATTTTGTTTACGGATTATTACAAATTGCTCGTTCTTTTACACTTATAAAGGTAGGAGAATGGCTTGATAGAACAGTAGCTCCCGTAATTTTTGCTTCTTCAATTTCTGCAGCTGCAACACGAGCAAATATGGGTTCTAGCCAATTATTACGTGATTTTCAAGCCGTCAAAACATTCCTAACAAGTACCGGAATTAATACTTTATTCGATGCCCCTTGGAGCCTTATCTATATTGCGGTTATTTTTTCAATTCATCCATATATCGGTCTTATTACCGTTTTTGGTGCAATTATAATAGTTTCAACCGCTTTCTTTAACGCTGCAGCTACTAATAAAACACTTGGTGAAGCTACCGAATTTTCGATAAAAGGTATGACACAAGCCGATATTGCAAACAGAAATGCAGAAGCAATTGAAGCAATGGGAATGATGAAGAATGTTACAAAAAATTGGCATAAATTTAACATATTAGCA
Source organism: Rickettsia conorii str. Malish 7 (assembly GCF_000007025.1). Taxonomy (NCBI): domain Bacteria; kingdom Pseudomonadati; phylum Pseudomonadota; class Alphaproteobacteria; order Rickettsiales; family Rickettsiaceae; genus Rickettsia; species Rickettsia conorii. Next base: position 427,074 of record NC_003103.1, on the reverse strand, counting down.
CTTGATAAGCAATCGGTTGCTAGCTATCGTAACGGTGTTATTTCTAACTTTTCAAGGTTTATCCGTAATATAATGCAAATGGCTGTTACCGGAGTCGGTGCTTACATTGTTGTAAAATCTCACAGTGCAGATATGACTCCCGGTAATATGATTATGAGTTCTATCATAGTCGGTAGAGCTCTTGCTCCTTTCGATAATGCTATTGATTTATGGAAAAGTATGAGCGGTGCTATTAAATCATACAAAAACATTAATAATTTATTTAACACTTATTCTTCTAGAGACGAAACGATGCCAATTCCGAACGTTGATGGTCATCTTACTGTTGAAAATATTTATTATGCTCACCCTATACCGCAATATTTACCGCAACCTCCCGTACCGAAATATATCTTAAAAGGCGTTAGTTTTGCAGTACAACCGGGCGAAGTTTTAGCAATTATCGGTCCTTCGGCTACAGGAAAATCAACTTTAGCTAAAATCATAGTCGGGGTATGGAAAGAATCATCAGGTTCCGTACGTTTAGATAGTGCTGAAATTTATCGTTGGAATAGAGAAGATTTCGGTAGACATGTCGGCTATCTTCCTCAAGGAATAGAACTTTTTAGCGGTAGTATTAAACAAAATATAGCTAGAATGGAAGAAGATGCCGATCCGCAAAAAGTTATTGAAGCAGCTAAAATAGCCGGAGCTCATGAAATGATATTAAGATTCCCTGACGGTTATGATTCTGATATCGGTCCTGCAGGCTCTAATCTATCAGGTGGTCAAAGACAGCGTATCGGGCTTGCTAGAGCTTTTTACGGTAATCCAAAACTCATCATTTTAGATGAGCCTAATGCTAATTTAGATGAGGCAGGTGAAGTTGCCCTTGCAAGTGCCTTAAAACAAGCAAAACTTAAAGGAATAGCAGTTCTTGTAATTTCACATAGACCATCCGTATTATCCGTTGTTGATAAAATTCTAATATTACAGGATGGAGCCGTTGCAGTTTACGGAACGGAAGAAGAGATTCAAAAACACTTTAAAACTTTAAAAAGCGGTACAATTCATATTAATAACTAATGTCATATCGTGACTTGATTGGCATTGTTGCATGGTTTCCAAATCATCATTGTGAGGGAACTTTAGTGAGCGTGGCAATCTCATGAATTCTATCGAGATTGCTTCGTCAATTACTACATCATGTCCTCGCAATGACGCAAAATACAAACAATACTGACTAAATATAATAATGATTAAATATTATGCAGGACTTAAAACACAATAAACCTCAAATTACTCCGGAACAATTAAAACAATTATTGTCCTTAAGAGAAGATGCGTTAAATCTTAAAGGTCAAAGTTCTAAACGTAAAGCTTTAATAAATACTACATTAAAGAAAACCTCTCATGCTATAGAATTCTTATTAGTAAAACTTGATAGGTTTGTTAATTTTATTACCAAGAAAACCGATAAAGATCGTAATAACGTAGCCCAAGCTGCAAGATCACCTATACTTTTCGGTATTTATGTTATGATCTTTTTAGTATTAATAGGTGGATTATGGTCGGCTCTTGCTCCACTTGATAGTGGTGCTGTAGCTGTCGGTATCGTAATGCCAAGCACAAATAAAAAAACGATTCAACATCATGAAGGCGGAATAATCAATGCTATTTATGTGAAGCAAGGTGATAAAGTCAAAGAAGGCGATAAATTAATAGAGCTTGAAGAAACTAGAATAAAAAGCGAACATGAAAATATTCTTGGTCAGTACCGTAATTTTTTAGCAACTGAAAATCGTTTAATTGCCGAACGTGATAATTTAGAACAAATCGAATTCTCTGATTTTCTAATGCAGGATATCAATTTACCGGAAGTAGCTAAAATAATTCATACGCAGGAAAATTTATTTAGATCTAGAAAAGAAGTATATAACTCAGAGAAAGATGCATTACATCAAAATATTGCTCAACTTGAGAAAAAAATTGAAGGTTTAGAAGCAAAAAAAGTTGCCGCCTCCAAAACTGCTGAAGTTTATCAAGACCGTTTAAAAGCTTTAAGAACGTTAAAAGAAAAAGGCTTTGTACAAAAAGCAGCCTTATTAGACCAAGAGGCAAAAGTTGCCGCTTCAAAAAGCGATGTTGCAACAACTGAAGCCGAAATAGCAGGAATACGCCATGCTATTACCGAAACTCAAATTAAAATTATAAATCAACAAAATAAATACACTGAACGGACTTTAACAGAGCTTCGTGAAGCTCAAGTACAAACCGCATCTCTTAAAGAAAAATATAATGCCCTGACGGATTCGCTTAATCGTGTGATAATCAGAGCACCTGTTGACGGTATAGTTAATAGTTTAAAATATCATACAATAGGCGGTGTTATAAGTCACGGACAACCTATTATGGAAATTTCGCCAACTAATGACCCATTAATAATAGAAGCAAAGGTATCTCAAAAAAACATTGACTCAGTACATGAGGGATTAGTTGCAAAAATACGTTTCAGTGCATTTAAATCAAGAACAACTCCAACATTTACCGGTAAAGTAGTAAGCATATCTCCCGATATCGTACAAGATGAAAGACAGTATCCGGGACAACAGCAAGATAATTATTATGTTGCAAGAGTTGAAATCGATATGGATGAATTTAACAAAGTTGCTAAAGTTAAAAATCTTGAATTACACCCCGGTATGCAAGCTGAGGTACAAATCGTAACAGGTACTAGAACACTACTTAGATATTTACTTGATCCCGTTACTGATACTGCATTTAAAGCTTTCAGAGAAAAATAGATAATTTGAAAATTTTAAGTTAGATAACTTTACGAAACCTAAATATTTACAATATTTATTAAAAATTCTTAATCCTTTATTGACTTTGAATCAAAAGCAGTATAGCTTATTTTGTAATCTAATTAATATACAAAGGTTATGTTAGGCTACGAAAAAGAACAAAGAAGTTTAAATACAGAACAAAAACAAGCAGTCGGATTACTTTCTATAGGTACATTTCTAGAGTATTTTGACCTTATGCTTTATGTGCATATGGCGGTGCTTTTAAATAATTTATTTTTTCCGGAATATGATCCTTTCACTTTTTCGTTGCTTACTGCCTTTTCTTTCTGTTCTACCTATTTGCTAAGACCTATAGGAGCATTAATATTTGGGTATATAGGCGATCATTTTGGACGTAAGATTGTAGTTGTTTTAACTACCCTATTAATGGCTATTACTTGTGTGATTATAGGCAGCATGCCAACATATGCACAGATAGGTATAACAGCCTCTTGGGTTCTTACTATATGTCGTATAATTCAAGGTATGTCAGCAACTGCAGAAGCACGAGGTGCAGAGCTGTACTTAACCGAAAATTCATCTCCTCCTATACAATATCCATTAGTAACAATTATAACCGTATTTTCTGCCGTAGGCACTACGGTAGCACTAGGTATTGCATCAATTTTTACTAATCAAAATATTTATCACCATGAGTCAAGTTGGCGTATAGCCTTTTTCGTTGGTGCAACTATCGCTTTTGTAGGTACTATTGCAAGGACTAGTTTAAAAGAAGCAGAAGCATTTTCAAATAAAAGAAACCAATTAAAACTAAGACTTCAAGAAAATAATATTATGCTTGAAGAAATTGACAAAGATATTCTAGATCAAAAAGTTCCAAACACCACTTCTATTTGGTATTTCTTTATCCAGTGTGCTAGACCACCATGTTTTTATTTCGTATATATATATTGCGGTGATATATTAAAAAGAGAATGTGGATTTACTCCAAATCAAATTATAAATCAAAATTTTTGGGTATCTATAATAGATTTACTCGGTATTATCGGTCTTGCATTTATTAGCTATAAAATCCATCCTTTAAAAATCCTAAAGGTAAAATTATATCTATTTTTTACCTCTCTCATTTTTTTTCCTATAATGTTAAATTATAACCCTACTCCTTTATATATTTTTATTTTTCAATGTTTAGCTGCATTATTCGTATTTGATCACGTACCAGCAGCTCCTATATTTTATAAATATTTCCCGGTTTTTAAGAGATTTACATATACTAGTATGCTAAGTGCAATAGCAAAATTATTTACTTATATTATAACGTCATTTGGTTTAGTTTATATTACCAATTATCTAGGATATTGGGGATTATTTTTAATTTTCATTCCAGTAGGTATAACTTTTTTTATGGGAGTAACTTATTTTGAGAAAATGGAAACGAATCGAAATTTATAATTTTATTAAAAGTAGAATTTATATTAAATTTTAAATTATTTTTATAACATTCAGCATATATAAGCTCTGAAACTGAAGGTATTTCAAGTATTTCACTTAACACTAAAAAGCTTTTTAATGTCTCTTTAATTATTTTATGAGCTTTTTCAGGCGATTTTGCTTCCAAAGTTTGTAAATTATGTATTCTATCAAAAAGTTTTATAAGAGCAGTATCGTATCTTTTTTGTTTAATTAATAACATAAGACTTTTCTCGCTACTTATTTTGCCCCAAGGTTTAATTCTAGTTAGACCCGCTACATGCCTTGCTACTTCTTCATCAAAAATATTGCTAATTATTTCTTCAGTAAGTTCAGTATCTTCAATAGTGTCATGAAGTAATGCAGCTTGTAGCATTCTAAAAGTAAAGAGTTTAGGCACTTCTTTTGCTACAAATTCCGCTACCATAATCGTTACTGCAATTGGATGAGAATAATAAGGGTCACCTGATTGACGCATTTGCGCACCATGATATTTACGAGCATAATAAATACCTTTTTGAACTTCTCTAATATCGATAGGTTGTTTGACTTGGGTATTTAAAAATAAAAGCCTTTCGATTAATTGATCTGAATATTTACAGCTTTCAAAATTTTTTTCCCAATATTCTATATCTTTCATACAATCGTCCCATATATATATATTATATATATATATATATTATTTTATTGTTTTTTTTGATGATTATCTTTTATATTTTCTTTTTAAAATCCAATTATTATTTATTAAAAATCTCTATATTTAATAAATTTTCTATTTTTAATGCTAAAAAATAACTATATATTAAAAATAGTTTTTTACAAAGGTTTATATGTCATTCTTAACTATCACCTACATTTTTCTCATTACAACAATATTTCTTTTTCGTCTGTATGGCTTAGGAAGTATTCTTTCGAGGGTTTTTTAAAAAGAACATTACAAAATCTTTTACCAGAACAGCAGATTTTAGCTGTTATTATAGCATCTTTAATATTTGGGATTACATATTTTCAAGGCAGAATAATAGCTTTACGCACTATATGCGGTTTTTTCTATGGTTATGCATATTATAAAACAGGCAAAATATTTATGCTCTGTGATAGTTCATTTCGGTCTAAATTTATGCCATGTATTATTATTTACTTATCCTGCTCTTAAAACTTTGTGAAATAAGTGTAATTTTAATAGACAAAGTTATAGAGTTTTTTTATTTACAAATAGTAAACATAATAACTAAGTTTTATGAACAAAGACATCCCTACAGATTTATTACCTTCAGAATATGAGTTAGCAAGCTCTAGTAATGCTGCTTTGACCCTATTTTTAATGGAAGCAACCTTATTATTCTTGTTTGGTTATTGCTGCTACTGTTGTTTCAATAATGAGCCAAAAGATATGGGGCTTGAATTAATCGGTGATCACCACGAACATGATGAATAATATTTTTTAATTATTGCATGGTTCTTAATGTCATTCCTGCGAAAGGCTTGCCTACGTTGCTCGAAAATAATCATTGCGAGGAAATTATGAAATAATTGATGAAGCAATCTCAGGAGTTTGTTATTATTTCATGAGATTGCCATACAGTCTACGACTGCTCGTAATGACGGGGTGGTATCCACGCAGGCAATGCCCAACCTACAATTTACTTGGATCAAAGCTAAAATTAATCTCTTTCCAATGGTTAAAGCGTGCAGAGTCAAGATGTTCGATAGGGCTCGCTTGCCATACCGCTCTAATTGCATTATCTACCAAAGCTTCACAAACACTAGCCGGAATATTAGGACAGATTTTTTTGTTAACCTTTGCCTGCTCAACATTACCTGCTTTATCTAGCGTAATACTAATAATGACTTTTACCTTATTATTACCTCTAACTCCTGCCGGTACATTACTCCAATGTCTTTCAATCTGTCTTTTTATCAAAGATGTTTCACTATCGGAAAGAGGCAGCCCATCCGTATAAACCCCTTTAGCTTCTTGTGCATTATCAGCTTTTTTTGACCTTTGATGCTTATTAGATTTTACATTATCCCCTTCTGAAGATTGCTCTAAATGCTTCAGCAAAGAATCAAGCTCATCGGTTTTAGGCTCTTTTTTCTTCACATCTTTAGGTTTCTCAGCCGGTTTCGTTTCCTCTTTCTTTTCTTCGGGCTTCTTCTTTTCTTCTGCTTGTTTTTTTTCTTCTTCTTTAGGTTTTTCTTCCTTTACTTCTTCTTTCTTCTCAGGTAACGCTTCCTTTGCTTCTTCAGACTTTGGTTCTTCTATAGGTTTTTTCTCTTCTATTTTAGGCTTTGCTTCCATTGTTTTAGCCTCAGGCTCTTTTGCTTTTGCTTCTTTAGGCAAATCTTGCGGTTCTTCTTTTGGCTTACTCTGCTCAGATTTTTTAGCGTCTTCGTTTTCTATAGGGGCTTCTTTTTGCTTTGTCTGAGTGATAATATTTGATTTATCGCTAACAGGTAACATTTCAAAAGTTATAGTTTGCTCTTCCGGTAATTTTTCAAAAAGTGACGGCATACCGAATAGAAAAAAATATAAAAGAAGTAAGTGCAGAACAATAGAGAAGCTAAGAAAAACCGTAAAATTATCCTTATTTTGATTACTTTTCATTATTTTTAATATTTGAAATAAGAGCTACACGAGAAAAGCCGGCAGCATGAATTTCGGCAACTATCTCTACTACCTGCCCATAAGAAACATTTCTATCGCCTCTTACAAAAATTCTAGCATCCTTTTTTTCTTTAGTGATATTTGCAAGCTTGTCGGTTAAATGCATTCTTTCTATTGGAATTTCAAGTAAGAAAATTTTGCCTTTATTATTGATCGTAACAACCAAAGGCTCATCCTGACCTGAAATCGGGCTTGAATTTGTCTCAGGCAAATCCACGTTTACTCCTGACACAAGCATTGGAGAAGTAATCATAAAAATAATTAATAGCACAAGCATCACGTCAACAAGCGGCGTAACGTTAATTTCGCTAACTACCGCTCTTTTACTTTTTCTATTACTTCCGGCAAGCTTTATAGCCATTACATTTTCTCCTGATCAATTGCCTTAGAAAGTATAGAGTTTAACTCACTAATAAAATCTTCAATCTTATTATTGATAAGAGTAATACGGGAAATCAGATAATTATAAAAAATTACTGCCGGAATAGCTGCAAATAAGCCTATCGCAGTTGCAAGTAACGCCTCAGCAATTCCGGGCGCTACTACAGCAAGAGAAGTATTTTTTGAAGTAGCAATCGATTGGAAGCTATGCATAATCCCCCAAACGGTACCGAATAAACCTACGAAAGGAGCACTTGATCCAACAGTTGCCAAGAAGCTTAAATTTTTCTCGAGCTTTTCGACTTCCCTATTTTGAGCTAAGTACATTGCACCCGTTATACGCTCTTTATGGTTGTTTTTTAAGCCTTCAGAAAGCCCTTTAGTGCTTAAGCTTTTACACTCATCCATAGCTGAGACAAAAATTAAAGCTAGCGGATTATTAACGGACCTCTTTATGCTTTCATATAATTGTTCTAATACTCCACCGGACCAAAACACATTTTCAAATGCCCGCATGCTTTTCTGCACTTGCACTAGCTTAAATATTTTATCCAAAATAATAGCCCATGACCAAATAGAGGCAATAAGCAACATCAGCATAACTGACTTACCGATAATGTCGGAGGAGCTTATTAAAGAAAAAATCGATAAATGATCTTGCGTAATGACTTCTAAACCATCGCTAATATTAGTATCTGCACTCATTGAATATATATTATTTAAATTATTCTAAAATTAAATAATATATTCATATTTTATTTTTGTCATTAGGTTATGTGAAAAATTTTAGTCATCAATTTAGTATGGCTTTTGAAAAACACTTCAGTGTCATACCTTGGCTTAACCACAGTATCCAGAAAACAACTAAAAATACTAATATTATTAGTATTTTTAACTGGATTCTGTGAATAAATCACGAGGTGACACATATTTTTAAACCATTAATTTAATATCTCTTGACCCATGTCAATTTTTCATATAAAATGCCGCTCTTAAATTTAATCTAAAGTTGCACATAAAATTAATTCAATATTTAAAAAAACTTGAATCTATTAGCTTTTGTTCCATGGCTTAACCAATACAAACAATTATTTACCTCAGATGAATGAGAAACTGAGCTGTTTGATGATATAATCATTCAAACTCACGAAAATAAAAAACATTTTAATAAAGAGTTATTTATATTATCTAATAACGTTATTGAGAGAGCAAAGAGAAGAGATAAAGCAATCAGAAGTTGCTGTTATTTTTTCTTCGGACTATAGAGCAAATTTATATTCTATATTTACTTGGTTAACTAACTTTCAGCTAGAACAATATGCTAGATTTATATTAAATCTTCCAAAGAATTATAAGGACTATGAAGATTATTTTTTACAAGAAAAACAACAAGACAGATATTCAAAAATCAAAGCTTTTAATAATGTTCAAGATAAGAAATTCTTGGCGAGAAAATATTTCAATTTATCAAAGCAGGAACAATCAAATAATTACCCATTGTTTCAAAAAAATACTTTAAAATTGCAAAAATATTTAGAATATCCTTATGAATATAATACTGCAATTGATAAATCTGAATTTCTAGGTTCTGTAGATAACTATTATAATTATTCTTGTGATAATATATAAAAATTATATATTAATAAAACAATCATTTATTAATAAAATTAATATGCTGAAATCAGAAAATATACAAAAATCCGATAAAGCTCTTAAAGTTATAAGTAAAGACACTTTTTTTAGACCTTATGGCCTGCCATCTTATTCTATTTACTATATGGATGACGGCACAACTATATATCGTGAATCTGAATCACCTTATTATTATGATAAAGTTAAAATGATAGGTCATGATACCGGATATTTTCATAAATATTTTACTGGATTTGGGTTTGAATAGACATTACTTAGAAAGAATTGCTTTGTGAGTTAATTGAGCCTCTCGATGTCATTCCTAGCTAGAAGCAGGAATCCAGTAATAAAAAGTTCATACACTGTAAGTTTTTAATAATAATTCTATGTAAAATTTTAAACCTTTCCTATCACATTGTAGGAGTTCTTAAGCCCAACTAATACTAAATTATGTTCATGAACAATGCAGAGAACCTTCAATTACTTTTAAGCTTGATATTATCACGGTTTATAACACCCTCAATATATTATCAGAAAGTAACATAAAAAATTTTAGAAAAAACTTTTCCGGTCTTGATGTAGTAGAAATGGATAAAAACTTTTCATCTATACCAACTGTTGGTGCCGCTATAGAAGTAATGCATTATATATTTGGACATTTAAATAGTGAAAAATCTACAGTAAGTAGCAAGAAAGTTACAGAAATTAAGCATTCACTAATACATAAATTAATGCCTAATTATCCATATTAAAGTTACACAAATCATGAATTGTTGAAAAATTATGAAATAATACCAGGCTTTTTTGAATATCAATTAGATGGTGAACTCATAAAATGGATGCCGGATAAAATCATTTCTATACCACCTGATACGCTAACCAAAATTCAAATAATGAGTCTTGCCTTTCAATGTAGTATATTAAATAGACACAATGAAGCTGCTAAAGAGATATTTAAATGTATAATTGCAGCAATAAATCTATATTTTAATTCCTTTGCAAAAGAAGTTGAACAATATAGCAAATGTGCAGAATATCTACTCCCCGTACTAAAGCTTATTGAACCGGAATCTAAGCTTAAAATTACCCAAGCACTAGTACCGTATATAAAATCCAGCTTAGATTTGTCAGGTCAATTCTCTGATTTATTAATGGAAAATAAAAATTTTGAAGGGGTCAAAGCTTTACTTGAAGAATCTATTTTTTCGTTAAATATTCACACTGAAAATCAGGTTTTAGCCCAGTGGTATTATAGAACAGGGCGTGTTTATGAAGAAACCGGGAACTATGATATGTCCACTAAATGTTATGAACATGCTTTTGTGCTTCTACCTACACATCCAACAGCATATCATTTATGGTCTAATTATAGAATACAAGGCAAATGTGATAAAGCTAATGACTTAATACAATATGTGCCGGTAGAATATATACAATACATTCTAGAAATGTTAACTAATCCATATGAAATTTCTTATAAGACGTTAGATATAATAAAACAAATACCTTAGTTCCTTTCTATTCATCAATATATGATGGCTGTGAATACATGGCTTTTTATAACAGCATTTCCAATAAAAAAATTAACAAAAACCAGCAATCAATATTAACCGCAAAACTAAAAGCAATTAGTGATACCCCAAACAACATACTTCTAGCATTCTAACTTGCCCTATGTAGTAAGCAATTTAAAACGGCTTCTGATCTTTTAAATAAGATACCTGAGCATCAAATAAATTTGTATGAAAAGGCTATTATAAAACTTCGGAGTTACGTGGACCCAAATTATACGTTACCTCAAAATAATACTCTAACATCCAATGAAAAAACAGAGGTTCTTAACGCCGTTAATACCGGTTTAATAGCAGATAACGAGAATAAATTAACTTCTGAAAAATCTAAAAAGATTTTCCAAAATGTTGAAAATGCTCTGCAAAATGATTCTTGCAATGAAAACACTTTAGAAATTGGCGTAGTTAACGCCTTATTAAATAATAACCTAAAAAAGTACAAGAATATGCAAGTAAATGAAGTCAAAAAAACAAGAAGGGATTATTGCAAGCTATTCCCCCGATAATAAGCCAATAGAAAACTTAGAACAATTAACCCTTCAATATTATACAAAAAAAATCCATCAATATTATCAACTAAAAAAGAAACATGCATTTTATCTAGCCACTCACAAGATTACCAACTTCAATAATAATTCTTGGCATATTCCTAAAGAAGGTCAAATTAAAATTGATAATCAGGAATTAACAAAAGGTACGGATAAATTTCTTGGCAAATATAGAGGATTTGATTGTTACGGTACAATGTCTAAAAAAATCTATAACACCTTTGATAAAGGTAACTTTACTTTTATCAAAGGTGTTAAGTAAAGTTACCTCTTTTGTTTCTGCTTTAAAAAAAGGAATAATATATCATAAACACGGAGTAACCGGAGTTAAACTTATTAAAGAAAATGCTTTTAAAGCTAAGTGGGACTGTGATGACTGATTATTTACGAATATATTATATTTTAATGAACAAGGGTTATTATTAAATGTTGATGAGTATGGTAACCATGCTGAAATAAAAAAGTTTATTAGCGGTCATCATTTGGAGTTTTATAATGTGGAGTGATTAACTTTAAGATTCTGCTTTGTTGTATGACTCGATTTTTATTGTCATTGCGAGGAAATTGCATAGCAATTGACGAAGCAATCTCAGGATATTTGACGAGATTGCTACGCAGCCTATGGCTGCTCGCAATGACGTGATGGTATCCACGCAACAACGCCTCCTCGCAATGACGATATCTATATTTCATGAGCAATACCTAAAACTTAGGATAATTTTGTAGTAGAACTTAAATAATCGTTGCCGTATTTCTCAATATAATCATCATAAAGATTGTTGATTTTAATTTACCTTTAAAATCAACAATCTTTTTCCTACGGGAAAGAGCAATAATTCCGATCGTACGTTACTAATATTACCGTACCATCAAAATCAATTAGCGATTTTTTAAGAGCTTCTCTTGACTCTATATCAAGATGGTTTGTCGATTCGTCGAGTAGTAAAATATCGGGATTATTCAATAGACTTTGTACGAGTAATATACGAAAGTTTATAACCTTCTGACAACGCAGAAAACGGCTCATAATGGTATTTTGCGGCTACTCCAAGACCTACAAGCAAGCTAGCTGCAAAAATTTCAGCAGTATAACCGTCATTAAAGAAACTGATCTTGTTTTAAACAACCTATTTTGGAGTTTTTTGGTATGTTAATCTCACCGAAAGCTGGCTCTTCTTCCTTAGTTAAGACTTTGAAAAAAGTTGTTTGACCTGCTCCGTTGGCACCTACTACACCATATCGTTTATTGTTTTTAATATGCAAATTTACATCGGTAAATAGTATTTCTTGTACCATAACTCATGGCTAAATCGTTTATAATAATCATATTTTTAGATGTCGTGGTTAAATGGTGTTATTGTATAGACACCTAATCGCCATTGTGAACAACTGCAGATCTTGTTGCATGGCTCGTTTTATGTCATTCCAGCGAAGGCGTTGTTGCATAGATACCGCCCTGTCATTGCGAGCAGTCGTAGACTGCGTGACAGTCCAAAACAATAATAAAAAAATTCTGTAAATCAGAATTTTTACTGGATTGCTTCGTCAAAACTTACAGTTTTTCCTTGCAATGACGACCTTCAGTATCCACACAACAAGACCTATGCAGACATAACATAAGAGCCATGCGGGCAATGCCGAGCTTGTGGCAAGAGTCATAAATGCTTATTACTTAAAGTTAGTTTTGATGGATACCATGGAAGGTTCACGGTATAACAATAAAAAATCTTATTTCTTCAATAGCTCAAGAGCTTTTGCAAAATCTACTATATATTCTTCTGCTTTTTTTAAGTCTTTAATTTTTAAGTTATTATTCGCCTGCTCTTCGTCCCCTATAAAAATAATAAATTGAGCATTTTCATTAAAAATGCGTTGCATTCTTTTAGCTATTTTACCTAGAGATTCTATGATAATAGCAATATTTTCTGTTCGCAATTTATCTACAATTTCTAAAGCATAGCAAATATTATTTTTGCCTATAGGTAATACAAATACCGGCTTAACTTCAGATATATTATATTCCCGCATTAAAGCAATTCGCTCAATACCGGCAGCAAAACCGATAGCCGGCACATCATCGTTATTACCCATGATTTTAGCAAGCCCGTCATAACGTCCACCAGCTAGAATAGTAGATTGGCTCCCTAACTTTTTTGTAGTGAATTCAAAAGCAGTATGGCAATAATAATCAAGCCCTCTAACCAAGCGTGGATTTATGCTATATTTCACACCTAAAATATCTAGATACTGTATTAACTCCTCAAAATATTCTTTGGATTCATCAGTGTAATATTCAGATAAAACCGGTGCGTTTGCTATTATTTTCTGATCAGTCTCACTTTTAGAATCAAGTATCCGCATTGGATTTTTGGATAACCTTATTTTGCTTTCTTCTGATAATTGATCTTTAAAATCATTTAGATATTCTACTAATTTTTGCTGATAAACGCTTCTTGATTCATTACATCCAAGAGAGTTAAGCTCTAAGGTAGTATCCTGCTCTATTTCGAGTGCTTTTAATATATCAACGGCTAACTTCAAAGTATCAGCATCAGTAATTGCTCCTTTAGCACCGATATATTCATAATTTAGTTGGTGAAATTGTCTTTGACGCCCTGCTTGCGGTCTATCATAACGAAAAACAGGACCGGTAGAGAAAAACTTTAATGGTAATTTATGTTGTAATCTGTTTGAGATGAGGCTTCTTATAATACATGCTGTAAATTCAGGTCGTAATGCTACGAAATCATTGCTTTTATCTAAAAAACTATAGATTTCTTTGCTGATTACGTCAGAGCTTTCACCCATCGAACGGTTAAAGACTTTAGTATACTCCACAATAGGAGTACTCATTTGTTTATAGCCGTACAATACTCCAACATCTCTTGCTTTGTTAATTATATAGTCGTGAACTTTATAATCATCCGGCAAGAGATCTTTCATTCCTCGGAGTGGTTGCAGCTTTTCAGTCATTTGGTTAATTTTGTTTTGTTGCGTGGATACTACTAACTCATCATTGCGAGGAGAGGCAAAGCCTTGACTTGGCAATCTCAGGAATTTTGTACTACTTCATGAGATTGCCATGCTCTCTACGTTCGCTCGCAATGACGGATATCCCCCTCTTAATTCTGCTCTTTTTGCATAAAAAACGATCTTATAATATATAAAACAAATATTGTAATAAACCAATATATTAATGCACGACCTGCGGTTAATAGATTAAATTCACCGTCATATATTTGAATAAATAGTAAATATGCACAAGCAATTAAAATAAACGGTACGATAATAAATACTAAAGGACATCTAAAAGGTCTTTGAGCATCAGGTAGCGTGACCCTAAATAATACCACTATTATTGTAACGGTTATATAATCAATAAGAGCTCCCATTGAAGTTAATTGCGTTAATAATTCCGTAGAACAAAATCCTCCAAGGATAGCGGCTAAAGAAGCAAATATTATAATCGTAATATACGGACTATCATATTTTGGGTGCAGCTTTGCAAAACTTTTCGGTAGTAAACCGTCACGTGCAATAGCATAAAAAATACGAGAAGTACCGTAAATATTCATCATCAACACCGTCATCATACCGCAAACTGCTCCGGTTGCAACAATAGCAGAGCCGATCTTGCTATTATTGATAGTTAAAGCATAAGCAAGCGGTTGATCGTTATTTAACTGATCAAAAGGTGCAATACCGGTAACAAGCCCTGCCATTGTTACATAAACTATAGTAGTTAGAACAAGTGAGCCAATAATACCGATCATTATATCGCGTTTTGGGTTTTTACACTCCTCAGCTGCGGTTGCAATCGTTCCAAAACCCGTAAAAGCTAAGAATAAAATAGACGCACCTACTAAAACATTACTAAAACCGAAAGGCATAAAATTACTCCAGTTAGTAGCATCAAAATGAGGGGCAGCAGCGAGTATAAATACAAATATTGCAGTCATTTTTATGAAAACTAAAATTGCATTTAGTCTCTTACTATCTTTAGTACCTAAATATAAAATAAATCCAATAAATCCCGAGATTAAAAATGCCGGTAAATTTATTATACCGCCGTTTGTCGGTACAGTAGTTAATTCTTTCGGTAAATTGATTCCACCTGCTGCTAGTATTCCTTGTACGTAGCCCGACCAGCCTGCAGCTACTATTCCTGCAGCAACACCAAGTTCTAATATTATAACACTACCGATCATCCAAGCAAATACTTCGCCAAATGCTACATAGGAATAAGTGTAAATACTTCCTGATGTCGGAAGCATTGCAGCAAGTTCAGTATAAACAAGCGCTACAAAGATACAGGTAATACCTGCAATCGCATAAGATAACATTACTGCAGGTCCTGAATATTTAGCAGCAATTATACCGGTAACGACGAATACGCCTGTGCCGATCATCGCACCAAGACCCAGTAATATTAAATCGAATGCTCCAAGTGTCTTGCTAAGACCACTTGAACTGCCTATCTCTTTTACTGATTCAAAACTTTTCTTCCTTAAAAAACTCATTAGTTTCTCCTGTTTTAGTGAGCTTATTTTTTTGTGAATTGTGTCTCATTGCGAGCGACTAAAAGGAGCGTGGCAATCTCAGGAGGTCTAACTAGATTGCCACGTCGCTTCGCTCCTCGCAATGACACAATTACCTTATCTCTCTAGTAATCCATCCGCCGCCAAGTACTCTTTCACCGGCATAAATAACGCATGCTTGCCCAGGGGCAACGGCTTTTTCTTCGCATAAAAATTTTACTTTCATTTTATCATCACCGAGTTTACTTATTTCGGCTAGACGCGGCGGTCTTGTCGAACGAATTTTAACTGCTACTTCTAACTTTTCGTTATCTTTAATCTCATCTGCAAGCCAATTCACATCTCTAATGATAAATTCCTGCACATTTAATGCGGACTCCGGTCCTACATATACTATATTGTCCTTAGGATCAATCTTTACTACATATAAAGGCTCATTATAAGCTATACCAAGACCACGACGTTGCCCTATGGTGTAGTTAATTATACCGCTATGCTCTCCTAACTCAAACCCGTTTACATGAATAATTTTACCGCTTTCACTGCTATTTGGACGTATTTTATTTATTACGCTCTTATAATTTCCGTCAGGTATGAAACAAATATCTTGGCTGTCGGGCTTATCCGCTACCTCAAGCCCAAATTTACTAGCAAGCTTTCGTGTTTCATCCTTAGTAAGCCCTCCTAGAGGGAAACGTAAATATTCTAATTGCTCTTTAGTTGTCGTAAATAAAAAATAACTTTGATCTTTTGCTGGATCAAGCCCTGTATGTAATTCCGCTCCGTTATCACCGTTTATTTTTCGTACGTAATGACCGGTAGCAAGCTTATCTGCTCCAAGCTCTCTAGCCGTTTTAATTAGATCCCTGAACTTTACCGATTTATTACATTGCACACATGGAAGCGGTGTTTCACCTTGTAAATAGCTATCGACGAAATTATCTATTACCGACTCTTTAAATTTGTTCTCATAATCAAGTACGTAATGGGGAATACCTAGCTTATTTGCTACCATTTTAGCATCGTAAATATCCTGACCGGCACAACAGGCATTTTTCTTCCCTACTGCCATACCGTGATCATATAGCTGCAAGGTAATACCTATAACATTATGTCCTTGTTCATGCAGCATTGCGGCAACCGCCGAACTATCAACCCCGCCTGACATTGCGACAACTATAGTAGACTGCTTATCCCCTAAATTAATCATACCAACCTTAAACAAACAGCAAATTATACTAAATTTATAATTAAATTACAACACTATCTTTTAATATATTAAAATGCTATAATTGGCGTTGTCTAATAATTATCGATTTCGTCATTGCAAGCAGCCCTAGGCTGCATGGCAATCTCATGAAATAATAACAAACTCCTGAGATTGCTTCGTCAATACTTCGTATTTCCTCGCAATGACGCTTTACTAATCCACCTGGGAATGAAAAAATGCTTCAAATAATGCAAAAATTATATGTTATTTAAAATATTATACAAAACAGTTATTACATTAGCTCTAATTTATTTCATACTGATTATTTTAGAATATGCACGTCAAGGTTTTCTTAATGACTTATCGTTACAAAAAGTAGATTTATCTATTCAGAATTCCATAAAAGAACCAATTTATTTAGTTTCTTATGCCGACGGTCTGGAGTATGTTTATCGTAATCAAAATGCAACCACTCATTATGCAATTAATAAAGGTATAGACTTCATATTTAACTATAAGAAAAAGCACATAAATCAAGCGTTTATAGAAAAAAACCAAGAAATTTTTAATGAACCTGCAGGAGCGGGGTTATGGCTATGGAAGCCTTATATTATACTTGAAACAATGAAAAATGCACCAAAAGGAGCTATTATAGTATATTTAGATTCAGCATTTGTTATTAAAAAGCATATCAGTAATTTAACAAATCTTTTAGGCGATAATGATATATTACTGGTACATGATCGCAATCGTAAAAACGGTAGTTTTGTTAAAGGCGAAACTTTTGCTTTAATGGATTGCCTTACAGACGAATGCAGAAATGACGATCACATTTGGAGTGCCGTTATTATTGTGCGTAATACCAAGCTTTCTCGTTCTTTCATTGAAAAATGGCTAAAAAGTTGTGAAGATATTAGAATTCTTTCAGGTAAAAATTATAATATCCATCCTAATTACGATGAATATAAATGGCATCATTCCGATCAATCGGTACTGAGCCTTATATATCATAAAAATCCACAATCGGTTAAAGTAATAGAATATGAAAAAACAACACCTTCTTTATCTTGGTTCCACCGTAAATATTCAAATAGCTCACCGTTAAAACCTTGGTATAGCATATACGGTATAGATCCTATAATTAATTTTAATACTAACGGCAAAGTTTTACCTGCTACCTCTCTTATAAATACTCCGATGATTGTTAGACTTCGTAAATGGGTTATCGAGTATATTCAATGAGCCGGTGTTGTTGCATAATTCCAAAGCCGTCATTACGAGCGAACGTAGAGAGCGTGGCAATCTCATGAAATAATCACAAACTCCTGAGATTGCTTCGTCAATTACTTACGTAATTTCCTCGCAATGACGACATCTCTCGTACTTTAAAAAAACTATAAGATAAAGTAAGTACTTTAATGTCTTGCATTTCAGGATCAAGCTCAAAATCCTTATCTATATAAAATGTAACCGGCATTAAGACTCTTTCGCCGGCTTTTAATAATTGTTCTTCAAAACAAAAACAATGAATTTTTACGAAATATTTTCCTGCTTTATTTGGAGTAACATTATATACGGAAGTACCTATTATATCGTTATCGCTTAGATTCTCCGTTTCATAGAACACTAGAGTATTCTGCCCCGGAACAATTTGCACTCTTTGCTGCCTTGGAATAAACCGCCAAGGTAAATCTTTATCAACATTAGCATCAAACTCGATAATTATAGGTTTAGTGCCTTTTACCTTAGAATATACACTCACCGTTTCTTTTGCAGTAGTGCCGCCATATCCTGTAACTTTACAAAATAAATTATAGATAGGTACGGAAGCAAAACTGAGTAACACCATACTAATTATTAATCCCAGCAAGGAAAAAGCTAAATTTTTATTGGATTTTTTAGACATTATTTGATTTTATTTAAAAATACTCTAGAAAAAGTTTATTTTAGATCATATATGTGTTAATATAAAAAAAATAGTTTTTAAGGTTAGTATGACTAATAATATTAATGCATTAGCAATTTCTAGCGAATCAGGATTTTATAGCTACTTACAGAAAATCAATAAAATTCCTTCACTTACGCAAGAAGAAGAATTGTTATTAGCAAAATCCTATTTAGAAGGGAATGATTTACAAGCTGCACATAAATTAGTAACAAGCCATCTTAAACTTGTTGCAAAAATTGCAAGCGGCTATAGGACTTACGGTCTTCCTATTACCGAATTGGTTTCAGAAGGTAATATAGGTTTAATGCAGGCAGTAAAAAAATTCAATCCTGAACTTGGTTTTCGCCTATCAACATATGCGATGTGGTGGATTAAAGCAGCCATACAAGAATATATATTAAAATCTTGGTCATTAGTAAAGATGGGAACAACGGCCGCACAAAAAAAATTATTTTTTAGTCTTAATAAAGTTAAACATAAAATTACTAATTTATACTCAAGGGCTATTACTACCGATGATTTTGTACAAATAGCAGATGAGCTAGGCGTTTCGGTTAATGAAGTTTCTGAAATGAATACTAGAATTTCAGGTCCTGATTTATCGTTAAATAACTCTATAAATAGTGACGATGCAGAATCCGGAGAATTAATAGAACTATTACCGGAAACACGCCCTACTCCTGAAGCTATGGCTATTAATAAGCAAAATTCTACCAGTAAAAGGCAGTTACTATCAAATGCTATGAAGATTTTAAACGACAGGGAACTGCGTATTTTAACAGAGCGTAAATTAACGGATACTCCTAAAACTCTAGATATTCTAAGCAATGAGTATAATATTTCTAAGGAACGTATTAGACAAATAGAAAATACGGCTTTTGAAAAAATAAAGAAGTTTATTTTAAACCATAGTAGAGAAGCAGCTTAAGCCTTATTGGACTGTCATCCCGTGGCTTGACCACAGGATCCAAAAACAACTAATAGTATTTTTACTGGATACCGCGATTAAGTCACGGTATGACAACGGAACAACGATCCACCCAACAATGCTTTCGTAGAAATGACATTAGTTCAGTACACCTGACCATTCTGGATCAGAAGCATCTGCCGGTGTCATAATTTCTCTTTCATTATGACCTGTTAGATCAATTGCAAAAATTTTGTTTTTTCCCGGAGCTTTAGCGCTCGACGGCCAACCTTTAGCAAACATAATAACTCGTCCGTTAGGCGACCAACAAGGACTTTCAACTAAATATCCGCTTGTTATTATCCTTTCACTATTCTCATCATCTTGAGGACATGCTTTCATAATTCCGATATTAAAAGTTTTTCCTCCGTCTCCTTTAGTAATCTTAGTAAATGCTATATAGTCTCCTCTAGGCGACCAGCTAGGAGCTGCGTAAGAACCACCGCCAAAACTAATACGCTGAACGTCACTTCCGTCTGAATTCATGATATATAATTGAGGCACACCGTTTCTATCGGAATTATATACAATTTTTTTACCGTCCGGTGAATAGCTAGGAGAGGTATTAATACCGAATCCGTCAGTTAATTTATGAAGCTGTTTAGTAGCAAGGTCGATTTCATAAATATGCGTCGAGCCGTTTTTAGCTATCGACATTACAGCTTTTCTACCGTCTGGTGAGAATCTAGGAGCAAAAGATATACCGGGAAAATCACCTACTACACTTTCTTTGCCTGTTTTTAAATCTTTTTCATAAACAAGTACTCTTCTTTTAGTAGCATATGAAACATAAAAAATCTTATCCGCCGAACGAGCAAATCTTGGGGTTAAGACTAGTGACTTTCCATTGGTAAGGTATTTATTATTAGCCCCGTCATAATCCATCAAAGCAATTCTTTTTATTTTCGGTAAAGAGCTGCTTTCTGATACATACACTATTTTAGTATCAAAATAACCGGCATCACCGGTAATTTTTTCATAAATTTTATCGGCAATTTTATGTGCTGCTCTTCTCCATAGATTTTTCGGTACTTCAAGCATTTCACCGGCGAGCTGTTTTTCAAGCAACGTATCCCATAATATAAAGCTAACTTTAAATTTACCGCTTTCTAGTTTTTTAACTTCACCGTTTACTAAAAGACTAGCATTAATTTGACGCCATGCAGCAAAAAGCGGTTTATATTCTATTCCTGTCTTCTCTTCTATAAAAGAGGCAGCAGAAATAGGACGGAATAACCCCGAAAGCTTTAAATCATTAGAGATAACTTTAACCATATCGTGACCTAATACATCAGCGGCAGAATTATCGGCATCAAATTTATTGACCGCTATAGGTGTTGGGTCAGCTCGCCCATGCTCAATGTTTATTGTTTCAAGTGCATAGCTGGTAACGCTAAATAATAGTGATAATATAAAATATATAATATTTCTCACTTAAAATACTCCTTTTTATCAAATTCCGTTATGGTTGTTGTATGTCATTCCTGCTTTCGCAGGAATGACATATATTACCCAAAAATCTTCATCAGTTCTTCCCATTCTCTCTTAGTCATATCACTAGTTTCATGGGTAACTTTTTCACCGTTTATCATTCTTTTAATTACATCCAACCCTTTACGTGAAATGTTTGCTCCCTGCAAACGATATTCTTCAAACGCTTCGTAAACAAAAGGAACCCAAGCTTTGACTATCTCAAGCATCTTTTCAGCATAAACTCTAATTTCATATTGAGCGTGAGGGTCGGCTCGCAATCTTAAAAAATGAAGTAAATTATGTAAATTAATCTTCCAATACCATTCCGTATAATAATTTAAAGTTAAATTCATACGAGCAAGCTCTCTTGCTATCCCTGTGGCGTTCTCATCTATAATATTACCCTCTTCATCGGCATTCATCAGTTCCTTATAATGCCCGTAGCACTGTCTAGCATCTTCCTCTAAAATTGCAAGGACCTTTTCAGCCACTTCTTTCGGTAAGCTATCCCCTTCCCTACATTGTTTATTTACAGCAGATTGGGAAGCAATATTTGCCGGTTCAGGTAGATAAAATTCATTACCTAAAATAGAATACCTTGCCGAATATTCGTTAACGCTAGCTGTTCTATGCCTAATCCATTGCCTTGCAATAAATATCGGTAGTTTAATATGGAACTTGATATCACACATCTCAAAAGGAGTGGTATGATAATGACGAAGCAAGTAGTTTATCAGCCCTTTATCTTGGTTTAATTGCTTCGTACCCTTACCGTAAGAAACACGAGCTGCTTGTACTATAGCACTATCATCCCCCATATAGTCGATCACTCTAATAAAGCCGTAATCTAACACTTTTATAGGCTCATATAAGATTTCTTCAAGTGCCGGGACTGTTACTCTTTTTGTGGTGTTATGCATTCTATTTATCCTTTATGTTTTTCTTTAAATTAACCTTTCCGATGTCATTACTGCGTTGTTGCATGGCTCGTTTTATGTCATTCCCGCTTTCGCGGGAATGACATAAAGTTATGGAAAATAACTATATAAATTCTTACCGTTTCTTTTTAGCCATAATTTTGCCGGTTGGTATTCGGGATATATATCCTCAACTAGCTCCCAAAAATTTTTACTATGGTTCATTTCTTTTAAATGTGCCATTTCATGAGCTACTAAATATTTCAGTACTTCAAAGGGGGCCAAAACTACCCGCCAATTAAAAACAAGATTCCCTTTGCTACAACAACTCCCCCAACGGCTAACATTTTCCATTATTCTAATATTGGAATAAGTCAAATTATGTTTTTTAGATATATTCTCTACTATTATTTTTATTTCTGCTAATAATTTCTTTTTAAGGAATACTTCTATACTAAGTTTTTTTAGTACCTGACTACAACAATACACTTCTAACGTAGAATCATTTAATTTTATCTGATTTTTAGACGAATCAATATGTATTATTTCATAAGATTTACCCAAAATAGAAATCTTATCTTCATCTTTTGGTATCGCAGTTACATTACGACGTAATTTTTGCCTAACCCAATATTCTTGACTTAACAAAAAATTATGACCTTTTTCGGCTTTTACCTTAAGAGGTAATACAAGCTCTGCACCTTTAGACGTAATGCGGATGGCTATATTTTTAGCTTTGCTACTCCTTCTTACTATAACATCTTGAGGTTCACCATATTTGGTAAGAGTAATAACATCTTCCATTTAAAATTCTATATACTTATTAGGATCAACTGCTATTTTATTTTTACGCATAGCAAAATATAATTTATGTTCTACATGTCCGATAACACTATTTCTAGCAATTTTATCACCTTTTTTCAGTAATAAATCATCTAAACTCGCATATGCTACTTCTAGATCGTCTTTATCTAATTTAACTATTACTAAATTACCGAATTGCTTATTATAACCTGAATATATTACCGTTCCTGCAGCTATCGATTTAACTTCACTATATTCTTTAGCTACAATATCTATCCCTTTACTTTTACCGGCTTTAAACTCGGTAATAATTACCCCATTTAACGGTTTTACAAAGTTTAATTGTTCTATCGATTCTTCATCTTCGTCTTCATTCCGAGACATAGAAATCTCAATATCATCATTATCATCTTCTATAATTTTTGCCTTTGGCTCTTCGAGTCTACCGCTAACTTTTTCTGACACGGGATTGTCTTCCATAGTTCTTTGAACTATCATACCCTCATCGTAATCTAGTGCGGTAGAATTATTATTTGCAGTAACATCTCCTACTTTATACTCAATTGGAGCCGGTGGCTGATCAACACAAGCAACTAAACAAAAACATATAACGATACTAAGTACAACAGGATATTTCATATATTTAACAAAACTATTATTTACATTAGAAAACAAATCTTACATAGTATATAATTTTTATCATTATTTTCCATCAAAAAATTAACTATGAAAACTTATAATATTGTCATAGCTAGTGATCATTCAGGTTATGAGCTTAAGTCTGAAATTATCAATTATTTAGAGCAGAAATCTCTAAAGATTTATGACTGCGGAACAAATAATACACAAACCGTTGATTATCCTGATTATGCTAAGAAAGTAGTAGATATTATTATTGAAAAATCAGCACCTATCGGTATTTTAATTAGTGATACGGGGATTGGTATGTCTATAGCTGCGAATCGTAGCTCGGAAATAAGAGCCGCTTTGTGCAACAATATATTAACTGCCGAAAATGCTAAAGCTCATAATGACGCTAATATCTTGATACTCGGAGCAAAAACCATAGACCAAAAAATAGTATTTGATATTATAGATAAGTTTTTAACTACCCAATTTGAAGGCGGCAGACATAGCACCCGCCTATCAAAGATAAAATAGTTGTATAAACTGTTAAACATTGTTATTATCCGTCATTGCGAGGAGAGGCAAAGCCTCGACGTGGCAATCTCAGGCATATTTTGCACTATTCCATAAGATTGCTACGCTTCTTGCAGTCGCTCGCAATGACGATTCGGTGTCCATGCAATAAAGCCAAACTATAATATAAATTATGCTGCTTAATATGAATCTTCAAGAGTTGAAACAAAAATATAATTACGATGTTGCAACGAAAATGATGCAGCAATATCTAGACATTAAATTTGCTCATTTAGATTGTTTACTACTATTTAGAATGGGTGATTTTTATGAAATGTTCTATGAAGATGCAATTCTAGCAAGCAATGTACTTGGCATTGCTTTAACAAAGCGGGGCAAAAACGGCGAAGAAGAAATTGCGATGTGCGGGGTACCTTATCATGCCCTTGAGAATTATTTAACTAAGTTAATTGAAGCAAATTATAAGGTTGCTATTTGTGATCAACTAGAAACACCTGAAGAAGCAAAGAATAGAGGCGGTTATAAAGCGGTCGTTACTAGGGATGTTACACGTATTATAACTCCGGGAACTATAATTGAAGAAAATTTAATTGCTTCAGCCGAACCTAATTATTTAGCAAGTCTCGTAATACCGAAAAATAAAGAAACAGCTAGCCTTTGTTATGTTGATCTTTCTACTTCCGAAATTGTTGTAGTTAATGTACCGGAAACGGAAATTCTTAATGAGCTGGCTCGTTTAAAACCTCGTGAAATTCTGCTTAGCGAAAATCTGAGATCTTCTAATCTTGCGGATAGTATTTTCAAACAATTAAATTTTCGTATTACCTATCAAGTTGATAGTTTTTTTGCGATTAATAAATGCGAAAAAATCATTTTAGATTTTTATAAAATGAAAGATATTAAAGGAATCGGCGAGATATCTAGTAGTCAAATTTGTGCCATAGGTAGCGTTTTAGAATATTTATCGTTAACGCAAAAACAAAATATTCCTCATTTGCCAATCCCTAGAATTATCAAATTTCATAGCTATATGACTATTGATTTCTCTACTAGACGCAACCTTGAAATTGTCACAAACTCACAAGGCGGCTCGCAAGGAAGTTTATTAAGCACCCTTAATCATACGGTTACTAAACAAGGTGGACGTTTACTATATAATTTTCTTTCAAGTCCTTTAACCAACATTGCTAAAATAAATCATCGTTTAAATATTACCGAGTTCTTTTATTCCAACTTAGAAATAGTAAAAAAAATTAGAGAACTTCTAAAAAAAACTAGTGATATAGAACGCTGCTTAACACGTATTACGATGAACAGAAGTTCAGGTCGTGATTTACTTAGCATTAAATATACTTTAGAAACGGCAACGATTATTAAAGGAGTATTCTTTGACGCTTACGGTTTTAATTTACCTGATTTTATCGAAAAAATTATTAAACCTCTATCAGGTGATGCAGAATTATATAATTTAATAGACGAAACAATACGAGAAGATGCACCGAATAATTTAAATGACGGAGGTATAATAAAACATGAATATCATCCGAAAGTAGCCCAATTACATGATTTAATTAATAACGGAAAATTATATATTGAAAAGCTAAAAGATCAATATCGCAAAGAAACGGGAATAGACAGTTTAAAAATATCTCATAATAATGTTATAGGGCTTTTTATCGATATCACCGCTAAAAATGTTAATAAAATCCTTGATCCCAAATTTATTCACCGTCAAACAACGGTTAATCATGTTCGTTACACTACTGCTGAACTACAAAAGCTTGAAAGTGAGTTAGTCAATGCTAAAACCTTAGTAATAAGCTTAGAAAAAGAATTATATGCGGATATTTGTAGCCAAGTAATCGAAAAAGCTTCCTATTTACGAATGCTTGCAAGCTCCTTAAGCGGGCTTGACGTATTTTGTAATTTTGCTTACATCGCTGATGAATATGATTATGTTAAGCCTGAGTTTACCGATGATTTAAGCTTTGATATCGTTAAAGGACGGCATCCTGTAGTAGAGAAAGCACTACAGCGAGAAAGCAAAAGCTTTGTATATAATGATTGTCATTTATCAGAGCTTGAGCGTATTTGGTTAATTACCGGTCCTAATATGGCAGGTAAAAGTACTTTTTTACGTCAAAACGCCATTATTGCAATCATTGCTCAAATAGGTTCGTTTGTGCCGGCAAAAAGTGCTAAAATAGGGGTAGTCGACAAAATATTTAGCCGAATAGGTGCTGCCGATGACTTAATTAAGGGACAATCGACCTTTATGGCAGAGATGCTTGAAACCTCGGCAATTCTTGCTCAATCTACAAAAAACTCACTAATCATACTTGATGAGGTAGGTAGAGGCACATCCACTTATGACGGGGTATCTATAGCATGGTCGGTGCTTGAATATATTCATGATAAGCTGAAATGTCGCTGTTTATTTGCAACGCACTATCATGAGCTAACCGTTATGAGTAATTTCCTGCCGGCTTTGCAAAATTATACTATTGCTATTGAGGAGTCAGGTAAAGATATTCTATTTTTACATAATATTATATCAGGTGCTGCCGATAGGTCCTACGGTCTTCATGTTGCGGCTCTTGCCGGTCTTCCTGCGAGTGTTATAAACAGAGCTGAGCAGATTCTGCTTAAATTTGAAAAAACTTCTACAGGTAAAGGAAAAAATATTTTATCAACGGAATCAAATAATTTGAGTTTGTTTTATCTTGAACCTAATAAAACTACTATAAGCAGCAAATTAGATAAAAAATTCAGCACTATCGATCCTGATAAACTATCCCCTAAAGAAGCACTTGAGTTAATTTATGAGTTAAAGAAGTTGGTTTGATGCGAGTTTGGCAGTGCTTGCGTGGATCAGTTTTTTCATCATTGCGAGGAAAAACTGCAAATTTTGACAAAGCAATCTCAAGAGTTTGTTATTATTTCATGAGATTGCCACGCAGCCTACTGCTGCTTGCAATGACGATCTAGTATCTATGCAACCTTGCCTCCCTTTCCAACCAATATTTACTACAGGCGAAAAAATTAGGATTAGCAAAACTTTCTTTACCGTAAGTAATTTCTTGTCCATGCGTATCTAAAATATTACCACCGCCGGCTTTAATTAAAGCATGACCTGCCGCTATGTCCCATTCCATAGTTTGACCGAATTTTGGATATATATCAGCTGCTCCTTCAGCAATTAAGCATAGTTTCATTGAACTGCCTATTGCATTTATTTGACCGAATGAATACTTACTTAAAAATTCTTTAGTAGCTTTATTTGAATTATAAAAACCTATTACCGCATTAAGCTCTTCATGTTTCGGTTCATGATTAACAAATATTTCTTTAGAATTCTGTTCGATTTTTAACCGACCGTTTACATCAGTATAATATAGCTTTGCTGTTTCAGGGTGATATATCAAGCCGATGGTTGGAAAACCGTTTTCAATAAGCCCTATATTGACCGTATATGTACTTTTACCGTTTACATAGCTCCATGTCCCATCAATAGGATCGATTAACCAAAAAGTATCACTGCTGAATATAGGTAGCGGCTGCTCTTCACATACTATAGCTATTTGAGAGGTTAAGGTTTGTAGAGTTTGATAAATTATTTTACTAATTTCTTTATCGGCATTAGTGACTACTGACCCATCTGATTTAATATCAGTCAACATTCCTGCCTTTTTTATATCTAGTGCAATCTTGCCGGTATTAATAATTAAATCTTTTAAAGCATTAATTAAATTGTCATTCATAATTATTTATTTAACATCTTTGCAGCTGTATCATCTTCTAACCACTGACCGGTATTTAAAAACGTAGATTGCTGCAACTCAGCGATTTGATGATCAGGTGACCCCGGTAACATTTGCCACCCCAAATATTCAATTCCATAATATCCTATATCAACCATACTTAAATAAGAGTCCATATTTTCTAAATCTTTTTTATTATTTGCAAAAATTACTATTTTTTTAGGTTGTTTCGGTATAATTTTTAAGAACTCTATAAGAGCTTTTACTCTATTTATATTACCGGTAAATATTATACCTAAATAAAAAATAGGGGCTTCAGCATCGCTTGGATTAAATCTAAATACATCTTTATCATTAACTTTATTAGTAAAATTAATATTGAGTCCGTAAAGTAAGGTATATAACCATCCTTCATAATTTTCAATTAAATTACATGGGGCCGTTATTTCCTGAAGACCTAAAACCGTTGCACCTTGCTGTTTCATCTTATTAATTAAATCTACCCATTTAGATTCAACAAGCATCATCTGACGCTGCACTATCAATTTTGCAATAGTTTTATTAACTGATGCGTTATCCGCTGCAAGACTATATAAATATTTAGTAAAATTTATATAAGAATTATCCTGATATCGAAATAATTTGGATTTCGGTGTTATGATAGTATTATCTATATTTATAAGTACCAGCGTATCTGCATCTATCTTCGGTAATAAGTTTTTCATTGTTACTGAATCTACGGAGTAAGTAGGAATAATTTGACCGTAGCCCGCATACGAAATAACTAAGCAAAGTAAACTCAATAAAACTTTATTTATTCGTGTCATAAGGATTTTTACCTTTTGCATTATTATTCTTTAAAGGTGGATTATTTCTTTTTAGCTTATTTATTTGAGATATTAAATCATTAATCAGTTTAGTATAATATGCAACATCTTTATTTTTCGGAGTATTTTTATTATTATAATGATAACCAATAAATAATATATTAGAACTATAACTACTAAGTTGCAATTCCATTGAGCTTAGCAATTCTATGCTACTACTAATCATTATAAAGCATTTCGGTATAAAATTCATTTGAATAAGGAAATTGAGCATCATTTCCGCTTCCGATATATTATTACTCGTCAGTATACCCTTATAAAATACCGGATAAGTATTAGCAAAACTGTCTAAATTATTAAAAATAATATAATTATTGTTTGGAAAACTATTTGAAAAATCAATATCGAAATTTTTCTTTAAATAATCGGCAAACCATATCTCAAATTTAGGAATATTATTAAAATTACCGGTAAACCCATCATTTACTGCTATTATGGGGATTTTACTATTACTTATTTCATTTACAAAATTTGGAAAATCCGATTCTTGTAATTCTTTCTTATAACTATCATTAGTTAAAATCAATTGCTTTATATAAATAGTTTTTGAATTTTTATTAATATTACGTAAAAGAGGAGTTAGTGTAGTAAGATAAATGTCTTTATCAAGCTGTGTAACGATAGGCACTAAAGACTTAAACAAAAATTCATCTAGAACCGTTACTACTAATAAATCCTGAGGTACATAATTTTTATTATAATTTTCTTTAAAATCTTGTTTTATTTTATTTAAACTATCCACTTCTATAATTTCTGCACGAGCTATAGAAGCAATAAATAATATTAGAATAAATATATATTTTTTAAACATTTATGATTTCCATTTTTTTAAAGGCAGCATATCACCCTGTGATTTTCTATGTCATTCCTACGAAAACGGGAATCCAGAAAAAATAACCTTAATAATTGGTACATGTTTGACAAAATAAACATATAAAAGCTTGTTTTTTTATATGTTTTCCTAGATTCCCGCTTTCGCAGGAATGACATATATTAGTGTTATCACATCATACTGCTAATATCAATCCATATTAAATTATAATATGGTAAATATGTTTGGAAGTTTTTTTAGTTCGCTTGGCGGTACTGTTGGAAATGCATTTGGCGGCGGCATATTTTCAAGCGTGGGAAGATTTGTCGGCAAAATGCTTGGTGAGTATTTAGATTAACTAAATCACGAACCGATAGAATATGAAAATATTAAAAATTTCAAAGAAAGTTTTAAATATGTAACAGCTAATTACGGCGAACCTATACCGCTAATTTTCGGTACTGCAAGAATTAACGGACAAATAATTTCAAATCAAAATAAGAAACTAAATTGTTATGTTCTATAACCAGTTCCGTAACAAGAGCCGGTAGTAAGTAAATCTCTTTAGGGTACGAGTCTAGAGCTGATAAAATATAACTATTACCGAATAATAATTTGCTTGCAATTAGCTCACTAACAAAATCCGCTCCGGCTTTTTTGGGATTCGGTTTTGTTAGTAAATAATGCACCGGATAGTCTAAATATTACTTCTCCGGTTTTACTTTTAAGCACTTTCCACGGAACATGTCCCGCCGATTGTGCAATTAAATTAATACATCTATATACTATAACATTTTCTCGATAAGCTTCTATGTCGACTCTGATTAAATTACCATATGCAATGTCGTTTAGTTCAATAAAATTTTGTGATTTGGTAGTACTATTCTTCCAAAACTTTTTCCGATAATTTTTTATCATATATCCTAATATATTTATTGTTTTCAGGATTATATAATGATTTGGGAGGTAGACTAAGAGAGCTTAATAAGATGTTAATGTTCGTTAATGTAATTAAAATTATTTCTTTACAAATAGAAAGATATACTATTTAAAACATATTACCATGAAATATAACAACTTGATAGGATATAAAACATTTCTTTACCATCTGAATATTATTCACAATGACCCACAACAGCTTTGAATAAGCTAATAAAAAATTTTATAAAAACTAAAAAATATGACGAAATAAAATCAATTTTTAGCATCTAAGAACAGCTATAATTTGTTAGGGTTACATCATGCCATTACGTCATTTGATCTAGAAGCATATACACTTATTATTTCTTATGCTAACCCTAGCCACTTTACTTCTGCTGAATACGATAGATATATACATAACATCGATGATACATCTATGCTTGATGTAGCAGCATTTATAAATTTTGATACTATACAATATAGAGATACAAAAAGCAGCATGTTGCAAGAGTTGATTAAGTTTAAGAAGAGAACGATTGAGGAGCACAATAACAATGCAATTAGTGAATTTAAAATAGAAGGATTTGAATTAAAAAATTAGCTAGTTATTTAAGTTTTCAAGAGTTTAAAAGCTTTATTGAAGATAATAAAATTGAGATAAATATTGAAGAACTTAATATTGCAAAATTTAAAATAGAAAAATGATCACCGATTGCATATAGCGAAAACTCTGATATTACTATTTTAATGACAAGGACTTACAATGTAAGCGATTTAAATGACAATATAATTCTTCATAACTATACAAAGCTTTTGCAATAGGGGCCTACAAATAAGTTATTAGCCTATATAGCAGCGGTTAATATTAAAGTGCAAGATAGCCTAAAAATAATATTTGATAATAAATAATTTTCTCATTACGATTGAGACAATAACCTAATATGTATAGGCGCAGAAAAATTAAATTTAGAATCAATAATAGCACATGAATTTGGACATTATGCAATAGAGAAAATTTTATACAATGCAAGTATCCCACTAAATAATAGTTTTCAAATTTTGAAAACAGATTTCGTAAAAAATGTACCATATCAAAATGATGATAAAATATTTTTGCCTAAAAATTTTGAAAGCTTAAAGCGCTTAATTAATAGTTCATATGAATATAGTAGAGCGGCAAAACCAATACTTGATTTAACGGCAAATTTAATATTAACACCAGAGGAAAAAAATGAAATTAGTAGTAAATATAACGATAATAAAGAATTGATTAAATATTTAAAAAACGAGACTATATTACCTATATTTTACTTTAATCATTAGAGACCGGAACAGATACAAGAGAATTAGAGGAAGTTATAAAAACTAATTCTCATGCCCATATTATGTGACCAATTTAATTATTAATTTACTAAAATTACCTTGTGTAAACGAACAGGATTATTATGAATAATTTGCAACTGATCAAAAAGTTCAATTGCAATGTATATTAACCAAGATTCTACCGCAAATAATAAAAGATAAAGATCTTACTAGCGAGCAAGTTTACTACTTAGAAAGAATTGGAAATCTTATACACAGAGAATCAGATGATAGCGCTGCAGAGTTCATAGTTAGGTATCTAGAAATTAATATAGATAATTTATTGCATTCCATCGAAGATTCACTTATTATTAATGCAATGCAACCGCTGGCAGATTTTTGGGAGGAACACATAGTTCCTAAAATGGAATCTACTATTATAGGATGTACCAAGGAATATAATTGTGACACATTTGATGGAGCGTAATTAATTTAGCTATTGTTGTGTGGCGCTTTTTATGTCATACCTACGCAAGCAGGAATCCAGTACTTTAAAGCTTTTTAAAGATTTTACTTTAAAAGTGAACCAATCTAATAAAAAAATCTTTGCAATCAAGATTTTTTTAGCCTGTATCCCTGCTTTCGCAGGTATGACATCACTGGCTTTTCGAAAACTATCCGGCACTATAACAAAAAAAACCTAATCACTAAAATTATACCTAATATTTTTTCTAGCAGAACTTATATCTTTTAAACGTTCACAAACCTTTTCAAAGACTTGTTTAGGCAAGATATTTGAAGCATTAATTTGTAAAAATTTATCGTCTTTTAATTTAATCGAAAAAGAAGGCTCTTGAAATTCTGGCCCATCAATTTCTCTAGCAATTTTTATATAATAACCGATTATATGACTGTTATAATAATCACTTTTACTAATCATTTTCTTAGCTATTTTATTAATCTGCATGTCAGTTTTAGCAGTATAAGTAACCGTAAGGGCAATACCTAGCATAAGACGCTGTCTATGACTAAAAGGAATGTCTGAAGATAATATAAATTCCGAAACAAAATTTGCTCTAAGCGTTTTATCAATATTTTTATTATATTGTGCTAGCATTATAGCGAGTTCAATAACAATAAGAGTTGTGGCATCGGCATTAATTAAAAGATATTGTACTGCTTCAATATATTTTTCAATTTTACATATATTTCTATCAAATTTTACTAATCTCTTCACCCTCTCATAAATAATATCTTTTTCTGTTTCATGAGACGGCAACGAGTCAAATCTTACTCCTTCTTTTAAACCGTAATTTGAGATAATAATTTTTTCCGGTGAAAATACCTTAATCATTGCTTTTATTACTAAAACTGCATTATAATTTATGACTTTCTGCTCGTAATAACTCAGCTTTAATTTATCGATTTGCGATAATTTCTCTAAATATAACTCAAACTCTACACGATTTATTTCAAAATTATGTAAATTTTTAAGGGGATAATTTATAGACTCCATGTATATACGGCTCATTAGACGTAATGCACCACCAATTAAATATAAATTAGGATAATGTGCAACTCCAAATTCTTCCTCTAGCATTTTAGTAATCAGCCCGACATCACCAAAATTGCTACTAACAATAATTTTTGTACCAAGCGGCAATGATTTTAATTTACCGACTTTTTTATTTCCAATCTGTGCAAGCTCAAGACTTCCACCTCCAAGATCAGCTACAATACCGAAAGCATCACTAATACCGGAAATTAATCCGGCAGCAGTTAAATAAGCTTCACGTTCACCTGAGATAATTTCAATATCAATATTGAATCTCTTTTTAATTATAGCTTTGAATTCATCTGCTTTAGGATGCCCCCTAAGTATAGCTGTTGCAACACATCTAATATTAGTAACAGACAGTTTGGTAAAAATATGAATAAGATATTGTAGAGATAAATATGTTTGATGTTTTACGTCTAAATTATCTAAATTAAGTAAATTTGTAAGATAATTTCTAAATTTATAATTAAAAATTTCCGGCGCTCCAAGCTCATCACTTTCATAAACTACAGCTCTTAAAGCATTTGAACCGATATCAATAATAGCTGAA
The DNA here is from genome assembly GCF_000007025.1 of Rickettsia conorii str. Malish 7. Classification (NCBI taxonomy): domain Bacteria; kingdom Pseudomonadati; phylum Pseudomonadota; class Alphaproteobacteria; order Rickettsiales; family Rickettsiaceae; genus Rickettsia; species Rickettsia conorii. The sequence goes on along the minus strand of NC_003103.1, from coordinate 393,210 downwards.
CGCATTTTACTCATTATTTTCCGGAACAGTTATTGTTTCGGTCTCTTCCGAAGCCCCATTATTATTTGCCCTAGGGTCAAAAGGTACTTGAGTAGGTACAAAAGTCGGCGGTAATAATCTACTAGTAAAAAACTTATCTTCATAATACTTAATTTTACGCGATTTTATAGGCGGAAAGGATTCTATTAAAACAATTTGCTCATCTCTCGGTAACTGTATTACTTCTTGAGGTAAAAGTAAAGCTCTTTGAACCTGAGAAACGTTTTGGGTTCTAGTAGCAATATTAAGATCAAAAAATAAAGGTTTACTAAATGATCTTTGTTCTACCGTCTTATTACCGACAAGCTGCGATATTAAATTTGCCGTTTCATAGTTATTAGCGGCAAAAGTAATACGATATGTTGCATTAGATAAGAAAGAATTCATCCCTGCATCTTCATATGTTCCTTTTAACTGCTGTGTATCTTGGATAATTAAAAATAAACGAACTCTATAACCTCTAAAATAAGCTATACCAGCTTTAAAAGTATCCATCTTCCCGAGCGTCGGGAACTCGTCAAGTAAGAACATTACTCCATACGGCTCTTCCTTTAAATCCGGCATTTTGCGGCTTAAAAATTCTGTCGCCTGCTGATAAAACACCTGCATTAATTTTTGTAAACGCTGTATATTATCGGGTGTTAACCCTACATATACGGTTGTTTTGACTTTTTTAAATTCTTGTATATTGAAATCAGAAGATGCTGTAGCTGAATCAATAAGTGGATTTGCCCATAATTCAAGCGATGAGTTCATTGTAGATATTACGCCGGAACGCTCTTTATCGGCTTTTTGCAAAAATGCAGCAATATTCATATATGCAACAGGATGTATTACACCACCAAGCGTATCGAGTACGACCGCTAGATTATAAACTACGTCGTCACTCCTCATAGTACGTACTACTTCACCGAAAGATTTAGTTTTAGTAGGATCGGCTATTAAATATAGAGTTACGCCTAAAAATAAGCTTCGTGCCTCATTATTCCAAAAATCCTTTTCCGGCATTATAAGATTTGAAATTTTTTGAACGTCATCAACCATTTGCCCAGGCTTAGTACTAACCCAATCAATCGGATTATAACAATGAGTAACACCATCAGGATTAGAAGGCTCCCATACAAAAACTTTCTGCCCTTGCTTCTCACGCCAACCACTTGTCAACCCGTGATTTTCAAGCTTTATGTCATGCACTACTACCGAATCACTCCAAAATAACAAATTAGGTATCACAAACCCTACACCTTTACCTGAACCGGTAGGAGCAAATAATAAAGCATGCTGGAACCCGTCTGCAACAAAATATCCACCGGCATCAACACCGATCAGCATACCTTTCTTAGATCTAAGACCTGCAGCCTCTATATCTGACGGATTAGCCCAGCTTGCATCTCCATATACTTTTTCATCTTGTTTGAAAAATTGTAATGATTTTATTCTTTCAAAATTTTTAATGTAAAATATTATAACAATAATAGCCGGACTGAGAAGAGAGGCAAGTAGCTTCAATTTTAAATAATTATAGTCGGCAATTTTTAACTGCCCCCAAACGTTAATAAGCCAATAAGCCCACTTATAAGCAATATTTATAGCATTTATATTTACACCTAAAGCTCCAACCTCATTAGTAAAAATTGCAACAAATGCACCGCTTATCCAAATGGTACAAAAAATAACAACCGGATGAATTATAGCATGACCGAATATATTTCTAGTAACTTTAAGTATCTTATGCCATTCCATGAATTGATATTCCTAGTTTATGCTTATATATTAGTTTTTGCGTGGAGTAATTTTTACGTCATTGCGCGCAACTAAAAGGAGCGTGGCAATCTCAGGATTGTGGCCTGAGATTGTGCTTAGTCAATTACTTCGTAATTTCCTCACAATGACGTTTTTAAACCATCCCCTCAGCGTTCTTGTTCTTCTTATAATATACTTCCGAAACATATCTTTTCCCGCCGCTACCGCGTTTTAACTGCACAACGATATCTACAACGGCTAAAATATACTTCTTTACTTCTTCAGGCGGCATACCAAGATCTGCTTGCATAACCATAAGCTTTAACTGCTCAATAGCCATAGCGGGACTATCAGCATGCAGTGTTGATATTGAACCGGGATGACCTGTATTAATAGCACGCAAAAAACTAAAAGCTTCCTTACCTCGAAGCTCACCTACTATAATCCTATCTGGTCTTAAACGCAAACAGGCCTCTATTAAATCTTGAGTAGTAACATTTGCACGCCCCTGTCCTCCTTTGGAAGCCAGTAAATGCACTCTGTTAGGATGGCATGATAGCACAACCTCACGAGCATCTTCTACAGTAATTAATCTTTCTATTGCAGGTATTTCAGTGAGTGCCGCATTAGTAAAAGTAGTTTTACCGGTTGAAGTACCGCCGCTAATTATGATATTTTTCTTTGAAACAACTGCATGTCTAATAAATTCTTTAATCTTTTTTTCAGCTAAGAAATTATTTAAAATTACTGCATCTTCATCTACTAAACTCTCTGTTGCAGTATCATCAAATGCCCCCATTTTAGCATATTCATCTAAAGTTAGATTCATACCGCTAGGCTTTCTTATAGCATAAATGATTTGTCCTATCTCACAAGCAGGAGGAAATACTATTTGAATACGGTAGCCATTCGGCAACGTTGCCGAAAGAAGCGGTTTTTCTTCTGAAATCATCTGTTCGGTAGATTGAGCGACTAAACTCCCTAATGCAAGTAGATGTTCGCTATCCAGTTCCGGTATTTGCTTAGAATATATATCGCCTTTTTTTTCAACCCATACTTCTCCGGGCTTATTAACCATAATTTCGTTAATACCGTCTTCAGCAAATAAATTTTTAAAAGGAAGTAAAAACGTCTCTAAGGCTGCAAATTCTTCATTCATTTCATTACCTTCGATTTTAATAAAACGGCTTTTGGGAATTTATAATCCTTATTAACGTATATTCTAACCGGCGTACCTTGATTAACCGTTGTCGTCGGCTTAAACTGCTGCTGAGTTATCATATTTTTTACAACATTCGTTACATCCGTAAAAGCTTGAGTAGAAGCTTGTTGTGCTTGAGTCGGAGTTGATGCTATAGAGGTAGTAGTAAGCAAACTTGAAGCTGCCGTATTAACTGCTTGTACTAAGGTTTGAAGTCTCTGCTCAGCAGTATTCGCTGAAGAAGCAGTTTGTGCGGTTGTACATGCTTGAGTCATAGTAGTATAAGCAGTCGAAGTTTTATCGGTAATAGCAGCAAGTATATTAGTACAAATTGTAACTATCCTAGTATTTGCATCCATAGCGGTATTAGACGCAATAGTTTGAGCAATATTTAACAATTGTTTTGCCGTAGCACTATTGGTAGCCGCTGCCTGAGAAGCTATAGGAGGCGGCACTAACTTATCAAGGACTTTAGCAAGCCCTATATTAAAACCAGATTGTAATACGGCATTTGCAAATTGTTCTTTATATTTATTATCAACTCTTCCTTGTAATCCCGGTCTACCTAAATTATCAACTGCAGGTGAGTCGAATTCTATAGTATAACCGCTCGTTAAATCGATTCTATCCCATATTATAGAAACTCTACCATAACTATCGGACGAAGTTGAGGTTGCATATTTACCGAATATTTTTGACCCTTTCGGTATCAATATCACTTTATCTTTCTCAGAAAATACGTCTCTACTAATAATGGCTCTTATTTCACCGCCGAGATCACTATTTATTGCCGTCTCAAGGACTGCATCAATTAATTTACCGCGTCCGAGAACCAAAGACATATCACCGCGATCTTTAAAGGTCGTTTCTGCCGTAATCTGTTCCGGTGTTTTTTTAGGCTCTACACCACCAATTAACACTATAGCTGATTTTCTTTTTGCTTCACGACGTTGCTTCTCTGCATCGCTCTCAACTAACGTTCCTGAAGTCGAAGGCAACGAAACCGGCGGCAATGGAAGCGTTTTGTCTTTATTCTCTTCTACAGGAGTAGTAGGAGGTAAGACCGGTGGAACTTTTACTACCGGAGGGGGAGGCGGTGGAGGAGCGGTGGGCGTCTCAAGCTTAGGCGGATCAGGTAACTTTGGAATCTCCGGAATATTATCATCAACCTCCGTAACAGGTTTTACAATATTACTCGGTATCTGAGTCTCCGGTATTTCTTCTTTTTCAGTACCGAAAAAAAGAGTATAAAAAATATATATAAAAATACCACAAATTACGACTACTATCGCAATACTCTTATTAAAGCTAACCGAAACTTTTGATAATTCTCTTTGTACTTCAGGAGAATCTGCTCCTGATAAAGAACCGGTATTATGATTGTTATTTTGCTCTTCAGCCATATCTAAATTATATCAGTTAAAGTGTTTTTTATTGTCATTGTTACATGGATCGATTTTTCCGTCATTGCGAGGAAACCTCAGAGCAATTGTACGTCCGCAATCTCAGGAGTTTGTATTATTTCATAAGATTGCCACGCAGCCTACGGCTGCTCGCAATGACATATCTACGCAGAAATGACATCGATTAAAATCTTGCCATGTAATTACTATTTTTCTTAGGGTAGTAAAATTTAATTACATATACTAAATCCCTTTCGTTACCCATCATAAGTTCCGTAGAAGCGATATCAAATTCATATATTCTTTTATTAGTTATAATAGTCATATTTGTACGAATATCTTTTTCAAGAGGCTTAATAAATAATCTATTTGCCAAAGGAGTTATTTTCCAAGCATAAGCATCCCCCAGAATTATATTTTGGACTTCTTCGTTTTTAGCAAATTCTATATGCGATTGAAAGCCAAAATGCAAAACTAATAAATAAACTTCATTTGGATTATATATATAAGTTTTTATCCTATTATCTTTAGTTATAGATAAATCATCTACATAATTATTACTACTATTACATGGATCATCTACAAGTGGACATTCTCGTTGTACTGTAAAACCACTTAATAATATAAAAACTAAAAAATAAAATCTAACTATTGTCATCGTCTACCCTATATCCGTTCACTTGAAACCCTACCGGATTTACATCAAGTTCTGAATCTGTTAATTGCATAGGCACATAAGCATAACTTACTACCGCTATTTTATTATAAACTAATTGGTTGCCTGATGTTTCATTTACGGAAAATCTAACTATATATTTATCTGCTGCGATTTTTGACCATGATTTTACTACTAAAAATGTAGTATTCTCTTCTTTATATTTTAAAGTAGGATCAAAATCTTTATTTCTTATATAGCCAAGATAATTGTAATAAACACTGCTTGTTGAAAATAATCTTATTGTCGTACGAGCTATCGTCGCAAAATCAACCGGATTATATGTTTCCCGTGCCGTTATGTATTTCTTTATAAAATACCTTGTAAGAGACTCATCCGCCGTTAACACTGGTGATGAAATAGGTTCTACCACTGAGGCACGTCCGGTATTACTATTAAGCTGAATAACAAAAGGCTCAAACTGTTTAGATTTCACTACAAAGGCTATTACTAAAGTTGCTATAACCATAAAAATGGTTAGTAGTATTATTAATATGATAAGTAAGTTACGTTGAACAAGTAACTTATCAGATCGCTCTTCATACCAATTCTGAGTAATTTTTAAAGGATTAGCCGATTTAATACTTTCTTGCGTTTGTGTATCTCCTGCACCGCTTTGCGAGTTATTACTTGATTTAAAGAAGCCAAATATATTATTCATATCAAAGGTATTTTTATTATTACTTTGTTATTGTGTAAAACTATTACTTTTATACTATATTTACTGAATTAACAGGTCTTCTTATACAAGGATTTACGCTTACACTCGAACCATCATCTATATCAGCAGAAACGCACGGGCTTTTAATTTCATAAGGAGCTGAAGGGGTACATGACAACAATTGAGCAAGCATAATTAATACTAATAAAAGCTTTAATGATTTTAACATTCTAATTATACATTATTAAATTATCTTGTTACTATTTTAAAATTACCTTACTATACAATAGTTCACAAGCATTTTTTAAAAAAATCTATTTATAAATATAAAAAAATATTAAAAAGATTGTAAACTATTATACTCTGAAGTAAATAAAGAGTAGTTATACGAAGTTCAGCTTAGGAGAAGAGCGTATACTTAATACGTGGCTACCTGCGGACTTAATAAAGACATTGTCGCCAATTTTTCAAGTGGGATGAGTATAACATAATAACTACCATCAATAATTGTTATTGTATAATTTTAATTTATAATTTATTTATTTTAATTTTAAAGTTAAACAATATTTGGTATTGTAGCAACAATATAAACTTATTTTATAGCTTAAAATAACATTAAATTAAATCATAATCATATTATAATAATTATGATAGAGTGTTAAAACAGAATAAAATTAGATATTAATCTAGTAATTATGGACCCATTAACCAACGCAATACAAGAATATATAAAATCCGGCGAATATTTTATTGATGCAAGAAAATGGTATAATTTTAAGTATATCTTACCGTTAAGTCATAGAAGTCTTCTGCTTTTAATATGCACGATTTTTACCTTATTATTAACCTTAATTTGTATAAATATCAACATATTGCTACCTATAAACAAAAAAGTAAAGTATTTAATAAAAGATGATGCCGAAAAACAAGCTGCCGTTACTAATACTAAACATTCAACATTAGTAAAGCCTTATATCTCTATTGCAAATATTATGCTTCAGAATTATGTAAACCAACGAGAAGAATACAATTACGATATATTAAAAGAACAATTTACCTTTATCAAAAATGCTTCTACGAGTATTGTTTATATGCAATTTGCTAATTTTATGAATATTGATAACCCATTATCACCGGTCATAAGATATCAAAAACTATATAGACGCTCAATTAATATATTATCAATTAACAATATAAACAATAACGAGGCAGTTGTTACTTTTGAATCATTGGCAAAAAATAGTACGGATGCAATTTTAGAAAATATGGTATGGGAAGCAAGAATCGGATTTATAATGGATTCTATCAGTACAAATACATCACCTGATATGCCGTTCAATTTTACCGTTACTAGTTACAAGCTAAAATTATTAAGGAATAAAAATCAGAAATAATATGAAGCAACTAATAATATTTTGTACTTTTATAATACTTACATTAGATGTATTTGCTCTTACTATATCACGACCTCTAGGTCGAGACCCACGTCTAAGAGTTATGACTTATAACCCTGACGATGTTTTCAAATTCACAGGATATTACGGCTATCAAGCAAGTATAGAACTAGCAAGAGACGAGGAAATAGTAAGTATTTCTATGGGAGATACTACTTCATGGCAAATAGTACCTGCCGGTCATAGGATTTTTATTAAACCGATGGAACCGGATGCTACTACTAATATGACTTTAATTACTAATAAACGGACGTACTTCTTTGAACTATATGCCGCCGAAACTCTTGATATGCGTGATCCTGAAATGGTCTTTAACGTAAAGTTTCTTTATCCGGATGACGAAAATGACAATATGAGCGGTCATATGCAAACTTTTTCTGCTGCCCTAGCAAGTCCCGACCTGACTCATCCTGAAAAATATAACTTTAATTACTATATTAGCGGCAGCGAAGAAATAGCTCCTATTAAAATTTTTGATGACGGTGAGTTTACTTATCTGCAATTTAGAGATAAAAACGCTGAAATTTCCGGTATTTTTGCTGTAGATGATTCACTTCGAGAATCTTTAGTAAATTATCGCCTTGCTCAAGATAATCCTAATATGGTGATCCTTGAACAGGTTTTTCCTAAGCTCGCTATACGTAAGGGCAAAAAAGTCACATGCGTATTTAATCAGTCTTTCAAAGCGTATTAATGTCTACCAACGTCATTGCGGCAATGACGATGAAACTGATTCACGTCACAATACTTTTCTTACAATAACAATATAATTATGCATAATTTAATATATTTCTTTGCCTTGATCTTACTAACTAGCGGCTTATTTATAATGCTTACAAGTCGTAATTATATTCATAAAATTATCGGGCTTGGAATCTTTCAAAGTTCGGTGTTAGTATTTTATTTAAGTATCGGAAAAATTAAAACAGGCGGTGTACCTATTTTCCAAGAGGGCATCACTACTTACACTAGCCCTTTGCCTCATGTATTAATGCTAACTGCTATAGTAGTTGGATTTGCTACTCTTAGCGTAGCCTTAAGTTTAATATATCAAATTTATAAACATTTTGGTACAATATCAGAAAATGAAATTAATTTTGATAAATGATTCTAGCTAACCATGTCCCTATCATACAAATATTATTCCCTTTATTTGGGGCTTTACTCTCAATAATATCTTTTCGCTTTATTACCTTTGCACGAATAATTACTACGATTTGTATTTTATCTAGCCTTTTGGTCAGTGTTTATGGATATAGCATTATACAAAATACGGAGCTATCTTACACCATGGGAGGATGGACTTCAAAAATAGGAATAGAATATCGGCTAAATGCACTAAACCAAGCTATTATTATTTATCTTAACTTGGTTTTATTATTCTTTTTAGTTTTTTGTCATAAGATTACTAATCAAACTATCTTAAAATATATAAACAATAATAGAAAATCTTTATTTTACGGTATATTATTATTCGCTCATACGGGCTATTTAGGGATGATGGCTACTCACGATTTTTTTAATCTATATATATTTATAGAGATTTCAGCACTTAGTAGCTATGTCCTGATAGCCTCAGGTAATAATCCAAAATCTTTAATCGGAGCTTTTGATTATTTGATAATAGGTAGTATCGGTGCAACTCTTATTCTTATATCTATAGGATTTCTGCTAAGCATTACGGGTAGTTTGAATATGGCAGAAATTGCAGCGTATTTACAAGAACATACTAATTCCCGTATAATCACTATAGCTATCGGTTTTTTCTTAATAGGTGCTATTTTAAAAACAGCTTTTTTCCCTATGCATTTTTGGATGATGAGAGCTTATAATAACACGGCTTCAGTTATTTTAGTATATTTAGCAGGGATTTCTACTATAATAGGAATATATATAATATATAAATTTACTTATATTATTATAGGCTATGAGACAATTAAAACGGCTATTACAAATTTTATAAAACCTATCGCTTTAGCTACTCTTATTATAGCCCCATATTTTGCTTACCAAACAAAAGATTTCAAGAATATTATAATTTATTCATGTTGTACTCAAATAGGTTACGTATTTTTATTATACGTAACCGAAAACGGTATAATAGTTTTACCAAGTTTATTACTTGCGGATAGTATAAATAAAATAGCTCTTTTCTTGATAGATGCTTATAATGGAAGCTATAAAAGAGAGCCCAACAAAGTTTTAATAATAATTGCTATTATGTGCAGCTGTGGCTTACCTATCAGTCCATTATTTTTTATCAAAGTAAATATTCTTGAATTATTATTAACACACAATCTACTATTAGATTTTATTATAATTTTACTTAGCTCCGTAGGATCGTTATTTTACCATTATAAAATGGTACTATTGTCATTCCCGCGAAAGCGGGAATCCAGTAATTAAAAAATATAAACACAGTAAGTTTTTAAAACTAAAAGCACGATTTATCTCGCTTTTTCTGGATTCCCCCACTTTTAGCTAGGCATGACATAGAAAGCCATACAGGTAATGCTCTAACCATACTATCAAAAAAAGTATAACAGCTTATCATGATTACACAATTTACTACTCCGAATCTTTTGATTCTATCAACTTTGCTAGTTGGTGCATTAAACTTAACTAGCCCGTATGCCACTCAAAAAGATAGCTTTATACGTAATTTTTTACTTATTACTATTGCTATTTTTTTCTTCGGTAATATTTTAATTATAGACTGGTTGTTTTTAAAAGGTATTAGAGCAGGATTTGAATTTAATATATTCGGTAATTACTCTATAGGATTCCATCTTGAACCTTTAGGGCTTATTTTCTTAAGTTTAATAGGCTTTTTATGGATTTGTGCTTTACTTTACACTTCTAAATATCTTGCTATTAATAATATAGACTATTCTTCTAGATTCTTATTTTTCTTTAACTTCACTATTCTAATCGGTGTTTTAATTGCTTTATCTAGCAACTTATTCACGATGTTTATTTGCTATGAGCTTTTAACTATTTCTACAGCTTTTTTAATAGGACATACCAAAAATAATATAGTACTTAGCGGGTTATATAAATATCTAAAAATTCTGATGATTTCTGCCACAATATTATTTTTACCGGCAGTGATAATTATTTATACTAAAACCGGTAACGGAGATTTTGCAAGTGGGAGTTTAGTAGAAAATTATTTTTCCAAAAACCAGTCAATTATTTTATTGTTAATGTTTATTTGCGGTATTGCTAAAACTGCCATTTTTCCGGTGCATTCATGGCTTCCTGCTGCAATGGTTGCACATTACCCCATTAGTAGTTTGCTGCATGCCGTAATAGTGGTTAAAACCGGATTATTTTGTATTTACAAAATCCTATTATATATATTCGGTTTATCGTATTTACAAATGATATTTGCCGAGTTTAACTGGTTAATTTTTATACCGATAGTAAGCATATTTTATAGCTCAATCAAAGCCCTAGACACGGATAATATCAAAAAAATACTCGCCTACTCCACTATGAACCAATTAAGCCTTGCATTGCTTAGTGCTTTCATGTTAACACCTAAGGCACTTGGAGCCGCAATACTCCATTTAGTTTCACATTCTTTTACAAAAATCTGCTTATTTTATAGTATGGGAAGTATTTACAGTTTAAAGAAAACCAATCAAGTACAGAATTTACATGGTACATCCAAAGAATTTCCTTTAATTTCTTTTATTATATCTATCTCTTCATTATCATTAATCGGTATACCTATCTTTAGCGGATTTATTAGCAAATTCTCAATATTACTTGCCGCAAGCGAACAGAATCAAATCATTGTTATGATTGTCGTAATAGCTAGTAGTATATTCTCAAGCCTTTACCTGCTCAAAATATTAAGCTCTATTTATAAACCTTCTTTAGTAGAATCTAGCGTAACAAAACCACTCCCCTACTCTATGCAAATTAGTATAATAATGTGCTGCTGTGCCGTAACTCTTTTCTATTTTATTCAAATCTTAATCAGAGAATTTTTAGCTTATATTACATAAACATATTTACATAATATACACATAATCATATAATATGTATACCGTAGATACTTCAAAAGTTGGAAGTCAAATAAGCAGTGCACCTACACAGCGTACAATAGTGAGCACATGCGAATCCCGAAATTTGACGTACCAAATCTTGAAGTATCAAAGGTATAAATATGGTAATTATTTTTGAGGATAAATATGGCACAAATTATTAGAGCAACAGAATTTGTACGATCTTTTTCAGATATTATGAATAGAGTTTACTATAAAGGCGAAAGCTTTGACGTTCAAAAAGGTAATCATATCGTAGCAAGGATTACGCCTGCAGAAATCAAGCCTTCTGTAGCAGTAAGAGACTTAGAGGAAGCTTTTAAAAATGGTCCACATCTTGATCCTGAAGATGCTGATCAATTCATGAAAAATCGCGAAGAAATAAGATACAATACTAAACAAGATATTAAAAAATTGGTTGAAAGATGGGATTAATTATTGATACTGCTATAATCATAGCTTTAGAAAGAGAAAAGGTCAGTACTAAGCAATGGTCACATTACGGTCAGACTTATATTAGCCCTATTGTGTTAACTGAACTATTAATAGGAGTATATAGAGTCAAGAATGAGAATAAACGTATAAAATGTTTAGCTTTTATAGAATACGTAAAAAGTCTGTTTACTATATTACCTTTCGGTATTGAAGAAGTATATACATATGCACGTATTACTCATGATTTATACACACAACGTATAACTATAGGAACTCATGATATGCTTATTGCAGCAACGGCTATTACAAAAGGTTTTCTGATATTAACTCTAAATGTAAAAGACTTTAAAAGAATCCAGGGACTAGAGGTTTTAACAGTTTCTTCTAAGGATTAAAATGTTTATTCAAAATACCAAGTGTACATTTCCGCTTACTAATTTTGAGCTTATGTTTGATTTTCACCCACAAAATCAGCTAATAGCTCTAGCATTTCTAATTGTTACTGCTATCTTAAATCTTTATACAATTTCCCAAAATAGAAAATTAGAATGCTTAATCGGTAGTTTATACTGTTTATCCTCTATTATATGCGTATTTGCAGCTGATTTTATTTCCATGATAATCTCGCTTGAATTCATGACGATTTTTGCCTGCATAATTATTTTTTGTGACCAATTAAAGATAAAACCGGCACGTCAATATTTCCTCACTCATTTATTCAGCAGCGGGCTAATCTTAATCGGTATGACTCTTCTAATCCAAACAACAAGTAATACGACTTTTACTTCTTTAACAGAATCAGTAAATAATTTTGAGTTACCAGCAATATTCATACTTGCAGGTTGTTTAATTAATGCCTCGGCTATTTTTGTAAACGGCTGGGTGGTTCATTGCTATCCTATAGCTTCAAGTAGCGGTATTGTATATTTAATTAGTTTTACTACTAAAGTTATTTTAATTATCATTTTAAAATTATTTAGCGGTCTTGAGATATTAAAGTTTTTTGGGATATCAATGATCATTTACGGATTAGTATTGTCTCTAATTGAAAAAAAACTTAAACGATTAATATGTTATCTTACCGTATCACAGCTTGGTTTTATATTAACGGCTATTAGCATAAAATCTCCAAATATAGCTTATCTTATTACAAGCTTTATATTCATACATATATTATATAACGGATTATTTGCTTTATATTTCGCTTATATAGAAGATGAGTATGATATTAAAAATTACCAAGATCTTCAGAATACTCAAATTAATTTTATTTTATTAAGCGGATTTGTTATTAGTATATTGATCTATACATCTATACTGCCTATTCGTTCTTCTTATATTAAAGATGAAATAGCTAATATTTTAAACGAGAATAGTGTAATGCTATTTTCCAAGATAGCGACTTGTACCGTATTATTTGGGTTGTTGATGGAGAGTTCTACGTCATTCCTGCGAAAGCAGGAATCCAGTAAAAACCTTAAAAATAAAAGCTTTATAATATTTCTGGATTCCCGCTTCCGCAGGAATGACATAAGAACTATAACCTACCTCTCTTTCTGCATCATAACTTTATGCATATGTTTATTCTACCCTATTCAAATATCACATACTGCTAACTTTAAGCTAGTGATCCTTGCAATCTCACTGTTATTGGCTTTAATATTTAGAAAAATACCACGCATTTCGACAGAAAACATAAACCTTGACCTATACCAATATATTGAAAAATTTATATATTTCAGTATCGATAAATATAAAGAAACGGCAGACAATAACGAAGATGCAGCAGAATATCTTAATTTTAAGGTTATTTGGGATAATATTTTAAGTAAAATATCTGCTTGGCATAATCAGCAAACTGCTATATTGATTGTATTATTCCTATTAATTAGTTTGATTTTAACACTACAATAATTCGATGTTGTATAGATACCAAAATCGTCATTGCGAGAAGAAACTGTAAGTTTCAACGAAGCAATCTAGTAAACAATCCTGATTACAGAATTTTTTTATTATTTTACTAGATTGCCGCGTCGCCTACGGCTCCTCGCAATGACGACTTTAGGCATAACAACACAAAAAAATAAAAAACATGAAACCACCAATAACAGACAAACAAAATTACAACTTTGAAGTTCACGAAACAACAATAAACGATGATTATCACTGGCTGCGTGATCCTAAGTGGCCAAATGTAGAAGACTCTAAAATTTTAGATTATTTAAAAGCTGAGAATCAATATACCGAAAATTTCTTTGCCGATCTGCAAAATGATAAGGAAAAGATTTTTGAAGAATTAAAAGGACGGGTTAAATTAGACGATGAATCGGTTTATGTTAAGAACAAAGATTATTACTATTACCATAGAGTAGAGGAGAATAAAAATTATCCGATATATTGCAGAAAGCATAATAATATGGATTCAGCAGAAGAAGTAATATTAGATGTCAACCTTCTTGCTCCAAATAGCAGTTTTACTGATGTTGCTACAGTTGCAATGTCACCTGATCACAATTTAATGGCTTATAGTGTTAATTTTACAGGTAATGAACAATACAATATCAAAATATACAACCTTAAAGAACAAAAATACTTACCTGATGAATTAGGCAATGTACAGCTAAATCTCGATCGCTTCAGACAAGATGAATTTCAGGACAAGCCTGCGGAACGTACAAATGTACGTGAGCATAGGCGAATGCCGCAAAATTCGCTTGTATCAAGCGATCGAAATTTAGCTGTAGCTCCTACTATAATTTGGCATGAACACTTAAACGGCTTTTTCTATATTACTATTAATGAGAATCAACGCTGGGATAAGGTAATGTTTCACCGTCTAGGTGAAGAGGTCACTCAGGATAAATTAATATTCGAGGTAAAAAACCCTCTTCATTTTATCAGCTGCAAGAAATCAGCAAGTCATGAATATATTTTTATAAATTCAGGCGATCATAATGAAAATGAAATTTACGTAATTTCTATGCAGGATGATAGTTTTACGCCTAAATTAGTACGAGCTGCAGAAAACAAAATATTCTATGAAATAGAATATAATGGCGATTATTTTTATATTAAAACTAATTATAAAGCTAAAAATTTCCATGTTATAAAACTGCCGGTAAATAATTTTGAAAATACTAGCTGGGATGATTGGGATGATATTTATATTAAGGAAGAACAAGACAAATATTTAAAAAGCTTTAATGTTACAAATAATTATTTAATCTTAAACTATCGTGACCAAGGTTTACCGCTAATTAAAATAAAGCGATTTAAAGATTTACAAGAAAATACAATTTATTTTCCCGACGAAAGTTTCCAAGCAAGTAGTTTTTCTACAAACTTTGAGGAAGACGATATCAGAATAGATTACTCTTCTCTAGCAAGACCCAATACCACTTATAGTTACGATTTTAATAGCGATAAATTAACGATATTAAAGAGCCACGAAATACCTTCAGGCTTTAACCCGGAGGAGTATAAAGTAGAGAGAATATTTGCAGATAATGAAGATGTAAAAGTACCTATAACCTTGTTTTATAAAAAATCTTTATTTAAAAAAGACGGTTCAAATCCTTTATATCTAATGGGTTACGGTGCTTATGGCATCGCTATGCCCGTCAATTTTAGAAATACAGCAGTGACACTTGCCGATCGCGGTTTTATTTACGCAGTTGCTCATATTAGAGGTGGCGATGATCTAGGTCATGATTGGTATGAAGCTGCTAAGTTTTTAACCAAAAAAAGAACATTTGAAGACTTCATAGCCTGTAGTAGAGCTTTAATTAACGAGCAATATACAAGTAACAACAATATAGTAATAATGGGCGGTAGTGCCGGCGGTATGTTAATCGGTTACATACTCAACGAAAAACCGGAAATCTATAGAGCAGCAATCGCGCATGTACCGTTTGTTGATGTTTTGAGTACCATGCTTGACGAAAGCTTACCGTTAACTCTCTTGGAATATAACGAGTGGGGTAATCCGAAAGAGAAAGAATATTTTGAATATATTAAATCATATTCCCCTTATGATAACGTAAAAGCACAAAACTACCCTGCTCTATTCGTTACTTGCGGTATATCCGACCCACGTGTAGGTTACTGGGAACCTGCTAAATGGGTAGCAAAATTACGAGCACTAAAAATGGACAATAATCCCTTATTATTAAAAACAAATATGGATACGGGACATAAAGGTTCTGCCGGTCGTTTTGATTATCTGAAAGAGATAGCTGACGAATTAGTATTTATTTTTAAGGTGTTTGATGTTGAGGTTTAGTTAGCAGATTTGTGGCTGGAATCCTGTTATGTCATTCCTGCGCAAGCAGGAAGCCAGGAACAAGCGCAATAAATTGAGCTTTTAAAAAGCTTTAAAGTACTGGATTCCTGCTTGCGCAGGAATGACATACAACACCTCTACTGAATACAAAAACAATGCATAAAAATTATCTAGAACAATTACAAAAATTACCGATTACTTTAATTTTACTAATTAGCTTAATTTGCTGTATTGGTTTCATTGTGCTTTATTCTGCAGCAAATAGTAATTTGCAGCCCTGGGCTTATAAACAAATTATAAATTTTTGTATATTCTTGCCTTTAGCTATTATTATTGCATTAATTGATTTACGCATAATATTTAGGTTATCGTATATCTTTTATTTGTGCGTACTCGCTTTACTAGTAGCCGTGGAGCTTTTCGGCTCAACTGCCATGGGCGGTAAAAGATGGATTGATATCGGTATAGTTAAGCTTCAACCTTCCGAACCAATAAAAATCGCCGTTGTACTAATGCTTGCTAGATATTTCCATTCACTAACAATTTATGATCTTACAAAATTTCATAAAGTTATTATACCGATTATAGGAGTTTTAATACCGGCTTTTCTAATAATTAGAGAACCAGATTTAGGTACGGGAATGATTGTTTTAATTGTTTCGGCAATTATATTTTTTGCGGCAGGTCTTAGAATAAAATATTTTATAATACTAGGTCTTGCTGCTCTTATTAGCCTACCTATTGCTTGGAATATGATGTATGATTATCAAAAAAAACGGGTAATGGTTTTTTTAGATCCCGAACATGATCCGCTCGGTGCTAGTTATAATATTATTCAGTCTAAAATCGCTATAGGTTCAGGTAGCCTATTTGGACGCGGTTTAAATCAAGGTAGCCAAAGCCATTTGGATTTTCTTCCCGAACATCAAACTGACTTTATCTTTGCTACCTTCGCTGAAGAGTTCGGCTTTATAGGAGGAATGTTTTTACTAATATTATATTTTGCACTTATAACTATTTCTTTATTAATTGCCGCAAATTGCCGAGAGATTTTTAGTAAATTAATGGTAATAGGTATTACTTCAATCTTATTTATTCACGTATTTATTAATATAGCTATGGTTATGGGCTTGCTTCCCGTAGTAGGCGTACCGCTACCGTTTATTTCTTACGGCGGAACAATGATCGCATCCATGTTAATCGGCTTTGGGCTTGTGATGAATGCTCAGGTACACAGACATACCGCTTTAAACTAGTGCAATTATATTGACAAAATGGATAACATAAATTAATAATAAGTTGCACTTCACTTTCTGATTTTCGTATAAAGCGAAATTTTCTATTGACTTTTATATAAAATAGTATAGATTTTCTTTACAATTTAATTTTTTATAAAGAATTTATGCTCGGCTATGAGCAAGCACAAACAAGTTTAAATAGAGAACCAAAACAAGCATGAGGTATTTTGTCTATTGGCACTTTTCTTGAATATTTTGATTTATATTTATATGTACATATGGCAGCAGTGCTTCTCAACGAGCTTTTCCTCAAGCTGATCCTCAGACTGCTCTAATCTATGAAGCAGCTGCATTATGTTCAACATATGTATTTAGACCGATAGGAGCATTAATCTTTGGTTGGCTTGGTGATAATATAGGAAGAAAAAATCAACTATAATAATAACTACTTTGATTATGACTATAGCTTGTTTTATTATGGCAAATCTTCAGCTTATGATGAAATAGGAATTGTAGCTACATGGGTTATGATAGCATACCGTATGGCACAAGTCATATCCTCAATGGGGAAAGTAATAGGAGCATATGTATATTTAACTGAATTTATTAAACCACCTGTACAATATCCAACTGTAGCAACTTTAGATAGTTTTTGTATATTAGGTGGTTTTGGAGCATGATGCTTAGCTTCTTTAGTTACTTCATTTGGTTTTAGTTGGCGTATAGCTTTTTTAATCGGTGCTGGAATCACTATAGTAGGAGTCATCGGGAGAACTTCGCTTAGAGAGACACCGGAGTTTGTGGATGCTAAACGATATTTAAGAAAAACTTTAGAACACGCTAATATTGATCCTAAGAAGATAAAAGTAATATTAAAACTACTATAGCGTTTTTTTTATTAGATTGTACAGGTCCTGTAGCATTTTATGTATCATATATTTATTGTGCTAATATATTAAAAATACTGTGAATTATAGCCCTGCAGAAATTATTCATCAAAATTTATTTGTAGCACAGTTTAATTAATTGTTGTTTTATTTCATGTGCCTCTATATACACAACAATTTTTACAACACTAATTAAACTCTCCTCATTTTTTCAGGTGATTTAGCACCTAAAGTTTGTAAATTATACATTCTGTCAAAGAACTTTATTAATACTGTATCATATCTTTTTTGTCTAACTAGCAAATTCAGACCTTTCTCACTACTTATTTTTCCGTAAGGTTTTATTCTAGTTAAACCCTCTACGTGCTTTGCTACTTCCGGTCCAATAGTTATTACTTCTTCAGTCAGTGCTATATCTTCAATAGTCTCATGCAGTAAAACAGCTTGCAGCATAATAGCATTATAAAGCTTAGGAGCGTCTTCGGCTACAAACTCTGCGAGCATAATCGCTACTTCAATCGGGTGAGAATAATAAGGATCGCCTAATTGACGTATTTGTAAGTCGTGATACTTGCGAGCGTAGTAGATACCTTTTTTAACTTCTTCTATATCAACAGGATTTTTTACTTTAGCATTTAAATATTCGATGTTGTCTAATAGTTTTTGAGCGTAAACGCAAGTTTCAAACTTTTCTTTCCAAGAGCTTAAATCTTCCATAAAAGTCATTTCTTATTTTTATTAATAATAGTTGATTACAATTAAAACAAAAATTAAAAATTGTAATAATAAATGGCTTTTTAATCCTAAAGAAGCATAGTAATTTTAACCTTTTGGTATTTAAGCAACTTCATTATGTTTTATTAGCGCTGTTATTACTTATCCCGTATAAAGCTTATCTGCCAAAAACTTTCTTCTTTATATTATCTTCTTCTAAAAAATATATCACTTTTTTCATTCAATATATCATCACGGTTTGCATATAAAGATTCAATAAATAAAATAGAGTCCTTTAAAGCTAGTTGCACAGCTATATTATCCTGATCATGTCTTTCTATAGCTTTAGAAAGCCTAAATTCTTTAACTACATTACCTAATTCTTTTATATTAACTCGAAATCTAGTAGAATCAGAATTTGATATAGGTGTTTTTGAGAGATTTATTATTTCGTTTCTACGTTCTTGTGTTTTAATAATAACTATTTTCTTTAAGTTACCGTCTAAATCTTCCATTCCAATTTTATTGCGAATAATATCGTTTATACTAATTACTTTATTTCCATGCTTTCTCTCATGCCTTGCTGCTACTATACTGCAAGCCAAATCTGTTAATATATCTATTAAGAAACTTTGCGTTATTAAATCTATACCTTTTACTAATATTTTTATTATACCCTCTTGCTCATTAATATTATTTTTAAATATTTTAGTTTCAGCAATACAGCAAGCATTTATGATATTTTTATATTCCAATAAAATGCATTACAGTAATCGTATAATAATGGGCTTTCTTGTACTAAACTTTCAATTTCTCTAAAGATTTCTGCTTTTTGTATTGTTCCACTATAGTGTTTTATTGTGGCTATCTATCTTAATTTCATAGGCATCTAATCTTTTATTTGCCCCGACATCTAGTAATTTAAAATTACTGGTTTTCAACCTTATTTTTGCATCTTGAATTATTTCACTTGCAAACTTCATTTTACTACTATATTTAAATATCTGTTTTTCTTCTTCAGGCTTAAGCTTTTCATTCTTAATAAAGCAATCACATTGTTCTTGGGCTGCTAATTCGTTAAATAGTTGCCCTCTTAGTTCTGTGTTAATTTCTGCTGGATAAATAGTGGCTATTTTCTTTAAATTATCCTCACCAAATTTATATATTAGATGATCACTGAAAATACTGCACTTATCTTTATTATCACCTGCATAAGATAAAATATATTTTTCAGTTGTAATACTACTTACGTAATTAATATCACTTGCTGCTATCTTAAGAGCTAATCCTTTGTTTCGGAATAGAGGTTTATTTTATATTGTTCTGCTAACGGATCGTCTGTTTCTGCAAGTAATTTAGTTATAAACTCCTCTAAACTTACTATTTTGCTTGCTGAATTATCGGTTGTAAATATTTCATAGTCTCTATCTTCAAATATTATCTTGCCTTCTATTCCTGGTGCTTTACTAACCGATACCGTAAAAGTAAAATTATATTTCTTTATACCATTTAAAATAAACTTACGCTCAACTCATTTATCACACCGCCTTTTAATATGCTTTTACATATTTCTTTTAAAAAGATTTGCGTTTCGCTTATATTCGGCAATTCGTTAAAACTCGCAATAAACCATTCTATTACTTCAGGATTTTTACTTTTTTCATATTCTTAAGTGATGTAATCGGTTATTGTCTGTAGAGTGGTTTTGGCGTCTATTTCTAAATATAAATCCTTATCAAAATTTTGAGTTCTATGTAGATCAATTATTTTTATTAACCTATTAACTTGTTTATAACTAGCTTTATCAAATGATCTTACATTTATTATATTAATTAAACTTACAGCAATTGCATACTTAGCATATCTGTCAACATAAGGATCACTGAGTATATCTTTGAACACTTTAAATGCTTCTTCTACCGGTTTTACCTTTCCTAATTCAACTAAACTTAAAGCAGACTTGGATTTGTCAGAATTACTAAATAAATTTTTCAGTATTTTAGATGCGTCATGTGATATATTGGGGTTTATTTGTATTATCCAACCTAGGATTTTGGCGATTGTGAATTCAATATAATTACTAGGGTTATTAAGTAGTGTATTCAATATTTTTAATGTCTCTTGGGCTAAACTAGGATTTATACGTACTGTTTCAGTTAAGCTCCAAATAACTACAATTTTGACTTCGTTGCCGGAATCGTTTAATACTTCTTTCAATATACTTATTGCTAATGTTAAACTTGGTACAATATATATTAACTATAAGCTTACAACAGCCGTAGCCTTAATATAAATATTAGAATCATTTAGTAGATCGTGCAGTGTATTTAAAGCTTATTGTTCATACATTACACTTAGCATTTCAGTTAAGCTTCTCGAGTAGCTTGATATAAAATTTCATTATTAGGGTTACCAAATAGTTATTCTGATTTTAAAGATTGCACAGTATCAAATTTGACATAATTAGGCATTACGGATTAGTGTTTTCAATATGTTCAATGCTTCTTTTACTAAACTAGGCTTTGCCTTTACTATTTCAACTAAAACTGAAACTGCCTCGAACTTGAAATGTTCTATAGGATCATTAAATAATTCTTGCAGTGCATTAAATGCCTTGGGTGCTGCTATATTAGGTGTTGTATTTACTATCTTAACTAAGCTTTTAGTAACTAAGTATTTGTTGTATAATTTTTTCCTGATTTAATATTTTTATATCTAAATTAGGCATAATATTAATTATTTCAATCAATATTATATTTACATATTCATTTAATACCTTTTTATTTAATAACTGTATTATTTTTTTTAACTTTCCTGTAATACTGTCTTATCTATCGTCTCATCTAATATTTGGGCTAATTTTTGTAATTGTTCATCTTTAATTTCTAATAGGCTTGTTAACTTCTTATAAATTTTTGTTTTACTGCCCCATTCATTTCTTATTTGCTAATCCTGTGATGATTCCTATAACTTGTTTAAATTCTTGAGGGTCAGTTTTTTTATTTTGTAATTTTTCATTTACTGTTTTAACAATCGCTTCCGATAAATAACCACTGTCTATTATATGTTGTTCCCAACCTGTAATATCTTTTAGCACAACTTCATCTATTAAATTTTGTATTTGTTTTAAATTCGGTATTCTACTATCAAATTTCCCGTTAATGTTGCTTTGAGCTAATAAATGCATTAAGAGTATAATCTTTCTTTCAATCCCTAACTCTAATATCCTATCCACATTACATGTTACAGCTTTCCAAAATATTTCTATTAACTCTTGATTATTTTCATTACTTACCATCCCTGCTAGAAACTTCAGAGTCATTAGATATTTCGGATCGTTTCGATGCGCACCTATAAAATTTGCTGCTTTATATTTTGTGTTGTTATCTGCTAACTGATTTTTTAAATAACATGCAGCTAGATATTCTTGAAATGTTAAATGAATAAATTGAAAATTTTGCCCTTCTATTCTTAATATCCCTTGTTCTATAACTTCGTCTATATCTAATATATCTTTCTTGCTTTCTACTACTTTGTTCTCTACTCACTTCCCTGTTGCAACAAACGACTCATAAGCTATTTGCTCTAAAAAACTCATTTTGTTTTTGAAGTGATTATTAGCTTCAGTTTTATTTTTATATTTAAGTCGTTTATATAGTGAAATAATAAACTGGCTTAATAATAGGCATCTAGAAAAAAAACAAATTATTATTTCACTATATAAACGACTTATATTAAAATCTTGATTACTGTTTTTTTTTGAAATTTATCCCTTATTGCTTGATCGCTCCAAACCAAACATATTAATGCAGTATTGATAGGAACTGCACATATTTCTTTTATTTGGCCATGAGTATCCAAAAAGATTTTTAATGGTGTTCCAAGCTCTTTATCATACTCAAAATTTTTATGTACATATTGCTCTATTCCCTCACTATCCCAGCCTGTATTGTCTACTTTCTGCTCAAATCTGTTGCTCATTTCTTCTATAACCGCATTAGGCCTAGAACTCATTACGATATTTTTATACTGAAATACCGAATCCATAATATCTCGGTCATCACGATTACTCTGTGATAAAAACGCTACCTCATCATAACCATCCAGTAGTAATAATATCCTATCTTTATCTTGTATGCTTTTTATATCTTCAAGTTTTATATCGTTAGAATCTAAACAATAATGGACAAAACAACTTAGTATCTCGTCATCTATATTAGTACCATAACGTACTGTCCAGCTTAACAATTCCTTTAACCTGATTCTAAATACATAATCAAATTTGTTGTTCCATAGTTTTTCTTTTCCCCATTTATAAGATAGATAATGCATTAACGTGGTTTTACCTATTCCTGCACTACCGAGTAACAATACTTTACCTATATCAACTTGCATTCTGTTTATTTTCTCAACTATATTTTTTATTTCTGAGGTACTTTTATTAGTTAGATTTCTGCGAAGTATCGCAAACTTATTTTCTTCATTTAGTGACTTAGCTATATTATCAATTTTTTCTTCTTGAACTTGATAATTTTTATCAAACCACTCCCTTATCTTTGCTTCCGTATCTATGGCTTTAAAAATATTCTCTATTTCTGCCGGTGATGAGACAGAAGTAGATTTCGGTACGTGGGCTAGTCCTTTTCGGCAATAGTCCTCAAAAGGCACAAAATAATCTAAGCGGTTATAAATCTAACTCAACCAGCAGTACTGTCGGTTTTGATAGTTGAATAGGCGATGATTTCTTACTTGGCGTTGCTAGTGCATGGCAAACGAACTCTTACGACTGATATGGCACTGAGATTAGGTAAATATTTTCACACTTCAGCCCAGTTATGGATTAATTTACAAACAAGATATGATTTAAAATTAGCCTAACGTAATGAATGGCCTCATATTAAAAGCGTATTCGTACTATGGAAGCAGCAAGAAAAGCTAGTTGATCATTTCCTAGCAACGGCAAAAGATTCAGGATGTCTTATGGCAATATCGATATCCTGCATAAATCTTATTCTTATACTGTCGCTTGTACCAAGTGCATAAGGGTTAACTAACACATCTAATACTCCCCATTGCCCGACATAAAATATTCAATAATACTTTTTATCACGGAGTAATACATTATAAAAAAGGCAACAAATACTACCCTCATATTTACAAGCCTATTGTTACTAAAGAATTATAGAACAAATAGAAAAAGTTTTTGCATCAATGTATATTGAACCTGATTTATTGAGCAAAATAATTAAAAGTGTTAAAGAATCGGCAAAATATGAAAAAGATTATTATAACACAAGAATAACAGAATGAAATAAAGAGCTTATCAGTGTAAAAAATAGCCTTGATAAGCTTAGAAGTAAACTTTTAGAAGGTATATTTACAAATGAAGAATACGAAGAAGATAAATATAAATTAACAACACGTCGTGATAAAGTAATGTTAGAGATAGCAGAGCATAATAAAGGTGATGATTGTTTTACCGACAAAATGATAGATGTACTAAATTTAGTTGCCAATGCACATCAATATTTTGTTTTGTCGAATGCTGAGGGAAAAAGACACCTAATAAAAACTGTGTTTTCAATTAAATTAACAGGCAAAAAGCTTGACTTTATGCTGCATTCGCCGTTTGATTCATTCGTAAAGTTGTCAAAAATTGAGGAATGGCTCCCCGGGCCGGACTCGAACCAGCGACCGAACGGTTAACAGCCGTTTGCTCTACCACTAAGCTACCGAGGAACATTAGAAGCATCTGGAAGATTCAGATACTTCCTTATAACAAATCTTTATTATAACGTCTAGCGTTTTCTTTATATAAAATAAAAAAGTTTTATTCATCACCTATTTTTAAAGCTGCAATAAACGCAGATTGCGGAATTTCGATATTACCGTACTGTCTCATTCTCTTTTTACCTGCTTTTTGTTTCTCAAGTAATTTACGTTTACGACTTATATCACCGCCGTAACATTTAGATAAAACATCTTTACGTAGGGCTTTAATAGTCTCACGAGCGATAATACGACTACCTATACTTGCTTGAATTGCTATATCAATCTGCTGTCTCGGTATTAAATCCTTTAACCTTACGCATAATGCCCTCCCCCTTTGCTCGGCACGTGAGCGGTGTACGATTGTGGATAGTGCATCAACCACCTCTGCGTTAACCAAAATCCCAAGCTTAACAAGTTCGGAAGGTTCATAAACATCCATTTGCCATTCAAAACTTGCATAACCTTTAGAACAGCTTTTTAAACGATCGTAGAAATCGTAAACTATCTCATTTAGCGGTAATTTATAAATTATTTTAGCCCTATTTGCTATATAGCTATGATCAAGCTGCATCCCTCTCTTTTCCGTACAAAGCGATAGTACCGCACCTAAAAACTCATCAGGTACCATTATAGTTGCCTTAATCCAAGGCTCTTCCATTGATTCGATTTTTTGTAAATCAGGCAAATCTGCTGGGTTATGTATCTCTAAGTTCTCACCGTCCCGCATATGAATTTTATACACCACGCTTGGAGCGGTAGTGATTAAATCTAAATCGAATTCCCTACTTAAACGTTCTTGGATTATCTCTAAATGTAACAGCCCTAAAAAGCCGCATCTAAAACCTACTCCGAGTGCCGAAGAGCTTTCCATTTCATACTCAAAACTAGCATCATTAAGGCGTAATTTAGCCAGTGAATCCTTTAGATGCTCAAATTCCGAGCTATCCGTTGGATAAAGACCACAAAACACTACGGGTAAGTTTGGTTTAAAACCCGGTAGAGCTTGCTCACAAGGCTTTTTTTCATCAGTGATAGTATCCCCAACTTTACAATCCGCTACTTGCTTTATAGCCGCAGTAAAAAAGCCGATTTCGCCTGCATGCAGAACATCCGAAATATGTTTTTTCGGAGTAAAATAGCCAACATTCTCAACGGTATAAACTGAGTTAGTAGCCATCATTTTAATACGCATATTCTTACGTAAGTAGCCATCAATAACACGTACTAAAATAACCACGCCAAGATATGGGTCATACCAACTATCAACAAGCAAAGCTTTCAAAATATCAGAACTACTTTCTTTTGGCGGAGGTAATTTATTTACTATAGCCTCTAAAACTAAATCAATCCCTATACCGCTTTTAGCAGAGATTAGCACAGCCTCACTTGTATCGATTCCGATTATATCCTCTATTTGCTGCTTAACCTGTTCAGGTTCTGACGCCGGTAGGTCAAGCTTGTTAAGCACCAGTACAATCTCATGATCATTCTCGATTGCTTGGTAAACATTGGCAAGCGTTTGTGCTTCTACTCCTTGCGTACTATCAACTACCAATAACGAGCCTTCACAAGCAGCAAGTGACCTACTAACTTCATAAGCAAAATCGACATGCCCGGGAGTGTCCATTAGATTCAAATAGTAGTTGTTACCGTCTTTAGCTTTATATACAAGCCGCACGGTTTGTGCCTTAATAGTTATACCTCTCTCTTTTTCAATATCCATCGAATCTAGCACTTGCTGGCTCATTTCCCTAGCCTGCAAGCCACCGCAATGTTCAATTAACCTATCGGCTAACGTAGATTTACCGTGATCAATATGGGCGATTATTGAGAAGTTCCTTATATATTTTTGATGATTCATAATTATTGTGATATAATTTGCATTTGTTTATTGTCTGTTATCCCGCGATCAAGTCGCAGAATGACACTAAACCACGATAATATATAACAAAATCGAAATTTATAACAGGAAAAAATAATGCGAGCTGAAATAGAAAATTATGTAAAAAAAATTGAGCAGTCTTTAGAACTACTTTGGAGGTCACTTTGACGTTGAAGCATCAACTGAAAGACTGAACGCGTTAGAAGAGTTAACAGCCGATCCTAGTTTATGGAATGATCAGGCTAATGCTCAAAAATTACTGCGAGAAAAAAGTAATCTAGAAGAAAAACTAAACGCTTTTAATAAACTCAAATCCAATTTAAAAGATGCTTTAGAACTTGAAGAAATGGCTGAAGCCGAAAACGATTTAGAAACACTTTCACAAATTGAACAGGACTTAAAAAATTTAAGCATCATTGCTGCCAAATTTGAAACGGAATGTTTGTTTTCAGGTGAAGCAGACGGTAATAATTGCTTTTTAGAGATTAATGCTGGAGCCGGGGGAACTGAAAGCCATGACTGGGCGTCTATTATGATGCGTATGTATTTGCGTTTTGCCGAAAGACTCGGCTTTAAAACCGAAATAATCAATATGATTAACGGCGAAGAGGCAGGCATTAAATCATGCACGATTAGGATAATAGGAAAGCGTGCTTACGGCTGGTTTAAGACCGAAACTGGCGTTCACAGATTAGTGCGTATTTCTCCGTTTAATGCAGCCGGTAAAAGAATGACTAGCTTTGCAAGTAGCTGGGTATATCCCGAAATTGATGATAATATAGCAATTACTATTGAGGATAAAGATTTAAGAATCGATACTTTTAGAGCATCGGGAGCCGGCGGGCAGCACGTTAATACTACCGATTCAGCTGTACGTATCACTCATATACCGACCGGTACGGTAACACAATGCCAAAGCGATAGATCGCAGCATAAAAATAAAGCTCAAGCTATGAAAATGCTTCAAGCCAAACTCTATGAGCTTGAAATGCAAAAACGTACCGATAGCGTTAACGAGCAGAATGCCGCTAAAACCGATAATAGCTGGGGACATCAAATTAGATCATATGTTTTGCAACCTTATCACATGGTAAAAGATTTACGTACCGATTATGAAACTTCCGATACTAAAGGAGTGCTTGACGGTGACCTTGAAGAATTTGTTTCCGCACACCTTGCTATGAATGTGGGTGGTAAGAAGTAGTGAAAATCAATGAGCAATACTTTAAGTAATGAATCATATACTAATTTAATTAAAAATTTAAAACAAGAAATTAGCAAAGCTCGTATTAGAGCCCATTTAGCAGCAAATAAAGAATTGATAGTTCTTTATTGGCATATAGGAAACTTAATTTTAGAACGTCAGAATAAAGAAAAATGGGGATCAAAAGTGATTCAAAATATTTCTGATGATTTGCGTAAAGAATTTCCTAAAATGAAAGGATTATCATATCAAAACCTTTCTTATATGCGTCAGTTTTTTGCAGAATATAATAATGACCAAATTCTCCAACAGGCGGTTGGAGAAATCCCATGGAGTCATAATATTATTATTTTGTCAAAACTAAACAATATAAATCAAAGAATTTGGTATGCACAACAAACCATCGAAAATGGTTGGTCAAGAAATGTATTATCTTGGCAAATTAAAAGTAATTTACATGAAAGGTCAGCGAAAAAAAGGTATAAATAACTTTTCCAATACTTTACCTGAGCTACAGTCCGATTTAGCCAGGTCGATTATAAAAGAACCGTATAACTTAGACTTTTTAGATATTCAAGGTAAAATAATAGAACGAGATTTAGAAAATCAATTGATAGATAATATTAAAAACTTTTTATTAGAGTTAGGACAAGGTTTTGCATTTGTTGGCAATCAGTATCATATAGAACTTGAGGGAGAAGATTATTATTTGGATTTAGTTTTTTATCACATAAAACTCAAATGCTATGTATGTTGTTATTGAATTAAAAACCGGCAAGTTTAAGCCGGAATATGCCGGTAAACTAAATTTTTATCTTAATTTAATGGAGCGCACAATTAAAGATAATTCGGACAATCCTACAATTGGATTAATTTTGTGCGAAGAAAAACAAGGTATTACTGTAGAATACGCTATAGAAGGCATCCAAAAAACCAATAGGAGTATCACAATTTAAGCTTACAGCAACATTACCTAAAAAGCTTGAAAAATTCCTGCCTACCCCTCAAGATCTAGCAAAGCTAAAAAGCGAATAAATTACTAAAAGTTATTTTTCTTGATACCAAGGCTTGACCATGGTATGACCTTTCATATTTCAACCTTATTATTTTTATCGCAACATGAAAAACTAGAAAAACTTTACTACTGCTATTTCTATATTTATTATAGCTATAGCCTCGGTTCTAGGATTTCAGAGTTATCAAAAATTTACTCAAGATAAACATTTTGAGCAGGTAATAACCGTAAATAATCTAGAGTTTGATCCTACTAATGAAAAAATCCGCCAGATATTCTTATATCACAATACCTATCAATTCCGATACTCAAAATATAGAGGCTGCAGATAAAGAGGACGGATATAATAGGATGAGGCTTGGCATAGATAGAGATTGCAAGAGAAGTAGCAAATAAAAAACTTGATAAGCAAATATCTAGCCTAACATATGAAGCATTGCAAAAATACGGACCGATGATTTTGTTTAACGGCGGAGCGTATGATAATAAATTACTACAAGAAGCGCTTGATAAAAATATTATTACCGATTATCCAAAAGAAAATTTTTATATTTTTACGCTGCCGGAATACCAAACCAATATCGGCGCGGACAATTTAACACTCTATATAAAGAGCATGAAAACGGTAATATTGACTTAAGTAATGCCGAAATTGCTATTGTTACTCATGCTTATCATTTTCCTCGTGTTAATCGATATTTTGATAACAAACCGAATTTTGACTTCTTCTTTATTCATAACACTAAACCTATAATTTTCTTAGTCGATCGAAAATTTGAAACCATAGGAGTAGATAATGAACTAAAGCATGAGCTAATAAAACTACCTAACTATATATAGAGAAAGGTTTTGTTTCAGAAAAATTAGCAATGCTTGATTAATCAATGACTATCTCTCTTGCTTCTTGTTCTTTAATCTCAATACGAGGTAGAATAATAGTAAGTATTCCATTCTTAAGGCTTGAAGAGATATTTGCCTGATCTACATCTTCATATAATGATATTACATAATTAAAATTTTTATTCATATAATTATCTGAATAATCAGCTTTATTTTTTTCTTCTATATTCCCTGTAATAAATAATTTATTACCGTTTACTTTAACCTTAATTTGACTTTTATCAAAGCCAGGTACTTCCATAACAATAATATACTGCTTATCTTTAGTAATAAAATTGCTTTTTATGCTATTAGATTCATAAAGCGACAATCTATTTTTAAATAAATTATCAATATTTGTAATTTGATTATCTATTAAATCTGCTACCTGACGCAGTGGCGTTGCATTACCGGCATCATAATTCTTATTAGCTATTGCAATATTACTAGATAAAATCATAACTGCTATAGACGGAATATATAATCTTACGCTCTTTAACATAAAACCACCATTAATTTTGTTAGTTATATACTTAAATATATAAAATTATCTATTTAAAATTCAAGTCTTATATTTCCATAATTTGCTGAAAGTACGCTGCCCAAAATAAAAACTAATAATCTCCGCAAAAATAGTTTGATCTTCTATGCTCCATAATATATCTAGATATTCAACTAGCAGAGCAGAACTTTTTAATGATTTATATTGAACATATTTAACTCCTCCATACATTGCAAAAAAGCTATAGGCAAGCACGGGTCTTACCGAGCCATTTAAAGCATCAACCCAACTAACACCTGATTTATAAGTGGAGTAAAGAGAATATTACTCCGCCATTTCTTGTGATATGGTAAGCTCTGTAAAAGTTTTAGACTGATTAAGTTTTTGTTATTAGCAATTTGACGGTCTAAAATATTTATCTCGTGTTTTTTGTCGTTAATATCTTTATATATTTTCAAAATTTCAGGAATTATTGAACTCATAAATCCTGTTATCGCCACAAGTAATTTTAGGATAAGTATAGCAAAGATAAGTCATTATACTAAGAAAGAGGCACAAAGGGGCAGCATGGACTGATTATTTATGTCATTTCTGCGAAAGCAGGAATCCAGTAAAAAATGATAAAAACACAGCAAACTATATAAAAATTTAGTATATAATTAGATTAAAAAACTAGATTCCTGCTTTCGCAGAAATGACATTGAACATGTTTAATGATCCATGCAACAACGCCAATAATAGGAAAACTGCTCCACTCAACAATTACTTTAAATTAGACCAAATGCGGTTTTTTGCAATATAGAAAAAGATAGTAAATACCGCTAAAAACATCATAACTTTAAGACCCATAGATTTACGATGTTCCATTTCCGGCTCAGCTACCCATTGTAGAAATACCACAATGTCTTGCGACATCTGCTCTACACTTGCGTTAGTACCGTCCATATAGGTTACCTGCCCGTCTGTAAGCGGCGGCGGCATTGCTATTTGCTCGCCAGGGAAATAGGGATTATAATGAGTTCCCTGCATCAACTTAAAATCTGCCGGCGGTTCAGTATAGCCGGTAAGTAGCGAATATATATAATTAGCTCCGTCATGACGTGCTTTTATTATCAACGATAAATCAGGAGGATGGGCACCGTTATTAGCTGCTCTTGCTGCTTGCTCATTAGGGTAAGGAGGTACAAAACGATCAGAGAGAAGAGCGGGGCGGTCAAACATCTCACCATCATCATTAGGTCCGTCTTGTATCGTATAGCCTTTGGCAATCTCTTTTATCTCGTCATCCGAAAAGCCGATATCTTTAAGATTACGGTAATATAAATTGTTTAAACCGTGGCAGACACTACAAACTTCTTTATAGACCTGAAAACCTCTTTGTGCTGCTTCACGATTAACTGTACCAAATACGCCGTCAAACGACCATTTCATCTTTTTTGGATGTAATACTTCTTCGTTGGCTAAACTTAAGCACGAAGTTAGTAGTATGATGATAGAGATAAGTAGTTTAGTTTTCATAAATTTTTTTGAGTCGTCATTGCAAGGAAAAATTGAAAATGTTGACGAAGCAATCTCAGGAGTTTATATATTATTTTATAAGATTGTTGTGTTGAGATTTTGTCTTTCCTTCCAATTTATTCTATTAATTTAATTTTTTTGTTTCTTAAACCGGCTTTAATTTGTTTTTCTCTATTTATTGCTGAATTCATAGTTGACGAATCTCATAAAATAGCAATTTTTACTAAACTCCTTAATTGTATCATTTTTGTGTTGATATATTCTTTTTATTAAATTAAAAGTAACACCAGTATAGAGTATACCATTTTTCTTATTAGTTACTATAATATACTATTGGTTACTTCATAAATTTGTATAATACAAAAAACGTCATTGCGAGCAGCCATAGGCTGCACGGCAATCTCATGAAATAATAACAAACTCCTGAGATTGCTTCGTCAATTGCTATGCAATTTCCTCGCAATGACATCTCTTCGCAATGACTTAACTCTTACAACTCCTCCGGCAATGGCAGCGGTTTTTCATATTTACCTATCAGCGGCAGAGCTACTAAGACATGAAAAAAGTAATAACAAGCAGCAAAACGGCTAATGGTAATATACGGCTCTTCTGCCGGCTGCCCACCTAAATAACCAAGCAATAAACAATCTGCCATAAATATCCAAAAAGCCATTCGGTATATCGGTCTATAATTGCTACTTCTAACTTTTGAAGTATCAAGCCAAGGTAGTAAAAATAACACAAATATACTTCCGAACATTAATAGCACCCCACCGAGCTTAGACGGCATGGCTCTAAGTATTGCATAAAACGGCAGAAAATACCATTCAGGGACAATGTGGGCAGGCGTAACTAACGGATTTGCTGGAATGTAATTATCGGGATGTCCTAAATAATTAGGTTCGTAAAAAATAAAATAGGCAAATATTATGAAATAAACTCCGAAACCGACAAAATCCTTTACGGTATAATAAGGGTGGAACGGAATAGTATCTTTAGGGCTTTTAACATCTATACCTTTTGGGTTATTTGAACCATGCTGATGCAAGGCCACTAAATGCAGCATCACTAAAGCAACAATAATAAACGGCAATAAATAATGCAGTGAGAAGAACCTATTTAATGTCGGGTTATCAACAGAAAAACCACCCCATAACCACGTAACTATGAATTCCCCTATTAACGGAATAGCGGAAAATAAATTAGTAATAACCGTTGCTCCCCAGTAGCTCATCTGCCCCCAAGGAAGCACGTAACCCATGAAAGCAGTAGCCATCATGGTTAGAAAAATGATGATACCGATATGCCAAAGCAGTTCTCTAGGTGCTTTATAAGAGCCGTAATACAAACCTCTTGCTATGTGTAAGTATACGGCAGCAAAAAACATCGATGCACCTACCGCATGAGTATAACGCAGTAACCAACCGTAATTCACGTTACGCATGATTCGCTCAACACTATCGAAAGCATGATCAACATGCGGAGTATAGTGCATAGCAAGTATGACGCCGGTGATTATCTGAATCACTAACGCAATACCGGCA
Source organism: Rickettsia conorii str. Malish 7 (assembly GCF_000007025.1). Classification (NCBI taxonomy): domain Bacteria; kingdom Pseudomonadati; phylum Pseudomonadota; class Alphaproteobacteria; order Rickettsiales; family Rickettsiaceae; genus Rickettsia; species Rickettsia conorii. Next base: position 360,067 of record NC_003103.1, on the reverse strand, counting down.
ATAGAGCCTAAATTCCACAAATAGTTAAGATTTTTCGGAGTTTGATAATGACTAAAATGCTTTAGGAACGCAAAAATAGGAAGACGATAATCTATCCATTCTATAATAGCATTAGGCTTTTTAGGGGTAATATCTTCATTCATAAATAATTACCCGATTCTAATTTTTTTGTCGCTAATAAAAGTGTAAGGCGGCACAGCTAAATTTAAAGGAGCAGGACCTCTTCTAACTCTACCTGAAGAATCATATTGTGAACCATGGCATGGACAGAACCATCCATCATATTCACCTTGATTAGCAAGCGGTACACAACCTAAATGCGTGCAGATCCCAATCGTCACCAGCCAATTATCATGCCCTGCTTTCACACGTGCTTGATCTGCTTCAGGATCAATCAGCTCTGACATTTTAACGGCTCTTGCTTCAGCTATTTTGTCAGGCGTACGGTTAGTGATAAAAACCGGTTTACCTTGCCATTTAACCGTAACTGTTTGACCTACCGCAATATTTGATAAATCAACCTCAATTGATGATAAAGCTAGCACGTCCGCAGAAGGGTTCAAAGAATCAACGAGAGGCCAAAGAGTACATACTGCCCCAATTGCTGCAACACTACTAGCCGTTAGAACCATAAAATCACGACGTGTTGTTTGTTTGTTTTTATTATCTTCAGTATCCGACATATAATATTAAAGTGACATAAATTAACGATTATTATTACTACCGCTTGGGGTATGATTAAGATTATTTGGATTTTCTAGTGCTTCATAAGGATTTATTATAGGACGTTCAGCGTCTGCAGCACTATCTGCTTGTTGTGGCGTAAGTTTATTGATTTCATCTTCTAACACTTTTGCTCCTGTCCCTTCTTCATGCTTATATTCGCCAGGATCACTTAAGCAATTCCAAAAACTAACTAAATGATTCCAATTAGGACCGAGTTTTGTAGTACAATTTTGAGCAACTGCTTTAGTTGTATCTAATATCTCGACTGTAGTTTCAGTAAAATAATCTATAAACCCAATTTTTTTTAAGCCCAATACTGTATAATATAAAGTAATTAAGGAAGCAACTGCTATAATTAAATACCATTTAGTGATAATAGACCACAGAAAAAATCCCATAGGATTTGCTGCCATTAACCTTCGTAAAGCCTGCCACATATATTTTGCTCAAAAAATTTATTAATAATATTCATCTTATTTTATATCACTACATTAGTAAAAATAAAGCAAAATCACGTAATATTATAAATATTTTTAATTAAACAGGAACTCAAGAAGAATGAAATCGGTAAAAATACTAAATTAATTCCTATCATAATAAAAATTAATTGTAAGTTATTATCTTGTAATATTAAACCTGTCATTATAATATTCGGAATTAATAACGGCATGATAAACGTACCGACAAAGTTAGCATTCTTCTTAAAATAACATTGCACGCTACCGGATAACACTACTAAACTACTTGATAACACTAATATCATCCATACACTACTAAAGAAAAATATTATCTCAAGCAAAGTTTTATCAAACAAGACATAAATAATGGGTAAAACAAAAACCAGCCCTATCGTACTACTGATAAATATAGCAAAAAATTTAGCCAATATAATTTTTTCATGACTAACAATTGATAATAATAACTCTAAGCTTCCGTCTTCCAAATCAGATTTAAATATAACCGAAGAAAAACCGATTAATGAAATTAATAAACAAATGACCGAAAAAATTAAACCGAATTTGTTAATATCCCTTTCACTGTTAATTAAAACAGTACTAATTATGCAAAATAAAAAAAATATAACTAGATATTTAATTATATTATTAATGCGATTCTGCACTATCAATTCACGCTTAATTAGTACAAATAGACTATTCATAATTATTAAATACGTTGTAAATTAAGTACATAATAGCTGCAACAGTTAAACCTATACCAATTTCAACAATAACTATCGCAATATGCTGAGCAAGTAGCTTATCATTGATAAAATTTGTTAGTGCATAATAATTTAAATAATTATCGTTAAAAAAGAGTGATATTGTTCCTACAATTGCATATATTGCTACACCTAAAACCGCAATACAAACTAGCACGTTAGGAGGAAAATATCGGCTTAATTTTCGATTACCGTAAACTAAATCATAAGCAATAAGGCTAGATGCAAATATAACACCTGCTTGAAACCCACCACCCGGCGAAGACTCACCGTTAAGCTGAATATATATACTATATAAAATTATATAAGGTATTATAAAACTAGTAATATATTTTATTATTGGATTTGTCATCCCGTGGCTTGACCACGGGATCTTGTATCGCCTGCTGTGTCCTGAGATACCGAGATCAAGTCGCGGTATGGCATCATCGGACTTTCTTGAAAATATCAACAGCACGGCAATTCCTGCAATTAAAATTACGCTAGTTTCACCTAAAGTATCATATCCACGATAACTTGCAAGAATAGCCGCAACAAAAGAAGGTACACCTATATCTCTAGAGGTATTTTCGATATAATATTTACTTGAATGCATATGAATAGGAGCATTATCATCACCGTAATTCGGTAATTCTAGCCCCATATAAGCAAGAGTTACTACAAACAATAAACATATTAAACTTGCTGGAATAATATTAGTTCTCTCAATATTCTTTAAATCCGAAGGTAATTTACGCAACAAATTCAAATATACGCATGTTGATAAGCAAGCTCCAAGTGCTGCCTCGGTCATTGCGACATCAGGAGCATCCATAATAAGATAGGATACACCAATTAATAAGCTAAATACAGAAGCAGCAATCACTGCATTTAGTAAATCTTTAGCAAAAATTATTTTTATCGAGATTAAGATCAATAAAAAAGCAATTAAGTTAAGTAGGTAATTGCCGAGATCAAAATTTAAAGCTGTCTTTACTGTCATATGGTTATTAAAATTTAACGTCATTGCGAGGAGAAACGTAATTTCGACGTGGCAATCTTATCAAGCATCCTGAGATTGCTTCGTCAATTACTTCGTAATTTTCCTCGCAATGACGGTACTATCAGCTCTAATTTTCATAAATAAAGATGCTTTACCAAGTGCATGAGTTGCTACCGGATTTAGTATAAAAATCAATAAAGCCGCTAAAATTAATTTAACAGAGTTCACAATATCTGCTGCAATGCACGCAAAACCTATTAAGCAAATAGGCACGCCGAAACTCTCAATAACACTTGCTGCATGTAATTTAGTATAAAAATCAGGAAATCTAAAAAAACCGATTATTCCTGAAAATATAGCAAATAATCCAATAATTACTAATAAAATTCCTATATAGTATAGTGTCATTGTGTTTATCCTTTTTTCATCATTGCGAGGAAATTATGAAATAATTGACGAAGCAATCTCATGCACAAGTCCTGAGATTGCCTCACGAACTAAAGTTCACTCGCAATGACGTTTTTACTCACCTTGAGCCAAGCTATAACCTGCAACCCCGTCAAATTCAAACAGATTCTCTACTTTGATAAAATCGATATTTGCTGTGCTTAAAGCTTCAAGCAATCTTGTTATATCTAAATGCTTTATTTCTGTGCCATCTTTATTCATAAAACGACAACACCAATGATCGGAAACAGTTTCAAACCTTGTATCACGAGGCCACAGCTTTAATCCTTTTGACGAGATTGTTTTTAACTCAAAATTACCAAGATCAAGTTTATTAATTTTATCTGCTATATCATGAGCGGAAGATACATTCATATTCACAAATATATCCGTACCAACCAATTTCTTAACTTCTTTAGTATCAATTTTATAATCTATATTGCTTTCTTGCTTCTCAGCAATTAAGGGATAATCTGCTTTAGGTAGCTTTGTCGGTAACTGTCCTAATCTTTTCGTTACTTCTTCGGCAAATTCTTTTGTACCGACTTTTTTACTAGAACTCTGCTCGTTATATATATCGGCTGTATGAACGCCATCCTCTATAGTTTTTTTCCAAGCATTTTCGATTAATGTAGCGATATCACCCTGCCCTATATGTACTAGCATCATTATTGCAGCATTTAAAAGCCCTGAAGGATTTGCGATATCTTTACCGGCAATATCGGGAGCACTTCCATGTACCGCTTCAAACATCGCATAATGCTGCCCAATATTTGCAGAACCTGCAAGACCTACCGAGCCTGAAATTTCAGCAGCTACGTCAGATATGATATCACCGTATAAATTAGAAGTTACGATAACATCAAATATTTCCGGTTTGGTAGCAAGCCTTGCCGTCCCGATATCGATAATATAATGCGCGTTATTAATTTGCGGGTATTCTTTTGCAATCTCATTAAATACTTTATGCAAAACCCCATCGGAAAATTTCATAATATTATCTTTGCTTAAACACATGACTTTTTTACGGTTATTTTTTACTGCATATTCAAAAGCATATCTAATAATCTTCTCACATCCTGTATGACTTATCAACTTCATTGACTCATACATATTATGCGTTTGACGGTATTCTATACCTGCGTATAAATCTTCCTCATTCTCACGTATAATAGTTAGGTTCAAATTTGGATGTAATGTTCTAGTAAAAGGATGAAGCGAAACGGCAGGACGAATATTAGCAAAAAGCTGTAATGTTTTACGAATCGTGACATTTAAACTTTTATATCCTCCACCTTGCGGAGTAGTAATCGGGGCTTTAAGTATAATACCAGTGCGTTGTATTGATTCCCAGCTTTCCTCGCTTATGCCTGAAGTATAATGCTTCTTGTAAAGCTTTTCACCTACTTCAATGGTTTCTAAACGAATACGAGCCTCGGCTTTACGTAATATATAAAGCACTGCCTCCATTATTTCAGGACCTATACCGTCCCCGTATGCAATTGTAATCGGTGTAAATTCTGCCATATTAAATACTCTCTTGTTTATATCATTCCCGCGTAGGCGGGAATCCAGTAAAATCTATAAAAACTAGTTTTTATAGATTTATTTTATCAAATATGTAACTTCTGTATCAATATTGAAGTTATTTTTCTGGATTACCACCTACGCGGGAATGACACACAAAAATCCATAAAACACTATCAATAGTTTATCGTTACTTCTTTTAATCTCTCATTCAACATAAAAGTCACTTCGGAAGTTATATTCAAATTATTTTTGGCATATAAGACTTGAGCACTTGGAATTACCAAATTAAGGTTATATTTCTCGGCAAGTTCACTAATTATTGTAATAGTTGTTTCATGGACTCTACTCATAGCCTCAGCGTGGGCTTGTTCAAGCTTTGTTTTCTTAATCTGAATTTCTTTTCTAACATGGCTAACTTTTGCATTAAATTCGTTTACTTTATGCTCAAATTCAGTTTCACTTAAATGAGAACGCTCATTTAGCAGCTTCTCTTCCAACGGTTTAAATTCTGCTTCTTTTGCAGCAATATTCTCTTGAATTTTATGATTAAGCTTTTCGATTTTATTACGCAAATCTTTTATAGCGATCGAACCTTCCAATATAGATTGTACATCAGCAACAGCTACTCTAACTTTAAAATTATCTTCTTTAATTGGCACATTTTGTGCCTCCGTAATCGTTGAGAAATTTATTATGAATATGCATAAACATAATATTCGGTATATCATCCTTTGATCCTTTTAGGTTAAACGGTATCGGCTAGAATTGTCATCCCGTGGCTTGACCACGGGATCTTGTATCACAGGCAGTATCCTGAAATTCCGCGATCAAGTCGCGGGATGACATTCAAGATGGCTGGATTCCCGCCTACGTGGGAATGACACTGAAGCAACACCCTTATTAATCTAAGAATAAATAATATCAAGCAATTTGTCTATAATTAAAAACTCAACCTTTACCTAACATTGGCACATTCCCGCCTCCCCATGGTATATATTCGCCATCCGAATAATAATCACTAGAAATAGGTTCAAACGAAATAGCTTTTATTGCTTCAGGACTTAAATAGGTACTCTCTCCATCACTAAGCAAAGGTTCAGTAGCCGGTTCTTCTAGCTCAACATAAATTTTATGCTGTTCATTTCATTAAATTCATATAAAAAAAAGCTTCATGAATATGCTCTGTTCCTTTGTTCTTAACCAAAACTACTGTAATACCATAATCTTTTGCAGCATTGACAGTTATTTCGGTATTATTAATTATTTCTCTTATATATTCTTTTTTAGTACAATTTTGTCTTTCTTCAAAATTATTAGAAGGTAAAGCTGATTTTATATAAATTTTTGCTGCATCTTCCTTTCCTAGTAACCTTGCTAATGCATATTTTACAGCATGAGGATAATCATTAAATGATGCTATAGCTATTTTATGACCGGATAATATAATATTCTTAAAAAGGCGTGCTATTTGCTCTTCATTTTCCAACCTAAATTTTCATTATCTAGGAATTTCTCCATCAGCTCTATAGAAAATTTTTGCTCAAGCCTAACTTTTTCTTGCTCTCGTTCTTCATAGGAGCTAAAAAAGCGATGTTGTATATTACGTGCTATTAAACCTCCTAACCTCTCTCCGATATAATTATGCGAATGTCCAACTAAAGTATCGTCACAATCAAATATAAATAAAACTGTATTATCGTTCATTAATTTCTCTTATTTTAAAGTTTAAAAATTCTTAGTAATTTTTATTCTACAGTTAAATCAATTTCTTTTTCAAGAACTTATATTCCAATTTTTGGTATTTTAGTGTATAATACGAAAAACTATTGTAAACTTGTGAGAATTTTTAAAGATGACATCTATTCGTAATATAGCAATTATTGCCCACGTTGATCATGGAAAAACTACGCTTGTTGATAACATGCTTAAACAAAGCGGAACATTTAGAGCTAACCAAGCAGTTGCTGAGCGTGCTATGGACTCTAACGATCTTGAGCGTGAGCGTGGAATCACGATACTTGCCAAATGCACTGCTCTTATGTGGAACGATATCCGTATCAATATAGTTGATACGCCAGGACACGCCGATTTTGGCGGTGAAGTAGAACGCATCCTTAGCATGGTTGACGGTGTAGTGCTACTTGTCGATGCATCGGAAGGACCAATGCCGCAAACAAAATTCGTGCTTTCTAAAGCGTTAAATCTCGGCTTAAAACCTATTGTCGTTATTAATAAAATCGATAGAGATGACCAAAGAATTAAAGAAGTTATCGATGAAGTATTTGAGCTATTTGTGGCACTTGAAGCAAACAACGATCAGCTTGACTTCCCTATAGTTTATGCATCAGGTAGAGCAGGTAGAGCATCTTTAACCTTTGATGATAAAATTAATCCTTTAGACAATTTAGCAGATGATTTAGCACCGCTTTTCGACCTTATAGTACAGCATGTACCAAAACCCTTAGCCGATGACAAAGCACCGTTTTCTATGCTTGTTACTACTAGAGAATATAACTCTTTCTTCGGTAGGGTTTTAACAGGTCGTGTACAAAGCGGCACTGTCAAAATTAACCAAAACGTAAAAGTATTAAATCGTGAGAATAAAGTACTTGAAACCGGACGTATCACTAAAATATTAGCCTTTAGAGGCTTAGAGCGAATCGCTATAAATGATGCTACAGCCGGCGATATTATTGCCGTAGCAGGCGTTGAAAACGCCAACGTTGCCGATACTATCTGCTCCCCTGAGGTAACCGAGGCCGTACCGTCTCTACCTATCGATCCGCCGACTTTATCCATGACTTTTAGCGTTAATGACTCACCGCTTGCAGGAAGCGAAGGGACAAAAGTTACGTCGAGCTTAATTGGAGCTAGGTTAATGCGTGAGCTTGAAAGTAACGTTGCCTTAAAAGTTACTGAAGCTGCCGAGAAAAATGCTTTCCAAGTTGCAGGGCGTGGTGAGTTACAACTTGGTATCTTAATTGAAACTATGCGTCGTGAAGGATTTGAGCTATCTATTAGCAGACCCGAAGTATTATTCCAAACTGATGAGAAAGGTAATAAGCAAGAACCGATGGAAGAAATCCAAGTTGACGTTGATGATGATTATGTTGGAGTAGTCGTAAAATCTTTAGCACTGAGAAAAGCCGAAATGACTGATATGAGGCCGTCAGGCGGCGGTAAAAGCCGTGTTACGTTTATCGGACCGTCTAGAGGGTTAATCGGCTATCACAGCCAGTTTTTAACCGAAACACGAGGCACAGGAATTATGAATCGTATTTTCCATGGATATGCTGATTATAAAGGAAATATCGAGGGAAGACGTAACGGTGTGCTTATCTCTAACGGTGACGGGGCAGCAGTCGCATATGCTCTATGGAATCTAGAAGAAAGGGGAAAAATGTTTATAAACCCTAGTGACAAAGTATATAGAGGCATGATTATCGGCGAACATAATCGTGATAATGATTTAGAGGTAAACCCACTAAAAGCGAAACAACTGAGCAACGTTAGAGCAACAGGTAAAGACGAAGCCATAAGGCTAACTCCGCCAATGCTTTTAACGTTAGAGCAGGCAATCAGCTATATACAAGATGACGAGCGAGTTGAAGTCACACCGAAATCTATTCGTTTACGTAAAGCTCTACTTGACCCTAACGACCGTAAAAGAGCTGCAAAGTAGATATGCCTAAAAAAGTTGACATCGTCATTGCGAGGAAAAACTGTAAGTTTTGACAAAGCAATCTCTGGAATCTTGCTTTATGAGATTGCCACGCTCCTTTCAGTTGCTCGCAATGACGAAAAAACTAAGCTAATACATTAAATACTATAATAACAAACCTTTTTAACGGCTTCTATTACATCGCTCTCACTCGGCAGAGCTAGTGTTTCTAAATTAACAGCATAAGGAAGGGGAAGATCTTTGCCGCTTACAATCTCTATCGGAGCATCTAAATAATCAAATGCTTCTTTCATAACAATAGAAGCTATACTTGCACCAACACCTGCAAAAAACCACCCTTCTTCCACTACAACTAAACGATTAGTTTTTTTCACTGATTCTATTATTGTCTCAGTATCAAGCGGTTTAATAGTGCGAAGATCAATAACCTCACAATCAATATTATCATTCTGCACAAAATTTGCAGCATCTAAGGCAAGTTTTACTTGAATCGAGAAAGTTACTATAGTGACACTACTACCCTCTCTTAAAATTTTTGCCTGACCAAAGGGTATAGGCTCGATTGTTTTCGGCACGTCAAAACTATGACCGTATAAAATTTCATTTTCTAAAAAAACAACGGGATTATCGTCCCTAATAGCTGTAAGCATAAGTCCTTTATGATCTTCTGCACTATAAGGAGCTACTACTTTTAATCCCGGAATGTGGGAATAGCAAGCTGTATAATTTTGGCTATGTTGTGCAGCTACTCTACTTGCTGCTCCGTTTGGTCCTCTAAATACTATCGGACATTTGACCTGCCCGCCTGACATGTAATGCGTTTTTGCAGCTGAATTAACTATGTGATCGAATGCTTGCATAGCAAAGTTAAAGGTCATAAACTCTACGATCGGGCGAAGTCCTGCAAAAGCTGCTCCGACTGCAAGCCCTGCAAAACCATATTCCGTTATCGGTGTATCAATTACCCTCTTAGGACCAAATTGCTCTAGTAATCCTTGAGTTACCTTATAAGCTCCTTGATATTCTGCAACTTCCTCGCCTATGACGAAAACCTTGTCGTCTCTTATCATCTCTTCTTGCATGGCATCACGCAATGCTTCACGTACCGTTATTTGCATTTTTCTTTTTTATTTGATTAAATTAAACGTTATTGCAAGGAGGCTTGCCTATGTAAACGTCATTGCGAGCAGCCGTAGGCTGCGTGACAATCTCATGAAATAATAACAAATTCCTGAGATTGCTTCGTCAAAACTTACAGTTTTTCCTCGCAATGACGCCTTAACAGTACACCTGTGTATACAACTCCCCTTCATCAGGTAGCGGTGAATTTTCTGAGAATTCTACTGCTTCTTTCACAATTTCTTTTACCGACTGTTCTATTGCTTTTAAATCCGCTTCGGTTACATATTTATTGTCGAGTATCGTTTTTCTTATTATTACCAACGGATCACGCTCTTTATATTGCTCAACTTCTTCTTTACTACGATATTTTGCCGGGTCGGACATCGAATGCCCACGATAACGATAAGTTTTTACCTCTAATATCAGAGGAAAGCTATTTTCTCTAACATACTCGGCTGCTTGCTTAGAGCCGTCATACATTTCTTCAAAATCCATACCGTCTAGCTGAAATCCTTTAATCCCAAACGATGCTCCTTTCTTATATAAATCACGCATAAAGGTAGAACGTGCTACAGACGTCCCCATCGAATATTCATTATTTTCAATAATATAAACTACCGGCAAACCCCATAAAGCAGCCATATTAAAAGCTTCATATACCTGACCTTGATTAACGGCACCGTCACCTAAAAAAGTAAAACAGATATTATGCGTATCGTTATATTTTTCAACAAACGCAAGCCCTGTACCTATCGGTACTTGAGCCCCTACTATACCGTGTCCACCGTAAAATTTGTTTGGTACATTAAATAAATGCATCGAGCCACCCTTACCTTTCGAGCAACCTGTAGCACGCCCCATAAGCTCGGCAAGAACATACTTAGGCTCAGTGCCTGCTAAAATAATATGAGCATGGTCACGATAGCTAGTAATAGTGCTATCACCTTTTTGTTTAACCATATCTATCGCAGAAATTACTGCTTCTTGCCCTATATATAAATGACAAAAACCACCGATTTCTCCCATTCCGTATAACTGACCGCATTTTTCTTCAAAACGACGCAGTAGGAGCATATCTTTAAAGCTTTTTATATATTCTTCCTTTGTCGGCTTATATTTTCCTAACTTAATATCCACTAATTACTCCTTAAGACTATTGTCATCCCGTGGCTTGACCACGGGATGACATCTGTAAATTAAAAGTCACAAAATATGGTACATGATCCGAAGGTGAAGACCAATCACGTGCTTCTGATAGTAAATGCATAGAAAATAATGCACCTTTTAAATTATCGCTAACCCAAATATGATCAAGTCTTCTACCTCTGTTAGATTTTTTCCAATCTATATTTCTATAACTCCACCAAGTATAAAATTTTTCGTCAAGCGATACGAAATGTCTGCTACTATCAATAAAACCTAACGCATTTTGTAGCTCTACCAATAACGAGCGTTCAATATCGGTATGGCTGATAACATTTCGCAACTGCTTACTAGACCATACATCATGTTCATGCGGAGCAATGTTCAAGTCCCCAACAATAATCATTTTATCGTTTTTAGTACGGTTAGTCGTTAACCATTCCTGCATTAACCTTACATATTCGAGCTTATGCTTAAATTTTGTATTTACCTCGATATCAGGTATATCACCGCCGGCAGGAACATAAAAATTATGTATTTCTATATCATTAACTATAGCTGCTATATGCCTTTTATCACTATTATATAACTCCAATGAAAAAACATTATTCAAAGGAAATTTTGAAATAATAGCAACACCGTTATATGATTTCTGTCCTGAATATATTACATGTTCATAGCCTATATTTTTAATAACTTCAAGAGGAAATAATGAGTCAGCTACCTTTGTTTCTTGAAGTAAAATAATATCCGGCTGATGTTCATATGCTAATTTTCTTAATAAATCGATCCGTAGACGCAATGAATTAATATTCCAAGTAACTATCTTCATTAGACTTGTTGTATAACCTCCTTCTACAGGTAATTTGTATGTCAATCCGGTACTCGCATCCTCACGTACTAAGTGTACGCTGCGGTGCTGCGTTCCGTGTTTCTTTCAAATTCCTCTTTATAAGATAGGTTACACAACAAGTCTATTTAATTTTTTATAGCTGCCCCTATTATTGCATCTCTAAAATAAATTATTCCAAGTTGATTTAAAGGATTTTTCATGTCAATTTTATCTTTTTCTTCTTCAGGAATTTTTATCATAGTATTACTGAGTATAGCAAAATAAAGATTATCAGGCAAAACATATCCTGCTTCACTTTGTATTCCAAGGGCCTTTCCCGTATAATGAATCATTAAACGTTTAGAATCAAGATCAGTAAGAAAAATACCGTAACCCATATAAGACTTACGCCCTTCTATATCTTGTGCTAAAAAATATTTAGTAGTCATAAGTTTATACGACTTCTTAGAAAGAATTTTCTCCTCATTTAATGCCCTATACCATCTAATAAGATCAACCGGTGTTGATATTATACCACCGTCAGCACAAGGAACTGCTAAAAAATCAGCAGTTACAGGAGTAAATATAGGTTTATTACTATTATTAGGCGTTAAAAAATATCTTACCGGATAATTAGAACTAATAACGTTTTTTTGGATTCTAGCGGCTTCACTATATGAAGCAAAACTAGTAGATTTCATATTAAGCGGTTTAAAAAATTCATCATAAAAAAAGTTAGCTAAATCTTTTTTAGCCACCTTTTCTATAATCATACCGAGTATAACAAAATTAGTATTACTATATTTAAATTTTTTCCCTATAGATATTTCTAAAGGTTTAGAAGAAACAAATTGTAATATTTTCTTGTGAATCTCTTTCTTAGGCATATTTAAATCAAGTTTAACAAAACTAAAATATTCAGCAATACCGCTACTATGCGTTAATAAATTATGGATAGATATTTTATATGCCCAATCCGGCACTTTTCCACCCCACATTTCCGGATCAAGATATTTATAAATTTTATCGTTAATATTTAATAATGCCTGTTCTTGTAATTTTAAGATTCCCGCTGCTGTAAAAGGCTTTGTAGCAGAAACAATAGGCATCATTTCATTTGCTTTTAATTGCTCACCATTTAAAGCAAAAATTCCTTTAGCACCGGTTAATAAAGGTTTATAATCATCGGCAAACATAAAAACGGCATTTAAAAATCTATTACTGATATATTCTTTTTCTGCTTCATTGATTCTTTGCTGTATATCTGCAAAACAATCAATACAATTAGTAATAAAAAAAAGCAACAATAACAAATATCTACGCATCATAACTGCAACACTCCACAAACTTATCAATAGACGTCTTACATAACGCAGCTAATAACAAGAAATTTGAAGGAGACACGGAACGCAGAACCACAGCGTACACTTGACATGAGGATTCGAGTACCGGATCGACGTACAAATTACCTTTAGAAGCAAGTTATGTAAGACGTCTAGTAAAATAAAACGGTAATTTTGCTTCTAACTTACTCTCTTGACCAAAAATTTTTTCAGATAAACATATATTATTAGCATGCAAGAACATATATTTACTATATGGCATTATTTCTTTATTACCATATTTATCATCTCCCAGTATCGGACAACCTAATAATTTAGCATGCAACCTTAATTGATGCATTCTACCTGTAACCGGCGTAAATTCAATTAAAAATAAGTTATTATCAAGTGATTTAAGTACTTTATAATAAGTAATGGCAAGTTTACCATTTTCACTATCAATATCAGTAATTTTAGGTGTACTTCCTTTACTCTTTTCTATATTACTTCTAACTTCGCCTACATTTTTAATTGGCTTCCCATAGGTTACGGCAAAATATGTTTTTACAACCAATTTTTCTTTAAAAGCATTATGAAGTTTTACACTACTTAAATAATTTTTGGCTATTAAGAGCAAACCACTTGTTTTTTTATCTAATCTATGTACTAGCTTAAAATCAGCACCTTTATAATTCAAATATTTTAATGCAGAGTCAATAGATAAATTTATTTTAGTGCCGCCTTGAGTAGCAAGACCTGCAGGTTTATTTATAGCTATTAAATTATCATCTGCATATATCAAATAATCGGTAGTAATTTTCTTCGCTAGCTTAATTTCAGCGTCGGTAAAAACTAATTTTTCAGGTTGCTTAACAGGTAAATTAAACTTATCGTTAATAAAAATTTTATCGCCGCCCTTTACTCTTAAACTCGCTTCTGCTTTCTGAGCATTAACGGTAATTTGTTTTTGACGTAATGCTTTCTCTATTACTCCTTGAGTCAATAAGGGATATAGACGTTTTAAATATTTATCTAATCTAGAAGAAATAGGAGTATTGACATCGATGATCATATTTTTAATAAATTAGGAACTTTTTATTAAAAAATAGCACCAAATTATTATAGATAAAAGGATTATAGCAAAAAGCTGATGTATAGAGGCAATTATTATAGGTACAGAGTATAAAAGAGTAAGTATTCCGGTAGATACCTGCATAAATAATGCAATCATTAGAAAATACGCTATCTTATTTAATTTCGGATGCTCTATTTTTAACAAGCAACTTATCAAAACTACAACAACCAAAAATACGCTATAGCCGACTAAACGATGTATGAATTGTATAAAAACCGGATCATACCAATTTTTAAGATCAAAGAAATTATCTTTTATCTCCATCGGGATAAATCTATCATCCATTAGCGGAAAACTATTATATATCAGCCCTGCATCAAGCCCTGCAACTAAAGCACCTAAAAAAATTTGCACATATACTACAGTAATAGCAATACCGGAAAATATTAATGGTAATTTAAAATCTGTTTGTGACGGGATTAACAAAATATCACAACGATTTTTTATTAGTTGATAAAAAAGTATGTGATAAATAATTACGGCGATAATTAAATGAAAAGCAAGTCGAAAATGACTAACATACGGGCTATTCAACAAGCCGCTTTTAACCATATACCACCCTATAAAGCCTTGTACGCAAAATAACAACAAAGCAATTATATAAGGTAGCATATCACGATTTTTTATAACATCTTTAAAATAAAAATATATTAAAGGTACAATATATATTAAAGCTGTAATTCTACCGAGTAATCGATGTATAAACTCTAACAGATAAATAAACTTAAACTGTGATAAAGTAATTCCGTAATTAACGGAGTTATATTCAGGAAAAGCTTTATATTTAGCAAATTCCGATTGCCAGCTTTCAAAACTAAAAGGCGGCAAAATACCGGTTACCGGACGCCACTCAACTATAGATAAACCAGAACCGGTAAGCCTTGTTATCCCCCCTATAACAAGCGTCGCTATGACCATTATACAACTTATACACAACCATTTTGTAATTAAACTTTTCTGCACTTTTATTTTAAGTTTATGTTTTTTATCGCGTCATTACAGCATTGCTATGTCATCCCCGCGTATGCCTTGTGGCGTGGATAGGTTTATCATTTATCATCCCGCGACTTGAGTGCGGGATCCAGCTAAAAATACTAATATTATTAGTATTTTTTATTATTTTTATGGACCCCGTGGGCTTGACCACGGGGTGACATTAAGGAGTACTGGATTCCTGCTTTCGCAGGAATAACATATTATATTAGCCCTCAAATCAAGACTCTGCATTCTTTTCCGTATCTTCGACGGTATTAGAAGGACATTTCTTATTTGATGTTTTATTACGATATCTACGTTTTGTCTTTTTTGGAGCAGCTTGTGCTTCTTCTAAGCCGGCATTACTTTCTACAACTTGCACCTCTTCCACAACGCTTACGGTTTGCTCCACCGATTCTTCTGCCTCTAAACTCTTATCTTTTACTTCATTAGCAACATTATTACTATTATTAGCTGTTTTCCATTTATGTTTATTTTTGCGTAACTGTTCTTTTTTCAGCTCTTCTTCAGTATAATCGGCATTATGATTCTGAATTACCGGCTTAACAGAATTAAAATTATTGTTATTTTTCTTGAACAGCTTCACTTTTTCAATCGAATAACTATCTGATGTAGCATTAGGATCGGAATAAAAATTAAGCTTTATATTATATTTTTCTTCAATAAATTTTATCTCAGTACGTTTATTATTAAGTAGATAAAGAACTGAAACGATATTGGTAAAAACATTTATTACATCAATTCTTTCTTCAAAAATTTCATTCTCTATAGTACGTAAAATTAACATAGCATTAGCGTCACTTGCTCTAATGACTCCTTTACCGTTACAATGAGAACAAATTGCCGAATTAGTTTCTAAGAAAGAAGAACGTAATCTCTGCCTTGAGAATTCAAGTAGTCCAAACTGACTAATATTACCGGTTTGTATACGAGCACGATCACGACTTAAAAACTCTTTAAAGGATCGTTCAATAATTTTACGATTCTTAGCTTCGCTCATGTCTATAAAATCAACAACTATCAAACCTGATAGATCTCTAAGCTTTACTTGCTTTGCTACTTCTTTGGCTGCTTCTAAATTAGTTTTTAGTGCCGTTTCTTCAATATTTTGTTCAGAAGTTGATTTACCGGAATTTACATCAATTGCAATAAGAGCTTCCGTGGGATTAATAACGATATATCCTCCTGAAGGTAACGTCACTACAGGCTGATATAATTTAACTAATTGCTCTTCTACTTGAAACTTAGTAAATATAGGAGTTTTACTTTTATGCTCTTTCAGCTTTACAAGCTCTGAAGGTAATAAATCCTGCATAAATTTTGAAGCATCTGCATAACCCTCTTGTCCTTGAATTACCACCTCTTTAACATTGTGATCGCACATATCACGTATGGTTTTACGTATTATACTATCTTCCTCATGAATAAAACACGGAGCCGGAAATTTAATAGTACTTTTACGAATTTTATTCCATAACCTTGCTAAATAATTATAGTCTTTCTTTAAATCTAAGGTGCTACTTCCTCTACCTGCGGTTCTAACAATGACGCTATAAGCATTTTTGTCACCGCTTACTATTTTATTTAAAATATCTTTCAGTCTTTTTCTTTCTTCCCCGTTTGATATTTTACGCGATATACCGTTTTGCGAACCTTTATTAGGCATTAAAACACAATATTTACCAGCCAAGGATATATAAGTAGTAAAAGCGGCGCACTTATTTCCTCGTTCTTCCTTAGTAACCTGCACTAATAATATTTGGTTTTTTCTTATTACTTCTTGAACTTTATATTGTTTATATTGCGGAATATTTGACTCAGGGGTACCGCTTTGAATCATTTCAATATCATCAGCCGCTTCTAAATTAAGTTCTGACTGGAATGTACTCTCTACTAAATCTTCTATGGTTTTTAGGTCAATTTCTTCACTATCAACCAAAGAATCATATATAGCAGCCGGTTTCTCTTTATTATCCTCAACCGTAATATTTGAAAGAGCTATTTCAGGAAAAGCATTAACCGGAAAATTTCTCTCCGAGGTAGGCAAATTGTAATAATTAGGATGGATTTCACTAAACGGTAAAAAACCGCTTTTATCCATTCCGTACTCTATAAAAACAGCTTGTAGCGACGGTTCTATTCTTGTAACTTTTGCTAAATAAATGTTACCTTTATTTTGTTGTCTTACGGTTGTTTGAAATTCAATATCTTCTATATTGTTGCTTTGTCCTAATAAAACTACTCTTGTTTCGCTTGGAAAATTAGCATCAATTATAATCTTTTTATTCATTTATCTTGCTCACTAACTTGAAGAACAAATAATTAATATAATGCTTGTATCTTAAGAAAAATCATTGTTTATCTTGTATTAATTTATTTAAATAGATAATTTATCTATGAGTAAAGAGCAAAAATGAAATTCTAGATAAACTTCAAATAACACCTCTTTAAAATACTAAAAAATATATTATTATTTTTCTTACATTAAAATATTTTCATATTATTTAATTCATTAATTTTTTTAAAATTCAACAATAATTATATACAAATTACAAATAAGACTACCATACTTAATTAAAAGCTGATAATCTAATAACTATCCATATATACTTAAATAATGGAATTATGAATCTCTTTAATTTTTAAGATAATAATCTTAATCATTATAATTATGAGTTATATACCATGTATTTATGTTTAGCAAACACTTAATTTATGACTTTAAAAAACGATTACAAAACTATTTTTTTCTCACTTTTGGGAATATTTATTTTTTCCTGTATCAATACTATAAATTTTTATAATTTTAAAATCTTTTTACTGCTAAATAAAAATCTAGGCGGAGAACAAATAAATCATATCAATCAAACTAAATTTATAGGTTCGATAATCGCAGGCTTTGCCTTAACACAGTTAATTAATAAGTTAAGTAATCAAAAAATTATTTTAATTAGCTTATCTTTATTAATTATTTGTACAATAAACCTAATTTTATTAAATAATTATACTCTAATTAAAATTAATTTTATTGTAATTAATTTTGGAACATTTTCATATTTCACTTCTATAACATTAGATATTATTGAGAGTAGCAAAGAAAAGAAATATTTTTTTTTAGCTTGTATAATGTTGTTATGGGCAGGTGGAAACTTAATGGTAGATTTATTAAATCCATTTATAACACCGACAAATAATACTATAGTAATTTGTGCATTGTTATATTGTATCAATATACTAACCGAATTTCTGCATTATAATCCTACATCTCATAAATTAAATTTAAATTCCAAATTTTCATCCTTAATAAAAAATGTCGAATTACAATTATTGACAGGCTTCGTAGTTGCTTATGTCACCTTGGATATATTATGGTATTATGAAGCTTTTGCATTAAAGAAAGAATTAGCATTAATTAATTTAAGACTTATACTAAAATATATTTTTCTAGCAATATGTTTTTCTATAATTCCTATATGCTATATATTAAGCAAAGTAAATAAATATTTGGCTAATTTATCACTAACTATAATTCTGCTCGTCTGCTTTATTTTACTACCGCTTCATGGAACTAATAAAAACCTTAATATATTATATATAATACTAATCGGTAGTTGTTTAGGATCCATTTATATTTGCAATATTTTAATACTAATTGATAAATTTAGGGATTACGAACTTAGAACAGCTTTATTTTCGTATTTTTCAATGTGCAGCATCGGTACATATGCCGGAGCTTTATCATCTCATGTACCTTACGGCACTATTAACGGCAGTGATTTCTTATTTTCTGTTTGTGCCGTAGTCGGTAGTTTTGTAGCTTATCATTTTTGGTATTTTATTAAGTATACATTATATAGATTTTAATAAGACTTCTTGCATAACTTTCTAATAAAGGTAATTTGTACGTCCGGTACTCGAATCCTCACGTTACTTGCGTGTACGCTGCGGTTCTGCGTTCCGTGTCTCCTTCAAATTTCTCCTTATTAGCAAGTCAAGAAGTCTTATACTAACAGAGGAAGACCAACTTCAAAAAGAGCAAGGAATCCACAAGGTGAGGAGCGGCGCGTATACTTAATACGTGAGTATCGCAACTCTTGTAGGATGAGACAGCCAATTTTTGAAGTTCATCGAGTATATGTGTAATATTCTGTAACATAATATAACTTGTATAATTTGGCATTAAATATTAATATTTAAATATATTTTTACAATGCCTAAAATGCAGCAAAGTACATTATTAAAACCGGTTAGTTGTTACGGAATCGGGGTCCACTCAGGAAAACGTACCCAGTTAACTATAGAGCCCACTAAAGAAAATACCGGAATTATATTCATTAGAACCGATATATCTTCTGAAAATAATTATATTGAAGCTAGCTATTTCAATGTTTCCGATACCTTGTTATCTACCACTATCAGTAATGATCATAAAGTTCAAATTTCAACAATTGAACATTTAATGGCAGCACTTTGGGGATGCAGCATTGATAATGCAATTATTAAAATTGACGGTCCTGAAGTACCAATTATGGACGGCAGTAGTAAACCTTTTGTGTTTATGATTGAGTGTGCAGGAAAAAAATTACAAAATGCTCCTAAAAAATATCTAAAAATTTTAAAAGATATAAAAGTAGTTCATAAAGATTGTGAATTATATTGTACTCCTTCCGATCACATGACTGTAGATTTAACCATTGATTTTAGTAGTAAAGCTATAGGCAGACAAAATCTAAGTTTTAGGGATCAAGAATCTTTTACTAAAAATATTGCGGATGCTAGAACTTTTGGCTTTATAAGAGATGTTGATTATTTGAAAAGCAAAGGGCTTGCCCAAGGTGCCTCATTTGAGAATGCTATAGGAATAGATGAGCAGGATAAAATCTTAAACCCAAACGGCTTACGTTATGAAGATGAATTTGTTCGCCATAAACTATTAGATTTATTCGGTGATTTATATACCAACGGCACTAGCATTGTAAGTGCAATTAAAGGCTACAAAACTAGCCATGCTCTTAATAATGAACTATTGCATAGAATATTTAGCGATACTACCTCTTACAAATTTGTAACTAGCAGTGAGTTATAATAATCATTTCATATTGTTAAATTTCGCTTTCTTTTTTGCATCCTTTTTAAATTTTCACTTTTTGTCCTTTTTATTTCAGCATTATTAACTTTATCTTTATCCATAGCTTTAGTTAAAGGATTATATCCTTCGGCTTTACTAGGATTTTCATAAAATGGATTCATTACATTTTTAATATCTTTAACATAGCTCTCTTTGCTATTATCCATTGTTATTTTATTTTCTCTAAAAAATTCTTCTAAACCGTTTCTTTTTATTTCAGAATTAAAACTGCCTATTATTTCTCGAAATTTTTGTATTGTTTGGTCTTTATTCATACTCCAATAATTCTTATCCGTTATTAATTTTTTTAAAGCTAATGTTTGCAATACTTGATTCTTAGTATAATTCTCTAATTGTTCTAAATTTTTATATATAGGAGTATCTTGTTTTTTATATTCTTCATTTATATTTAATTTAAATATTGCTTTTATTTCTATTTTTTCCTTTTCAGTAAGACCGTCGATAATTAATGATGCGGTCGTAACTACACCGTAACCCGTAGCTCTTAATATATCAAGCACATTACCGCTCGCACCTTTAATAATAGAAGCGGCCAAATTTGCGGCTCCACCTAAATTATTGCCAAATATTCGTCCTGTACTTTTCAATTTATTTACATTTAACTCATACTTATCTTGAGTAGCATCCTTACCTGCCGTTTGCGGCGTATATAATTCATTTTTCAAAATATCTTTTAAGCTCGGTTCTAATGATAATATATAATCTTGCTGACTTTTAGCATTTCTGTTATGTACTAATAAATTATTCTCTTTATGAAATTTACGCAAATCATGCACTTTCAAAGTCTCATTTACAGCTTGAATTCCTACGCTAACTCCTGAAACAACAGCTACAGCTATAATTATCGGTGATATAGGAGTAAAAAGTCCAGAAACTGCAATTGCTATAGAAGCTATGGAAACTGCATAACTTAAACTATTGCTAAATAATATTTTACCGATTTTACTTTGTCTAAAACTAGTCCAATAAGATTTTAACTTATTAAATATTTTTCTAACCCTTGATTTTTTTGACATTTATTTTTCTCTCCAAAGAACAAATATTTTTATAAATTTTTCTTTTATTTATTTAATTAACTTCTCTTACAACTGAAATTATAGTATAAATTCTAATAAAAAAAACAAAATAAATGTCTGGAAAAGAATTAAATAAAATTGTTGCAGCCATCTTATTTGCTAGTTTAATTGCTATGATGGTTGGATTTGTTGCAAATATATTATACAAGCCCACTCTAGAGTTACAACATCGCGGCTACAGCGTTGCGGTTCAAGAATCATCAGAAAATCAAAATACTACCGCACTAGAGCAAGCACCGGTAAATATACCGGAATTAATGAAGACTGCTAACGCCGATAACGGTCGTGAAATAGCCAAGAAATGTTTAATGTGTCATTCTCTTGATAAAGACGGTCCAAATAAACTAGGACCGCATCTTTGGGATGTCACAGGCAGACCAAAAGCAAGCATAGCAGACTATAAATATTCCCCTGCTCTATCAAAACTTGGCGGCGTATGGGATGATGATAGTTTATTTGCTTTCTTACATAAACCAAGTAGCTATGCACCAGGAACTAAAATGTCCTTTGCCGGTATCTCAAAACCACAAGACATAGCTGACGTAATATTATTTTTAAAAACTTATGTTCATGATAAATAATTATCTCACCGAAATATGGTTAATAATAGGTATAATTTGCATAGTTGTTGAATTCTTTACAGTTCCAAGTATTGGATTCTTATTCTTTGGGCTTGGAGCGTTATCAAACACTCTTGTGGTATATAACTACCCTCTAGTTAACTTAACAAATCAAATAACATTTTTTGGTATATTATCACTTATTTGGTTTTGCATATTATATTATCCTCTTAAAAAATATGTTTATAATAAAACTGATAAAACAAAAAATTACTCGGATATGATAGGCAAAACGGTACAGGTTTATAGTGCTACAGTTTCTTCTGATACTATAGGACAAGTAAGATGGTCCGGTGCTATTATGAATGCTTACCTTGTTCCAAATGAAATCGATGCAAAAACAGGCGACCGACTTTTTATTATCGAAGTTAAAGGGAATGTACTAATTTGTTCTAGAGAAAAACCTAATAATAATTCTTAGCAAAATATTTCTAAATGACATTGCCCGCGTAAATACAATTCCTCATTGCAAGTAGGTATTGTTGCGTGGATCATTTTATGTCATTCCCACGGAAGCGGGAATGACACTAAATGCATTTTCCAGTCCAACGCGGGCAGCCTCTCTAAATATTCTCTTTAAACCAATCAAAAGCTTTTTTAAAGAAGCTACTATTTGCATCAAGTCTAATATGAGCAAATTCTTTTTGCTGTTTTAGAGCATGAATTTTTAGCATTCCTATAGTTGCTGAATACATAGCCGGATTATAGTCTTCTATAAAACCGGCAATAATCTCCGGTTTACCGATTCTACTCTGTTTTTCAAAAATTTTATTTGAAAGCTCTTTAAGTCCTCTAAGCTGAGACCCGCCGCCGGTAATTACAACTCTAAAAACTTCAACCTGCCCTTTTGTTGCTTTATCATATTCGGCTTTTACCATTGATAATATTTCTTCGGCTCTTGCTCTTATTACCTCAGCCAATTTATAAATTGTTACGGAAGTATTTAAAGTATGATGAGTATCAACCTGAAAATCCTCCATATTTACAATACTATCTTTCTCAAATAAAGGTATCATTGCATTACCGTATAAAATTTTTAATTTCTCTGCCGTAACAAGATCAATACCAAAGACTTTAGCAATATCCGAGCTAATATGAAAACTACCTATATTTACATACCCCGTATATATTAATTTACCGGCAAAAAAAATGCCGAAAGAGGTAGTTTTATCCCCCATGTCGATGATAAGCGAACCTAGATTTTTTTCATCATTCGTAAGACAGCTAATAGCAGAAGCATAAATTGCTAGAGTAATATTTGTGACTTCAACATGACATTTAGCGAAGCATTGTACAATATTTGATAATATATTTGAACTAGCAGCAATAATATGTAATTCACAACTAAGTTCTCTACCGTACATACCTATAGGATTCTCGACTGAATTATTATCAAGGGTAAATTCAAGAGGAAAATAATGAATAATTTCCTGGTTTTTAACTTTAAATTCAAGTAATGCTTTTTGTAGTAACTTTTTAATATCCTGCTGCGTTACGGTTTGCCCGTTAACTTTAATTGTATAATTAATATAATAAGATTTAGTGTCGGCACCTGATAACGATAATATAACTTTTTTTATATTTTTACCGCAATCTTTTTCAAGTGCGTAAATTGCTGAAACAATGCTAGTTTCAGCATTTTTTAAATCTGATATAACTCCTGATTTAATACCTTTAGAATGATGCAAATTTTGGCTAGCTACTTTAATTTCACCTTTTTTACTAATATAGGCAGCAATTACGGCAATCTTACTACTACCGCAATCAAGTGTAACAAAATTTGATATTTTCTCTTTCATTTTTTTATGCTTGTTATTCCAAAAACGTCATTGCGCGAAGAATTACAAAGTAATGAGACGAAGCAAGCTCAGGATGCTTGACAAGAGTACCACGTCGAAACTACGTTTCTCTTCGCAATGACGATTCTCAGTACTTCTCTATATAATACTTATTCTTATCCCTTAAATCCAAAACCTTATAATTTTGGTTAAATAGCTTATTAGCTTTATTTAGTGCATCGACATATTTTAATGCTTCTTCAAACTCTTTTTCAGGTAACTTAATACTTATATTACCTTTAAGATTTAAATCCCACCTTCTATCTCCAAGTCTTACAGCAGCTGAAGTTTTATTCATTAATGCCGGATATTTCTGCAGCTCTAATACTAATGTACCTGCATAGATATTCGCCCCTTCCCCTACAACATGTAATAAATGAGGAAAAGGTTGAATATTTTTACTAATTTCGTAACCTTCTTCATCGACTAAGAAAAGCTGATTATTAATTTGCCAAATAGCAATAGGTTCTCTTTCAAATAATTTTATATATACCGTATTTGGTAATCTTCTACTGACATATACTTCCTTGATCCATTTATTTTTCTTTAAATTATTTCTAATTTCGTCTAATTTAAGAGCAAAAATAGGACTGCCCTTATTCGCATTTAAAACCTTTAATATTGTAGGCTCATCGACATTTTGCTGTCCTTCAATGATAACATTCTCAAGTTTAAACCCAAGTTTTGTTGTTGTTTGGTATATATTTGTTGTTAAGTAGGTTTTTATGCCGGCAAAATATTTTGTAAAAACAAATAGACATACAAAGATAATTAAAGCAATCTTAAGCCCTAATATTGCTTTTTTGTACATTAGTCCTAATTTTCGGCGTAATGAGATATTATTAGTTTTTTTTGTTTGTTTTTTTTTATTGGAGCTTGTTTTTTTTCTCATGATTCAAAGCTTGCCGTCTTTATAATTTCTTCAATTAAGTTAGTAAAATTTATCCCTGCATAAGCTGCAATTTCCGGCACTATTGATAAAGGCATCATACCTGGGTGAGTATTTATCTCCAAAGCATATAACTTGTTTGTCTGCTCTTCTAAAATAAACTCTGCTCTAGCAGGACCTTTACAATTCATTGTTTTATAAATTTTTTCTGATTCTATAAGTAATTTCTCATATAAATTAGCAGGTAGCGGAGCAGGACAAAGATGATCAGCAAATCCTTCGGTATATTTAGTTTCATAATCATAGAAACGATTCTTTAGTAATTTAATCTCTAAAGCTCCAAGAGCTTTGCCGTTTAATACCGCTACTTGCAATTCTCGCCCTTTTATATATTGTTCTATTATTACCTGATCACCGTAAGGAAAATCATAATCGGCAAAGTTAAAATCGTCTTCTGCAAATATCACCTCAACACCAATACTTGAACCTTGCGTAAGAGGCTTAATAACGTACGGTCGTTTCATAGGATCATTTTTTATATTATCGCTTTTATTTACAACAATGCCTTCTGCCATATTAATATTATTCGTTAAAAACCAGATCCTAGAATGTATTTTATCGAATGCTAAAGCTGAAG
This sequence comes from Rickettsia conorii str. Malish 7, assembly GCF_000007025.1. Taxonomy (NCBI): domain Bacteria; kingdom Pseudomonadati; phylum Pseudomonadota; class Alphaproteobacteria; order Rickettsiales; family Rickettsiaceae; genus Rickettsia; species Rickettsia conorii. The sequence goes on along the minus strand of NC_003103.1, from coordinate 334,722 downwards.
ATAACACGCCGCTATGAGTATAAGGAATCCGCATTATATTAAGTAATCCTGGTAAACAACCGTCTTCACCATATGTACCGTGCAGGCAATTAAAAACGATATCAGGTTTTATTTCTTGTAATCTAACTGCAATATCCGCTCCCATATCAATAAAGGTAACTCTATATCCTAATTCAATTAAAGCTTTACTAACTCCTTCGCTTGACACTAACGATACTTCACGCTCAGCAGACATACCGCCTGCCATTAATGCTATATGCTTTTTACCGGTACTACTTAATATTTTGACTATAGAGTGTTCTACCCAATGTGTTTGATATTTATGCACGTTTTTTCCTTTCTTATTAAATCCATTGTAATTCCTAACTAAAAGCGGCCTTGGTGCATAGCTCGAAAAACCTACTCGATGTCATCCCCGCGTAGGCGGGGATCCAGAAAAATAACTTCAATATTGATATAGAAGTTACATATTATAAAATAAACATATAAAAAACTTGTTTTTTATATGTTTTACTGGATTCCCGCCTTCGCGGGAATGACATACAACTAGCTGCAACAACGCCATTTTTAATTAGGGATGACGTCCGATTCTCTTAATCTCCCACTCTAACTTAACCCCGCTATCTTCACATACTTTCTGCCGGACAAAATCACCTAAATCTTCTAAATCCTTAGCGGTAGCATCACCATTATTTATCATAAAATTACAATGAAATTCTGACATCGAAGCACCGCCTATTCTATAGCCTCTAAGCCCCGCTTTGTCAATAAGTTCCCAAGATTTACGCCCTTCAGGATTTGCAAAAGTACTACCGCCCGTACGCTCTTTAATAGGCTGTGTAGATGATCTTGCGTTCTTTATTTCATTCATCCGTAATAATATATTTTCACTATCGCCTTTATTTATTTTAAAAACAGCTTTGAGAATAATTAAATTCTTTGGTAAATTATTACTGCGATATTTAAAACCGATTTCTTCATTTGTGAATGTTAAAAAGTTTCCTGCAAAGTCAATCGCTTCAATCTGCACTACAATATCTTTAAATTCAGAGCCGTAAGCACCGGCATTCATAGCAACACCACCGCCGATAGTCCCTGGAATACCTACTAAAAACTCAAAACCGGAAATAGCATTTGCTTGACAAAATTTTGCTAAATTATAATTAAGGCAGCTGCTACCTACTATTAAATGATTATCTACAAACTCAATATTGCTAAAATTCTGACCAAGTTTTATAACGACCCCTTCTATGCCGCCGTCTCTTATAATAATATTTGAGCCTGCTCCAAAAGTCTTTATAGGTAATTTTTGCTTATTTTGTATTAAGAAACTTTTTAAATCTTCGCTATCTAAAGGTTTAAAGAAAATTTCAGCATTACCGCCTACTTTAAACCATGTTAAGTGTTTTAAATTATAATCTTTTTTATACTCGCCTTTTACTATCGGTAAAATTAACATATTTAATCCTGCTATTCGCTTTACTGTTATCTTCACTCTTTTGTCCCTTAGTTCGCTTGACCCTATGTTATACGAACAGATGTCATTCCCGCGAAAGCGGGAATCCAGAAAAAAATGATAAAAACAAAGAAAATTATATACTACATTTTTATATAATTTATTTAAAAAACTGGATTCCCGCTTTCGCGGGAATGACATAAGAGCTATGCAACAATACCAGTCAAACCACGGTATGACAGCTAAAGCCACGGGATGACAATCTCCCCTCTAATTCATTAGCAAAACTTGAAATATTACCTGCTCCCATCATAATGATCATATCACCAGAAGCTGCATTATCTATAATAACTCCAACCGCATCATCTAGCTCTGCTAGAAAATTTGCTTTATCGTGATGTTTACGCTTAGTAATCTTATCAACTAAACTTCGTCCTGTAATTCCTTCTATAGGGTTTTCACCTGCAGCATATATATCAGTAATATAGAGTATATCCGCATCAGCAAAGCAAAGCATAAAATCATCAAATAAATACTGCATTCTTGAATATCTGTGAGGCTGAAAAATAGCAATAACTTTACCGTTTTGTTTATTTGCTATATTTTTAGCCGTCGCAAGCGTTGCTTTGATTTCCTCAGGGTGATGAGCGTAATCATCGATAATTGAAGCGTTATTATATTCAGCTACTTTAGTAAATCTCCTCTTCACTCCTTTAAAATTATTAAAACCGTTTTTAATAGCTTTAATACCGAAATCTAATTCTATCCCAACGGCAATTGCAGCAAGACTATTTAAAATATTATGTCTTCCGGGCGTTGGAATAGTAATTTTTTCAATAATCGTTGTACCTAGTACATTTGGTAGACTAATTTTTACGTCAAAAGTAGAGGAGGCAATATCAGTGTTAATATTAAACGCTATAATATGAGCATCTTCCGAATCGATGCCATAAGTAACAATCTTCCTTTCAGTAATATCGTCTACTAACTTACGAACTATTTTATGATCGATACAACAAACGGCAAAACCGTAAAACGGCAAATTAGTAATAAAGCTTCTAAAAGCACCAATTAATGTTTCAAAATCTCTATAATAATCTAAATGTTCAGGATCAATGTTAGTTATTATCGCAATAGTTGATGGAATATGAATAAACGTTGCATCCGATTCATCGGCCTCCGCAATTAAATAATTACTTGAACCAAGATATGCATTAGTCGATTTATTATTGATGATCCCACCGTTAATAACCGTAGGACATAAACCAGCTGCCTCAAATAAACAAGCAACTAAAGAAGTAGTAGTGGTTTTACCGTGCGATCCCGAAACTGCTACTGAACATTTTAATCTCATAAGTTCAGCAAGCATGTCCGCACGTCTAATAATTGGAATTTTACGCTCCAAAGCTTCTTTTATTTCAGGATTCTTTGGATTAATTGCCGATGAAATAACAACATACGACACATTGGTAATGTTCTGCTCGGCGTGTCCTAAAAATATTTTAATGCCGTATGACTCAAGCCTTTTAGTATTATAATTTTCTACTAAATCGGAACCTTGTACTTTATAACCTAGATTATATAATATCTCAGCAATACCGCTCATGCCAACGCCGCCGATACCTATAAAATGTATAGTTTCTAAGGTTTGATTAGTTTTTTTTAATTCAAGTAACAGCATTTAAGTTTAATCATTTAAAATTGAGTTCTGCATATAGGTTTTAAGTAACATTGTCAAGCACTAACTGTGTCATACCGCGACTTGATCGCGGTATCCAGTTTTAAATATTAAAATCATTGATATTAAAAGTTATTTTTATGGATACCGTGGTCAAATCACGGCATGACATCGGAGTCTTTTTCAAGAGCCATACAACAAAACCGGTTCAGTATGACAATCATTAAACCTCATCCACCCTATCAAATTTTGCTTCGGAATAGAAGTTTCCTTGTAGCCCACCGACTTTTAGATCAATTAAAAATTTAGCTATTTCTCCGTTTTCTACGAATTCAGCTACCGTTTCAATACCTAAATCTTCTGAAATTTTAATTAATCTTTCTACGAAATACCTACTTTGTACATCACTTGTAATACTACGCACATATTTACCGTCAATTTTGATAATATCAATTGGTAAGCTTTGAAGTTGTTTAAAAGAAGTAAAACCCGCACCAAAATCGTCTAATGCAAATTTACATCCGTACTTACGTAGTTTATTAATAAATAAAGTTATTTTATCGTAATTCTGATTGAAAGAAGTTTCCGTAATTTCAATAATTAAACGATCCCGAACATTATGAGCTTTTAATAAGTTTTCTGCTATTTCCCATAAAGCTTCATCGCCTGTTCCTATATTTGAAATATTAACGGCTAACATTAAGTTTGGGTTGCGGGCAAGTTCATTAACAGTCATTTCTAAAACAATTTGATCAATTATAAAAATTAATCCTTTATTTTCAGCAATAGGGATTATAGGACCTACGGAAATATAAACACCGTTCTCGTCAGGTATACGAAGCAGACATTCATAATAATGAATCTTCATAGTATTACGATCTATTATAGGCTGATAAGCAAATCGCATAGTCTTTTTTGCTAAGGCTTGTCGTAGTAAGTTAAGCTGAAGATTAGATTTTCTTATATTTTCCAAATCATGTTCTGTACTGCTATATTCACGGTAATAATAATTATTATTTTGTGAAAGTAACATATTTAATGTTTTTTCAATTTCTTTAGCATTATTACTTACTTTTTTTGGAAATTTAATACTAGCAATATAACAATTCATATAAATTGCTGGCTTCTGTTCATTAATATAAAGCTGCAAAAATAAATATAATTTTCTAGCAAAATTTTTAATTAAGTCAGAATCAGTAGTATTTAGGATAAATAATATTCTATCTTTCTTTATTTTCTTAAACTTTGAAAAAATATTAAGTTCTTTGCTTACATCTTCAATGATTTGATCTAAATCTTCAATTATAAAATGCTTACCCTGCTCTATAAATTCTATTTCATCATAATTAACTAATCTACAAGCAAAACATACGCCTTTTTCCAATTTATCTATCGCATCTTGTAAATCTTTATAATTCGTTCTTAATTCCGACATTGCCATGTGTATCATAAAATTATATACTTAAGAATATTAGGACATTTTTACTGTAAATGAAATAAAAATATGAACCGCATAGAAATGATACAAGAAAAATTAAGTGTGTTAAAACCACATTTTCAAGAAATAATAGATGAAAGCTATAAACATGCTAGTCATTATAACGGAATTCACAGCCATATAAAAATAAGAATTTCTGCAGAAACATTACAGGGGAAAAGCCTAATTGCCAATCATCGCACTATTAATAACTTACTTGCCGATGAATTTAATAGCGGCTTGCATGCTTTATCGATAGAGGTACTATGAAAACAAATAATATTTTAAAAGTAGCCGTTGGAGCTAGCAGCGTAGCACAAAAAGCCTTAAATAGTATAACGGATAAAAGCTGTGGCATAATTGAGGATAAAATACTTAAAGGTAATTACGTCACTCGCGAAGAATTTGAAAAATTACAAACTTTAGTAATAAAACTCAAGAAAGAATTAGCAGAGTTAAAGAGCAAATAATTAATCAACTAGTTTCAGAATTTTCTATTTTTGCTTTTAACTCTTCTATTTCTTCTATAGTTAGCCCTGTTGAATCTGCTATTATATTGACATCTATATCTTTAAGTCACAAGTTCTTTGCTATTTCTATGCTTCGTTCTTTCCCTTTTTCACACTGTTCTTCCTAAAGCTATTTCCTCGGCATCTTCCATTAATTTCGCTCTTATATAGGCATCATATTCTTCGGCGGTGAGGTTATGCATTTCTATTATATTGTATGCATCTAATACCTTCTCGCTCTTTATATTTGCAGGTGGGCTGTTTTCTGTTTCTGCACACTTAAATAAATGTAACCACTCATCTATAGTAGTTTCAAGCTTATCTTTATCAAAATTTTAAGCTCTATAAATACATAGGAAAAATCAAATAAATATTGCTTATTTGTTTCGGTAATAAATCTTTATGCTTTATTCCTTGTGTAAGTTGTAAGCTCGATTATATACCAGCTACCAGCTTCATCTTTAACCTTTAAATCAAATATGCTTTTTGTTCCCTTTATCGAGCATAGGTACTTGCTCTACAGGTATAAATTCTATTGCTTTAATTCTAAGCCCCTCAGGTAATTCAAGAACTGCATTGATAAATTCCTTGAACCTCTCTAAATCACGAAAGATTTTTTTAAATACACTATCAATTAGTGGGATCTAAATATCTTTGCATATTAATTATTACTTTTGGTATTACTCATATTATATAGCTTTTTAAGTAATCAGTAAATAATACTAGAATATGTACTTTTAATAGAATACTTATTGCTATTTTTTAACAAAAATTACGTACTTTGATCCGTTCTAATGGATACGATTGCTGACATGCCGGGAACTAGATTAGCATTTGGGGATTCAAAATCTATTAAAACAGGTACACGTTGTACGCTTTTAGTAAAATTACCGGTAGCATGATCTGGTGGGATTAAGCTAAATTTAGAGCCGGTCGCAGGAGCAATATTACGAATCTTCCCGTAAATTACCTTTTTAGGCAAAGCATCAAATTCAATTTTGACTTTCATGCCAGACTTAAATTTCTGAATTTGTGTTTCTTTAAAATTAGCCTGAATATACATAGTATTATCTTGAACTATAGAAAACAACGCCCTACCCGGTACTATGTAATTTCCGACTTCTAAACTACTATTACCGAATATACCGGGTACCATAGCAATAAGTTTAGTATTTTGTAAGCTCCTTAAGATTACTTTTTTATTTTCTGTTAGCTCTTTAAGTTTTTCCTGTTCTGCTGCTTTTTCAAGCTCAAGAAGCTGTAAATGTTGCTTAGATATATCTAAATCTAACTGTGCTTGTTTATAATCCGTTTTGGCTTTTTGATATGCGTTTTTAGAATCATCTAACGTTTTAGAGCTAGCAAATTTTGCCTTATTTAACTCCTGCACTCTCATAAAATCTGTTGCAACAATATCAAAGCTTATTTTATTAAGCTTTAATTTTTCAGCTGCTTGCTCTAGGCTAATTTGCCCTATTGAGATTTTTTGCTCTATAATTTCTATATTTTTTATGCAAGCTTCAATAGATGCTTCAAGTGCTGCAAGCTTTGCCTTATAATCTCTATCGTCAATTTCACCTATCAGATCGCCTTTATTAACTTTAGTATTATCGGTAACAAATAACTTTGTTAAAACACCGCTAACTTCAGCACTAACATTTGAAATATCTGCATCTATGTAAGCATTATCCGTAGATTGTGTATTTGCCCAAACATAAATTCTATATCCCAAATAAATAAATATGATTAAGGCTATAATAATTACATATTTAGTAAATGGATGATGTTTATATTTGTCGATAGCTTGTTGTAATACACTCGGCATAATTAACTTTACCAATACCCTCTATGTTTAAAAAAATAACAAATTGGTATAGAAAGAATATATATCACTGCAATTAACGGCAGTGAATACCATGGATATATGATAAGATTTATAATAACAATAGCAACTAAAATCATTGCAAGCGATAAATATTCAGGTTTAATACTCAAATTTTTTGTTGAGATTGTAGGAAGCCTACTAGCAAGTAGAAAAGCTATAATAGCCAAATATATATTAATTGTTATAGTATGAGTACGGGTATTGATATTTAATAACGTACCGATTTCAAAATCTATCATTACAGGCATTAAAGCAAGTAAAGCACCGCATGGGGCAGGTACACCGGTAAAAAAATAGTCAGTTTTATCTTGTTTCGGTTGATAAATACCAACGTTAAAGCGAGCTAAACGTAGTGCCATACACACTATAAATAATAACATTACCGCTGATGAAAATACCTTATACTCATATTGTTGAAAAGACCATAAATATATCAGATAGGCCGGAGCTATACCGAAATTAGCAAAATCGCATAATGAATCAAGCTCTGCACCAAATGGACTAACTGCATTTAGCATCCTTGCTATTCTACCGTCGATACCGTCAATAATTGCCGCTACTATAATGCAATATACCGCAAGTTCCCATCTACTATCCAAAGCAAATTTTATAGAACTCATACCGGTTACTAAACCAAGCAACGTAATAAAGTTGGGAATTAATTTTATTAGAGGTACAGGCTTAGTTATTATAGATTTACGAATTTTTAACAATTTTTATACCCAAAATGTATTTATCACGTCATTGCAAGGACAAAACAGTGTGGTTGCATGGCTGTCAATGTCTCATTCCTGCAAAAGCAGGAATCCAGAAAAAAATAATCTTAATTGGTACAAAATTATATATTTGATAAAATAAACAGATAAAAAACTTGTTTTTTATACGTTTCACTGGATTCCCTCCCGCCTACGCCGGAATGACATAAACAAACCATGCCTACAGCTGCTCGCAATGACGGTGTTAAAATTATGAGGCTACTTCCTCTCAAACTTAAATTCTGTTGTCTTTTTACGTCCAAAATCAGCAATGATAGTTTCACCGCCTATAGCAGTCTGCCCTTTACTCACTAATAAAGCTGTTTTCAACGGTAAATAAACATCTACTCTGCTACCGAAACGAATTATACCGTATCGCTCGCCCGTTTTAACTTCATTACCCTCTTCTAAATCACAAACTATACGCCTTGCTATAAGTCCGGCTATTTGAACAAAAACAATTTTCTGACCTTGAGCAGTTTCCATTAATACTGATTGACGCTCATTATAAATACTAGCTTTATCGAGTGAAGCATTAAAAAATTTTCCTGGATTATAATGAAGTGCTAAAATTTTTCCGTTTGCCGGGATTCTATTAACATGGACATTAAAAATATTTAGAAAAATACTAACTCTAATCATTTCCACATCACCAAGTCCTAATTCCGGAGGCGGCAATGCTTCCTTAATTTCTTGAATTATTCCATCTGCAGGACTTATTACCAGATCATCACTTATAGGCACAAAGCGATCAGGATTACGGAAAAAATAAATACACCAAGCAGTAGCAATACATCCAATACAGCCAAGTTTTTCATTAAATGATGCTAATAAAAAACTTACTAATGCAAAGCTAGCAATAAATATATATCCTTCGCGGTGAATAATTTTAAATAAATCATTATATTGTTTCATTTTAATCTCTATGAATCTCCTTATTATTTTTAACTATGCCTGCTCTGCTTTATCCTCTTGATTCTCACTCTCGTTTTCATCTTCGTCTTGAGGGGTAGCTTGAACTTCTTGCGCAGAACCCAGAGCATATACGCATAAATCCGGGAGTGGAACACCGTTTTTTTTGGCAAGATCATTTAGCTGTGATATTGCTTTCATAACATCATCAGGAATAGTACCGCCTCTTTCGTCAGATAACCATTTTGCTTGAAATTGTAGCGGATGATGCCCTTCTTGAGGCGTACCTATATAAAACTTAAACTTGGCTCTTTGTCCACTAAAATCGCAGTCAAATTCAAACTCTTTATAATGTGCCATAACTTTATGAATTAATAATTATATTAATATTATTATAACAATAAAAATGCAAATCTAAAATAATTTCTTATCTAATATTTTTTAAGTTTTTTAGCAATATAACGATTTGAATATAGAAATTTATCGCTAGAATCTATAATTATCCCGCCTGCTTCCTTAATAAAAAGCTCAAATGCATAATATAATGTAAAATTTAATAATGATAAACATATTAAATCCGCTTTACCTGACGCTACAAGCGTAGCCCCATAGCAAAGAGAACCAAAAGATCTAATATTATCTACCTCTATCTCCTCCAAATCATTATGATTTACACCTTCAATAATTGCTAAACAGTTTCTTAAATCGGCATTATCGGAAACTCTAAGTCTTAATCCTTGATAATTAGAGTTTAAATTATTTTTTTCTATCCAAGCTCCCTTACCTTTTTCAGCATAATAAATTTCATTAAGAGCAGGAAAATATATTACTGTAGAAGTAGGAATTAAAACTTCTTGATTCCTTTTTAAATAAGTTACGGATATCGCAAAAAAAGGTATGCTTCTGGCGAAATTATTTGGGCTATCTATAGGATTAATTAAAAAAACACTCTCATAATTATTATTTAAATCGAATTTATCCTCCGGAAAAAATAAATATTGTGTATATTTTTGTAATTCTTCACATAATAAAGTTTTTAATTTTAAATAAGATCGCTTACAAAATTCTTCATTTCTTACAGAGTGTTTTTGTAGCATTTCGAGTTCTAAAAAATCTCTATGCAAAAACTTAACAGCTTTACGCAGGGCATTAATTAATAAATTAGTTATAGGTTGCATTTGATATTTTTAATTATTAGTTTTAGAAATTATGTCGTATGGCTTTAAAAAATTGATACCATTCCTAGCTAAAAGCATTGCCTGAGTGGATGCTGCAAGTCGTCATTGCGAGGAAAAACTGTAAGTTTTGACTAAGCAATCTCAGGATATTTGACGAGATTGCCACGCAGCCTACGGCTGCTCGCAATGACGGGGTGGTATCCATAGTTCAATAAAACAGCTTACTTCGCTCGCTCGACATATGTCATATCATCAGTTTTAACAACAATTTTTTCTCCTATTTCTAAATATTGCGGGACCTTAACTTTAATACCGTTTTCTAAAATTGCTGATTTATAAGAAGCGGTAGCGGTTGCTCCTTTTATTACCGGATCAGTTTCACTAATTTCAAGTATAACAGTTGGAGGAAGCTCAATATTTAAAGGCTTGTCATTATAAAATTCGACTTTAACAATCATATTTTCAGTTAAGAAAGATAATTTTTCTTCTAACATTTCCTTGGAAATATTTATTTGATCAAAATGTTTGGTATCCATTAATACCAAATCATCACCTTCAAAATATAAAAATTGATAATCTTTTTGTTCAAGTTCAGCTTTTTCTAAATAATTGGCAGAACTGAATCTTTCGTTACGCTTTGTCCCTGTTTTTAAATTTTTCATCTCAACTTGTACATAAGCTCCACCTTTCCCGGGTTGAGTATGTTCCGGTGTTTTGCTGACAACCCATAAATCATTATTATACACTAATATGTTACCTGTTCTAATTGAATTTGCTGAAATTTTCATATATCATACATTTAAGACTTAAAATTAAAGTATAAATATACAAATTATTTCCTTTAAAAACAAGAATTTAATCTTATGACCACAATATTAGTAGTAGATGATATAGAACCCAATATTAAGTTACTAACAGCCAAACTTTTAAAAGAGTATTATACGGTTCTTACTGCAAATAGCGGTAAAGAAGCACTAGCAATTCTTAAAAAAGAAAAAATTGATATTATACTACTTGATGTTATGATGCCGGAAATGGATGGATGTGAGGTATGTAAAACGATAAAAACCGATCCGGAAACTACTCATATACCGGTTGTAATGGTAACTGCACTTTCCGATATTGATGATCGCGTTAAAGGTCTTGAGGCAGGAGCTGATGAGTTTTTAACAAAGCCGATTAACGATACTGCTCTATTTGTAAGACTTAAATCGCTATCTAGAATGAAAAGCTTAATTGATGAGTTAAAGCTTCGTAATAGCACTAATGCATTATTAGGCGTAATAAATATTGAAATGCATGACACTTTTGCAGATAAAAAAATATTACTAATTAATGATGATGTGGTACAAGCTAAAAATATAAAACAAATGTTACTTAAGCTTACCCAAAACGTAAAGGTAATAAGTAATTCCGATGAATTAGATATTATAAATGAATATACCCCCGATTTAGTAATTATCAGTAGTACGCTCGAAAATGACGATCCTTTGAGGATCAGTGTTATTTTAAGGGGTAAAGCAGAAATAAGCGGCGTAGTAATAATTTTACAAATTGATGAAGACGGTATGCCTTTGGTTGTGAAAGGTATTGAACTCGGTATTAATGATTATTTCGTTTATCCTATAGAGGAAAGCGAATTGCTTGCTAGAATTAGAACACAATTAAGACGTAAGCAATATCAAGATAATTTACGTAATGATCTTGAACAAAGTGTCAATTTAGCAGTTAAAGACGGTCTAACCGGCTTATTTAATCGTCGCTATTTCGATATACATCTCAAACAAATTATTGAGAAAACTAATAAAGAAAGTATTAAATTATATTTACTTATGTGCGATATCGACAATTTTAAACATGTAAACGATACTTACGGTCATCAAGCAGGCGATAAGGTTTTAACAATTGTATCCCGTATTTTGAAGAATACTCTCAGAGTAACAGACTTAATAGCAAGATTCGGCGGTGAAGAATTTACTATACTCTTAACGGATATAGATATTTCTAAAGCAATTGCAACTGCGGAGAGAATTAGAGTTAAAATAGAATATATGAATTTTCACATTGAAGATCAAATTGAACCTTTAAAAACAACTATTTCAATCGGAGTTACGAAATATAAAAAAGAAGAATCAATAGAATCTTTCATTGAACGTGCTGACAAAGCTATGTATGAAGCTAAAACAACTGGTAAAAATAAAGTAGTAAAATTATAATTGATTTTTTAAAGTAAAAAAATAATGAGCAATTCTTCCAAAAAACATCTTGATTTACCATATAGACCAGGGGTCGGCATGATGATATTAAATGCCAATAACCATATATTCGTCGGTAAAAGAATAGATACAAAAATATCTGCATGGCAAATGCCGCAAGGTGGGATAGTTCCCGGCGAAACACCAAGTATTGCAGCAATGCGTGAGATGTTAGAAGAAATAGGCAGCGATAAAGGATATATTATTGCCGAAAGCAAATTCTGGTATAGTTATGATGTACCAAGCTTTTTAATACCTAAACTGTGGAACGGTAATTTTCGTGGACAAAAACAACGCTGGTTTTTAATTAGGTTTACCGGAAATAACGAAGATATTAATATAAATACCTCTAATCCGGAATTTGACCAATGGCGTTGGGCATCACTTGATGAACTCTTATCTATTATAATACCGTTTAAACGTAAACTTTACCAAGCCGTCGTAAAAGAATTTGAATCATTAATTCAGTAAAAATTATATATATATAGTACTTGTAGAACAGCACTATTTACCTCTTTATCACCTTCAATTCATTCATTTATAGCACTAAATAATGAAATATCCGTATTATTGCCTAAAGTAAATACAGCACACTCATTTGTTCCTCTAGACAATAAACGAATCTTTATCGCAACTAGATTCAATCTCATATAATATGTACGTACTATCATTCTTTATTAGGTTATAATTATTATCACCGATTATATGTGCAGTAAATGCATTTGCTAGATTAGATATAGTTATATTAAAATCTTTTACTTCTCTTATATGAAATAAGTTTATAATGAAATTACTTAGACAGTAATTTGTTGTTGTTTCAGTTTCCTAATTAACCATATCAATTTGAGTTTCCGGCATTAAAAATCATGAATTTATATCTTCAAACGCAAATTTTAGCTCCCTAACCAATCCATATAAAATATATTTTTTATCAGCAATATGTACAAAGGTATGATCAGGATGCTCATCTAAAAAATATGTAGAGGTATTAGAAAAAGGTTTTAAATGTACAGAATATACCTTATTTCTATCAAGGCTTTGGTCATAACTATTTTCACTAGAATCAGCTGATATTAAATTTGGTAATAAAATAAGTCTACAAAAATAACCGATTAACTTAACTCTATTTGGTAAAAATTTAATATGATAATTTGGCATAACGTTACTTTATGTTTATTATAACATGTCTTATTATTAAATTTTCTCACTTAATACTGTCATAGTTTTTTTTCTATATCAAAGTTAAAATATTGATCTTTATAAGGCTCATCTGCAAGTTGTATAATGCCACCACTCAATTTTACATGCTTTAAAATTATGGTTTTGCATCTTAGAACATAAATAATTACGTTTTGCTAAATATTTCTTATCAATTAATTTACTATCATGAGGTAAAGCTTCATCAAATAAGTCAAAAGAAGTATACATGTCTACCGTATTGTCATCTAAAGAGGATTATAACACGCGCGTCTTTCAGCTTTCTCTTAATAATGACTTCAGAATTATTATTAACTTCCTTCTGAAGCTTTATTATTGATCAATCTACAGTACTCCTACTATGACTAGATCTTTCCAGCTATATAACCTAATATAAAACATTTAGACTTATCTATATATGGGTAAAAGCTTTCCTTATTTTTTTGATCAATATTATCGTTGCTCCATCTTAAAAATGTTGTACCGCTTTTTGTGGTCTATATGCATATAATCAGTGAATAACCATCTTTTTGTACCTCAGCTTGTACTGCTTTAAGAGCCTTAACAGCTTATATGGTTAAAATTGCTTCCGGTGCTTTATAACCATCTACCTTTTTACCAACAAAATTTTCATCTGAATAATAATGCATATTTTGAATAATTGTAGGGTCGATATCTTTCAGATACATGAACCCTTTAAGTAAGGATTTAGCATATATTGGAAGAAAGCTCATAAATATAAAAATTAAACTTGTTAAAATCAATTTCATAAAATGCTAGGCTTTGTAAAGATTTCTAATTGATTTTATTTTGAGATATTGTTTAGTGCAAATCAAATCGTTTTAGAGATCTTCACAGAACCTAATATAAAATAGACTCCTTGGCATAATCTCTTTCTAAAGGTAATTTGGATCTGGTACTCGAATCCTTACATAGATTTGTTGGCTACGCTCTGGTTCTATGTTCCGTGCCTCCTTCAAATTCCTCTTTATAAAATAGGTTATGCAATAAGTCTAAGATTTATCTTATACAAAATTTTATTAAAAACTATGGGACTGTTAACAGTACTATAGTAAACTCACCCCCATTTTGTGCCAGGCACGAAGGTAGAGCCTATATATATAATAGACGAGAGGATGAACAACGAAGCACAAAGTTCAAATCAGTTTACTATAGAACTGTCAAAAAGACGGATGAATGGTAGCGAGGGAGGGATTTGAACCCCCGACACACGGATTATGATTCCGTCGCTCTAACCAGCTGAGCTACCCCGCCAGGGGAAAAGTGTTTATATAATTTGTTAAGAAGTGTCATTCTAGATAAAAGCGGTTGCATGGCTTGGAAAATGTACTTAGTGTCATACCGTGGCTTGACCACGGTATCCCAAAAAATAACTTAAAATACTAATTAATTTAAATATTTTAAGCTGGATCCCACGATCAAGTCGCGGAATGACAATAAAAAATTGATCCATGCAACAATTGACTAGCAACTTCTCAAATTGTATCTTAACGTTTAGAGAATTGTGTTTTCTTACGTGCTTTACGTTGTCCGTATTTCTTACGCTCTACTACCCTAGAATCACGTGTTAAAAGACCACCTTTACGCAAAATAGCATGAAAATCCGGAGCAGATTTATCTAAAGCTTTAGAAATTCCATGTAAAATAGCACCTTTCTGTCCTGAAATTCCTCCACCTCTAACAGTACAAATTATATCATACTGATCAATAGTTTTTGTTAAGACAAACGGCTGTAAGATAGTTTTCACATAAGTTTCAGAAGGAAAGTACTGGGCTATTGTTTTGTTATTAACAACTATTTTTCCTTTTCCTACTTTAAGCCATACTCGTGCTATAGCATTTTTTCTTTTACCTGTAGCATAAAACTTGCCTAAATTATCTATTTGTTCTTTAGGAGTTTTTAATACTAAAGGTTCTTTAGTTAACTGCTTTTCTACTTTTTCTGTTTTAATTTTTAACTCGGGCATATTCTATTACTTTTTATTTTTTGGATTTTGGCTTGCAAAATCATAAACAGTAGGTTGCTGTGCCATATGAGGATGATCACCATTTGCATAAACATACAAATTACTCATTTGCTTAGCACCTAAAGCATTTCTTGTAATCATTCTTTTTACGGCCATTTTAATAACTCTCTCAGGGTGTTTACCACTTAAGATTTTACCTGCCGTAGTATCTTTTATCCCACCTGGAAATCCTGTATATCTGTAATATATTTTTCCGTCTTTGGGATTTGCTTTTTTACCTGTTAATTTTACATGCTCCGCATTTATTATGATTATATTATCACCACAATCTAAATGAGGTGTAAAGCTAGGCTTATGCTTACCACGTAGCATATTAGCAACTCTGCTAGCGAGTCGTCCTAGTACAATATTTTTTGCGTCTATGACCCACCATTTCTTTTCAATTTCCGATGGCTTTGCCGAGTAAGTTTTCACAATAGTATCTTTTTAATTAGAATTTAAAATTAAAGAATCAAGCAACATACTTAATAGCATTAATACCCGCTATCTGTCAAGCTAAATATAATTTATTTACTTCCGAATATTATTTTGCTATCGGTAGAAAAATATAAATTATTATTTGCGCTTAGCCCATAATAACGAATATTTTTTATAATTTTGACAACATGAGGTATCATGTTTAATCCATTATTATCAACATCAAAACTATATAAAACACCGTTAACGGAAATAACATTTAAACTTCGCTTATTGTTATTATTAACTCCAACAAAAGGTACTAAAAAAGCAGCAGATTTTAGTTTCTTAGGATCTTGTCCATCATTTAAATCAGCTACAAACTTTACTTTCCCTGTTTCAGGATTAAATGCTGCTATTTGTCTAGCATTATTTGTTACAAATAGACTATTACCGATTAAAGACATTGATTGAATATCCTCGGCATTTACCTGCCAAATCACACTGCCGGTTGCTACATTAAGCTTAATAAGCTTACCAAGACCGGTTGCTATATACAGATTCATATTATCATGAACGGGAGTACATAAAATACTTGATTCGTCAAAATTCGGTATAGCTGTACGATCATTAAGATTTGTAAACTCAAAATTCCATTTTACTTCACCGTTTGTTATATTTAAGGCAAGTATTTGCCCGGAATTATAAGTTACTATTACATTGTCATACTGTACTATCGGCGTCATAAAATAACTAGCCGACAAAACTTCCGCTAGGCTTTCATGTTCCCATACGGTTTTTAAAGTTTCTGCATTTAAAGCAATAGTTTGATTACTGATAGTTTGCACTAAGACAGTATTATCATTGAGCACAATAGGCTTAATTCTAATAATATCCGGAAGTTCTTTTCTAATTATTTCATAACCTGATTTTGCATCTAGCACTACTAACAACCTTGAACCGTATGTTACGTATAATTTTCCGTTATGGTGTAAAATTCCGCCGCCTATATAATTATCTTTTTTATGTCTACTTAAATTATAAGACCAAATAATCTTATTTTTCTCTATAGAAAATGCAGAAATATTCGATCTAATATCCAATGCATAAATCATATCGCCTATAAAAACCGGCTCAGTAATCGTTTTACTTCTAGCGAAACTATACTGTTTATTCTTAAGCATATTTGCATTAAATGCATATATATTTGCATTAGAATCTAAATATATAGGCTCATGAGTCTGAATTGCTAATTTAGGAGTCAACTCAACAATATTTTTTACCCTTTTTGGTCCAAGCCCGTTACATGAAATTAAAATAAACGGTAATAACAGAAGTGCTATTTTTTTTGTCATATTTTTCCTTAAGTACGAATTATTATTTATTTAAATTTACAAGCAATGCTTTAGCCTGATCTTTTATTAGATCAGATACATTATTTGAAATTAATAAATTTTTTAGATTTTTTTCTGCTTGCGGTTTCATATTATTCTTAATATCCCACATAGCTTTTATAATAGTTGCTGTAGCCCAAAAAGGTTTTTTCTCGTCATCAAAATAATTTAAATATTTGGTCAATTTCTCTTTATCTTGAATATCTAGATTGTGATCATCAATAACAAGACTACACCATGAAATACGTGCATAAGAAGTAGAAATTTCGGAATATTCTTTATTTTCAATAATTTTATTAAGCAGGTCTTTCGCTTCTGAATATTTTTTTTTTGAAATCTTTATGGCTACTTGTTCTAATGCAGCTATTTCTTTGATTTTAGTATTACTAGTAGTAACTAAATGCTCTAAAGTATTAAAAGCTAATTCTTCATTATCTTTTGTTGTTTCCAAACCAACAGTCTTAACAAGAATATCTCCGTTTTTTTGGTTATTTTTAATTCTTTTATCTTTATTATTATTAATAACAACCATTATAGTAATAGCTATTATAGAAATGATTATTATTATAGGTAAAAGCTTTTTGAAAAAAATTAACCTTTTTTCTTCATTTTGATCACTCAGTACTTCATCCAAAATATCAGTCATATTTTATTATTTTTATTTATTTTTACAGCCAAATTTAATCTTAGCATCTTCTGCCATTTTCTTGGATGCGGCAGTTCTATTAGTTGGAAATTCCTTATCAAACTTAGCAAGCATATTACATGCTTCCTGAGTTTTTTTTAGTTCGCCTAAGGAAAGTGCTAACTTCAATAACCCATCGGAAGATTTTGCCCCTTTCGGTAACTCTTTATAGCCTTTTAAATAGTTAACCGCTGCCCTGTTATAGTCTTTTTGTTTAAAAAAGCATTCCCCATACCAGAAATAAGCATTACTAATTAGCAAACTGTTAGGATAGTTTTGGATAAAATGTTTAAACTTATCTTTTGCTTCAGTAAGTTTATTATCTTTATAAGCAGCAAGAGCCAAATCGTAGGCTTGCTTATCAGGAGCTATATCCTTATTAACCGCAATAGGTTTTTTAGGTGCATTATCCGGCATATCTTTAAGCAAAGCTATATCAAAAACATCTTGTTTTTTTGAATCACCGGCTTCTAAAACTTCAGTATTTTCTTCTTGATTTGAAATATTTGAGTTCTGCTTTAGCATATCAATTTTATGCTGTAAAACCTCAACTTTACCGATTAGCCTTCTGATTTCTTGTTCCTGTTCATCTAGTCTATTTTCAAAATCATTATTTGCTGCATATTTTAAAGGCTTTCCTTTAATAGTTTCGCTTTCTCCGAAAGAAAACATAGAAAATAAAAAAGTAAATAATAAGACAATCAGTTTCATATATTTTTTAAAAATTTATAATTTTTTTATAATACCGAAATTTTTTTAATATTCCACACAATTTTTTATATTTCAATACTACAGTCATATGTAAACGTTATTGTTATGGTGGTACCTTCATTTATCTTACTTTGCAAATCAAATTTACCGTTCATAAGTTCAACCAGCTTTTTAGTAAGCGGCAACCCAAGACCGGTACCTTCATATTTTCTACTAAGCTCACTATCAATTTGACCGAACGCCGATAAAGTTTTTGGGATATCTTTTTCCTCAATACCGATACCGGTATCTATAACTTTTATATATACTAATTTTGCTAACTCATCTTTTTCAAGTGCAATAGTAACACTTCCTCCGGAATTCGTAAATTTCACAGCATTTGATAAAAGATTTAAGAATACTTGTTTTAGCCTTTTTGGATCAGCCTTTATAACCACATGCTCTTTCGGTAATCTACTAATTAAAGCCACTTCGGCTTGATCGGCACGAGTCTTAACAAGTATCAGCGAAGAACGAATTAATTTATTTAAATCAAGATCTATACTATCTACTTTTAATTTATCGGCAGAAGCTTTAGAAAGATCTAAAATATCATTAATCATACTAAGCAAATGCTTACCGGCATCATTTATATCTTTAATATAATTTTTACTTTTTTCTGCATCTCTTTCCGACATAAGAATTTCCGAAAAGCCTATTATAGCATTAAGCGGTGTACGCAATTCATGACTAATATTAGTAAAAAACTTTGTATTTGAAGAGCTGGTTTTTTCTACTTTTACTATTTGAGCTTTTAAATTTCTATTTATTTCAAGCTGCTCCTCAATGATTTGTCTAGCATAGTTAGTATTACTAATAATTATAGTGCAGAATATTATAAAAATAATGATAAAAGTTATAAAAACCTTTTGCTCAAGAGAGGTTATATTTTGCCACTGGCTGGTAATATTAGTGTTAATCTCAAATACTGCATCTACGGGAAAATCTAAATTATTATTTATAACAGGGATATAGCTAGTAACAAAAGAAGCCTCTTCCACTGTTAAATCACTTTCATTTTCTATTACTACCCTTGGTAATAATATATGACTTGTAATACCTTCAAAAGCATCTCGAAGCGGAGCTTTTGAAGTAAAGGATTTTAAAAAAAATTTATCGATTTTTGCGGTAACTATCTCAACCAAACTATCATCTTTATAATTGTCTACACTATACATATGTAACATATTACTAGTGATGAATTTATTACCTTTGAGATCGTAGAGAGAAATATTAATATTAAGATTGGTGAACCATTGAGTGGTAACCTTTGCAAAATTAATAAAATCTTGATCTTGTAATAGTTTTAAATAATCGAATTTGCGTAATTTACTGATTACGTTCTGATGAGTATTCCAAATATTATCAGTGTAAAGTTCTACAATTTTAGTATGTTCCAAAGCCACTTGTTTTACTATCATTTCTTTTATCATAAAATAACGATAAAACATCATATTTATGACAATATTAAGAAACAATATAATGAATGACAATCTTACTATATACTTATTATGGTTCATTATAAGACCTAGTAGTTATTTTTAACTCAACTGATGTCATCCCTGCGGAAGGCTTGCTCGCATACCAAATCGTCATTGCAAGTGACTAAAAGGAGCGTGGCAATCTCATAAACCAGGGTTCCTGAGATCGCGTACGTACAAAACTTACAGTTTTTCCGTAGCTTATGACGAAGAATCTATCCATGCAGCAAAACCGAGAATGATATTATCCTCTCTACTTATCTTCTTGTTTAACTCTCTCTTTTGTTTCCAGCTTCTTATTAATAATCAACCCTGTAATTACATCATAAGCACGAGCAAATTGATAATCTTTTTTGTATAATTCCGATAATTCATTCTCTTCTTGTTTATTATTTTTGGCTTTTGTTTCTTTTTGGCTATCTTTGTTTTTAGATGCATTATCTTTGTTTTTTTCATTATCATTCTTCAAATAATTTTTTAAAGAACTCTCAGAAAAACGCTTATCTATTTTTTTCACTTCTGGATACTCAACTTTCGCCGGCTCAATTAAAATATCAGGCTCTATTCCTTCTGCTTGAATAGAACGACCGCTTGGGGTGTAATATTTAGATATAGTCAGTTTTACGGCAGCCCTAGAATTGATTTGCGTTAAAGCCTGAACTGATCCTTTACCGAAAGACTTAGTGCCAAGTATTATTGCTCTTTTATGATCTTGCAAAGCTCCGGCCACTATTTCCGAGGCAGAGGCAGAATTACCGTTTATTAAAACTATCATAGGTACTTTGGGAGCTTTTAACGAAAACTCATTTGCTTTAATTTCGCTATTACTTGATGTAGTTCTACCTTTTGTTGTTACAATTACACCGGAATCAATAAAATAATCACTAACAGCAATAGCTTGATCGAGTATACCTCCGGCATTATTACGTAAATCTAGAATTATACCTTTAAGGTCATCTTTACTCTCAGTTTTTAACTTCTTTACTGCTGCCTTCAGCTCAGAAATTGTTGACTCATTAAAAGTAGTTATACGTATATATGCAATATTATTTTTTTCTAAATGTGCTTTTATCGGCTTGATTTTTACTATTTCGCGAGTAAGCTCTAGCTCTTGCGGTTTTGCCTCTTCTTCCTTAATTATCAACAATTTAACCTTAGTACCAGGCGTACCACGCATCTCTTTTATAGCTTTATTAGGACCAAGCGTAGAGACTAACTCGTCATTCACGCCTACTATATAATCCCCACCTTTAAGCCCTGCTTTAAAAGCCGGCAAATCGTCAATAGGCGATATTATCTTAATTGCTCCGCTATCATACATTATTTCAACACCGATTCCGCCGAATTCACCTTTTGTAAAAGTAACAATATCTTCTAAATCCTCATCGGTATAATAGCTTGAATGGGGATCAAGTGAGTTTAACATACCGTTAATTGCTTCATCTATCATTTTTTGCCTATCGGGTACCTGTACATAAGCCTTTTCGATACGTTCAAATACGTCTTGAAATTGCTTATAAGCTTCCTGATTTGATATTTTATTTTCAGTTTCTTTTTCTCCTTCTGCAAATGCACAAATAGAATTTATAATAAAAAATAGTGTTATAATTAAACGTAATAACATAATACTCCAAATATGTGTGTTTTTTAAGCAAAGCGTCATTGCGAGGAAAATTACGAAGTAATCTTAGGATATTTGACGAGATTGCCGCGTCGCCTACGGCTCCTCGCAATAACGATTAAATATCTAGCTCACTAATAATTTTATCCATTTTAACTAAAGCCTGTTCATAAATAAATTGAAATCTTTTTTCCGGCTTTTTACCCATTAAATCATCTACTATTTTATCAACATTTTGAAAATCTGCTAAAGTTACCTTTAAAAGCGATCTTTTTTCCGGATGCATAGTAGTTTCCTTTAATTGTGCAGGCATCATTTCACCGAGACCTTTAAACCTACCTACTTCAATTTTAGCTTTACTAGCTTTTAATAATTTATCCATTAACTTAGCTTTTTCCTCTTCATCGCCTGCATAATAAGTTTTATTAGACTGCGTTAAACGATAAAGCGGAGGCTTAGCTAGATATAAATGCCCCTCTTCTACCAATTTCGGCATTCGTAAAAAAAAGAAAGTCATTAATAACGAAGCTATATGAGCACCGTCAACATCTGCATCAGTCATAATAATTATTTTTTCGTAACGCAGATTTTCTTTTTTATAATTCTTTAAACTACCGCAGGCAAGAGCTATTTCTAAATCTTGTATTGCTTGATTATTAACGATTTTCTCAAGCGTAGAACTCGCAACATTTAGAACTTTACCCCATAGCGGTAATACTGCTTGCGTTTCTCTATTACGTGCTTGTTTTGCAGAGCCTCCTGCCGAATCACCTTCTACAATAAATAATTCCGTCCCTTCAGGTGAAGTGCGTGTGCAATCGGCAAGTTTACCGGGTAAACGTAATTTTTGAGTGGCATTTTTACGGGAAATATTTTTTTCGTTTTTCTTACTGATTCTAAACTCAGCAATGCTAATTACATGCTCAAGTAAATTAGTAGCTAAAGCTTTATCGCTACTAAGAAAATGGTCAAAATGATCTTTTATTATATTCTCGACCGGTTTACTTACACCGTTTGATACTAATTTTTCCTTAGTTTGTCCTTGAAAAGACGGCTCAGCTATAAAAATAGAAAGTACGACACTTGCGGTTTCTAAAATATCCTCAATAGTTAGATTAGCAGCTTTTTTATTCCCTATCATTTCACCATATGCTTTAAGCCCACGTAAAATAGCCGACTTAAGTCCTTGCTCATGTGTTCCTCCTTGAGGAGTCGGAACAGTATTACAATATGATTGAACAAATGCCGAGCTATCGTTATTTTGCCAACAAATCGCCCATTCAAGTTTTATCCTGTCCGACTTAGACTCTATATTACCTGCAAAAATTCCCGGAATAACTAAATTATCTAAAGTTATTTTTGAACTTAAATAATCTTTTAAACCGTTCGGGAAACTTATTAATGCCTTTTTAGGTATATCTGACTGTACTTCTACTTCACATGCCCATTCTATAGTAACACCGCGATATAAATAAGCTTTTGACCTTGCAAGCTCATAAATCTTTTTAGGATTAAAATGTAATTTTTCACTAAAAATTTCCGGATCGGGAGTGAAATTTATTGATGTACCTCTTAGCCTTTTAGATGCTTCTTCACATATTAAATCAGTTAATTTTTCTCCTTTAGAATAACTTTGGCTATATAATTTACCTTGTTTATAAACCTTTATTTCTAAATGTTTAGATAAAGCATTTACTACCGATATTCCAACACCATGCAATCCGCCTGCAGTATGATAAACATTATTTGAGAATTTACCTCCTGAATGAAGAGTAGTTAAAATTACTTCTAAAGCTGATTTGTCAGGAAATTTAGGATGATTATCAATAGGGATACCGCGACCGTTATCAAATATAGTAATACTATGATCATGATGCATTGTTATCGTGATGATACTTGCAAAGCCGGCAACTGCTTCATCCATAGCATTATCCAGCACCTCAGATACTAAATGATGCATAGCATTTGAATCAGTACCCCCGATATACATCCCCGGTCTTTTACGAACAGGCTCAAGCCCCTCTAATACTTCAATATCTTTTGCACTATAGTTATTATCGACTAGCTTATTTTTCTTTTCTTTGTTAAAGCTGAATAAATCGCTCATATATTAGAGATTTAATTAATTATTTTCTCTCCTAAATTAAACTATTTAACATAGAAAAGCAATTAAGCTTTAAAGAAATTGTTTGAAAATTCTACGTAATTGCGAGGCAAAACTGTAAGTTTTGACGAAGCAATCTCAGGATTTTATACTATTTTATGAGATTGCCACGCTCCTTACAGTCGCTTGCAATGACGATAAAAATAATCTTATCAATATCCCTTAGCTTTGATTAACATACAAGCTATGTTAGCGTTTCCTTGAGCTAATGCAATATCTAATGGATATTGGCACTCATCATTTAGAGTAGAAATTTTAATACCTCGTATGACCAAAAATTTTGCTAAATAGTAATTATCGTTATAAATAGCAGCAGTTAGTAATGTCTCACCGCTTCTACCTTTTTCTTGCAATATAGGATAAACGTCAAGTAACGCACGCAACCCAAAAAGATTGTTTCTATCCACTGCTCTAAAAGCATTCTCTACCGCACTACAATAAGATAGATTGGCATAAATATCTTTCTTTTTATTTATATCATTACCATATTTAATAAAACTCTCTACAACTTTTCTTCTTTCGGCACTTGCTATCCATTCTGCTTTCTTTTGGAACAGCTCTATATATGCATACATATCCATCTGCTCTAAAGTCGCCTGCTCTGTTAGTTTACCAAGAACTATATCATCATCAGGTAAAAATAACATTTGTGTTTCATCTTTAACAAATTTTGTTACCAACTCCGATGTTTCATTATTTACGTTATTATCTTGTTTTTGAATCGTGACATTTGGAGAGCTTACCGGAGGTGATTTCTCTTGATTATTTGTAGTTTGATTATTATTAATTTGTAAAGGCTGAAGTTGATTCAGCTTCACTACAACAACGGGTATAAGCGGCGTATTCCAATCTTGTTTTTTTGGGACATCTGAAACAGCTACAAATGTCTCTTGCGAGTTATTGAGTTCTGCTGAAGAATCGGTTGTAGGAATTACTTTAGACGGAGTAGTAACGGGTGTATTTGGGCTAGTCGGTGTTATAGGCTGTGTAGAAGGTTGATTTATAGGCATTACCGAAGGTGCAGGTACATTACGAGGTACTGCCGGAGGTACTGTTGTCGGCATAGTACTTGATGTATTATCTTGGGTTACCGGCGGGCTAACCACAGGCGGAGAAACAGCAGGTATATTAGTTATAGAGGGCAGTGCTGCGCTTTCTTCCTCTTTATTAGCATCAGGAGGGGGATTAAGCGGAATAGGCTTATGCACAGGCGGCAAATTGGTTGGTTTATATATTTGCACCGGTCGCTGCGGAGGCACTACATAACTTTCTGCTTGAGCCGGAGGCATAGATACTATCGGTCTCGGTACGTTAGGAATTATAATATTAGAAGCTAAATTTGTATCATTATGCTCATTAGAAGCAACTTGTGCTTCATGCATTTCATTACTTGTAACACTAGGTAACGTTGCACTACCAATATCTATAAAAGGTTCAGATGCCTCGGCTTCATTAGATTCCTGAATGTCATGAGAAGCTAAATTTACACTACTTTCATGACTGGGATTTGTATGAACGTTATCACTTGTAGCACTAGGCAATGCTGTATTACCGACATCTATAAACGGCTCAGCTTGTTCATTGTCATTAGGCTCTTGGGAAGCTAGCTTTGGTTCTTCTTGATGGGCTGCTTTAGTTTGTTCACTTGCTTGTTTAGGGGGTATATCTTTCTTTTTTGGTTTACTAAAAAATTGCTTAAATTTATCAAAAAAAGAAATATCGGCACTAGAGCGAACATCCTTATCTTTAGTATCTACTGCGGCAGCCGGTAATGATGGCGGTAAGGGCGGAGGTGAAGCATAACTTTGAACTATCACTAATAATAGATTTATAAAAAATAATATCTTACATAAGTTATTTAACATATAATGCCTTATTAAATAATTTATTTGATAGCAGGAGATTGTTCGATGTCATTCCTGCGAAAGCAGGAATCCAGGGTAAAGCGAGATAAATCGAGCTTTTAATATTAAAACTTACTGTGTATATACCTTTTAATTGCTGGATTCCCGCGTCCGCGGGAATGACATAAACAAGCCATACACCTCCCCCGCTTTTAGCTAGCAATGACATTCACTGCCCTACCTCTTACTATTCTGCACCAATTTCTTTATCTCAATCTCTACTAACTCTTTAACAAGTACAGGTAGATTTTTATCAAGCCAAGCTTTAAGTTCTGGTTTTAACATCTCAATTACTAATTCTTCAAGTGCATTTTTAGATGAGATATTATTATCCAGCTTTTTATCTTTAATAGTATCGGTAAAATTTTTAAAAATATCACCTACCTCTTCAGCAGATTTAGTTGATATTAACTTTTCTTCTTCATCTTGATTTACTATTTCCGTTAGCTCTAATACATCTTCATCTTCGCTATCATTTTCATGAATAGGATTTTTACGCTCGTTTATTACTCCTTTAATCGATTTTAATATGTCTTCTATCGACATATCTTGGTTCTTTTTATTGTCCTTACTCACGTTAGAAACCTATAAACATTTTCTTTTTAATAGTCTTAAACTCTTCTTCAGGACTAAAATATTTTACTTTAAGTTTTAAACTTTGAGCCGTTAGCTCGCCGGTTAACAATTTCATTTGATATGCCGCAAGTACTGAAGATTTATACGCATCCACACGAGTTATTTTTGCTTCGTATAATTTTTCTTCGGCAGTTAAAACATCTAATATTGTTTTAGATCCGACTATTTCCTCTTGCACAGTACCGTCATATGATATTTGAGCAGCATCCACTCCTTGATTAGCGGCAACAATACGAGATTTTGCTGCTTCAAATCCCTCCCACACGCTTACAACCCCTGCTTGGGTCTGCTTTATCACATTATCAAGCTGAACTGCACTATTTCTTGTTTGATTTTTAGCCGATCTGATTCTTGAATATTGAGCTCCGCCCTCAGGATAAATAGGGATATTTACCGAAAGAGTAGTAGTATAGCTTCTATTATTTATAGCATTTATATCACCTTGTGGATTGTAGTATGTTCTACCAGATTGCAGTTGCACACTTACTTGCGGTAATAATTTCCCTTTTTCTGCCATTTCTAAAGCTTTAGCCGCAGTTACATTATGCCTTGCCGAATCAATATCAGGATTGAGTTTAGCAGCTCTTCTAGTTAACTCATCTAATGAAGCAGGTAACATTTTAGGTAACTCAGGCATAGTTATATTAGTCGGCTCTATTCCAAATACTCTAATAAAATTTGCTTTTTTTCCTTGAAAATCGGCATAAGCAGCTAGTTTATTCGTTTCTGCTGCTGCAAGCCCCGCTCTTGCGGTTGCTATATCTACTTCCGTTGCTTCTCCAAGTCTTAATTTTTCCTCAACGGTGTTAACTTGTTGTATGTTAGTGCGAACTCTACTTTCGGAAATATCATATTTCGCTTTGCTCTCAAAACAATCAAGATACGCAGTTATTAAATTTAATAATATTTTTTGTTCACCGGCATAATATGCACCCCGTGCAGCTCTAAATCCTGCTTGAGCAGCTTTAAGAGCCGCAACGCTAGAACCACCATTAAATAGAGACTGTTGAATTGTTAATGCACCTTGATCACTATCTGTGTCCCTTGGAGTAAGACCAAGCCTATCAGCATATTTTTTATTATATTTAGTCTTATTATGTTGTCTATTAATCTGTAATCCGGCACTAGGCATAAACCCTGAAAAAGCTCGCGGAAACTGCTCCATCGAGTCTAAAAACTTAATTCTAGCAGCTTTCAGCTCCTCATTATTCTTATATCCTTCAGTTAAAGCTCCCTGCAAATCAACTGCTGCAACCGAACTAGTTAGTAATAATGTAACAATAAATGTAATTAATTTACGCATAAATTTCTTGAATCATTGATAATATGTTAGTTAGATTAGTTTAGTTTAATCTTTCAAGAATATACCTTATATCCTAATAAAACAATATAAATCTATTGTAGCACTGTTAGCACGTAATATAACAAAAATTAATATCAAGGGCAATGATAACTATTTTACATTTTATTTTACGGTTATAAAGCTTTAAGATTAATTAATATTTGATAACAAAATAAAATTTTATGTCTATAATTGATTTTTCTAGTTTCAGCGGATTAAATAAAGAATAACAAAGATTTTTAATAAAATTAAAAGGTTTTACCAAATCTTTGAAAATGAATGTAAAAGATTTAGAAGATCTTATTTTATATTTTACAAAATTCTTTAATGAATTATCTCACACTGAAAATATCGATGGAAAATAGAAAAACTTTTTAATAGGACAATCCAAGAATCTATAACTACTTTATCTGAAGCGCTTGAGAAAGCATATCAAGAACAGTTAAAAAACAAAAGATATATTTTTATTTGACAGGATTATTGTAGAAAAATGTTTAAATGTTTTAGAACACATTTTATTTCAGCAAGAATGAGATAAATTCTATCCTGGAGCTTCTAAAAAAATTATAGAATCATTAGACAATATATTAGTCGGGGTTATATCGACTCAAATACCGATGCTTGGAATATTTATACAAACAAGAGGAATACTTGAAAAAGTAAATAATCTTATTGACTCTGAAAAAATTATTGCCAAAAATAACAAAATTGCATAATGATATAAAAGAAATAAGGGAAGAAGCTACATCTCATGAGAAGCTTGAAAACATCTATGAAAAAGCCAAAAAAGTTGCTACAATTTCAGAAATATCAAAAGAACCGACTCGAAAAATTATTGAAATAGCAAATAAAAACCCTAATAACCAAGCTTCACTAGAGAATATTGTAAAAGCTACTAAAGCTATACCAAAAAGCAAAGATGAAGTAGAAGAAAAAATAACAGAACTAAAAAGTAATATTGAAAGTGCAATTCCACAAGATACAAATATTGACAAATTAAACTCTGTAAAGAATACTATTGCTGGTAATCTAAATGAAGCTAAAACAGAATTATTAAAAGTATTACATCCGGAAGCTTCTTGTAGCGAAAAGATAGAATCCTTATGTAAAGCAGCAGAAAAAGCTACGAAAATTGCAAGCAACATAAAAAAATAGTAGGAGTAACACCAGGAAGTCAAGAACTCGGAAATGTTATAAGTCTCATAATAAAAACTAACTTATTACCGCCTCCGGTCTTAGCAATTGCAAAGCTCACTCCTGATATAGCTAACTTAGTTAATATAGGTAAAGCAGTGGTTACTATACTTTCTAAAACACACAACTTAACTCAACAACAAGGAAGAGCAAAATAGTGTCTAATTCTAATACTCATATTTTAATTGCCATAGGTTGCTTATTAGCATTATTATTAATATTTTTAATGTATAAGAAAATAGCAGCACGTAAAAAAAATATATTACCTGCTGAAAGAGGTAATATTGATGATTCGCCAAATGTGGCCCTTAATAGTCAAAAACCAGAAAATCAAAAGCTGACATTACAAGAAAGAATAGAACTATCTTGGAAATTCCTTTATAATATCACGGAAGTTATTTTAAATAAATTCTCTAAAGAAGATGTTATTCAAGTGAATAAATGCGGTCAAGTTTTATTTGAAAATGGCGTTAGATATGAACATGTAGTCGATCTTGCAATTCCTCAAGTTAAGTCTCATACTCAAACAGTTGAACAAGAACAATCTAAAGGAAAAAAAGCCTTAGGGGTATAACTCTTTTCTTTGAAAAGTAGTATTTTATACTTTTCTTTAAAGCATGTTTAAAATCAATTATGTTTTTTATCCTTTACTTATATACTAATATAACTATTTAGGAGTAAACTCCAATTAAGTTAGATTATAAAAGGCAGCATTCTTAGCTAAATAGGTAAATTTTATTTAAACTATGTCTAATATATATCTTGTTACTATATCGTTTAATAAAAGTAAGCAATTCTTATTATTGGCATTTACTTTGTAGTTTTATCGGTTCTTTATACCAAAACGGTAATATATTAAATAATGGAGAATTTTTAGTCTTACAAAAAATAAATTGGTTTTTTATGCAGTAATTCCTAATAAAGATGCTTTGCATGCTTCACATTTAAGCTATCATGCATTGAAAGATAAAGATGAATTAGAGCAATTGGGCGTAATAATTAGTTATAAAATAACAGCAGACTATGTTAGTGAAACACCTATTGATATCGAAAAAAATATTGAAAATGCAAAATTTCTCTATTTATATCCTATTGCATAGTCAAAAGCTTATGAAGAGCAACTTATATTACGTACAGATGAGGGGAGATATCTACCTTTATATACAATAAATGATAAAGACCGATATCTCGGAGGAACAATTACTTCTTGGCAAAATGATTATGCGGCGGCTTACAGCTTATGGCTTTCAAGCTATAAACATTAGAACCTTTAATGGAAAAACAATTAGCAGAATTAGATAGTGATATTTCTATAAAAGGAAGAAAAATGAGTAAGCGAATACAAAAATGTTTAAAAAAGAAAGTTTTTTATCCTATAGCAGCACCGGTATCAGGAAACTCCTATGCACGTTCTAATTATTCAAATTGTCCATCTTGTAAAAAAGATTGGCAATTCAAAAACAACATTTCCTGAAATATTTGATTATAAATGTAATAAATGCCTTTTATTAGGTTATGAACTTCATAGTTAGCTTTTTGTTGCCTAGAGATACCTTACATATTCTTAATATAACGCCGGTTTAAACAAATCCGTTAACTTGATACTCCCAGAGTTCCTTAAAAGTGCCGTCTTCTACGATCTTGCCTTTATCCATAACAATAATTCTATCCATATGCTTGATAGTAGATAATCTGTGGGCTATAGCAATTATTGTGACATTCTCAATATCAAGCATGGTATTAATAGATTTTTGTACTTCTTGCTCTGTATGGCTATCAAGGCTTGAAGTTGCTTCATCTAAAACCAAAATCGGAGCGTTTTTAAGAATAACACGGACAATTGCTATACGTTGCCTCTGTCCACCACTTAGCTTTACTCCTCTCTCACCGACAATGGTGTTATATTTTTCCGGTAAACTTTCGATAAATTCATGGATATTTGCAGCTTTGGCGGCATTTTCTATTGCCCAAGGCAAAGCTTTTGCATATATCCGATATTCTTACCTACTGAGCGATGAAAAAGCATAATATCTTGAGGAATTAATGATATCTGCTCCCACAGGCTGTCAAAGGAAGTATCGTAAAGGCTTTGGTTATCGATTATAATATCGCAAATTCCGGCTTAAAATTTTTCAATCATAATGCAATTAAAGTGGATTTACCGCTACCTGAATTCCCGACAATACCCACTTTCTCACCGGCTTTAATATACAAATTAAGAGACTGGAATACACTACTCCCCTCTTTGCAAACGATATATCCTTAAATATAATTTCCCCTTTGAAGATTTTTAATGCAGCAGCATTTTTTATCTATAGTATCTTGTGGGATTTGCATGATTGTAAAGGCGGAGCGAAACGCTGCTATATCTTCTAAAAAGTCTTTAAGTTCCATAGTGGCATGCCACGAATTTTCAGTAACTAAAAAAGTAAGGGACATAATAAAAGCAATATCGCCGATACTAATTTCACCAAGATTACGTTAAATGAATTACATACACAAATACACCTATATACCCAATATACTAAACTGAGTATTATACAAATAATTAAATCATATTTGTAATATTTTTATTAGAGGGTTATGTACATTATGGTAATAATCATTTACTTTATTTAATTCTCGCTGCTTTGCTGCAAACGAAAAAATAGTAAAGATGTTTATAATACAATCAGCTACCAAGAATCTTGCTTATCTTGTTCCATTGTAGCAAGTTTAGTAAAAAACTGTAAAGCAAGCGGTAAGTCAATAGCCATAAAGGTACTAATGACAACAAATACTTTAATATTAGTAAGACCCAGTGCAACACCGGAAAGCAAGGTAATTAATAACGGTTTGCTTAATTGATACTCGATTGCTTGGTACATTTTATAATAATTATCACCTAGCCCCGTACCTTCCAACGATAGAACCGGAAAGGTTATTTTGAAAATAAGTATACGGCACATTAAAACAGTGATTACATATTTTATGCATCATGCCTTGAAAGATATGAGGCATTGCTTTAAGTTGTGCAAAGTTATGAGCACGCCAAGCACCATCAAGTATAGCTTGTGCTGCTACAAACCATATTATCGGTTTATAACTTCGAGCAAATATAATCTTTTCATTTTGGGTAAATAAATCAAGCAAAAGCTTTACGGCATAATTATATATAATAGGATGAAAGCCACTTGCAATAGGCCCAAGCATCATAACAAAATACCAATATTTATACGGCTTTATAACAGACCATAAAAAAGAAACAGGATAAGTTTTGATTTTCATAAGTTGAGAAATGTATGTTATTCTTAGATAAAAGCGGCCTTATTACATGGCCCGTTTCATATCATACCTGCGTGTCCTTGTTGCATGACTCTTATGTCATTCCCGCAAAAGCGGGAATCCAGTACCTTAAAGCTTTATTTGAAAAGTAAAATTTATAAATCTTGGTCTAACCTTAAGTTGTCACCCATGTGCGATCAACGGAATGACATTATTGTAGATAATCTATTAATATATTAGTATCAAAGGTAGCTTTCATTTGTTCCACTCATTACATAATTTAGTCTGATATTCTACACTATCTAGATTTTTATCTTTCCAGAGTCCAAAAGCGTTTTCAAATGCCTTATTATTGTGATCATTACTAGCAATGTAACTAGTTAAAGCTTGCCCAATAATTTTATCTCTTGATATTTTTTTCTTGGATATTTTATCTAGAATTTTAATTTGCGAATCAGCTATATTAATAATAGTTCTCACATAATCTCCTTAGGATTTTTTCCTAATTAGGATATCATATCCCTATGATACGTATTATTATCTTATATCATCCTTTAGATTTAAAATCTACAAATATTTCTCATTCTCTTCTTTAACCACAGCTATTAACTGCTCAACCGATAATACTTCTTGGTCAGTAGTTCCGAGCCTTCTAATCGCTACTTGTTTATTTTCTTGCTCTTGTTTACCAATTACTGCAATCATCGGTATTTTTTGATTAGAAAACTCACGAATCTTATAGTTAATTTTATCAGGTGAAATATTAAAATCCGTTCTTACCCCGTTATCAATTAAAGCTTTCTGCACTTCCAAAGCGTAATCGTTCAAATCGCTGGTAATAGTTGCAATAGCAACCTGCACTGGTGCAAGCCAAAGCGGAAACCTACCTGCATATTCTTCGATCAATATACCAATAAAACGCTCAAGTGAGCCAAGGATCGCTCTATGTAGCATTACGGGTCTTTTTTTCTCTCCGCTTGCTGCAACATAGCTAGCGTCTAACCGCTCCGGCAAAACAAAATCCATCTGAAGCGTACCGCATTGCCATTGCCGCCCTATCGCATCGGTTAATACAAACTCAAGCTTCGGACCGTAAAATGCCCCCTCGCCCGGGTTTAGTGTATAATTAAACCCTGCTTGTTCTACTGCTTCTTTTAAAGCATTCTCAGCCTTATCCCAAACTTCATTGCTCCCTGCTCTGATTTCAGGACGATCAGAGAATTTTACCTTTATATCAGTAAAGCCGAAATCCTTATAAACTTCAGTCAGTAATTTACAAAAACTAACCGTTTCATCGGTAATTTGTTCCGCAGCACAAAATATATGTGCATCGTCTTGCACTAAACTCCGCACTCTCATTAAACCGTGCAATGCACCGGATGCCTCATTACGATGGCACAAACCAAACTCCGACATACGAAGAGGTAAATCACGATAACTCTTGATACCTTGTTTGAAAATCTGCACGTGGCAAGGGCAGTTCATCGGCTTCAAAGCTAATGTCTTGTCGTCTGTTTCTAACGCAAACATATCATCACGAAACTTTTCCCAATGTCCTGAAGCCTCCCAAAGGCTTTTATCGACCAAAACAGGAGTCTTAACTTCGGTATAACCGTTTTTACGAATCTTTTTCCTAATATACTGCTCAATGGTATTATATATACTCCAGCCTTTATCATGCCAAAATACCATTCCTTGAGCTTCTTCTTGGAAGTGGAATAAATCAAGCTCACGCCCAAGCTTTCTATGATCACGCTTTTCGGCTTCTTCAAGCATCAAGAGGTAACTATCTAGCTGCTCCTTCGTGGCCCAAGCAGTGCCGTATATACGCTGCAACATCTCATTACGACTATCACCTCGCCAATACGCTCCTGCAACTTTCATCAACTTAAAATGCTTAACAACCCCTGTAGAAGGAGCATGCGGACCTCGGCATAGATCAATAAAATTACCTTGCCTGTATAAAGTAATTGGCTCACCTGCCGGAATTGAAGCAATAATTTCGGCTTTATAATGCTCTCCTATCGATTTAAAAAACTCTACGGCTTTATCCCTATCCCATAGCTCTCTTGTTACTTGCTCGTTCTTTTGTGAAAGTTCTTGCATTTTAGCTTCTATAACGGCTAAATCATCAGTGGTAAAAGGTTTATCACGAGCAAAATCGTAATAATAACCGTTTTCAATTGCAGGACCAATCGTTACCTGAGTTTCAGGGAATAGTTCCTTTACTGCTTCTGCTGTTAAATGTGCCGCATCGTGCCTTATTATCTCGAGACATTCAGGATCTTGCGCAGTTAAAATACGAAGCTTGCAATCATTGTCAATTACGATACTTAAGTCTTGAAGCTCACCGTTTATTTCAGCAACCATTGCTGCTTTAGCAAGTGACATTGAAATTGCATTTGCTACTTCATAGGCGGTAATGTTTTTTGCAAATTGTTTTATACTCCCATCGGGAAAGGAAATATTAATCATTCTTTTATAACTTATTTTTTCTTCAAATTTTTTACTTGTAGACCTTATCTCGTAGCTCTTATGTCATTCCTGCTTTTGCAGGAATGACACTTAGACTACTTGCTTTCTTGATCTATCATAGCCATGGCATTTATAAATTCTAATACTCTTGCATCACTAAGGATCTGATCAATAGCTTTATCGTTAAAGGTTAGTCCGGCGTCTTTACTTTTTACATCCACTACTAAAGATTCACCGTCTTTTAATTCAGAATTTTTACTAAAAACTTCTATTGCCCTAAAGCCATATTGCTTTATTACTGAAGATTGTTTTCCTAGATTTAAAGCAAATTCCTTAGAATCTTTTATTTTATTAAGCACCGGTACAATAGCATTATTAGTATAATGCACAAAATTATTTATAACCACACTCGGATCCGATAATTTTATTACGCTTTCTAGATTCAGAGGATTATCTATAGTAGGCATATCAATATCAATAGCAAAATTAAAATCATCCATTACAAGATTAGTGTTACCGGATAATTTTTTTGCTTCAGGATCAAACTGACCTTTTAAATTAAATTCGGAATTATTTATTTTTGCAAAAACACCCATTACTCTTTCCCCATCTTCTTGAGTAATAGGGCTAGTT
Organism: Rickettsia conorii str. Malish 7; assembly: GCF_000007025.1. Taxonomy (NCBI): domain Bacteria; kingdom Pseudomonadati; phylum Pseudomonadota; class Alphaproteobacteria; order Rickettsiales; family Rickettsiaceae; genus Rickettsia; species Rickettsia conorii. The sequence goes on along the minus strand of NC_003103.1, from coordinate 299,433 downwards.
AGTTTAAAAATTTTATCTAACTCAGCTCTTTTGTTTAAACCATTACTAAAGTAGCTTCCTAAAGCTTCAGCTGCCGTTTTTTGGTATGTTTCAGAAGGTTCTATAGTAGATTTAATATTTAAAGCAAAATCAAAAATTTTATCTTTTTCTATATTTAATTTATATAAATTACTTTCTACTTTTCCTTTTCTTTCAATATCACAAGCAACTAAAAACGGCTTACCTTTTACTAATTCTCCTAACATCTGCATAAAAATAACAGCATGCATATTCTCATCTTGCCTTTGATCTAGAGAAACATTTTGAATTAATAATTTCCCAAGAGCTACTAACTCATCACTATATTTTAGTTTTAATTTGGAATTGTAAGAAATAGGTAAATTCAATATATCTAACTTTGTCAAACCATACTCAAAGAAAGCAGTATCAGAGTCATTAGCTATTTGATCTCTCAAAAATTCAAAAATTTTATCATATAAATTTCTTCTGTAATTTTCAGAAATAAAAGAAACAGTACTTTTTCCATCCAAAATTAACAAATTAAGGTTATCCGATGTCTTAGTATTAGTAATTACAGAATTACTAATATCACTCTCTGCTAATTTTTCTGCATCTAGAGAACTATAAAGAGTTGATTTATTGTCACTCAAGCTTAATGTCCAATAATCAGGCTCTCTATTAAACAAAGATTTTCTAAACCAAATTGTTGTATGATGATCAGGTGAGTAAAAAATATTTTTTTCATCTTGAGCGGTAGTAATTTTTACATTATTTCCGTAAGAATCAATTTTTGTAATATTCAAAAACGGTATATGTCTAATAACTATTTCATCAAAATAAAAATCTATAGGTTTTAACATTACTTTATTTAAAGTAACACTAAATCCATATTTATTAACTTTTATTGCATCATAAGTTATATATTTTTCATATTTATCAAGAATAGAGATAATATTTTCTTTACTTTGATGTTCAAATTTATAGGCAGCATATCCCCACCCTACTAGGATTAGAGCTATAAAGCTTATTATAATAAATCGTATTTTCATCTTTTTTACTGTAAAAAATTATTAAAAATCAGAAATGTTGTTCCTGTGTAGACACCTAATCGTCATTGCGAGCAGCAGTAGGCTGCGTGGCAATCTCATCAAATATCCTGAGATTGCTTCGTCCATTACTTCGTAATTTTCCTCGCAATGACGAAAAACTAAACTTTGTAATAAAACCTTAAACAGTCCAAAATAGTATATATCGCTTAAAAAATACATTTATTTTTCTTTTAAACGATCAGCTATTAGCTGATATGATTCAAAAACCTTATTTGGTTCTTTTTCAAGCAATTCAAATCCCAATTTTTCATTACTGTTAATATGCCATAATCTACAATTATCCGGACTAATTTCATCAGTTAACATAATGATAGATTCTTCACCGTTAAACACACGCCCAAATTCTAATTTACACTCAACAAGCCGAATCCCGACACCAATAAATAAGCCGCTTAGAAAATCATATATACGCAAAGCCTGCTCTTTTACCGCTTTAATTTCATCCCTAGTTAACCAACCGAAATTTAATATTTGATACTCATTAACTATCGGATATTTAAATTCACGACTTCGGACCTTAAAATCAATAATAGGTTTATCAAATACATACCCTTCATCAATTCCGAATTCTTTTACAAATCTACTGCACGCTACTGATGATATTATTACTTGTATCGGGAAAACCTCAACATATTGAATTAATTGCTCCCTCATATTTATTTTTTCGATAAAATGATTTTCAATGCCGATCATTTCCAGTTTATCCATTAGAAAGGAAGAAATATTATTATTAAGTACTCCTTTACCTGATATATCAACAATCTCACCTGTTTCTAAAATAGCCTTATCGGAAAAAGCCATTATAAGTAAAAAATCTTCTTCGGCAGAATATAAAATTTTACTTGAACCTTCATATAATTTTTTTTTCATTTATTTGTCTCAAAATTCATTTTCCTCGTCATTGCGAGAAAATTACGCAGTAATTGACGAAGCAATCTCAGGAGCTTGTTATTATTTCATGAGATTGCTACGCAGCCTACGGCCGCTCGCAATGACGACTCTGGTATCCACACAAGCATATCATTAAAATCCCTGAAGATCATTCGGACCGATAATTGCCGACGTAGTAGTACCACTAAATATTTTATTTGCCGTATTAATAATATCATCAGCTTTTATGCTCATGATAATTTCCATAATCTCTTCAGGAGAAATATATTGACCGAAAACAGAATAATTTTTACCTATTTCTTCTGACTTATAGGTATTTTTCTCTTGAGCCATTTGTAAATTACTACGTAGTTGTGTTTTAGCTCTAAGAATCTCTTCTGTGCTTACTTGTTCAGTCATTTTTATTATTTCGTTTTTAATCTCTTTATATAATAATTCTAATTTATCATGTGCAGTGGATGCATAAATTGTAAACACTCCACTATCAAAATAAGCACTATTATAACTACCTACTGCATATGCTAAACCTAATTTCTCACGAATACTTTGAAATAAACGCGATGACATACCGCCACCGAATATTATAGAAAGTAGATGGGTTTGGTAAAGCTTTTCTAAATTAATATATGATGTACCTTCAAACCCTAGCACTAAACTAGTTTGCTCTAACTCCTTATTAATAAAGCCGTTTCCGCCTATATATTTTGCCGGAATAAAGCTACTTTTTACTCCTTGCTTCAAAGAAGAAAATAACTGTTCCGCTATAATTACTATTTTATCATGATCAATATTACCGGCAATTGATAAATAGAGATTTGCAGCATTATAATATTTATCTATAAAATTAAAAAAATGTTCTTTCGTAAAAGTTGCAAGGGTTTTAGCAGTACCTAAGATTGACTTACCCAACGGTTGTTCTCTATAAACTTTATTATAAAATTTCTCATATACTAGGTCATCTGGATTATCCTGATGATGAGCAATTTCCTGCATGATCACCTGATATTCCTTAGCTATTTCCTCATCAGAAAAAATAGAATTTTGAATTATATCGGCAAGTATATTAAGTGCTTTATCACAATTTTCAGACAAGACTCGTGCATAATATACCGTATTCTCATGACCGGTATAGGCATTAAAATGTCCGCCTATAGCGTCAAACGCTTCCGCTATCTGTTTTGCCGTTCTAGTTTTTGTACCTTTAAAAGCCATATGCTCAAGAAAGTGAGATATGCCATCCTCTTCTGCATTCTCATAACGTGCTCCAACTTTAGCAATTAAATTTATTGCTACCGAATTAACATAAGGCATATTATATGTTAAAATTGTCAAACCGTTTTTTAATTTACTAACATTAAAATTTTCTTTCATAATTTATCTTTTATTTTCTAAATCGTCATTGCGCGGAGATGCATAGCATCGACGTGGCAATCTCAGGAATTTTATATTACTTCATGAAATTGCCACGCTCCTTATAGTCGCTCGCAATGACGTTTTTTGATTTAAGCGATGACTCTCTTAACTTCGTAAGCCTTAGAAATCTTGCAAAAGCAAAAATTATTGAATCTACAAAACCGTCAACACCAAATACAAAATAGCGTCTGATAAAAAACGCTTTAAAAAACCACCATATCATTTCTGTTGTTAAACGAAAATTTGAAAGCTTTTTTCCTTGCTTAACTAAATCTTTTGCTTGCTCGTTAGAATAAAAATTTGCTTTAGTGACCAACTGCTCAATTGAAGTACCAGAATAATGATAAGCAGCTTCATTTAATAGATAAATTTTACCTGCAAAATCAACATCTTTATTAAATATTACCGAATCATGAGTAGTACTATTTACGGTATTTGCAAAGCTTGCAAATTTTTTATTATACAACCGAGTACATTTATTAAATGGAGCAAACATTCGTGGCTTTTGATCATTACGATGCATTATTAACAGCTTTATTTGATAAGCTAAATAACGATCTTGATTATGAGAGGCAAAAATATACTCTATTTCGTCTTGTAACTCTTTAGACAACTCCTCATCGGCATCAATATTAAGAACCCAATCATTTACGCAAAGGCTTTCGGCAAAAGATTTCTGTCCTACATAACCAAGCCACGGTTTTATTACTACCTTTGCTCCTAATTTTTCAGCTATTGCTACCGTATCATCAGTACTTTCACTATCGACTACTATCACCTCATCAGTAATATTTTTTACGCTATTTATAGCTCGTGCTACCCTTGTGGATTCATTTTTGGTAATAATAAATGCTGAGATTTTTTCAGTTAATGACTTATTCATAATACGTATACATTCTAAGAATTTTTACAACTTTTTCTTGTTTATAAACTTCATAAACCAACCTATGTTGAATATTAATTCTTCTTGAATAGCAACCGCTAAAGTCACCAACGAGCTTTTCATATGGAGGGTAAATTTTCCAAGGATCAGTACTAACTATGTTTAATAAAACTTCTACTTTATTCTTTAAACCGGCTTGCACTATTTTCTTAGCATCTTTTTGTACTTGTATAGTATAACGAATTATATACATTTATAAAAAATTACCAATTTAATTTATCGCTACACTTCGCTATAGGCTCTGCTCGTCCTTCAATTATAGACTTACGCATATTTGGAATAGATAATAAATATAAAGTTTCTTCCATATTACGATAATCTTCTTCTGAAATTATAACTACATTATTTCTTTTACCTTTAATATAAACAGGTTTGTGTACATCAGAAACATAATCTATAAGTTTATAAAGCTTACTTCTTGCTTCGCTTGTATTATATATTTCCATTATTTTTTCCTTATAGTTAGTGAGACTTAATATTAATAACGTACTATAAACAGTACGTTTTGTCAAGGTTATATTCCTACTATCACCCTAAACACCAGCTTAACTACATAAGTTAAAAGTAATGTGGATAATAATCCGCTAAGCCATAGGATAATAAACCATTGCCACCCTTTGAGACAAGAGGTTATTTTTTTAAATTTTTTAATATATCGGATGATGAGATGATTTGCCACGAAATATATAATAACAATAGAATGTGTAGCCAAGTATGACAGGTAGGAATATCCCAGCCCCTATCAACAGTAAAGACTGTGACTCCGGTGCTGCTGCAGCAGTTTCAAGCGTAACTTTATAAGGAACGATATATGGCCATATGCTTATCGCAAGCCCTAAATATCCTAATAAAAATAACAAGATCGTATAAATAAACGGCTTTACTTCTTTTTTCTGCTTAACGGCTTTAATTAACTTGATAAATATTAAAGCAGTTACAATAGGTACAATAGATAAATAGTAAAGATTAGGTACACTAAACCAACGATGATTTATGTGGTTATTTAAGAAAGGAACCCATAAGCTTACAAGCCCCATAAAAAGTGCAACGTAAAATAAAATATATAAAGCAGATTTATAAGCCCAATCTTGTGTTGTCTTTTCTGTTTTCAGAATAAGCCAAGTAGCACCCAAGAGTGCATAACCGAATATTAATGCTATCCCCGTCATAACGGAAAAGGGAGTAAGAAAATCAAAGCTCCCTCCTGCAAATTCTCGTCCTTCTATCTCTATTCCTTGGACAAACGTACCAAGCATTAAACCTTGACAAAAAACAGTAATCATAGAACCGAAATGAAAAGCGTAGTCCCAAATATAACGATGACCTATATGAGCCTTAAAACGGAATTCAAAAGCTACACCACGAAATATTAGACCGAGTAACATCAATATAATAGGAATATATAAAGCCGGCATTAATAGCGAATACGCCAACGGGAAAGCCGCAAATAAACCACCGCCGCCAAGTACTAACCAAGTTTCGTTACCGTCCCAAAAAGGAGCAATAGAATTGATCATTTTATGACGGCAATCATCGGTAGGTGCAAACGGAAATAAGATTCCTACTCCTAAATCAAAACCGTCTAATAAAACATATAAACAAATAGCGGTAGCTATAAGCCCACCCCAAACAAGCGGTAAATCTATATAAGGTGCAAAATTTAACATAAGCTTATTACTTTTCTAATAATGGGTTATTCAAACCACTCTCTCCGTACATTTCTTTATTATCTATCACTTCTATACCTTTCTTTATCAAATGCATTATATAATATATACCCGCTCCGAAAATGATCACATACACTACTATAAAAGCAATTAGAGAAATAAATACATATTTGCCGAGTACCGGTGATACCGTATCCACGGTTTTTAAAATATTATATACTATATAAGGTTGTCTACCTACCTCGGTTACGAACCAACCGGCAAGTACTGCAATAAAACCTGAAGGTGACATTAATATATACCAATATTGAAACCAATGCGTAGTATATAATCTTTTCTTCAAGTAAAGATATAACCCCACAATACCTATAAATACCATTAAGCAACCGATTCCTACCATAATACGAAAGCTAAAAAATACTACTGCAACCGGCGGACGCTCTTCTTTTGTCCATTCTTTTAATCCTTTCACTTCACCATCTAAACTATGCGTTAAGATTAAACTACTAGCATAAGGTATTTCTACAGCATATTTTGTTTTTTCTTCTTCCCCATCAGGAAAGCCGATAAGATTAAAAGCTGCTCCTTTGTCTGTATTCCAAATACCTTCCATAGCCGAGACCTTGACCGGCTGATATTTAAGAGTATTTAAACCATGCAGATCACCAATAACTATTTGAATAGGTGCAACGATTAACGCCATTAACACCGCCATAAAAAGCATAATTTTAGCATGCTCTTTATAACGATTATTTAGTAAATAAAAGCTAGCTACACCACCGATAACAAAAGAAGTAGTTAAATAAGCCGCCATAATCATATGGAAAAAGCGATATGGGAAAGAAGGGTTAAAGATAATTTCTAGCCAATTTAAAGGATAAAAGAATCCTTCGCCTCGCAGTTCAAAACCAGCAGGCGTATGCATCCAGCTACTAGCTGCAAGTATCCAAAAAGCTGAGATTACAGTACCAACGGCAACTATTAACGTAGAAATAAAATGTACTTTTTTACTGACTTTATTAAAGCCGAATAACATTATACCTAAAAAAGAAGATTCGAGGAAAAAAGCAGTAAATACTTCAAAACCGAGAAGCGGACCAAGGACATTTCCAACCTTATCTGAAAAATTCGACCAGTTAGTACCGAATTGATAAGACATTACAACACCCGAAACTACTCCCATACCGAAAGTAACGGCAAAAATCTTCACCCAAAATTTGTATATTTCTTGATAAACCGGCTTTTTTGTTTTCAACCATAACCCTTCAATTACCGCTAAAAAGCTTGCAAGCCCTATAGTAAAAGCAGGGAATATTATATGAAAACTTATGGTAAAAGCAAATTGAATCCTTGATAATAATCCTTGATCAAATTCCATATTTAAGCTGCTGTTTTAAGATAATAAGCTTTGTGACAATAACAATATACTCCCAGTGTAATAACGTATACTTAATACGTGAGTACCACAGTACTTATAGGACGACGACGTAGCCAATTTTTCAAATTAAGCGAGTATACAGTATTTGATTTAATCATCCACCTTTGCTATTATTAAATTCTATCTGATTAGTTTTAACAAATTTTCCTTTTTCGGAGTTCCAATTATAATGAACATTTACTATTCTTACTTCTGTAACATTAATATCACCATTGGGCAATTGCGTTACATCATACCCTTTTCGGATAGAATCCGTAATTAATAAACTTGCTTGACAAATATATTTTACATCAAAGAACGGAGAATCGTCTTCCTTAGACTTTTCTTGTTCTTCTAAAAAATTATTAGATAATTCTTTTTCTTGCATTTCTAATGATGTTGAAGTTATTTTCTGAATTTTGTAGCATTATTTAAGGTAAGAAGCAAGGCTTGTTTATTATTTTTCCAAAGATTTAATATTTTTAGGTATATTTTAAAATAATTAAATTAAATATGCTCCAAAATAACACGAATTAATATATTATTTTAAAATCGAGGTACATTATCGTGATAAAATACCCTACTTTATCTAAATCAACATTTAGCTTAAGTATTTATTTTTTAAAATTCGATAAAGTTAAAATGACTTTATTGACTGTAATTTGTATTTTACTCGGTATGATTCCGGCGATTGATAGTATATTACTTCAGAAAATCATTGATTTAATAGAATCTTTCAGCGATAAGAACGCTAATAATCTTTTATCTTCCATGATTTACTGGGCAGTATTTTATGCTCTTTGGTGGGAGAGTATTAATATAGCATATCGTTCATATGATTATTTGTATCTCAAGACTATGCCCATAATAAAAGGGAAAATACTAAATGAACTTTATAATTATACCCAATATCATAGCCATAAATTCTTTCAGGATAATCTAGCAGGACATATTAGCAATCGTATTACCGAAACTGCAAGATCGTTTGAGATGATTATTTCAATATTCGGTGAAAAAATTCTTCGTAAACTCGCTATTATTGTATTTGCATTAATTGCTTTACATTCGGTACATTACGTTTTTGCTACGATATTTATTTTATGGATTACGGTTTTTTTAGGACTTAGTGTTCTTTTCTCCGATAAAATCAATAAATACTCATTAAATTATGCTAGAAGCCAATCTTTTGTTGCCGGTAGTATCGTAGATGCAATTAGCAACATTAATGCGGTTAGAATGTTTACAGCCCATAAATTTGAACGTCAACATCTCGAAACAAGAGTAGAAAATGCCGTAGCCGATGAGCAGACTATGCAATTCTTTATGTTCAAATTGCGTTATGCTCTTGGGACTTCTTGTTCAATAATGATTTTTATAATGATTTATTATTTATCTAAACTTCGTAGCGAATTATCTATAAGCATAGGTGATTGCGTATTAGTACTAACATTATGTATAAATGTAGCAGACGATATTTGGGATTTAACGCAAGAAATCGGTGATATGTTCGAGCAGGTCGGGGCATTTAATCAAGGCTTATCTTTAATGGCACCGCATATTATAACTGATATTGCAAACGCTACTCCATTAGATATAAAAGAAGGGGTTATTGAATTTAGAAATGTTACATTTAATTATCATCATAATAACAAGCTATTTTATAATAAATCGGTATTAATACCGAGTAAACAAAAAGTAGGACTAGTTGGATTTTCAGGTTCAGGAAAAACCACTTTTATTAGTTTAGTCACGAGGTTACATGATATAGAAGAAGGAATGATTTTAATAGATAATCAAAATATTAAAAACGTAACTCAAGATTCTTTAAGAAAAGCCATTAGCCTTATACCTCAAGAACCGGTGCTTTTTCATCGTACCATTTTGGACAATATCAGATACGGGAAAAAAGAAGCTACTCTTGAGGAGGTTATAGAAGCAGCAAAAGCTGCACATATTCATGATGTTATCGATAATCTACCGGACGGTTACGATACTATGTGCGGTGAACGGGGGAATAACTTATCAGGCGGTCAGCGTCAAAGAATTATCATAGCAAGAGCCATCTTAAAAAATGCTCCTATTTTAATTCTCGATGAAGCAACAAGTAGCTTAGATAGCGAGACGGAAAGCCTGATTCAAGAGTCAATGGATTATTTAATGCAAAATAAAACCGTGATAGTCATTGCCCACAGATTATCTACTTTACTCAATATGGATAGAATTTTAGTTTTTGAAAAGGGAAGTATAATCGATGACGGTAACCATGCAGAATTACTAAAAAATAGTAAGCTATATCAAAAATTATGGAACTCTCAAGTTAAAGGGTTAATAGTGTGAGGAGGTATTACCCATGTTTTATGTCATTCCTGCGAAAGCAGGAATGACATAAAACCAGCCTCAACCTTTAAACTAAATCATTATGAGCCACTATGTCTCCTGTTGCTTCAACTTGCAGTAGTCCGCACTCTGTCATCGCTTTTATTGCACTCTTAGGTAATTCTATCTTATCTGTAGCGTTACTATCAATAATATCTTCAATTTTTAAAATGCATAAAAACTCTAAAGGCGGTATCAATTTAGCTATCTTTCCTACTAATTCTATTAATGGTTGTTTTATAGAATCATTCTTAGAAACATCTTTTACAACCGGTAATATTGCTGCTTTCCATTGAACAAACGCAGCTAAATCTTTCTTGTCAATAGCCTTAATCTTCTTGTAATCATTCTTACGCAATGTGGATTCAAGCGTTAAAAGAGCTTTCAGAGGTTCATAAATTGCTTCCTTGTCACGGACCATTTGACCGTCAGGATCGAGTATATCCGATTAGCACCATATTGTAACAATACTTTTACCATATCTGTACTCTGCTTACTATCATTAAGCTCTCTAGTTAGGTCTACTAAACTTTTAAATGCGGTTTTTCATATTAGCACCATAAGCGAGCAATTTAGTTACCATGGCTATATTTAGGTATAGGACGTACATATTTCTAAATAAGTCATATTGTCACCTGTTACGTAATTAGGATCCGCACCATTTTCAATTAGAAATGTTGCCATATCAAAATGTTGAGCTGTTAGGGCAGTGTGAAAAACGGTACCGCTGTTGTGGTCAAGGATTATATTTGCACCTTTTGCAAGTAGAAGCCTTACTATCCCTTTCTGATTATTATGACACGCAAAATATCAAAAAGATTTAGCCTCACCTTCCAATGTATATACTTCTGTATTTGGATCTTCAATCAAAGCTTTGAATTCTTTGACAAAACTTTCTCTAAAAAATTCATATCTTTTTATTTTATATATATTATTAAATCCCATATTTTCTTCTATATCTTTACTGCTTAATATCTCATGAAATTTATTTCTAATTATATCATCGATTATCAAGTATTTCCCTTAATGATTCAATTGATAGTATTTTGTATCGTACAGAAAAAAATCATTTTATCAACAAATAGTTTATTTATTAGTAAGCAATCAATAAACTAAAATATTATATTAAATATTGTCATATGCTGTTATAATCACTTTTTTAGCTACTAATATTTAAACAATGAAACTATCTGATTTTGACTTTGATTTACCAAGCGAACTGATCGCACAATATCCATCTAGTGAACGTGATAACTCAGATTTACTAATTGCTGTTACGCCGCCTATTAAAACCAAATTCTACAACATAATAGATTACTTAAAAGAAGGGGACTTATTAGTCTTTAATAATAGTAAGGTAATAAAAGCAAAGTTAAATTTGGGGAAAAATATTACAATAAATTTGAATCAAAAATTATCAGATGATAATTGGTCGGCTTTTGCTAAACCAGCTCGAAAGCTTCATGTAAATGATGAATTTTATTTTGATAATCATAAGGTAATTATTACCGAAAAACTTGCAATGGGTGAGATTAAAGTAAAATTTGAGCTTAATGATATTTCTGTATTCGAGTTCTTAAATAAATACGGTGAGATGCCGCTACCGGTTTATATTAGGCGTTCACACTCATTATGTCATCCCGTGGCTACGACCACGGGATCCAAAACATATTTAAATAATGACTGGATACCGTGGTCAAACCACGGGATGACAAACACTCAAAACGACAACGACCGCTATCAAACTGTCTATAGCCAAATAGAAGGTTCAGTTGCAGCACCGACAGCAGGCTTGCATTTTACAAAGGATATACTTGATAAGCTTAAGGCAGAAGGCATACAAGCCACATTTTTAACATTACATGTGGGAGCTGGAACTTTTTTACCTGTAAAAACCGAAAATATTCATGAACATAAAATGCATACCGAATATTGCTCTATTACTCCTGACACTGCTGAAATTATCAATAAAGCAAAGCAAGAAGGGAAACGTATTATCGCAGTCGGCACTACAACACTTAGAACACTTGAGAGTTCTTGCAATAACGGCATCGTAAAAGCAGGTAGCTTTAAAACCGATATTTTCATAACCCCAGGTTTTAAATTTCAAACAGCCGATATGCTACTTACTAATTTCCATTTTCCTAAATCTACTTTATTTATGCTTATATGTGCTTTTGCCGGATTTAAAGAGATGCATGAATTATATAAATATGCTATAAAAGAAGCAATGCGTTTTTTTAGCTACGGCGATGCAACGCTTTTATGTAGGAAATGATAATCACAACCGTCATTGCGAGCAACTAAAAGGAGCGTGCCAATCTAGCAAAAATAACAAAAAATGCTAAAGGTTAGCATTTTTCACTGGATCCCGTGGTCAAACCACGGGATGACGGAGGTGAAATTGATCCACGCAACAAAGCCTTCCTGCTTTTAGCTAGGAACGACATTTTAGAAAAAACCTATAACAAACTAGATAAAAAATATTTTGGATGATTAAATCCTCTACTTCATTAATACAAGATTCAAAACAAACTGCTTTACGAGAAGAATTAAAACAGCTGGCAGCAGCACTTAATAAACCTAAAAGTTTATTCAAATTCTTTAATCAAAATAACTTAGAAAGCGGAATTTATTTATACGGTCCGGTGGGCAGCGGTAAAACTATGCTCATGAATTCTTTTTGTGAAGAATTAACCACACCTAAAATAATAATACATTATCAGAACTTTATGCAGGAAATTCATAAATCTATGCATAAATTACAAACAGCAAATCAGAAAGATATCATCCCTAAAATTGCTAAAAACTATACTAAACAAACTAAAGTGTTATGTATAGATGAGTTTGAAATTAAAGATATTACTGATGCAATGATAATCGGTAGATTATTTAATGAATTAATAAAGCAAAATATTTTTATTTTTATAACTTCTAACACGAGTCCCAATAATCTGTACAAAGACGGATTACAACGAGAATCTTTCTTACCTTTTATAAAGATAATCAATAATACATTTTATGTTAAATATCTAGATAATCAACATGATTATCGATTTGATAAAGCGTTAAGAGTTAAAGAGGCAAGGATAATTTATCCTTTAACTTTAGAAAACCAAAACAAACTTGAAAAAATTATCACAGATATTAGTGATAATAATCTTGCTCCTCAAAATATACAGGTTCTAGGTAGAGAAATATCCTTTCAAAAAGTGCATAAAAGAATATTAGTAACAGATTATAATGAATTATTTACAAGAGGCCTAAGCTATATCGATTATGTTAATATTTGCCAAAATTTTAACGTTATTATAGTGGGGAACGTTCATACTATCGATTCTAACGATACAAATACAGCCGTTAGATTTATCAACTTTATCGATAATGCCTATTTCTATAAAATACTCTTATTTATGAGCCTAGAAGATAACCCAAATAAAATATATCAAGGTTCAGCACGAGCCGCAGAATTTAAACGCACTATTTCAAGACTAAATGAAATGAATAGCGAATCTTATTTATTAAATAATGATTTTAAGAATTAACTTCAATTTTCGCTAACAAAGCTCTTTAATTACTAATTAAAATTTATTTACAGATGACCTCTAAGAAACTTAATAAATTCATCAATATTGATCTTTATATCGTCTTCTAAATGCTCTTCTGTTGTCTGATGATCTACATAAAAAGGATAATAATCGCATGACATATAATTTGCCATTCTTTTATAAAAACTTCTAGAGGGAGTTGTACCGTGATCAATCTCTACTACTTTGCATTTTGGAGCCGCAAAAATAAAGTTAGCAAATCCTGATCCGTGCGATCCAACTATTATTTTTGCTTTATTAAAAAGCCGGGCCTGTTCATACGGGAAGGATAGCTCTAGATATATTACTTTCAAACCGGATCTCTCAATTTTTTCTATTAATTCCTCTTCATTAACTATTTTTCGGGTAGAAGCGTATTTACGAGAAATATATATTTTATCGTATACTTTACTATTATCTTTAATAAAAATATTTCTTAAATCTTTTTTTAACCATAAAGGCAAAGGTGTACCTTTTACCGGAATAAACGGTACAGATGGAACAATTAGTCTAGTAGCTTGAATTATACAGTCACTATTTACTATAAAAATCTTATCTTCCAGTATATTTAAATAATTTAATACTATCTCTAATGACTTAATTTGCCATGAATATTTTAAATTATTAATATAGATACGATCATATTCAAGAGCTGATTCTTTTAATATAATTAATCTAGGCAAAATTTGTAGCAGCCAATGATACCAATTTTCAGAACCAAAAGATAAAATTACTGCTAATTTTCCATTAAAATATAAAGGATTTTCAGTATTAATATCTCGTTTTTTTAATAAACGAGATCACCTAAGATTGTTTGAGTATCTTGTAGAATATAACCTTCTTGAGTTAAAATTCCACCTTCATTAATTACTGTGACGTTTGGTAACTCTAAAATAAATTGACCAGTATTTTTTTTCTTTAAATAGCTTTTTAATTTCTATGTTAGATTTTAGCGATTCTATGGAAATAAATTGATGTTTATTATTTAATGCGTAAGCATTACTAATATAGAGAAAGGTAAAAATTATGAATATAAAATATTCTCATGAAGAGAAAGAAAGGTAATTAACAACTTGCATTGCAAGCTTGGCAGCGACTTACTCTCCCATGCCTTATGACATAGTACCATTAGCGCTATGAGGTTTCACATTCGAGTTCGGGATGGGATCGTGTGTTTCACTCATGCTATAACCACCAAGCTAGCAATACAAACTTTTAAAAAGATAGATTTGTATTATAGTTTGCTGTTAATGTTGTTGCACGACTCAAAAAAATTCTCAACATCATATCTTAACTTTTACTACGATACTCAGCAAAATAATTCTCGCTGGATATCGTGGCAGGGCTACAGTATATAACATTAGTTATGCAATAACATTTTTATTAGTTGATAAAACTATTTAACCTGATAACTTTGTGAGTAGATACTACACTCTTATAACATTAACACTATATGCATATGTAATCTCACAGCAAAGTAAACCAATCGAGCTATTAGTATCGGTTAGCTACACACATTACTGTGCTTCCACACCCGACCTATCAACGTGGTGGTCTTCCACGGCTCTAATGGGGAAGTCTAGTTTTGAGGTGGGTTTCCTGCTTAGATGCATTCAGCAGTTATCCCTTCCGTACTTAGCTACCCAGCTGTGCCGTTGGCACGACAACTGGTCCACCAGGGGTACGTCCACCTCGGTCCTCTCGTACTAAAGGCAGATCCTCTCAAACTTCCTACACCCACGGCAGATAGGGACCGAACTGTCTCACGACGTTCTAAACCCAGCTCACGTACCACTTTAATCGGCGAACAGCCGAACCCTTGGGACCTTCTCCAGCCCCAGGATGTGATGAGCCGACATCGAGGTGCCAAACGATTTCGTCGCTATGGACGCTTGGAAATCATCAGCCTGTTATCCCCGGAGTACCTTTTATTCGTTGAGCGATGGCCCTTCCACTCGGGACCACCGGATCACTATGACCGACTTTCGTCTCTGCTCGTCTTGTCAGACTCGCAGTCAGGCTAGCTTATGCCATTGCACTCTAAAAGTTGATTTCCGACCAACCTGAGCTAACCATCGCGCGCCTCCGTTACTCTTTGGGAGGCGACCGCCCCAGTCAAACTACCCACCATGCATTGTCTCGGATCCTGATTCAAGGATCTCGGTTAGATGTCAAGCACCAAAAGGGTGGTATCTCAAGGGTGACTCCACAAAGGCTGACGCCTTCGCTTCGTAGTCTCCCACCTATCCTGCACATCTGATTCCTAACACCAGTGCAAAGCTATAGTAAAGGTTCACGGGGTCTTTCCGTCTGACCGCGGGAACTCCGCATCTTCACGGAGAATTCAATTTCGCTGAGTCGATACTGGAGACAGTGGGGAAATCGTTACGCCATTCGTGCGGGTCGGAACTTACCCGACAAGGAATTTCGCTACCTTAGGACCGTCATAGTTACGGCCGCCGTTCACTGGGACTTCAATTCAGAGCTTGCACCCCTCCTTTTAATCTTCCAGCACTGGGCAGGCGTCAGACCCTATACATCGTCTATTGACTTTGCAGAGCCCTGTGTTTTTAATAAACAGTCGCTACCCCCTAGCTTGTGCCACCTGCACATGGTTGCCCATATACAGGTCATCTTTCTTCCGAAGTTACAGATGCAATTTGCCTAGTTCCTTCAGCATCGTTCTCTCAAGCGCCTTGGTATACTCTACCTGTCCACCTGTGTCGGTTTCGGGTACGGTCTATAATGAAGGTGTTATTTCCTGGAAAATATTCACCGCACAATCAATCCAATAAGACTGTACAATTTACTATTTTCGTCACATCCTTCAGGTTCAGGAATATTAACCTGATTCCCATCGATTACGCCTTTCAGCCTCATCTTAGGGGCCGACTAACCTTGCGCAGATTAACTTTACGCAAGAACCCTTGGACTTTCGGCGAGAATGTTTCTCACATTCTTTATCGCTACTTATGTCAGCATTCTCACTTCCGATACCTCCAGCAAACCTCACGGTTCACCTTCGCAGGCTTACGGAACGCTCCGCTACCATTTATGCCAAATGCATAAACCCGCATCTTCGGTACATGACTTGAGCCCCGTTACATTGTTGGCGCAAGAAAACTTATTTAGACTAGTGAGCTATTACGCTTTCTTTAAATGATGGCTGCTTCTAAGCCAACATCCTAGTTGTTTTGGTCTTCTCACATCCTTTAACACTTAGTCATGATTTAGGGACCTTAGATGGCGGTCTGGGCTTTTTCCCTCTCGACTATGGACCTTAGCACCCATAGTCTGTCTGCTATGCTGTACTCATCGACATTCGGAGTTTGATTGAGTTTGGTAAGTCTGTGGGACCCCCTAGCTCATTCAGTGCTCTACCTTCGATGGTAATCGCTATAACGCTCTACCTAAATAGATTTCGCGGAGAACCAGCTATATCCGAGTTTGATTGGCCTTTCACCCCTAACCACAGCTCATCCCCTACTTTTTCAACAGTAGTGGGTTCGGTCCTTCAGTGGATTTTACTCCGCTTTCAACCTGGCCATGGCTAGAT
This sequence comes from Rickettsia conorii str. Malish 7, assembly GCF_000007025.1. NCBI lineage: Bacteria > Pseudomonadati > Pseudomonadota > Alphaproteobacteria > Rickettsiales > Rickettsiaceae > Rickettsia > Rickettsia conorii. The sequence continues at coordinate 282,474 of NC_003103.1, read as the reverse complement.
CACCCGGTTTCGGGTCTAATTCATCTAACTAAACGCCCTATTCAGACTCGCTTTCGCTACGCCTACACCTAACGGCTTAAGCTTGCTAGATAAACTAAGTCGCTGACCCATTATACAAAAGGTACGCCGTCACAAGACATATAAATACGCTTGCTCCGACTGCTTGTAAGCATTTGGTTTCAGATACTATTTCACTCCCCTTGTCGGGGTACTTTTCACCTTTCCCTCACGGTACTTGTTCACTATCGGTCACTAGAGAGTACTTAGGCTTAGAGGGTGGTCCCCCTATGTTCAAACAGGATTTCACGTGTCCCGCCTTACTCAAGGACTTCAAACTTTTTACCTATACGGGACTATCACCCTCTATGGTCAACCTTTCCATGTTGTTTTAGTTATTTTTTTGAAGCCACTGGCCTGATCCGCGTTCGCTCGTCACTACTAACGGAGTCTCGGTTGATGTCCTTTCCTCCAGCTACTTAGATATTTCAGTTCGCTGGGTTTGCCTCATATAGCTATGTATTCACTATACAATACCTAATAAATTAGGTAGGTTTCCCTATTCGGAAATCTTCGGATCAAAGTTTATTCGCAACTCCCCGAAGCTTATCGCAGCGTATTACGTCCTTCATCGCCTTCTAGTGCCAAGGCATCCACCAAATGCTCTTATTATATTTACTTATGCTTTTAACTTGAGATTACACAATGCATACAGAATTAATTTCACAATTATTTTTCTTATTTTCAGCATCTACTCACGATATAAATTTTTATTATCGCGGTGTATTTAGTTTTTAGCTTTATCAACTTTTTAAACAGCTACAAAGTTTTACGTTTCAAACTTTGTGTGATGATTTTATATCTATATTTTTAAAGCTTGTCAAACACTAATTTCAAATAATTTTAATTTTATTTCTTATGAGAGGGCTTAAAGTTATTTTAACCTCTTTTTAAAATAGGCTTTGTCGGCTTTTTGTTTAGATTTGTGGTCCCTAATTTTGTATCTACATTACCGCCTAAATCTTCAAACAAAAATCTGCCTTTTTGTAAAATATGATTTACTGCTGTCATTTCTCCTTCTCTATTTATCAAACCGCTTTGAGTTTTAACCCATAATAATTTACCGTCTTTTCTAAAGACTGGATTTTCATCAATTGCACAATCTTTAGTTATACTTAAATTACCGTTCTTATCAAATTTACCTAAAATATTTTTCTGTAAATCAGCAAATACGGCATGAGCGTATAATTTTGAAATTTCTTTTATTTGCTTTGGATCGTTTATATGTGCGCCGGCTTTGTTAATAAATCCGCTAATTTCATATTGAGATGTTTTACCATGTGGAGTTTTTTTCACAAGAAATTAAGTTTCCGTCAGTAGCTTAGTTTGATCCTCTACTTCATCATCTACTATATTAATTACTTTCCTTTTTAAAGAATCAATATCACTATTCTTTTCAAACTTTGAGGTAAACTCCTTAACGTCTCAATTATCATTAAACCTAACTTCTTTTTTATCTTTACCCATAATAATACTCTTATTTTAATACTGTATCTTTTAAAATATTTGTACCACGTAAAAATTCTTCTATATTCAAAGCTTTTTTACTCTCTTGCTGAAGTTTTTTCACTCGTAATATACCGCTTCCACAAGCTATTTCCAGCTTATCACTAATAACGGTACCGGAAGTAAAGTGATGATCCGCATTTAAATATTCTGCTTCAAGGATTTTAATTATTTTATCATTATAACTAAAATATGCTCCGGGCCAAGGATTCATGCCCCTTATTTTACAATCTATTTTATATGCGGATTCATGCCAATTAATTTTTCCTTCTTCTTTAGTTAATTTATGAGCATACGTAACGCCGTCACTTGGCTGTGTTATTGGTACTATATTATCGATATTTGCAAGTGTTTTAATTAATAACTCCGCTCCGAGATTTGCACATTTGTTATGCAGTTCTTCCAATGTTATTCTTTCTTCTAAATCAAAATCTTCTTTCATCAATATATCACCTGTATCAAGCCCTGTATCCATACGCATAATACATACACTACTTTTCCGGTCACCCTCTATAATAGTACGCTGCAGAGGAGCCGCTCCTCTGTGACGAGGCAAATCGGATGGATGGATATTAAGACAGCCGTATTTCTTAGCTTCTAATATAGCTTTCGGCACAATAAAACCATAGGCAATAACAACTATAATATCAGCATTAACTTTATTAATTAGATTTATTATTTCATCATTACGAAGAGTAGAAGGAGTATAAACAGGAATTTGATGCTCAAATGCTAATTGATGTATTGGAGATTTAGCTAAGTTAAGTCCTCTGCCCTTAGCTTTAGGTTGCTGTGTAAAAACAGCTTTAACTTCGTGATGAGTTATAAGTTTTTTAAGAGCGGGAACAGCGAATTCAGGCGTTCCCATAAAGATTACTTTCACACTATATTATTTTTGAGTTTCTTAAGCTTACGCAGTACTACATCTCTTTTTAAATTACTTAAATAATCAATCATAAGCTTACCTTCTAAATGATCATACTCATGCTGGATAACTCTTGCAAGCCAATCATTTGCTTTAAGCTCTCGCGATTTACCATGATAGTCTAAATACCTAATCTTTATAGATTCCGGTCTTGCCACCTCAATACGTTGCTCCGGTAATGAGATACAACCTTCGTTAGCCGTAACTAGCTCTTCTGCTTTTTCTATTATTTCAGGATTCACTATAAAAAGCGGATAAAAATCTTTTGGTCTTGCTACCGAATCATGATCTTGTATATCAATTACTAAAATACGTTTCAATACCCCTACTTGTACTGCTGCAAGCCCTGCACCGTCTTCATGGTACATAGTTTTAAGCATATCATCCATAAATTTTCGTGTTTGATCGGTAAACTCTAAAACCGGCTGAGATTTCTGCTTTAATCTTTCATCAGGTGCCGTTACTATCGGTAATATTGACATAATTAAATCTTAATATTTAATTTTAATATACTATAAAATCACCAAAATGTAAAGAAAGCAAACCTGCCTAATTCCGGCAATAGTTGCATAATAAACTCACCTATTTGCAATAATTTGTCGAATTAATAATATTTAGTAAAAAATAATAGCAAATATCAGATAACATGTTAATAAATAAGGCTTGCATAAAATATAAGGAGGAATAATAATGCATTGGGGTGATATTGAAGAAATTGCCGAACAACTCGAAGAACATTGTAGCGATCAGTATAATGAAAAAAAAATTTCATTATTAAAGCTAGAGAAACTGATTAGAGATTTAAAGGACTTTGAAGATGGAGAGAAAAAAGTCGAAGAAGTTACATTAGAAGAAATTTTAGACAAATGGGAAGAATTACGTGAAGAAATTAGAGAAATCGATTAAGTAGCTTTTGAGTTATTTTCAGACATTTATAAATTAACTTTATAAAAATACATTATAATCAATAAAAATATAGCAACTGCCTGAAAAAAAACCCTTAAAGTCATTAACTTTGAACTAAATTTCTTATCAAACTTTCCTTCGATAGCCATCGATACTACCCCTATAATAAGAACCGCAACGGTTAAACCAATTGCAATTAATAACCACATCATAATTTATTACCAATATATCACTTTCCACACAAAGATTATATGCTTTTTCTCTTTTAAATCAATTATATAATATTTGAGATTTGATTAAAAAATTCACTAATTCCTCATTCAAGGAACACACATATCTAATTTATCAAATATAGATAATTCAACAATTACTTTAAAAGCAAAAGAGATATTAGGCTCTTGCGTTCTTATTAATTTTTGCTCAAAAATATCTAAAAATACAAATAATTTAATTTTCTGCACGCAAGAACCTAGAGTATTTTGAGAAACCTCGTCCTATTGCTAAAATATTTATTAATGCTCACGGTGGAACATGACTTTAAATTAAGCTTTCTGAGTTACACTATATATATTATCTATCAGTTTAACAAAAGCACCATTTCCTAAAACATTAGCACAAGTGATCACAGGATCAAATAAGATATAAAGAGCTGTAATCAGAGACATCATATTAGTATTAAAACCTAGATATTGTTCAAGTATAGGGAGCATTACAATAATTCTACCACCTGGTATAGCTGCTACTGAAAATTTTGCCAATACAAAATAAAAAGTAAAATAATTAAATAAAGTAGGTTCAGCTAATCCATAACTTTTTAGTATAGCATAAGCCAAAATCGATATGGCAAAACAATCGCCAACAAGATGAATATTGACTGTTATTGGTCAACGGTACGAGCGAGTGCTTTATTATTTGTATTATTTTCCGCTCCTATTATACTAAGTGGCATCACTAGACATTGCACTAAATCCACTTATAGACGCTGGCATCATATTAATAAGGCTAGCTATGCATTCCTTAACTCGACAGTTACTTAAAATAAAATAAGCAAGAAAGATATAACCAAACTGAGCAAATACGATCGTCACAAATAGGAGAGATCATTGATAAAGCGAATTGATATATGTATATACCTACATAATAACTTATGAAGGTAGAACAAACATTAGACCCACATACTAGTAATAATATTAAGAAAACTATACGTGTTGCATCTTTGGCTAGCATTACAACAGATTTAAAAAGTAAACCAAAAATAATTAAAGGCAGAAATAATCCAATTATAGAAATAGATAGACTTATTGAATACAATAACCTTTGTACTTCTAAACTCATTAGTGGGTTTAACAATATGATAGCTTATGATAATAGCCATTAAAATAAGTGGCATTTTACGCAACATAAAACTTACCTAATAATTAGTTAATTTAAATCGATGAATATAATTAAAAGAAAGATATAGAGATATTGTTACCGGCTTAGACCGGCTATAGTAGTAAAAAAAGACTGGAAAGTTAATATTTGCATATTAATTCAATATACAGTTATTATAGAGAGAAAAATTAGTGTTACAATACTTTTCTAGAAGTTCTTTTGGGGGGGTATTGTTAACTAAAAGCAGATCAATTAATAAATTAACGTCATTGCGAGGAAAATTACAAAGTAATTTGTACGTCCGCAATCTCAGGAGTTTTATTATTTCATGAGATTGCCACGTAGCCTATGGCTGCTCGCAAGGAATTGTTGCGTGAAGCAATTTCACCTCTGTCATCCCGTGGCTTGACCACGGGGTGACACAGTGGGTTTTACCGGTCCACGCAACAATACCTCCTCGCAATGACGACTTAGGTATCTATGCAAAATGCTTTCGCAAGAATGACATCGAGAGCTTTTTAAGAGCTATGCGGGAATAACAACGCCTCAGCCCTTACACCTCTTCAGATTGCTCTAATCCCTCTTCCTCTAACTCACTATCTTCTTCACTTTCAGCAGTTTCAGCAATTAAAGAGACAGACACGACTTTTTCACCATCATCTAGCTTAAATAGGATTACGCCGCTAGTGTTACGTCCCGTAATACGTACTGACTCAAGTTTACAGCGAATTAACTTACCGCTATTGGTAATCAGCATTAACTCATCATCCATTTTAACCGGCATAACACCGACGACTAAACCAGTTTTGTCGTTAATATCCATATTGATTATACCGCTACCGCCACGGTCAGTAATTCTATAGCCATAAGCTGAGCTTCTCTTACCAAAACCGTTCTCAGTTACGGTTAAAATGAATTCTTCGGAATTTGCCATTTCTACAATAGCCGGGGCAGTTAAGCTTACGCCAAGTTCTTCAGGATTAAACGCCTCACCTTTAGCAATCTCTAGTCTCTGCTCCCACGGCACGGATAAATAAGCATCTCTATCCTCTTTTGTACTACTAATACCTTTAAGCACAGTCATAGAAATTACGGAATCCTCTTTGGCAAGCTTCATACCTCGTACCCCATCAGAAGTACGGCTCTTAATAACACGCAGCGATTCAACAGGGAATCTTAAAGCTTTACCGGCTTTGGTAGCAAGTAAAATATGCTCGTCTTCTTTACATGGTTTTACGTCTATTAATTTATCGTCCTCATCAAGCCTAATAGCAATTTTACCGTTCGACTGAAGCTTTTTGAAATCTAATAAATCGCTTCTTCTGATATTACCTTTGGCAGTTGCGAACATAATGTTTAAATTATCCCTCTCATCCTGATTTTCAGGTAGCGGCATAATATTCGTAATATGCTCATTTGCTTTCAGCGGTAATATATTAACCATCGGTCTACCCTTACCCTGCGGATTACTTAAAGGCAGTTTATACAGTTTTAAACTATAAACCTGACCGATATTTGAGAAGAACAACATAGGAGTATGGGTACTACCGACAAAAACTTGCGTGGTAATATCTTCATCACGCATTGAAAGCCCTGATCTTCCTTTACCGCCACGTTTTTGCGCACGATAGCTACTTAGAGGTACACGCTTGATATACCCGCCAAGCGTTACGGTTACAACCATTTCTTCACGCTGAATTAAATCTTCTATATCTTGATCAAATTCGCCGAATTCAATTGAAGTAAGACGAGGAGTCGCAAATTCTTCTTTAACTTTAATGAGCTCTTCCTTTAAAATTTCAAGTAACCTTGTACGAGAGCCAAGTATATTAAGATATTCGGTGATTTCCGTAATGAGGTTCTTTAAATCCTCTTCAAGCTTGTTTTTCTCCATAGCGGTCAGGCGTTGCAATCTCATTTCTAAGATTGCCTTAGCTTGCACTTCGGTAAAGTTACATTTACCCTGCTCGTTTAACATTGCTTTATCATCAACCAACTTTACAAGAGGTAGGATATTTAATGCTTCCCACTGACGAGCCATTAATTCTTGTTTAGCTGCATTCGAGTCATTTGAAGCTTTAATAATACGTATTATTTCATCGATATTACTAACGGCAATAGTTAGTCCTAGTAAAATATGAGCTCTATCTCTTGCTTTATTGAGTAAATATATAGTACGGTTAGTAATTACTACTTCCCTAAAACTAACGAAAGCTGCAATTACTTCTTTCAAATTCATCACTTTCGGTAGCCCGTCTTTAAGAGCAAGCATAATAACACCGAAGCTAGTTTGTAGCTGCGTACATGCGTATATTTGATTTAAGACTACTTCAGCAACTACGTCTTTCTTTAACTCAATAAAAATCCTTACACCGTTTTTATTCGATTCATCACGTAAATCACTTATACCTTCTATACGCTTTTCCTTAACCATTTCAGCGATTTTCTCAACGAGCCTTGCCTTATTTACCATATACGGTATTTCGGTAATAATAATTGCTTGACGGTTATTACCGATATTCTCAATCTCGGCTCGACCTCGCATAATGATACTCCCTCTACCGGTAAGATATGCCGATCTAATACCGCTAATGCCTAAAATCATTGAACCTGTAGGAAAATCCGGTCCTTTAACAACTTCAAGTAAATCTAATATTTCTATATCGTTATTATCTATATATAAACAGCACGCATCGATAACCTCACCAAGATTATGAGGCGGGATATTAGTTGCCATACCGACCGCAATGCCTCCGCTACCGTTCACCAATAAATTGGGAAACATTGCAGGAAGTACGGAAGGCTCTTCTTCAGAACCATCGTAATTAGGGTTAAAGCTGACAGTCTCTTTATCGATATCCTCTACGAGCTTATACGAAACTTTGGCCATTCGAGATTCGGTATATCTCATTGCTGCCGCCGCATCACCATCCATCGAACCGAAATTACCCTGCCCGTCTACAAGCGGTAAACGCAAGGAAAAATCTTGTGCCATACGTACTAACGCGTCGTAAATAGCACTATCACCGTGCGGATGGTATTTACCCATCACGTCACCGACTATTCTAGCGGATTTTCTATAAGGTTTACTAGCATGATTACCGGCTTCATGCATGGAATAGATAATTCGGCGATGTACCGGCTTTAAGCCGTCCCGAACATCCGGTATAGCTCTACTTACTATAACGCTCATAGCATAATCAAGATAAGATACTTTCATCTCATCTTCGATATTTACCGGTACTAAATTAGAAGAAGATTTATCAGTCACGATTACTTAGCCTTAAATTTAATGAATTATATTTAATAATAGAGACATAATAAATTTCTTTCAAGGATTGCTTGTATTTATAATCGTGGCATTATTGCTAAGTTACCGATGTCATTGCTGCGGGACATTGTTGCGCGGATGCTGATGTCATTCCTGCGAAAGCAGGAATCTAGTTTTTTAAGCAAATTATATACTAAATTTTTATGTAATTTTCTTTGTTTTATCATTTTTTACTGGATTCCCGCTTGCGTGGAAATGACATAAACGAACCATACAACAAGGCCTTTAGTCGCTTACAATGACGACATCAACCGTTTCTATGCAATAACATAATCGTAAAAGTTAACAAACTTTATTATATATTAGAATTATTTTATACTTTCTAAATATAATGAACGCTGCTCTATTCTTGTTATCTCATCTACCGTTACCTGTTCTGCTAACCTTTGTTTAAACTTAGATCTTAGTTTTTCTAAATCTTTATTTTTCTTAGAGAACGGTAATATTTTAGATAATAATTTATTATTTTTGTTGAACATGTAGTTGCTTCCGTGATTACACTTAAATTGCTCAAGTTTTAACCACCGAAGATTTTCACTTCGGGTGGTTGGGACGTTCAAAGAACCGTCACAGAACAGTTATAATAGCTTTTAGGTTTAAAGCTTACACTTTAAACCTTGTACATAGCTACTATATTATCCCCCGACCATGAAGTCGAGGATTATACCATTTATACGGCTGATAATACCGCTTAGGATAGAGGCTTTGAAACCCCGGAATAACGTCACCGCTATTCTTGCAAGAGATTTTAGCCAATTTTTTGAAATATCAATTAGCTATCCATGTCATTCCTGCGTGGAGCAGTTTTTTTGTCATTGCGAGGAAAATTACATAGTAATTTGACGCAGCAATCTTGAGAAGAATTCCTGAGATTGCCACGCTCACTAACGTTCGCTCGCAATGACGACTTGATATCCACGCAACAAAACCTCCGCGGGAATGACATCGAGCTGGTTTTACCAAACCACTTAACAAAGCTTGTAGTTGATATAATGATAAATTTTAAGAATGTTCCTCTTCTTGCTATTTATACCAAAGTTCGGCATAATAGCCTTTGTGCTGTAGCAAGGTTTTATGGTTGCCCCGCTCAACTATATAACCGTTATCTAAAACGATAATCTCATCTGCATCGATAATAGTTGAGAGTCTATGGGCAATGATAAGGGTAGTATGGTGATCCGAGATCTCTTTAAGGCGTGCTTGAATTAGCTTTTCGGCTTTTAGTACCAAGCGAACTTGTTGCCTCATCAAACATATATTGCTGGATTTTTTAAGATGGTTCTTGCAATTGCAATACGCTGTTTCTCACCGCCCGAAAGCTTTAAGCCTCTCTCGCCTACCTGCGTCTCATACCCTTCGGGTAACGTGCTAATAAACTCATGAATATGAGCATTTTTGCTGCTATAACTTCATCGTAGCTTGCTGGATTATTACCGTATGCGATGTTGTAATATATCGCGTATCGTTAAACAGTACCGTATCTTGTGGGACAATTCCAATAGATTTACGCAGCGATTGTTGCGTGACTTCTCTTATATCCTGACCATCAATAGTAACATTGCCGCTATTAATATTGTAAAACCTAAAAAGCAAGCGTGATATCGTCGATTTCCCTGTCCCGCTACTACCGACTACTGCTAAAGTTTTACCGCTCTTGATCGTAAAACTTATATTATGTAAAATCGGACGTGCCTGATTATAAGCAAAGCTAACATTATCGAAACTAACCGCACCTTTTAAGATAATTAGCTCCTTAGCGTTCAAAGCATCCTCTACTTCTACAGGTATATCAAGCAGCTTAAACATATCTTCCATACTAACTAGAGCGTTTTTAATTTCTCTATAAGCAAAGCCAAGTATTGAAAGCAGAATTGATAGCTGAAATAGATAAGTATTAACCATTATTAAATCGCCGACGGTCATTTTATTTTGGTTAATAGCATTTGCTGAAAGTATCATAAGACTAACAAGCCCTAAGGATATTATAACATCCTGCCAGATCTTTAAAATCGATATGCTGTTAGTATAGTTTTAGTAGCTGATTTTTCATAAGTTTGTAAAACCTCATTAAACTTTATCGCCTCATATTCTTCATTACCGAAATATTTAACGGTCTCAAAATTCAGTAAACTATCGATTGCTCTATTATTGGCGGTGTTATCGCTTTGGTTTTATTTCCCTTGCAAAAGAAATACGCCAAACACTGATTAGGCAAATATAACCTAAACTATCATTGTTATTAAAATAGTTACGGCAAACCAAATACTGTAAACATACCATAACATCCCGCTTACTAATATAATTTCTACGCTTGTCGGAAAAATATTAAATAACGAATACCGCAGTACCACTTCAATACCTTTAGTACCACGCTCTATTGACCTACTTAAGCCCCCTGTGTTTCTAGTAATGTGAAAACGCATACTTAAAGCATGTACTTAAAGACATTTAGAGCAACTAAGCGAGTTGCTTGATGCCCTACTTTTGAAAAAATGATATTTCGTAATTCACTGTTGAACAAGTATTTTTGTTCCGCCATATGCAACAATAATCCCGATCATAACCGAAAGAGCAAAGTTCTTATTTAGCCCATTTATTATATATTTATAAACAATAGGAACGAAAATATTTATTACTTTAGCTATGACTAGACAAATAAGAGAGGTAACAATACGCAGGCGTATATCAAAATCCTTCGACCATAAATACGGCAGAAGTAGAGAGAATGAATTTTTGCGAGTTTTATTTTTGAACATTTTTTGGTAGTTTTCAGCACCATTGCAAGCGGGCATTGCTCGCGTGGATACTAAATCGTCATTGCGAGCGACCGTAGGGAGCGTGACAATCTCATCAAATAATAACAAACTCCTTAGATTGCTTCGTCAATTACTTCGTAATTTCCTTGCAATGACGTTTTTATGAATTACGCTCCGGCAGCAGGTGAAGTCGTCTTTGGCTGATTTTCTAACAGCTTATCTAACCTTCCCTCTTTTTCAAGATCAAACAGAGCATCACAACCGCCAACATGCATATTATCTATAAATATCTGCGGGACGGTCTTTTTTCCACCGGATTTCTTAATAAATTTTTCTTTCTCTTCCTGAGTAAAGTTACTTACTTCAATTTCCTCATAAGCAACATTTTTCTCATCAAGCAATGCTTTAGCTTTTATACAATAAGGACAACTAGCGAGAGTATAAACAATAATTGTGTGTAATATAGCTTTATTCATAATGTTATATTTTTTTGTGAGATTTTAATATATTATCTTAAACTATAGTTTTTAAAGCAAGTAAAAATGCATGAATAATTTTTCTATTATCTCAGAATATAAACCGGCAGGCGATCAACCAAAAGCAATAGATGAAATTATAGCAGGGTTAAGTAGCAAAAAACGCTCACAAATGTTGCTTGGTATTACGGGATCAGGCAAAACCTTTACTATGGCAAATATTATAGAGAGAACTAATCGTCCTACTCTTATTATGGCTCATAATAAAACTTTAGCTGCCCAAATCTATTCAGAGATGAAATCGCTTTTTCCAAAGAATGCCGTTGAATACTTTGTCTCATATTATGATTATTACCAGCCCGAAGCTTATATAGCACGCACCGATACTTTTATAGAAAAAGACTCATCAATTAACGAACAAATTGATTTAATGCGTCATGCCGCTACAAGATCGCTATTAGAGCGTCGTGACGTTATAGTAGTTTCTTCCGTTTCCTGTATTTACGGCCTTGGCTCTCCCGATTTATATTACCAAATGATGGTTAATCTAGAGCCTGGTCAAAGCTACCCTCGTGATCAGCTACTAAACGATTTGATAAATCTACAATATGAGCGTAACGATATCGGATTTGAGCGTGGCTGTTTTAGAGTTAAAGGCGACAACATCGATATTTTCCCCTCACATTACAGCGATAAAGCTTGGCGTTTATCGTTTTTCGGTAATGAACTCGAATATATCCATGAATTTGATCCCCTAACAGGTGAAAAACTTGCTAAGCTCGATAAAGCTATGGTTTTTGGTAATTCACATTTTGTGATGCCTCAAGAAACAGTCAATAATGCCATATCAGGTATTGAAGAAGAATTACAAAAACGCTTAGAGTTTTTAAAGTCACAAGACAAACCACTTGAAACTCAAAGGCTAAATCAACGTACTCAATATGATCTTGAAATGTTAACGGAAACCGGCAGCTGTAAAGGCGTTGAAAACTACTCTCGCTTTTTCACAGGACGTAATGCCGGTGAGCCGCCTCCTACATTATTCGAATACCTACCAGAAGATGCATTATTATTTGTTGATGAAAGCCATGTATCCGTACCGCAAATTAGAGCGATGTATAACGGCGATCGAGCAAGGAAAAAAGTTTTGGTAGAGCATGGGTTTCGTCTACCCTCTGCACTTGATAACAGACCTTTAAAATTTGAAGAATGGGACAAATTTAGACCACAAACTGTGTTTGTATCTGCAACTCCAGGACCGTTCGAGTTAGAAGAAACCGGCGGCACGGTTGTAGAATTGATTATCAGACCTACTGGGCTGCTTGATCCTGAATGTATTATCAAACCCGCTACTAACCAAGTTGAGGATTTAATTAGCGAAATTCAAACCACTATCGCTCAAGGTTTTCGTGTTCTAGTCACCACCTTAACTAAAAAAATGGCAGAAGATTTAACCGCCTATTTGCAGGAGCTAAAATATAAAACTTCTTATTTACATTCTAACGTTCATACTCTAGAACGTATAGAGATTTTACGAGATTTAAGACAAGGTACTATTGATGTTTTAGTCGGTATTAATCTATTAAGGGAGGGGCTTGACATCCCTGAATGCGGCTTAGTTGCTATACTTGATGCAGACAAAGAGGGGTTTTTGCGGTCGGAAGTATCGTTAATACAAACAATAGGAAGAGCTGCAAGAAATAGCGCGGGTAGAGTTATACTTTATGCCGATAAAATGACTAAATCTATCGATAAAGCCGTTAGTGAAACGTTGCGTAGAAGGCAAATTCAGCAAGAATATAATGAAAAACACGGCATAATTCCAAAAACCATCAACCGTGCTATTCACGCTTTAGCAGAATTTGAGAAAATCGATAGTAAGCTTGATAAAAAACAAGCTCATACTTTATTTGATAATCCTGCTAAGCTAAAAACCCATATTGATAAATTAAAGAAAGAAATGCTTAAAGCCGCAAGTAATCTTGAATTTGAACAAGCCGTAAAACTTCGTGATCAGCTAAAAACTCTAGAAGAGGCGGCACTCGAGTTGAGTTAATGGTGTACGTTGTGGATACCAAAATCGTCATCGTCATTGCGAGGCAAAACTGTAAGTTTTGACAATCTCAGGAGTTTGTTATTATTTCATGAGATTGCCACGCAGCCTATGGCTGCTCGCAATGACTATTCAGTGTCCACACGGGCAATACCATTAACAACACCTAAAACTCCTACGATGATACGGTGATAAGCCATGTATATTAATAGCTTCGATATGTTCTTTGGTACCGTAGCCGGAATTTTTATGCCATAAATATTGGGGAAATTCAGCACTTAAGTCTAGCATCAAACGATCCCTAGTAACTTTTGCAACAATAGAAGCCGCAGCAATTGATAATGATAAATTATCACCGTTAATTATACTGACAAATCTTTCATCCTTAAACTGCATATTACCGTCAACTAACACTATTTCTGGCTCAAGGCTAAGATTTGCTACAGCAATAGAACAAGCTTTTTTAGTTGCCTCTAATATATTAATATCATCAATTTCGGTATGAGAAATAATAGCAGTTGCCCAAACATAATTACTAGTGATTTGTTCATATAGTAATTCTCTTTTCTTTTTGGAAAGCTTTTTAGAATCTTTAATTCCCGTTATAATATTGGCGTTATCTACTATAACGGCACTTGCTACTACCGGACCTGCAAGCGGTCCTCTACCTGCTTCATCTATACCTGCTACAATACAGTTATGATATTTTTTTTCAAAATGTAATAGATCTACTTCCATAATTGTATTTTTTTAATTTTTGATATATGATAGAGCAGTTTAGAATTACAAAAAAGGAAAAGTGCAAAATTATTTTCAATTATTAGGACTTCCGCAAGAGTATAATATTAACTTAAAGATATTAGAAAAGCAATATTTTGCTATGCAGGTAAAATATCATCCCGATAAAGCAAAAACTTTGCAGGAAAAGGAACAAAATCTAATTACTGCGGCTGAATTAAATAACGCTTACTCTACTCTTAAAGATGCCTTAAAGCGCGCTGAATATATGCTGCTTTTGCAAAATATAAATTTGAATGACGAAAAAACACGTAGTTTACTTTCGCCTCTAGAATTAAGCATATTCTGGGATGAAATGGAAATAATCGAAAATACTATCTTATTTAGTGATTTAGAAAAAATAAAAGACAAATATGAATTAATGAAAAAGCTTGAAATTGATTCTTTAAAACAAGCTTTTGAAGAACAAAATCTATCAGACGCAACTATAAAAACTAGCAAGCTTAAATATATTGGAACATTGCTGCATAAACTGCAAGAAAAAATAAAATCATGCAAATAATAGAAATTAGGGAACCGGAGCAAGCTGATTTTAAGCAAGAACGGCAAATAGCAGTCGGTATCGATTTTGGCACTACTAACTCATTAATAGCTATTGCAGCTAATAGACAAGTTAAAGTTATTAAATCTATAGATGATAAAGAATTAATCCCAACTACTATAGATTTTACAAGTAACAATTTTACTATAGGTAATAATAAAGGACTGCGTTCTATTAAAAGACTATTCGGTAAAACATTAAAAGAAATTCTAAATACTCCGGCACTTTTTTCGTTAGTTAAAGATTATCTAGATGTAAATAGTAGTGAGCTTAAGCTAAATTTTGCAAATAAACAACTAAGAGTCCCTGAAATTGCAGCAGAAATTTTTATTTACCTAAAAAATCAAGCAGAAGAACAATTAAAGACTAATCTAACTAAAGCAGTAATAACAGTACCTGCACATTTTAACGATGCAGCAAGAGGCGAAGTAATGCTTGCGGCTAAAATAGCAGGTTTTGAAGTATTAAGGCTAATTGCCGAACCTACTGCAGCTGCCTATGCTTACGGCTTAAACAAAAATCAAAAAGGCTGTTATTTAGTATATGACCTAGGCGGCGGTACTTTTGACGTATCTATTCTTAATATACAAGAAGGTATTTTTCAAGTTATAGCAACAAACGGCGATAACATGCTTGGTGGCAACGATATAGATGTAGTAATTACACAATATCTTTGCAATAAATTTGATTTACCTAATTCTATAGATACTTTACAACTTGCAAAAAAAGCAAAAGAAACTTTAACATATAAAGATAGTTTTAATAATGATAATGTATCAATTAATAAGCAAATATTAGAGCAATTAATTTTACCCTTAGTAGAACGTACTATCAATATAGCTCAAGAGTGTTTAGAACAAGCAGGAAATCCAAATATAGATGGAGTTATTTTAGTAGGGGGTGCAACCCGCATTCCTTTAATAAAAGACGAATTATATAAAGCATTTAAAATAGATATTCTATCAGATATCGATCCTGATAAAGCAGTTGTATGGGGGGCTGCATTACAAGCAGAAAATTTAATAGCACCCCATACAAATTCATTATTGATTGATGTAGCACCTTTATCGCTGGGTATGGAATTATATGGCGGTATAGTTGAAAAAATCATCATGCATAATACTCCGATTCCTATTTCGGTCGTAAAAGAATTTACGACTTATGTCGATAATCAAACCGGTATACAATTTCATATATTACAAGGTGAACGTGAAATGGCTGCCGATTGCCGCAGTTTAGCCCGATTTGAGTTAAAGGGACTTCCTCCTATGAAAGCAGGCTATATTAGAGCCGAAGTTACTTTTTCTATTGACGCAGACGGTATATTATCCGTTTCTGCTTATGAGAAAATCAGCAATACATCACATGCTATAGAAGTAAAGCCAAATCACGGTATTGATAAAACGGAGATTGATATTATGTTAGAAAACGCGTATAAAAATGCTAAAATAGATTATACTACAAGATTATTACAAGAAGCAGTAATTGAAGCAGAGGCTTTAATCTTTAGCATAGAACGTGCTATAGCGGAATTAACAATTTTATCATCGGAAAGTGAGATATCTATAATTAATTCTTTATTAGATAATATAAAAGAAGCCGTACACGCTAGAGATTGGATCTTAATTAATAATTCTATTAAAGAGTTTAAATCCAAAATAAAAAAATCTATAGATACAAAGTTTAATATAATAATTAATGATTTGCTAAAAGGCAAAAATATCAATCAAATTAAATAGCCTCAGTTATATATAAAATATTATATATAATCGAACTAATTTAGATAAGGAAAAATAAGAAGAATGTCAGGAAAAATAAAAGTAACATTTATTATAAATGATGGAGAAGAAAAAACAGTAGAAGCACCGATAGGGCTTTCTATTTTAGAAATTGCCCATAGTAACGATCTAGACCTTGAGGGAGCTTGTGAAGGATCGCTTGCTTGTGCTACTTGTCACGTTATTTTAGAAGAAGAATTTTACAACAAATTAAAAAAACCTACGGAAGCAGAGGAAGATATGCTTGACTTAGCCTTTGGTCTTACCGATACTTCTAGATTGGGATGTCAAATTATTTTAACCGAAGAATTAGACGGCATAAAAGTACGCATTCCTGCTACTACTCGTAATATAAAATTATAATGGATTAAAAAAGTGATACGTAAAATACTTCTTTTTGTGTTTTTAGCCTTTACTATAATATGGTTTGCAACTGCATATACTATAAAAAATAACGTTGTAAGTTTAATGAAGAATTCTGAATCCGATAATCTTAAAATATCTTATAATGTAGTTAAGTTTTCAGGCTATCCTTTTAATTGGAAAATTACCGTAACAGATCCTAAAGTAAAATTAATTGATCATGTAAATTCTAAAGAATTTACATGCGAAAATATTGTCCTAAATATAGCTTTTAGTACTAAAAGAGCCGTTCTTAATTTCGGTCCTTTTATTAGAGAAGTCGATAATTACGGCGACAAAACATTTACCTATGATGTACGCAGCGATGATGACATAAAGGGTATAGGAAAATTTAATAAACCTTTATATAAAATATCAAAAGATGATAATTTAAAAGAAATATTAAAATCAATTCAGTTAAATAATAAAGCATTATTGATATTTAAAGATAATCAAGAAATCTTCAAAATTAATGATTTAGCATTTCTTATAAGAAAACAGAATTTAGCAAGTGAGGAAAATATATCCTTATTTTTAAACATGAATTATTATTCAGAAAAAGATATTTTGAATTTTAAAAATGCTAATTTAGATATTGCTGCTTCTTTAAAATTTGCTGAAGACGGAGAAGATTCAGCTATTTTACAAAATTTTAATATAGAAAGATTTATTTTTACTTGTGATAATGATTCTAAAATTAATTTAAACGGTGATTTACAACTCTTTGCCAATAAATTACCGAAAGGAAAACTATATTTTGAGCTAGAAAATTATAATTCCATAGTTGATAAATTATTACCGAATAATATTATTTTTTCTAAGAACATAATTAAAACAATTATTGCTAAAGCAATTACTAAAGCTTCCGACGTGCAATTAAATACAGAGCAAAATGATTCAAATTCGGCTTACAAAAATATAGAAAAAGCTAAGTTTGATATTGAGTTTTCAGACAAAGGAATAAATATCGGTGCTATTAATTTATTAGAACTAAAACTTGGTGAACATAAAGAAGACCAAAATACCACAAATAATTCAAATTAGCTTTATGAACAATTTTAAACTAGCGACTATTATTAGCATATTTCTTATTTGCAGTAATATTTATGCTGCTCCAAAAGTCATTAAAATCGGTACCGGCTCTATTTTAAAAGGATATTATGCTATTGGACTTGATTTATGCAAGACTATTACAAATGACGATAAAAATAATGAACATATTACATGCGAAGTTGTTGCAACAAACGGTAGTATAGAAAATTTAAAATTATTACAACAAGGCAAAATTGATTTAGCCCTAGTGCAAGCTAATATTGCAGTAGAAGCATATGAGGGCATAGGTTATTATCACGATCAAGAAAAAATGCAAAATTTACGTCAGGTGCTTAATCTACATGATGAGTTTTTTACGGTTATTGTAAAAGATGAGGATACAATAAAAGGTTTTGCTGATATTGACGGAAAAAAAATAACTAACGGTCCAGCATTTTCCAGTAGTCATATTACTTATGATATCGTACGTTCTTTATATAAATTTGCTAAGGAACCTGAAGAGCTACACATTAATTATGAAGATTCTAGTGATCAACTCTGTAATAAGGAAATAGATGCTATAATAATGATGGTTGGACATTCTAACCCCTTAGTAAATTTAATAGCTAATAAGTGTAAAATTGATTTCATTTCTATTGACAATGATAAAATAACGGAATTAATAAAACAAAATAGAGCTTTTCATAAAGCCATACTTCATAAGGGCTTATATCCAGGGATTACCGATAATCAAACTACAGTAAAAGTATCGGCAATCCTAGTAACTAGAGATGAGGCAAATCGTGATATTTTAGATAAATTTATCGGAGCTTTTCATAGAAACGTAGCAAATTTTAAACTTTCTAATTACTTATTAAATAACCTGGACATTAACTATTTCGCCGATACTAAAAATTTTGTTCTACCAAAACATGATTCAGTAAGAAACAAAAACTAACAATATCTTATGTCTGAAAATACTATATTTAAAAATATACTGATACCTATAGATTTAAATGATAAAAAATCTATAAAAGGTATTCTTTCTAAGGCTTTAATGCTTGCGACGAACTTTCAAGCAAAATTACATTTTATGTATGTAATTCCTGAATTCGGTACGAAAATGTTTGAAGATTATTTACCTAAACATTGGAGAACAGAGAAAAAAGAAAAGTATAAAGCTCAAATTAAAGAGCTTATCAAACAATATATTCCCGATGAAATTGCAACAGATTATTATATAGGTAGCGGTGCCGTTTATGATGAAATAATTAAGCACTCTAATGAAATTAAAGCCGATTTAATCATAATCTCTGCAGTCAGACTACAATTAAAAGATTATATGCTTGGACCTAATGCTTCTAAAATCGTCCGTCATTCAGATATATCAGTGTTAGTAGTAAGAGACGAGTAATAAGTATTATTTACGACTCTTGGGAGTGCATTGCTAGCGTGGGTCCATAATCATCATTGCGAGCAGCCGTAGGCTGCGTGGTAATCCACAAAAAATAAAAAAAAATGCTATAAATTAGCATTTTTTACTGGATTGCTTCGTCAAAACTTACAGTTTTTTCTTGCAATGACGATTTTGGCTGTTATAACTTCACTTTCAACTTCACAAAGCCTTGATAGCTTTGATATTTCTTTTGTACATGACAGTGATATTCAAGTAATACGCTTACATTATCTTTTTCAGTTAAAACGCTAGCACCGATATTATAAGCGACTTTAGGTTGCTTCGGTAATGCGATAGTTTCATTAACTTCTCTATCTTTCCATTTTACTTTAGCATTAAGTTTTTTACTATTATCATTAAGTAATGTTCTACAGATGCTTGAAGTGCAGGCATAACACTGAAACCTTCAGCTATTTTCTGCGGTGCTAAAGAACTACCTTACCGCCTAAAATACCGCTCTATAAATGCTACTTTTAGAAGCAATACTCAAATGCTGAATACCTACAACATCACTTTCTTGATATGTATCGTCTTTAGAGTGGCCGTATCTTATACCAAGCTTGTATCATAAAGTTTTTCGGTAATTCTTTTTGTCCGTATAAAGTTACGATATGGCTATCGATATTAGTATTTGACCTGCTACCGTTAGATTTAAACTTTGAATCCAATTTAGTATAAGCAATACCGACTAAATCTTTGTAGTTATCAGAACCAATATCAAAACCTATAGTACCACCCGCAACATGACCTTTATAACCAGCAAAACCTTTTTGCGTATTATAGTACCGTAAGTACCTGCAATCCAAAGGCTTTTATCTAACACTTTTTCATCTTCATCACCCGCAGCAACCACAGCACTAGAGAACATTCTATGCGATATAATATTACAGCTCATTTGAGTGATATCATGAATCGGATTATATATTGCTCCAATCATTTCTTCGTCTTGTTTTACTGCATTTTGCATTTCTACAACTTCAGCAGCTTCAACTCTTACAGCTTCAGCAATGCTTGCTTCTGCGGCTTCCTTTATAGAAGCAACTACTTTTGCCTCCTCTTCTTGTCTAGCTTCCTCTTGCTTCGAGTTTGCAAGGCTAACTTCAGAATCCTTAGATTCTGATTTATTTGTACTACTAGATACTTCTACTTTTGTTCGCTCCTGTATTATATTATAATCATCATTTTCATAATCTTCTTCAATGTTAAAATCATCTTTATCATCAAAGCCTTCAATATTGCCCTCTAAAGGAACAATCCTCTCTATACGTTGAACAATCATAATTTCTGCACCAGTATGTGGAGCTTCTTCCACCGGAGGCGGAACTACCCCTACATCTTCCATATTAATAACTACCGGTGCCGGTGCTAATGGAGCTGCAACTGCAGGAACAGCTATTACCTCTTCTGCATCCTCTTCAGGATCTGCCGGTAAAACCAACGGTGCAACAGGAACCACAAAAGCAACAGCAGGAGCTACTACAACTACTCCACCATAGCTTACGTCTCCATTTGCTACTGCTTGTGCTGCTGCTGACTCAGGATGTCTTGTAGCAACTTCTGCTTCATTTACAGCTGCCGCTTCTATAATTGCTGCTAACCTAGAATTATTCGCTTTAAGTTGCTGCATTAATCCTGCATCTTGATTCATTCTAACACATAGATTTCTTGTTTCCTGATCTATACCACTTGCTACTTCTCTTTTAGGACCTATGAACTCAATATTGGTTCCTTCTTTTATAGCTTGAGCTAATTGATTTATATTACCATCAAGTGCATCTGCATTTTTAGTTGTATATTTCTCAAAAACTTCTTCTACAATTAATGCTTTTAGTTTTTCCTTTCCTTGAGTCTTTATTGCTAACTCTCTTTTTAAATCCGTGTCAACTGAAGCTGCTATAGCTTGAACAACGGTTTCGTATTTTGTCCCCTATTTTAGAAGTAGGAGCAATATAAGCTACTGCCACTGCAACCGCAGTATTTTTTTTAGGAAAAAGATTTACGATAGGCTTTAGACTGTTCCTCTTTCTGACTAAACCGTCCATACCAAGCCCATTATATCCTATCCTCGTAGGTAGTGGCAGTCCACCTGCTACCACTATTACTGGTGCAATAACAGGGGTATTAGCAGCTTTACTCCTTTTAATACCGCTTCTATTTTCTCATCACTTAATTATATTAAGAAATTTTCCTCTTTTAAGAAATCTTTAGTATTAGGTATTAAAGCTTTCATTTTTGCATTAAAATTATTTTGTACGGCGTCTGTTATATTTTTCTCTGTAATGGTTTTAGAAGCTTTAGATAAACCAGCTGCATTATCGGCTAAAACTTTTCTTAGTAATCTAGCATTAGTATCAACTGCCGTTTCATAAATTCTTGATAATGTTGCCGGTACAGCTTTATGTTGTAAAAATGTTAGCCTCTATCTATATTACTTCCCACTTTTAAATTAACAATATTGTTATTAATCCAATTATTTATTTGAGTATTTACTTCGTTTGCTTTAGGAGTAAGGGCTATATTATCGTGTACTTCTCCTTTATTAGGAGCTAGATCTAGTACATCGGAAAATTTTATCTCTATTTCATTATTTAAAGAATTTGCTCCTAAAACATTTTCATTTTTAGCAATATAATCTATTCTTGATATAATTGTTTTCTTATCTTGTAGTTCATATTTTATTTTTATTTCAGTACTTCTTGCCGTAATATGATTTTGTAAGTCCAGCGGTAATTTATCAAAAGTATAGTTTAACGGTCTATTGCATTATGTTCTTCTTCATTAAATAGCTCTTTAAAAAATTCCTTGTTGGCTATTTTATTATTTAAAGTTAAAGCTTGCCTTGAAATTTGCTTTATTACATCATCATCTTTTAGTCTATTCCAAATATTCTCAGCTTTTATCATTAATTGTGCTTTATCAGGCTTTGCTTCTGAAAATAATGTTAAAGACTCAAGTGAACTTTTCCTTTCTTCTAAAGTTAAAAGTGTTTTGATAGTCATCCCTAAATCTGTTGCTGCACCTAATCTCATGTTCTTACTTCTAGCTTTCCGGGATTTCCATTATTTTTAGCTAAATACATCTCATTATGAAATATTCTGTCTAAAGTATTCGGAGCTACAAAAACTTCTGCGACTGCTCTGCCTACAACCGGTGCCGGTGCAGCTATTCTTCCTCTTAATGCAGCATCTTCTTTTGCCTTTAGATTTATAACCTGCTAATTTTAGTTCATCATCACCTATGGCATCTAGATTTGCTATATCCCTAGCTATTGCAAGTCTTATACCTACACCTGCCGGAGGAGGAGCTGCTACTCCACCCGGTAGAGGCGGAGGAGGCGGTACTACTCCTGCCATTGCTTGAGGTGCTATATTACAAGACCTACTAGACCCTCATTATCTATTCTTATTTCACCTACAGTCTTTTTTAGGACAAGTGCCAGATCACTCATTGTTTAAAGCATCGAAATTATTTATCAATGCCTGCATTTTCTTACCATCCAAATCTTTAGTTATTAAACCGGCATCTTTTAAAATCTTGTTATAACTTTTTAGACCTTGCTCATCAACTACCTTATCGTTTTCATTCACTATCTTAATTTTACCGTTATCAATATATGCTTCTTTTAATTTATCCATCTGCTCTCAATAATTAACTACTATTGCAGGATCAGCTAACTTCATTACGGATTGTCTTATGGGAATACTAGATTGTTTAGACTCAAGCTCAACTAAGTTTTGATTAACATAGTTTTTAAATTGATCTAATAATTTATGTTTTGCTTCCGGAGTAGCTACGCTTTTAAACTTATTTAAAAGGGCTGTTTCCTGATTCAGAGTATTTAGCATTAATATCGATGCTTCTTACAGATTATTTACAACTTTTAAATCGTCATTAGCATCTACACCGCCTGTCATAGCTATATATTTTAACTGCTCCAAAGGTGTATTTAAATTTTCTATGTTATAAAATTTATAGCCTTTTTAATTTTATCGTTAATACTGACAGCATTTGCCCCTTCAGCTTTAGCAAGGATTTCCAATACTTGAAGTCTATTTTCTAGAGCCATCTCTTGCTCGTTACGTCCTGTTTCTACTGCTGTATTACCGTTAAATCAACAACTTCAACACCGGCTGCACGTGCTTCTCTTCTTTCTCTAGCACCGTTAAGTACAGGAACAACTGCTTGAAGTCTAGTGACTTCTATTATTGCGTTATTGAATAATCTTCTTTCCCCAGGCATAAGATCGTCAACAAGGTCACCAAAATCTGTACGGTCCTGAATTCCTTTTATAACATTAAGCTTTTGAGCAGGAGTTAATATTTGGTAGTCAGCAGTATGGTTCAATATATAATAGATTTCTATATCTGCTCTTGCTTCCCCGGTCACAGCGGTAAGGATTGCAGCATTAGCACAGTTAAGTAAGAATAATTTTGTAAGTTTAGAATTTATAGATTTAATATTTTTTCCATAATATCTAATTTCTCTTTAATAAATCTTATTACTTAAAATATTAATACTTTTTTGTTATTAAAGATAATGATACATAATCTATATTATGTCAAAAATTTATATTGATGAGTTATAAAATAGGATAGTAACGTGGATTTTATATGATATTTTAGTATTTATAGGAAATGTTATTTTTGTTAATGTTTAGTTAATTTATTAAAATCTCGTAGCACATTATACGATATTACTTCTATACATGCACGCTATATTATTAAAATTTTCATTATTTTTAAAATGCTTTATAATGATTGTTATATAAAATGATGTCATTCCCGCATGAATACCCAAGTCGTCATTGCGAGCGAACGTTAGTGAGCGTGGCAATCTCAGGAATTGTTCCAATATTGCTTAGTCGAAACTTGCAGTTTTTCCTCGCAATGACGCAAAAATCGTTCCACGCAACCGCGCTTTCTTACCTACACGGGAATGACATTAAACTATAAGGTATATTACTTTGTCTCTCAAAACCAAATTACTTTTTATTACACTCAGCAGCATTATAATATTATATTTTGCTATTCCTCCTGCACCTTTACTTAAAGACGTAAGTTTCTCACAAAGAGTATTTGACCGAAACGGCGAGTTAATGCGTATTTCGCTTTCTAAAGACGATAAATATAGGATATTCACTCCTATACGTGAAATACCGGCCAGTTTTATAGAAACAGTACTACTATATGAAGACAAGCATTTTTATGCGCATTTTGGCGTTAACCCTGTTTCTTTAGCCAAAGCTTTTTATTCTACTTATTTACAGAATAATCGTAAAATAGGCGGCTCTACTATAACAATGCAAGTAGCACGTTTAAGATATGGAATAAACTCTTCTACTATTCTTGGTAAAATACATCAAATCATTAAAGCTATTCATGTAGAGCTACATTATTCAAAAGATGAAATCCTAGAAGCTTATCTAAATCTAGTGCCTTACGGTAGTAATATTGAAGGGATAGCAGCCGGCAGTTATATTTACTTCAATCGTGACCTAAAAGATTTAAATTTGATCGATATTCTAAGCCTTGCAGTAATCCCACAAAATCCACTTAAAAGAGGCGGGAATGATATTAATATTTTTAAAGCACGTAAATATCTATTTACCGAGTGGCTCACGATTCACCCACAAGATATTATTTATAATAAGTTAATTAGTTTGCCGGTTAAATTTAATCAAAATAAAAAGCTTCCTTTTATTGCACCGCATTTTACTTTAGACATACTAGCAAATAATGATAGCCCTATTATACACACTACTATAGATAAAAATCTGCAAGCTGCTATAGAACAACAAGTTCGGCTATATATTAATGATCGGAAAAAATATGGCATTAATAATGCCTCCGTAATTCTTATTGATTTTACTACTATGGAAGTGCTTGCAAGTATTGGCTCCGGAGAGTTTTTTAATAACGATATTTGTGGACAGATTAACGGCACTAAAAGCCATAGATCTCCAGGCTCAGCTTTAAAACCGTTTGTCTATGCACTTAGTTTTGATCAATCACTAATACATCCGTTAACTTTACTAAAGGATACACCTACTTACTATGATTATTATAAACCGGAAAATTTTGATAGTAGGTTTGCAGGCGGTTTAAGTGCTAGAGAATCGTTAATAAAGAGCCGTAACATACCTGTAATATTTCTAGCGTCTAAGTTAAAAAACCCGAATTTTTATGAGTTCTTACAACAAGCAAAAATTAGCGGCTTACGAAAACCTGAAAATTACGGTTTATCTATAGTGCTCGGCACAGCAGAAATTACTCTTGAAGAGTTAACTACTCTTTATGCTATGCTTGCTAATTTCGGTACTTATAAACCGCTTAGAAAAGTATTGGATTCTACTATGTCATTCCTGCGAAAGCAGGAATCCATAAAAAATTACCTAAATGTTGGAACAAAAATTTCATATGATTTACTGGATTCCCGCTTTCGCGGGAATGACACAGGAGAGGACAAGGATGACACAGACATCGTACTACTATCCCCCGAGGCAAGCTATTTAACACTTGATATTATAAAAGATACGACTCGTCCTATTACCTATAATAATACAAGGCATAACTTACCGATTTATTGGAAAACAGGTACTTCCAGCTCATTTAGAGATGCACTTAGCGTTGGCATATTCGGGAAATACGTACTTGCTGTTTGGGTTGGGGATTTCAAAGGGCAAACTCACGGAACATTTACGGGTAATATTGCTGCAGCCCCTTTATTCTTTAATATTATCGAAGCCATAGCTAGACCAAATAAAGATGAGGATTTAATCCTTTCAAAAATTAATGCACTAAATATTACTAAAGTAAAAGTTTGTGCAGATACGGGAGATATCGATAACGATATGTGTCCGGTTAAAGCAGAAACCTTATTCATTCAAGGCAAATCACCGATAAAACAATCCGGTATTTATAGAAAAATGTTGATAGATTTAAAAACCGGTATGCCTACTTGTAACTTTATTAAAGGACAAACAGAATATAAAACAGTAAATTTATGGCCAACAGATATGCTTGCGGTTTATCAAAAAGCAGGAATACATATATTACCGAAACCGATACCTACAAACCATTGCAATAGGTTGATAAATTGGCATCATCAAAAACCTAAAATTATATACCCGTTAAAAAATTCCGTACATTCAATTAAAAATAGTGATAACATTACTTTTAGTGCGATTAGCGATAATAAAACCAACAACATTTTTTGGTTTGTGGAAAATGAATTAATAGCAACCGCGAAACCAAACGAAGCAGTAATATGGAAAGCAAAAGCCGGTGAATTTATTATTAGAGCTATCAGCGATAGCGGCGAAAGCGACAGTATAAAAATTTATATTAAAGAATAGATTAGCGGTTATATATGAAATTTAAAATTCCCACAGAAATTGAGATTAAACCTTTCACAGAAGAAGAAACTGCTCTTGATGCTTTAAAAGCAAATATTCTCAATGCATTGACTGAAGTGAATTATTCACTAATACCAGCAGGAAAAACACCAGAAGCTACAGAGTAATAGGGTGACCTTATAGCGGAAAAAACACATTTTTAAATGCTCTTGAGAACAACCTTAAGATTAACAGTGAAGAATTTACATTTGATAAATTATTTGCTTTTGAAACAACGCCGGAAATTCAGCATAAATATGAACCGGCTATATATGATCCCAAAAAATTTGAAATTGCAGAAAAAGTATTTTGGGAATGTCTAACGGAGTACCCGATACAGTGCAAGAGTTAATCAATGTATTTTTCATTCAAAAGCTAGTTCAAATGACCGATAAATTAAAATTTATCCTAGTAGCAAAAGAAGAGACCGTAAAATCCCCTAGTATCTTTAACAGGATTATAGACGACTTTAAAAATATTTTTCCTACAGAAGAACACAAAACATTCAAAGGAAATGTTATATGCGTAATAACACAACATAATGAAAATAATCATGAAAACATTATACCGATGTACAAAATAGCATTGCTATTAACAAGGATATATTAGAATTCTCTGATATAAAATTTTTCTATAAACCTACTTCTCAAAATGGGGGAATAAACCTAGGAGTACAAAATTTAGAGATAAAGCAGCTAAGTTCATTGTTAAAGGAACAAGAAAGTCTGATAGAAAATTTACATACACAAATACAGATAAATGTAGAATGTATAATTAATACTATCCAATCAATTTTTGAAGACTTTAATGTATATACACCTCTTAACTACTCAAAATTTTTTAACTATAAGGGTTATATTAAACCATATTTACCAAGTTCTCCAATACAATACCGGCTATAGAAAAAACTCTTTCTTGTTTTGAGGGATTAGCACAATTATCAGAATTTCAAGCTATCATATTAAACAAACAAGCTAATAACCTTATAGGGATAATATTGCAAATTTTAGACTCTATTGAGAAATTCACAGACAATAAACCGGTTATTCAAGCTTACCGATATGTATTAAACCTACAAATTAAAGAATTATCATTAATTTGAAGAAATGTTATCTATAACATGGTCTCAATCCAATGATTGCTATAGTTCCTTAATTGAAATATGATTCATACAAAATCACTATCTATCTTCTATAAAAAATATAGAACCTAAACACGATCAACCAGTGCAATATTATAAAGAAGCCATAGAGTGTAAATAAGTACTCGGACAAAGCAGAAGTGACTCAAACTATAGCTAGCTGCTACTCTAAAATAGGCGATATGCTATTTAACTTAGGACGTGAAGACCCAGCTATCATATTTTATAGAAAGAATAATAAATTAGACTCTATATTAAAATGTTATGACAGTCTTATAAATAAGGCTGAAAAGCCTATAAAATATGATTTATATATGGCCCAAGGAAACGAACTTTGCTTTCAAAAACAACAGGAAACAGATGCTGCAGAATCATATTTTAAAGCAGCTGGTGTTGTACGTGATCCTCAAAAACAACGAGATACAATGCTTATGGCATACAATATTCTTAGGAAACCCAAATAATAACGCAATTCAACAAACAGATATTTCAGAACAACAACAAAGAGAGGGATATCTTAATGATATAATCGGCGATATTATTGATCTGTGATCTTTCACTGGTATTAAGCGGCTTGTTATTCCTCTCTGTCATCCCGTGATTTATTCACGGAATCCAGTAAAACATATAAAAATTTATTTTTATATGTTTATTTTGTTAAACATGTAGTGTAGGTAACAATATTGAAGTTATTTTTTCTGGACCCCGTGGTCAGGCCACGGGGTGACAGTGAAAAACCCATGAACGCTCACCTTGATCTATCTATCTCAGTAAATCATTTATGCTTACTTTAGCTCTAGTAGTTTTATCGACTTGTTTTACGATAACTACGCAATAAAGTCCAGGCTTACCGGCTTCCTTAGCAGGTAATACTCCTGGAACTACAACGGAATAAGCCGGAATTCTGCCGTAAATAATTTCACCTGTATCTCTGTATACTATTTTTGTAGAGCTACCGATAAACACCCCCATACTAATTACTGCTCCTTCCTCTACTATTACACCTTCTGCTATTTCCGATCTTGCACCGATAAAACAATTATCTTCAATGATAACAGGCTTTGCTTGCAACGGCTCAAGCACCCCACCTATTCCCGTGCCGCCTGAAATATGACAATTCTTGCCGATTTGAGCACATGAGCCGATAGTAGCCCATGTATCAATCATTGTTCCCTCATCTATATAAGCACCTATATTAATGAAAGAAGGCATAATTACAACATTTTTAGCTATATAAGTACCGGTTCTAACAACAGCTCCGGGCACTTTGCGTATAGCTGCTTCTTTGAATGTATTTTTATCAGTATCTGCAGAAAATTTAGGAGCAACTTTGTCATACCAACTATTATAATTGTTATTATAAAGTTGTGATTCCGTAGTGATAAAATATAGCAATATAGCTTTCTTTACCCATTCATTAACGTGCCAACTATTTTCTTGCTTTTCACACACACGAATCGTACCTTGATTTAAGCTTTCTATAATATCATTAAGAGTTTGCTTTAATGTTATAAGCTTTGAAGAATCTTGAAGAAGTTTGTCCTTAATTTGCCAAGCTTCTTCAATTTCTTTAATAAGAGAGGACATATCTTTTAACTGTTTTATTGCCAAAAATAATAAATGAGATTATCATGAAGTCAAACATAATAATTATAATTAACTATGCATATTACTTGCCCAAATTGCCAAACAAGATTTATTGTTACAAGCAATCAAATAGGTATTAACGGACGACGAGTAAAATGTTCCAAATGTAGCCATTTGTGGTATCAGAAATTAGACTATAATACTAGTACATTAAATGACTTTAAAGATAAAGTAAACACGGGAACTATTAAAACTCCTATTAAAAATCATTACAATGCTAATGTGCCGGTTATTTTACCGTATATTCCTCCTAAGAAAAAATATAATATATTTCCAATATTATGGACTAGCTTTATAATTTTTTGTTTAGTGATATTACTAATAGATAGCTTTAAATTCTTAGATAAATATGATCAATTAAAGATAGAAGAAATTAATTTAGGCAAATCTCGTCATATAGGCGGTATGAAGATATTTTATAAATTATCTAATGAGTCTGATTATTTAATTTCCGATCCTATAATCAAAGTAAGAGTAATGGATACTAATAATCAAGCTTTAGATGAATATGTATCAATTACAAAACTACAAACAAAAATCCCTGCAAAACAAGCAATATATCTAGAAATGAATATTGAAGGGATCCCTATTACAGCAAAATATATTGATATTGTTATAGGTAATAGATTAGGACTTTTATTTAAGTGAGGATGTTGTTGCATAGACCGACAAAATCTACCGTCATCCCGTGGTTTAACCACGTGATCCATCAAAACAATTAAAACACTATTGAGTATTGTACGAATGTTGCTGTTGACCTGAGTATAAAGGCAATTGATGTCATTCCCACGTAGGCGGAATCCAGTAAAACATATAAAAACAAGTTTTTATATGTTTATTTTTATTAAATATGTAACCTATATTAAGGTTGTCTTGTCCCTACCTTTGCAGGAATGACATAGGGGCTATGCAACAACATCACTTAAAAATAAAAATACCCATAAGCCAACGCTTATGGGTATTACTAAAGATATAATAATTTTTTTGTGTATTAGGAAACACCACAATTTGAGCTATTAGTATCACTTGATACCATATTAACAATATCTGGAGCTTTAAATAATATAATGATTGCAGTAACTACCACTAAAGCTACTTCCCACTGCAATTTTCCTCTTAATGTTTGAATTCCCAGAACAATTATACCGACAACAGCTATACCTTTTGCAGTATTGCCTCTGAATACTTTAATTAACTTACATAATGCCTCACCTACAGGATCGCCGACATTACCAGCTAAGCTATCAAAAGCTACGATAATAATAGCCACGCTTAGAATAGTAAATAATATGCGTAATGATAGATTATAATCGATTAATTCTTCGTTTAATTTACGAATAGGAAAGTTCATATGTTTTACCTCAATAAAATAATTAGCATTTAAAAAATAATGTATAATTTATTTATATATAAATCAACTCCTAAATATATGCAATTTTAATTAATATGCAAAAATATTTTAAAAACACTTATTTTAAGTAACATTATAATCACATATAGTATAATTTAACTTCCAAATATATAAACAAACGTAAATAAAAATAACCAAACCACATCTACAAAATGCCAGTACCATGCAGCACATTCAAACCCTAAATGTCCATTACCTTCTGTAGTAAAATCTCCTCTTTTTGCTCTAAAGTAGCAAATTATTAGAAATATAGTACCTATAATTACATGAGCTCCATGAAAACCCGTAGCTAAATAAAAATTAGAAGCATATATACCATCTGTAAATTTAAACGCCGCATGGTAATATTCATATGCCTGCATAGTTGTAAAAAATATTCCAAGCAATATGGTAAGAGCAAGTGCAGTTACACAATCTTTTTGATTTTTTTCTTCTAAGGCGTAGTGAGCCCAAGTAACGGTCGTGCCTGATAAGAGTAGTATTAAAGTATTGATAAAAGGAATATCAAACGGCTCAAAAGTTTTAATTGTAGGTGGAGGCCAAATGCCCTGCTTTACAACCCATACACCGTCTAAAAGACCTACGGGTGATAGACTTGATTTAAAAAAAGAAGCAAAAAATACACCAAAAAATACTATTTCCGTTAAGATAAATAACGCCATACCTATTTGCAAACCTTTTCTAACAGGACTAGTATGCTGATGTTCGACTATTCCTTCTTTCACTATATCTCTCCACCAAGAATATAAACAGTAACCTACTGAAATAATCCCTGCAGATAAAATATATATATTAAATTTGTATCCATGCATGAACGAGACGCCGCCTATAACCAAAAGAAGTAAAGCAAAAGATGTTAGGACGGGCCAAGGGCTTGGATCTACTATATGGAATAAGTGCGATTTAGTAATAGAATATGAATTATTTAAAATTATCTTTTGACTCATATTGTTACATATTGTTATTTTATATTTCCTAATTATCACCAATAACAAACTACAAAAGTAATCTGCTATTCGCATGAGTGAAAATAAATATAAATTATTATTGATGTAAAAGCAAATGCTAGAAGGAGATTATATAGAAAATATACCCCCAACTCAGAATTACATTATTTATTATCAATGACAACTAAAATCTCTTGACTCTTTATATTATTCAACTAATATATAGACCGCTAATAATGTTTAAACTCCATTGTTGCAAGACCCATCTGTCAAAACTTAATATTAAGTTATGCCAGGAGTCTATTATTACAAGTGAGTAAAATCATGAAGTATAATGGAGGTTGTTGTCTTACAGCAACGGATCTTAACCCCTGGCCCCTTTATTTATTAATTCTAAAAAATACAAATGCAAAAAATAAAGAACAAATTTAAAAAAAGTTTTTCTTTTCATCACCATTTCTAATAATATTACTAATGTTTTTTTATTATCTTCTTAATATCTTAGAAGTAAAATATTTCTAGATTTTTTAACTAATTAAGTTGTTAACTCTAAATTTTCTTACTTAAAATTATAGAGATACGACAAATTATCTTCACTATTTTACTAGTTATTTCTGCAAATATTGCCTCAGTACTATCATTCATTATAGCAATATTTTTATGTTCAATTTCATCAAGTCGAAATTTAATAATATTATTTAATAATTCTGGCTCAACATTTTCATTTTCTAAATAATTTATTTGCTGTTCATAATGTTTTTCTATTACTTCTTCTACACTCTCGGTAATAAGCATCGCCGTTTTTATTCCCATCAAGGAAGATAAAGCACCAAGTAAAAATCCGTAATGATGCCAAAAAAATAATAAAAACGTGGGTCTCACTTCTTTTTCCAGTAATTTTTTTTCAAAATAATTTAAATGCACTTCTTCGTGGTCAAGCATTTCTTTAATCAATATACGATCATTTTGAGATTTAATATATTTTAGCTGTCCTTGATAAATTCTTTTTGCACCATATTCTCCGGCATGATTAACTCTAATTATCTCGTGAATTTGTTTGTCAGGGTCAGAAAAATCAGGTCTAGGCATAATGTATACTCGTTTAATTTGAAAAATTGGCTACGTCATCTTATAAGAGCTACGGTACTCACGTATTAAGTATACGCTCCGCTCCTCGCCTTATAGTCTCCTTGCTCTTTTCCAAATTAAACTTCGTCTACTCTTCATTTACTTTGGAGTATACTTTGGAATAAATCGAAACTAGCAGGATTTAACTTATAATCCACTTCTGCCTGTTGTAGCACTTTTAAAGTCTTTAGACATTCAGTGAGGCTAAGACCGTTTGCTATCTTCGTAAAATCATTAATATACTGATAGAAAATCGGTGGTGATAATGATTTTATTGCGAGTTCCAAACGCTCACCGTTTTTTACTTTCGACAAAACTATATATAAATTTAAATAATGCCTTATTAATGCTCTAATAATTAAAACTTCATTGATATTTTGTTTTTTTAATATATCAAGCTCTTGCAGAAAATTACTATAATCTTTTTTTGAAAAATACATTGCTAAATCACTGCCGTTTGCCGTAATTTCGCTACTTATAACTTCTAGAACGTCGTTTAAAGTAATTTCGCGTGCGTCGTGAACAAAATATATTAATTTATTTATTTCGCTACAAATTAAATCATGATCACCTTTTAAATGAGCTTTTAAATAAGTTATAGCTTCTTTACTTATAACTTTATTAGTTTTTTCTACTTTACCTAAAATAATTCGTTCAATTTTTGCTTCATCATCATGATAACAAGCAACTGCTGCTAAATATTCTTCCGTTTCAAAAAACTTTCTAATGCTCCCACTAGAAGTCATTTCTTCACCTATAAATACAGGAAAATTTATATAATCACTGTTTAGAATTGTTTTTAAATTCTGATCGATTGAATTCCCAACCGATCTAATTTTAATTAATTCTTTTTGACCAAAAAAATTAGACGAATTAAGTAATATTTCTAAAGATGAAATATTAAGATCTGCGTATTCTATAGAAGTTTGTAGCATATTTAAGCTGTGTACTAAATGCTTACAAATTTTTTCTATATAACCTTTATCAGGACCATATAGTAAAAGAGCTCTAATCTTTCCGGATGTTATTAGTTCAAATAATCTACCTATTTGTGAAAAATAAAATTTCATTGCTTAACTATTTCCGTGTAAAATATAAAATTAATCTGCTACGAATTTCTTCTGCTGCTTGATATGCCAAGTCTATTCCTGTTTTATCTCTTTCAACATTTGTCGCATATGGTGTAAAAATAGCATTATATGACGTGTTTTGGTAAAACTGCTCTTCAATTAAAACCTTTTGGCTTTCTATATCAATTAATTTATATCTAACTAATTGATTAATATATTCCCTTAAAACATTGGAGTTTTTTTCAATAGTAGCAGGCATAGTTGTTGCGATAAGCTTTACTTTAAGCAGGTATTTTGCTTGTGCTTTCTGAGGTAAAATACTAGTTAAACGATGATAAAACTCAGCCCCTTCAATTGTTCGAATTGGTTCAACTTCAATAGCTTCTAAATCATTATTTCTACTGTATTTTTCACTATATACCGGTTTTAAATTACAACTGCTCATTAGAAAGAATATAATTATTACAAATAAAGAACGCATATATTAGATTAAGATTGGTTTTTTATATTAATAACAGTTTATTTCGATTTTGTGAAAGAAAATTATAATAATGAGCATTTATTAATATTTATAATAATATATTAATTTATGTTGACATTAATAAGTGAGGCTTGTATGCTGCCACTTCAAAATTTTTAAGGTATTAGATGTTATTAAATCAACTTATTCTAAGTATTCCAATATACATACACACAGCATTGGTAAAAATAAGAGCATATTTTCCCCTACTAGAAAAAGTAACTTTAATAAAATATAGCTTAACAGAAAATATTGAAACGCTCAAAGTAAATACAGATGAAGCTAATACTGTAAAGATTACAAAAGAGGATTTAAAAAAATCTTTTGAGTTATATGAAGAAAAATTGATAATATTAGCACAAAAACTATCATTACAAACATCAATTAGTTATGATGCTTATAACCCTCAAACAGAGTATTACCCATTGATAGGAGAAGATGGAAATATCAATTATATCCCTATCACCGAATTATAATCTTTTAAGCTTTAAATTTAATCGGTAAGTTTTACATACTTACCGTTTTTTATTAAAGAACTCTCTATATATTCCTTGCAAATCTAATACTCTATGTTAAATTTACAAGGAAAATGCTTGTCCGATAATTTACAAAATTTTTATACAAGCTCCATTATTGTATGCTTATTTTTTCCGATTATAGACATATCATCTCTAAATATTTTATCTTCTGCCCAACCATGCCATGGTTCTATATTAAGCCGGTCTATAATATCTCGTTCACAATTTTGCAATATTTCTAATATTTCTTTACTAGTATTATAATATGATGGAGTAAGACCTGAAGCATCTTTGATCATTACTAAATAAGGATTTTTTAAGTTTTGATAATCTCTTTGTTAGCAATTCCTGTAACTGCTGAATGTAATACTGTTGAATCGTTATAGGTTATCTCTGTTACGTATTTAGCTAATTCTAATATTTTTTCAACTAATGTTTTATCCTCAACCGCATCATGTAAGATATACTTATTATTTTTATCAAATAGAAATGTAGTGCAGCTTCATCATTCTTGTCTATTAATGCTTTGCATTTTCTTAAGAAGCTTCTTTTTTAGAAACATCCCTCTCTATATCATCATCTGCACGTGGTGATGTTAGTGAATTCTGAGTATTAGAGTTATTACTATTTTTTGTAAAAAACTTAAAAAAAGATGTTTTTTGTTTTATCTACTGTAGGTATTTGTTCTTTAGTCATTAATTCTCCTAAATTTATTAATTATTTTAGGAGAAATTGTTAATTAGCTATGTTTCTTAGGTGGTGAGTAAGGGGAGTTTTTTCTGTCATTGCGAGGAAATTGCATAGCAATTGACGAAGCAAAATCTCAGGAGAGTTTGTTATTATTTCATGAAATTGTCACGCAGCCTACGGCTGCTCGCAATGACGGTTTTAGTATGTATCCACGCAACAATACTGTCTCGCTTTTGCAGGAATAACATAAAGAATATTTATCAATCCACTCAAAAATGACCTAGTTGGCGAACTACTCTGAGCTAATTTGCAATTCTCCTAAAATATAAGATTATAAATTTAAGAATAATAACGCAACAAACCAAGTTGAATTATATATTACTTCATCGATTAAGAATTGTTAATTTATCACAATGTCATTAGTTACTGAAGTTTTATATTTTCCATATCCCAATCATGAGAAATAGTATTATACTTTAATATATAAGGCTTAGTATCTATAGAATCTAGAGTTACATCAGCAATCATATCATCATGCGACGAGATAAGTTCATTATAACCGAAATTAGCATAATAAGGTTGATAATTTCTAAATCTAACCGTTATAAACTTCTCTTTAGTAATAGCAGGCAACAATTTCACCAAATCATCAAGATTACTTAAAGCTAAATCTTTCATCTCAAAAATTTGCAATCTATAAACATTTTTATAATCTTTAGTAAAAAACGTTGGTATAGAGCTAAAGCTACTACCGGATTGAACGGAAGCTATACTTAGAGCTTTAAGAGGAATACCTGATTTATTACTAAAATAATCATCGGCTTCAAAAAATACTGCACCGCCGAAATTTATCATTTTAGCGATTTTATTATTGTTCACATCATATAAATCTACTGCTTGTTCTAGCTTTTTTCCGTCACGAAATATAGTAAGTTTAATAGCTATTCCTTTGAAATTATCCATTTCTCTATCAAATAATGCTAGATTGCCGCCGAGTTCCTTATCATTAACTGCCCAAATAATATCACCGGCTTTTAAAGATTTTGCGGCAGGTGATCCGGCTAGAACTGCCTTAATACTTATCACTCTATTTCTACTATCAGGAAATTTCTTTATATATTTATCCATTTCTTCTTTAGGGAAATTGTGATGTCTCACTGCTTTATTTAAAGAATATAACTCGCTTATTATTCCTATATGTTTTCTGCCTGGTTGTTTATTATTCTTTAAACTTTCTAAAGTGCGAGCTACATAATCACCGTGCAGCGCTAGAGAATGAGTTTTACCGCCACCATATAATACTCCTATAGCCTCAATCTTATCGTTTAATACCGGTGAACCGCTAGCACCTCCTGTAGTATTTAAATTAATAACATAAGTACATTGCGGCATTAAACCTTCAATATTATAAAGATCAGACAAATAACCGGTATGGAAAGAAAAACCTTTTGCTTCTGTGTTACCGACTACAAAAACCTTTTGATTTAATTTTGGCAATTCGCTTGCAAAAGATATTTGCGTTGCTGATGCCGGTATATCTTTACTCTCTACTTTTAAAACGGCATAATCTTGCCAAATATCGTAATAGATAAGTTTTGCTTCTGCCTGCTCACCGTTATAAAAAGTAACAAAATAAGTTCCGATAGACGCACCGCCGACAACATGAGTATTAGTAATTATATAACCGTTGTTCTTATCGTTGATAAATCCCGTTCCAGTCCAACTACTTGTATCGTCATATGCCGATACGGCAATTCTAGTATCGATCGTTACGATTGCTTTCTTTGCTTTTTCAAATATAATAGTGCTTGTTTCGCTAGATGCTAAAACTATATTATTTAGGAAAACTAAATTAATAATAAATAAAAGTTTTAGTAAAATCGGTAGTTTTTTCATTGTCACCTCTTGTAAAATCATTTAAGCCGCACTATATCAAATCACAAGTCATAATAAAATAAAAAAAAGAAAACGAGGAATCTTATGGGAAAAGTAATAGGTATCGACCTTGGGACTACCAACTCGTGTGTTGCGGTCATGGAAGGTAAAGAACCAAAGGTAATAGAAAATGCAGAAGGTGAAAGAACTACACCGTCAATAATAGCTTTTGCAAACGGCGAAAAATTAGTCGGGCAATCTGCTAAGAGGCAAGCAGTAACTAACCCTCGCAATACTATATATGCGGTAAAGCGATTAATCGGTAGAAATTTTATCGATCCTATGGTTAGGAAAGACCAAGGTATTGTACCGTATAATATAGTTAAAGCCGATAACGGGGATGCATGGGTCGAAGCGGATAATAATAAATATTCACCAAGTCAAATTAGTGCATTCATTTTACAAAAAATGAAAGAAACTGCTGAGAATTATTTAGGAGACAAAGTAACACAAGCAGTAATTACCGTACCTGCTTATTTTAATGATGCACAGCGTCAAGCAACGAAAGACGCCGGTAAAATAGCAGGTCTTGAGGTCCTTAGAATAATCAACGAGCCGACTGCTGCAGCTCTTGCTTACGGTTTCGAGAAATCGGCAAGTAAAACTATTGCAGTATACGATCTTGGCGGCGGAACATTCGATGTTTCAATTCTTGAGATCGCTGACGGTGTTTTT
This sequence comes from Rickettsia conorii str. Malish 7, assembly GCF_000007025.1. Lineage (NCBI taxonomy): Bacteria > Pseudomonadati > Pseudomonadota > Alphaproteobacteria > Rickettsiales > Rickettsiaceae > Rickettsia > Rickettsia conorii. Next base: position 244,008 of record NC_003103.1, on the reverse strand, counting down.
GAAGTGAAATCAACAAACGGCGATACATTCCTTGGCGGTGAAGATTTCGATACAAGAATATTAAACCATTTAATAGATGTATTCAAAAAAGAAAACGGTATAGATTTAAGTAAAGATCCTTTAGCACTTCAACGTTTGAAAGAAGCCGCGGAAAAAGCTAAGAAAGAGCTATCTTCTGCAGTAACTACCGATATTAATTTACCTTATATTACGGCTGATAGTAGCGGTCCAAAACACTTAAATATTAAATTTACTAGAGCTGAACTAGAAAAATTAGTAGATGATTTAATTGAAAAAACAATTGAGCCTTGCCGTAAAGCATTACAGGATGCAGGTTTTAAAGCTTCTGATATTCAAGAAGTAGTATTAGTAGGCGGTATGACTAGAATGCCGAAAGTACAAGAAGCCGTAAAAAAATTCTTCGGACGTGAGCCGCATAAAGGCGTAAATCCCGATGAGGTTGTAGCTCTCGGCGCTGCTATTCAAGGCGGAGTACTTAATAAAGAAGTAACGGATATATTATTATTAGACGTTACACCTCTATCCCTTGGCATTGAAACTCTTGGCGGCGTATTTACAAGATTAATTGATCGTAATACTACTATACCTACTAAGAAAAGTCAGATATTCTCAACTGCTGATGATAACCAGCATGCCGTAACTATTAGAGTATTCCAAGGTGAACGTGAAATGGCAAAAGATAATAAATTACTTGGTCAGTTTAATCTCGAAGGTATACCTCTTGCACCAAGAGGTTTGCCACAAATAGAAGTAACGTTTGACATTGATGCTAACGGAATAGTGCATGTTTCAGCTAAAGATAAAGCAAGCGGTAAAGAGCAGAAAGTAACTATTCAAGCTTCCGGTGGTCTTAGCGATGCGGAAATTGAACAAATGGTTAAAGATGCCGAACAAAATGCTGATGAAGACAAAAAGCGTAAGGAACTTATTGAAGCAAAAAATGCTGCCGATAGTTTAGTTTATTCTACTGAAAAAACTCTTACAGAATATGGCGATAAATTATCATCAGACGATAAAGGAGCTGTTGAAGCAGCACTAGCCGCTTTAAAAGCCGTGCTTGAGTCGGAAGATACTGCTTTGATTAAAGAAAAGACCGAAAGTTTAACTGCAGCTAGCATGAAAATCGGTGAAGCGATGTATAAAGCACAAAGCGAGAGCCAACCTGCTGCAGAAAGTGCCACTAATGATGAAAAAATAGTAGATGCCGACTTTCAAGATGTAGAGAAGAAGTAGAAGTAATTTCGTCATTGCAAGGAGCGAAGCGACGTGGCAATCTCGTTAAATATCCTGAGATTGCTTTGTCAAATTACTATGTAATTTTCCTCGTAATGACGTTACAATCTCATTTTATAAATTAACTTATGTCACAAAATTATTACCAAATACTAGGGGTTAGTAAAACAGCTAGCCAAGCTGACCTTAAAAAAGCCTACCTCAAGCTAGCCAAGCAATATCACCCTGATACTACTGATGCTAAAGATGCTGAAAAGAAATTTAAAGAAATCAATGCCGCTTATGATGTTCTAAAAGATGAGCAAAAAAGAGCTGCTTATGACCGTTTGGGACACGATGCTTTTCAAAATCAACAATCACGAGGGGGAGGAGGAAATCATGGCGGTTTTCACCCTGATATTAACGACATATTCGGTGACTTCTTTAGCGACTTTATGGGAGGCAGCAGAAGATCATCACGCCCAACTTCAGCTAAAGTTAGAGGCTCAGATTTAAAATATAATCTGACAATTAACCTAGAGGAAGCATTTCACGGTATAGAAAAAAATATTAGCTTTTCTAGCGCAGTAAAATGCGATACTTGTCACGGTAGCGGTTCTGAAAAAGGTGAAACCGTAACTACTTGCGATGCTTGCAGCGGTGTTGGAGCGACTAGAATGCAGCAAGGATTCTTTACGATCGAACAAGCTTGTCATAAATGCCAAGGTAACGGACACATTATAAAAAATCCTTGCAAGAAATGTCATGGCATGGGACGTTACCATAAACAACGAAATTTATCGGTAAACATTCCTGCCGGTGTTGAAAACGGTACTAGAATAAGACATACCGGAGAAGGGGAAGCAGGCATTAGAGGCGGTAATAGCGGTGATTTATATGTTGATATAACAATAAAACCACATGATATTTATAAAGTAGACGGAGCAAATCTACATTGTAAACTACCTATTAGTTTTGTGAATGCTGCTCTTGGAGGAGAGATAGAAGTACCGGTAATTGAAGGCGGAAAAGTAAACTTAACAATTCCTGCAGGCACACAAAACGGTGATCAATTAAGGCTACGCAGCAAAGGTATGTCTAAAATGAGATCAACTATTAGGGGTGATATGCTTACGCATATTCATGTCGAAGTACCTAAAAATTTATCTAAAAGACAACGTGAATTACTAGAAGAATTCAAAAAAGAATCCATAAATGAGAAAGAAAATGACGGCAGCTTTTTTAATAAAATGAAAAGTCTGTGGTCGTAAATTTGATTTACCTTTCCTATAGCAATGAAACCTCCAATATTATAAAATATTATTTGCATAATATTACCGGAGGTTTTTATGCCTTATAAGAATAATAACGATTTACCTGATTCAGTTAAAAATCATCTTCCGAGCCATGCTAAGGATATTTATAGCGAAGCTTTTAATCATGGCATTTGAACCATATAAGGATGCCGATAAAAGACGTGGAAATGACTCTAGAGAGACAGTTGCACATAAAGTAGCATGGTCGGCCGTAGAAAAAAAATACCATAAAAATGATAAAGGACATTGGGTAGAGAAATAAGTCCAAGAATATAGACCTATTCTTCTAGGGGTAATTTGTACGTCGATCCGGTACTCGAATCCTTACGTACAAGTGTACGCTGCGATTCTGCATTCTGTGTTTCCCTCAAATTCCTCCCTATAAACGAGTTTCTGAATAGGTCTAATTTATAAGTTTGTGAGATTTTAAATTGAATCCTTGAAATTCTGTAAGCCTATATGTATATTTAGTTATTAACTGAATTTAAGTTCTTATGAAATTAACAAAATTATTGAGTACCCTTTTAGTTATAGGGTTAGTTTTAGGCGGGTGCAAAAACAAAAAAAACAGTGATGACATAGTAGTCCCTATCGCTACCCTTTATAATGAAGGTATTACCTTATTGGAAAAGAAAAAATATAAGAACGCTGCAGAAGAATTCGGAAGAGTATTGTACCAGCATCCAGGTAATGAAATGACGCCGCAAGCCGAATTGATGCAGGCTTATTCTTTATTTCTCGCCGCTCAATATGAAGAAGCGGTTGATGTGCTTGATATGTTCATTAAGTTGCACCCTGCAAATGTTGACATTGCTTATGCATATTACCTTAAAGCATTATCATATTATATGTTAATTTCAGACGTAAATCATGATCAATCTAGAACTTTCCTAGCTAAAGATAGTTTTGAAGACGTAATAGCAAAATTCCCAAATACTAAATATGCTATTGATTCATCTTTAAAAATTGACCTAGTAAACGATCATTTAGCAGGTAAAGAGATGATGGTAGGTCGCTTTTACTTAAAGAAAAAGAATCCGATGGCAGCTATAAATAGATTTGAAGAGGTAATTGATAATTATCAAACTACTTCTCACTCGGTAGAAGCTCTTTACCGTTTAGCCGAGAGTTATATGATGCTTGGACTTTCGGATGAAGCAAAAAAATATGCCTCAGTGCTAGGTTACAACTATCCTGATAGTCAATGGTATAGTTATGCGTACAGGCTAGTTCAGAACCACCAAAATTAAGCGGCATATGTTCTACAGTCTCTCAGTTAAAAACTTCATTCTGATAGACGAGCTGGAAATTGAGTTTAATAAAGGTTTATGTGTTATTACCGGTGAAACGGGAGCCGGTAAATCTATTTTACTTGATGCTATTTTATTTTGCTTAGGTTATAAAACTTCAAATAATATAATAAAGCGTGGAAAAGATTACGCTGTTGTTAATATAATATTCTCTTTAAATGAAGAAATAAAAAATTTTCTGGTTCAAAATTTTATTGAACCTGAAGAGTTATTGTTTGTAAAGTGTCTGCAAAAAGCCGAAGGACGAAAAAATTTTTTCATTAATAATCAAGTGGTTACTAAAGCTCTTATGCAGCAATTAGCTACTTATTTATTCGAGCTTCATGGACAAAATAATAATATTTCTCTTCTAGAAGCAAATACGCAGCGTGATATTTTAGATAGTTATGGAAATCTTTTGGACTTTCGAGCGGAGCTTTCCAAATGCTATCAGGCTTGGCAAAATACTCGGAAAGAAATGGCCGAAATAACACTTAAGCAAAATTCTATAGAACAAGAAATTGATTATTTGAGCTTTGCAACGGAAGAATTAACTAAACTGAACATTCAAACAGGTGAAGAAGAAAAATTAGCAAATCTACGAAAAGATTTGCAAAATAAAGATAAGGATTTACAGCTAATAAAAGATATTATAGAACAGATTAATAACCCTGAAATAAATACATCGATTAATAGAGCAGAGAAATTATTAGCAAGGCAAGGCAACAATGAGCGTTTTGAAGCTATCGTTACAAGTTTAGAGGAAGCCTATAATAATCTAGAAGAAGCACGCCAAGAATTATCAAATCTGTTAGATAGTTTCAATTATGAGGAATATAATCTTGAAGAAACAGAAGAAAGATTATTTTTAATAAAAGCTATTAGCCGTAAATATAATGTTCCTGCTGATGCGTTAGGTGTATTTTTAGATAAATCTTTAGAGCAGCTCAGTATATTAAAAAACAAAATAGCAAATAGTAATGAGTTGAAAGCTCAAGAAGTACTACTGCAGAAAAAATATTATGAACTAGCGAGTAATTTATCTGCAAAGCGTCTTATTGTTGCAAAACATCTAGAAGAATCGTTGCATCAGGAGCTAAAGCAGCTTAAAATGGCGAAAGCAATTTTTGAGATTGAGATAAATACTAAAGAACCAACAGCCGACGGTAATGACGATATTGTGTTTAAAGCGTCTACTAACCCGGGAACGGCAGCTGCAGCAATTAATAAAATCGCTTCCGGCGGTGAATTATCAAGATTCATGTTAGCTTTAAAAACTGCTCTGTTTGATAAAATGGTAAAACCATCTATTATATTTGATGAAATAGATGTCGGGATTAGCGGAGAGGTCGCAGATAAAGTAGGTGAGCGATTAAAAAAACTTAGTAGCGTTACTCAAGTAATAGTTATTACGCACCAGCCGCAAGTAGCAGGTAAAGCGGATTTGCATATAAAAATTGAGAAAACACAGCTAGAGAAAGAAACGAAAGTAACAGTAAAAGCTTTAAATTTAGCTGAAAGACAGGAGGAACTCGCCCGCATGATTTCAGGTAAAACAATCACCAAAGCAAGTTTAAAAGCAGCAAAGGAGTTGTTGCATTTGTAATAGGCACTAGCGGTACGGTTTTTATGTCATTCCTGCGAAAGCGAGAATCCAGAAAAATAACCTTAATATTGCTACAAGAAATTACATATTAATTAACAAATAAACCTATAAAAAACAAGTTTTTTATAGGTTTTACTGGATTCCCGCTTTCGCGGGAATGACATAATAGGGAACATATGAACAACAACTACACAAAATTAGAAAACGAATTTGCAACCATCTCACATTTTAATAATATCTTGAGCATATTATACTGGGATGTTGACGTAAATATGCCTATGGGTTCAGGTGAGAGTAGGACAAACGAAATAGTAACTTTAACGTCGCTAGTTCATTCTATGCTCAAATCTCCTATTCTAAAGGAGCTACTTAGCAAGGCAAAAGAAGAATCAAAGAACCTTGATGAATGGCAGAATGGTAATATTAGAGAGATTGAGAGAAAAGTAACAGATGCAAATTGTATTGACGAGCAACTACAAAAGAAATTGGTAGCAGCTACTACTAAAGCTGCACTTGTTTGGCGAGAAGCAAGAAAACATAACGACTATAATTTATTCAAATCACACTTACAAAAAGTCTTAGATTATACGAAAGAAGTTGCTAAAGTACGAGCAGATGCTTTTAATTGCGGATTATACGACTCATTAATAGATATGTTTGATCCAAGCAGAAAAAGTAGCGAGATCAAACAAGTTTTTTCAGTACTTAAAAAAGAACTCCCGCAGCTCATAAATAAAGTTTTAGAAAAACAGAAAACCGAGAAAGAACTAGTAAAACACAGCAAACTAGCTCCTGAAATGCAAAAGCGTATTGGAAAACGCATTATGGGAATTATGCAGTTTGATCTAACAAAAGGACGATTAGACGAATCGACGCATCCTTTTTGCGGTGGAACTCCAAACGATATACGTTTAACTACTAGGTATGATAAAGATAATTTCATAAGCGGTTTAATGGGAATTATTCACGAAACAGGACATGCTTTATATGAGCAGAATCTACCGGAAATGTATAAAGGGCAGCCGGTTGGGCTTGCTAAAGGTATGGCATTCCATGAAAGCCAATCTTTATTTATGGAAATGCAAGTAGGTAGATCAAGAGAATTTACCGAATTTTTAGCTAAATTACTTAGAGACGAATTTGCTGTTAAAAGCGAAGAATATTCAGCAGCAAGTTTATATAGAAAAATTACAAGAGTGATGCCTGATTTTATAAGAGTAGATGCAGATGAAGTAACTTATCCGATGCACGTAATATTACGTTTTGAGATAGAGGAAATGCTTATCAATGGCGACTTGAATCTCGATGAATTACCAAGCTGTTGGGATAGTAAGATGCAGGAATATTTAGGCGTTAAACCGGTAAGTTTTAGTAACGGCTGTCTTCAAGATATTCATTGGTCACACGGAAATTTCGGTTACTTTCCCGCCTATACAAACGGTGCAATTATCGCATCAATGGTGATGAAAAAAGTAAAAGAGATGCATTCAAATATAAAAGATGATATATTAAAGGGTGATTTTAGTAATCTAAATAATTATCTAAATAAGAATTTTAGAAATCTCGGTTCGTTAAAAAATTCAGCCGATTTATTAAAAAGTGCTAGCGGTGAGGAAAAAATCAGCCCTGAGGTGTATATAAGATATTTAGAAGGGAAGTATTTATAGTAATAAAATCGTTGCGAGGAAATTACGCAGTAATTGACGAAGCAATCTCGGAAGAATTGCTGAAATTGTCACGCTCCTTGCAGTCGCTTGCAATGACGGCTTATGACAACAACTAAACAATACAAACAATAATATGGGAGAAGACTTTAAAAAAACAGGTTATTTATTTGGCGGGAATGCTGTTTTTGTTGAAGAGCTATATAAGCAATATCTAGCCAACCCTGCCTCGGTTGATCAAACTTGGCAAGAATTTTTTGCCGGCATTAAGGATAATAATACTTTACTCAATAAAAGTACGGCAAAAATAATTATCCCTGATGAAATAAAAAAAGAATCGTTAAATAATAATTTATCTTCTGAAGACTTAAATAGTTTAAAAGCTAAGGAAATGATCAATGCTTATCGCAAGCATGCTCACTATTTAGCGAATCTTGATCCGCTTGGTCTTGAGCTACGTAAAACAAAAAATGATTTAAAGCTTAATATAGAAACTTTTGGTCTTGATAGCGGTCAGCTAGAAGAAAATATCAATATTACGGATGAATTTGTCGGTACTTGGAACTGTAAATTATCTGAATTAGTGACCAAGTTCGATAAAGTTTATACAGGTTCTATAGGTGTAGAGTTTGAGCAAATAGAAAATGTAGCAGGAAAAAACTGGTTATATAATAAGCTAGAAAGCGAAGTTACGTTTTCTTCTGAAGACAAAAAAACTATCTTAAATGATTTAGTAGAAGTAGAAGGGTTTGAGCAGTATTTACATACAAAATTTCCCGGAGCTAAGCGTTTTTCCATTGAGGGTGGTGATGCTTCTATAGTTGCTATGAGTAAAGCTATAGATTTATCCATGCATCAGGGCGTCTCAGAAATCGTTATCGGTATGGCACATCGAGGGAGATTAAACACTCTAACTAAAGTAGTAGGTAAGCCATATAAAGCCGTTATTGCGGACTTCATAAGCGGCAGCGTATTTCCTGATGAGCTAAATGTTTCAGGCGATGTAAAATACCATTTAGGCTATTCGTCCGATAGAACTCTAGAGGATAAGAAAATACACTTGTCGCTAGCCGATAACCCTTCACATTTAGAAGCGGTAAATCCTATAGTTGCAGGAAAAGTAAGAGCAAAGCAAGATATTCTTGGAGATACTAAACGCAGCAAAGTCAAAGCTATTTTAGTGCATGGCGATGCTGCTTTTTGCGGTCAGGGCGTGGTTGCCGAGAGTCTATCAATGTCACCTTTAGCTGCTTATGATATCGGCGGGATATTGCATTTCGTCATTAATAATCAGTTAGGTTTTACGGCTAACGCTGCAGATACTAGAGCTAGTAGATATTCTACGGAGTTTGCTAAAATCATAGCTGCCCCGATTTTACACGTTAACGGTGACGATATAGAAGCAGTGTTAAAAGCCACCAATATTGCGGTAGAATACAGACAGAAATTTGGTAAGGATGTTGTAGTAGAAATTATTTGTTACCGTAAATATGGGCATAATGAGGGCGATGAGCCGATGTATACTCAAGGCAAGATGTATAACATTATTAAAAACAAACTGACCCCTGGAAATATTTACGCAAATGAGTTAGTAAAAAGCGGTGTAATCGACAATAATTATTTTGCTAAGTTAAAAGAAGAATTTAAAGCAAAACTAGATAAGGAATATGAGCAGGCAAAAAGTTATAAGCAAGAAGCACATTTCTTAGGCGGATTATGGCAAGGTATTTCTCGTACTCGTACACAAGCTACAATAACGGGTATCAGTAAAAAAACATTACACGATTTAGGCACTAAACTATGCGAAATACCGAAAGATTTTGCCGTTAATCCAAAACTTGTAAAACTATTTGAAGCTCGAAAAGCCACTCTAACAGCTGATCAACCTATTGATTGGGCGACGGCAGAGCAGCTAGCTTTTGCAAGCTTACTTGCTTCAGGCACAAATATAAGGCTAACCGGACAAGATTCGGGACGCGGTACTTTCTCGCATCGTCATTCAGTATTGCACAACCAAATTGATGGTACTACCTATATACCTCTAAATAATTTATCTAAAGAACAAGCAAAATACGAGGTAGCCGATAGTAATTTATCTGAATATGCGGTGCTTGGTTTTGAGTATGGTTATTCACTCGCAAACCCAAAAAATTTAGTTTTATGGGAAGCACAATTCGGTGATTTTGCTAATGGAGCTCAGATTATTTTTGACCAGTTTATTTCAAGCAGCGAAACTAAATGGCTTCGTATGAGCGGGCTTGTGGTTTTGTTACCTCATGCATTTGAGGGACAAGGACCGGAGCATAGTTCGGCAAGACTTGAGAGGTTCTTACAACTGGCAGCTGAGAATAATATGTATGTTACATACCCTACTACCCCTGCTTCGATTTTCCATCTGCTACGTCGCCAAATACTTGATGATACCCGTAAACCGTTAATCGTAATGTCGCCGAAATCATTATTACGTCATAAATATGCCGTATCTAAACTTGACGAGCTAGGTGAAAATACTACTTTCTTACCAGTTTTAGATGAAGTAACTAAAGTAGATACAAACAATATTACTAAAGTAATTTTATGCAGCGGTAAGGTATATTACGATCTATTTGAAATGCGTGGCAATAACAGTAATATAGCGATTATTAGGCTTGAGCAATTATACCCTTTTGAAAAAAAACTTGTAGCATCGCTATTAAAAAAATATAATAGGACGCAGGAATTTATTTGGTGTCAGGAAGAACCAAAGAATATGGGAACTTGGTGTTATATAGTTTCTCACTTAAACGATGCTTTAAAAGAAGCAGGCATTAAAAATGAATTCAAATATGTAGGTAGAGAGGAATCAGCCTCTCCAGCAGTAGGCTCGCTGCAAGTACATAATAAACAGCAAGAGAAGCTATTAAGGACAGCATTGGGAATATGATTCTCAGGGTATTGCCTAATAATCATCATTGCGAGCGACTAAAAGGAGCGTGGCAATCTCAGGAATTTGCCTGAGATTGCTTCGTCGACCCTTATAGCGTCTTCTCGCAATGACGATAAAACTATACAGGGCGATGCTATACAAATATAGGAGTAAAATAAATTATGAGAGTTAAAATTATAGTACCGTCGCTTGGGGAGTCCATAACAGAAGCAACTATTGCCAAATGGTATAAGAAACAAGGCGATTCGGTTAAAACCGATGAATTACTGTTAGAAATCGAAACCGAAAAAGTGACTTTAGAAGTTAATGCTCCTTGCAATGGTACTATAGGTAAAATATCGAAAACTGAAGGTGCAAATGTAGCAGTTGGCGAAGAAATAGGCGAAATAAATGAAGGAGCATCTGCAAATACTGCCGGTACTAATAATGAATCTGCTAAAGCTCAAGCAGTAACACAACCTACTTCAGAAAAACCTGCCGTGGCTAATAATACTCTTGCTCCTTCTGTACAAAAATTAGTGACCGAAAATAAGCTTGACCCCAATAATATAAAAGGAACAGGTAGAGACGGTAGAATTACCAAAGGTGACGTGCTTGCAACAATAAACACTACGACTACTTCTGCTCCTGCAATAAGTAAATCTAATGAAGAAAGAGTGCAGCGTGTTCGTATGTCACGCTTGCGTAAAACTATTGCACAGCGTTTAAAAGATTCACAAAATACAGCAGCTATTTTGACTACTTTTAATGAAATCGATATGTCAAAAGTAATTGCTTTGCGTAATCAATATAAAGAAGAGTTTGAGAAAAAGCACGCTGTGAAACTTGGGTTTATGTCTTTCTTTGTTAAAGCAACAATTGAAGCTTTAAAGCTTATTCCGTCGGTAAATGCTGAAATAGATGGCGATGATTTAGTATATAAAAATTACTATGATATAGGTGTAGCTGTCGGAACAGAGCAAGGGCTTGTTGTACCGGTTGTTAGGGATGCCGATAAAATGGGTTTTGCCGAAGTGGAGAAAACTATAGGAATTTTGGCTAAACAAGCTCGTGAGGGTAAGCTTTCTATGGCTGATTTGTCAGGTGGGACATTCTCGATTTCTAACGGAGGCGTATATGGCTCATTATTATCTACACCGATTATTAATCCTCCTCAATCAGGTATTCTAGGCTTACATAAAACCGAGGAAAGAGCTGTAGTTATAGACGGTAAAATTGAAATACGTCCGATGATGTATATAGCTTTATCTTACGATCATCGTATAATTGACGGGAAAGAAGGAGTATCGTTCTTGGTAAAAATTAAGCAGCTTATTGAGAATCCTGAAAAGTTATTGTTAAATTTGTAAAAAATTGTCATTGCGAGCAGCCGTAGGCTGCGTGGCAATCTCATGAAATCATAACAAACTCCTGAGATTGCTTCGTCAATTACTTCGTAATTTTCCTCACAATGACGTGGTCCCGTTTTTACTCTTTGAAAAAAAAGTAAAATCATTCAAAGAAAGGAAGTATATAATAATGATAAAATGTACTCGTCGTATTGAGTTCGATGCAGGACATAGAATTATAGAACATCAAAATAAATGTCAATTCCTGCACGGTCATCGCTATGTTCTTGAGATCGCTATAGCCGCAAACAAAACCGATAAACTTGGTATGGTAATCGATTTTGGTTTAATTAAGGATTTAGCTAAAAAATGGATTGATGAAAATTTTGATCATAGCTTAATCCTACATCAAGACGATAAGGAAATGGGGCAGCAAATAGAAAATTGTACCGGTCAAAAAATATATTACATGCAAAATAACCCGACTGCAGAAAATATAGCGACGCATTTAAAGAATGAAATTTTTCCTAAACTTTTCGTGAGTCAAAACTTCTTCGTAACTAGCCTCAAACTATATGAAACACCGAATTGTTTTGTTGAGGTTTAGGCATGCAAGATTGCTGTTTAATTTTAACTACTACTAATGATTTGCAAATTGCCGAGAAAATAGCATCTGTTTTGTTAGAATTAAATCTTACTGCCTGCATTCAAATTGACGATGTCAAAAGTTACTTTAGATGGAATGGTAGAGTAACTTTAGAAACTGAATATAGACTTGTAATTAAAACAAAATCTTCTAATTATAATGAAATTGAAAATAAACTCCTTGAAATTCATAATTATGAATTACCACAAATAATAAAAATAAATATTGACTATGGCTTTCAAAAGTACTTAGAATGGATTAATCAAAATAATAAATAAACTTATAGTTGAGTAAATTTAAAAATTAAGTAAGTAAATTATGAAATTATGGCAAAAAGTTACCTTAGGGTTAATCTTAGGTATTATATTTGGTATATACTTACCACAATATGTTAATTATATTAAACCTATCGGTGACATTTTTTTACGTTTGATAAAAATGATCATTACCCCTTTAATTTTCTTCAGTTTGGTTTCCGGTATCACTAGTATGAATGATAATTCTGCCCTTGGTAGAGTAGGCATGAAAGCGGTAGCCGCTTTTTTAGGTACTACTTTTTTTGCCACGGTTTTTGGACTCACTGTTGCCTTAGTATTAAAGCCAGGAGTAGGCGTACATATAGATTTCACCTCTTCAGGAACGACAAACAGAACTTCATTTAATATAATTGATTTTTTTGTAAATATCGTCCCTGATAATGCTGTTGGGGCTTTTGCAAACGGTGATGTCTTACAAGTTGTATTTTTTGCTATTTTTGTTGGCATTACCTTAAACAAAATGAAATCTATCGGTGAACCTATTACTGATTTAATTCATGTAATGTCAAAATTAATATTAAAAATGATATCGTTTGTTATTCAATTATCCCCTTACGGTGCTTTTGCTTTAACAGGCTGGATTGTAGGCATGCAGGGAGTTGAGGTAATGATTAGTTTATCAAAACTTGTTGTAGCGGTAGTTGTGGCGATGACATTCCAATATTTAGTTTTTGGCTTACTTATATGTGTATTCTGTCGTGTTTCACCTATACCTTTTTATAAGAAAAGTTTTGAGTATCAGATACTTGCTTTTTCTACTTCAAGCAGTAAGGCAACTCTTGCAACTACTATGCAAGTTTGTCGTGCAAAGCTTGGCATTTCAGAGTCTAGTACTTCGTTCGTACTTCCGATAGGTGCGTCAATTAATATGGACGGCTTTGCTATAAATTTATCTCTTACCACCATATTTTTTGCTCAGATGATGGGAGTAACGCTTGCTCCTCACGACTATTTAGTCATTATTCTCACCTCAACACTTGGATCTATCGGTGGTGCCGGTATTCCCGGTGCCTCTTTGATAATGCTTCCTATGGTTCTTTCTTCGGTTCACTTACCTATAGAGGGAGTAGCAATTATTGCTGGTATTGACCGAATACTTGATATGCTACGTACTACTATCAATATTACCGGCGATGCAACAATTACTATGATTATAGATAACAGCGAAGATACTTTAGATAAGGAAGTATATTTATCTTAATGATATTGCTAACTAAGACCAGACATTGTCATTGCGAGCAACTATAAGCATTGTTGTCTGAATTGAAAAATGCGTTTTATGTCATTCCCGCGAAAGCGGGAATCCAAGGAAAAGCGAAATTAAAATATAGTTATCAAAAAGAAGATAATAGAATCGAATTTTTACAAGGTGATTCTAATAAAGTAGAGGCAATATTCCCAAAAGAAAAAATATCTGAAATAGTACATCCTATACTTTGAATAGAAGATACTCATATTAATACTATAGGTATTTTAGAATATTTTTGAAGAAGGGGATTATTTCATCATTGAAGATACTAATATTGACTATAATAATGCGTGCTATGATGTTTGGAGGAAAATTTTAGATGAAAAAACTTGTATAGCAACATTAGAAAATTTAAACAATAAAATCGTTAGATTAACTAGCTGGTTGAAAGAAAACAAAGATTTATATTTAGTAGATACAAAATATGTAAATTATACAAAAGAAATTAAAGATGCCGTAAATAATAATGCAGAAATTATACATATAAAAAATATCGATCAAAAAAATTATAATATAATGACTCCCTATGACGGTGAGGTACAGATTAGCGGAATAGAAGAATTAATTTGTCATATGTATGGAGTAATAGGGATAATTGGTAGTTTGCCTGTATTATATAAAGAAGATAAGAATATTATTAGAGCAGTAGCACCAAGACGTAATTCGCATAATGAACATAGCTCTCAATCACCGTATAATGATTGAGATTGGCATGTAGATGCTGCATACCGTCCAAATGACCAAGAAGAGTGATAACTTATCTCCTATAGTTGACTACTTAATTTTGGGGATTGTACATAAAGGACATGAGAATCTACCTATAGTATATATAGTATATATTAGCCTTAAAGCTATATTAAATCAATTGAGCTACCAAGATATCTTAATCGGGCTAACAACATCGCAGTCGTAGACTGCATGGCACTCCCCAAAAAATAACACAAAAATTTCTGTAAATCAGAATTTTTTCTCTTCCTTACTTCGTCAATTGCTATGCAATTTTCTTGCAATGACAGAGATAGAACATAAGGCAGAAAATTAAGATAGGTTTTTATCCTAACTTGTGAAGTATAAATAGAAACGCTACAAAAATTTAACGGTGAGAATTGAGAAGCTTTTTTATTGCTTTTCTTTGTTTTGAGTCTTTATGCTATTTCTTTCTTTTATAATTTTCAGTTTAGTTTTAAATGGAGCAACAAATAAAGCAGTATTATAGTATTCTACGTCAGAAGCATGTAAAGTTCTATTAGCATCCACCGCTATCTAATCTCAAGCTCTTTGCCCTTTGCAATCTTTAATTTTTTTATATTATTATTCGATATAGCATAATCTAAAGGAGTCCAGCCCAAGTATGGTTGATTTACTCCATATCCCTCATCTAATATTTTTTTACTTCATCAATATTATCTGCTTTAATAGCATTTGCTATCGGTGTAATTGGATTTTCGACTTTTTGATCATACTCAACACCATTCACATATATCTTTTTTAAACTCAAGTGTACATTAAATAGAAGTAATAATAAAAATAATTATAAACTTTAAAATTACTTGAATAATTTTCATATAATCAATCTAGGTACTATGTAGCTATACAGCATTAAACCTTTGTCGGTAAGATAGATATTTTCATCTAGTCTAATTAAGTCTAACGCTTGATAATGCTTAAGATTATTCATATCTAAAATATTCTCTAATTTCGTGTTTAATTTCTGCTCTAATGTAGAAATATTTATACCTTTGCTAAGGCGTAAACCCATCATTAGCATTTCTTCAATAATCTCTTGATGTGTTAACTTAGTATTAGTTTGAATACCAACATTTTTTGTTTTAACCGCATCTAACCATTTTTCAGGTTTATGCCACATCATAATTGCCGATACCGAACTTGAGGATTCAATGATTCTACTATGAGCTCCGGGGCCTATACCTAAATAGCTATTATAATTCCAATAAGTTAAATTATGCAAACATTCATACCCTATCATAGCATAATTGGATATTTCATATCTAAAATACTTTTTAGATTCTAGATAATGATTAGTCCATTCATACATTTCAGCTGCCGCATCTGAATGCGGCAAAATCAGATTACCCTCCTTAAATAATTTATAACACGGCGTACCTTTTTCGATAGTCAATTGATAAAGAGAAATATGTGAGGTAGCGAGCTGCATAGCTTGTTTTAATTCTTCTTGCCAGTCTTTTAATGTCTGACCGCTACGTGCATATATTAAATCAAATGACACTCGTAGAAAAATCGTATTTGCCGCCTCAATTGTTTTAATGGCCTGCATACAATCATGAGTTCTACCTAATTTTTTTAAATCGTCCTCTTTTAAGGATTGCACTCCTATTGAAATACGATTAATTCCGACGGCTTTGAATGCTTTAAATTTTTCAGTTTCAAATGATGTGGGATTAGTTTCTAGAGTTATCTCGGTTTGATTATCAATAATTGCTAGAGTACTGATTTTATTTATTATGCCTTCAACTATTACAGGATTCATTAAAGAGGGAGTACCGCCCCCAAAAAAAATAGATTTTATATATTTATTTTGAATAATATCCTTAAAATATTCAATTTCAGTTTCATAAGATTTAAGCCACTGATTATGATCTATAGTACTTGCTACATGAGAATTAAAATCACAATACGGACATTTGGACACACAAAAAGGCCAATGAATATAAATACTTAAATCATTAGCCATAACTCTCATATTTTGTATTTTTGCTAGTGCTAACTTAGGTTTTGTGGACATTACTAAAAAGATTTAATTTTGGTTATTTTTTGCTACAAATTATAAGATTTTTTTGAAATATGAATAACTATTTCTACAAAAATCTTATTAATTTTCGTTAAAAAAGACCTCAAAATAGCAAATCAATTAGCAATGTCCACAAAACCTAGCATTTTCTTTGATGTTATTCAAGGTGTATGATAAAACACTATTCTAATTCAAAGAAAACTTTAAATAAAGCTTTTAATTTAATAGATATTATTAAAATAATAAAAAAAATTACCCACTATTTTATAATTTTTTGTGTTCAAGCTATGGGAAGTAATAATGAACAAATATATAACCCAAAAAACACTAAATTTCTAGAAGAAACTGAAGCTCTAAAATGGGCAAAAGAGCCTACTGATAAAACAGCAAAGGCTTGCCAATCTATGCCTACTTATAAGGTAGTGAAGAAAGAACTAGAATCTGTTTGCTATGATCAAAGAAACACTCCTTTTGGTGCTATACGTAAAGGTTACATGTATAATTTTTGGATGGATTATAAAAACCCGCAAGGGTTATGGCGTAGGACATTGGTTGAGAATTACTCGAAAGATAAACCAAAGTGGGAAGTTCTAATCGATTTTGATAAATTATCCAAAAAACTCGGTAAAAAAGTAATGTATAGAGGTGAGAGTGATTGTTTTCAAAATCCTAATCGTTTCTTAATTACCATGTCATTTGGCGGTAAGGATGAGATGTTTTTTAGAGCATGGGATTTAGAGAAAAAGATTTTGTAAAAAATGGTTTTGAGCCAAAAACAAGTAGCGGGAAATTACTAGAAGGTAAATTTACTGTCCCTACTTGGGTTGATCAAGATACTATTATATTTATCCAGTTTTGCATCAAGAGGAAGTGACTGACTCTTTATATCCTAGCTTGCTCTACATATGGAAGCGAGGAGAACCTATAGAGAAAGCCAAAAAATTATTTGAAATACCAAAGAATTATATACGTGTATCAGCCAGTAAGCTTTTACCGATAATATTTCTGCATCTTTAATATTTATATCTGCAAATAAGGCTTTTTATAATTACGATAATTATATTTTAGATACTAAAGATGAGAGCTTAAAATTACAAAAAATAAATATGCCATCAGATGCAATACCTGAAGGTTCTTTTAAAGCATATGTATTTTGGCTACTGCGTTCCGATTGGCAATTTAAAGATAGTAATATAGAGTAGGTTCACTTGTTGCCATACACTACGCTGATCTTCTAAAAGAAGATAGCGATAAAGCTAGCTTAAAAATATTATTTACCCCAACAGAGAGGGAAGTATTGTATTTTGTAGGAATGACTAAAGATACGGTATTTTTAACTAGCTATGAGAATGTTATTTTCAAAAGTAGTAACATTTACATTAGAAAATCATGAATGGACAAAACCGGTAACTTTACTGTCTTATGAAAATACAATTTTTGGTATGTTGTCTGATGATGAGGAAGAAGATGCATTAATTACTATAGAAAATTCTATAGTTCCTCCCACTATCTATTTATGGGATAAAACTCATGAATTAAAAGTTATTAGAAAGCCTTTATATCCGTTTGATAGCAAAAATTATGTTGTAGATCAAAAGGAAGCTACAAGCTCGGATGGAGTTAAAATACCATATTTTATTGTCTATAAAAAAGGTACAAAGATTGTAAGAATCCAACATTACTTGAAGCATACAGCGGTTTTCAAGTAATCAACTCTCCATATTTCTCTCGCATGGAAAATGAAGTATGGGTTAAACATGGCAGGGTTAGTGTTCTTGCTAATATTAGAGGTGGCGGAGAGTTTGGTCCTGAGTGGCATGAGGCGACTCAAGGAATAAAACGTCAAACCGGCTTGAATGATTTTATTGCAGTAGCAGAGGATTTAATAAAGCAAAATATTACTAGTCCTGAGTATTTAGGAATTAAAGGAGGAAGTCACGGCGGATTGCTAGTAAGTGTTGCAATGACACAGTGTCCTGATTTATTTGGAGCTATAGCATGTGAAGTGCCGATACTTGATACGATATAAAGAATTCGGAGCAGGACATTCATGGGGTACAGAATATGGTGATCCAAAGTAGAAGATTTAGTACATATCAAAAAATATGCACCGCTAGAGAATTTATCTTTAACGCAAAAATACCAAGCTGTGTTAATTACAGATTTCAGTATTAGAGCAGCGTGTACACCCATGACATGGAAGAATTTTTGAGTATGTGCTTGAGAAAAACCCAAATACTAAACCTTACTTTCTAGGAAGTGTAGATAGTGGGCATGGTAGTGGGAGTGATTTAAAAGATAGTGCCAATTATTTGATCAATATTTATACATTTTTTGCAAATGCTTTGAAATTAAAAATTAATTAAATTTAATACTAGGTCAATATGTGTTACTTATTATACTACTGGATAGTTTAAAAAAACCGTCGATGTCATTCCTGCGAAGACACATGGGTGTCAACTTAAGGAAAAGGTCACCCCCGTGGTTTGACCACAGGATCCATATAATTTTAGTATTTTTAACTGGATCCTGCAATCAAGTCGGCATTGTTGCATGGATCGGAAAACCTACTCGATGTCATTCCCGCGTAGGCGGGAATCCAGAAAAATAACTTCAATATTGCTACAGAAGTTACATACTTGATAAAATAACCATACAAACACTTGTTTTTATATGCTTGACTGGATTTCCGCTTCGCAGGAATGACATAATGTAGATATAATATAAATTCAAGAAAACAATTTTCCAATTCCGCTACGTAATAGATTTTTAGGATTCATTTTACTGACTTTTTTCATTATCTCGCTTATTTGTTTATATTGCTTTAGCAAAATATTTACCTTTTGTACCGTAGTTCCTGCTCCAACAGCTATACGTTTCCTACGAGAAGCATTAATTATATCGGGATTTTTACGTTCTTTTGGCGTCATAGATAAAATAATTGCTTCTTGATGTTCAATTATTTTACTATTTAATTTTGATTGATCTATTTGATCCATAATTTTACCGCTACCCGGTAACATACTAAGTATACTTCCAAAACCTCCCATTTTTTTTATACTTCTCATTTGCTGAAGATAATCATTTAAATCAAACTTACCCTTTTTTAATTTAGCTGCCGTTTTTTCGGCTTCTTCTCTATCAACAATACTAGCTGCTTTTTCAACAAAAGAGATAATATCACCCATATCCAGTATTCGAGAAGCTAAACGTTCAGCATCGAATTCTTCTAAATCAATTAGGTTTTCACCGCTACTTAAAAATTTAATCGGCTTTTTAGTAATATATTTTACACTGAGTGCTGCACCACCCTTGGAATCGCCGTCAATTCTAGATAAAATTAATCCTGAAATTGCTAACTTTTCATTAAAACTACTTGCCGTAACTACTGCATCCTGCCCTGTCATACTGTCGATTACTAACAAAGTTTCTGTAGGCTCCACTATCTTTTTTATTGCAAGCGCTTCCTCCATCATCGCTTTATCAATTTGTGTACGACCTGCCGTATCATAAATTACGACATCATAAGCAGAAATTTTAGCCTCGGCAATAGCTCTTTTGACAATATCGAGGGGTTTCTCACCTTGCACAATAGGTAATGAATTAATCTGTACTGAGTTTGCAAGTATAGCGAGTTGCTCTTGTGCGGCCGGTCTGTAAGTATCCAAAGAAACAAGTAAAACTTTCTTATTTTGATTTCTAAGCCGTAAAGCAAGCTTACTACTCGCCGTAGTTTTACCACTCCCTTGCAGCCCTACCATTAGGAAATTTACGGGCGGCTTTGAATTTAAATTTAGCTTTGTCTCACTTTTACTTGAAGCTAAGAGATTGATCATCTCTTCATGGATAATTTTAATTATCATCTGTCCAGGTGAAACAGACTTAATAACCTCCTGCCCTAAAGCTTTCTGTTTAACTTCCGCTATAAAATCTTTTATCACCGGTAATGCAACATCTGACTCTAAAAGAGCCACTCTTATATCCCGCATAGCAGCATCTATTTGGGCTTCCGTCAAAATGCCTGAGCTAACTAGCTTATCAAAAATCTTCGTTAAATTTTGTGTTAAAGTTTTAAACATACAAATAATTTAATTTATAAAGTTCCTAAAACCTAATATATACTACGAGTAAATGAACAATAGTCAAAATAAAACATAAATTAAATTTATATTCAAGCCGCTTTCTATCTTGAATATCTATTAACTATTAAAAAAAAAGAGTATCTCAATATATTTTGTTGTTTTATGGATAACATAGAAAGGAACGTAGTGATATCGTGTTAATTACTAGAAAACTCATTCACCACTAATATATAACTTGTTTTTAAGTCCAAATCATAATCAATGGTATTATATATTAACTTTTTTATGTCGGTAAATTTTTGCAGTAAATATGAAGGGTGTCTATTTGATAGTTTATTAAAAATCTTATTTTCCAAATCTAGAAGTTCAATATTAACGTTGGCAGATTTTTTAAGGATTCTATTCATTAATAATAATAAATTATCAATAAAATCTAGCCATAATTCTCGGTCTTTAGTAGTAAAGCGATGAATAAAATCTAACGTTTTGTTATCTGCTATCGACTGAATAAACTCGGAATATAATTCGTTTTTAGTATGATGGATAGATGATCTAACATTAATTTTAAAACATCTCGATCTAATTGTAGAAATAATACTTGCAGCTCTTGAAGTAATTAAAAAAATGTAACTATTCTTTGGTGCATCTTCAAGAATTTTTAAGCATGAATTCGCTGCATTCAAATTCATAAGCTCTGCCGAATAAATTATTGCAACTTTATAACCTGAAATTGCAGAAGTTTTACTTAAGAAGTCTTGTAATTTTCTTATTTGTTCAATAGAAATATTTTTAGCATTAGATGTAGCTGAAGTTTCCCTAGCGATGAAATGATAATCAGGATTGTTGTCAAGAGGAATGCTATTCTTAAAAAGCTTAATATATATAAACTCTTCTAAATCTTTTAAAGCTTGCTCTATATTTTCGGCTTCGATAAGCCAACTATTGTATAGCTTATTATGTTTTAAGTTAAACTCTAGGCGTTCAATTATCAATGGTTGTAATATCATTATGAATTGTACTTAAGAAGTATTCTATATCATTCCGGCTTTTGCAAAGCATTATTGCATGAGCTGGTTTTTCTAGTGTCACCCCGCAAGCGTGTAACGGGGTTCGGAAATTATTAGTACTGTAAATACGTTACTTCTTTTAATTACAAGCTTCTTTCATTTTTCTTCCGGCTCTAAAAGTAGGTTGATTGTAAGCATCTATTTTCATTTTTGCTCCGGTTTTTGGGTTACGACCCTCACGTGCTTTTCTATGATGTATTTCAAATGAACCGAAACCTGTTATATTAATATTATGGTGGCTCTTTATAGCACTAATCACACTATCAAGAACTAAATTAAGTGCTTTCTCGGCTTCAGCTTTTGTTAATGTTTTATGTGAAGCATGTTTATGATTATGACCATGGTCGGTCATAAATGCTATAAATTCGGTTTTATTCATTTTTTTTGGTTCTTTTGTGTTATGTGTACTCATAATAAAATCAATTCTCCTTTGATAGGTTAATATGTATTGATGTTTTTTTATAAAACAATATATACAACTGGCAATAATATACATCAATATATTTTTTATGTGAGTTAATTATAACAAACTACCCACATACTGCAAATGCCAGTTATTTACAAAATTTAAAATATATACGTTATTATATTAATTTATAGAAAAATGTAGCCATTTTACATCAGTTATACTGTTAAAACTATCTTAATCAAGTAATTAAAGTGCAAATTTATCGTTAAAACCCTAATTTATTATCAGTAGTAAATTACAAAAACTAATTTTCTACTCTATAAAAAATTATAAGTTTTTTAATAAAAAACAATATATACTTAATTTACATAAAAAGTGGAAACCGTCTTTCACCTTTTATATAGAATATTTCTAACCGAATAGCAGATTATGTAATAATTCACTATGCACATTAATTTAGAATAAAATTTTTAATCCAATGTTATTGTCTAAAATTTGTATTAAACGCCCTGTCTTTGCTACAGTTTTGAATTTGGTTATCGTAGCTCTTGGAGCAATTTTTTTTACCAAACTACAAATTAGAGGTACTCCGGATATTTCAGTTCCTATTATAAATGTTGAAGCTCATTATGCAGGTGCCGATGCCTTATATATGGAACAAGAAATAACGACACGTATAGAAAAAGCTTTAAAGACGGTTAAAAATTTAGATTATATAACTTCTCAAAGTTCTACCGGCGAAAGTAGTATTACTTTATCGTTTCTATTATCTACCGATATTGAAGTAGCACTAAACGATGTCCGCGCCAAAATATCGGATATCACTTATATGTTCCCGCAAGATATGAAAACCCCGTCAGTTACAAAACTTGATGCCGATAGTTTCCCAAGCCTCTTCATAAGCATTGAAAGTGATCAATATAGCGATTTAGAATTAACAAAGATCGTCGAAGATAATCTACAAACACCGTTAGATAAACTTGAAAGCGTAGGACAGTCACAAATTTACGGCGGTCGGGAATATATAATGAGAATAGAACCCGATTCTAAAAAATTATATCAACATAAAATTTCTTTATTGGAGATTGAATCCGCAATAAAAGAGCAAAACAAAGATTATCCCGCAGGTACGATTAAAACAAAAAGCAATAATTTTATAGTAACTCTTGCAGGTTCTTTATCTACACCGGAAGAATTCGGTAATATTATTCTAAAAGTACAAAACGGAGGTATCATAAAATTACGAGATATAGCAAAAATATCTTTAACTTCTCCCGATGAGGACATAATTTTTAGATATAACGGCAAAAGCTCTATTGCCCTTGGTCTTATAAAAGAATCAAAAGCTAACGTCATAGATTTATCACATGAAGTAACTAAAGCACTAGAAAGAATTAAAGAATCCATGCCCAAAGGAATAAGCATGGGTATCGCATATGATGCAGCAACACCTGTAAAAGCATCAATTTATGCAGTATTTCAAACAATTTTTGAAGCTTTAATATTAGTAGTTTTAGTCACTTATTTATTTCTTGCTTCTGCTAAAATTACCTTAATTCCGTTTGTAACGATTCCGGTATCGTTGATCGGTACTTTTAGCATAATGTATGCTTTTGGATTTTCTATTAATATATTTACGCTCCTTGCTATGATACTTGCTATAGGTTTAGTGGTCGATGATGCGATAGTTATGCTTGAAAACATTTTTAGATATAATGAAATGGGGCATAAACCCATGGAAGCGGCTATGCTTGCTTCTAAAGAAATCGGCTTTGCAATCATTGCTATGACTATTACGCTTGCTGCCGTATTTTTACCCGTGGGTTTTATAGAGGGTTTTATCGGGAAATTATTTATTGAATTTGCTTGGACTTTAGCATTTTGTATTTTGTTCTCAGGATTTGTTGCTTTAACTTTAACTCCTATGATGTCAAGTCGTATGGTTACAAAACATAATACGGACTTACCGAAATTCTTAGTAAAGTTTAACGACATTCTACAATTTATTCAAAATAAATATATTTACTATCTAAAGCTAACTTTTGACAATCAAAAGAAATTTGTCATCATTATTGCATCATCATTTATAGTGCTGATTATTAGTTTTAAATTTACTCAAAAAATTTTCGTACCCCAAGAAGATGATGGATTCTTACAAGTTTCTCTTAAAGGTCCTGAAGGTTCTAATTTAGAATCTTCTACTAAAGTAGTGAAAGAAGCCGAAAAAATCCTTGCTAATTATAAAGATATATTAGGTTATCTGATGGTAATAGGTGCAGGCGGTAGCGATAACGTTTTTGGATTCATTCCTCTAAAAAATTGGGGTGAGCGTTCTTGTTCCCAAGAAACTATTAAGAATATGTTAAATAAGCAGTTTTCTGAAATACCGGGCATGTCGATTTACGCTATGGATCCACGTTCAATGGTTAGCGGAAATGCAAGTAGCCCTATCGAGTTTACTATTCAAACGAACCTTGAATATGATGATCTAGATAAAATATCACAACAATTTATTGATATAATGAAAACAAATCCTATTTTCTTAAACGTCAATAGAAATTTACAATCGGCAATGCCGACTATAAGTATAGAAGTCAACCGTGATAAGGCTTATTTATACGGAATGGATTTGGCAAATATAGGCAAAACGGTACAATATTTACTTGCAGGTCAACAAATCGGACATTTTAGAATGAGTAATGATTTATATGACGTTATATTACAATTTAATCAAAAAGATCGAAAAGATATTAGCGATTTTAGTAAAATTTTAATCAGAGCAAAAAATAATAATATGTTACCGCTTGAATCGATAGCCAATATTACGGAAAAAATATCAGTAAAATCATATAGTCATTATAATAATTCAAAATCCGTTACTATTTCTTCCGATCTTGCTCCTGACAGGAAAATTGATGATGCAATTAATGAAATCAATAAAATAGCCGCTAAGTTACTTGATCCTAGTAATACTATAATTGAATATATCGGAGAAATTAAACAAATGAGAGAGGCAGACAGTAATATGCTTATAACATTTGTGTTTGCTCTTATATTTATCTATTTAG
The DNA here is from genome assembly GCF_000007025.1 of Rickettsia conorii str. Malish 7. Classification (NCBI taxonomy): domain Bacteria; kingdom Pseudomonadati; phylum Pseudomonadota; class Alphaproteobacteria; order Rickettsiales; family Rickettsiaceae; genus Rickettsia; species Rickettsia conorii. The sequence continues at coordinate 219,038 of NC_003103.1, read as the reverse complement.
TGCTTGCAGCTCAATTTGAAAGCTTTACTGACCCTTTATTAATATTACTCGCCGTACCTTTCTCAATAACCGGTGGTGTACTTGCTCTCTGGCTTGCCGGTAATAGCCTTAATATGTATAGTAATATCGGACTTATTACTTTAATTGGATTAATTACTAAGAATTCTATTATGATAGTAGAATTTGCTAATCAGCTAAGAGCAAAAGGAGTAAAGGTTCAAGAAGCTATAATAGAATCCTCAAAACTTCGCTTGCGTCCAATTCTTATGACTACTCTTGCTGCCGTAGTCGGAGCTTTACCTCTAGTTTTTGCAGACGGGGCCAGTGCTGCTGCTCGTAATTCTATAGGCTTTGTAATAGTTGGAGGATTAAGCATCGGTACTATATTTACAATTTTTGTTATACCTGTAATATATCACACTTTTAAGAAGGATTAATAAATTATAGAATTATAAAATTTAGTAGACATATAGCTCAAAATGAGGAATGATTATTTTACGTTAGTTTTGTTGCATGGCTCGGAAAACGCATGTAGTGTCATCCCGAGGCCTCGCCACAGGATCCAAAAATGTAACTCATAATACTAGTGTAATTTTAGTATTTTAACTGGACCCCACTATCAAGTTGTGGGATGACAGAGGTATGAGCCACACAACAAGGTCTTTTACGTTTAACTAAAAGGAGATTAAATATATTAATAAATACTTCTAATAATCCACTTATTACTACTGTACATTTATTATCTTCTATAGGTGCTATAAATTGGGGCTTAGTCGAATTATTTAATTTTAATTTAGTCACACTTTTATTTGGCTCATTTCCAATTATTGTTACAATACTTTATATAATTATAGGCTTTTGTGGTGTATATTCTTTCCTTTGTTTAGGTAAGCTATTTTGTAAACCCGGAATAGAAAAGGCGAAGTAACTCTACCTTTTCGTCATTGCGAGCAGCCGTAGGCTGCGTGGCAATCTCATGAAATCATAACAAACTCCTGAGATTGCTTCGTCAATTGCTATGCAATTTCCTCGCAATGACTACCTAACAACCTCACTTGTGCTATAGCAGTTATTGCTGCTGTTTCAGCACGTAATATATTACTTCCTAAACTTATAGATTTTGTATTCTTATATGAGGCAAGAAGTTCCAGCTCATCATTAGTAAAGCCTCCCTCCGGTCCTACAATAATAGTTATATCACTATTACTAAGTGATGATGAAATTCGTAATATAGAATTTTCTTCTTTTTCATGTTCATTAGCATATAACATCAAATTATTATTCTTTTTTAGGTAATCTTGTATTGTGATAGCTTTTTCAATTATCGGGGGAGTAAGACGTTCTGATTGCTCTGTTGCCTCAATAACACATTTTGTTAAACGTTCGATATTTACCGATCTAAATTGACACCACCTAGTAATTAACGGAATAATTTTAGTTATACCGAGTTGCGTAGCCATATTTATTGCAAGCATTAATTTATCTTGCTTTATTATAGCAACAGCAAGAGTTAACGTAGATTTTGTATAAGGCTTTTTTAACTGTTCTTTAAGTCTAACCGATAGGTTATTTTTACCTATATCGTTAATTTGTGCTAGAAATTCTCCATCCGTACCGTTAAAGAGACGTAAGCCGTCATTTACTTTAAGACGTAGCACCGTTTTGACATAATGAACATGATGATCACTTGCTAATTCTATCTTGCTATTTTCAGCTAAACGACTATTAATATAAATACGGTTATATTTCATATATTTAGTACTATGGACGATAAAAAAGATAATAGACATCTTTCCAAACCAGCTTATAGAGAGGAATGTACAGGAGACACGGAACGCAGCACTACAGCGTATATGGACATACTTGAGGATGTGAGTACCGGATCGACGTCTAAATTACCTCTAGAAGCGAAGTTTGTAAAGATATCTAATAATATATCAGAAAAAGAAAATTTACCAAAAGAAAAAGAAATTGGCGGTGTTAAAGGTCTAGAACCGACAAGATACGGGGACTGGCAGCATAAAGGTAAAGTTACAGATTTCTAATGCCTTCCCTTCAACACACTAAAATTTTACCCTATAAACCGCAAGAATTGTTTGATTTGGTCTGGGATGTAAAATCTTATCCTAAATTCTTGCCTTGGTGTTCTGCTTCTAGAATTATTTCAGAAAATAATCAAGAGGTTATTGCTGAATTAGTAATTCAGTTAAAAGGCTTTTCAGAAAAATATAACTCACGAGTTACAAGCGAAATAACAGATGATGGAATATATTTGATTAATACGGTAGCTATTTCAGGACCTTTTGAATATTTAAAAAGTACTTGGCAATTTGTGCCATGCACGGCAGGAACTGCATTAAAATTCTTTATTGATTTTAAAATGAAATCCGTAATACTGGATAAATTAATCGGCACTTATTTTACCAAAGCAACCGAAAAAATGATTATAGCTTTTGAAAGGAGAGCTAAAGAGGTTATTAAATAAAAAAGAGTAAGGTTAGAGATCTATAACCTTACTCTTTAGAAAGTTTTGTATTTAGTTACTAGGCAATATCAGATATATATCCTGCATCTCCCTCATCTCCTAAGATTTGAGTTTGATCACCATTAAGATTATTATAATCAAAGCTATAAAACTGCTCTTCTTGTTCTTCACTAGTACTGGAAGTATGATAATTAAATAATTCTTCATAAGCTGCATTTATTTCAGCATATTTCTGTATTTCTTTTGAAAGTTCTACTACTTTATTTTGTATAGCTTTTTCTGTACCATGCCATAACTTACTTGTCAAATTTGGCTTGTATTCTGCTAATTGGTTATTTTTGTAACTTTCTCTCTTTGCAACAGTTCCTAAACTTAAAGCTTTTTCAATATCGTCACTTGAATAGCCATTTTGTATTAGCTGCTGAATAATACAAGAATGTAAAGGAAGAATACTAGTATCTAGAACTAATTTATTTGTATATTGTCCTTTCACGCCAGGTATTGCCTGATATAACGCACGATCTGTTGATTCTACTATTTCATAGCCACCATTATATTTGTAACCAACGCCGTCTCCCGTTAAACTTAAGGTTGGTACGCGAGTTATTGCATTAGATATTATCTTAGCGTTTGTTCCTTCAATATATTTACCGGTAAATTTATCTATACCGTTTTTATCTATAGCAGTAGCGTATACAAAACTTCCTAACCCCGAAGTAGCCAAATACTCTTCAAATTTAGTTGCTTCATGAGCTTGAGTAAAAAGCTTTATTTGTTCATTACTCTCCATAATGCCTTTTGCCCCATAACTAGTACCAAAAACACCCCATGTTATTAAAGGTATTTTGCTTAACCAACTACTAAATGAAAACAAACTACTTACTCCTACAAAAAAGCTTCCTGATGCTAATTTTGTATAAAAACCATAATCTGCTTTTGCTTTTTCTATTAAAGATAAGTAAGTAATCGGTTTATTACTGCCGAATAAGTTTTGTATTAATAATTTCAACATAGTCTATCTCATAATTTTAATTTAAATCACCATGTTTCATGGTTGTAAATGCACTATATAACAAAAGTAATCAAATATCAATCCTTTATTTAATAATAGATTAATATTTGACTTGACATTTTTTAGAAAAAACCATATTTTATGGTAATATTGATCAAAAAGAGGTAGATATGCCTACGTACAAAAATTCTAAACATATTAGCACTAAAAAGCTTGCTTATATAGGTTTAGACCTCGCATATAAAACAGATGATTTAAATATTTATAAGCTAAAAGCATCAAAGGTCAATGAACAATTAACAGATAGCGGCTGGGAAATACTGACTGCTTCATGTGATAATATCAACACTGCTAAATATGCTTATAAAGCTGTCGCATTTATAAATAAAGACACTAAAGAAGTTCATATTGCTAGTGCCGGCACAAAATTCAATATATATGATTTATTAGACGACTTGCTTATCGCGCTGCACTACTTACCTACTAAACTAACTCCAATTCAGGATTTTGTTAATGAAATAATTAATAAATTAGGCGGCTTAAGTAAAGCCACAGAATATAGTTTTAATACTAGCGGTCATTCACTTGGAGCAATCATTGCAGATTTAACCTTAGTAGAAATACATTCTCGCAACCTACATTTTAATAAATCTACAACTTTTGATAGCCCTGGTTCAAAACCGATAATTGAAAGAGGCATAGAAAAAAATTTATTTACCGGAAAAGTAACAACTCCAATAAAAGAGCTAGCTACCCATTCTAAGATATATAATGCAAAACATAATCTTATTAATATTACTAATAAGCATTTTGGACAAACAACAATGGTACTTCCTGGTAAAAAAACAACACTATCACAATCAGAAGAATGGGCATCATATTTATATAATTTTGCCAAACAAAAAGTTACAAAATATCTAGGAATTAATGGAATAGTCGAAGGCTTTGAAGAAATCATAGCCGGAATCAGTAAACATGGACTTGTTAATTTTTCTGATTTGAAACAGAATATTACTTTAACCATAGATGATTGGGAAGCAGCAACACCAAAATATGCTAAAAATACTCTAAATTTAAAAAATAATTTATATAATCAAATAGTTGAAACTGAAACCGGAGCTAATTTAGTTGGGATGTATAATAATTTTCAAAGCTGCAATCAAGAATATGCTCAGGAAGTCCAAACAACAGGAGATATAAGTAATTATAATCTATATCCTCTAATATATTAAATAAAAAAATAAATTTATAGGCAGAAATCACCTTTAGCCTTTCATATTCATTATTTCTTATTTAGAGCCACTAAATAGATTTCCGTAGATTCACTGCGGCTGGATGAAGGTTTAAAATGTTTCACTGTTTTAAATTCACGCTTTACTTTATGTAATAATTCATTTTCTGCACCGCCACGAAAAATTTTAGCAATAAAATGACCGGAGGGTTTTAGTACTTTTAAAGCAAATTCAAAAGCTTGCTCACATAAAAGTAAGGTTCTTATATGGTCTGTAGCTTTATGACCTATGGTATTTGATGCCATATCACTCATTACTATATCAGCTCTACCGTCTAAAGCCTGAATAATTAATTCTTCCGTATCTGCTTCAAAAAAGTCCTTTTGAACAAATTCAACTCCAGCAACATGTTCAATTTCTAACACATCGATAGAGATTATTTTATTATTTAGGTTATTATCCGAAGCTTTAATCAGCTTGGAAGCTACTTGACTCCATCCCCCAGGAGCTGCTCCTAGATCAACAATTTTCATGTTAGGAGTAAAAAGTTTAAATTTTTCATGAATTTCAAGTAGTTTATATGCAGCTCTCGACCTAAAGCCGTCTATACGTGCTTTTGCAACATACGGATCGTTTAATTGGCGTCTAAGCCAATTACTAGAAGAGACGGTGCGTTTTTTAGAAGTCTTAACTCTAACAAATTTATTTCTATAACCGCTTAAATTATTTGTCATAAAATCCTTTATACTTATAAATAAATGAAGAATAAGTAGACGAAGTTTAATCTGGAAAAGATCAAGGAATCCACAAGATGAGGCACGAAAGCCGTTAATAATACTTGAGTACCACAGTACTTATAGCTAATTTTTCAAATTAAACGAGTATGCTCTTTTGCTATTTTATCTAATACAGAATTAACAAAACCAATTTCATGCTCATTTAACATATCATTTGCTATGTCCGTATATTCGTTGATTACTACTTTAGCAGGCGTAGTAGGGCAAAACAATAGCTCACATATACTAACACGCAATAAAGCTCGGAGTAAGATCGGCATATGTGCAGGATCTTTATCATTTGTTAAATGATTGTCGATAATTTCGTCTAGTTTATGAATATTTTCAAATACTGACTTTACCAGCATTTTAAAATGACTTATACTTAATGATATTTTTAAATTCTCAGGTAAATCTGTTATAGCATTATTATTTTGATAAAAAGAAAGTACATTTTGCATGATATCATCCATATCGTCGTTATTTTGCAATATGTTTTGATAAATAGCTTGCACTGCTGCAATACGTGCAATCGACTTTTTATTAATTTTATTTGAACTCATAGAGAAAAGAAATTTAAAATTTAATTTTCGTCAATGCGTAAGGTGATATGGCGTGATGTTATTCCCGTGAAAGCGAGAATCCAGTAATTCAAAAACATAAATACTATTAGTTTTTAAAACTAATACATTTGGATTACTTCATTTTTTTTCTGTGGATTCCCGCTTTCGCGGGAATGACATCGGACACCAAGGAGCAACGTCCACTCACAACGACGAAATGATATCTATAACCTTACAAGGTATACCTTAAAATAATTTATTAGTAAACTTATAAAATTTTTATGCTCTCTATAATAGGATTTATTATAACAATTAGTATCTTGGTATTTATCCATGAATTTGGACATTATTGTATTGCTAGATATTTTAATGTAAAAGTTGAGGAGTTCTCGATAGGGTTCGGTAAAGCACTAATAGGCATTACCGATAAAAAAGGAGTTAGGTGGAAGATTTGCCTTATACCACTTGGCGGTTATGTCAAGATTTACGGCTATGATCGCAGCCTTATGGATAAGACTAAAGAAGTTAACGAAAAAGTAGCTTTTGATGCTAAATCTTGTTTAGAACGTTTTTTAATCGTTGCAGCAGGTCCGTTAATTAATTATTTACTTGCCATAATAATATTTGCAGGTTTTTATTGTTACTTTGGAAAAACAGAGATTCCTCCTATAATAGGTAATGTAGTAGCTTCATCACCGGCAGAGAGAGCAGACTTAAGAGCAGGAGATAAAATTGTTAAGGTTAACGATAAATCTGTTAAAGATTTCGGGGACGTGCAAAGAGAGATATTAATTAACGGTTTTAGCTCTTCTACTTTAACTATAGAAAGAAAAAGTGAGGAATTTATCGTTAATATAATGCCTCAAGAAATAATTATATCACCTCCCGAAGAAAAGCAAGTTAATAAGAAAACTCTTCGCATCGGTATTATAGCTAAAAATGAATCTATTCATACTAAAATAGGAATTTTAGGAGGATTATGGGAAGCTATTAATACTACTATAGATATGTCTGCTTTAACTCTAAACGCAATATCGCAAATGATTGTAGGAAAACGTTCATTCGATGAGATAGGAGGGCCGATAGCTATTGCTAAAGAGTCAGGCAAATCTATAGCTGGTGGAACCCAAATGTATCTGTTATTTATAGCAATGCTTTCCGTTAATTTAGGGTTACTTAACTTACTACCTATACCAGTGCTTGACGGCGGACATTTAGTATTTATATTATATGAAGCAATTACAGGTAAATTACCGCATCCTAAGACTAAAAATATTTTGTTACAATTAGGAGCAATAATCATAATTTTTCTTATTATAATTGCTGTTTCCAACGATATACAAAATTTGTTTTCCTAAATTATAGATTTGCTTGCTCTCGTTTATATTATCTACTATAGTGGAGTACATTAATTATGTTTGAATGCATTAGTTAGGAGAACTTTGTATTATTCTTAGCTAAAAGCAGAAATCCAGTTCTTTGTCATACCGCGACTTGAACGCGGTATCTAATTTATTATTTTTACCGTGGTCAAGCCACGGGATGACATTGGGTTTAAACACAGAAATTTAAATTAAATCTTAAAGAAGGTTTTAGGTGACAATCAGATCAATTAGTAAGTTAACAATTTTATTATTAACGATTTTTTATTATCATATTTCATTAGCTGACTCTGTAATTCGTAAAATAACTATCGAAGGTAATCATAGGGTTGAGCGTTCTACTATTGAGAGCTATTTAAAGCTTAAGGTAGGAGAAACCTATAATAATTCTAAAGAAGATGAGGTAATAAAACGTTTATATGCCACCTCACTTTTTAGAAATATAAATATGCATATAACAAATGATGGTAATTTAATAGTTAACGTTACTGAAACGCCTTTTATAAGTAGTGTAGTATTTAGCGGTAATTCTAAAATCAAAACTAATATGCTCGCTAAAGAAATTTACACAATGTCGGGTGAATCTCTTAGCCAAGCTAAAATTGAATTAGATGTAAAGAAAATATTAGAAATTTATAAACGTAGCGGACGTTTTGCTACTACGGTAACACCTAAAATCGAAAATTTAGAAAACAACAGAGTTAAGGTTATTTTTGATATAGCAGAAGGACCAAAAACCGGTATTAACTATATTTATTTTAGCGGTAATGAAAATTATAGTGATTCAGAACTTAAGTCTATTGTTTTAACTAAAGAATCTCGTTGGTTTCGTTTTTTAGAAAGTAACGATACTTACGATCCTGATAGAATGGAGTATGATAAAGAATTACTGAGAGATTTTTATCAATCTGTAGGTTTTGCAGATTTTAGAGTAATTTCGGCATCGGCAGAACTCAATAATACTAAAGAATATTTCACCCTTACCTATTCCATTGAAGAGGGAGAAAAATATAGCTTCGGTAATATTACAATAGATAATAAATTAACTAATATAGATATAACACCGCTTAATAAAATTGTTAATATTAAGCAAGGCAAGGTTTTCAATATGAAAAAGGTTGATGATATAGCTGAAAAAATCGGAGAATATTTTACAGCGAACGGTTACCCTGCGGTAAATGTTTATCCGAATATAATGAAAAATGCTAATCATACTGCAGATATTAAATTTATTATTGAAAAAGCCGATAAGGTTTATATTAATAAAATTAATATTATTAATAACCTTAAAACCGAAGACCCTGTTATAAGAAGAGAATTTAAAATAGAAGAAGGTGATATAATTAATCGTTCATATATTGAAAAAGGTGAGCGTAATCTTAGAAATTTAGATTATTTTGAGAAAGTAGCAATTAGCTTAGCTCCGACTAAAGCTAAAGATAAATATGATGTTAACGTTGAAGTTGATGAAAAATCTACTTCCTCTATAGGTTTTGATTTAGGATATAATACTGCCGGCGGTTTATTCGGACGTTTCTCTTTCTTAGAGCGTAATTTAGTCGGTACCGGGAAACTGCTTAATGCCGGTGTGCAAGTAAGTAAAAACACTACAAGCTATTACGGTGGTATTACCGCACCGCACTTTTTAGATCGTGATTTATCACTTGGCGTAAACACATTTAGAAACTATACCGGACGCGGTGCTAGTGTATTAAATACAACTGATCAAAGCTATAAGTTACACTCTATAGGAGTCAAAACTTCTCTTGGTTATGAAATTAAAGAGGATTTAGGTCACGAAATAGATTATTTAATCAAACGTGATATTTTAAGTGCTCCAACTCCATCAAGCTCAATATTCTTAAAGGAACAAATGGGAAGATTCATTACTTCTGCTATAGGACATACTATTACTTATGATCAAACCGATAATAAAATTGTTCCAAAGAACGGTTATTTAGTAAGTGGCACACAAGAATTTGCCGGCGTTGGAGGTAATAACAAATATATAAAGCATGAAGTTGACGGTAAATATTATAAATCTTTCATACATAACAAGCTTACTTTAAAATTATCTGCTTCCGGAGGCAATATTACAGGCCTTGGAGGAAAAATTATTAGAATTTCCGATCGCTTTAATTTAGGTGATTATAGTTTAAGAGGCTTTGCAAACGGTGGTGTAGGACCTCGTGAAAAGGTCACTAACGAAGGACTTGGTGGTGAGCGATATTACAAATTCTCAACAGAGCTTAATTTCCCAACACCTATACCTGAGGAATTTAATTTAACTGGTACAGTCTTTATGGATTTAGGAAGCGTTGGGGGAGTAGGCCTAAATAAGAAACAATATCAAACTCCAAACGGTTTTTATAATGATACATCTCTTAGAGCTTCCATTGGTTTCGGCTTTATTTGGGTAACACGTTTTGCACCAATCAGAATGGATTGGGGTTTCCCGATTAAGAAGAAGAAATATGACGATACGCAGCATTTCCATTTAAGATTTTCGACGCATTTATAAAGATGTCTCATTGTCACCCCGTGGCTTGACCACGGGGTCCAATTAAGGATGCTAGTCTTTTAGCATTTTAAAATTTTTTATTGGATTGCCACGCTCCTTGTCAGTCGTCGCTCGCAATGACGAAACATGTCTCGTAGGAATCCGTATCTCAGCATAATATAATCATATTTCAGCCGATGTAGCTCAGCTGGTAGAGCGGCGCATTCGTAATGCGTAGGTCTGGGGTTCAAATCCCCACATTGGCACCATCTTCTAAATAAAACTATAGCCCTATTTGTGATAGGCGTGGTAGAACCTGATATACTAATAATGTGTAGAAAAACGCTTTCGTGTCATACCGTGGCTTGACCACGATATCCAAAAAAAACTTAAAATACTAATCATTTATTATCACCCTCAATTCAAGTGGTCAAAAAGTCCAGCATCTAAAGAACCTAAGGCGGTTTTAAAAAATGCTTATAAAATAAGTAATGATACTGAAAAACTTATTGCTGTTGATATAAAAAATGACCAGTTTGTAATATTTGATAATACAAGTGGTAATGTAGCTCATGTAAGGACATATCAAGAAATAGAGAGAGATGCTGTTTTAAAAAAATAACCTAATCACAACAAAAATATGCAAATAAGGTAATAAAAACTTTAATGAAACCTCGAAGCGGTATAAATTATTAGAATAACAAAATGAAATAAACAAATAATATACACTTAGCTTTACATAAAAAGTGAAAGCCAATTGTCACCTTTTATATTCAACTTCTTAAGCCGAATAGCAGATTATGTAATAATTCGCTATTTGTGTTAATTAACTATTATCTTTTTTCTTGGAGGAATATAGATTGTTTCATCTTCAGCATGCGAAATCTTTTCTAAAAGTCCGATAAAACGGTCGTTATTAGGTACTAGCTTTACTATCGCCCACCCCTCTTCTATTGATTTCTTTATGCGTTCTATATCAGATTTATGCTCTGAAAAAGATATAACTTTTTGTGCTGGGTTTTGCATATTGATAAATCAATTATAGTTAATTAATATTATAGTAAATATTTTTAATAAATCAATCACATATTTATTATTTGCTAAATATAAATAAAATGATTACCATATATTATGTCTTGTCTACTTATATCCTAATCAATAGTTTAATTAAAAATTAAAAGTTGTACGATGATTTTTTATTTTAAACATATATGTCACTTATTAACTTTATTTAATTTAAACTGTATAATTTAATTATGTCAAATTATAATTTACAACCGCCTGCTCTTTCTAAAAAGCAATTATTTGCTTTTTTTGGTATGGTTGTCGGCATGTTTATGTCGGTACTTGATATTCAAATTGTCGCTAGCTCATTATCCGTAATAGCTGCCGGTCTTGCCGCTTCAAGCGATGAACTTTCTTGGGTTCAAACATCGTACTTAATAGCTGAAGTTATCATTATTCCTATTACCGGCTTTTTAGCAAGGTTACTTACTACTAGAATTTCTTATTTTATTGCAGCTTTAGGGTTTACGGTTATGAGCATATTATGTTCGCTTGCAACTAATATTGAATCCATGATTATCTTTAGAGCATTACAAGGCTTTTTTGGCGGTGCTATGATACCGACGGTCTTTAGTACCGTTTTTATACTTTTTCCTGCATCGCAACGTCCTATCGTTACTATCTTAATTGGACTTGTCGTAACTGTTGCCCCTACTTTAGGACCTACACTCGGTGGATATATTACGGAGATTTTATCATGGCATTTTATGTTTTTATTAAACGTCATACCCGGTATTTTCGTATGTACGGTAGTTTTTTTATATGGGGATTTTGATAAACCAAATTATAAATTACTGAAAAATTTTGATTTTCTCGGTATATTATTAATGGCTTTAACGCTTGGCTTATTACAGTATGTGTTAGAAGAAGGAAACAAAAAAGGTTGGCTTGAGGATAATTTAATATTATTCTTAAGTATTACAGTAGTTTTAGGTTTTATTTTATTAATCATTAGAGAACTAACCTGTATTAATCCAATTTTAGACTTAAAAACATTTCTTTATAAAGACTTTACTTTTGGTTGCCTTTATTCGTTCGTTATGGGTATCGGATTATACGGGACAGTATATATATTACCGCTATTTCTCTTTACTATTGCCGGATATGATACATTACAAATCGGGGCTACTATGATGGTGACGGGCGGAGCACAATTTTTATCTGCACCACTCGCCGGTAGAATGTTAGGATTAGGGGTAGATTTACGCCTGATGCTTATTATAGGTCTTGGAGGGTTTGCTCTTGGATGTCATTTGAATAGTTTTCTAACGCCTGATTCTAAATTTGCTGCATTTGTGCTTCCTCAATTTGTTAGAGGGCTTTCATTAATGTTTTGTTTTATACCGACTAATAATATAGCTCTTGGCAATATGCCGAAAGAAAGAGTAGGTAACGCTAGCGGGCTTTATAATCTTACTCGCAATTTAGGAGGAGCGGTAGGGCTTGCAATAATCAGTACTATACTTACTAATGATACTAAAACCTTTATGCAATATTTATCGGAAAATATCTCGTCTACTTCTATAATGGCATTAGAACAACTAGATTCTTATACTGAATTATTAAGCGGAAAAGTTTTAAATCCCGAAAAAGCATCATATTTGTTATTAGCAAACAAATTAAATCATGATGCTTTTGTAATTGCAATAAATAATATATTTAATATGATAGGGCTGTTATTTGTATTTATAATGCTACTAATACCTTTTACTTCAAATATCAAATTAACCGAAAATGTTAATGCTCACTAAAATTAAATTTATATTATATTTTCCTTGGTTATTATTAGAAATATGGAAATCGGCTTTCGCGGTTATTAAAATAATTTGGCAAAGAAAGATAGGAATAGAGCCAGTTTTTGAATGGGTTGACGCAGAAGGGCTAGAAGAAATAGGCGAAATAATTTATGGTAATTCGATTACTCTAACTCCAGGTACAGTAACACTTGATATAAATAATAATATGTTATTAGTGCATGCACTCAATAAATCATCGATTACCGACCTACAAAGAGGTATAATGATTAAAAAAATTAAGCAGATATTAAAAACAACTTGAAGCAGAAAATGATATCAGATATAAACGCTCTAAAGTATAAAAAAGTTTTACTTAAAGTGTCAGGGGAAGCTTTAATGGGAGATAAGCAATTTGGGCATGAATATGACGTAATAAAAAAGATTGCCATCGATATTAAAGAAGTTATCGATTTAGGAGTAGAAGTCGCTATTGTAGTCGGCGGTGGAAATATTTACCGCGGGATTAATGCAGCACTTGTCGGTATGGACCGAGCTTCAGCGGACTATATAGGTATGCTTGCAACGGTGATTAATGCTTTAACTTTACAAAACGTTATGGAAAGCCTCAATATCTATACAAGAGTTCTATCGGCTATTCCTATGATGAGCGTGTGCGAACCTTATATTCGCCGCAAAGCTAAAAGACATATGGAAAAAAAGCGTGTAGTAATTTTTGCCGGCGGTACGGGTAACCCGTTTTGTACAACCGATAGTGCCGCAGTACTTCGCGCAATCGAAATGAATTGCGATATTTTATTAAAAGCAACTCAGGTTGACGGTGTATATGATTCCGACCCTAAAAAAAATCCGGATGCTAAAAAATATTTCACTATTAGCTATAAAGATGTTATAACTAATAACCTGCAAGTCATGGATACAGCAGCTATTGCAGTTGCAAGAGAAAATAAATTACCTATAAGGGTATTTTCGATAAAAGAACAGGGAAATTTTGCTAGAGTAATACAAGATAAAGGGGAATATACGACAATTGAGGCATAATATATTGTAGTGTGAATTGTTGTATGATTTTTATGTCATTTCCGCATAGGTGTTGTTGCGTAGAGACTAAATCGTCATTGCGAGCAGCCGTAGGCTGCGTGGCAATCTAGAAAAAATAATAAAAAATTCTGTAGATCAGAATTTTTTACTAGATTGCTTCGTCAAAACTTATAGTTTTTCCTTGCAATGACGGAAAAACCAATCTACACGGGAATTACATCGGGGACATTTCCTAATACATATAACAATGTCTCAATTCGTGTACTAATAATATATGGATAAATAAAGATGGATAAAGAGCATTTAAAGAAAAACTTACAAGAAAAGATGGAGAAAGCTCTAAAAGTTTTAGATCATGAGCTTAAAGGGCTACGTACCGGTAGAGCTTCAGTGAATTTACTTGATAGCGTAACCGTGGAAGCTTACGGGAGTAAAATGCCGCTTTCACAAGTTGCTTCTCTATCCACCCCTGATGCACGAACAATTAACGTGCAGGTTTGGGATAAATCTATGGTATCATCGGTAGAGAAAGGAATTACGATAGCAAATCTTGGCTTAACTCCTGCAACGGACGGTCAATTAATCAGACTGCCGATACCGGCTTTAACTGAAGAAAGACGTACAGCACTGGTAAAACTTGCTCATAAATACGGTGAAGATACTAAAATTTCATTACGTAATATTAGAAGAGACGGCAATGAAGCACTTAAAAAGCTAGAAAAGGATAACGTTATCGCAAAAGATGAGCATCATAGCTTATCTGAACAAGTACAAAAGCTAACCGATGATTATAGTAGTAAAGTTGACTCGGTAATAAAACAAAAAGAACAAGAAATAATGACTGTTTGATTTTCTATGTCATTCCTGCTTTAGATTTGTTTCGTGGATACTAAATCATCATTGCGAAGAGGCCATTGTTGCGTGGACCGGTAAAATCCACTGTGTCACCCCGTGGCTTGACCACAGGGTCTATAAAAACAATAAAAAATACTAATAATTTTATAACTGGATCCCACAATCAAGTCGCGGAATGACAGCAGTGGAATTGATCCACGCAACAATACCTTGCGAGGAGAAAAGCGACGTGGCAATCCAGAAAAATCGATCCATGCAACAATGCTACGCGAGAATGACATACATTGAATCTATACTGACAAAATAAAATGACAAAATTAGTTAGAGATTTAATTCCAGAAATTATCTTAAAATCAGGCAGGATACCAGTTACTCATATTGCTGAATCATATGAGTATAAAGAATTATTAAAAAATAAACTACTAGAAGAAGTAGAGGAAATTTTACAAGATGAGTATATGGAGAAGTTGCCGATATATTAGAAATACTTGAAACAATCTGTAATATTAATGGCTATAAACTAAAAGATATATTAAAAATTAAAAAACAAAAAAAGAAAGTTAATGGTGGTTTTGATAATAAGATAATTTTAGAAAAAATAACTAATTAGCTTTTTTGCCTTAATAAAATAAATGAGTCATGCAATAAAATCGGCTATAGAATCTTGTATCACAGGCTGTATCCAGGATCTAGCTCACAAGTCGCAGGACGACAGAAATACCGTTACAAACAGGCAAGCCTTCACAGGAATAACATCAGACTATACCACTCAAAATAATAAAACTATGATAACAAAAGAAGAAGCACAGAAAATAGCAAAATTAGCTAGATTAAAATTTGAAGAAGATACTGTAGAAAAATTTTTTACTCAGCTTAGTACTATTATGGATATGATCGATATTTTAAATGAAATAGATTGCAAAGATATAGAGCCTTTAACTTCGGTTTGTAATATGAATGCTAGAATGCGAGAGGACGCCGTTACAAGTTCTGATTTATCAAGTGAGTTATTGGATAATGTAAGTGGAAATAGTGCTCAGCTGGCTAAAGAAGTAAAATATTTTATCACTCCAAAGGTTGTTGAATAATTATGACGGAACTAAACAAACTAACAGTAGCAGACAGTATAAAAGGTCTAAAAAATAAAGATTTTACAAGTACGGAATTAATAGGTGCACATATTAAACAAATAGAGAAGCATAGAAACCTAAATGCTTATGTTACCGACACTTTTGACTTAGCTTTAAAACAGGCTGAAGCAGCCGATCAAAAGTATGCTCAAAATAACGCAAGAACCCTTGAGGGTATCCCGTTTGCCGCTAAAGATCTTTTCTGCACGAAAGGAATTAGAACTACGGCATGTTCTAATATACTGAAAAATTTTATACCTAATTATGAATCAAGTGTTACACAAAATATTTTTGATAAGGGCGGTGTGATGCTCGGCAAAACCAATATGGATGAGTTTGCTATGGGTTCAGCAAATATCACTAGTTGTTTTGGAAATGTAATTAGCCCTTGGAAAGCAAATGATGATAATGCTGATTTAGTTCCAGGCGGTTCTTCAGGCGGTTCAGCTGCAGCAGTTAGCGGATTTATGGCATCTGCTGCTCTTGGTAGCGATACGGGCGGCTCGGTACGTCAACCTGCAAGCTTTACGGGTTTAGTCGGTTTTAAACCGACATATGGTCGTTGCTCAAGATACGGAATGATATCGTTTGCTAGCTCCCTTGATCAAGCAGGAATATTTACTAGAAGCGTTTTAGACAGTAGCATTATGCTTGAAGCGATGATGGGGTTTGACGAAAAAGATTCTACTTCGATTAAAGCAGAAGTTCCAGAGCTACAATCGGCTATCGGAAGTTCTATGAAAAATATGAAGATAGGCGTACCTCTTAGCCTTGGTGAGGGCAGTATTATTGAACCTGATATTATGAAAATGTGGCAGGATACCATAGAACTACTTAAAAACGCCGGTGCTGAAATAGTTGATATTACTTTGCCGCATGCTAAATACGGTGTTGCTGTTTATTACGTAATAGCCCCGGCTGAAGCGTCTTCAAATTTATCTAGATATGACGGCGTTAGATACGGTCTTCGAGTAGAACGTGAAAATATGACGCTTGACGAAATGTATGAAATGACTAGATCAACTGGATTTGGGGAGGAAGTAAAACGTCGTATTATGATTGGAACATATGTGCTATCATCTAGTGGTATGGATGCATATTATCTAAAAGCTCAAAAAGTACGTCGTTTAGTTGCAAACGATTTTAATAATGCTTTTGCAAAAGTTGATGCCATTTTATTACCGGCTGCCCCGACTGCAGCTTTTAAGATTGGTGAAAAACAAAATGATCCGACTATTATGTATTTAAACGATTTATTTACTATTCCTGCAAGTTTAGCCGGTTTACCTTGTGCATCGGTTCCTGCTGGATTATCGGCACGCGGTTTACCTCTTGGGATACAGATTATAGGTAAACAATTAGACGAATATAATGTTTTGAAAGTAGCATCGACAATTGAGTCAGGTGTAAAACATATTAAATTTGAACCAAAGGGTTTTTAATTATGGCATATATTGAAGGTAATACGGGGAAATGGGAATATGTAATAGGGCTTGAAATCCATGCTCAAATTTCCTCAAAATCTAAGCTTTTTTCAGGAAGTAGTACTATTTTTGCAGCAAATCCAAATTCGCAGGTTTCCTATGTCGATGCAGCAATGCCCGGGATGTTACCGGTATTAAATAAGCATTGTGTACACCAAGCAATTAAAACAGGGCTTGGGCTTAAAGCTAAAATAAATAAATATTCGGTATTTGACCGTAAAAATTATTTTTATGCCGATCTGCCGCAAGGTTACCAAATTTCGCAATTTTACTATCCTATAGTACAAAACGGCACTATGGAAATACCGACTAGTACCGGCGATCTTAAAACTATTCGTATTAACCGTTTGCATTTAGAGCAAGATGCGGGTAAATCTATGCATGATCAATCACCACATTACAGCTTTATCGATTTGAATCGTGCCGGTATTGGACTTATGGAAATTGTGACCGAACCTGATATATCATCACCGGAAGAAGCAGCTGAATTTGTAAAAAAGCTAAGAAATTTGTTACGTTATATTGGCAGCTGTGACGGTGATATGGAAAAAGGCTCGATGCGTTGCGATGCTAATATTTCAGTAAGACGTAGCGGCGAACCACTCGGCACAAGATGCGAAATTAAAAATATTAATTCAATTCGTAACATCATTAAAGCAATAGAATTTGAAGCTAAAAGACAAGTTGACTTGCTTGAAAGCGGTGAAAAAATAATTCAAGAAACACGCCTATTTAATGCCGATAGCGGCGAAACAAGAACTATGCGTTTAAAAGAAGAAGCACTTGATTATAGATATTTTCCTGATCCCGATTTATTACCGCTTGTTATTTCTGATGAGTTAATAAATGAGCTAAAAGCAAATTTACCTGAGCTACCTGATCAAAAGATTGAAAAATATACGAAGGAATTTAGCTTAAGTAAATATGATGCCGAAGTAATAGTAGCCGATGAATCGGTTGCTGAGTATTTTGAGAAAGCAGCAAATGAATGTAACCCTAAAATGCTTACTAATTGGCTAACTAGTGAATTATTTGGCCAATTAAATAAAGCATCGATAGGAATCAATGAATGCAAAATTACCCCTAGTAACTTTGCAAAACTGGTAAAATTAAT
Organism: Rickettsia conorii str. Malish 7; assembly: GCF_000007025.1. Taxonomy (NCBI): domain Bacteria; kingdom Pseudomonadati; phylum Pseudomonadota; class Alphaproteobacteria; order Rickettsiales; family Rickettsiaceae; genus Rickettsia; species Rickettsia conorii. The sequence goes on along the minus strand of NC_003103.1, from coordinate 200,645 downwards.
AGAAAATGATACTATTTCCGGTAAAATTGCAAAAACCGTTTTTGAAATTATGTTTGAAACCGGTAAAGCACCTGATAAAATAGTAGAAGAAAAAGGACTTGTACAAGTTTCGGATAATAACGTGCTAAACACGGTAATTGACGAGGTAATAGCTGAAAATCCTGAATCAGTAGAGGGTTATAGAAGTGGTAAGGATAAATTATTCGGTTTCTTTGTAGGACAGGTAATGAAAAAAACCGGCGGTAAGGCTAATCCGACGCTTGTGAATCAGCTTTTAAAGGAGAAATTGAGTTCTTGATGCTATTCCTTTGAAGATATTGCCCGAGTGGATAGATTTTTCTGTCATTGCGAGCAGCCATAGACTTTGTTGCATGGCTCGGTTTCATCGTCATTGCGAGCAACCGTAGGCTACATGGCAATTTCGCCAAATATCCTGAGATTGCTTCGTCAATTACTACGTAATTTTCCTCGCAATGACGATTTGATATCCGTACAACAAGGGCAATGCCTCGTAGGATGACACAGAATATACTCAAACTTAAAACATTATTTTTATGAAATTTCTGAAAATATTTTTACTATCTTGCTTACTAGTTTCTTGTGAAAAAAAAGAAACGGAAAAAACTTTAATAGTCGGTACTGCCGCAGATAATCCTCCTTATGAATTTATCCAAGACGGAGAGATTGTTGGGATTGATATTGATATTATCAAAGCAATAAGCGAACGTCTAAATAAAAAAGTTATCATAAAAAACTTCGACTTTAACGGTTTACTTGCAGCTTTGGTTAGTGAAAATATTGATGTTGCGGTGGCGGAGCTTTCCGTAACACCGGAGCGTGCTGAATATATCAGCTTTTCCGATAATTATGCTACTGCAAGATTTGCCATAATATATAGAACAGGTGATAATATACAAAATAGCAAAGATCTAGAAAATAAAATAGTAGGGGTACAGCTCGGTAGTGTTTTAGAAAAAAAAGCACACGATCTATCACAGACGATAAATATTAAAGTTCATTCTTTAGCAAATCATTTAATGTTGGTTGAAGAATTAAAAGCCAGAGTCATAGATGCTATTATTTCTGAGGAATTTCAAGGCAAAAAATTAAAAGAAAATAATTCAAATTTAGAAAGCAGTACTTTAGAAGAATTTTCATCCGATTTTGCTATAGGCATGTCTAAAAACTCAGGACTAATTAATGAAATTAATGAGGCAATCGATTCATTAAAAAAAGACGGAACCATTAACAAAATTATGAAAAAATGGCTGGGACAGTAACAGAAAGTCAATTTAAAGATGCTATGAGCCGATTCCCTCAGGGAGTGACTATTATAACAACAAATTGCAATAACGAACTTTTTGGCTTTACTGCTAGTTCTCTTACTTCCGTATCTTTAAAACCGCCGTTAATATTATTTTGCCTTAATAAAAACTCTTTTAGTATCAACAGTTTTCAAAAAAGTGATAAGTTTGCAATTAGTATTTTAGCAGAGAATCAAATTGATATCTCAAAACATTTTGCTAAATCACAATCTAATAAATTTACAAAAATTGATTATGAGCTTGGTAATAAAACTGATTGCCCTTTAATAAACGGTGCAACTTATCATATAGAGTGTAATAAATATGCTTCTTACGATGCCGGTGATCATGTTATATTTATCGGTGAAGTAATAAATACCGCTATTAAAAATGATTTAAAGCCTCTATTATATTTTCATAAATCGTATACAAAGATTTAATTTTGGTTATTTTTTGCTGCAAATTATAAGATTTTTTGAAATATAAGTAACTATTCCAGCAAAAATCTTATTAATTTTCGCTAAAAAATACCTCAAAATAGCCAATCAATTAGAAATATTCACAGAACCTAGTTTAATTTGAAAAATTGGCGTCGTATAATAAGATCTGCGGTTCAAACTATATTAAGTATACACTGCGATCCAAGGACTTTAGATGCCTTGCTCTTGTCCAAATTAAACTTCGTCTACTTACTGTTCATTTATTAGGAGTATACATTGCCAATATGTTAAATATCGGTCTTAGTGGTTCTACCGGTAAAATGGGAGAAACCATTCTAGAGAGAATAGATAAATTTAAAGATTGCAAAATTGCAGCAAAATTTAATAGTACTAATAATTTAGATGATTTAGATAATTTTTGTAAAAATTCTGATGTGATCATCGATTTTTCTACCCCTGAAATATTAGAAAAATTAATTAATTATGCATTAAAACATAATACAAAATTAGTAATCGGAACCACAGGTCTCCAACCTCAACATTTTAAGCTTTTAGAAAAAGCAGCTCAAACTTTACCTGTTTTATATTCTGCAAATATGAGTATAGGAGCTAATTTGCTTAGCTATCTAGCTAAAGAAGTAACAAAAATACTAGATGATTACGATGTTGAAATTCTAGAAACGCATCACCGTAATAAAAAAGATTCACCCTCAGGAACTGCTGTTATGCTTGCTGAAACAATTGCCAGCAAAAAAGGATTAAATATAACATTTAATCGTGGTAATAGACTAAGAAGCGAAAAAGAAATAGGTATTTCCTCGCTTCGTGGTGGAAATGTTCACGGTATACATGAAATATCTTTCCTAGGTGACGATGAAATAATCACCTTAAAACATGAAGCTCTGAATAAAAATTCTTTTTCTATTGGTGCAATTAAAGCCGCTATTTGGCTACAAGATAAACCTTCTGCTTTATATTCAATGCAAGATATTTATAAAATATAATTAATATAGCTTGAAAAAATACCTTTAAGAGGCTATATTTTATTATGTAAATAACATAATCCTAAGGTTACTTATGATCGATTATACAAAAACTTTAACTGCCGCCTCAAAACATAAAACTTTTGATGAAGGCTTAAGACAATACATGCTTAAAGTATATAATTATATGGCTTTAGCACTTTTACTAACCGGTGTAGCAGCCGTAACGACTATATCAGTTGAGCCTATTTATAATTTAATGTTTCAAACAGGTTTCGGTACTATTATAATGTTTGCTCCGCTCGGTATTGCTTTATATTTCTTTATGGGCTTCGGACAAATGAACCTGCCAACGGCACAAATATTATTTTGGGTTTATGCCGGTTTAACCGGTATGTCGCTTGCATATTTAGCTCTTATTTATACCGGTGCATCAATAGCTCGTACTTTCTTTATTTGCTCTTCCGTTTTTGGAGCAATGAGTTTATACGGTTATAGCACAAGTAGAGATTTAACATCTATGGGTTCATTTTTTGCAATGGGTCTTATAGGTCTTATCATTGCTTCATTAGTTAACTTGTTTCTAAAAAGCTCGGCTCTTTCTTTTGCTACTTCTCTTATTGGAATAGTAATATTTATGGGATTAATTGCTTGGGATACTCAAAAGATTAAGTCTATGTATTACATGGCAGGAAACGATGAAGTAGGACAAAAGCTTTCTATTATGGCAGCCTTTACTTTATATTTAGATTTTATAAATCTTTTCCTATATTTAATGAGATTTTTAGGCAATAGAAGAGATTAATTGGTATCATTCTTGCAAAGTCATGATTTTATTTCATTGCTTCGGTTTTTTCATTGTTATATCACGATCAAATCTATTACTGAATAGTTTTTAAAAAGACCTGGATGTCATATCCCCGCAAAAGCGGGGGCTTTGTTGCACGGCTTCAAAAACTTATTCAATGTCATGCCCACGTGGCATTGTTGCGTGGATACCGAATCATCATTGCAAACGGTCGCAGCGAACTCGGCAATCCAGAAAAAATAATAAAAAAATTCTGTAAATCAAAATGTTTACTGGATTGCTTCATCAATTGCTGCGTGGTTTCCTCACAATGATGAGGATTTTGACCCACGCAACAACACTTTTTCACTATTAGTTAATATTAAGCAGGTTATTTTTATGTCTAAAGAGAAAACTCAACAAGAATTATTATTACAAGAGCAACTTTTTAAAGCCCTGAAAACTAATGATACAGAATTGAATGCCAAAATATCTAGAACCTGCAAAGGCATTGCCGAATCTGTTATTGACCTTTCTAATGACCAATCTCCTACTGCTGAAAGCCTATATATTAGCTATATGGCCCTAGCCGATTTAAACACTAAGGATTTAGCTAAAGTTACAACAATAATAAAAAACTCGTTTCCAGGAGATAAAAACAAGAAATTAAGGGAAATAATCGATGCACCTCTTTTAGAGCACTTAGTTATGATAGAGGCAATTGAACGACAGGTTGGATTAGATGATAGCCGATATAACGCAGATTACAGAAAACTTGAAGAAATAAGAAATCCTAATGACCCTAAAAAAGTAATTGATGCTATGCTACGTGATAAGAGGGTGGCACAGCAAGCTGAGTTTGAGGAGAAAGGAAAAAAGGCAGCAGGCGTCTCAGCCGGTTATGTTGCTAAAGATAACGCCGGTAATACTTTTATTTTAAAACATTTTTATAAAACTCATGCTGCATGCCAAAAAATACAAGGTAATCATGCACAAAGACAGGCTATGGCTGACCGAAGAGACGGAGTACAAGAATTAATAGGCTCTACCATGTATCAATTTTTATTACATGATCGCGCACCAAAAGAAGGGCTGGTAACAGCGGATGAACAACACCCTGATTCACTTTATGTACGTTCTAAATTTTTTGATAATGCTGTAACACTAACAGAATTTTCCGGTTTATCAGGTGAAACTAGAGTCAGAGATAATGATCAAAATTTAAAAAAGTTGGAAGGATTTGAAAAAGCCATAGCTGCTTGTCATATGCTGGGGGAAGTAGATTATCATGCTGGTAATTTAATGGTACAGGATGGTAAAACAATAACCAAAATTGATCATGGTCGCTCTTTTTTAGCATTTCATAAGAATTTTAGCAGTATGATTCAATCAACAGCTGAAATGTTTACACATCCTGGTGTTGGCTACAGTGCTGCTATTAAAGCAGGTAATTTCTCATTTAGTATCGATAAATATAGCGAATCATTAAATCAAATGATAAGTCAATTTGATGAGAAACATATGGAAGCAATAGTTGATCAAAAAATTGATGAATTAAAAAAAGCTGGGTTTGATCCAAAAAATATTATGTTATCCACTAATATTCAAAATTTTGATGATTTGAGAAAACACTATAAAAGCAGTATAAAAGAAAATCTTGTTAATATGCAAGAAGTGGCCAAAGGAGCTGAGATAGTAACAAAATTCAGTAATGTTTCACCTGAATTTAAAAATGGTGGTTGGTTAGAGGCTTTCGCTAATTCACCTGTAAAAGACCCGGTACTCTATGCAATAGATAATAACATTACAATTGAAGGTAAAGATGCTAAAGAGTGGGCGTATGAAAATAATTACCAAATTAAAATTTCTATAGGCTTGAAAAAAGAAACAATCAAGGAACAACAATGGAGCAAAGATTTGGACGGAAAATGGAAAGAAAAAGAAGTTGAGGTTAAGACAGATAAAGTAGAAGTACAAATTTCTGATCCTGCAAAATCAATGCGTATACAAGACAAATCTACAGGCGAAAAATTGGCATCACTAATTGTTGATTTTACAAAGCAGGCAACAACTAAAAACGTAACCGATAAAGCAGTAGCAAAATTCTACGACAATATAATGAAAGTGCTAAAAAAAGAAAATTATCTTACCGAGCAAGATATTAAGGGTATAAAGAAAAATTTAAAATATCAGGATAACATCGAAAACACGACCAACTTATTAAATGCTAAATCTTTCAAGTTAAATTCTAAAGATACTATATATTACAAGGTAGGAATTTTTTGTGAAAAGAGAGGTTTACCTAGTATCTCAAATTATTTTATGAAACAAATTTCTCCTGAGAATTTAAATAAAATTCATAATACAGAAAAACTTATAGCAGAAACTATAAAAATTGGTAATATACTACAACAGAAGAAGCAAGAAAGACTCCAAACAAAAAGAGTAGAAACGGTAAAAGAAATCGCATTCTCTCAATTACAAGCTAGGAAGGAAAGACATCAACAAAGATAAGCATTGTTGAGTATATGCTTTAAACGTCATTGCGAGCAGTCACAGAGTCGTTGCATAGTCCTAATGTCATTTCTAGCTAAAAGCGGAAAGCCAGTAACTATTAATCTCATCCTGCAACTTGATCGCAGGATCTAGTCTTTTTTAAATTTTTTTCTCGATACCGTGGTCAAGCCACGGTATGACAGCGAAAAGTACTGGATTTCCGCTTTTAGCTAGAAATGACATACTATAGACCAAGTTGCGGTATGACATAATAACATACAACAACTATAAATTCTTATTCTTTTTCTGCATTTTTTCTAGCAGACGGTGAGAGCATAATGCTTAGCTCTTTTAGAGCTTTATCCTCTACATAGCTTGGGGCGTTCATTAGTAAATCTTCAGCCTGCTGGTTTAAAGGAAACGCAATTATTTCCCTTATATTTGTTGCTTCCGCAAGCAGCATAACGATTCGGTCAATACCGGGGGCTATTCCACCATGTGGTGGAGCTCCAAACTTAAATGCTCTAATCATCCCTCCAAATCTCTTATCAACTTCCTCTTCACTATAACCTGCTATGGAAAATGCTTTATACATAATTTCCGGCTTATGGTTTCTAATAGCACCGCTGGACAGTTCAATACCGTTACAAACAATATCATATTGGTATGCGGTAAGTTCTAATAACTCTTCAGTGGTTTTAGCTTGCTCTAAAGCATCTATTCCGCCCTGCGGCATAGAAAACGGATTATGGCTAAAATCAATTTTTCCTGTTTCTTCATTTAACTCATAGAATGGAAAATCGGTAATCCAGCAGAATTTAAAACAATCTTTTTCAAGTAAATCAAGCTCTTCACCAAGTCTTATTCTAACCTTACCGGCAAGTTTAGCAGCTTTCTCTTTCTTATCGCTAGCGAAAAATACAGCATCACCGTTACTAATACTAGCTGTAGCTTTTAGACTCTCTAATTGCTGCGGGCTTAAGAATTTTACTACTGGTCCCTTTGCTTCACCGGTTTCACTAAACTGAATATAGCCAAGTCCACCTGCTCCTTCTGATATCGCAAACTCTATCATTTTATCGAAGAAACTACGAGGCAGTGCAGCTGCCTTAGGTGCAGGAATTGCACGCACTATGCTACCTTTTTTAATATTCTCTCTAAAGATTGTAAAATCGGAATCTCTAAATATCTCAGTTACATCGGCAATTATAATAGGGTTACGCAAATCAGGCTTATCAGAGCCGTATTTTAGCATAGATTCATTATATGGAATACAAACAAAAGGAGTCTCTGATACTTTCTTATCCGTGAATTTAGTGAATAAATCATACATCACAGGCTCAATAGTACTAAATACGTCTTCCTGTGTAACAAACGACATTTCTACATCTAGCTGATAAAACTCGCCGGGTGATCTATCGGCTCTTGCATCTTCATCCCGAAAACAAGGAGCAATTTGGAAATAACGATCAAAGCCTGATACCATCAATAACTGCTTGAATTGCTGAGGTGCTTGCGGTAATGCATAGAACTTACCCGGATGCATTCTACTAGGTACTAAAAAATCCCTAGCCCCCTCAGGTGAGCTTGCTGTTAAAATCGGAGTTTGAAATTCGGTAAAACCGCTTGCCGTCATCAAATGACGAATATGAGAAATAATTTGTGAGCGGAGTATTATATTATTATGTAATTTCTCACGCCTAAGATCTAAAAAGCGATGTTTAAGCCTAGACTCTTCGGGAGCGTCTTTTTCAGTATTAATAACAAAAGGTAGAGTGTCCGCAGCTGACTCAACACTAAATTCCACAGCTAGCACTTCAACATGACCTGTCGGAAGCGTATTATTAATCGTGTCCTCTGATCTTGCTACAACTGTACCCCTTACCGTAATTACCGACTCATAACGCAAACGACTTGCATCCTCCATAAGCTGAGGATTTTGATCGGTAAACACGATTTGAGTTATACCGTAATGATCACGTAAATCTATAAAAACTAGATTCCCGTGATCTCTTCTTCTATGTACCCAACCGGATAACTTAACTTCTGTTTCTACATCGGATATTTGTAATTCGTTACAATTATGAGTTCTGTATTTATGCATTTTTATTTTTTTATTATACGATTTCCCCATTATATACATAAAATCACAAATTTTCGCAAATAAAAACTAAAAATTTATCTTGCCAAAGTTTTATCTTGATATTGCAGCAGCTTTTGGCTTTGATGGACGTTGCTGATAATTTTGTTGTTGAGGTTTTACTTGATTTAACTCACCTTTAATCCATTCATATATTGCTTTCTTAGGATTTTTAATTATCTCTGCAACATTTTCGACTAGATTTATTATTCCTTTAACTAACGATAATACATCTTTTGCTATTTCACCTATAGAATTATTACCTGCTTGTAGTTTTTCTTGGTCTTGCTTAGACAAATTACTACGTATCCTATTCATTCTTGATTTAAGCTCATCTTGTTCTAGCTCTTCTTTTGTAAAATGTGACTTAAGTTTTCTATCAACAATTTTTTGTTCTTCCGGAGTTAAATTTTTATATTGATCAACAAGCTTATTAACTTTTTCTTGTTCTTCCGGTAGTTTTGAAATATTTTCAGCAATATTTGACATTTGTTTCTCTTCTCTTATAAAGTTAAAACATATTAATTTACATTATATATATATTTTTATACAAGAAAAACTTTAATAGAAATTAACCTTTGAACGCAGCCTTAATACCTAGAAAGTCTAAAAAATTTCGTAATTCTTGACGTGCAAGCACGTGTGAGCTATTAAATGCTCTATCATATTTTGCAGTTTTTAGATCAAGTAATGTTAGACCTTGTAAAAATAACTCCCTATATATTACACGTTCACTAAATCCTTCTGCGAGTTTAAAGTTAATTCTTTTAGCAAGTTTAGCTAATACATTTCCTACGCGTCTTTTATTTAATGCATCAAGATTACTTAAACGATTACGAAGTATGACCCAATCTATACTAATTCTATCACGACTAGCACGTTCCATTTTCTGCTCCCAAATCATTTGACTATATATTGATGGGCTAATAATTTCATCCTTGCTATCGACTTTTGCTATTACGTCTAAATCTAGAAAGCTATCATTAATCGGTGTAATAATTGTATCGGCGTAAGAATGAACAACCCTTGATAAAGGAGTATGACTGCCTGGGGTATCAATCACTATATAATCGACATCCTGATTATTTTTGAGTATCGGCTCAAAACTCTTTGCTTGCTCTTCTACGTTGCTTTCCGATATATGAAAATGTTTCGGTACTAATACAGGTTTATCAGGATTGTGTTTATTATATAAATCTCGATTTTTTAAATAATTCGTTAACGAACTTTGACGTGAATCGGTATCTATACTTACTACCGAATAATTTTGATAAAGCAGAGCGATTATTAAATGCATAGAACAGGTAGTTTTACCTGCTCCGCCTTTCTCATTACCTATAACAAATATATAAGGTTTATTTATTGTGTTCATAATTATATTCAGAATAAACGAATAGTAAATAGACGAAGTTTAATGTCATTCTTAGCTCAGTATTACACATTTGGATAGTTTTTTCCGTCATTGCAAGAAAATGACGTAAGTAATTGACGAAGCAATCTCAGAATATTTGACGAGATTGCCACGCAGCCTAAGGCTGCTCGCAATGACGACTCGGTATCCATGCAGGCAATGCAACGCAAGAATAGCATTTAAGTATATTCTTTGATAAATTTCTCTAGTAATCTCACGCCGTATCCTACTGCCCCCTTAGGACCGAGTGCTGAAGCTTTATTACTATTTGCAACGCCTGCTATATCTAAATGAGCCCAATCTACTCCATCTTTAATGAAACGTTTAATGAAATGTGCAGCTATGCAGCTTCCGGCAGCTCTCGGTACGTTCCCGATATTTGCCATATCGGCTATGTCGGAGTTAATCATTGCATCGTACTCATCATGCAGCGGCATTCTCCAAAGTTTTTCATTAACTTCTTCCCCTACTTTTATTAACTTATCAGCTAACTCATCATTATTGGAAAAACAACCAGCATATGTATTACCAAGTGCTATGGTTATTGCTCCTGTTAGAGTTGCAACGTCAATCACGCATTTAGGCTTAAATTTTTCTTGTGCATACCACACAGCATCAGCAAGTACTAACCGCCCTTCTGCATCGGTATTTAAAACTTCGGCAGTTTGCCCTGACATGGTAGTTACTACATCCCCTGGACGCTGTGCATTACCGGACGGCATATTTTCGACAAGCCCTACAACACCGACTATATTTATAGGTAATTTTTGACCAGCAACCGCAATGATGGTACCCACAACTGCTGCAGAACCTCCCATATCGTATCGCATTAAGTGCATATCACTTGACGGTTTTAATGAAATACCGCCTGTATCAAAAATCACTCCTTTACCAACCAAAGCAATAGTCGGAGCATCTTTACTGCCACCTTTATATTCCATCACCACTAACTTTGACTCGTTTTGTGAACCTTGCCCCACACCAAGTAATGCTCCCATACCAAGGTTTTTCATCTCACGTTCACCGATAACATCAACATCTACCCCTAGCGGTTCAAGTCTATCAACTATTCTTTCGGCATAAACTTGAGGAGTTTTAATATTTGACGGTTCATTACTTATATCTCTTGTAAAAAATACTGCTTCAGCAATTAATTTTTTGATTTCAAATAATTTTGCCGTTTCAGTGCTATTATCAGTAAAAATTTCAATTGACTCTACTGCGAACTTCTCTGCTTCTTTTAAGGTAGTTCTATATTTATCAAATCTGTAAGAAGCAAGAAACGCACCGCTAGCAACTAAAGACGCAAATGTTTGAGATGTAAACCTGCTAATTCTATTTGTAAGTTTTAAGCCAATAGTAGAAATTTTACAACCGGTTGCATGCTGTAAGATTTTGCCGCCTAACTCTTCAATTTTTGCTTCAGTTAATTTTTCTTCATTCCCAAGACCTGCTATTATCAAATATCTAACCTCGCCTGATTTAATGACGGACGGAATAACCTTGATCTGTCCATATTTACCGGTAAATTGCAGTTTATTCTGAATAGTTTTAGAAATTAATCCATGATGTTGTTGATCAAGTCCTATTAAATTACTATCAAGCTTTAACTGTTCATCAATAAAAACTACTAGACCTTGATTAGTAGATGATTCTTCATTCACAAAATTTACGTTAAGCATATTTACTCCTTATATTATTTTTGACTTTGGATCATTCTATTTATCTTGATAAAACTTTGCAAGTATTATAATTGATTTAAAACAAAATCTCATTAAATAGCATTTGACAAATGTTAACGTTTTTTATATCTTACTGACGAATTAGTTAAATTTAAGTAATAATATGCCAGTATATGACATCACTTCTCATTTAATTAAGCAGAAGTATAAAATGATTAAAGCATCATGTGAGTTAAACCAAGATATGGGTAAGATTTATAGTCTCACTCCTCATCCAATACGATATAATTGCCTTAACTATTTAAAGTTATTATCTCTACCTATATCGCTAGCATTTTATATAACAAAGCTTTGTTTTACGGCTAATCCGTCATGGACATGGATCGGGGTTAATATTTTGCATGAGAAGATGGGTCAAGCAACAGCCAAAAAAATACTACACGGCTTACCTGACGAAGTAGAACCAGATCAAAATATACCTAAAATTGTTGAGTATGTATTTAGACAATATGAAGAAAATCCTACATTAACCCCTATTATTGAACCTACATTTATACAAAAATTTTTAGCAAAGGCCAGTAACTATATTCCTGCTTTGTCTAGAATAGTAAAGTTTTGGAATGAAGGAGGAATTAACTATTCTGATGAAATACAAACAAAACGAGCATTAATTGACGTTATTTATAAACACATTATTGCTAAAGCTTATGAAGTAGGTAAAAAAGGAGGAAAACTTGAAATAACGGATGTGACAGCACTTTTCCCAGAGATAAATTTTGAAGAAAAAGTCAATGCTGCATCAGCAAATCTTGAAACAGAGAAGGTAGAAGTAAGCAATGAAGAGTCTTTAATTTCTGAATTGCCTGTTAGACATCTTTCTAAACCAGTTTATAGAGAGGAATTTAAAAGAGATACGGAACACAGCACCGCAGACATACGTGAGGATGCGAGTACCGGATCGACGTCTAAATTACCTCTAGAAGTGAAGTGTGGAAAGATGTCTATTGATCAAAAACACGAAGAAGCTACGATTACTACTAATGCAAATAATAGTATTAACCCATTAGTAAACTTACTCATGTTAAAAGCTTTACATGATGCAATTCGTCAAGAAGTACTGAAAACTTATGTTGAACATTGTTTAGCAGAAATTCAGATATCTAAAAATCAAGAAACACTTGAAAACTTCCAATATGACGATTCTCTAGCAAAATTACAATTATACGGTAATTATGATAACAATGATACGTATATCTTTGAACAACCAGTATCTTATTTAGGTCAAACCTACGAGCATTTAACAGCACCGATTGCTTGTTATTAAAGCGTCATTTCTGCAAGTGGGCAATAAGAAAAAGCCTATAAAAAACTTGGTTTTTTATAGGCTTTTTTTTTGTCAATAATGCGCGTAGTAAGGTTATTTTTCTGGATTCCCACTTCTGCTAGGAAGGCATTGTTGCGTGGATACCACCTCGTCATTGCAAGGACATTACAAAGTAATTGACGAAGCCAGCTCAGGGGAGTTTGTTATTATTTCATGAGATTGCCACGCCAGCATAAATGTTGGCTCGCAATGACGGGTTTTTTATAAACTATCCGGTACATACGAAGATCAACTTGGAAAAGAGCAAAGGGTCTATAAATCGAGGAGCGGAGCGTATATTAAACGTTCAGCATCCTACGACTTACAAAGACGACACCGCCAATTTTTCAAGTTCTATCTTAGTATATTTATACATTCTCTTCATCAAGCTTTGCAGCTGCTTTACGCATTTTATCCATAAAGTAACCGGTTCCAGCAGGTACTAATCGTCCAACTATCACGTTTTCTTTTAGTCCTCGCAACTTATCTACTTTACCAGCAATAGCTGCTTCAGTTAAAACTCTAGTAGTCTCTTGGAATGATGCCGCGGAGATAAACGATCTAGTTTGCAGAGAAGCTTTAGTAATACCTTGTAATATTAATTGTGCTTCAGCAGGTTTTAAACCATTTTTCATAGCTTTTTCATTTATCTCATCAAATTCATGTCTATCTATTTTTTCACCTACTAATAACGTAGTTCCTCCTGAATCCGTAACCTCTACTTTTTGTAACATCTGACGGATAATAACTTCTATGTGCTTATCATCAATCTTTACACCTTGTAGACGATAAACGGCTTGAACCTCATTAACAATATAATTTGCAAGAACCTCTACGCCCATTACTTTTAAAATATCTTGAAGTACCGGATTACCGTCAATCAATAAATCACCTTTTTTAACAAAGTCACCTTCGTTAACTACAACATGCTTGCCTTTTGGTACCATATACTCAATAGACATTGTTTCATCAATCGGATGTATAATAATACGTCTTTTAGATTTATAGTCTTTACCGAATTCTACTCTACCGTCAATTTCGGCAATAACTGCATGATCTTTAGGGCGTCTTGCTTCTACAAGCTCGGCAACTCTTGGTAAACCACCTGTAATATCTTTAGTAGTTGTTGATTCTTTCGGTATACGTGCAATGATATCACCTACCGATATTTGTACTCCGTCTTCTACGCTTAAAACTGCTCCAACCGGCAAGTAATATCTAGCTTCTAAACCGTTTGATAAGGTGATAACTTCACCTTTAGCATCTAAAAGCTGTATACGCGGACGTAATTCTGCACCGCGTGAATATTGCTTTGATTCAATAATAACTTTACTCGGTATTCCGGTAGCTTCGTCAGTTACGTCACGAATAGAAATACCCTCAACCATATCTTTGAATAAAACTTTACCTGACTTCTCCGTGATAATCGGTATAGTATAAGGATCCCATTCTGCTAGTTTTTGAGTTTTAATCACCATATCACCGTCATCAACAAGTAATCTAGCACCGTATGGAATTTTATGACGAGCCTTTTCATTACCGTTATTATCAAGCAATAATAATTCACAATTTCGGCTCATAACAATTTTGCGTTCTTCAGAATTAATCACAACGTTACGACTTATAATTTTCACTTTTGCGTCATAGGAAGCGTCTACGGAAGAAACCTCAGCACCTTTTGTTGCCGCTCCTCCGATATGGAAAGTTCTCATTGTAAGCTGCGTACCCGGTTCACCGATAGATTGAGCAGCAATAACCCCGATTGCTTCACCCTCCGATACTAATGTACCGGTAGCAAGATCCCTACCGTAACATATGCTACATATACCGGTAGTACTTTCACAGGTTAATACGGATTTTATCATAATTCTGTCGAATCCTGCCGACTCAATCTGCTCTAACTTTGCTTCATTAATAAGCTCGCCTTTATTGAGAATTAGATCATTAGTTACCGGATGAAATATATCAATAGCAGCAGTACGACCTAAAATCTTTTCAGCTAAAGGTACTATAACTTCTCCACCTTCAATAACACTCTTAACTTCAATTCCTTTATCAGTTCCACAATCTTTTTCAGTAATAATACAATCTTGTGCAACATCTACTAATTTTCTTGTTAAGTAACCTGAGCTTGCCGTTTTTAAAGCCGTATCTATTTGCCCTTTACGCATTCCGTTAGCAGAATTAAAACACTCAAATTCAGTTAATCCTTCCTTAAAGTTAGAGATAATAGGAGTTTGTATAATTTGACCGTTTGATTTGGTCATTAAACCTCGCATACCGCCTAGCTGCTTAATTTGCTGGAAAGAACCTCTTGCTCCGGAAATAGCCATCATATATATAGCATTTATTTTCTGATGATTTGGAGCATCATTAACCGGCGGCGTAGCAATCTCTTTCATCATGTCGTTTGCTACTCTATCGGTACATCTTGACCAAGCATCGACTACTTTATTATATTTCTCTCCGTAAGTAATTAAACCGTTTGAATATTGTTGTTCAAATTCTTTTATTTCAAGCTGAGTTTCGTTGATATGAGTACTCTTAGATTCCGGTACTACCATATCGTCCATTCCAAAAGAAATACCTGAAGAACAAGCATATTTAAAACCTAGTTTCATTAACTGATCGGCAAAAATTACCGTAGCTTTTTGACCGCAGTGACGATAAACTAAATCTATAACTAATGATATGTCTTTTTTAGTTAGTTGTTTATTAATACACTTGAATTCTATATTAGGGTTAGAAGGCAATAACTCACCGACCATTAACCTACCGTAAGTAGTATCAATGATAACAGGGACCATTTTACCTTCGGCATTTAACTGATTTCTGCGATATTTTATCTTTGTATGAATAGTTATAAATTTATTATATAAAGCATGTTCCATCTCAGCTAAATCTGAGAACATCATCCCTGCGCCTACTTCATTATCAAATGCAAGGGTTAGATAATATAAACCAAGCACTATATCTTTATCCGGTACAATGATAGGACGACCGTTTGCGGGGCTTAAGATATTATTTGTAGACATCATAAATACCCTAGCTTCAAGCTGTGCTTCAATCGATAACGGGATATGTACTGCCATCTGATCACCATCAAAATCCGCATTGAACGCAGCACACACAAGCGGATGAAGCTGGATCGCTTTACCTTCAATTAATAGCGGTTCAAATGCTTGAATACCAAGCCTATGTAACGTCGGAGCCCTATTCAGTAAAACCGGATGCTCTCTAATTACCTCTTCAAGCACGTCCCACACTTCGGATTTTTCAGCTTCCACCATTCTTTTAGCGGCTTTAATAGTTGTAGCGATGCCGTACAACTCAAGCTTAGAATAAATAAACGGCTTAAATAACTCCAGAGCCATTTTTTTAGGTAAACCGCACTGGTGAAGTTTAAGCTCAGGTCCTACCACGATAACCGAACGTCCTGAGTAATCAACCCTCTTACCTAGCAAGTTCTGACGGAAACGCCCCTGCTTACCTTTAAGCATATCACTTAATGACTTAAATGGACGCTTATTAGCATTTTTCGCTGCTCTACCGCGACGACCGTTATCAAATAACGCATCCACCGCTTCTTGTAACATTCTTTTTTCGTTTCTGACTATTATATCAGGAGCTTTTGACTCTATTAATTTCTTTAAACGATTATTTCTATTAATTACTCTTCTATAAAGTTCATTTAAGTCTGAAGTAGCAAATCTTCCGCCGTCAAGCATAACAAGCGGTCTAATTTCAGGAGGAATAACCGGTAAAACATCCATAATCATCCATTCCGGCTTGTTTTCCGACTCTAAAAAATTCTCTACTAATTTTAAACGCTTTACTAATTTTTTCTTTTTGACTTCTGAAGAAGTGGTTTGTAATTCCTCGTATAACTCTTGCTTTAACTTTGAAAAATCAAGCTCTTTAAGCATTTGTTGTATTACTTCTGCACCTATAGAGGCAGTAAATGCATCTTCACCGTACTTATCTTTTGCTTTCTGTAATTCTTCCTCTGTTAAGAGTTCGCCTTTTTGTAAAATCGATAGCCCTGGGTCAACTACTACATAATTTTCAAAATAAAGAATCTTTTCTACATCTCGCATTGTCATATCAAGAAGTGTACTAATTCTTGAAGGTAGCGACTTTAAAAACCAAATATGAGCAACGGGAGCTGCAAGTTCAATATGCCCCATTCTTTCACGTCTTACTCTAGAAACCGTAACTTCAACGCCGCATTTCTCACACGTAATGCCACGGTTTTTCATCCGCTTATATTTACCGCAGAGACATTCATAATCTTTTACCGGACCAAAAATTCTTGCACAAAATAAACCATCTTTCTCAGGCTTAAAAGTTCTATAGTTAATTGTTTCAGGTTTTGTTACTTCACCGAAAGACCACGAACGTACCTGATCGGGACTTGCTATATTAATCCTTATCTGATCAAATTGTTGAGTATTACTTAATTGTCCGTAAAAATTTACTACGCTCATAAATACTTTTCCTTAAAAATTACTCGTATATACTCAGTGAATTTCAAAAATTGGCGTTGTCGTTCTACAAGTTCTGCGGTGCTCACGTATTAAGTATACGCTCCGCTCCTCGCCTTGTGAACTCCTAGCTCTTTTTGAAATTGACCTTCGTCTACCCAGAGTTCTTATTGCACCCTATATGTCATTCCCGCAAAAGCGGGAATCTAGTAAAACAGATAAAAAACAAGTTTTTTATCTGTTTAAATGACCTGTCTTTCTTAACTTGAAGTTACTTCAAGCTTTACGTTAAGACATAAAGATCTAAATTCTTTTATCATAACATTAAATGATTCAGGAATGCCTGATTCAAAATTATTTTCACCACGTACTATAGAATCATAAGTTTTGATCCTACCATTTACGTCATCCGACTTAACCGTTAACATTTCCTGTAACGTATAAGCTGCACCGTAAGCTTGTAATGCCCAGCATTCCATTTCTCCGAAACGCTGTCCGCCGAAATGAGACTTACCTCCAAGCGGTTGCTGCGTTACTAAGCTATAAGGTCCTATAGAACGGGAGTGAATTTTATTATCGACTAAATGATGCAATTTCAGCAAATATTTCTGTCCGACAGTTACTAGACGGTCAAAATATTCACCGGTTCTACCGTCAATTAATTTCACTTGTCCTGAAGGGTCTTGACCGGCAAGCTTTAGCATATCTTTAACGTCCTGAACTTTTGCTCCGTCAAATACAGGAGTTGCAAAATGTACGCCTTTACTTACTTTCTTACAAAAAGAGATAATCTCTTCTTCCGGTCTTTCAAGTATAGAATTAATATTTTCTCCATACAGTTCAATTAAGAATTTCTTAATCTGCTCAATACCTATATGTTTATTTTTATATTCCTTTACTAAGGTAGATATTTTTTTTGCTAAATTTATTGATGCCCACCCAAGATGCGTTTCTAAAATCTGTCCTATATTCATACGGGACGGAAGACCTAGAGGGTTAAGAACGATATCTACCACAGTTCCATCTTCTAAAAACGGCATATCTTCTTCAGGTACGATACGTGAAATAACACCTTTATTTCCGTGTCTTCCTGCCATTTTATCCCCGGGTTGTAATTTATGCTTAGTTGCAATAAATACTTTTACTACTTTTAAAGCTCCCTGAGGTAAATCATCACCACTTTGCAATTTCTCTACCTTAGTAGCAAATCTTTTATCAAGAGCCTCTTTTTTCTCATCATAATGAGTCTTTATCTGCTCTATTTCATTCATTACATTTGCATCTTCCACGATAATCTGCCAAAATTGCCCTTTAGATAAGCCTTTTAGCATTTCAGTAGTAATAGTTTGTCCTACTTTTACTTGCTTAGGACCGTTAATAATCACCTGCCCTACTAAAAGCTTTTCAAGCCAACTAAACACAAAATGCTCAATAATTTCTAATTCATCGTCTCTGTCTTTTGCGAATTTTTCAATTTGTTGTTTTTCAATAGCAATAGCTCGCTGGTCTTTTTCTACACCTCTACGAGAAAATACCCTTACTTCTACTACAGTTCCGCTCACTCCGGAAGGTACATGCAGCGATGAATCTTTTACGTCAAAAGCTTTTTCCCCGAAAATAGCACGTAGTAGCTTCTCTTCAGGAGTAATAGGCGATTCACTTTTTGGTGTTACTTTTCCAACTAAAATATCACCGGCTTTTACTTCTGCACCTATATAAATTATTCCGACCTCATCAAGATGACGCAACGCTTCTTCACTTACATTCGGTATATCACGGGTAATTTCTTCAGGACCAAGGCGTGTATCTCTAGCTATTACTTCAAACTCTTCAATATGAATAGATGTAAATACATCCTCTTTTACTATACGTTCGGATATTAAAATGGAATCTTCAAAATTATAACCGTTCCAAGGTAAGAAAGCCACAAGCACGTTTCGACCTAAAGCAATTTCACCGTTATCGGTACTAGGACCGTCAGCTATAATATCGTTTTTCTTAACGTAATGACCGACCTTAACTAAAGGCTTTTGATTTATACAAGTATTATGATTGGATTTTTGGAATTTTAGTAAGTTATAAATATCAACCGAAGGAGAACCGTCAACTTTTTGTTCTAGAGTTCTAATCACGATTCTATTTGAATCTACCTGCTCAACAATACCGTCATGTAATGCAAGCACTGACGCTCCAGAATCTTTAGCTACTACCCCTTCAACTCCGGTACCTACAAAAGGTGCATCCGTTTTAATTAAAGGAACGGCTTGTCTTTGCATGTTTGAACCCATCAAAGCACGGTTAGCATCATCGTTTTCTAAGAAAGGTATAAGAGAAGCCGCAACCGATACTACCTGCATAGGAGTCACATCAATGAAGTCTACCTCATACGGTTCTACCATTACAAAATTACCGCCTTCAACACGGCAATTAATAAACTCTCCTTGCAGCTTTCCGTCTTTATTAATTTTAGAATTTGCTTGTCCGATTTTGTATTTACCTTCTTCAATAGCAGAAAGATATACCACTTCATCGGTTACACATCCATCTTTAACTCTTCTATACGGACTCTCTATAAAACCATGTTTATTTATTCTAGCATAAGTAGCCATAGAGTTAATTAACCCGATATTCTGACCTTCAGGTGTTTCAATAGGACAAATACGACCGTAATGAGTCGGATGTACGTCACGCACCTCAAAACCTGCTCGATCTCGACTAAGACCTCCGGGACCGAGTGCCGACAGCCTTCTTTTATGAGTTATTTCCGATAATGGATTTGTTTGATCCATAAATTGGGATAATTGGGAGGTACTAAAAAATTCTTTTACTACTGAAACTAAAATTTTAGAATTTACTAAATCATGAGGCATTACGGTATCAACATCACCTGCCGACATCCTTTCAATTACAGATTTTTCCATTCGGACTAAACCTATTCTAAATTGATTTTCTATCAATTCACCTACCGATCTAACCCTTCTATTACCTAAATGATCAATATCGTCTATGATACCTTTACCGTCTTTAAGCTCTACTAAAACTCTTACGATATTTTTAATATCATCAATTGTTAAAACCGTAACTTCTTCAGAAATATTCAGCTCTAACCTAGAATTCATTTTTATTCGCCCGACTTCTGACAGATCATATCTTTCCGTATCAAAGAATAAATTATAAAACAGGCTTTCAGCCGCTTCGATATTAGCAGGTTCGCCTGGTCTTAGAACTCTGAAAATATCACATAATGCTGCCTCACGATCCTGATTTTTATCAGCAAATAAGGTGTTCCTTATATATGGACCGGATTGAGGATTGATTACTAATACGTTAACATTTTTAATTTTAAGATCATTAATAACATTGAGCATATCAGCAGTAATCATTTCACCGATTTTTGCTAATACTTCATCGCTTGCAGGATCTCTTAAATCTTCGGATAGATATTTGCCGATTAAAGTTTCATGAGCTACTAAAATATTATTAAGCCCTTCCCCAGAATATTTTTTAGCCAAACGCGGAGTAATTTTTTGTCCTGCTTTCAGTAGAATATTTCCGGTATCTGCATCTACTAAATCACTTGTTAAACGATGAGCAGTAATATGCTGAGGTATAAATTTAACCGCCCAACCTTTATTTTTAACAAGCTTATAAGTTACTGAATTATAATAAAATTTTATAATTTCTTCAGTACTCATACCTATAGCTCTAAGCAAAGTAGTAGTATAAAGCTTTCTTTTTCTATCAATCCTGAAATAAATCACATCCTTAGCGTCGAATTCTAAATCAAGCCAAGACCCTCTATATGGAATAACACGAGCAGAATATAAAAGCTTGCCGGAAGAGTGGACTTTTCCTTCATCATGATAAAAGAATACACCAGGTGAGCGATGCATTTGTGATACAACTACTCTTTCCGTACCGTTGATAATAAAAGTACCGTTTTTAGTCATTAATGGGATATCACCCATATATACTTCTTGCTCTTTAATCCCTTTAATTTCTCTAGTACCGGTATCCTCATCTATATCCCAAATACTTAATCTTAAAGTAACTTTAAGAGGAGCAGCATAACTTAAACTTCTTTGACTGCACTCTTCTACATCATATTTTGGAGTATCAAATTCATATTTTACAAATTCTAAATTAGCAATATTGGAGGAATCTGAAATAGGAAAAATCGAGTTTAATATAGATTGTAAACCTTTGTTTTTTCTTTCAGAATCTTTAATATTTAACTGTAGAAAGTTTTTCTCATATGAATTTTTTTGAATTTCAATCAAATTCGGTATATCTGCTACTAAATTTATGTGACCGAAATTTTTTCTTATTCTTCTATTATGTGACAAGGGTTGTGCTTCTATATTATCCCTTAATGAAACCATATAATCTCCTGACTGATAAAATTACTGCCCGTAACAGTGATTAGGTCCTATGCACTTTTAATAGAATAATCATAATTATGGCTCTTTTTAGCTGTAAATCATAAGATTTTTTTGAAATAGTTAAACTCTCCTCTCAAAAATCTTATTAATGTTCGCTTAAAAATATCTCCTAATTAATAATCATTAATCAAAAGTGTTCAGAACCTAGGTTCTGTATATAAAATTTAAATTATTTATATTTTAAACAATAAAGTTTTTATTGGAATAGCTACCTATTTCAATAAAATACTTATAATTTGCAGTAAAATACAATATACTGTTTTAAAATTTTTCACATAACACTTAAATTAAAGAAACCTAGTAAGTTTCTTATTTAGATCTTGTGTAG
The DNA here is from genome assembly GCF_000007025.1 of Rickettsia conorii str. Malish 7. Lineage (NCBI taxonomy): Bacteria > Pseudomonadati > Pseudomonadota > Alphaproteobacteria > Rickettsiales > Rickettsiaceae > Rickettsia > Rickettsia conorii. The sequence continues at coordinate 178,785 of NC_003103.1, read as the reverse complement.
GCTCTACGAACATTTCCAAAAAGATTTGATTTTGGTTATTTGTTTGTTGCAACAAATTATAATATTTTTTTAAAAGTAGGTAGCTATTCCTTCAAAAATCTCATTAATTTTCACTAAAAATCAATTATAAATGTTCACAGAACCTAGAAAATTTCAATAATTTAAACTTCTAGACGTATGGTACATTAACAAAATTATTTTAATCAATAAGATTTTTAATGTAATAGCTTTATCCTATTGCAAAAAAATAACTTAAATTAGCTTTAAATTAACTTCTTAAAATCTAAAAAGCCTTATTTAGTAATTAAATTTGAATAAGGCTTTTTGGATTTTAAGAAGTTAATTTAAAGCTATAAAATATTTCATCTGTAATGCAAAAACATTAGGTCCTGTAAAAAAATTAATCTATACTTAGTTGTTTTTGATTGAAAATTATAAGATTTTTCTTGGAATAAAAACAACTGTTTCAACAAGAATCTTATTAATTTTTACTTAAAACTATCTAAAATACGAATAATTCAACTTTTCTTTACAGAACCTAGTGCAGAAATAATTATTTTAATTCAACTTTTGCTCCAGCAGCTTCTAACTTACCTTTGATTTCGTCTGCTTCTGCTTTTTTCACATTGCTTTTAATCGGCTTTGGAGCTTCATCAACTAATTTCTTAGCTTCAATTAAACCAAGACCTGTGATATCTTTCACAACTTTAATTACTTCAACTTTCTTATCACCGGCAGCTGTTAAAACTACTTCAAACTCAGTTTTTTCAGCTACTGCTTCAGCTGCAGGAGCTGCAGCACCGACAGCTGCTACAGCTACAGGAGCTGCTGCAGATACACCCCATTTTTCTTCTAGCATTTTCACAAGCTCAGCTGCTTGCATTAACGTTAATGATGATAATTGTTCTTCAATTTTAGCTAAATCTGCCATAATTTTTTCCTTTTTACTTTTTTTATATTGAGAGATTACTAACATCAGGCATTTTAAAGTTAATTAAATTCTTTTGTGCTTCAAATTATAAGACTTTTTTAAAATAAGAATAATATCCTATAAAAAACCTTATTAATTTTCACTATAACAGCTCTTTAATTATCAATTAAAATACCTGATGCAGTAACCTTTAAGTTAATTTTTACTAGCATGTGCTTGTATTACTCTCGCCATACTCGAAGATGGGGCTTGTAAAACACCTACAACCTTAGTAGCCGGTGCTTGTAATAACCCAACAATTTTACCCCTAAGCTCATTAAGTGTAGGTAGCTTAGAAAGTTCTTTTATTGAATGTTCATCTAATACGTGATTATCTACTATTCCACCAATAATCTTAAGATTATCATTAGCCTTAGCAAAATTAACTACTAATTTTGCCATCTCAACCGGTTCTTTAGAATAAACAATAGCAGTAGGACCCGCAAATAAATTAACAATACTATTAAGCCCTGTTTGATTTGCAGCTATTTTTGCTAAAGTATTTTTAACTACTTTAAAACCTGCTTCTTTAGATTTAAGTGATTCTCTAAGCGAACTCACTTGACTAACGGTTAACCCGTGATAATGAGTAATAATTATAGAGGGCGATTCTTTATAAATATTTACAATATCCTCTACTGCTACCGGTTTTTCTGATCTTAACACCTTTTAATTCTCCTTTTATAATACAGTTTAATATATTTAAACTGATACAAATGCTTAAAATAACAAAATTTTTTTATTATTACTATACTACCGTTAAACGGCTATAAAAATTATGCTATACTAGTTAAATCTATTTGTACCGATGCTCCCATAGTAGAAGATAAATACATTGCTTTTAAATAACTTCCTTTTAATCCGGCAGGTTTTGCTTTAATTACTGCCTCAATAAACGCATTTAAATTTTTTAATAAATCTTGGTCTGAAAAAGATAATTTTCCAAGCCCTGCATGAATTATACCTGCTTTCTCTGCTCTATATTCTACCTGACCGCTTTTAGCATTTTTAATAGCATTTTTAATATCTAAAGTTACGGTACCAAGTTTAGGGTTAGGCATTAAACCTTTTGGTCCTAAAATTCTTGCAACTGAACCTATAGCTGCCATCATATCGGGAGTAGCTATACATACATCAAAATTAATTTTCCCTGCTTTAATTTCATCAATAATATTTGTTGAACCTACTAAATCTGCTCCGGCACTTTTAGCTTCTTCTTCTCTTTCTTCTTTACAAATAACGGCAACTCTTACGGTTTTGCCTGTACCGGCAGGTAAATTAACTACACCACGTACCATTTGATCGGAATGCCTAGAATCAATTCCAAGCTTCATAACTATTTCTAAGGTTGGATCAAATTTAACATATGATGCTGATTTTAATCGTTCAACTGCATTTGTTAAATTATATAAAGTATCTGATTTTACTTTTTCTCTAGCTTCTCTTATTTTTTTACCGCCGCTAATTTTTACAGCAACATCTTTCTTATTTGACATAATAATTAATTCCCTACTACTTCAAGTCCCATAGATGCAGCACTACCACAAATAATTTTTGTTGCTGCTTCAATATTTTTTGTATTTAAATCAGGCATTTTTAACTTTGCAATTTCACGACAATCATCCATAGTAACTTTACCTACTACGGCTTCTTTTTTAGTAGCACTAGAACCTTTAGTAATTTTAGCATATTTCTTTAAAAAGTAAGAAGCAGGAGGAGTTTTTATTTTAAAAGAAAAACTACTATCTTCATAAACGGTAATTACGGTTGGCAGAGGTATTCCTTTTTCCATACCTTGCGTAGCATCATTAAAATCTTTACAAAATGCTGCAATATTAACTTTTCTTTGTCCTAGGGCCGGTCCTATAGGAGGTGCAGGAGTGGCTCCAGCAGCTGGAATTATCAAGTTAATATAACCTTTTATTGCTTTCTGAGACATTTATAAATATCCTTATTTTTCTCTTAAATTAATATTACTTTGTAACAATTGCATGGATCTTGTGTCCCATCATTGCAAGGAAAAGCTGTAAGTTTTGACAAAACAAGGAAGAAAAAAATTCTGTAAATCAGAAGTTTTTTATTATTTCTCCTAGATTGCCACGCAGCCTACGGCTGCTTGCAATGACGACGCATTATCCCGCAACAATGACATCCTGAACATTCGTACAATACAGCTTAAGTAATTTATAAACCGTATTTAGCCCAACTTTTAATCATTTTTCTTTACTTGATTAAAATTTAGTTCTATTGGAGTTGCTTTACCAAATATTGCAACTGAAACTTTTAACCTATTTTTTTCTTGATCTATTTCTTCTACTGTACCCATGAAAGTTTCAAAAGGACCGTCTGTAACAGTCACTATTTCACCAACTTCATACAATTTAGAATTCTTTGCTTCTTTAGCTTCTGCTTCCAAATTATTAAAAATATTTTGTATTTCACTTTCTGTAAGAGCTTTTGGCGTGGTTTTGCTTCCTAAAAAGCCGGTTACTCCAGATATATTTTTTACTAAATGCCAAGATTTATCAGTCATATTCATCTTTATCAAGATATAACTCGGCATTAGTTTTTTTTCTACCTTGACATTTTTACCGCGTTTAACTTCAGAAACTCCAAAAACAGGTATTAATATATCTTCAAAAAAATGCGTCATGTTCTGTTTAGCGATTTTTCTAAGCATATCTTCTTTAATGCGTTTCTCTGCTCCTGATGCCGTATGTACTACATACCACTGCTTTACATTTTTTTCAGAAGAAGACAATATATTATCTATACTCTGTGCTGTCACAATTTATTCCTTATACTATTTGCCGATATTAAGCAAAAGCTGCATTATGTTATGTATACTATAATCAAGTACCAAACAAATTAGGCTAAAAATAAAAACTGCTACTACCACTACTAATGTTGAAGCAACAAGCTCTTTTCTAGTTGGCCAAACTACCTTATAAGTTTCTTGTTTAACTTGTTCAAAAAACTTATAAATTTTATATTCTTTAAACATATTTTTGTTAGGTAATTTATTAGACTCCTTACAAAATGCTACTTCTAGAGGCAATTGAGACGATAATCCAGCACTGGAATTCTCACATACTAGTATGTACGCTGCGATTCGAGGTGAAGTACCTCTTTCAAATTTCTCTCTATAAGCAAATTTTGTAAAAATTCTATATTTTATAGCAAAAAAGCTCTAAGCCTATAATGGCAGGAGCGACAGGTATCGAACCCGCAACCTCCGGTTTTGGAGACCGGCGCTCTACCAATTGAGCTACACTCCTATCATATTTTTAATAAAAAATCAATAAAAGTTATTAAAAATATTTGTTATTATTAAAAAATTACTATAATAAACAGTACTGTTAATTTATAAGCTGCCACGGCAAAACAACATTTATTTCTGTAAGACGTGACACCTTCACCCCTAAATTATTTTTTAGCTTTAATAATATCAGCTACTTGACTCGGCACTTGATCATAATGAGAGAATATCATACTAAACTGAGCTCTACCTTGAGATAAAGACCTAAGCGTATTAACATAACCAAACATTTCCGCTAAAGGAACATTCGCAGTAACTACTTGAGCATTCCCTCTTGGATCCATGCTTTGAATTTGTCCTCTACGACTATTTAAATCGCCTATAATATCACCCATATATTCATCAGGAGTGATAACTTCAACTTGCATAATCGGCTCAAGTAATTTAGGATTACCTTTCGGCATCCCTTCCCTAAATGCTGCCTTTGCAGCAATTTCAAACGCAAGTACACTAGAATCTACATCATGAAACGCACCGTCAACTAAAGTTGCTTTAAAATCAATCATAGGATAACCGGCAATAACACCGGTTTCTCTAATATTATTTAATCCTTTTTCAACACCTGGTATATATTCTTTAGGCACGGCACCGCCGATGATTTTACTTTCAAAGACAAAAATTTTATTTTTATCTTCATCTTTTAGATCTTTTACCTCTTTTAGAGGCTCAAAAATAATTTTTACACGAGCAAATTGTCCTGCACCGCCGGATTGTTTCTTATGGGTATAATCAATTTCACAAACTTTTGTTATAGTTTCACGATATGCTACTTGAGGAGCTCCAATATTTGCTTCGACCTTAAACTCTCTTCTCATACGATCAATGATAATTTCTAAATGGAGCTCTCCCATTCCTTTTATCACTGTTTGTCCTGTTTCATAATCAGTTGACACTCTAAATGATGGATCTTCAGCTGCTAAACGAGAAAGTGCGAGGCCCATTTTTTCTTGATCGGCTGTTGATTTAGGTTCTACCGCAAGCTCAATTACCGGCTCTGGAAATTCCATTCTTTCTAAGATTACTTGCTGATCAATATCAGATAACGTATCACCTGTGGTAGTATCTTTAAGACCTGCTAAAGCTACTATATCACCTGCTGATGCTTCTTTTACGTCTTCACGATTATTAGCATGCATTAATAGCATTCTACCGATTTTTTCTCTTTTATTCTTTACGGTATTAATAACAGTTGTTCCTGAAGTAATTTTACCTGAATATATTCTAATAAAAGTTAATGAACCGACAAATGGGTCATTCATAATTTTAAATGCTAAAGCTGCAAAAGGCTCAGTTACCGAAATAGGGAAATCTTTTTCTTCACCGGTACTTACTTCCATACCTTTTACTATACCTATATCAATAGGCGAAGGTAGGAAATCTACTACGGCATCAAGTAAAGGCTGTACCCCTTTATTTTTAAAAGCACTACCGCATAAAACCGGATAAAATGCTGCTGAAATAGTACCTTTTCTAATTAATCTTTTAATTTCTTCTGCTGTTACTTCTTCACCTGATAAATATTTTTCCATAACATGATCATCTAATTCAACAACCATATCAAGTAATTTAGCACGATATTCTTCAGCTTTATCTTTCATATCGGCAGGTATATCTTCTTCAAAATACTCAGCTCCAAGTGCTTCATCTTTCCAAATCACTGCTTTCATTTTGATAAGATCAATGATACCTTTAAAATTTTCTTCAATCCCTACAGGCAACTGAATAACAAGCGGTTTTGCTCCTAAACGATCTTTGAGCATTTCCACGCATCTATAAAAATCTGCTCCCATTCTGTCCATTTTATTGACAAAACACATTCTAGGAACATTATATTTATCTGCTTGCCTCCAAACCGTTTCTGACTGCGGTTCAACACCTGCTACACCGTCAAATACTGCAACCGCACCGTCAAGAACACGAAGCGAACGCTCTACTTCGATAGTAAAGTCAACGTGTCCAGGAGTATCGATAATATTAATTATTTTATCTTGCCATCTACAAGTAGTAGCAGCTGAGGTAATGGTTATACCGCGTTCTTGTTCTTGTTCCATCCAATCCATGGTAGCACCGCCCTCATGAACTTCACCTATTTTATGCGATTTACCGGTATAATATAAAATACGTTCGGTAGTTGTGGTTTTACCGGCATCAATGTGAGCACATATACCGATATTACGAATATGCTCAAGTTTATTTATTTTACTCATTATACCCTACCTTATTTCATTTTTTTAGGGCTAAAATGAGAGAAAGCTTTATTAGCTTCGGCCATTTTATGAGTATCTTCTTTCTTCTTAATGGCAACACCTCTATTATTAGAAGCTTCAAACAGCTCTTCGGCAAGTTTATCAATCATCATTTTTTCAGAACGTTTTGACGCAGCATTAATAATCCAACGGCTAGCAAGGGCATATCCTCTTCTTTCATCAACATGCGTCGGAACTTGATAATTAGCTCCTCCAACCCTAACCGAAGTTACTTCTAAATGCGGCTTCACGTTATGCATAGCATTATTAAAGGTTTGATACGGATCAACTCTATGCTTCTTTTCAATTTTATTAAAGGCTGAATAAACAATTTTCTCTGCAAGGGCTTTCTTCCCTTCTTTCATAATATTATTGATAAATCTTGACAGTAAAATACTGTTATATTTCATATCAGGTAAAATTACTCGCTTCTCTGCGGCATGACGACGTGACATTTTATTTTTTCTCTCTAACTAATAATTTATTTTTTTGTAACTGCAACTTGTTTACGAGGAGCACCGTAACGTGACCGACCTTGCTTACGTCCTTTAACTCCGGCAATATCATAAGCACCGAGTACGATATGATATTTCACCCCCGGAAGATCAGGAACCTGACCGCCTCTTACTAACACCCTATCATGTTCCTTTACACTATGCTTTTCACCAGGAATATATGCATTTACGGTTCTTTTATTACTTAAACGCACCGTTGCAATCTTACGAAGTGCAGAGTTAGGCTTTTTAGGGGTAACGGTTTTTACAACTAGGCAAACACCGCTTTTAAAAGGATTAGATTCTAAGGCAGGAGATTTGGTCTTACGAGTTTTTGACTTTCTCCCAAAACGTACTAATTGATTATATGTCGGCATTAAAAAAAATACTCCAAAAAAAACTTATATATACGATAATTAAAGGGTGAAAAATACTTCCACCCTTTATTTTCAATCATTTCTAAATACAAATTATAAGAATTTGTAAATTACACTAAATTTAAATTATAATTACTTTTTCCATAAAAGCAAGTATGTTTTAATTAACAATCATTTTTTTCTCAATTATTTTTGCTATAAAGCTGATTAACATCACTAAAATATAGTAACAGCACGCAGCAATAAGCATTGGAAAAAAATAATTATATGTTTCAATTGATACAATTTGTGCTCTACGCATTAAATCCATTTCTCCAAGCATAGAAATAATGGCTGATTCTTTAATCAAATTTACAAGCTCATTTACTAATGACGGAAAAATATTTTTAACTGCTTGCGGCAGAATTATATCTTTCGTTATTAAAAACTTTGGAATAGCAAGAGCTTCAGCCGCTTCAAACTGCCCTTTATCAACTGCATTAATCCCTGCCCTGATTACTTCGGAAACATATGCTCCCGAATTAAGAGAAAAAGCAATAGCTCCCGCCATAAACACACTAAATTTAATGCCTATGATATAAGGTGAAGCAAAATAAATAATACTTAATTGAATTAATAAAGGCGTTCCTCTGAAAATAGAAGTATAGAAATTTGCAAAAAGCCTTAAAGCACGATTTTTATTTACCTTACAAATAGCGAGCAGCATCCCTATTACTAAACCGAATATAACGGCAATAACGCTATATTTTAAAGTTACCAAAGTTCCCTCTACAATAAAAAAGATTTTTGGATAGAATTTTATTAAATACTCAAACATATTTTATATATATTTTTTTCTGTCATACCGCGGCTTGACCGCGATATCTAAAAAATAAGCATTTTTGGATCCCGCGATTTAATCGCGGGATAACATTAAAGGTTTCTAGATTCCTGCTTTCGCATGAATGACATAAGAACATTAATCAGTACACTCTCTTCACCGGCGGGACTGCTGTTACTTCATCGGTTAAAGTAGTTAAAGTCACAGGTTTATAATCAAGAACTACTTTACCTGCTTCATCGATAGAGCTAAGAGTATGCTTCATCCAGTCCTCATCATTACGATCAGGATAATCTTCACGTGCATGAGCTCCTCTGCTTTCTTTTCTTGCAGCTGCCGAATATACCGTTACTAAAGCTTGATCAAGTAGATTATCTAGCTCTAAGGCTTCCACCAAATCGCTATTCCAAATTAAAGATTTATCGTTAATTTTTATATCTTTATAGCCGCTTCTTATTTCGCTAATCATTCCTGCCCCTTCATCTAGTACCTCTTGAGTTCTAAATACCGAAGCATGGCTTTGCATAGTTCTTTGCATTTTAAGCCTTAACTCTGCAACTAAAATATTACCGTTAGCGTGACGGACTTTATCAAATCTATTTATAATTTTTTCAAGGCTTTCTTCTTTTATAGACCTGTGGGGACTCGCAGGCTTAATAAGCTCGGCTGCTTTTAATGCAGAACTTCTACCAAATACTACTAAATCAAGCAAAGAATTTGATCCTAATCGGTTAGCACCGTGTACCGATACGCAAGCCGCTTCACCGATTGCCATAAGCCCTTTTACTACGCTATTATGATTTTTACCGTCTTTAATTATGACTTGACCGTGATAATTCGTCGGTATCCCGCCCATATTATAATGTACCGTAGGAAGTACCGGTATCGGCTCTTTAGTCACGTCAACACCGGCAAAAATTTTAGCCGTCTCAGAGATACCGGGCAAACGACTATGTAAAATCTCCGGCGATAAATGATTTAAATGTAAAAATACATGATCTTTATGCTCGCCGACTCCTCGCCCCTCTCTGATTTCTATAGTCATTGCTCTTGAAACTACATCTCTTGAAGCTAAATCCTTTGCAGCAGGAGCATAACGCTCCATAAAACGCTCACCGTTTGCATTAACGAGATATCCCCCTTCGCCTCTTGCCCCCTCGGTAATAAGACAGCCGGCCGAATATATACCTGTCGGATGGAACTGTACAAATTCCATATCTTGCAGTGGAAGACCGGCTCTAATCGCCATGCCGCCCCCATCACCAGTACAAGTATGAGCAGACGTCGCCGAAAAATAAGCACGCCCGTATCCGCCCGTTGCAAGCACTACATTATGCGCTCTAAAACAATGCAGACTACCGTCATCTAAATTCCACGCAACTACGCCTCTACATTCACCATCTTCCATCAATAAATCAATAGCAAAATACTCAACGAAAAACTGTACTTTATGTTTTAGTGACTGTTGATATAAAGTATGCAGTATGGCATGCCCTGTACGATCTGCCGCAGCACATGTACGCTGAGCTGCTTTTCCTTTGCCGTACTCTGTTGTCATTCCTCCAAAAGGACGCTGATAAATTTTTCCCTCTTCAGTTCTTGAGAAAGGTACGCCGTAATGCTCTAGCTCTAAAATCGCATCGGGAGCGTTTTTGCACATATACTCAATGGCATCCTGATCGCCTAACCAATCAGAACCTTTGACCGTATCATACATATGCCAACGCCAATCATCTTCGCCCATATTCCCAAGAGCCGCACTAATTCCGCCCTGAGCAGCCACAGTATGACTACGGGTTGGGAACAGCTTAGTTATACAAGCGGTATTTAGCCCTTCTTTAGCCATACCGAATGCAGAACGAAGACCTGCTCCGCCTGCACCTACAACTACTACGTCAAATTTATGATGAATGATATTATACGCTTTGGTCATTAAATTAATTTTTTACTATTTTGATACGTGAATTGTCTACCTCTGTCACCCCATGGCTTGACCACGGGGTCCAGTAATTCAATACACAATATTGTTTTCTGGATACCGCGGTCAAGCCGCGGTATGACACTTTTTATCCTTTATAAAACAGCGCTACTACAAAAGCTACAATAGTAACAATGCAAAATAATTGCACTATTATAATCAATGTATTACGTAATTTGTGATAACTTATATAATCTTCAATTACTACACGCATACCAAGCATCGCATGATACAACGAAATAACCACCGTAATTAACAAAGCTACTACATTAAAAGGCTTTTTAAGTTCCCACAACATAATAATATTTATATCATTATTTTTGTTGGTTAACGTAAAATATATTAGCCACACAGAACATAAAGCTAATATAATCCCCGTTACTCTTTGCAATAACCAATGATGAGAACCGCTTTTAGCAGAACCGCTATTTTTTGCTTTTACAATTTCTGCTTTAAAATCATATACCATTAATTTTCTCTATTATTTGTTTTAGCTTTTCGTCATTGCGAGGAAATTGCATAGCAATTGACGAAACAATCTCAGGCATTTGTTATTATTTCTGAGATTGCCACGTCGATGCTACGCATCTCCTCGCAATGACATTTTTAATTACTACACCCATAACAATACCGTTAATAATACAGATCCTACCACTACACACCAACCGGTGATATTAACCAATTTTATAGAAAAACCGTACCCGATATCCCAAAATAAATGCCGAATGCCGTTACATAAATGATAAAACCAAGCGTAGCTAACAGCTACTAAGCATATTTTTATAATACAGCATTCAGCAAGCTGTAAATAATTATTGTCATATTTACTAAGAATCAACCACCACACCAAGATTGACACCGCAAAAAACAAAGCTACGCCGGTCATACGATACAAAATTGATAATGTAGAACTTATTTGCGGCTTATATATAGTTAAATGCGGTGAAGTTGGACGCTTATTATAAATTTCTTGTTTGGTTTTAGTCATATATTTCTAATAAATAAACAAAGGGTTATGTCATTCCCGCGGAAGCAGGAATCCAGTAATTAAAAAATACAAATATACTGAATTTTTAAAATTAAAAGCTCTCTTTTTTCTGGATTCCCGTTTTCGCGGGAATGACATACTACACGTTTCAATCGGTCAACGACATCTATCTCTGCAACCAATGTCTTTCTACAGGCGATAAATCATCTGTCACTGCTCTCCTATCATCGAAGACAAAACATTCACCTTGCCATAAATTGTTCTTGTTTTGTGTATCTTCTAGATATTGCAGTATTCCACCCTTTAAATGATATACCTCATCATAACCTATGCTTTTAAGTAAGCTGGTGGATTTTTCACACCTGATACCACCTGTACAAACCATAGCAATTTTCTTACCTTTGAGCAATTCTTGATTCTGCTGAACCCAAGCAGGAAATTGTTTAAATGTTTTGGTATTAGGATTAATTGCTGATTTAAATGTACCAACCTCTACTTCATAATCATTTCGAGTATCTATTACTATAACATCTTGTTGTGTGATAAATTCATCCCAATCTTTCGGCTCTATATATTCGCCTTTAAACAAATCAACATTTAAACCATCAACGTTCATTGCTACGATCTCTTTCTTCAGTCTGACTTTCAATTTCTGAAAAGGATGAACATCACTATAATTTATTTTAACGTTAACATCTTTGGGACCGGTCAGCTTTATCAATTCTTCAAGTACAAGATTTACATTTTCATATGAACCTGAAAAAGAACCGTTAAAGCCTTCATTAGCTAATAAAATAGTACCTCTAACATATTTTCTTTTACCTATAAGCAAAAGTTTCGGTATCAAATTCGCCGGTTCTTCTATATTAACAAAACTATATGCACTTAAAATTGCTATTTTTTCATTCATACATAAATTATTTAGGTATTATTTTTACATTCTATGTCATTCCCGCGAAGACGGGCATCCAGCAAAAGCTATAAAAAACTTATTTTTATAGCTTTCTTTTATTAAATATGTAATTTTTGTATCAATGTTAAGATTATTTTTCTGGATTCCCGCCTTCGTGGAAATAACATAGAAAACTACATAACCTGCAATGGTACGAACATATTACTACTCCCCCTTTCAATCAAGAGCAAAATATTTTTCTTATCTGATTTTTTAGCATTTTCATATAATTCTTCTAGCTTACTTATATCGTCTATGCTTTTCTGATTAATATTGGTTATCAGATCACCAATTTTGAAGCTACTTTCTTCTTCATCAATATTGGTTATCACTATTCCCATTTTATCTTGAGGAATAGTATATTTTTGTCTTAGTTCTTCAGTCAAATTACCAAAAGTAATATTATTTTTAGTAATAGATAAATTATTTTCTTCTTTATTTGTTATTTCTTTCTTATTGGTCTCTTCTGTAGAATCTTTGGTAACCTCTTCATTATCCGAAGTAATTTTAATAGGTAACTCAAGCTCCTTTTTATCGCGAAGTATTTTTACTTTTACTTCCTGATCAATAGGAGCATCTGCAATAATTACACGTAATTTTTTAGTATTTTTAACCGGTATATCTGCAAACTCTATTATTATATCACCTGTTTTAATTCCCGCTTTATCACCTGGACCGTCTTCTTGTACTTTAGCTACTAACACCCCTCTAGTATTTTTAAGTCCTAGCCCTTCAGAAATGTCCTCGGTTAAATCTTGTATTGTTACTCCAAGGCGCCCTCTACTTACTTTTCCATCTTTCTTAAGACGTTCGATTATAGGCTTTGCAGTATTTGACGGTATTGCAAAACCGATACCTATATTAGTACCGAGCGGTGAAAAAATTGCCGTATTTACGCCGATTACTTTCTGATCCAAATTAAACATAGGACCACCGGAATTACCGTTATTAATTGCAGCATCCGTTTGAATAAAATTATCGACTATATTGTCCGTATCTATATCGATATCCCGCCCTTTAGAAGAAATAATACCACTTGTCACCGTACCGCCTAGATTACCGAACGGATTACCGATCGCAATAACCCAATCTCCTACTCTTGCATCATTTGAATCTCCAAACTCAACAAAAGGTAGAGGTTCCTCGCTATCTATTTTTAAGAGAGCTAAATCGGTTTTAGTATCGTTACCTATTAATTTAGCCGATAATTCGGTATTATCTGCAAGTTTTATATTAATTTTATCAACATTTGCAATTACATGATAGTTTGTCACTATTAAGCCGTTAGGTTCAATAATAAATCCTGAACCAAGCGGGACACTTTTCGGAGTTTGATCAACCTCTTCCAAATTCAGCGGTATATTAAGCTTTTCTAAAAAATCATTAACTTTTTCTTGCAGAGGATCTTTCTCGGCGTTTTCCGATTTACTATTAACATATTCTATTGTTGAAATATTAACGACTGCAGGAATTAACGGTTCAACTATATCGGCAAAGCTATAACGAGCGGCTTCACTTACTTTTAAAGGAGCAGAATTTATTTCCGTAAATTCATTCTCTTCTTGAGCTGCTACTTTTAAAGACCTACTATTTTCTTTTGCTAGAACAACGTTACTTGATATTAAAACTATTATAACAATAACTATTTTCAGATTAACCATATACTCCAAGTAAATAAAAAGTAGATAGACTAGTATACTACTTAGTGAGATTTAGATATTTTAAAACTTCAGCATCCGGTGAAATTACAAAATTAGTATTCTCTTTCTTTAAAGAATTTTTATATACTAAAAGTGATCTATAAAATTTATAAAATTCCGGATCAACTGAATAAGCAGAATTATATATTTTTGCCGCTTTCTCATCGCCGTCACCTTTAATAATTTGTGCATCTCGATAAGCTTTAGCAAGTATTATTTTACTTTCTTTATCTGCTTTTGAACGAATACGCACGCTTTCTTCTTGTCCTTCCGCTCTAATTTGGGTTGCTTCTTTTTCACGTGCCGTTTGCATACGACGATAAATAGCTGCACTATTTTCTTTTGGTAAGTCTGCTCTTAAAATTCTAACATCTACAACATCAATACCGAAGCTTTTAGCTTCACCGTTCACTTGATTTAAGATATTTAACATTACATTACTACGTTCCTGACTTAAAAGGCTACTTAGCGAGATTTTACCTATCACCTTACGCATTGACGATTCAAGATTACGAGTCAGCCTAATTTTCACACCTTGATAATCATGTACCGTTTTATAAAACATTACGGGATTATTAATTTGGAATTTGGCGTAGGCATCAACAATAACTCGTTTACCGTCAGCAGCCGTTAATTCTTTTGCCTCAACCTCAACATCTAAAAGACGCTTATCAAAAAATTCAACATTTTGAATAAACGGGATTTTAATATTCAGTCCTGGATTTTCTATAGTTCTAATTGCCTCACCAAACTGGAATACTACTGCAGATTGGCGTTGGTCAACTGAAAATAAGGAGCTAGAAATCAGTATCAGCCCAAAAACAATTGTAAAAATTATATAATAAATCTTTTGTTGCATTTAATATTCCTTGTTGTTTAGATGTCATTTGTGTATAGCGTGAAAAACACGCTTGATGTCATTCCCGCAAAAGCGGGAATAACATAGCACCCCTATGGTTTAATAGCCATGTGCGGCAGTAGTGCATTATTAATAATCGTTTTATTTGAACCACCTAATATCTCTTCGACTACTTCTAAATATAATCTATCTCTAGTTACTTGCCTACCTGTAGCATATTGTTTATAAATAGCATTAAATCTTTGGCTATCACCTTCTGCTTTCGATATAACTTCTGCTCTATAACCTTCTGCTTCTTGTATAATCTTTGCAGCCGCTCCTCTAGCTTCCGGCAAAATCTTATTATTATAGGCTTGAGCTTGATTTATTTCTTTTTCTTTATCTGCTTTTGAAGTTTGCACGTCTCTATAAGCGTCTATTACTTCGGCAGGCGGCTCGGCTTTTAATAATTGTACTTTCTCAATCATAACGCCGGCATTATAACTATCCAATATCTTCTGTGCTAATTTCTCTATTTTATAAGTAATCTCCTGCTTTTGATCGGATAATACCCAAGAAATAGGAGTATTACCTATGACTTCCCTAACGGCACTCTCGACTGTTGCTTTTACTGTTTCTGCAGGTCTTTGTACGTTAAAAATAAAATCTTCAAGATTATTAATATGCCACATTACGTCACAATTTAAAGCAATGATATTTTCATCACCGGTGAGCATTATACTTTCACCGGCAATATTTTTAGTATTATCGCCACCGCTACGCAGAGAGCTATTTGTACGATAACCAATCTCAATCCGACGTGATTGTTTAACTTTCTCAACTATTATCTTTTCAAAAGGTGCCGGTAAATGATAATTAAGCCCGGGATAGCCCTTACGCACAAAACGCCCAAATCTTATTACCGCTGCTTCTTCGCCTTCTTTTATTTCATAAATACCCGAAGCGAGCCATAAAGCAACCACTGCAACAACAGCTAAAATTATTGTTTTAGCATTGAAATTAAACGGGAATTGAAATTGATCAAAATTAAATTGATTTTTACGCGGTCTTGTGAATATGTTATCTTCTTTATCAGAATCAAAATCTTTCCATGGGGATTTTTTTAAAATTGAGATATGTTTTTTATTAAGCATTTGCTTTATTGTTTTATATTATTTTTAAAGATGAGATAATTATATATATTATAGTATATAACGTCAAGTTACGAGCTTAAACAGCTTTAAAAAGGAAATTTAATTATGGCGAATTTACACCAACGACAAATTATAGATAAAATTCAGCATATTACCTTTAAAGACGGTACTTTTTTAAATGAAGTTATATCGGATATTATAATTAAAGGTAATAATATCGGTTTCTCAATAGATATATCAGGTAAAAACAAGTTAGAAGCCGAAGAAATTAGACTTAAGGCAATTAATAAACTTAACGAGATTTCGGAAGTAAATAAAATAACAATTGTTTTTACCGAAAGTAAACCGATGGAGAAAAAAGTTCAAAAACCAAAACATTTTGTAGAAAATGTAAAAAAAATTATCTTAGTAGCGTCAGGTAAAGGCGGAGTCGGAAAATCTACAATATCGGCTCTTATCGCTCAGCAGTTAAGTCTAGCAAATTACCGAGTCGGGATAGTAGATGCGGATATTTACGGTCCGTCAATTCCGCATATATTCGGCATTAACGAAGTACCGCAAACGAAAGATGGACGAATAATACCGGTACTTGCTCAAAGCATCGAAATTATATCTATAGGCTTCTTCGTTAAAGACCACTCGGCAATTATTTGGCGTGGTCCTATGGCGAGTAAGACTATTTATCAATTATTATCGGTAACAAAATGGGATAATTTAGATTATTTAATTATCGATATGCCGCCGGGAACAGGTGATATTCATTTAAGTATACTAGAAAATTATCATTTAGACGGCGTAATAATCGTAACTACACCACAAAAAATATCAGAAATAGACGTAATACGTTCTATAGATTTATATCAAAAACTAAATTTACCTATTTTGGGAATAATTGAGAATATGAGCTATATGCTTAAAAATAATAGTGGCGGACATTTATCACAAAAATATAATATACCACTAATCGCTCAAATGCCGATCACACCACAAATAGCCGAGGCTTGCGATAAATCACTACCTCTAACAAACTTATTAACATTACCTTTAGAGAAGTATTTACAATGAAAATACACGTATTGGAGGATGATAGAACAGGCAACACCCATCAGGCTATTGCACTTGCTGAAAAATTAACGGAAGAATATACAACAATTAAGCTTGAATATAATTGCTTAGCTAAGCTACCGAACTTTTTACTAAAATATTATCCTATTCATATAAAAAGTGAGCTATTGCAGTATCTTTTGGATAAGTCCCCGCCTGATATGATAATTACCGCTGGAAGAAGAACGGCAGTACTAGCATTTTATTTAAAAAAGAAATTTAAAGATATCAAGTTAATACAAATAATGCATCCTAATCTTCCTTACAATGCATTTGATGCCGTTATTCTGCCTTATCATGACCAACGTCATTGCGAAGCCACAAAGTGGCTGAAGCAATCTCAGGGCTTTTTTACTAGATTGCTTCGTCAATACTTCGTATTTCCTCGCAATGACGACTTTAAAAACATCATCCCCATCAACGGAGCTATCAACAACGTAACTGAACAGTTCGCCGCAGCGAACTTGGAACTCCAAAAACATTATCCTAATCTTAAACAGTTTATTGCAGTGATAATCGGTGGGAATAATAAAAAATTTAATTTCCATGAAGATGAAGCAGTTTTATTTGCTTCATTATTAAATAAAATATATACTAATCAAAAAATACCTTTTTTCATTAGTTTTAGTAGACGTACACCACACACTGTAAAATCAATTATTAAAAATAATGTGCCGTCCTCCACAATTATTTATTACCCGAACGAAGACACAGGCTATAATCCTTATATAGCTATGCTCTCCAAGGCAAAATATATAATCTCTACGGCCGACTCAATCTCAATGTGCAGTGAAGCAGCTTCAAGCGGCAAGCCTCTTTATATATTCTGCCCACCAAACTTTAATTCGTCAAAGCATAAGATTTTTATAAAGCAGTTAGTAGAACAGAAGATAGCAAGAATTTTTGATAAGTCGGCTATTGCTCTAGAAGAATATAGCTACAAACCCTTAAATGAAGCGGAAAGAGTAGCTGAAATTATTAAATCTTTAATCAAAAGCTGGTAATTATATGGATAAGATATACAATCATATATATTCATTAATAAGCTAAAATCTTTACCGTTTGTCAACGCAATATGGCTTTTTGGCTTTTCGTGCTAGAGGGGATAACGATGAGCGTTCTGATATTGATATTGCAATTATCTGCCCTAATATTCCAAGATCAAGAATGGCTAGCAGTTATTTCTATTATAGAGAATGCCGACACGCTTTTAAAAATAGATTGTGTAAGGTTTGAAAGTACTAAAATAAGCTCTGAACTTTATAAAAATATATTAAAAGAAAAAAAATTATATATGTCAAAAATAAACCTTAAACTTGAAAAATTTCGTAAAGCTTTTATGACGCTTGAAGATATTTATTTAAAACCGACAACAGAAGATAGGGCTTATATTGATGCCACTATACAAAGATTTGAATTTACTTTTGAACTCGCTTGGAAGTTTTTAAAAGAATATTTTTCTCAAAAAGGCACATTTCTTCACTATCCTAAAGAAGTGATAAAGGAAGCTTTTGTTGCCGGTATTATAAATGATGAGAGTTTATGGATTTATATGCTTACTGATCGTAGTAATATGATATCTTATACTTACGATAAAAAGCTTGCTGATGAAATATATAACCGAATAAGAAATTATGTTCCTGAACTTAAGAAATTACTAAATATCATTGATTTAAAGATTTAATAATACCTTACAGAGTTTGGACTTCAGGGGAAGAGAGACTATTTATACGTGTAAATATATTAGTGATACTTTGTTGCATAGCAGTTTTTTTGTCGGGAGCCTTGAAGAATCCAGCTTTATCGAGTTTGCCGAATAAATTTACTAAAAAATGCTCTATTTCTTCTTTAGTAGCTAATTTTTGAATGTTATGTATATCCTCTCTGGGCGTAGAATTACGCAACAACTCATAACATATAATAATAACCGCTTGAGCAATGTTTAATGAGCTAAATTCGGTTGTATTAATAGTGATAATCTTATTAGCAAATGCGATTTCTTCGTTGCTAAGCCCATTATTTTCCCGTCCGAACATTATCCCGACTTTTTCAGAATTTGGATAATCTAAAGGTAAATTTTGTGAAAATACATAATCTTTATTCATAGCCCTTTTAATGCAAGTAGTAGCATATAAATATTCGAGGTCTTTAATGCTATCCTCTAGGCTATCAAAAATTTTTGCATGATCTATAATATTAACCGCTCCGACTGCATTACTACGTGCTTGCTCATTAGGCCAGCCGTCTCTTGGAGCCACGATTCTAAGCTCATTTAAGCCAAAATTCTTCATTGCTCTTGCAGTAGCACCGATATTCGCACCCATTTGCGGGGCAACTAATATTATTATTGGATTCATTTTAATAATTTTTTGTAACTAAGCAGGTATAGGCAATCGCTACGGCGTCAGCTTCATCAGAATTGGTAATTAAGGCAGTGCCAGACAGCAAAAGCTTTATCATATGCAACATTTGGTCTTTTTCTGCATGCCCATATCCTGTTACGGTTTTTTTTACCGTATTTGGCTTAAACTCTCGCATGTCCAAATTATATCTACCGATCAGCGACATTATCGCCCCTCTAGCATATCCAAGCTTTAAAGAAGTCACGCTATTAGTATTAACAAATGTTTCTTCAATCGCTACCATATTTGGTTGATATTCTAATATTACTTTTTCTAATGTACTATTAATAAAAGCAAGTCTATGATGAATTGCATCCTTACTATTTGTTCTAATAATACCACTAGCTAAATATTTCAACTGTGCGGTCTCCTTTGCCACTACTGCCCATCCAAGACTCCCAAGTGCCGGATCAATCCCAAGTATTATCATGATTATTTAATGTTATTTTTATTGGCATTATTATATGGCTTTTATGTCATTCCCGCTTTCGGGGGAATGAAATCGAAAACGATCCAACAAAGCCTGTCAAGCCACAGGGTAACAGCTTTATATCTTCATATACTGATAAAATTCTTGATTATTCTCCCACAGCTCACGCACCTTAACGAATAAAAATAAATGAACAGGAAATCCAAAAAATCTCTCCATTTGCATTCGGGATTTTGCTCCTATTTCTTTGATTTTAGAGCCGTTTTTACCGAGTATTATAGTTTTATAGCTCTCTCTTGAAACTACTATAACTTGATTAATCTTTACGGATTTGTCTTTAAGATCTTCCCATTTTTCGGTTTGTACGGTTAATTTATAAGGGAGTTCTTTCTGCAAATTTAAAAATAACTGCTCTCTTGTAATTTCTGCTGCAATAAAACGCATAGGTAAATCCGTTATGTCGTCTTCCGCATAAAGCCAAGGAGAAATTTTGGCCTTACTTGTTATATATTCAAGTAATCCATCAATATTTTTGCCTGATAAAGCAGATATAGGAAAAAGCAAGCTATCAGGATGATTTTCTGTTAAAAAAGCTTTAATGTCATTTAGATATTTTGATTCGATGTCTATTTTGTTCAATAAAAATATCGGAACAATATTAAGTGAGCGAAGCTTATCTACAATATTATGCGTTATATCATCAAACGACTTTAGACTATCAATAATTAACAGAACTAAATCCGCACTATGCAAACTAGACCACGCACATCTTACCATTGCTTTCTCTAAGCTCCCTTTCGGCTCAAATATACCGGGCGTATCGTATAAAATTACCTGTGTATCTTTTAAGGTAATAATACCGGTAATAATTGACCTAGTAGTTTGAACTTTTGGGGTAACGATTGAAAGCTTCTCACCGATTATTCTGTTTAATAAAGTTGATTTTCCGCTATTAGGTCGCCCGATTATACAAACCGATACCGTTTTCTGATTAGACATCTTCCCAAACTGCACTTCTAGAGGTAATTGAGACGTCGATCCAGTACTCGCATCCTCGCGTACTGCGGCGGCAAGTGCTTCCGTGTCTCCTTTAAATTCCTCTCTATAAGCGAATTTGGCAAGATGTCTATTAGTCATTTTTAAGTCTATGCAATAAGCTACGTGCTGCGTTTTTCTCTGCTTCTTTTATTGTGTGACCAGTGCCTGTTTGTTCATAATCTTTTACTTTTACAAGAACCGTAAAAGTCGATGAATGGGAGGCTCCTTCTCTTTTTATCAGACGATATATAGGTAGGTGATGATCACTAGCTTGAGCCCATTCTTGTAAAGCAGTTTTTGGGTCATAATCCGTTAAATTCTGAACTTTTATAAATTCTGCCCATAAATTCTCGATAATATCATGGGTTGTTTCAATATTGCTATCAAGATATATAGCTGCAATTAAAGCTTCCGTGGCATTTTCTATATTATTAAGATTATCACGCCCGCCTGCTACTTCTTCACCATGAGTCATAATTATATAATTTTTTAAAGTAAGTTTAGCTCCAACCATGCATATTGTTTCTTTGCAAACCAAATATGATCTAATTTTAGCTAAATTCCCCTCATTATAATTGGCAAAATTTCTAAATAAAATTTCTGTGATTACTAAATTTAATACGGCATCACCTAGAAATTCTAATCGTTCATAATCTTTATCATCCTTGTACTCGTGATGTTGCCTTAAAGACGGGTGACTCAACGCCTCTATTAAAAGCTCTTTATTTTTGAAACTATAGCTAAGTAGCTTTTCTAACTTCTCAAATGATTCCATTACGCATCCGTGTTATAAAGATTTCTGAAAATTCGATTTAACCTAACAGATTCAATCCATGGCTTTAACTTTAGTACTAGATTAATAACTCCTATATCATTATCCCACCAAGTTATTTTTGTTGAGAACCAAATAAATTGTGCTTTAGCAATAAAATTTTCAAACGGTACAAATCCAAGATTTACTCTACTATCATTTGACTGATCTCTATTATCCCCTAAAAAGAAATATTGCCCTTCAGGTACATAAAAAACATCCGTATTACTGTATCTATCATTATATATAACGCCATAAATAGGAGCAAGCTTATAAGAAAAATATGTTCTACCGTTTGGCAGTGTTTCTTTAAACTTTAAATATTTTATTCCCTCTTCGCTTATATAAGTTCCAACTTCCGTGCGTTCTATTTTTTTGTCGTTAATATATATTACGTCATCAATCAATTGAATTTTATCACCGGGTAGCCCTATTAAACGCTTTATATATCTAACACTCATATCGTTAGGCGGACGAAAAACTACAATATCGCCACGATCCGGTTCACGAGCAAATATGCGCCCTTTAAAAAGAGGAATAAAATCAAAAAAAGATAAAGAATAATTACTATAACCATAACTATATTTCGTAGAAAATATATAATCATTCTCAAGTATGGTTGCTTTCATAGACCCGGTCGGAACGTTAAACGGCTCCATAATAAGTATTCTAATAAGTAAAGCGATACATATTACAAAAGCAAAAGACCCCCACTCTTGCTTAGCTGTTTTATTAGTGTTTGATTTTGTATTATCTGTTTGCATAATCTCTTAATTATTTATAAATTGGAATCATCATTGCGAGGAAATTACAAAGTAATTGACGAAGCAATCTCAGGAGTTTGTTATTATTTCATGAGATTACCACGCTCCTTTCTCCTTTCAGTCGCTTGCAATGACGGCTTAGTATCCACGCAGGCAATATCTCCTCGCAATGACGATAAAAAGTCAAACCACACTATCACTCTTTATCCTTGCCTCAATCTCGCTTCTAAAATGGCGTATCAGCCCTTGAATCGGCCAAGCTGCCGCATCACCTAAAGCACAGATAGTATGCCCCTCTATTTCTTTCGTAACGTTAAGGAGTTCGTCTATCTCAGATTTTTTGACATTACCTTTAACTAGTCGCATCATAACTCGCCACATCCAGCCCGTACCCTCACGGCAAGGAGTACATTGCCCGCAAGATTCATGCATGTAAAATTTACTAAGCCTTGCTATTGCATAAATAATATCGGTAGATTGATCCATAACTATAATACCGCCTGTACCAAGTCCAGAACCTGCTGTTCTTAAACTATCAAAATCCATATCCACTTCACATAATGACTTAGGAAGTAAAGGCACGGAAGAACCGCCCGGGATTATGGCTTTAAGATTATCCCATCCACCACGAACACCACCCGCATATTTCTCAATCAATTCTTTTAACGAAATGCCCATTGCTTCCTCAACATTACAAGGCTTGTTAACATGCCCTGATATGCAGAAAATCTTAGTGCCCGTATTGTTAGGTTTACCTATACCAGCAAACCAACTAGCTCCTCGTCTTAAAATGGTTGGCACTACTGCGATAGACTCAACATTATTTATAGTAGTCGGACAGCCATATAACCCAAAGCCGGCAGGAAAAGGCGGCTTTAAACGAGGCATACCTTTTTTGCCCTCTAAGCTTTCAAGCAATGCCGTTTCTTCGCCACAAATATAAGCACCCGCCCCACGATGTAAATAAATATTACAATCAAAGCCCGAACCGCAAGAATTCTTTCCTATTAACCCTTCTTTATAGGCTTCATCTAAGGCACGCTGAATATTAGAGGCTTCATTATAAAACTCACCTCTAATATAGATATAACAATTATTCGCTCCTATAGCAAAGCTTGCAAGCAAGCAACCTTCTATTAATTTGTGCGGCTCAAACCTTAATATATCACGATCCTTACAAGTGCCAGGCTCAGACTCGTCGGCATTTACTACTAAATAGCAAGACTTCTCTAAATTTTTAGGCATAAATGACCATTTCATACCGGTAGAAAATCCGGCACCTCCTCGCCCTCTAAGCCCTGATTTCTTAACCTCTTCAACGATGAAATCTCTACCTTTATCAAGCAAAGCTTTAGTATTCTCCCAATCGCCTCGCTTCTTGCTAGATTTCAAATCATGGCTTTGCTGCCCATGCAGGTTAGTAAAAATTTTGTCTTCTTCTTTTAGCATAAACTATTCTCATTATGGCTTAAAAACGTCATTGCGAGGAAAAATTGAAAATTTTGACGAAGCAACCTCGTGCCAAAATCCTGAGATTGTCATGCAGGCTACGGCCACTCGCAATGACAATAAAGCCGGCCCAAGCAACAATGCCTGCTCGCAATGATGATTCTTTACCTTTCTATTACTTTTTTATTAAACTTCCTATTAACAAACATTGTAAGTATCGGAGCAGAGATAAAAATTGAGGAATAAGTACCGGCTATTATCCCAAAAAATACAAGTACGCTAAAACTACGGATTGCCTCACCGCCAAAAAGAATAAGGGCTAAATTGGCAAGTAGCGTGGTAATAACAGTTAAAATAGTTCTTGATAAAGTCTCATTAATACTTAAATTTATAATTTCCGTGATATTTTTTTTATGATATTTACGTAAATTTTCTCTAATCCTATCATATATTACTACCGAATCATTAACGGAATAACCTATAATAGTTAACACTGCAGCAATAGTACTTAAGTTAAAATCAAGCTTTGTCATACTCATAAACCCAAGAGCGAGTATTACGTCATGCACTAAGGCGATAAGTATACCAAGACCAAAATACCACTCAAAACGCACCCAAATATAAACCATAATCGCTAAGAAAGAGAATAGCATCGCCATAGCCCCCGCTTCTATTAGCTGCCTACCGACTTGCGGACCGACAAAATCTACCTTACGATATTCAAACTTATACGGAAAATTACTTTGCAAAAATCCCTTAATTAACTCAATATTTTTCATGAGATTTTCTTCACTACTACTACCGAATCTAATCGATAAATCACGCTCACTACCGAAATTCTGTAAGACCACCTCACCTATTCCAAGCTTGCCTAGAACCCCACGCATTTTTGGCAAATCAGGAGCTTGATCAAGCCTTACTTCAATAACTATACCGCCGGCAAAATCAATACCGAAATTAAATTTATATATACCGATCCAAATAAAGCTAATGAGTGATAAAATAATTGAGAAAGTGTAACTAACTTTTTTAAAATTCATAAAATCAAAATCGATTTTATTAGGTAAAAGTCTTAAAGGATAAATTTGCATTATTATATATTTTGTTGAATAAGGATTATATTTGTATTATATAGTAAATTCAAAAAGGTTAAATGATTTTTTATGTCAGAAGTAGTAGTAAAAGAACAATTAGAGCAATATATAAGCAAAATAGAAAGATTAGAACAAGAAAAAGCTGATTTATCTCAAGAAGTAAAAGATATCTTCCAAGATGCTTCTTCACATGGATTTGATGTTAAAGCTATGAAATCTATATTGAAACTAAAGAAATTAGATAAAGATAAACTTGCCGAGCAGGACGCTATGCTTGAGCTTTATAGAGATACTTTAGGGATTTGAGGCATACGTCATTGCGAGGAAATTACGAAGTAATTGACGAAGCAATCTAAGGAGTTTGTTATTATTTCATGAGATTGCCATGCAGCCTACGGCTGCTTGCAATGACGTATTTAGTATTCACGTAGCAATGCACTCTTTCGCAGTAATGACATAAGAGATACAAATATATTTAAGCTTTTGCTGCCTTAGTTTTAGCAATAGGGATATGTCTCTCTTTAATTCTAGCCGACTTACCGCTTCTATTTCTTAAATAATAAAGTTTAGCACGACGAACTACTCCGTATTTTACTACATCAATAGAGTGTACCATCGGCGAGTAAGTCATAAAGCGTCTTTCGACTCCTTCACCGTGGCTAATTTTACGTACTAAGAAAGATGAAGTAATACCGCGATTTCTTTTTGCGATAACTACACCTTCATAAGCTTGAAATCTTTCCGTTAATTTTTCCTTACCGTCTTTCTCAATCGATCTATCAATAATTTTAACAGTTACCTTAACTGTATCGCCGGCTTCAAAATCAGGAATTTTTTTATTTGCAGTACGCTTTGAAATATTTTCCTGTTCAAAGCGGTCAATAATATTCATTTTTTAACTCCTTAACTCTATAAATCTTTAAGTAACTCCGGACGGCGTAATTTAGTAATCATATGTGATTGCTCTTTTTTCCATTCATTAATTAGCCTGTGGTTACCGGATAACAAAACACTCGGTACAGCTCGACCACGCCAAATTTCAGGTCTTGTATATAGGCTGCATTCAAGCCCGCCCTTAAATTCCCCGTCTTCTTCAAAAGACTCAGAAGATAAGGTATTTTGGTTCATTAAAACACCTGGCAGTAGTCTAATTAAGCAATCGAGAATGGTGAGGGTAGGTATTTCTCCGCCGGATAAAATGTAGTCGCCTACACTAATTTCTTTAACATTATACTCTTCAATTACACGTTCGTCAATCCCTTCGTAACGTCCACATAAGAATATGAGGTTTTTATTTTTTAACATCTCTTTAGCAAAGCTTTGGGTAAAGACTCTACCGCGAGGTGAAGGATAGTACATTTCAGCATTAGGATTTAAAGCAAGAGCATGATCTATGCTACTGCCTAGAACATCAGGACGCATTATAAGCCCGTTACCACCGCCATAAGCCTCATCATCAATATTTTTATGCTTAGTTAAACCGAAATCTCGAATATTAATAACGTCATATGACCAAATATTTTTATTTAGTGCTTGTCCTGCTAAAGAATGTCCTAGAGTTCCAGGAAACATTTCAGGAAAAACGGTTAAGATTGTGGCATGAAGTATAGACATACGTTTAAAATAGTAGACAGTACCAATTAACGCAATTAAATTATAATTTAATTATTTATCCCACCCACCTGTCCTATAATCTTCTTTTCTTTGTTTTTTAGCAGCAGCTGTTGTACCACTCCTAAATGCTTCAGCTTTTTGTTGATGCGTTTTATGAGCTTGATCACTTTGAAATTTTTGAAATTCTGCTTTCTTAGCAGCTGCTATATTAATGGACTTGTTATTTTCTCTAAGCGTTTCATAGCATCTTTATCTAAACTAATACCTGCTTCTTTTGCTTGCTGCTCTTTTAATGCTGTCTTATAACCTGCTGCTGCGTTTTTAGCTATAACTTGCCTCTGCATCAACCCACTTTTCTAGAATCTTTCTTCATTGCATCATTATATGGATTTATCTTATTATTTTTAATATCCTTTATTTGTTTTTCTGCTTTCATTTTATCAAAAAATCTTCTGGCATAACTTCCCCCCAAATTTAAGTTAAAAATATATCTATAGTTGCATATATTTCAAAAAAAGTTAATAAAGAAAAATAGATGTATAAGTAATTAAAAATTAACCAATTTGTGTTATAAAAACTTCATCACTTCCTCAGCGATGATTAGCTCTTCGTTTGTCGGCACAGCGAAAACTTTAACCTTACTGCTTTCAGCACTTATTAGATGCTCATTTTTTTGGTTTTTTGTATCATCTATTTTAATGCCTAGCCATAAAAAGTTTTTCAGTAATCATTTCTCGTATTACAGTGGAATTCTGTCCAACACCGGCAGTAAAAATTAGACAATCAACTCCCTCAAGTGCAGCAGTTAGCTTACCTATTTCAAGTACAATGCGATATACAAATAAATCTATAGCAAATTTAGCATCAGGTGAGTTACTGGCAAGCAAAGTACGCATATCGGAGCTTTCACTGGACATACCGAGTAATCCTGATTTCTTATATAGTAACTCGGTTACTGCTTTCGTAGTCATTTGCTCATGATCGATAAGATATAACACTACTCCAGGATCAAGGTTACCTGTCCTTGTACCCATCATAACACCGTCAAGTACGCTAAAGCCCATGGAACTTGTTAAACTAAGACCGTTTTTAATAGCACATAGACTACTACTGCGTCCTAAATGAGCTATAATAGTCTTTTTGTAGGTAAATCTTCCTTTGTCATTTCGTTAAAATGGCTGCTAACATATTTATATGATAACCCCTGAAAACCGTAACGAATTATCCCTTTATCATAATATTTTTTCGGTAAACCGAAAACTTTTGTAATAGGAGGATTGGTAAAATGAAACGACGTATCAAAACAAGCTATATGTGAGATTTCTTTATATTTTTGAAGAAATAAAGCCAGTACCTGCAAATTATAAGGTTGATGCAAGGGACTTTTAGAGGTATTAATGGTCTTAAATCTTCACTAACTTTTTCATTAATAATAACCAGTTTATTAAAAATTTTCTCGCCATGGACAATACGGCGACCGGTTGCAATTAACTTGAGATTTTGTTGTTTTTTCCACCAATCTTCAAAAAGATCAATAATCATTTCAATAGCATCATTTTTAATGTCGGTAGCAGATGCCTGTGTTTTATTTATATGAAATAATATTTCATTATCATTTTTTCTAAAAAAATATTATAAATTTTATCCTTAACTTTTTCATTCTGAATTTCAAAAATAGAAATTTTCAAACTAGATGAGCCGGCATTAGCTATTAAAATAACATTTTTCATTATTTACCTGCTTGGATATGTAGCTTCGCCTTAGTGTGATTATAAATAAATGAAGCAAGTACACAGGAAATACCATAGGATCGGCTCTACTTGTTAAAATAATAGGAACACGGGCTCCAAGAACGATACCCGCCATAAGCCATAACCGCTTGACCCAAATATTTTAGCTGCTTTGCAAGCATATTGCCTGATTCAAGATCAGGTACTACTAATATATCAGCATTTCCTGAAACTGAAGAGCTAATGCATTTTGCTTCTGCAGCAAATAAAGAAATAGCATTATCAAACGCAAGCGGTCCGTCAACTATAGCATTCGTAATTTGCCCTCTATCTACCATTTGCGATAAAGCAGCAGCATCAAGGGTTGTAGGGATTGCAGAAGTTACCGTCTCAACTACCGATAATACCGCAACTCTAACCTGCGTGTCTTCTCTGATCATATGCATTAAATCAATAGCATTCTGCACTATATCACGCTTATCTTCTAGAGTAGGACGAATATTAATAGCAGCATCGGTAATAATGAACGGTTTTGGAAATGTAGCAACTACCATTAAGAAAGCATGGCTTATACGACGTTCAGTACGTAGAGTCCATTCTCCTTATAAACTACCACAGACATAAGCTTATCAGTATGAAGCGCCCCCCGCCCCCCTTGGCATAATAGCCGCAACTTCCCTTTGCTTCGCAAGCTCTACGGCTTTTTTTGCTGCTTCGTGGCTATACTCAACATTAATTACTTAGTTTTAACAGGCTTAAAGCCGTCGGCTCTAAGTAATAGATCGATGAAATGCTTTGCTGCTTCATCACAGTCAGGATCGTTGATTTCTTTTGGCGGAGTATAAGTAGTACCTAATTTCTTAGCTAGAATGGCATCTAAAAAAGTCTCGTTTATTATATTATTATATGTTGCTTCTTCATAAACCCCTTAATAAATTAATCACTAACTTAATTAGATAGTATATAAGTTAATTAATAAAGGGAAAACTAATTATTGTTTTTAGCGGGCATTTCTTAAATGCTATTAACGCAACAGTGTATATTCGCGTGTAGGCATTGTTGCGTAGTTCGGAAAATACCCTTATAATGTCATTCCCACGGAAACGAGAATCCAGTAAAGCATAAAAAAACTTGTTTTTTATATGCTTATTTTATCAAATATGTAACTTCTGTATCAATATTGAAGTTATTTTTCTGGATTCCTGCTTTCGCAAGAATTACATAAGAGCTATATATCAATCATTTAAATAATTTCCAATTTCGTTCTTGCGGTGGAGAATCTTCTCTTCCTTCAGAAAAAAATCATTAGTAGGATTTGAGCTTAGTTCTGTAAATAGTTCTTCCCAACTTTTTGCGGTTTTAAGCTTTTATCTGATGATAAATACTTGAGTTCTTCAGAACCATTTTTAGTTTGATCATTCATCAATATGTTTGTTTTTACATATTCTATATACTGTAATTGTTAAAAAAAACAATTATGAGTTATTCTACTTCATATTTCTTAAATGATCTTCTAATTTTCTTAGCTTTCTACCCTCGTTTACTATAGGCTTTACATAGGTTTGCATTTTGGCATTTTCTCTATATTTATTAATCTTATCGATCTGAGCATTGACTTCATCGGTAATGGCTTGCTTTCTATCCTCTATTTTATTTAATACTTCAGTACTATATTCATAATTTTTAACATCAGCATTAAAGTTATTAAGCTCTTCTGTAATCTTTTGGTCTATTTCAGCTCCCTCGGCGGTATCTTTAACTTTTTGTGCTATTAATGCCGGCATTTCTTCGATCTTGATATCATCTCTTTTGAAATGATCTTTAAGCTCTTTATAAGTTTGCTCTAAATTTTCCTGGGCTTTCTCGTGCATAATATCATAATGCTCTTGGCGACGAATATATCGATCTCCATCTATAAATTCTGCATGTTTTCTATGAGCGTTATCTATCATATCGCGCATCTGAGAATCAGTAGCTTTCTCACGCATAAATCTGTCGCCCATCATTACCGGTTCACCTTCCTCAAATAACCTACCATGCACCTCATGAATAAGCTTTCTTTGAGCTAATTCTTGATAATATTCCACATCACTATGTCTGCCTGCTTTTTCTAGTCTTGCTAGATATTCCGGTGATAATATATCTGCTTGAGCAGCTAGCGCCTCCTTATTAATATGCATTTGGAGCTCTTCATGTTCTCGTGCTTTTTCATCATCTTTTAATTTTTCGCTATAAGTTCTAAGCCTTGGATCGTTATATTCAAAATCATGCCATTCGGCACTGGTTAGATTACCCTCATAAGCATCACGTAAATCTTTACCGACTATTGCAGTTAAAACTCCTCTTTTTATTCCTGTATAACCTGCATATATTTTTTCGCCTATACCTACACGCTTTTCTTCTTTTAATTTACGTTTTGTATCAACACGATGTTTTATCTCTTGCCAACTTCTAAGCACTCCTATATTCTTACCGAACAGACCAACACCTCGCCCGGACATTTCTTGGTGAGCATTTTTATAAGCATCTTGATAATCTCTAGTAAAGTTTGCATCGCTAGCGAGTTCACGTAAGTTAGCATCTTTTAATGACTTATCAAGCTCAGCTTTTTGTTCTTTACTTAAAGCAGCGTAATCTTTCACTCCATATTTATTTGCAGCAATTTTATCTCGAAGCTGAGTAAACTTCATTTGCGATAGTTCTTTTGCTTTTAATTCATTCCCCTTAGGTAAATTCTTTAATAATCCTGCAATACCGTTTTCATAATCCGTAATAGCATTCATTTTTACATCTTTAGAATCTATACCGTATTTTCTCTTAACCTCATTTTGTACGGTTTTATTTGCTGAAGAACCGAGAGCTTGCTTTTCAAGCCTTCCCATCATCATATTTTCAAACTTCTCGGCAAAAAACATACGAACTTGCTCTTTCCCGGCACTTACACGGCTAGTTACAGGTGCACTTACCGTCTTAGCCACATAATTTAGCGGTCTATTCATTTGTTTCGCTGCAGATTCATAAGATTGCTGATTAACTTTTTGTATTTCTGTTAAATTACCTGAAGTACCGGCAATAAATTGTGCCGTCGATATAGCAGTATCGTTAAATTTACTTAGCAAATAAATAGACACAAAAATTAGTAATATCCCATCAAGTTGGACAAATTTCCCATTTATAAAATTACTAATTCTTTTTGCATCTTTAACTAAATCTAAAAACGGTAATTCAATATAGCGTTCATCTATACACTCATACGCAGCACAATGCTTACATTTATCAGGGTCATTCTTACAAGAATCATCTACTACTATATGATCTTTAGGAACTAATATATTTGCTTTGTGGAAATTATTTATACCACCTTTCATCGGTACTGGGAACCACCAATAAAATATTGAATGACCCAGGCTTGGATCTATATCCTCAAGGAAGCTACCGAATATTTCATTTATCGGACCTAAATTAGGAAAATCATGTTTACATACTGCAAAACCAAGCGTTGAATATATTTCGGTTCTGATGATCATTGAAATAAAAGCGATACCGGTAAATAAAATTATAGGCTGTAATGCATATGATATTAATTGTCTTAACCAATTCTCAAATAACGAACGCGTTATATTAAACAACATGAAACAAATAAATATCGGTCCCATAATTATAATCATACCGATAGTTATAAGAGCGGTTAGATAGATAATAGTGGCTTTAAATATAAGAAAGAAAATAAAATATAAGGCTATTAAATATAGAATGATATATATAAAACCAAGCCAATCAACAAATAGTAAAGAAAATAATTTAGATAAAGTTTGAGGAGAAATAAGTAACCCAAGCAAGCTTTGAGAACCGGGACCGGTAGCCGAAGCTTCATTAATTATTTGCAGTATTTGCTGAACCCCATCAATAAAAAATACGAATAAATAATCATGAAAAAATGTCCAAGCTTTATCAGTACTTAATAATATTGAGACTATACTAACTTTTAATATTCTAACTATAAGTTCGACATGAGTAAGGTTTATATTACCTATTAAAAAGGAAAAGCCTGTAAACATTATGTATAGAGTTAAAATAGCCGAGACACTCATCCTATAACCCGACGTATCAATTATTTGTTGATAAGTTTTCTTTATAATCCCATCCTTACCAAATAATACTCCTTTTATTAAATCCGTTAAAAATTGTAGCGGATCGGCTCTAGTATCAGTAACTCCGGACTTTATTACTAATCTATATTGCCCGCTATTATCATTATAAAATTTATCTATAATCTTAAAATAAAGAGGAGATTGAGCATATTTTGACTTATCTTCACCTTTATATTGATAATTTATACCGCCGGCTTTCGAGAATTGTCCTGTACTACTAGTACTATAAAATTCATAGCCCGAAGTAAGCTCCTCTCCTAAATGCTGAGTTATACCTTGCGGTTTACTCTGTGAGTCCGGTGAAATATTGGGATCGGTATTTTTAGCGGCAATAAGAAAATAAAGCCCGACACCGTTTGTCATTATACATGGAGCATTACTAATCATTGCATCATTTTGATTTGCGGGATTAGGAGTACACATATCAAGTCTAGTATTATCCCAAAAAGTACACGGTTGTAGCTTAACGCAAAAAGCAGCCAAAGTAGTTGTGTTATTTTTTTGACCATACCATGGACACCATGCAGATAACTGACCTGAAGTATTTTTATCGCCAAGTATATAACTCCACGGTCTTACCATAATGGTTAAAGGATAGCCGTTTACTTTATAAGCACTATCACGCCATGGTGCTACCTGATTACCTTCCTGTCTTGAAGTAATTTCTTCCGGATCATATCTAGCAGAGACATTGAATTTGATAAAACCGAAATCATCAGGGTCAATACAAGTATCGCCGGTACAACCGGAAAGCAGCAATAGCGATATTAATAATGTAATAAAAATATTTTTGTTCATTTATTATGTGTTATTTCCATATGTCTTAATTTCAATGTCATTGCGAGCGACCATAGGGAGCGTGGCAATCTCATGAAGCAGTATTAAATTCCTGAGATTGCTTTGTCAATTGCTATGCAATTTCCTCGCAATGACGGTGAAAATATTTACAATTATTCTTTCTTCTCTCCTTCCTCTTTCTTCACATCATTACGCTCAGCAAGAAATTTATTTGTAAATTCACCACCTACTTCCGCTTTTCTAGCTTTATAATTTTGATCAATTATCTTGTCTTTGAAAACTCTAGCCGGAGCCATTGCAGCCTTTTTAATCGGTTTTGTTACTGAATCTATATCCTGCATAACGGCTCCCACAGGATCAGAACGTTCTTGATAATTTCCTGATATTCGTGCCGGTGTAACATTTGTAAGCATTCCAACTACTATATTTACAAAAGTTACTAAACTATATGACATCAAGCAATATGAATAAAATAATAAAGCCGTAGTAAATAATACTAAGAAAGTATTAGCATTGTTCGTTAGAATATTCGAGCTACTAATTTCTGGAACATCCGGTACATAGAAAGGTATTCCGGGTAAGAACGGTAATGTAAAAGAGAAATGAATCGGAATACCAAGATTTGTTAAATCAAGCCCTATTTTTATTGGTATAAGAGTATCCCAACAGGCTCTAACTACCACTTTTAAAAGCTGCTCAGATAAAACCTGATCTATCAATAAAAAGAAAATCAATAATATTGTCGGCTGCACTACATAGCTAAGCAATGTCGATATCCAATTATCAAATAAACTTTTAGTTTTTTCAAATAACATTAATATTATAAAAAACGGTGCCAATGAAATCATAACAGTTACCCCTATGAATGCAATCACATAACCTATTATAACTTCTAAAATAGCTCTAAAATAAGTAATAAGTGAATAAATGGTTATAATAGCGATAAATGCTAAACCATTATGTATTTGTAATAATTCAATAAATAGTAATCCCCAAATCCTACCGTTAGTATATTTATCAAATATAGGATCAATAAAACCAAAA
The DNA here is from genome assembly GCF_000007025.1 of Rickettsia conorii str. Malish 7. Taxonomy (NCBI): domain Bacteria; kingdom Pseudomonadati; phylum Pseudomonadota; class Alphaproteobacteria; order Rickettsiales; family Rickettsiaceae; genus Rickettsia; species Rickettsia conorii. The sequence continues at coordinate 144,520 of NC_003103.1, read as the reverse complement.
ATATTAGATCTAGAGCTTGTAGCACCTACTACGTTAGTTACAAAGAAATCAATACCGTCAGTAAATGCACTAAAGAAATATGTATTAAAGAAGCTCCAACTTTCTTCTCTAATTAAAAAAGCTACTATAGCTATTTTGCATATACGTGTTATTACTTCTACGGCAGTTAATTTTAATGCTCCTGTAACGAACATTAGCCCAAATATAGTAACATAAAGGGTTAATGCAGTTTTAGCTAAATTCTGCACTGCAGAATTTTTAACTAACTTAATATAAAAGTTTTGACTAAAAGTTCTAAACTGATCTGTAATAGGTTTAATAGCACCGTTATATATTATATCAGAAAACCAAGTTGTACCGGTATAATTAGCATAATTTACACTAACTACCCCTTGTATATTACTATTAGGATTTACCACCCTTAACCATAAATATCCATCTTGCGGGGCATCAGTCGCAAAGTTATAATCTACCGGCATACCACGAACAGATGGATCAGGTAATGTACCATCAGACGTTATTAAATATTCTAACTTTATATTTTGTTGATCATCAGGATTAATTAAATTTGCCCCATTACCTATTTCAACAATCATTGAATAACAACCAAAATATAAAAAATTAGCTGACCAATCATTCTTATTTATATAATCTACAAAACTAGCATAATTTGAAAAATTTCGGCTCCAATCATTCATTAAAACTGAATTACTAAACATGTTACTAACTTGCCAATCGCTAGTAAAATCCATAATACCACCGCTAGTGGCTTGATAATATATAAAGCTACTTTGAGTACTGCCTGAATTTACAAAACTCTGATCTTGTCCCTTAATAACCTGCCCGCCTACTTTAATTATCATCCCTCTACCTTGATCGTAATAGCAAGCAGGGCTAGTATTTATACCGGCATTAGCAGGACAAGCCTTAATTAAGCCCATGAAATACTGTACCGCTCCCGTTATCATAGGCTTACCGACTATTACTCCATTATCGGTATTTTTATACTTTGTAGCAGTACCCGTGCCGCTACATACACTTTTTCTTTCCTTATCTATCATATTACACACCTGCTCTGCAGAAGAGTAAATTATTCTATTATCAAAATCTCCAAGGTTACTTTGAGTATAAAGTGCAGAAGCAGCGAATATCGAGCTATCAAGTTCCTGTGTTAAAATATTATCTACGGTATTAGGAAGTTTTAGAGTATTAGGGCTAAAAAAATTATCTTTACCAACTAAACTAATATTTACTACATCGCCGGCCTTAACTTCAATTCTCGAATTACCGTTAGAATAGTTAAAATATTTAACAAAATCAGACATTTTAGTAAATGAAAGTGCATCAAGGTCTTTATCAGGCGGTATAGTCCCCGGTGTTTCACTGTTATTGTCCGTAACAAAACGAGGAAATCCTAAAGCTTCAAATTGTAATTTAGAATAATTATAAGTTTTAATGAAAACTTGCGGCATACTAAACCTTGGATCAATTCTATATAATACTAGATATTTTCTAGGTTCAAGAGTAATACCTGAAGTAGACCAATTTATTTTTAACAATTTACCTTTCTGAACAGTATTACCTGTTGATTGCCAAATTCCGGCTGTAGATAAACTAATTCCTATATTACCCTCTTGAAAACTTGTAAATTCAGGCACTTCTAAACAACCGAATAAGCTTTTTAGCCCACCAAAACTGGTTGACATCCATGAAAAAGCATCATCGGCTTTAGCTGGCATCGCCATAAACAAAACTAATAAAACTAAACTCTTAAGAATTTTCATAATTTTAAATTGTTATCCAACACGTCATACCGTGGCTTGTCCATAGTATTAAATAGTAAACCTGTCATTGCGAGCAGTTGTATGGCTGCACGGCAATCTCATGAAATCACTCCTGAGATTGCTTTGTCAATTATTTCATAATTTCCTCGCAATGACGATTTTCGATTCACCCTCTATTTCGGTGTTTCAGGTTTAGGTGGTTCTTCATTTGTCTTCTCGCCCCCTTCTTTTTGCGTATTTTTCCTATTTTTCTCAGCCTGATCTAATGTCTTATTGCGTTGTTTTAATCGTGCTTCCGCTCTGCCGGTAATACCTTGTCTTGTTTTATCATCCATTCCTATTGAACTTAATACTTTTTGTCCTGCATCATGAGACATTTTACCACCAATTTCAGTAGCCGAAGGCCCAACAGCACTAGTTAATTTTACTACTATACGTCCTGAAAATTCGACATAACCGTACATACCGTAAGCAATAATAACTAGAGCTACGATATTTTGCATATTTACTCCCATCATACCCGACATATAATCCATTCCCCAAGGGGCAAACCAATTAATACAGAAGATAGGTACATTCAGCAAGGCAATAGGTAAAATAGTACCGATAAACGGAATTTTTATCGGTAAAGCACATTTCCAACACACGCTATAACCTAAAACAAAATCTAGATAAATGGTAAATAGTTGTGTTAGCACTATAATACCTGCCATCATAACTACCGGTTCCATCATATAGCGGATCGTAAACCTCACCCAATTATCAAATAAATACCTAGTAAAATCAAATAATAAGAAACTAATAAATAAAGGGGCTATACCGATTAATATACAAGTTGCCATAAATGCCATAATATAAACGGCAACAGCTCTAAGCGCCGTAATAATTACTATACAAACCGCAATAAAAGTAATTATAAAATATATAATACCGCTAAGCCCAAGAGAAAGAAGTGCAAGTAATTGAGCGATAAAGGTTTGACTAAAAAATATTTTACTCATTACTGCATCTAAAAACATGAAAGGATTAGAAATAGTATTAGTAGAAGTAAACAAACTATATCCACTCATATTAGCAATAATTGAGTCTGAAAAATTGGTAATTGCATCAAAAAGATAGTTATTGAAAAATTCAAAGGTATTACCGTTCATAAGTCCGCTAACTACCCCGATTTTTGCTATTCTAATTACTAGCTCTTTTTGGTTTATCTTAGCAAAACCAAGTAAAAACATTGCTCCGTAAGTCATCACATACAGAATTAAAATTGCTTTAATATAGGTAAAAAAGTTAGTACAGGACGAACTATCATTAGCTTTATAACATACCATATTTTTAAAAATAGAAGTAGCAGCCCCTTGCACTTTAGTTTTAAATAACTGAAGTAACGGATTCATTACTTTAATAGTAAAACTTCCTACTTTTAAGGATGTTGAGAAATGTACTTTATAGCTACCTTCACTATCTTTATAGTCCCTTAAATTATTACCAGGATCATTTAGAATTTTCATCCATATATAACCCGCCTCATTTGCGTTAAAGCTATATTTACCTTCACTATCAACACTAATTCCTTGAGGTGAATAGGTTTTACCGCTAGTATTCGGGTTTTCCGAAGGCTTTACTATGATGTATTGCACTCGTCCTCGATCATCAAAAGTATCGTTAAAACTATTACCGTTTTCTCTATAGCATTTAGTCTGTTTAATATTTAAAACGTATCCTCCCGTATTCTTACTACTATCTTGTGAGGTAGGCGACCACAGCCTATATTGTAAATAACTTTTTGCAATATTACTGTTAAAAGGTATATTATATATAACTTTATATAAATATTTACCGTCTTTACCTTTATAGTCAGGCGGTTGATCTGTATCTGCAACAAATTTAGCAAATTCTAGCTTAGAAGGCAGAGCTTGACTTACAGAACCCGCATCATTCATTTGATATATTAATCCAGTTGGTCCTTTGCCTCCTTTACCGTCCGCCGTATACCAAAATCTCCGATTCTTTTGAAAATCTCCATCGCTACATATGCCCGAAGTACAATGTACACCTCCAATATAATCTTTATCTTTTATACGACGATCGCGAACACGATCAGGACATTTATCAACTGGAGGAATATTAGCATTATAAGAACATTGAAGGGCTGAATAGTCGATAAATAATTTACCTGTGTTGTCAGACCACGAAAATGTAAAACTCCCATCATCTAGGTAGTTTTCTGGTGCTGGTCTCGTTATATTAACCCAAGCCATACATTTCGTTGTACATTCTGGTATCTTTTTACAAGACGCAACACAGCCCAATGCTCCCCAGTCGCAACCTATTTGCTCATGCCAGGTAGGGCACCTCCATGTGACTTCACAATTCCAATACTTCTCTTTTAACTCGCAAGCATTGACATACTCACCTGAATAAACAGAATATTTTCCACAAATTGGATTATAAGTAGTTTTATTCTCTGAACAATCTTGCGTAACTTCAGCACCTTTAAAAGCATCTTTAACTGTCGCATCCGTATTGGCAAAATTAGGAGATACGGAAACTAAAACTCTATCATTGGCGTATAATTCGGCAATATTACGCCATTCATTATTTTTTGCATCCATTATTAGAGAGACAGGTGGATTATTTGCATCGTTAATACGAGGAATCGGGATCATTTGACCGTTATCGTCTAAATTAGATCCAGCCCCTGTACGTTGTAAATTATCTTTCGGTATATAAGCTAAACACAAACTAACCTGACCGACCACTTGTAAATTCACCGGTTGGCTGTTTTCTACTAGCACCTGAGTATTTAGCCATTCACCGTAACGAGTAGGATCAGGAACAAGTAGAGTCGTGCCGTCGGACAACATCTTAGCAGTGTTTACATAATTAGCATTAGCATTAAGGGTTATAGTACCGATTATTGAATCCGCTCCTCCTTGACCGTCCGACGCATATCTCATGTAGCAGCTGTCACCGACTTTTACTGCTCCTATCATACCAAGTGCTGCAAAAATAAAGCAAACTAACGTTGCTACTATAGCAAGTACTCCTAAAACTTTTAATAAGTTACCCTGCATATTCTATCATTTACCTCCACCCGAACCGCTTGCTAAATCCCCGCCTTGCTGCTCTCCCTCTTTACGCTTACCTCCAACACCCGGCTTATCTCCTACCAGCGGCTTACCTTGCGAAGCCATAGCAGCATCCTTAAGGAAAGCTGCTCCTTTCTTTACTAAACCAACGATTTTAGTGGGACTTGCCGTTACTGCATCCATATTAGGACCATTAGTTAAATCAGAAGCAAATCGCCCTATAGATTTAGAGAAGTAATAAAAAATAACCGAAAATACTAATACGCATAAAAGTTCTGCTAAAATAGATACAACATCTCTAACAATTGATTTTATTGGAAAAAGTATCAATAAATGCTCTTCCCAACCTTTACCTGCATAATATTCTAACATTTTATATCCAAAACTTTCCTGACATTTATCTGCCCCACCAACAGGAAGCCTTAACTCAAAAGTACTAAATCTAATATCCCCTCTTTCATAATCATATCTCAGGAATTCACAATTTTTAAATATTGCGGAATCATACATAGTTATTAATAAAGCTATAAAACCTGCTACTACTGCCGGCTGCAATGCACATGAAATACATACTTTTAGCCACCCGTCAAAATAAGCTTTTGTACGAGTAAATAGAGCCATAGGAATGAATATAGGAGAAATATATGTCATAACGTAAATAGTAATCATGCAAACTAAATAATGCGTAATAAAATATAAAAGTATAGATAAAAATATTACAGAAAATACTAAACCTGCTGCAAGTATAATAACATTTCCGGCCATAAAGAATCCAAACATAACGGTAAAAAATCTAAGTGCTCCTGCTTTACTTAAATCCTTCGGTCTGTCATTTTTGCCTTCAGGATCAAAATTAGGTATAGGTGTATTATTACCACGGGGACCATTGCCGACCACATTCCCTAACACTCGATTCTTATCTATATTATAAAGTAAATCCAAGCCAAGATAATAACCTATACGGCAATCAATCGCATCCCATAAACCGTAAAATTTATAACCGTCCTTATACTTTGAATTATCAAATTGACATAATCCTCTAGAACCTGCTGCATTAAAGATCATCTGTGCAAAGTCCGGTGCTGCTCCTGTCAAAAGAGGTAATCCATATTTTAACATACCGTTTTCTTTTGTCGGCTGACCGCCGCTAAAATCTAAAGGTCCAAGACCGATAGAAAAATAAGCAACAAATAAGAATTTTATTACAAAAAGAGCTATTTTTTCAGTACTTGCATATTCTGTATTTAGAGCCATATTAAAGGCAAAAAACATAGTATAAAGAATTAATGCCGCACCTATAATTCTCTTTAAATAACCTTGAAACGTAGAAAAAGCAGCAAGATTAGTTATTCTAGAATTTTGATCTTGAGCACTACAACTCTTTCCAGCAAAAAATATTTTATTAAGCGTTTCACTCAAACACTGAACTGCAAGACCGGAAAAATTAATTAACGATTGACTATAATTTGCTCCCGTATAGCAACTTTTGCCTATATTACAATTCTTATCCTCAGAAGGAGGTGGAGTCGGTGTAGCACTCAAAGATTTACATGCTACCGGCATCGGTCCCCTTGACGTAGGCATAACTAAACATAGATCATTATCCCATTTTTTAACCGTTAAAACGATATTCTTTAATACAGGATTTGCTCCAAGATCAGGATTATTATCGGTACTTAAATCACTAATCTTTTTAGAGTCACCTTCATTTAAAGTATACATGGTGCAAGGGCTACTACTACCTTCTACATTTTTAAAACAAAACGTTATACTAGACGCAACTGAGTTACAATTACCTCTCGGATCCTTCATATCAATATTACGAATTATATAGCCATATGCCGTGTCCGTTTCTAAATACCCATCTGAAGTAGTCGGTAAACTAGAACATGATTCTCCAAAGCCGGCAAAGCTAGCTAAGCTTACAGACGCTATAAAAACTATAATAAATATCTTTAAGGTTTTAAGAGTTTTCATTAGAACTATTATCTTTTTTTTCTGTTACTACGCCGCTTTTTACTAACTCATCCCATGCCTTTTCAGCATTTGCACGTCGTTCTGATATTTCTCCTCCTTCTTGTTCTCTGACTCTTCCTCCTCCTCTTGCTACTAGTTCATTCCATGCTTTTTCTACTTTTACACGTTTATCTCGAATCTCTGCATTTTCCCGTATCTGTTTTACGCCTGTCGGATTATCATGTTCCTTTAAGTTAAAACTATAATCAATTACTCCTGTACCTTTACTTGTGCTGTCAACTTTTTCTTGTGGAGCTGCATTATCAACTTTTTCCTGTGAAGGCGGAGTATTATCAATCTCTTTTTTACTTTCTTGATTATTATCTCTTATGATTTTTCCAACACGTGGTGCAAGTGTAGAAATAGAAGTTCTAATACTAGCAGGCGGTGGTGAAACAGCTTCTGTAGGAGCAGGAGGAGTAACAACATCTGATCTTGCTTCACTACTTACAGTTTTTGGGCTAGAACTTGCTACAGAAGACGAAGCTGTCGGCGTTGTTACCGCAGGTGCCGACGTACCTCCACTTGCAGCAATATTATCATTTGGTAGTCCGCCTTTCCCTACCTCTAAATCACTTGCTCCTCCACCTTGACCAGCTTTTAAATCACCAACTCCTCCTCTACTTGCTATCTGATCGCCCCCCTTAGTTGCAGCACCCGCAGTAGCAAGTACTGCCATAGCTGCCTTAAATATTGCTTGCGGTTTTATAGCAACATTATTAAGAGCTACTCCTTCCGTCATATCTGCAGCAAATTCAGCTAGCTGACTACTAAAATTATACATCAAATACAATGTAAAACATGCCATAACTAACGCAAGCAAAATATTTTTAATTTTCTCAAAAAGCACTTTTGGAGACATGAAAAACATTCCGGGCCCTAAAACTACTCCTGATAAAAACTGGAATTTAGCAAGAAATTTATCGGTAGGGGTACTACCCGGTTTACTACCGACAATTTCACTTACACTATCTTTTGTAAAGTTAAATACCGTGGTAATAGGGTTATTTAACATATAACCTAAACTATTTTGACAGCTTTCTACGGCATCTTTATCAGGATACTGTGACGTATCATCCCAATCATTATTAATGTAAAATATTAAAACATCCCTCTTAGAAGTAATGCCACCTTGAATTTTGTCTTCTATACTATTGTGAATTAACTTGCTCTTATATTGACATTTACCGTAGAAACCATAATCATATACCGAAAACATTGTGATCATAAAAGTAACTACCACCATAGGTTGTAGCAAGAACGAGATCATTAGTTTAACCCAGCTCTCAAAATAATTTCTTGTATATGCGAATAAAAACATAGGTACAAAAAGAGGAGCCAAAATACCGAGTATTACTATAGATATCATACACATAATCGTTGCATTAACCATAAAGGCAGCAACCGAAATCACAAGTAACGGATAAGAAAGAGCGAGTGACACCAACATCATATTACCGGAGATTATCGCCGGAATTAGCAAATAAATATATGGTGGAGCACTAAAACTAAAGAAATCAAAATTTAAAAAATCATGACTGCGATAAGCATTTTCGACAAGTAACGTAGATAATATATCAAGCCCTAAATAATGAGCTACCCTACAATCTAATGCATCCCATAATGCAATATAAGAAACGGTACCGTCATAAGAAAGATTGTTAAATTTACATAAACCGGACGGAGCAGCATTCATAACCCAGCTTGCTAAACCGTTTATACCGTCAAGTAAGAAAGGAAACGCCCACTGAATCATGCCGTCTAACCGGTCATACGGAGAACCATTACCAGGGGTTATATTAATTCCTATTGAAAAATAAGTTACGAATATCATTTTCAATATAAAATTTATATACTCACTTTTTGGCGGCACTTCACCTGCAAGTAATAGTTTAAAGCCAAAAAACATAACATATAAAGTTAGAAAAGCCGTAACTATTTTATACATTCCTACTTGAAACTGAAAGAATACACTATCTTGCCTTGAAACCAAATTAACCACTTGGCTTACATTATCAAAACTACAAACATCTTTACTAATTAGTAATCTAGCAATCATTTGCCTCATACATTCTATAAGAGGAGAAGTCATGACTACTGCAGTTTTTGAAGCATTATAAGCTTTTTGATAACATCCATCACCCGCTGCACTACAGGAAACTAAAGCTAAAGGATCGGTAGGAGTTTTATTTGGATCCTCAATAAAATCCTTATCTGCTACATCCATAAAGCTATTATACATGGATTTTGGAAACGGCTCTTTCATATATTTACAGCCAACGGGAACGTCTCCTGTAAATCCTTTTGTCGATACGCATATTCTATCTTTATCTTGAATAACTTTCCAATATATTACAGGAAAGCCTAAATCAAATGCAAAACCGTCATCACCGGGCTTACCACTATATGGAACATGATATTCCTTTTTTTTATTTGCCCATGCTGTCTTTATATCATCCCAAGGGTCGCTCCCTGTTAAGACGGCTTTAGCAATAGCAAGTGCCGATTCTGCAACAGATTTTGCCCGAGATACAATTAATTTAGCATTATTACATAAAGCAAAGCGTAATTCTGGATTTTTAGGATCAATTCTGTTTTCACGAGTACATTGACCTCCGGGAAAATTCCCAAAGTTACTATCGTTAAATAAATCACTGTCGTTTATTTTAAGCTTTAAAAACGTATTCATGTATAAAACGGGAGAGACAAGATTCATTACCGCAAAAGTAAAGAACGGAGCAACAATACATGTATGAGAAAATTCAGTACGCAGCAAATCGCCTACGCCTTGGGTTTCGCAAGTTAAGCCACTCAAAATATCTACAATGCTATCAAGAGTATCTTTAGCATGAATTTTAGTAACTATCCCTAAATTTAGGGCAAAGCTTAATACTAATGTTATAAGTATACTACGAGGAAATAATTTCATAACTAGTTACTTGCCTCGCATTGTAAAAATGTCATCCCGTGGCTTGTCCACGGGATCTCAGAATACAGTCTGTAAGACAAGATCCCGCGGTCAAGCCGTGGGATGACAGACAGGCATTTATAATGTTTTAACTGCTGCATAAAATATAGGTAACCATTTATCCGGATCATTGCCGTGTTTCTCTCTAATTTGATCGAGCAATATTACAGTCTCAACTCTACCGGATAAAACACTGATTATGTTATCCATACCATCTAAGCTAACTTTTGCCACTACGGCATCTATTCCTTGTTTTATTAAAAAATAACGTGTAGTAGGGTCGGTAGTTTTAATTAAAATATATTCTCGTTGACTTAACATAAATGCACTACGATAAATATCCGTAGCTTTCAAATTAGGTAAAAAAATCTGCGTAGCTGTTTGTTGAATCAACGTATCACTAATTCTACTTTTTGCAGCATCTTCGACACTCTGCGTAGCAAATATAACAAAAGTATTTAATTTTCTCAACACTTTTAACCAATCTTTGATCTTAGGTGCAAATACCGGATTATCGATTAAAGCCCATGCTTCATCAAGTACTATCATAGTTTTCTGCCCATCTAAAGAGATATTAATACGATGGAAAATATATAGTAATACCGGTGCAAGACTTACAGGATCTTTAAGTAATTCAGTCATATCAAAACCGAATACTCTTGCTTTTTGTAAATCAATATCATCTATTTCATTGTCAAATATCTTAGCGTGTGAACCTTTACCAACCCACATTGCAATCCTACTTGCCAAACTATTTGGTGTATCAATACCAAGAAATGCTATAACATTACTAAGCCTTCTATCTTGTTTTGCTAATCTAAAATTACCGCTTACCGCTTGAGATAAGATTTTATTATCTTGTGCAGTTAAACTTTCACCGTTAGAAGTTACAAGCACACGAAGCCACTCTAAAATAAACGTTCTATTCTCACTAGTATCTTCAAGCTGTAAAGGGTTAAAGTTGCATTTTAAACCCGGATCAATTACTGTATAAACTCCGTTTAAAGCACGTATAAATATTTCTGCTCCTCGATCTTTATCAAAAAAGAACATACGAGGTTTGAATTTTTGTGCTTCAGCACATAAGAAATTCATAAGAACTGTTTTACCGGCACCGGTTGGACCGATAATGAGAGTATGTCCAACATCCCTTACATGGAAATTAAAATAAAACGGTGTACCTGAAGTAGTATCAAGTACTGTGACATATTCTCCCCAATGGTTATCTCTAATTTTACCGAGCGGATAATTATGTTGTGAGGCAAAGCTAGCCATATTAAGAGTATTTATAGTGGATTTACGCACTATATAATCCATATTTCCCGGCAACTGTCCCCAATAGCTAGGTTCCATGTTAACTTTTTCTCTAACCGGCTGAATTCCTGAATTAGAAAGCTCAACTGCTGCCATTGACAATATATCTTCCAAAGCTTTAATATTATTTGCGGAACATAAAAGCGATAAATGATGCTCACCGAAAGCGATATCACCGCTGGTGGCCATATCAAGGGCCGTATTAATTTCAGCAATTTGTGAAGTAGCTTTATCACCGGATTGTATCATTCTATTTTGCTGTAATTGCATTTTACCGATCGCTACTGTTCTATTAACAAAGACAAAACTTTGCGTCATAACAAATTCAAAAGGCATTTGCAGGAATCCGTCAAAAATTCCTGCCGAAGTATTAGGACCGTATTCAAGTATACTGATCATTCCAGCATATTTCTTGCCAAGCGGACTTCTTGCTTCAATAGTACGAGAATCAAAAAATAAGCGATGAGTCGGTAAATACTCGTCAATAGTACCACGCGGTAATGCTATAGGACCCGGTGAATCGCCGCAATTGATTAAAGATGAAAGGAATTCTAAAATTTCACAATAACTACCTGACTGCGTTTGACGAACTCCAAGTAATCTTGCTCCGTAACTTCTGAATGTATTAATCACTCTAGTTGACATTTCTTGAAGATTTTCTTTCATCTCTTTCATGTCGTTTTCCCAAGCGGTTTTATTAGATTTCTGTCTAAGCTTCTTTAGAAAATACTCAACTATAGCAACACCGCCAGTATCAGGCTTATATAAAATACTAACATATAATTCATTAAAAAACGACCTAGCCCCAGCATGTTTCTTACGCCATTCTGCACCTAAATAAGTAATAAAATCATTAGGGACTTTTACGGTAGGATCATAAGTAAATTCTGTATCGTCAAATATTACTGCTTTACGTCTTCTAATAGTATGGAAATACATAACGATATTTCCCGAGGCCATATTTTTAAGTAAGGCATTTCTGATATTCTTTTTAATGTCTAGATCTTCATCATCAGCAGTTTCAAAAGAAAATCCATTTATTTTAATAACTTGTAATAAAGAATTATCTTTTGTTAAAATAGTATTACTATCCCAATGACATTTATAAGGAATAAAATGCGAAGTGGGTCTTTCTTGTTTAGACCTTAATTCTTTAGCGGCTCTAGTTCTAAATAATTTCATTACCTCACCTGATTTAACTATTTTGATTTATTTTGTCAGTTATACCTCTTTTTATGTCATTCCCGCGTAAGGCGGGAATGACATAAAACTCAAATATTATACGAATTTGCTCCGTAGTAAAATTTATTAGGACATTGGCTAGTTCTTGACATTTTATTTAAATATAGCTCTATGAATCTCGGTTCTTTAAAACATATAATATAAGCTACCAAATGCAAAGCAGCTGCAATGAATAAAATCATAATGCCGTTATTCCAAATAAATACTATCATCGTCATTATCATATTTAATGCAGCAAACTTAATACTTACTCCAAATATCATCGGCGGTCTAGTTAACCCTACAAATAAAAGATCGGATGCTAATGCTCCTGCCATAAAAAACCTCTATTAATTTATATTAATATCAAACATAGTTGACAATATTGAATTCGGTGCTTCACTATTCACAAAATGTACGTAACCATTATTATTTTCAAGGGCATTAACTGCTATCTTAATTAATGCTTCTTCGATGAAATTATTACTATCATCTAACATTGATTTCAACAAGTTAATATCTCGTATTTTTATATTATACGGAAACGTCTCGGATACCTGTAATATCTCATATGGCAATATTAAATGTTCTGCACTTAATGCAGAAGCAATTGTTGCTAACGTTAAGTTAACATTTAATAAATGCGTTTTCTCCTGATCGTCGCTCGCAAACGGTGCTATCACGGGTATAATATTATTATCTGCAAAATTTAATAAAATTTCTGGATTAATCATAATAGGCTCACTTAAAAAACCAATATTTATAACATCATGATTTACAATTTTTCGGTAAGATAGTTTTGATTTTTTTGCTTGCAGTAAATTAGCATCCTTACCTGAAATACCAACTGCATAACAACCTATACTACTTAACTTTGTTACTATAAGCTTGTTAACGTAACTGGATAAAATTTCCATAATAATAGGATTATTTAGAGAACTATAGTCGCTTATTTTACTAATTTTTTGACTAAAATTTTCATCTATTTGTGATATTAAAGACGAACTTCGTAAATCAATATGATCATGTACTATATATATTTTAGCACCGCACATCTCAAGCAATCTAACAGATTCAATAAAAGCCGTAAATAATTTATCGTCAATAATAATAGTAGCAGGTAATTTTAGAACTATTGCTTGATTCTTCAACTCACTACTACACTTTATTATATTCTTAATTATAGCAATGTTATTTAATGAAGAAATACTATCTACCTCTTTATTTTTGAGGTTTGATGCATTTTGCCAAACTAGCTTTAAGTTCTCTTGCACCTTCTTTACTCCTATTGCTTACATACATAACATTACATGAGTAGTTTAAAGTTGCAAGAAAATTCTGTGCTTCATCGTGAAGGTTTTTATGATCCGTAACTTTATCGGATTTTGTGAAAATAATTTGAAATTCTCTTTTATTTGCAAGTAATAGATCAGCTACTTTCTTATCATTTTCTTTTATACCCCTTCTTGAATCAATCAATAAGTTAACTAACCTTAAATTATAACTATTTCGTAAATAATAACTAATTAACACTCCCCACTGCTCTTTGACTGATATAGGAACATTAGCAAAACCATAACCGGGAAGGTCAACTATAATAAGTTTATCTGCAAGGTTAAAGAAATTGATTTGCCTAGTACGCCCTGGAGTATTAGAAACTTTAGCAAGATTTTTATTATTGCATATCGTGTTTATTAGGCTTGATTTGCCGACATTTGACTTACCGACAAAAGCAATTTCCGGTAATGAAAAATTGAGGATTTGATTTATATTCATAGCACCGGCTACAAATTTAGCTTGATGACGAAAAAGCTTACTGCCATCAGTTGATTTTGTAGGCACTATTTTCTGAGTAGTCATAATTTGCTTTCGTATTGGATGTAAGTAAGGCATTGCCTGCGTGAATATCAAGTCGTCATTGCGAGAAGGCATTATTGCGTGGTTCGGTAAAATTCGCTGTGTTACCCCGTGGCTTGACCACTGGATCCAGTTAAAAATACTATATTAGTATTTTTTATTGTTTTTATGGACCCCGTGGCTTGACCACGGGGTAACACAGCGAATTTTACCGAACCACGCAATAATGCCTTCTCGCAATGACAGGAAAACCAAACCATGCAACAACACTGAGTTAGGAATGGCATCAGCAGACTTCAATAACACTATAAGTGAGCTAGCATGACATTAAAAAATATGGTAGCGGGGGCTGGATTTGAACCAACGACCTTCAGGTTATGAGCCTGACGAGCTACCAAGCTGCTCCACCCCGCAATAATTGAGAATTGACGATTTATCTGTGTTATATTTTGTTGTTAGTGTCATTCTTGCGTAAATACCGAGTAGTCGTAGACTGCACGGCAACCCAGAAAAAATAATAAAAAAATTCTATAAATCAAAATTGTTTACTGGATTGCTTCGTCAATTGCTATGCAATTTCCTCGCAATGACGATTTGTTATCCACAAACAAAGCCTAGCTAGCTTCTTTCTTACTACCGAAAGAAAGACCTGAGAATCTTTTATTGAAATCACTAACACTTTTGTTCGATTGATTTACTACATTTCCGGAATCTTTATTCCATGCCGGATGCTTTCTAAAATCAACATCCATTAAAATTTCACCTGTAGGATGAGTAGACATTGTTTCAAAAACATCGCTTCCTACTTTAATCAAAAACTTTTTATATTCTGGATGTATACTGCTTTTCATAATGATTTTGCTGTTTTAGTCTGAATTATTTTTTTCTTAATAGCTCTAGCGTTACTTGATAAAACATTATCATCGGCTTTTAGAATATATGCATCAAAACCCCCGGCTTTTTCCACTGAACTAATACATCTAGCATTAACCGATAATCTATATTCCCCGGCTGTTATATCACTTGTAAACTTAACCGACCTTAGGTTAGGTTCAAAACGTCTTCTAGTTTTACGCTGAGAATGTGATACATTGTTGCCGTATAAAACACCCACACCTGTGAGTTCGCACTTACGAGACATAAGCTAAATACCTTAAAACTTATAAAATATACTTCAAGTAAATGAAGAGTCATATACGAAGATCAACTTCAAAAAGAGCTAAGAGTTCACACGCCGAGAAGCGGAGCTTATACTTAACAAGTGAGCACCGCAGATCTTGTAGAACGACGTAGCCAATTTTGAAGTTCATCCAGTATATACAACAGATAAAGAATATAAAGCAATACTCCCCTAGTGTCAAGAGATAATTATTTTGTAGCTAATAATGCTTGATTTTTATTAAATAACAGAGTTTTATATAAAAATATAAATTAATTAAACTATTATAAATCTATGCTTATTAATGGGAAGCCAGTTCAAGGAGTAATATCACCGGACTAATTAAAAAATTAGGCGAGTTGCCTTCAAGTTTTCCTGAATATATTAGTAATCTTAATCCAAAACCATTAAGTACAAAGGAGCAAATTGATCATAATCAAGCAGCTTTTTGTATAATGAAGGATTTAAATTATATAGATAATCATCTTGTTGCTCTTAAACAACTACAACAAGCTGAACAAATTGCTATAGGTCAAACTGACAGTAATTTTCTTTCCTATATTAATGCTATGATAGGACGTAGCTATCAACAGCTAGGACTGTTTGATAATGCTATTCAACAATTTCAAGATAGCATAGAGAATTCTTTTGAAGCAAAACAATATTATAATGTCGAAAATTCATACAAAGAATTAGTCACTGCACATCAACCACAAGGAACATTAGCCAAGCTAAAGAATTAATGGCAAGATTAGCTTTAGGAGCTGCTTATAAAACTCAAAACCGTAAAGAAAATTCAATAGCACAGTATGCATATTCTTACTCATTACAGCAAGGTATAGTTGATTATGAAGCTGTTCGTGTGGAACAGCATAAAGTTGGTTTTTCTGATCAAGAAAAGATAGGCACTGATAACATTCAACAATGCGTTGCTGTAATTTTACATGATCCATTAACTAAAAAAACTGCATTAGCCCATGTTGACAGGTTTACTTATGCTGGTTCTTTAACACATGATGTAATAAGCAACTTTCCTCCTAATACTCAATTAGAAGCTTATTTAGTAGGAGGGCGTGATAGATCTGCAGTATCAATTTCGGTATCAGATGGTAATATTCGTAAAGTAACACAAGAATTAACTAACCACTTTAACGTAAATATAAAATCTGCAGATATAGAAGACAAGGGAGCCCCATTAGGAATTATATTTGATCCAATAACAAGTAACTGTTCCGGATAAAAAGGATAAAACAACCACTGCTAGACAAGTACATTTAAGTATAGGAAGTAATACTCCTGTACTTTATAAAGCTTTTGATTTCACTAAAAATAAAAATATACCTAATCGCTCTTTAAATAAAATCCAACAAAAACATATTATTCAGCAATATTTATTAGGATCTAATCAAATATCAAGACCACTTACTAAAGTAGCAGAGGAAATTCAAAAAACTAATCCAAAATTAGTAAAAAATGTAGTAACTAAAAATATTAGTAATCGAGTTCACGAATTGAATCTAAAGGATCAAGAACAAACAAAAATTGTAAATAATTTAATAGCTAAAACTGATTATTTATTATCTAACAATTTAAATCCGTTGGAAAGTGTACGTTCAGAAATTAATAAAACATTAGCACTTACTCATTCTACCTACCAACAAGATAGTAATATTAAAAAATCCTGGATACAAAAAAGTGTACAAAAAATAAAAGATTTGTTCATAAATATTTTTAGTAGTAATAAAACAAAAAATGAACCAAAATTAAACTTAACAAGTGATAAGATATTAAAAAAATATAAGTACTAAGACAAAAATAGCTGCACCTAGCTATACTCTTCCCAATAAAAATATTGCTTTACACAAAAATAATCAACAAAGTAAATAAACTATGCAAATTGAAATTAACTCACAAGAATATAAAATTTTTGATATAAATGATGATTTAGTAATTTATACTAAAGATTTAAATGAAGAGATTGCCTGTAGTTTCTTTTCCGTAAAATGAAATAAAATAGCATTAGCTAGAAATATTAATTCACAACAGTTAGAGCAATTAATTACTGACTTTAATCAGAATGAATTGATAGAACAAGATTTAATAAAAGTACGAATAATTGGAGGTAATGATTCGCCTGAATCATCTAAATACTTGGAAGATATTCGTACTACTTTAAATGGTATTGATAATAATACTAATATGATTAATATAATAGGTTTAGATGCATGTAAAAATATACATCCCAATTCTTTTGAATTAGATGGCTATCACGGGGGAGTTAGAGCTTTAGATTGTAGAATATTAAATTGATACTATTAGAAGAGAAAATAGCTGAGATGTGGGGCGTCACTAATAGCAATATTTATCTTTATGGTCCATTTAGTAAAGAAATAAAGATAGGTACGATGTATTTATACGTGAAATAGGCACAAGACAAGCCTAACATAGTACCGATAACGATTATACGGAATTTTGCAGGACTAAAAATTAAAATAACTATTCCAAGAATAATTACTATTTTTATTATATCATCTGTCGTATAAGAGCTAGAATTTATAGCATAAACATTTAGATTTATACCTAGAAATATTATTATACATAATAAGTTCTTAAACATTTTATACCTCTATAGGCCCAGTAGTTAATCCATTTATAAATTGTTTTAAATAAGGATTATCACTATTACGCATTTCATCTTTACTACCGTACCATTTAATTTTTCCTTGATAAATCATAGCTACTTCTTTAGCTATTTTTGCGGCACTAATCATATCATGAGTTATAGTAATCGTAGTTGCCTCTAACTCTTCTTGGATTTTTATAATTAATTCGTTGATAACATTTGCCATGACAGGATCAAGCCCTGTGGTCGGTTCATCAAGAAATAAAATCGACGGTGTACTACAAATAGCCCTAGCAAGGGCTACTCTTTTTTGCATTCCTCCCGATAACTCGGCAGGGTAAAGCTCGAGTATTCTAGGAGATAAACCAACGGCATTAAGCTTTGCACCGGCAAGGTCATTTTTTTCTTTCTTAGATAATTTTTTAGTCTCGAAAGTAATATTATCACGTATATTTAAGGAGTCAAATAATGCTCCGCCTTGGAATAAAAAACCTATACCATCCATAATCTCAAATTTTTGTTTACTTGAGATATCTTGGATTTCTACATTATCAATAAAAATTTTACCTTTATCAGGTTTAATCAATCCTACTATATTTTTAATTAGAACTGATTTGCCACTACCAGAACCACCTAAAATCACTAATGAACTGCCCTTTTTTACATCCAAATCTATTCCGTCTAACACCTTATGATTAGCAAATGATTTATATAATGACCGAATTTTAATTTTAAATTCTTCTACACTCATGCATACTCCAAATAAACAAAAAAACTGTATACTCGTTTAATTTGGAAAAGAGCTAGGCGTTTTATATTTTTTGACCGCAGCGTACATAAACGTACGTGAGGATCAAAAAATATAAAACAACAAAACCAATTTTTCAAATTAAACGAGTATACCTATACTTTAAAAAATAATTCGGTTATTAAATAATTACTGATTAAGATAAGGATAGAAGAATTCACTACTGCCGAGGTAGTTGCTCTTCCAACTCCCTTAGCCCCTTTACCTGAATAATAGCCGCTATAGCAACTTATTATAGAAATAATAAACCCAAAAACTCCCGCTTTAACAAGACCGGAAATTACGTCAATCGGTTCTAAATACTGAAAAGTACTGGTTAAATAAGCTGCACTATTAAAATCAAGTTTATATACCCCTACCAAATAACCGCCCATAACACCAATGATATCCCCGATTAAAACAAGACAAGGCATTGTAATAATAGCTGTTATTACTCTTGGAAAAACTAAATATTTAATAGGATCGGTAGATAAAGTATATAAAGCATCTATCTGCTCCGTTACTCTCATTGTGGCTATTTCGGCGGCGATTGATGCCCCAACTCTTCCCGCTACCATTAGTCCAGCTAAGACAGGTCCAAGCTCTCTAGTCAGCGACAATACTACTACCGTTGCAATAGAGCTTTCAGCTGAGAAACGGGAAAAACCGATATAGCTCTGTAATGCAAGTACCGCCCCTGAGAAAAAAGTCGTCATCGCAACAACCGGAAGCGAGTGAAACCCGATAAATAATAATTGTCTGATAATTAAACTCAAATATAAAGGCGGTCTTATGATACTGCTAACGGCAGCAAAGCTAAATAGAGAAAAACTACCTACACTTTGTGCAAACTTTACAGTACGTTTACCGACCGAATTAGCTATATTGAATAACATTTGTATTTTTTCTATTTAATTTAAGTACGCTATGTCATTTCTGCGCAAGCAGGAATCCAGTAACCTCTAATGTCATCCCGCGACTTGATCGCGGGATCCAGTCTTTTTTAATTTTTTTCTGGATACCGTGGTCAAGCCATGGTATGACACAGATATCTACCCGATATACTTTCTTTTATATCTACTACCAAGGTTAGTTAATACCTCATACCCGATAGTACCTATAATACTCGCTATTTTATCGGGCGTGCAATAATTTCCGATAATTTCCGCTTCCTGCCCTAGAAAAATCTCGGATGGTGGTAGATCGGTAACATCGATATTTATTAAATCCATCGATACTCGCCCTACTATAGGAACGCTGCGACTGTTAATAAATACTTCGCCTTGATTGCTAAAATTACGACTAAACCCATCGGCATAACCAAGCGGTAACGTTGCAATGACACTATCACGCTTAGTTGTAAAAGTCATATTATAACCGATATGGCTATCTAGTGTCAAATTCTGTAAGTGAATTATAGGAGCTTTTAAGGTTACGGGATTCTTTGTTAAGGGATTAAGACCATATAAGGCTGCCCCTGGTCTTGCTAAATCAAAATGGTAATCCTGTCCTAAAAATATGCCGCCGGAATTAGCAAGGCTTGCTTTGACGTTTGGGAAATATTGTAAATAAGCTTTAAATCTGTTTAATTGTTCTAGATTATAAGGATTATCTATTTCCTCGGATATAGCTAGATGGCTTATAATATATTGTAAATCTAGCCCTTTTAACAAATCACGATCATTAATGAGCTGCTCTATCTCATCAGAGCTTAAGCCAAGACGATTAATCCCCGTATTGAAATGTAAATAACAAGGCAATAATCGGTTTTTCAAATTACTAAATTTTTGCCAAATTTCTATTTGTTTTAAGTTATTTAGGACAGGTGTTAAATTATATTCTATCAGCTCTAAAGCATCATGTTCAAAAACGCCGTTAAGAACTAAAATATTAACATCTAATCCTAAAGCATTGCGTAAATTCACTCCTTCTTCACTTGAGGCCACAAAAAAATGCCTACAATTTTCTTCTATTAAAGCTTTAGAAATTTGTACTGCTCCAAGACCGTAACCGTTAGCTTTAACGGCAGCACCGACTAATGAGGTTTTGCAAATATCTTGTAATAAAAGGTAATTATTTTTTATTGTAGATAGATTTATTTCTACAGTACACAAGCTCATAGTATATTTATTAACTCTTTTACGAGGATAGACAATACGGGTATTATATGAAATTTTGTAGATAAGTCACTTGTTTCTAGTATCCGTGATAAAAATATTGTCTATTAGACCTCTTGCATAACTTGCTTCTAAAGGTAATTTGTACGTCAATCCAGTACTCGCATCCTCACGTACTAAAGTGTACGCTGCGATACTGCGTTCCGTGTTTCCTACAAATTCCTCTTTATTAGCTTCGTTCTCCAAGAGGTCTATTATCGAATTTTTAGAACCGGCCGGCAGAAAACACTGCATGAGTTATAAAAGCACTAACCGATAAAGCCGAATGTTCTTTTAAAAATCTCGCTGCTTTTACGATTGTTTCTCCACTATCTATAATATCATCAATTAACATGCAATTTTTGCCCTCTACACTACTTGTGATTGATATCAATCTCGCAATTATTATTTATATCCCTTTCTTTGTTTATATAAGCTGAATCTATATTTAGTAAATTACTAATTTTTTGAACTCGATTGATACTTCCTTTATCAGGTGTAACTATAACGAAATTGCTATAAGTGCTTAAAAACGGGATATATAAATTTATAGGTTCAAGATTAGAAACAGGAATATTAAAAAATTGCTCTATTTTATCGGAGTGTAAATCAATAGTAATGACATGGTTTACTCCGAGCTTCTCTAAAAAATCTGCTATTAACTTAGCAGGAATTATATTTTGAGAATTTATATTATCTTGCCTTGCATAACCAAAATAAGGCATTACTAAAATTATTCGATTTGTGCTCCCGCTTTTTTTGCTGCATCTACTAGCAAAAACACCTCAATTAAGCGATCATTAACGGGTTTTGATGTGGATTGTACTATGATTATATCTTCATTATGAAACGATTTTTGAATTTCTACTTTTATTTCGGAATCATTGAAATAGGTAATTTTCGGCTCAATATATTTAATATTTAATGCTATAGCTAAACGCGTTGCAAGTAACTTATTACTACTTGCCTGCTAAGATTTTCATGTGAGTGATTTATGTTGTTTAACACTATTAGCGAGCGGACTTTGTTGCGTGGATATCTAATCATCATTGCGAGCAGTCGTAGACTGCGTGGCAATCTCATGCAATAATAACAAACCCCTGAGATTGCTTCGTCAATTGCTACGCAATTTCCTCGCAATGACGACGAGGTGTCTACGCAACAATACCTCCTCACAATGACGATTTAAGATGAAAGTGAAATAAACTTAAGAACGACTTTCTAATTTTTGTATTAGTGCCTTAAAGCCTTGATTTTTTAAAGTATCAGTAAACTCGTCTTGTTGAGCTCCAATAAGACTTACACCTTCCGTAATTATATCAGAAACTTTAAAAACGTCTTTTCCGTTTCCTTTCATTTCACGTACAAGATATTCTACTTTAATAGGGTCTTGCTCTTTATTACTAATGATATTCATAGCAACCATAAAATCGGTTGAGCTTAAAGGACGAACTCCTACTATTTTAGGCTGTTTGCCTTTATAATCTTTTATTAAATCAGTATAAGATTTAGTAACATATTTAGAGTAAACTTTGATGAATTCCTGAACCTGCCCACCTGATAAAGTTTTTATCCCATTTCTGCCTAATGTATATTTAGCCATCCAATCAAAATCTAGGTTCTGAGACATTAACTCACGTGCTTTAGCAATTTTTACTCGCTCAGATAACTTACTATCGTTTAATATACTAGAAGCTTCATTTACTAAATTAGTAACGTAACTGTTCAAACCGGCAGGCACTTTTTCATTAGAATAAGCGTAAAACGTCATAACTAATAAAAATAAACCTGTAATAATTTTTTGCATATAATCCTCTTTAATTTCATTAATTCTTGGGTTTAGGACATTTAAAATTTTCAGGATATTGAACCGATGCTTCACGAACACGATGTAATGCTGATCTAATAGCCACATAAGGATCGGTAGAATTCTTCATCACATAATCACTAAACGGTAATACAACATATCGATCGTTTATTTTACTAACTGCTAGTACTCCTAAGTCAAAATCATTATGAGTGTAGTACATTAATGGATTAAGAGCATAATTAGTAATTACCGAATCCGTCATATCTCTTGCGTTAGTACTACCGATTATCGGCAATACTAAATAAGGACCTGGGGCAACTCCATAATGTGCGAGGGTACTACCGAAAGTTTGACGATCAGACGGCAAACCTACTTTACCTGCCACGTCAAATAAACCGCCTATGCCAAGCGTCGTGTTAATGAGAAACCGCCAAACGCTTTTCATAGTTTTATCGTAATTTAACTGAAGCCCGTAATTTATCGCCGTAAGCGGTGTATCGACATTACTGACGAAACTATTAACGCGTGCTTTTACGTAATCATTCGTGATGTTCTTATAACCTACCGCTAAAGGACGCAATATTATATAATCTAACACAGAATTAAATACAAACACTTTACGGTTAAATTTTTCATATGGATCATAAACTTCCACGCAACCGTTTTCATTGCTTCCACCATTATAGTTATATATTTCATTATCAACATATTCAAGATCAGCTCTTATCGATAATGAACATAAAATAATGGATAATATAATTAATATTCTCATTGATTTATGCTGTTTTCTTACAAACAATAATACTATATTTATTGTTTTCCGCTAGTATTATTTCTTCCGAAGTTAATATAGTAAAATTATTTTTTTGTAAAAAATTATTTATTTCATTCAAGTTAAAAATAAATTCTTTGCGTTTTACTGAAAATTGTGTCTTCGTCGCATTCGGTAAACAAAGGGCAAAATACCCTTGTTTATTAAGAGATGAGTATATTAAATTAAAATATTCTATTAAATTGTTAGTAAACGATAATCCGCAAAAACTAAAAATAATATCAAATTTATTAGAGTTTTGTTTTAAAAATTCATCGATAGCAATATTATATATTTGATCGTAAATTTTAGTGTTCGGGTAATATGTTGCTTGTAACTTATTCATTAAAGCAGAAACTTCTACACCGGTTAAAGTCAAACGTTCCGGAAAACGTTTTTGTATTTCATAACCTACAAGCCCTATATTACTTCCCAGTTCCAAAATAGAGTAATTATCCGGTAAATCAGATATCTGCTTAAGTGCTTCATTAACAAACCTATAAGGAAGATGGATATTTTTATCGTTATTAAAAATAGTAGGATAATATTGTGCAGTTAAATCACGATATTTTCCACAAATTTCTTGAGGTATTTCAGTAATATCCTTATAATTTTTCAAAAAATTTATAAATATAGGTTTATATTTTTCATTAGATTTTTCTAAATATTCTATAGCTTGCCTGTAATTATTTTTTAAAAAATAAACCCATCCGAGTTGAGAATATACTTTAGAATCATTAGGATTAAAAAATTTATCGACTAGTTTAAACCTAAGTAATGCATCATTTAAATTACCTCTATATAAATGATCGAGTCCAAGTTGATAATTAGTTTCGGTTAAATGAGAGAATTTATATTTACAATCACTTATATAATTTTTAAATTCTAAAATTTTATTCTTAATAAAATTCGGTACATTTATTATAGTTAAGCAATAATGTTTGATTTTGTCTTTTATTTTACCGAGCATAGTTTAATTACTAAATTAATATTACTTACTATAATAAAGCATATCTTGATAAATTTTTAAATAAAATAATAATTTTACTTGTGAATTAATGGTATTGAAGCTAGGATGTACATGTTATTATATGTACATCAGTAGGTAGCTCATGAACTCAATTAGCGGCACTTCATTTAGAAAAAACTTAAGCTCTGTACTAAATACCGTAGAAAACGATCATGTCCCTTATCTTATTAAAAGAAAGAATCATAAGAATATTATTCTTTTAACCGAAGAAGAATATGAATCTACAAAAGAAACATTATATTTATTATCTAATCTGGGGCTAATGCGAATCGAATAAAAAAATCTATCGAACAAGCAAAAAGAGGAGAGTTTGCTAAAGTTAATTTAGATGATTGAGATTGAGTAGACACTAGAATCAGCGGAGGATTTAGCGTATTGGAAAAAATACGATATTAAAAAATATGAACGTATTAAACTTCTAATAAAAAATATCCAAGAAGCACCGGTTACAGGTATAGGTAAGCCCGAACCTTTAAAACATATATTATCAGGTTTATGGTCACGTAGAATTAACCACGAACATAGACTAATATATTCTGTCAATACTAAACAAATTATAATATATAATTGTAGCTTTCATTTAATACGGACTCAAACTATGTCAATTATTTCTACGAGGCTAAGTTCTATAAAACCGTCGCCGACCCTTGCAGTCGTTAAAAAAACTCTTGAACTTAAAAAAGCGGGAGTTGATATTATCACACTCGGTGCCGGTGAGCCTGATTTTGATACGCCTGACAATATTAAGGAAGGAGCGATTAAAGCGATTAAAGACGGCTTTACTAAATATACTAACGTTGAGGGTATGCCTCTTTTAAAGCAAGCAATAAAAGACAAATTCAAACGTGAAAATAATATAGATTACGAACTTGATGAAATAATAGTAAGCACCGGCGGTAAACAAGTTATATATAATTTGTTTATGGCATCTTTAGACCAAGGGGATGAGGTAATTATTCCAGCACCCTATTGGGTTTCATATCCTGATATGGTTGCACTTAGCACAGGAACACCTGTTTTTGTAAATTGCGGAATTGAAAATAACTTTAAATTAAGTGCAGAAGCTTTAGAACGTTCAATTACGGATAAAACTAAGTGGCTTATTATTAACTCACCTAGTAATCCAACAGGTGCAAGCTATAATTTTGAAGAACTAGAAAATATTGCTAAAGTTTTAAGAAAATATTCACATGTAAACGTAATGTCCGATGATATTTACGAGCATATTACTTTTGATGATTTTAAATTTTATACATTAGCCCAAATAGCACCTGATTTAAAAAAGAGAATATTTACCGTAAACGGAGTATCTAAAGCTTATTCTATGACGGGTTGGCGTATAGGCTACGGTGCAGGCTCTAAAACTTTGATTAAAGCAATGACTATTATTCAGTCGCAAAGTACTTCAAACCCTTGTTCAATAAGTCAAATGGCTGCTATTGAAGCATTAAACGGTCCTCAAGATTATATAAAGCCTAATGCTTTAAATTGTCAAAAAAAGCGTGATCTTGCTTTATCAATTTTGAAAAGAGTAAAATATTTTGAATGCTATAAGCCGGAAGGGGCGTTTTACTTATTTGTTAAATGCGATAAAATATTTGGGCATAAAACTAAATCAGGAACAATTATTGCAAATAGTAATGATTTTGCCGAATATTTACTTGAAGAAGCAAAAGTTGCAGTAGTACCTGGTATCGCTTTCGGCTTAGAGGGATATTTTAGAATCTCTTATGCTACTTCTATGGAAGAGCTAGAAAAAGCTTGTATTAGAATTGAGAAAACAATTGATGTCATTCCTGCTTAAGGCTTTGCATGGATACCAAATCGTCATTGCGAGCAGCCATAGGCTGCGTGACAATTTCGTCAAATATCCTGAGATTGCTTCGTCACTTACTTCGTAATTTCCTCGCAATGACGGAAAAGTTAAAAAGCCACCTAAATCAACAAAAAAATAATGCGGAAAGTTTTTAAAAAATTTTTAAAAAATAATAAATACGTACTTAGTATAATTACTATTTTACTATATTGGTATTTGCGTTTTGTTTACTTTACTTCAAAGCAGAAATTTATATTTTACGATAACGGCAATAAGGAAAAATTCCTAAACGAACAAGGGGTAATCTTTGCATTTTGGCATAATATGCTTGCCTTAAGTCCGTCTATGTTTATAGGACATAAAAATATCTATGCTTTAATATCACCGCATTTAGACGGAAAAATTTTAAACGATCTAGTAGGAAAATTCGGTTGCAGAGTGATAGTAGGTTCTACTAATAAAAATCCAATTGGAGCTTTACGTAATATTATAGGTAAGTTATCTCAAGGTGCAAATATAATAGTCACGCCGGACGGTCCTAAAGGACCGGTATATAAAGTAAATAGCGGTATTACCGAAATTGCCTATAGATATAACACAAAACTTATTACTATAGTCAGCTCCACTTCTAGATGTTTCAGATTAAAAAGTTGGGATAAATTAATAATACCCCTACCGTTTGGTACCATTAAAATCATAGTTGGCTCGCCTTTAGAACTCACAAATGATAAAATACAAAACCATATAAGCCTTGAACAACAATTAGCAAGCTTAACAGAAAGTTTAAAGAAATGATGTTATTATATTATGCTTTAAGCTTTATATTATTACCTGTTTATTTTATCATAATTCTTATACGTTTATTAATAGGTAAAGAAGATATAAGACGCATCCAAGAGCGTTTTGCTATTGGCAAACACAGACAAGACGATTCATTAGACTTCATGCAAACGTCCGCTAATAAAGAGGAATTTAAAGGAGACACTTCACTGCGAACCACAACGTATACACTAATACGTGAGGATGAAGGGTTAGGATCAACGTATAAATTACCTTTAGAAGCAAGTGATGCACGAAGGCTGATATGGATTAATGCAGCAAGCATTGGCGAGTCTATGGTAGCTTTAACATTAATACATAATATAAGTAAACGCTACCCTGACGTTCGTTTTCTAGTAACTTCTTGGACTAACAGCTCCGCTAAAATATTAACTGCCAAATTACCTAAAATAGCAGTTCACCAATTTTTACCGATAGATAATATTATTTTTACTCGAAAATTTTTAAGAAATTGGCAACCTGATTTAGGCATTTTTATAGAATCGGAATTATGGCCGTGTACTATTAATGAGGGAGCAAAGCAGTGTAAATTACTACTAGTTAATGCTCGTATTTCCGATAAATCGTTTAAAGCTTGGCTACAAAGAAAAAGCTTTTTTCAGCTTATTCTCAAAAATTGCAGTAAAATTATCGTGCAAAGCGAACGTGACTTACAAAAATTCAATGAACTTGGCGTATCAGATGCAGTGAATTTAGGCAATATTAAATTTGCCAACGAAAAACTTCCGGTTAATCAAGAAGAGTTATCAAAATTAAGCTTACATTTAGACAATAAGCGAGTCGTGCTATTTGCCAGCACTCATCCCGAAGATGAAGAGGTGATTTTGCCCATAATCAAAAACCTAAAAGAGCAGTTTTTAGACTGCTATATTATCTTAATTCCAAGACATCCTGAGCGAGTTAAATCAATTATCGATAATTGTAAGTCACATAATTTATCCGCTACCGCTAAGTCACAAAATGATTTACCTGTTTTAAGCGATGATCTTTATATAGTTGATAGGTTCGGCGAAATGGGACTATTTTTTTCTGTAGCTACAATTTCTTTTATCGGCGGTTCTTTTAAACAAGGCGGGCATAATATTTTAGAAGCAGCATATTTCTCTAATTGTATTATATTCGGTCCCGATATGAGCAAAAACACTGATATCGCTAAAGGCGTACTGCAAAATGAAGCAGCTATCCAAATCAAAAACGGTGAAGATTTACTAACTAAACTAACATATCTACTCAGGTCTAATAATGCTCTAGAACTTACAACTTACCGCGAAAATGCTTTAAAATTTATTAAGGACAACCAAAAAGTCCTAGATGAATATTTAAACGTAATTACGAAGTTTCTTTGATAGAATTTAACTAAAAACTCTTATTCTCCTAAAAGCTCTATAGTAAATTCAGGATCTACGTGACTGATTTCTATACTTCCGTTATTTTCTAGTATTTTCTTATTCAAATACCTATAATACCCACTACTTATAGGCAAAGAACAATCATTCACCTTTATAAACGGTTAAGGCCGGATACCATTGGTTATGCAAAATTATAGGTGGGTTTGGCAACGATAACTTATTTAATTTTCCGTCTCTACCGTAATGTATCTTTAAAAAAGCAGGATCTGCTTTAGGCATATTTGCCCCATCAGAATATTTTAAAATTAGCGAAATCTCAAAAGTTTCTCCTGTATCTTCTGTAGTATCAGGGACAATCATGCTTCTAAATTCTTTAATCTTACTATACGCTTGTTATTTAATCTTAATGTTAAGGAAGCTTCAATTGTCTCTTCCAACACAATACCGCACTTATAACCGTTTTCGGTTTTAAATTCTTTTTGAACAACTTTAAGCTTAGTAGGTTCAGAAAATATAAATTTTTCCTTACCGGTGCTGTTAAAAATCACTTCCCGGACCGACGACTTCTATTGTACCGATTGTCACTTTATAAGCATTTGAAAGGGTTTTAGCTCCAATCTTTGCACTATCTACCAGTTTTTTTCCGTATATTTTAGCCTTTTCTCTTTTAGAGGTAGGAGTATTAGGGGAAGTTTGCTCTAAAGGATCTACACGATTAGTTGTCATCGACTGAGTGGGAGTACTCGTATTACCTCGAGACGAAGGATACTTAAGTAAAATAACTTTGTTATATAAGTTATTTTACTTTCAGCATCAGTACCGAGTACTGCTATTTGTCCACTTCCTATCTTATAGGCGTTTTCTATAATTTTACTTCCTGTGACGGTAACTTTTACTGCCCCTTCTACTGCTTTATAACATGCATAACCGGCACATACTATAATAACTTCAAGCAATTCGGCATCATTGTCACTATAATTAGCTTGTCTCCTACGATGCTCTTCGGCAACATAAATTTGTGCAGCATATTCCTCTTGTGTCCTTGACATAAAATGCTCTTCATTTAAACTAATAATAACAATTAATGTAAGATTTTCTATGATTAAGTCAATATAAATCTTTTATTATAAAGTAACAAACCGAAAATTATTTATTAATAGATAGTTTTGTAGTTAGAGAGATATTATAAATACAAGTTTAGAATAAGCACTTATCCTAAATTCGCCTTTGTTTGCTTTGAAAAGGTGTGAGTGAGTATTCACGAGTTTTTTACTGTCACCTAGTTCAATTGACCACGGGAAGGTATTATTGCGTGGATAGAAAAACGTATTCGGTGTCATACCGTGGTTTGACCACGGTATTCATAAAAATAACTAGTATTAGGTGTTTTTATATTTTTACTGGATCCCACGATCAAGTCACGGGATGAGAGGACAGAATTGTGTCTGCACAACAACGCATGCTCACAATGACGATTTGGTATCCACGCGGGAATGACATTGAAGCTATGAAACAAGCCCATTAACCTTGCGTAATGGCAGCTACTTCATCGGCAAAGTTTTTTTCTTCGTGTTCTATACCTTCACCAAGTTCGTATCTAATAAATTTGGCAATTTTAATTTCTGCACCGAGTTCTTTTTCAGCATTTTTAATTACTTCCGCAACGGTAAGTTTAGGTTCAAATAAGAAATTTTGCTGAAGTAATACAACTTCTGAGAAGAATTTACGTATTCTACCTTCTACCATTTTTGCTATAATATTATCAGGCTTTCCTTCTTCTTTAGATTTTTCAAAAAATACTTTTCTCTCACGCTCTACGAGTGCTTGATCCAAGCTTGAATCATCTATACTTTGCGGGTTATTTCCTGCTACATGAACAGCAATTTGTTTAGCTAAAGCTTCTAGTTTTGCTTTATCTTTTGCGTTAGACGCAAGACCTACTAATACGGAAATTTTTCCTAAATTCGGTACAACTTCATTATGCACGTACGAACCGATTGCTCCTTCAGATATCTCTAATATATCCATACGACGTAATGTTAAATTTTCACCGATTGTAGCGATATTTTCTATAATTTCTTCTTCAACTGATTTACCACTTTGCATTTTAAATGTTTTTAGCGTGTCTATAGTTTTTGCAATTACTGCAAGATTTGCAATATCCTTAACTAGATCCTGAAACTGCTCATTTCTAGCAACAAAATCTGTTTCGGAATTTACTTCAATTACCACTCCGGTAAGCCCATCAACTTTTGCAGCCGTTAAACCTTCAGAAGCAATGCGTCCGGCTTTCTTTGCAGCAGCAGCTAAACCTTTCTTACGAAGAAAATCAATAGCTTCTTCAAAATTACCGCTGGTTTCTATTAATGCTTTTTTGCAATCCATCATACCTGCACCGGTTTTTTCTCTTAATTCTTTAACTGCTGCAGCACTTATATTTATTTCACTCATACCTTACTTTCTCCTTAATTATTATATTTGGCTTGGGTTGTAGCTCGAAGAACGACCCCGGTGTCACCCCGTGGATTGCTCCTGGGGTCCATAAAAACAATTTAAAATACTAATATTATTAATATTAGTATTTCAAGCTGGATCCCGCGATCAAGTCGCGGGATGACAATGGGAAATCCGATCCATGCAACAACACTTATGCATTATCAGAATTTTTATTTTCATCGGCATCATTTAATGCTTGCTCAAATTCTGTATTTGTCTCTTCATCAATATTTTTCGTTTTAGAGAATTTTTTAGTTTGTTTTAATTTAGAAACATTTTTAGAAGTTAACCCCTTATCTGTATGCTCTTGCATAGCACCCATATCAACTCCTGAAGCTTTCATTGATTCTTCAAGTCCTTGTAATGCCGCATCTGCAAATAAACTACAATAAAGTCTTATTGCTCTTATAGAATCATCATTACCCGGAATAGGATAATCTACATTATCAGGATTAGAATTAGTATCAACTACTGCAACTATAGGAACATTAAGCTTTACCGCTTCATTAATTGCGATATGCTCTTTATTAGTGTCAATAACTACTAGAAGATCAGGTTTAGAATTAAGATTTCTAATACCGGCAAGAGATAGAAGTAATTTATCTTTCTTACGACTCATATTGAGTATCTCTTTCTTAGTATAACCCATAAGTGCTTCTTCGTTTTCTAAGGTTTTGTCTAACTTATTTAGCTTTTCTATTGAACCCGCAATAGTTTTCCAGTTAGTTAGCATACCACCAAGCCATCTATGATTTACGTAATACTGCCCGCATTTTTCGGCATATTCCGCTATAATATCGCTTGCCTGTATTTTAGTACTTACAAATAATATTTTACCGTCTTTTTTTACAGTTTCATATATTGCATTCAAAGCAACGCTCATTAAAGCGACACTTTGTCTTAAATCGATTATATGAACATCATCACGTTCACCATATATATAAGATGCCATTTTAGGATTCCAGCGTGAGGTCTTGTGACCGAAATGCACGCCCGCATCTAATAATGCTTTAATGTTAACAGATGGTATTTTCGACATTTTTAAATTCTCCTAATTGTTAGTTTATACCTCCGTAAGATGTCCATTCTAATGAACTAACATATATCTTACGTGTGAATTTTTTGCTTAAGTTTTGGATAATCGTCATTGCGAGCAGCCGTAGACTGCGTGGCAATCTCATCAAATATCCTGTGAGATTGCTTCGTCAATTATTACATAATTTCCTCGCAATGACGACTTACAAGCCCATAAATTATATACGCATATTGCGTAATTTACAAGCTTTTATTCTTTTCGCCAAATAGTAGTACCATCAGGTCGATCTTCTAGAATTATTTTTTCCTCTAATAACTGGTTACGAATTTGATCGGCTAATAACCAATTTTTTTGTTTTTTTGCTTCCAAACGCTTATTTACAAGCTCATTTACATAGAGTTCATCCACACCGCTATTAAACCACTCGTGTGGAGTCTTATTCATTAAACCAATAAAATTAGCACAAGTAATAATAGCAGAGGCGTTAAGCTGCCTTTCTTCTTCAGTTTTAGAAATAAAAACACCTTTAGCGTAGTCATTAATGATTTTAACGGCAAGCGGCGTATTCATATCATCAAGTAAGCTTTGCATGAAATCATGAGGTAAATCTATTTTCTGCACATTAATATTTTCTATAGCTCTATACCAATAATCTAAAGTTTTCTTAGCATCTTCTATAGCTTTATCATTATAATCAAGAGGACGCCTATAGTGACTACTTAATAAAAATAACCTTACTACTTCTCCTTGAATTTGTTTATCCATTAAATCCCTTACAGTAATAAAATTACCAAGAGATTTACTCATTTTCTCACCGTTAACCGTTAGAAACCCATTATGTACCCAATATTTAGCATAGGTAGAACTTGGAAAAGCACATCTACTTTGAGCAATCTCATTGGTATGATGCGGAAAGATTAAATCTGCTCCGCCGCCGTGAATATCAAAATTCTCACCTAAATATTTGTAGCTCATGGCTGAACATTCAATATGCCATCCAGGGCGACCAAGTCCCCAGGGGCTTTCAAAATTCATATTTGCCGATTCATTTTGCTTTGCCGGTTTCCATAATACAAAATCTTGTGGATTTTTTTTGGTTTTACTATTTTCTACATGCACTCCCTCAAACATTTCTTCTAAATTTCGGTTAGATAATTCCGTATAATTTGGCGCTGATAAAACATCAAAATAAACATGATTATCAGCAATATATGCGTGATCTTTTGCTATTAAGCGTTCTATTATTGCGATCATTACATCAATATGCTTTGTAGCTTTCGGCTCAATACTAGGTAGCATACAACCTAAATATGCCATATTTTTATGAAACTCTTTCGTAACTTTATCAGTCAACTCATCAATAGTAACACCAAGTAGTGCAGCTCTATCGATAATTTTATCGTCAACATCCGTAATGTTACGTACATATTTTACTGCCTTCTCACCGAATATTTTTATAACTATACGATAAAGTAAATCATATACTACTCCCGACCTACTATTGCCTATATGAGGATTATAATAAACAGTCGGTCCACATACATACATTTTTACGTTAGCTTGATCTTGAGGATTAAAAACCTCTTTAGTACGACTAAGAGTGTTATATAAGTGAAATTGAATTTGCATATTTTATATTTACCAAAAACTGAAGTACATTTCTTTCAAAAGTAGTATTACATAGTCCTTTTGAAACAAGTTTAAAATTCGGAGTATACATTAGCTTGTGATATATTAAACACATTTTGGCTAAAAAATTTATTGGTTAACAAAAATTAGTAATTAATAGTTCACATAAGTTAACAAAAATTATATAATTTGCCTCGTTTGTATTTAAAAAATAATAACTAATCGAGGTTTGAATGAATTTACAAAATTCCCACTCAAAAAAATATGTTTTAACTTTTTTCATGTCAACATGTTTGTTGACTAGTAGCTTTTTAAGTACAAGTGCTAGAGCGGCAAGCTTTAAAGATTTAGTTAGTAAAACCCCGGCATGGGAAAAGCACAATTCAACACAGCAACAAAATATTTGGAAAGATTTGACTCCAAATGAAAAAATCAAAAAATGGCAAGAAGCAGCTTTAGTTCCTAGTTTTACTCAAGCACAAAATGATCTAGGAATAAAGTATAAGGAAACAGATTTATCAAGTTTTTTAGATAATACTAGACATAAAGCAAGACAAGCAAGAGCTGAAATTTTATTATACATCGAAAGAGTAAAACAACAGGATTTTGATACAAAAAAACAAGCATATATTAATCAAGGTGTAGTTCCTACAGATATAGAAGCAGCAACAAATCTTGGAATAAGTTATGACCCTAGCAAAATAGACAATAATGTAGAACACGATCAAAAGGTACGTCGTGCAGAAAAAGACAAAAAAGCAGTAATCGAACTATATGTCAGCTCAATAAACAGAGGTATTAAATACAAACATTATGTTGATAATGATATTATCCCTGAAATACAAGAAGTAAGGACTGCTCTTAACATGAATAAAGATGATGCACAATCTTTTGTTGCTTCAATAAGAACTGAAATTATGGAAAACGCAAAGGGACAATATATAGCCGATAGCCATATTCCTACAGAAAAAGAGTTAAAAAAGAAGTTTGGTATATCTCGTGATGATAATAGAGACGGCTATATTAAGTCAATAAGACTTAAAGTTATGGACAAAGAAAAGCCACAATATATAGCCGATAGCCATATTCCTACAGAAAAAGAGCTAGAGCAGAAATTTGGTGCTGATAAAGGTGAGGCAACAAACTATATCGCATCAATAGCAACTCAGATGATGCTTGATAAAAAATCGTACTATATAGATAATAATATTATCCCTAACGCTGACGAATTAATGAATGAATTTAAGATAGGGCCAGTAAAAGCAACTTCTTATATAAACCAAATAAGAGCCGGAATAGAAGCAAACCAGTTTCTAAACAACAATGATACTACTAAACCATCTACCGGACGCTCTCAAAAAAAGAGCGGAAGCAAAAACGACCATTGGTATATGTCAAATCAAAGTATAAATAATACAGGAACATCTGCACGGATTGTCACGGGTAGAGAAAAGAAACAACGATATTTTTTTGATCCTATAAGTACTTTTAAAACTTACTTTAATACTAAAGCAAGTAAGGGTAATTTAACGCAGTCTCAACACAATATAAATAGAATAATACAACAAGAAGAAAATATTGAAGAATTTAAAAATCTTATTAAAACAGATCCTATAGCAGCATTAACTCTTCAAGTAGATAGTAGTTATAAACAAGAAGCAGTAACGACTATCTTAAGTGATTTTAATGATGATACTATTCAAAGGGTATTATTTAGCAATGATAAGGGAAAATTAGATTTCAATACCAATATTGACGTTAAAAATAGACCTATTTTACAAGAATTACTAGAAAATAGTTCTTCTGAAGAAAAAACTAAATTTGCTGAAAGAATTCAAGACTATGCAACACGAAATATATCTAATAGTCAATTTGAAGAAAAGGCACGATTAGATCTTATCAAACTAGCAGCAAGTAAAGATAAGAGTTCAGTAGAAAACTTTTTAACTCTGCAATTAGAGTTAAAAAACAGAATGCAACCCTATGTTGTAAACAGCGTCTATATTTTAACACCAGAAATAGTAAAAGAAATAAATATAGAACTAAAAAATAAAGGGCTAATAAGAGATAGTTTAACTAAAGACTATATGATTAAACTAGCAAAAGAAGTAAATAACCACACATTAAATTCAGTAATTAAAGTAATATTATCTGATAGTAAAATACTCAGCAATGAAACCAATAAAATTTTAGGGTTAGCAGTAAGTAATAATGCAAATAATTTAGAACAAACACAAAGCGGCATTCCGAATCCACCACCGCTACCGCTAAATGGGGGTATTCCAAATCCACCACCTCTACCGCTAAACGGAAGCATGCCACCACCACCCTTACATTCTCAAGGCTTTAGTAGCAACTCTAAACATTTTGATTTAAATCAGTTACAAACAGAATATCCTCACATACATTCATTATATGTTCAGTTTACTCACAATACTACTGTTCAATCAAAAGCACCACTTCAACCTACAGCTTCTAGTGCAACCAGCACAGGCAGAAGCACGCCAGAGACAGCTTATGCCAAACTATATGCAGAATATAGAACTGAGACAGGAGGTACAAAAGCTAATGATTTACAAGATCAGCTTATAAAAAGACAAGCTGATCTTACAAATGTTATACGTCAAATATTAACAGAATCATACGCCAACCAAGGAGCTGACGAGAAAACTCTTTTAAATTTATTTAGCATTTCAACCCCTGAAATCGCAGAAAAAGCTAAAGAAGCTTTTAACACCCTTGCTCAAGACCAGTATATAAAAGATATAACCGTAAATGGTAAGAAAACAATAACAAGCGAAGAGATAATTAAAAATCTTTTCAATGAAGACACTGATGATGCAATAAAACGTATTTTATTATCGTCATGTAAAATATCTGAAGAATTAAAGAGACCTATTAAACTTGAATTCAATAAATCAGAATTGATTAGAGAGTTACAGGGCAAACAAAATCCGTTTAAACAATTAGAATTTGCCTATATTAATACAAAAAATTTCGATCAAGATATATTTGGCAATAGAATCGACGAGTTAATTAACAACCCTAATATATTAACTATAGTACAACAAGCTACTTTTTTAACAAAAGAAGATACAAACTTAAGAAAAACAATTAATTCTGATCAAGCACAGGCTAAACTTGATGATTTAAGAACAGCTATTTTAAGCACAATAAAAATTGAAGAATTAATTACAGCAAATTTACCTCAACATGATTTTATTGCTATAGTAAAGGAAAAAGACCCCGAATTATTAAAAGAGTTTTTAAAAGCTACTACTCTCACAGTAACAGGTAATAATAATTTAGATCAATTAAGATTAGCTTTGCCTTCATTTACAGGCATGAGCAATGAACAAATAAGAATTCTTTCTAATAAATTAAAGATGTCTATAATATTAAAAGCTCTTAAAGAGTGCTCGCAAGAAAAAGCTACACAATACATCCATACCGGAAACATGCCACCACCACCACCGCCACCACCGCCACTGCCTGATTCACAAGATTTGGAATTAGCTTATCTAAAAAGTTTAGGGATTACTAAAGCAAATACATCTACTTTTAAAACCACTCCAAAAACTTATCACTTTAGCTCCGATATAGCTTTAAGATATAAAGAATTTACTTTATCAGGACAAAAATCAGCAGGATATAAAGCAAAATACTCCGATGCCGATTTATTGAAAAAAGCTATAGTGGAATCAGTAGCATTTGAGCATTCAAAAAATTTATCTAAAGCTCATCAAAATAATAAGTATTTTGAACAAATCCAAAAAGCAGTCAACACTATGTACTCTAGCTTTATAGGTCATAGAACTGAACTAGAACAAAAAATACATAATATTTATACTTCTAAACTTTTGGAATTAACAAAAGATAAAGAATTTATTAAATATGTTGAAGATAATATTATACTTAACAAAAAATTAACGAAGGCGTTTACTTCCGCTGACTCTGATTTTATAGATTCTAGAACTGAACTAGAACAAAAAATACATAATATTTATATACAGCAATTGACAAAATATCCAGAGGAAGAGGTAAAAGAGGCATTTAATACTGCTAGCCTTGATTTTATAGGTCCTAGAACTGAAATAGGGCAAGAAGTACATAATATTTATAAATCTCAACTTTTAGAGTTAACAAAAGATACAGAATTGTGTCTATTTACTCAACAAGTACTAGCAGAGGCTACTGAACTAGAACAAAAATATGGTAGTGATATTCAATCAGAAAATAGTAACAATGAAAAGAAAGTAGAGCGTTTAGATCAGGAAAAATTACAATTATTCAAACAAGAAAACGAAGCTACAAATGACGAATCCTCAACAAAGGATGATACACAACCTGAAGATAGCAATAAAAAGTCAGAGCAATCTGATTCAAAAACCGCTTTATCACCGAGATTATTGAGTTCTAACGATAGCAAAAATGATAAATCATCAGATGACAAAAAATCACTTCTAGCATTAAGATCTAGTGATGAAGACGATACAGGGTATGCAACTGATGAAGAAGAATTAGAAGAAAGCAATAGCACCACTGACGAAGAATTAAAAAAAGATGTAGTTTTAGAAAGCGAAGATGAAGCTATCGATGTGTCATTCAAAACTGAAGCAATTACAGAACAAGATGAGGTGACACAGAGACAACAGGTATCTGATGATACTAGTGGGAAAGTAGCAATATTAGTTCAGGCGACTTCAACTCTTCACAAACCTGTTCACTATAATATAAATGATAGATTAACGGTTGCTGCAATAGGAGCCGGTGATGAAGAAACTAGTATAAACAGAGGGGTATGGATTAGCGGCTTATACGGCATCAACAAACAAAGAATTTGGAAGAATATTCCAAAATATCAAAATCGTACAACCGGCATAACCATCGGGACTGATGCTGAATTCATCAATAGTCATGATGTTATAGGAATAGCTTATAGCCGTTTGGAATCCCAAATTAAATATAATAAAAAACTAGGGAAAACAACAGTTAACGGTCATCTTTTAAGCATTTACAGTCTAAAAGAACTAATTAAAGGTTTCTCATTGCAGACTATAACATCTTACGGTCATAATTATATTAAGAATAGATCTAAAAATATTAATAATATAATTGGAAAATATCAAAACAATAGTTTAAGTTTTCAAACTTTATTAAATTATAAATATCGTACAAAATACGATTTACATTTTATTCCTAATATCGGTTTTCAATATGATTATTCAAGAGCTAGCAACTATAAAGAGTATAATGTAGATATAGAAAATCTCATGATTCAAAAGAAATCAAATCAATTATTTGAAAGTAGCCTTGGCGGTAAAATAGTGTTTAAGCCTATAGTGACCACAAACAATATAGTATTAACACCAAGTTTGTATGGTAATATTGAGCATCACTTCAATAATAAAAATACAAAAGTTAATGCAAAAGCGACTTTTAAAGGACAAACATTACAAGAAACAATTATTACACTAAAACAACCTAAGCTTGGATATAATATTGGTAGTAATATACTTATGAGTAGAAAAAATATCAATGTTCTACTTGAGTATAATTATTATACGCATAGAAAGTATCAAAGCCATCAAGGGCTTATTAAACTAAAAGTCAATTTGTAAATCACCAATAGAAAATTTAAATAAGGATAAGCTTTTCCTAAGAGCTTATCCTTTCTTAATGAATAAACTTATTAACAAAACTCCTGCATAGAATACTGGAGTACTAAATATAGTAAAAAATAAAATGAATAGCTATTAAGTACAATATGACCTAATTGATCAAAAGGAAAAATACTAAATAAGCTCATAATACCAATTACAATAAAAGTATCGATAAATAAAGAAATTGCCGTACTAAAATTATTTCTGATCCATAAATAGATATTAATATCAACAAGTTGAGCTATATAACAGGCAAAAGTTGATACTAAAAAAGATATTAGTAGCTTCCAATTTATCCATGAGACTTATTATTAAAACTACTATTATATTAAAAATAATAGCAAGCTTTACACAAAAATTGGCTCTTTCTTTACCGTAAAACTCAGCTATTAAATCCGTTAATAAAAAAGTTAACGGGTAAAAAATTGCTCCTATAGATAATTCAAGAATATAAAAATTAAAAATATTAAGGTAAACAAATTTTTGCTATATTAAGTTTCCTACTATAATAAGGACTGTAAAAAACGTACATAAGATGATATAAATTTTTTCTTTTATATTAAATTCTATAGACATTTCTAAAATTATTTTAGGTGCAAAAATATTGCTGTACTCTAATAATATATATTGGGAGTTCTGAAAACTATACTAAATTCTCTGATGTCATGCCATTGATCCATAGGTGTTGTTACATGACGCCTGTTATGTCATTCCCGCAAAAGCAGGAATCCAGTACTTTTATCTGTCACCCCGTGGTCAAGCCACGGGGTGACACAGTGGATTTTACCGATCCACACAACAATACCAACAAAGGTAGACAATGACAAGTATGAGAGATATTACTAAGATAAAGCTGTAACTATTTAGCTATAGGTAAACTATTTTCTGCTTGATTTTCTTCAATTTCATTAATCTTAGAAACTAAATCAGATTTCTTTTTTGAGGAAAGGTTAGCAAGTACTATTGCATTTATTAAAAATAATGTTGTAAGTATTATAGTGCTTTTAGTAAGAAAATTACCGACTGTTTTAGCACTGACTACTCCCATATTATTACCGCCGCTTATACTACTAATTCCATCCGATCCGCTACGCTGCATCAGAATAACTATAATTAGCAATATTGCAATAGTAATATGTACAAAAAGAAGAATGTCTATCATATAATAAAATAATCGTTACCGTATTTTAAATGTAAATCATACATTAGTTTTATATTATTTGCAACTTAGCTTTTAAAATAAACATAATACTATAATAGTATCTGACAGAAACTAGACTAAAATCATCATATGAGTTTTTCAAGAAAGGTTAAAAACTCACAAAGCTTAGGATGTGTGGTGGTGCTACTAGGGGGAATCGAACCCCCGACCTCTTCATTACCAATGAAGTGCTCTACCCCTGAGCTATAGTAGCAAGATTATTTCAAACCCTTTTTGCCACATATTTGTCATTAAATCAAGAAAAATTTTGGAAATTCGTTTACTCTTTACAAAAAAGCTCTTATTCAATCTCTTCATTCGCTCCACTTATATGTACCCATCATAAGATGCTATTGTAGTTTCATTAGCATGCATCCCAAATTCTTTCTGTAAATAATCACTTAAAATCTTTAGTGTTTTTTCTTTGGTTTGGCATGCTAATATCATTTTATTATCTTGTACTAACTTGTGTAATTTGGGTATCTCTTCTGCAGTAACAAGCCTCATTGCCAAACAACCATTTTCTTCTTATTGTAGAAGGTCAGCCGTTACACTCGTAGTAACTCTATGACATGTACCGAATAAGTCTAGATCTATCCTTGAAATTGCTTCGTCACTAGTTACTTCTTTAAA
Source organism: Rickettsia conorii str. Malish 7 (assembly GCF_000007025.1). Lineage (NCBI taxonomy): Bacteria > Pseudomonadati > Pseudomonadota > Alphaproteobacteria > Rickettsiales > Rickettsiaceae > Rickettsia > Rickettsia conorii. The sequence continues at coordinate 103,232 of NC_003103.1, read as the reverse complement.
AGTTCTGGAATGATTGATGTATCCTCAGAAATACTGGCAAAGACTAATCCCTTTTCAGTTATTTTATGTTCACAAGCATCGCCATAGTAATAACTCTTAGGTTTAAAGACTACAATTTTGTTATTAAATTCAACTAGGTTTGTAGGTTTTGTAATTTTTTTCATATTTTATCTAAACTTCTATTTTTGTAAAAAAATAAGGCAATCAATGCAAAAATACAGCTTAATATGACATAATAAACTGCTGAGGTTACATGCCCTGTTTTGTGTACTAAATATTCAAAGACAAGAGGCGTAGTACCACCAAAAATACTTGTAGCAGTGTTATATGAAATAGAGAGAGCAGTATTACGTATATTTGTAGGATACAATTCTGCTTGTAATGCTGGTTCAGGACCGATATAGCTAGCAGCAAGTATAGCAAGTATCAATTGTGAGATAATTACACTTGTGAAGGCCCCATTCTCAAAATTATTAAGTAAAAATGGCGTTGTTACAATAATTATTATCAGATTAATTACAAAAATTTTCCTGCGACCTATAATATCGGATAGATAACCACTTAATAAAGTTACGGCTATCATAATCACGTAACACACGCTAGCAAGGCTATTTACCTCATTTTCAGTAAAGTTGCGGCTGATTTTTAAAAACGATACCAAGTAAATTGTAGTGAGATAGAATATTATCGAACCGGGAGCATTGATAAAAATCGAGATTAATATATCAAACCAATAATTGGTAATGACTTTTTTTAACGGTGATTGTAAAATCTTTTTCTGCTCTTTTAGATTTTTAAAATTCGGTGTTTCGTGTGTATTTTTTTTAATATAAAATGCTGCAAAAAGAATAAAAAAACCAAGTAAAAAAGGTATTCTCCAGCCAAAACTATCAAATTGTGAAGCTGTTAGGATATTCTTAACGATATAAGAAACAAAAGAACCAAGCAATAAACCGGAGCATATACTAGACATTGAAATACTACCGGTGAAGCCTTGGTGTTTATGGCTAGTATGCTCAATAACAAAGGAAATAGAGCCGGTCAAAACTCCCCCCATTGATAATCCTTGTAGAATTCGTACACAAATCATTAATATAGTCGCAGTTATACCGATAGTATGGTAAGTTGGTAATATTCCTATTAATACGGTTGGGGCAGACATGCAAAATAACGCACTAGTTAAGGCTACTTTGCGTCCAAATCTATCACCGATAACACCAAAAAATATGCCGCCCAACGGTCTTGCCAAATAACCTATAGCAAATACTAAAAAAACTTGCAGTAAAGAAGTATTAGCATCATCATTTGGAAAAAATTTTGTTCCTATTATGGGTGCAAAATAACCGAATAATACATAATCATACCATTCAAAAGTGTTAGCGATACCGCTTGAAAATACTAGTTTACTGCGATTCATGTTTTCTATTCATAGCTTTTTTTTCGGAATATATTATAAACAAGGTGGTAGGAATTATTATTACTGCTCCATGAAGTGTGCTTTTATCAGGAAATTCGTTAAATATGAAATATGCCGCTATTACCGAAATCACCAGCTCTAAATATCTATAAGGAGCGGTAGCGGTTGCATCTACCATAGAAAAAGCTTTAAGCAGGAAGAATAATATTAAGCTTCCGCTACTACCGAGTACAAACAATAAAGCTAATTCAAAACTACTAGGAGTTAGCCAATACTGCGATGCTACAGGTAACGACACTATAGCAGTTACTATTGCCGAATAAAATAGCATGCTAATCATCGATTCTTTTATTACGAATTTTTTATTAATAATATCAAGCATAGCAAATGAAATAGCGGCTAATACAAAATACAAAATTTCTGGGTTAAAATCCTCGGCATGCGGTTTAAGAGTAACAACAAGTCCTATAAATCCTACTACGGTAACTACCCATCTTGGCCAAATAATATTTTCGTTCAGAAAAAATACGGCAAGTATTAAAGTAAATAAAGGAATAGAAAAACTTACGACTGTTGCAGTAGTAACGGGAGCTATGGTAAGACCGTAAGTCCAAGAAGTCATACCGAAAAATAATAATAACCCTCTTAATATATGTACAAAAGGACGACTTGTTTTTAAAGTATTTTTACCATAATAAACAACAAAAGGTAGTAAAACTATGCTACTGAAAAAGAAGCGGAAAAAAGCTACTTCAAAGCTATGTAAACGAGTCCCAAGATATTTAGATATTACATCATTGGCACTACTACTTACTAAACTAAGTAAAAACCAACCTATACCGGTTAAATATGTTTTTAATGCATCATTCATTAATATGCTCCAATAATTTCTATAATTTTACTTAAATGTCTTGACTTTTAGCATAAAAGAATTCTATCTTTTATGACAATGGTATAAATATATAAACAAAAATTTTATATAATAATACGGTAATCAATTTTAAGCAAGTAAAGGTTATAATTATATGTTAAGAATAGTGAAAAAATTAGGGATAATTTTGTTTGTATCCACCATAAGTATTAATAGTTTTGCTAAAAGCATGTATGATGATGTAGACTCTGCTTCTGACTATGATAGTACACCGTATTACGAAAACGAAGGCAGTTTAGTTTTCAAGATGCGTCTAGGAGGTGTTGTTTCAAGTGCTAAGCAAAAAGGATTACCTACTCCTACCTCTCCTCAACCTGTTTCAGTAGGAGAAGTGGCAAAAAACGGTTATGGAGGTGATGCGTCCACTACTATATTCTTTAATAATTATTTAGCTACTGAATTATCACTTGGCTTTAATGTTTTACGCACTAAATATACATCCCTTGCAGCCGTTGCTCATAATTATGGCGTTGATAATGTTAAACTAGGAAAACACAAACCTATTTATATGATTCCTGCAACAATTACCGGACAATTTCATATAGCTCCTTACGGTGGAATAAGACCATATATAGGTATAGGTTATCACGGTTCTTATATGCTTACTCAAGCTACCGGTCTTAAAATTAGAAACGGACACGGTGCCGTAGGACAAATAGGTGTAGATTTTTATGCTAAAGACGATACTTTAATCAATATTGACGTAAGACAATTTTTCTTAAATCCTAAACTTGAGTATAAACCGAATTTAGTAGGTAATAAAACCATGACCTCTAAAGTTAAACTTAATCCTTTAATAGTGTCTATAGGTATAGGATTTACTTTTTAGCCTTGTTGCATGGTTCTTGAAGCGTATTTGTCATCCCGCGACTTGATATCGCGGGATCCAGTTTTTTTATTTTTTTTGGATACCGTGGTCAAGCCGCGGTATGACACTAAATAGCTAATAATATAAACATACATTCACCTATGTCCCTACAAATTATCCAGTTATTATACTTAGTTGCGGCTGTTTGCTTTATTCTATCACTCAAATTCTTATCCTCACAGAAACAAGCACGTTTAGGCAGTACCATAGGTATTTTGGGGATGGCGATAGCAGTCATCGTTACTTTTTTCCTACCGGATTTTACTCATAAATTACCCATTATAGCAACCATATTATTAGGTGCTGTAATCGGCGGGATTATCGCACTTAAAATCTCCATGACGGCAATGCCTCAATTAGTAGCGGGATTTCACTCTTTTGTCGGTCTTGCTGCGGTATTTGTAGCTTATGCTACAGTACTTGCTCCTGAAAATTTTTCTATAGGAATAGCAGGAAGTTTACCGATTAATGCATTAATAGAAATATCAGTAGGCGTCTCTATCGGTGCTTTAACTTTTAGCGGTTCGATTATAGCTTTTCTAAAACTACAAGGCTTAATGAAAAGTAGCCCGTTAAAATTCTACGGTCAGCAATATATATGCTTATTAACGGCAATAATATTGGTTATTCTAGTAATATCGTTTATTCGTTCAGAGAATATATTTTTATTTAATCTAATAGTCTTTTTATCACTGTTAATCGGAGTATTACTAATAATACCGGTAGGCAGTGCAGATATGCCTGTTATAGTCTCAATGCTAAATTCTTATTCAGGTTTTGCGGCAGCAGGTATAGGCTTTACGCTTAGCAATAGCCTACTTATTATTACTGGAGCATTAGTCGGTAGTAGCGGAGCTATACTTAGCTATATAATGTGCAAAGCGATGAATCGCTCATTAATTAAGGTTATTTTTGGGGCGTTTTTGCCTGCACCTACTGGAATTAACAAGGATATAGACGACGATAAAATAGCAAAAACAAGCTGCCCTGAAGATGCGGCACATTTACTACTTAATACATCATCGGTGATAATTGTTCCCGGTTACGGTATGGCAGTAGCCCAATCTCAGCATATCATAAAAGAGATGGTTGATATATTAGAACGTTCAGATATTAATGTACGTTTTGCCGTACATCCGGTAGCAGGTAGAATGCCGGGGCATATGAATGTTTTACTTGCAGAAGCTAATATAGATTATGAGAAAGTACTTGAGCTTGAAGAAATTAATAGAGATTTCGCTACCACTGACGTAGTGCTTGTGATTGGTGCAAATGACGTAACTAATCCTGCTGCTAAAAATGATCCGAACAGTCCAATTTACGGTATGCCGGTACTCGATGTCGAAAAAGCACGTACGATCTTGTTTATTAAACGTTCTATGGCATCAGGATATGCAGGTATAAAAAATGCGCTATTTTATCACGATAATACTTTTATGTTATTCGGCGATGCTAAGAAAGTAGTTGAGGAGATAGTTAAGTTTCTAAATGAAGATTGACTTAAATAACTCTATTTGTTATAACTTCTTAAATTAAGCCAAAAAACAATTATCATGAATTCGCAAAAAACATTACCGCTTCTGCCAAAAGCCACGGCTATATGGTTAATTGAAAATACTTCTTTAACTTTTAAACAAATTGCCGATTTTTGCGGTATTCATGAATTTGAAATAAAAGGTATGGCTGACGGTGAAGTAGCACAATCTATAAAAGGTTTAAATCCAATTGCAAACGGTCAGTTAACTTTAGAGGAAATTGAGCGTTGCAGTAAAGATCCTAATGCTAATTTACAAATTTCATATAGCCCTGCTTATGAATTGATGAAAAATCAGAAAAAAAAACGTGCTAAATACACTCCTATAGCAAGACGTCAAGATAAACCGGATGCTATATATTGGTTATTGTCTAATTATCCGAACATCCAAGACCATCAAATAATTAAATTAATAGGTACTACTAAAATTACTATAGATGCTATTAGAACCCGTAGCCATTGGAATATGAATTCTATTCGTCCTCGTGATCCCGTATTACTGGGGATCTGTAGTCAAATAGACCTAAATAAAATAGTAGAAAGCCTAAAGCCTCCACAAAATCCTACAAAAGAATCATAAAATTATACTAACTGCTATCCTGCGAAAAGCTTGCTTACGTGAATTATTTTTGATTGTTACCCCGCCTTGATCAGCGTTATTGCGTGGCTCGTTTATGTCATTCCTGTATAGTCGAACATTGCTGGATGGACCGGTAAAAGCCACTGTGTCACCCCGTGGCTTGACCCACGGAATCCAAAAAAAATCTAAAATACTATTAATAAGCTAGATTCCGTGGTCAAGCCACGGAATGACAACGGATGCGTTTTTCAATCCACACTGACAATACTTTTCGCACAAACGGATTTTTTTATGGATTAGAAAAGTGATTATTGCCTAATAAATCGCTTATCGCTAGGTAAAGTATAACTTTTATCGGTAGAACGATAGGGACAAATATCAATGCCTCCACGCCTAGCATATACTATATAAATAGAAAGAAAATCAGGACTTATAGCATTTTTAATATCCGTAAAAATACGCTCAGCACACTGCTCTGCAAACTCATTACAATTTCTAAAAGATATTAAATATTTCAGAAAAGAATCATATTTTAACTTTTTTCCTTTATATTTTATAACGATTGTACCCCAATCCGGTTGACCGGTTACTAGGCAATTTGATTTGAGTAAATGAGAATTAATCTCTTCTTCTACCAAAACATCTTCATACTCAATTAAACTATTATCGGGTGCACCGTAATTATTGCATACTATATCTAAATCATCGATATTTTTACCGCTTGGAACACCAAATTCTACTTTTGTATTTATAGGAAATATACGTCCTGTTACTTTAGCGTGTGTAACATTACTTAGATCCTGCAAGATAATTCTTTCTAGTTCTTTTACTGATTCAACAACAAAGTTATTAAAAGAATTTAGATATAATTTAAATGATTTTGATTCTACTATATTTTCAGAATCCGTCGGTATATAAAAAGTGCCTACTCCAACCCATGGCTTACCGTTCTTATTAAGACAAGATAGTTCATATGTATTCCAAACATCTACACCGTAAAACGGAAGATTATTACTATTTATTCCAAGTTCGTTTCGATTATTTATACGTGGAATTTTAAATAATAAAGTCACATCATAACTATCTTTATAAGTACTTTTTTTACCAAGTAAAGAAGTAGATAAAGGCATTAATTATGCTCCTTGTGCTAAAATTTCTTTTTGTTGTAACTCATCATATTCTTTTAGCATATAACCACGTCCCCATACTGTGTCGATATAATCTCTACCACCGGCAGCATCACTTAACTTTTTACGAAGTTTACAAATAAATACGTCAATAATTTTCATTTCTGGTTCATCAACACTACTATATAAGTGATTTAAGAACATTTCTTTAGTTAAGATAGTTCCTCTTCGGAGTATTAATAGCTCTAAAATAGCATATTCTTTGTTCGTCAAATGTACTTTTTTGCCGTCAACTTCTACACTTCTAGTATCTAGGTTTATGCTAACCTTATCAAACCTAAATACTGATGCTGCATGACCTTTAGAACGTCTAACTATAGCTTTAATTCTAGCAATTAATTCCTCTCTTACAAACGGCTTGGTTAGATAATCATCGGCTCCGGAAGAGAAACCAGTAATCTTTTGATACGTATCCGTTAAGCTAGATAAAATTAAGATTGGGGTTTTTATTTTTGCAGCACGCAATCTTAGTAATATCTCAAAACCATTAATATCCGGTAACATAAGGTCTAAGATTACTAGATCATAACCACCAACTTTACCAAGTCTTAAACCTTCTACACCAACTGAAGCTTTATCGCAAACTATCCCTTCTGAAGCTAAAGTTAGTTCAATTAAGTTAGCCATTTCCGGCTCGCCTTCAATTAACAAAACTCTCATTATTTTTCTCCATAAAATTCAATTTTTATATTGTGCTATAATTTAATTACAGTTAATTATTGTTAACTAAATTATAATTTTTTATCTAGTGCTTTATACAGTCATTAATAACATAAGTAAAGAATATTTAATCAAATTTATAAAATTTTTACTATTAAGCTCTATCTGTGGTTTAAAAACCATGGCGTTTACAATGAAATTTATTAAATAATTAAATGATTTTCTTAGTTTTGATGCTCTGACATTTTCTTATGATATAAGGCACCAAAATCTATAGGATCAATCATTAAAGGCTGGAATCCTGCATCTTGAGTACAGCTAGCTATAATTTTTCTGGCAAATGGAAATATCATTGCCGGACAATGAACGGATAATAAAACCGGATGTTGTTCAGAATCAATATTAATTAAATTAAATACTCCAGCATATTTTAATTCTATCTGAAATAATTTATATTTCTCATTTCTTGCAATTGCCTCGATATTTAACTCTACTTCATAGAAATTTTCTTCCGATAAATTAGTAATATTTATATCTAGAGATAAATCAATTTGAGGGCGTTGATCCAAAGCCGCAAGAGAAGACGGGGCAGAAGGGTTCTCAAGAGATAAATCTTTTATATATTGTGCATTAACGGAAATATGCGGCATTGTCTCATTAGTATCGGTGTTTATTGTACTCATAAAAATCCTTATTAAAAATTTAATATAATTTTCTACATAAAAAAGTTATGTTAGCGGTAAAGTTACGCCTACTTGTTTCATATATTTTCCTTGGCGATCGGCATATGAAGTATCACAAATTTGATCACTCTTTAAAAATAAAAACTGACAAGCTCCTTCATTTGCATATATTTTAGCAGGTAATGGAGTAGTATTAGAAAACTCTAAAGTTACATGTCCTTCCCACTCCGGTTCTAACGGAGTCACATTTACTATTATACCGCATCTTGCATAAGTAGACTTGCCGACACAAATAACTAATACATCACGCGGTATTTTAAAATATTCTATAGTTCTGCCAAGGGCAAAGCTATTAGGTGGGATAATACACACATCTACTTCTCTATCAACTAAATTATATTCACTGAAATTTTTTGGATCAACCGTAGTAGAATTTATATTGGTGAATATTTTAAATTCATTAGATACTCTAGCATCATAGCCGTAAGAAGATAAGCCGTAAGAAATAATCTTTTCTTTATTATGCACTCTTACCTGCTTTTCCGCAAAGGGCCTTATCATACTGTGATTTATAACAGCTTCTTTTATCCACTTATCTGACATTATAGCCATAATCAAAATTTGATTTAATTAATAAACTAATGATTATAACTCATAATTATTTACAATACAAAATTTTTCTTTAAAACTATAAGTCTGAGACTACTTGAATAATGATAGTGATAATAATACAACATTATATACTTAAAATTAAATTATTACAAATTAAAATAGTTTTTTATTATCAATTCTGAAAAGTATTATTATATTATAGCATAGTTGACTTAATATTTATTAATACTAAACATTTACTTTGTATAGTAAATATTTATTTAAATTTATAGGAGCTTTATTAAAGTGAAAAAGTTATTATTAGCTGCAAGTATTATTTGCCTTGCATCGGCTGGTCTTGCTGAAGAAAATCCAACACCTGTTATTTCTAATTCTGATACTGAAATAAAATTAGAAGGATTCTATTTATTTGAAAACGGTTATGTTAAACAGGATCATTTAATTTTATTTGATAAAAATGTAACTGATAACAGGAAAAAGCTAGGGTTTTACACAGAAGCAGCGTTTGCGGCCACTATTGCTAAAACTATCAATGATGTAATAGCAGGTGCTAAAATAGTGCTTCAGCCTACTACAAGAGCAAAAACCTCTACAAATTATAATGGATCACATATATTTATTGAAACTAGTTACGGTAAAGTAGAACTAGGCTCTCCTGCTGATGCAAGCGCTAAGTTGCGTATTACCGGTAGTCAAGTAACTGCAGGTACCGGAGGATGGTCTAGATATGCTCTACTTGACGGTCAATATATGCGATATAATGGTTTAAAATCGGATTTTGATACTAATGCTAGCTTTTATCTTGAGTCATACTCTAATTCTTTTGATCAAATCAATGATAAAGCTGAGAGAGCTAGAAGATTGAATTTTTTCACGCCTAAAATGAAAGGCTTCCAAGCCGGAGTTTCTTATACTCCCGATACTGCTAATACAGGCGGTAATAGAGATATAAATAATTTAACGCTTGCAAGCTCAGGCAGAAACGGAGTTAGTGTTTCTAAAACCGGAATAAAGACGGTTAAATTAGAGAATAACGAAACCATGACTATTAATCAGAATATTAGGGATGCTTTTTCTGCCGGCTTAACTTATGAACATGAAATTAGCGAAGATGCAGACTTAAAACTATCTGTCACCGGAGAATACGGTAAACCTGCTCGTCGTCTTATTCATGCTAAAATGGACGGAACTACAATTCAAGTGCTTAATACCTATAAACTTTCTAATTTAAAAGCATATAATCTTGGAGCTGTATTTACTTACGGTAATTTCTCTTGTGGTGCTTCTTACGGTAATTTAGGTAAAAGCTTAACCGCTAAGGAATATTATAAAGTCGGTCGTGATACCTATTATTACAATGGGGCAGTTGCTTATGGACAAGGACCTATAAAAACAAGTCTTGAATATCTTAAAACTTCAAGATATAAAAACACCGTTGATGCTGTAAGCCTCGCTACTGAATATAAGATCATGCCTGGTTTATTACCATATGCTGAAATTTCTCATTTCCAAGCTAAAGGTAAACCTGTATATTACCCTGAAGCACCTAGTAAAACAACACGAGGTACTGTTGGCCTTATAGGTACAAAACTTAAGTTTTAATTATTTACAAATTAATTTGCCATCACTATTATAATCAAGGCTTAGAGTAATCTTATGCCTTGGTTATTATATTTTTTTTAATTGAACTATCAATAAACTTTATAGTTCCGTCGTTGTAATAATCTTGTTTTCTCTGCTGTTAAATCTTTAAACCATTTTATTAGCTTACAGTGCTCTAATTCTTGTCAAATTATGCTTAGCTTTTGTACTTCAAGTACCGGCCCAAACCTTGAAAAATTTATGTTATACTGCCTTTTGATTAAATAAAATTATATATTTTACTTTTTTTATTTTTAGATATTGATTTTCTCTGATTACCATATATTGTGACGCAACCACAATATATGGTAATCACGTGATATATGATTTTTATTATTTTAAAACAGGAGTAACACTATGAATCATGCTCAATTTACAAGCTCAGGATATTCCTTTGTAAATGGATTAAAAGCAGTTACAAGATATGCAACCGCTTCTAAATTATTATTTAAAGATGCATATAATTTTGTTTCTAGTTCCAACTTAAAAAATATTTACAATATTACATGCTTTAAATATTCAGAAAGTCTATACACAAGACAGGGATTTTGAGACAGCATTGAAGTTTTTTAATATGCAACAGGATAATTCTCTAAAGATATGTAACTCAGAACATCGAAAACCAGCATCAGAGAACAATGAAAATCTTTTCCCTCCTATATTAATATGATGAAAATCTATTATTTTTTGGGAAGCCCATAGGAGGTAATTTACCGGTACTACCTCTTTTGCCTAAAAATGCAACAATGTTTTTCTCAAGTTTTACTTTTCCATTGTTATTCCAACCTAAGCCGTCTTCTTTATTGAATATTTTAATATCTAGAAGCTTAGCATTCTTAAATTTTTGCAGCGTTACACCTTGCCCTTTTTTCATTTCAGGTATTTCATCTATATTAAATACCAGTAATTTACGACTTTCACCAATACAAGCAATACTATCACCGTTTACAGGTAAACAAGCTATACATACATGACCATCCGGTACATTCATAATTTGCTTTCCTGTTTTTGTTTGAGCCATTACTTCATTTGAATTAACTAAAAACCCCTTACCTACACTACTTGCAAGTAATAAAAGCTGATCAGGTTTATAGACTAAAATATTCGTAATATCGTTATTACCTATATCCACAAGTAGTTTTATAGATTCCCCTGTTCCTTTACCTTTGGAAATATTATCGGCAAGCAAAGTAAAAAATCTGCCTTCTGAACTAACTATTAATATTTTATCAGTCGTGTAAGCTTCTAAAATAAATTTTTCTGCATCACCTTCTTTATATTTGATAGTCGATAAATCGGTGTTATGACCTTTTAACGAACGCACCCACCCCATTTTTGAGCAGATAATAGTAATCGGCTCTTTAGTAATGAAAGCCGTTATATCAACTACTTGATTCGTAAGCGTTACTTCCTCAAAGCTTGTACGCCTTGCTCCTATTACCGTATTTAATCCAAATTTCGTTTGTACTGTTTTGATTTCTTTTTTAACTATTTTCCATAGTTCTTTAGGATTATTTAGAATTTCTTCTAATATAGCTTGTTGCTTCTGCAAATTACTATGCTCATTAATAATTTCCTGCTCTTCAAGCTTACGAAGCGAGCGAAGACGGGTATTTAATATCGCTTCTACTTGTATTTCGGTTAGTTTAAACCACTCCATCATTATCGCTTTTGGCTCATCTTCTTCACGAATAATTTTAATGATCTCATCAAGATTTAGATAAGCTATCCTAAGCCCTTTTAGAATTTCTAAACGATGCTTGATTTTGTTTAAAAGATAAGTTGATCTGCGAGTAACAATATTTTGTCTATGATATAGAAACTCTTGTAAAATCTCTAAAATATTCATTACTCTCGGCACGTTATTACTGCCGATCACATTCATATTTAACTGAATGCGGCTTTCTAAATTCGTTAGCTTGAATAGAGATTCCATAACTATTTGCGGATCACATCCCCGATCTCTCGGCTCTATAACCAACCTTATAATGTCTGTTGATTCATCTCTAATATTGCTAACAAGGGGAATTTTTTTATCCTTTAGTAATATTGCTATTTGTTCTATAAGTTTTGATTTCTGAACCTGATAAGGTATCTCGGTTACGACTATCTGATATGTACCGTAACTTAGCTCCTCTTTTTCCCATCTGCTTCTTACTCTAAGACTACCGCGTCCAGTAGTATATGCAGCATTAATAACTTCAGCTTTATCAATAATTATGCCGCCGGTCGGGAAATCAGGACCTTTGACAAAGTTTATTATATCGTTAATTTCAGCTTTCGGATGGTTGATTAAATGTATTAGAGCATCACAAAGCTCATGTAAATTATGCGGCGGTATATTGGTTGCCATACCGACTGCTATCCCTTCAGAACCATTAGCTAGTAAATTCGGAAAACTTGCCGGCATTATTACCGGTTCTAAATCGGAACCATCATAAGTAGGACGAAAATCTACCGTATCTTTATCGATGTCCTCCATTAATAACGTACATATGTCCGTCATACGTGATTCGGTATAACGCATAGCTGCTGCATTATCACCGTCGATAGAACCGAAATTACCCTGCCCATCAATTAAAGGATAACGCAACGAAAAATGCTGAGCAAGGCGTACCAAGGTATCATACACTGCCACATCACCGTGCGGGTGGTATTTACCTATTACGTCACCGACCACCCTCGCACATTTCTTATAGCCGGAATTCGGCTCAAGCCTTAACTGTAGCATTGCGTATAATAACCTACGATGTACAGGCTTGAGTCCGTCACGTACGTCAGGAAGCGAACGTGACATAATTGTTGATAACGCATAAGCAAGATAACGCTCTGATAATGCATTACCAAAGTCAATATTTTCTACTTTAGCTTCTTTCATAAGTTATTTAGTTTTTATTTATAGTCGTTGTTGCGTGGTTCTCTATGTCATTCCTGCGAAAGCAGAAATCCAGAAAAAAAGTATAAACACAGCAAATTCTTAAAATTAAAAGCTCGATTTATCTCGCTTTATGATGGATTTCTGCTTTCGCAGGAATGACATAAGAGTATACAAATATCACTTCAATACACAACTCTGCTTATTATAAGCTAATTTCTTACAAACCGCTTTAGCTTGACTAAGACTACCATAATCACCGGCTAAGATTAAATAGAAAAATTTGCCGTCGTCATATTTAACTTTTTTGGTTGTGATAACAACATTTTTAAGAATTTTCGGGAATTGCTTTTTTATTCTTTCCCCTTCTTTCATTGCTTCTGCTTCAGATTTTACCGAACCTAGTTGTACTTTATAACTTTCATTATTTTTACAATTTTTAGCATTACTAACCTTATCTTTACTTCCTTTTTCAAGCTTTATTATATTTAAATCCGTTTCATTTTTGGCGTTATTATTTGGCTCTATTAATGCAATAAGGTTAGATATTTCATCAAAAGATTCATCGCTTTGACTTTGGTTGCGAGAATCTATACTCATAGGTTTCTCAGGGTCAGGAAGCAATTTTACGGTTTTAATATTTGTATCTTTAGCAATAAGATTTTCATATATAGTACTATGTACTGCGGCTATTTGGTTATTTTCTATTATAGACGGTTTTATTTTTGTAGGCAGCTCATCAGGATAAATAGTAATTACCGGCTTGCTATTCTGATAATATTGATAACCAAAATAAATAGCGGACATACATACTAAAAATACTAGAAATATTTTAATAAAAATATTATTGATCATATTTAGTAATTTGATAATAGAAAAACGTCATTGCGAGGAAAAATTGTAAGTTTTGACGAAGCACTCTCAGGAGTATTATTTCATGAGATTGCCACGCAGCCTACGGCTGCTCACAATGACGACTCGGTATCCACATGAGCAATACCTCCTTGCAATGACGATGAAAACCTAACTACATTTTGTTCATTGGTTCTACACCTATCACTTCGAGACCGCTAGCTATAACTTTCTGTATGGCACTTGCAAGAGCAAGGCGTGCTAGAGTTAATTCTTTATTGCTCTCAATTACAAATCTATAATCGCTATTTTCTTTACCGAAATTCCACATAGAATGAAATTTTGAGGCTAAATTTATTAAATAAAATGCGATGCGATGCGGTTCAAAATATTTTGCAGATGCTTCTAATGTTTTTGTCCAGCTAGCCAAAAGTTTTATAATCTCAATTTCTTCTTCAGAGGATAATAAAGATAAATCATACTTACCTGATTCAAAGTTATTATAAGATTCAGGCATTAATTCTTTAGCTTTTGATAAAATAGATATCGTTCTCACATGTGCATATTGTACATAAAAGATAGGATTTTCTCTTGATTGTTCTTTCACTTTTACCAAATCAAAATCAAGTGGCTTATCATTTTGTCTAGTTAACATCATAAATCTTATGATATCTTTCCCCACCTCATGATTTACGTCTTGTACACTAGCAAAGCTCCCAAGACGTTTTGACATTTTAACCGGCACACCGTTTTCAACGAAATTGACCAATTGACAAATTTTAACGTCCACTTTAACCTGCTCCTTACCTAAAGCTTTAACTATTGCCTCAATTCTTTTAACATATCCACTATGATCGGCACCAAGTACATAAATTAAGTGATTCGCTCCCCGCTCTATTTTATCCTTAGCATATGCAAGATCAGAAGCAAAATAAGACCAACTTCCATCAGCTTTTTCTATAGGACGATCTTGACTATCACCGTACTTAGTAGATTTAAATAATTTTTGAACTCTATTATCCCACTCTTCGTGAATTTTACCTTTAGGGGCAGGTAACGTACCTTCATAAATTAGCCCCATACGCTCCAGTAGTTTAACTGTTTCCTCTATCTCACCTTTATCATGCAATGATTGCTCAGAGAAAAATATATCATGTTTAATCCCTAAATCTGCTAAATCTTTTCTATTTAAATCAAGCATTTTTTCTACGGCAAAACTTTTAATTATTTTGAACCTTTCAGCATAGTTCATCGTTAATAATTTATTGCCGTATTCTTTCGCTAAAATTTGCCCAAGCGGAATTAAATACTCTCCCGGATATAACCCGGCAGGGATAGTAATTTGCTCACCTAAAGCCTCTTTATAACGTAATAATACCGTACTAACTAAATCATTTATTTGTGAGCCTGCATCATTAACATAATATTCTTTTGTAACGGAATAACTTACCTTTTGCAAAATCCTTGCTAGCACATCACCATATACCGCACCCCTAGCATGCCCTATATGCATTGGACCGGTGGGATTTGCCGAAACATACTCGATGTTAATATTTCTGCTTTTATCTATATCAATTTCAAAAAACTTTTCTTCATGCTGTAAAATATCCTTTATTGATGCCTGCCAACTATCAGCTTTTATAGTAAAATTAATAAAGCCAGGTCCTGCTATTTCTATACTTGCAATATAAGGTAATGTTATAAGGACTTCTTTAAATTTTAAAGCCACTTCCCGAGGAGCAATACTTTCTTTAGCTGCAATAATCATTGCAATATTACTTGATAAATCACCGTTAAAACTATCTTTCGGTATTTCAATAGTAGCAGTATTTGCTATTTCTTGATTATTATATAATTGCCTGCTTGCCACAATTATATCTTGTTTCAATTGATTAAATATATTCATAATTATTAAATGTTATTAAAATTCAGCGAATAGAATTCTTACAAACGCTTGCTAATAAGGAGGAATTTGTAGGAGACACAGAACGCAGCACCGCAGCGACGCACAAATTACCCTTAGAAGCAAGTTATGTAGGAAGTCGAGCAGAGCTGATTATATTCCTGAATGGCAAAACGGTCAGTCATCCCTGCTATATAATCAGCAACAACTCTAGCTTTACTATATGTTTCATTAGAGTCTATTAGCATTTTCCAATTAACCGGCAATAAATTAATATCATCCATATAAACCTTAAACAGCCCTTGTACGATTTTAGTACATTTAAGGCTGATGGCCGTAATTTTATTACTTTTATAAACTCGCTCATGAAGAAACTTCTTAGTTTCCTTAATATTTTTATTAGTTTTTTCCGTAAAATCCACTATCTGATAATTTAAGTTACGTATCTCATCTATGTTAGTAATTTTTTCTTTATTTAAATTTTCTTTTGTTTGCCATAATAAATCGGTAATTAACTCATGTATTAGCTTACGTACTACCTCATAAATCAGACATGAGGAACTAATATTTTTAAATTTTGACTTGAGTTCAACAACATGTTGATCAATATATTTAAGTTCAGCAAGACTATGAAAATCGATAATTTTAGCACCGATACTATCTTCCAAATCATGCGAAATATAGCTAATATCATCGGCAAGAGCTGCTATTTGAGCCTCTGCTGATGCATAGGTACTAAGTTCTAAATCATTTTGCTTATTATACTCTGCTATATATTCATTTATCTCGCCTAGTATAGGACCGTTATGTTTTACTATTCCTTCTAAAACTTCCCATGTTAAATTTACTCCATTATAAGCCGCATATCTTTTTTCAAGTAATGTTAGTATCTTTAAAGATTGAGCATTATGAGAAAAGCCGTTATACTCTCTCATACATTCATTTAAAGCCCGCTCTCCCGCATGACCGAAAGGCGTATGCCCAAGATCATGAGCAAGTGCTATTGTCTCAGCTAAATCATTTGATAAATTTAAAGTACTAGCGACTGAACGTGCAACAGTCGAAACCTCTAGAGAATGAGTTAGCCTATTTCTGTAATGATCTCCCTCGTGATTAATAAAAACTTGAGTTTTATATTGCAAACGCCTAAATGCATTAGTATGTATAATGCGATCACGATCACGTTCAAACTCGTTTCTATAAGAGGTCGGGATTTCCTTATATAATCTTCCCCTACTTTTAAGAGGATCAGAAGCGTATGAAGCAAGCATCGTTATCCTTTATTTTGAAAGACGTTGTTGTGGTTCTAACTTTTCGTCATTGCGAGGAAATTGCATAGCAATTGACGAAGCAATCTCAGGAGTTTGTTATTATTTCATGAGATTACCACGCAGCCTACGGCTGCTCGCAATGCCGATTGGGTATCCACACAACAAACCAACTTGAAAAATATCAAGATATACTATATAATTTATGAGACTTTTACAAGGTAATTTTAAGTGACGATAACAATTACGGATAGAGCTTTTGAACGGGTTTGCGAGTTAGTAAAGCTAGAAAAAGATAAGAATTTAGTACTGCGAATTTCGGTTGATAGCGGCGGTTGCTCAGGACTTATGTATAATTACGAACTAGTCTCAAAAGATAATATAGAGCAAGATGATTATGTCATTACTAAACATAATGCTACAATTATTATTGATCCTATCTCTCAAAAATTTATACTAGATTGCACTCTTGATTTTATAGAAGAACTAGGCAGTTCATATTTCAACGTTAGTAATCCGCAAGCTAAAGCAAAATGCGGCTGCGGTAATTCTTTCTCAGTGTAAATGCAAGTATTGTGAGTGGACATTGTTATTAGAATGCCGATGTCATTCCTGCAACAGCAGCAATGACATCGCAACGTCAAACTTTTAATGTTAATCATTAAGTTGCATAGTTGCTCCACCTACCTCAACTTCGTCCTTATTATCATAAGGAGGACGCTCTACTTCATTACTTATTAACGTTATTATCTTTATCTTCTTCATTATCTGAAGCATTACTATCTAATGTTAATATAAACATGTTGTTCTTGGACTTGTTGAGGACTATTAAACTTTGTTTTAATGTTTCAGCTTGAGATTTTCTTAAATTTAGTCCTTGTCCTTTACATTGCTCCGTAGAGAGAATTTTAAGGCCTTGAGATTGTCTTATTAAATCATCGCATACCAAAACTCCGTAGTCCTAAGTATTTCCTTCTTCTTGTTGTTGAGTTTTTAAATCCATTATTTCCGCATCAGAGCAAACCTCGGTCTGCCCAAAGGATCATTATAAGTAAATATTATCTTATTTGTATCATTATCTCATATTTACCCAATGCCTATGTCCTGTATTAATTGGCATTTGTTTACTTCTTGTTGATTATTAGTCAATTGCTCATTTTGATTTTGTTGTACTTCTGGCCACTCCTTGGCTTGCAACTCCGGCAGTGAAACAAAATCATTTATTATAGTCTGTGTATCACTTAAAAATTTTGTTCTGTCAGCCTCTTTAGTAACTATACTCAGATCTTCCATCTTACCTTTGTCAAGCATTGAGCGTATAAAAACAGTATTTTCCTCCATCTCCGTACTATAAACTTTATGAACTTTTAACAATAATTTTTGTTCTTCCTGAGGGCTAGCTATACTTGCAGCCTTTAAATATTCAAAAGCAGCTAGCGGTATTAAATTTAATTTAAATAAAAATTCTTCTAAAGATATATAAAGATCTTTTTTTAAAGATAGATACTTCTCTACTTCTTTTTTATTCTTAGGGATGTTAAAAATTTCTCTAAGAATAAAACTACACTCTTCTATCGGGTCTATACTTAAACTTACCTTGAAATATTTTATTGCTTCAAGAAGCAATTTAATTACTATTTCGCTTTTATTTTCGTCCTTATAGAATCTCCCTAAATTTAAAATAATCCACCTATTTTTTTACAAATATTGCTAAAAATGTATAGATATAATAATATGCTCAGCTTGCGATCCCGTAAGTTTATCAAGCCATTCTAATGCTTCTTTATAATATTTTTTTTGTTCTTTATTAAATTCTACATTATAGGTTACTTGATAAGGTTTTAATTTTATATTATTATTTACTCCGTCAAAAAATCATTTATATTTTTCTGTTTAGAACTACCAAACAGTGTACTGCCAACTGCTTTTATTTGATTCCATATAATAATTATACCTATAAATTATTTGCATTTATACAAATAAAAACATTTTTGATCTATAAACTGAATAAATTAATATTAATACTATTTAAAAAAATTATTACTTCTATTTTAAAATTGAATTAATAGGGGATATTTATATATATTTTGAAAGGTAACATTTGAAGTTATTTTTCTTTTGTAATTTTATCATATTTTTTTAGTTTGATAAGAATAGACTCTAGATTATCCAACTTCATCATACATGGACCATCGCTTGGAGCGTTATCGGGGTCTTGATGTACTTCCATATAAATACCGGCGATACCTACAGAAGTTGCTGCCTTTGCAAGTAACTCTACATATTTTCTTTCTCCGCCGGTACTGCCTCCTAACCCGCCCGGTTGCTGAACGGAATGTGTGGCATCAAAAACTACAGGTACATTTAACTCTGCCATTATTGCAAGACTACGCATATCAGATACCAAGTTATTATAGCCAAAACATGCTCCTCGCTCTGTAAATAATATATCCTTCACTCCAAAAGCTTCTAGTTTTGTTTGTACATTTTTCATATCCCACGGAGCTAGAAACTGTCCTTTTTTTACTTTTACTATCTTACCTGTTTTTGCTGCAGCTTGAAGCAAGTCGGTTTGTCTACATAAAAATGCCGGAATTTGTAAAATATCTGCTACTTCGGCTGTTTCAGTACATTGACTCTCTGAATGAACATCAGTAACAATAGGGCAATCGAATTCAGATTTTACTTTTGATAAAATTTCTAAACCTTTCTCAATACCAACTCCTCTAATCCCATGTACGGAAGTTCTATTAGCTTTATCAAAAGAAGATTTATAAATAAATGGAATCTCAAGCTTGCTAGTTAATTTAACAAGTTTTTCTGCCATAAACAACGCATGATCTTTTCCTTCAATCTGACAAGGCCCTGTAATTAGAACAAACGGTAAATCATTTCCTATTTTGATATTGTTAAGTTTTACTACTTTTTGCATAATTCTTAGATTTAATCAATTGAACGAGGCACGGATTAGTGTTTCTCTGTTATATCAGGTACTGATTCATTTTCTATTAAGTCATTATTAATTATTAGTGTATAATATTTTTCTTTTATTGTCGTTAAATCATAACTACCATGATAATAACCTTCTAGGTTAATAATTTTTTTTAAATAAAAATTTACCTGCTCTGTTTCTAACGGTTCATCTATATTTTTTACAATAGATGACTTAATATTAATTAAATACGCTTTTATTTTTTTTAATTCTTTAATAATTATAAAAATATCATGCGGTGTTGTTACCAATATTCCTACAAACAAAATTAATAATATTTGTGTTAAAGACATATTTATATTAATTTCTTATGTTTATATTTTGGATTTAAAATACTTTCCCCGTTAGTACTTAGCATATATTCATGATAATCTTGATAATTTCCTTCAAACCATGTAGCATTATTTTCTTTATCATATGATATAATATGAGTGGTTATTCTATCTAAAAACCATCTATCATGACTAATCACTAATACACAACCTGCAAAATCTAAAATAGCATCTTCAAGTGCTCTTAACGTATCAATATCTAAATCATTAGACGGCTCATCTAATAATATAACATTTGCTCCTTCTTTTAGTAATTTTGCCAAATGTACTCTGTTACGTTCTCCACCTGAAAGTTGTCCAACTTTTTTTTGTTGATCACCGCCTCTAAAATTAAAAGCTGCACAATAAGCTCTACTTTTAATTATTCTATTACCAAGTTGTAATTCATCTAGACCTTCTGAAATTTCTTCCCATATAGTCTTATTATCATCTAAATGATCCCGTGATTGATCGACATAACCTAATTTTACCGTTTGACCAATTTTAATAGAACCACTATCTGGCATTATTTTACCTGTAATAATATTAAACAAAGTAGACTTACCTGCTCCATTCGGTCCAATAATTCCTACAATAGCTCCACGTGGAACTTTAAAACTAAAATCTGATAATAATATTTTATTATTAAATTTTTTAGCTATATGTTCTGCTTCAATAACAAAATCACCTAAACGAGGTCCGTTAGGTATAATTATTTGAGTAGGATCAGTTTTTTGTTCTTGTTGTTTATTTAATAACTCTTGATATGCTGTAATACGTGCTTTATTTTTTGATTGTCTAGCTTTTGGAGTTTGACGAATCCATTCAAGTTCACGATTCAATTGTTTTTTTCTATCATCGTCTTCTTTACTTTCTAAAGCTAATTTTTTTTGCTTCTGCTCAAGCCAAGAACTATAATTTGATTCCCACGGTATACAATTTCCACGATCTATTTCTAATATCCATTCTGTAACATTATCTAAAAAATAACGATCATGGGTAATTACTATTACAGTACCTTCATAATGCTTTAAATAATCCTCAAGCCAAGAAACTGATTCTGCATCCAAATGATTTGTAGGTTCATCAAGTAACAACATATCAGGTTTCTCTAAAAGCAATTTACATAAAGCTACTCTTCTTTTTTCTCCACCGGAAATTTTTGTAATATCTGCTTCTTTTGCTGGGCAACGTAAAGCAAGCATTGCGATCTCTATTTCACGTTCTAGATTCCATCCATCACAATTGTCTATTTTTTCTTGCAATTCTGCTTGTTTATCAAAAAGCTTTTGCATTTCTTCATCAGCGATTTCAGCAGCAAATTTGTTACTTATATAATTAAATTCATCAATAAGTTTTTTCTTTTCATGAAGACCTTCTATGATATTATCAAAAACATTTTTACTAGCATCAAGATACGGTTCTTGAGGTAAATATCCTACTTTTATACCAATTTTAGCTGTTGCTTTACCTTCAAACTCTTTATCAATACCTGCCATTATTTTTAATAAAGTCGATTTGCCTGCTCCATTTGGACCTATTATACCGATTTTAGCTTTTGGTAAAAATGATAAATTTGTTTCTTTTAAAATTCGTTTACCATTTATAATTTTGCTTAAACCAACCATTTCATAAACATATTGATATGACATAAATTACTTATTTCCTTATATTATTATTTTACACCGATATATATATTTACTACTGTATTGTATGAATTTATTGCTCTATGATCATATAATTCAAAATTAGACATTGTAATTTCTATCATTGTGTTTCTCGTTTAGATATTTATTTTAAGAAATAAAATGCTGTATATATACTTTAATTTTAGCAGCTTGAGGATTGTGTATACTTTTATACTTATAATTTTTCGTTCAAGCTTATTGATAATTTTTCCATATGCATTTTAATTTAATTTTAACAATATCAAGTCTAATTCTTCCAAATCTTTATAATGAAATATTAATTTTCCACCTAATGGATAATTTTCTATTGTTATTTTTATACCAAATTTTTCTGATAAAGCTTTTACTAATAATTCTAGATCATTATCCGTAGCGTTGTCCTTTAAAAAACGCTTTCCTATTTTGTTATTATTGTTCGGGGATTTTGTATACTCATTTTTATACCATTGTCTTACTAGTTCTTCTGTTTGACGTACATTTAAATCATTATTTATAATATAATCGGCTATTACTTCTGCATGTTCATGATTTATTAAACACCGAGCTTGACCCATACTTAGTATATTTTCATTTACTTTATCTTGAATAGACTGCGGCAAATTATTAAGCCTTAATAAATTAGCTATATGACTACGACTTTTACCAAGCCTTTCAGCTAATTTTTCTGCCGTATAATTAAAATTTTCTATTAAATATTTAAAGCCACGAGCTTCTTCCATCACTGTTAAATCAGTTCTTTGTATGTTCTCAATTAATGCTATTTCCATACTCTCTCTAGCATCTAAATTTTTTATAATTACCGGTATCTCTAAAACTTTTGCTAATTTACATGCACGCCAGCGTCGCTCTCCTGCTATAATTTGGAAATTATTGTCAACAATAATAGGCTGTAATAAACCATTATTCAATATAGAATCTGCTAATTCTTTTATTTTATCATATTCAAAGTTTTTTCTAGGCTGATTCTCGTTTGGTCTTATTTTATCAATATTTATTATTTGTACTATTTCTGATTCTATAGAAATAACTTCTTCTCCAAGTAATGAAGATAATCCTCTTCCTAGTCCTTTATTTTTCGCCATATCTTTCTAAGATTTCTTTTGTAAGTTCTATATATGCAACTGCTCCCGAACATTTATAATCATATATAATAGCCGGTTTTCCATATGAAGGAGCTTCAGATAGTTTAATATTTCTTGGAATAACGGTTTTAAATACTAATTCTCCTAAGCATTTTCTAACATCATCTTCTACTTGTTCCGTTAAACGATTACGCTTATCATACATTGTAAATAATATACCTGCAATCTTTATCTTAGGATTTAATTTTTTCTCTACAATTTCAATTGTTTTTAACAAATGACTTAATCCTTCTAAAGAATAAAAATCACATTGCATTGGAATCAGTACTTCATCGCTTGCAACTAAAGCATTTACCGTTAATAAATTTAATGAAGGAGGGCAATCAATAATTATATAATCATATAATATTTTTATTTCTGCCAATAGCTTCATTAAAATATATTCTCGGTCCTTTAATTTTGTTAAGTCTAATTCAGCTGCAGATAGATTAGTGTTTGAAGTAATTATTTCTAAATTTGGTATATCTGTAGAAATTATTGCATCTTGCAATTCTATTAAATTTGTTAATACTTGGTATATAGTATTTTTGCGTTGTTGCTGACTAATTCCAAAACCGGTACTACTATTCCCTTGAGGATCAAGATCTATAACTAAAATTTTTTTATTTACAGCAGCAAAAGCTGTAGCTAAATTCACAGTAGTTGTAGTTTTAGCTACCCCTCCTTTTTGATTAACAATAGCAATTACTTTCATATCATTTTTGTTAAATTACTAACTTCTAGAATTTTCCCTTCTTCACAAGTAATACTTTGATGTATTAAATAACCAAATAACCATCTCTCTTTAGCTTCTACTATTTCAGTTAAATAATTTTTTCCTTTTAATAACAAAAATTTTTCTCGTACTGAAATATTTTTTATGCAATTAAATATTGTATTTAAGTTAGAGAAAGCTCTACAAGTTAATATACTACAATCTATTTCTACTTTTTCTATTCTTTGATTGATTATTTGTATGTTATTATTTGATATCTTTGATGCTTTTTCTAAAAATATACATTTACGTAAATCAGCTTCTATTAAACTTACTTGCGCTACCCCCGCTATAGATAATACTATACCAGGCAAACCGGAACCGCTTCCTATATCAACCAAATGTATTTCTTTATTATCAATATATTGTATTAATTGTAATGAGTCTAATATATGACGTTGCCAAAAATTATGTATAGTATTATCCGATACAAGATTGATTGATTTATTCCATTTTTTAACTAACTTTTGAAAAATTTCTAACTTTTCAATTATTTCACGTGGAACTTCCATCACTATATTTAGTTTTTAAATAAATTATAATAGCCGTAATTGCTGCAGGTGTAATCCCTGGAATTCGACGTGCTACACCAATAGTAGTAGGTTTATGGGAAGAAAGTTTTTCCTGTATCTCTAATGATATACTTGGTATTTTAAAATAGTCAATATTTTTAGGTATGAACTGCGCCTCTTCACTTTGAAATAAATTAATATCTGCGTGTTGTCTAGTTAAATATGAAGCATATTTTGCTTCAATATAGAGTAATTGCAAAATGTTATTATTTTGTGTTTCTTTAAGCATAGGAAAAATTTTAATAGCTTGTTCAACATTAAAATTAGGTATTTTAAATAAGTCTAATACTGTTTTATATGTACCATCCTGTGCAACCTGTATACCCATTTTAGCAAGTTTACTAGTACTTAAAGACAAGGTATTCAATAATGATTTTATTTTTTCTATGTCTTCACATTTTTTTGTGAATATTTTTTTACGTTTTTCTGATACGACTCCAATGTTCATCCCTAATTCCGTTAAACGTAAATCAGAGTTATCTGCTCTTAAAGATAATCTATATTCTGAGCGAGAAGTAAACATACGATAAGGTTCTATAGTACCAAATGTTGTTAAATCGTCAATCATTACTCCAATATAACTGTTTGCTCTTGTTAACATAAACGGTGCTTGATCTTTTACTGCTAAAGCAGCATTTATACCGGCTATTATACCTTGCCCTGCGGCTTCCTCATATCCTGTAGTACCGTTAATTTGCCCGGCCAAATACAATCCAGCTATTTTTTTTGTCTCTAGCGTAACACTTATTTCACGTGGATCAACATAATCATATTCTATAGCATAACCTGGACGTAAAACCTTTACATTTTCTAATCCTGGTATTGTTTTGATTAATTTATGTTGCACATCTTCAGGCAAAGAAGTAGAAATACCGTTTGGATAAATCGTATAATCATCTAACCCTTCAGGTTCTAAAAATATACGATGTTCTGATTTTGTACTAAATCTGACTATTTTATCTTCAATAGAAGGACAATATCGTGGTCCTATTCCTTCTATTTGCCCTGAATACATTGCGGATTTATCAAGATTCTCACGTATAATATCATGAGTTTCTGAGGTTGTTTTTGTGATAAAACAATTTATCTGAGAAACATTAACAATATTTGTTAATTCAGAAAAAGGACGAGGAATTTTATCGCCGGGTTGTAAAATTGTTTTACTATAATCAATAGTACGTCCATCAATGCGAGGCGGTGTACCTGTTTTTAAACGAGCCAGTTTAAAACCTATTTGTTTTAATGTATTTGATAATCCATACGAAGGCTCTTCATCTACTCTACCTGCAGGAATTTTTTTTTGTCCAATATGAATAAGACCTGATAGGAAAGTACCTGTAGTTAATATAATTTTTTGACAAAGAATTTTGCTACCGTTATTTAAAATAACCGCTTCAATTTTAGAAGATTTAATTTCTATATCTTCCACTTTTCCATATAATATATCTAGATTAGGATAATTTGTTAATATTTGATACATTGCTTTTTTATAAAGCTTTCGATCAGCTTGAGCTCTAGGTCCCCAAACTGCTGGTCCTCTAGTCTCATTCAGCATTTTATAATGTATACCGGCTTGGTCTATAACATAACCCATTAACCCATCAAGTGCATCGATTTCTTTAACTAATGTGCCTTTTGCAATGCCACCGATTGCTGGATTGCAAGACATTTCGCCTAAATTTTCTGGTTTTAACGTAATTAAGAGAGTAGGAACTCCAAGACGTGCAGAAGCAGCGGCTGCTTCTACGCCTGCATGTCCACCGCCTATAACTATTACGTCATATTTTAGCATTAATTATTCTATAATTTCAGATTTATTAAAGAAAAATTCGATTTCTCTTTTCGCACTATTTTCACTATCTGAACCATGAATACTATTAGCCTCAATTGATTCGCCTAAATCTTTTCTAATAGTGCCTGCTTCAGCTTCAGCAGGATTAGTTGCACCCATAACGGTACGGTTTAAAGTTATAGCATCCTCCCCCTTAAGCACTTGAAGTACTACCGCTCCTGAAGTAATATATTCAACTAAGCTATTAAAAAACGGTCTTGCTCTATGCTCATCATAAAAACATGCAGCTTCATATTTAGTTAAAAATTTCATTTTCTGAGCCACTATTTTTAAACCGGCATTTTCTAAGTAAGTATTAACTTGCCCTATTTTATTCCTTTTGATAGCATCAGGCTTAATCATTGAAAAAGTATATTGTATTGTCATTTTGTAACCTATTTATTATAATTATTAAATGTATTTTTTAGCTGAACGATTCCATATTAAAGCAAATAATCCTCCTCCTAAAAGAGCAGAAATACTGAAAAATATAAATACCCCATTCCAACCATAATTATCGCTAATCCATCCTACGCCGACTCCCGCAATAGCCGCTCCTAAATAACCAAATAACCCTGATAATCCATTAGCCGTACCGACAGCCTGACGGGTACTAAAATCAGCAGCTGCTATACCTACAAGGAGCTGAGGTCCTGAAACAAAAAAGCCTATTAAAGAAAGAATTACTATACTTAATAATTCACTGTGAATAGGAAGTTTCCAAAACAAGACTAACAATAAGCTAAGCAATACCATACATATGGATGCAACAGGACCTCGACGACCTTGAAATAGTTTATCAGATAACACACCTGCTATTAATGCCCCTGGGATACCTATCATTTCATATAAACCGATTTGTAAGCCTGCATTTGCAAGACTTATATTACGTAAATCTTTTAAAAATGTTGGAGCCCAATAAATTACTCCGGAACGTATTATATAAACAAACATGTTTGCTAAACAAACATACCATATTAGCTTATTACAAAAGACCATTTTAAGTAATTGTGGAGTTAATAGCTTTTCATAATCTCCTATAGCTTCAAGCGGATATTCTTTATATTCCTCTACGGTAGATAAACCTACTTCTTTTGGAGAATTACGAAGCCTATTATATAAAAAAAGCGATACTACACAAGCAACTACACCTGGAACAAAAAAGGCAGCTCTCCAATCAAATTTATCGATTAAATAACCGCAGCTTATCATAGCAAGGGCACCACCTATTTGATTAGAAGTTGCACCCATAGCCCATTTAGTTCCAAGTTCTTTTGAAGCGAACCAGTGAGTAAGCATCTTTGTTGCAGGAGGCCAGCCCATAGATTGAAACCAGTTACTGGCTATCCATAAAATTCCTATAAGCCATAAAGAATCTGAAAAACCTATTAGCATAGTAATGATCCCGACAAATAAAAGACCCAAAACCATAAATATCCGAGCATTAACTTTATCGCTAATAAACCCGTTACACGCTTTACTAACTCCATACATAATAGATGAAGCAGTTAATATCCAGCCAATTTGCGTTTTAGTAACCCCAAAATATTCTCTTATAGCAGGAGTTGCTATATTAAAATTCTGACGACAAAAATAAAAAGTTGCGTAACCTATAATAATAGAATACAAAATCCTTACTCGCCAACTATTATATTTTTTTACATATGGCGATCTTGGAGTTTTAATTTTGGATCTTGTATTTGTCATATTATAAACTCTCCGACTATAAAAAAAGCAAGTTTAAGAGTCTAGCAGTAATAAATTTTCATTAATAATTAAAGAGCTTTTTTGCTACAAAAATCTTATAATGTGTAGCAAAAAAGCTCTTTAATTATTAATGAAAATTTATTACTGCTAGACTCTTAGAAGCTTGTTTTTTTATAAAATTAAATTTTAACAAATTCTATTTTTCGGTTTTATTTACCAAAACTTTATACTCTTTATTTAAACCTTTAACGGCATATATCCATAATATTACTATTACAAAGAATATAGAAGCAAAATAAGGAGTTGCCTCTACAAAACCAAATGCAGGAAATAAAATAAAGAATGTAGATTGAATAATAGCACCACCTGATTTACCAAATCTTCCTCCGATAACTTCAACAGCAGCTTGCCCTTTTACTCGTAAATCCTTATCAAGCGGAATATACGCCATGTTTTTAGTGGCATCAAATAAAGAATATTTTACACCTTTACTTAAAACATTTTGAATCATACCGATCATAACAGCAAGTGCTAAAGGACCTGAAGCAAGAATACCTGTTAAATGCATAGCAATAACACTATCAAAAAAGATAAATGCAAAAAACGCTGCACCGGTAATTAACATCATTAATGGAGTTATCATAGCTGCAGTTAGCCATGATACTTTTCTTAAAATATTACTACCTATAAGCATGAAAGCAATTGCAACCCAACCCTGATAAAATTGGAACTTCCCCATATATATAGTGTAAGCCTCTTTCGTCGGATATAATTCTTTTACTTTGGATTTCCAAACACCTTCAACTAAATTTACTGAAACACCGTAAGCAATAAGTAACAATGCAATATAACCTACATACTTAGAAGTAAAGATCATTTTAAAACTGTCTATTAATGACATTTTAGCTTTAGCTTTCTTTTCTTTTACTAATGCCGGATCATAAAGTCTAGGATCGGTTAGAACGTTTTTATTCATCCATCTATATGTTAATATTACCAAAAAGCTACTTGTTATCATTATAACAAATAAAGGCACAAATTTTAGATGTTCTGCAACTATTTGAGTTTTTTCATGCAAGCAATATCCAATAATTACGGATGTTACAGGCAATGCTAAATTAGCAAGTAAACCAAACATTGAGTAAAAACGTTTAGCTTCATCGGTTTTAGTAATTTGGTTAGCAAATTGCCAAAATAATAAACTAAGCATCATTGTTCCCCAAAGCTCTGCCATAGTATAAAAAGATGCAAAACTCCATTTCCCAACTATTCTTATAAACCATTTGACATTAGGATAAGCTACACTCCAAGATTCTATGGTTTCAGGATCAGGATGAACTAAATCAGGGTAAGGGTAAAGAACAAACGCAAATAATGCAAAATACCCTAAGAAAAATGAAGTAATAACATAAAACACGTTTTCTTGCTTTAAAATATCGCAGAGCTTAACATAAATTACCATAGCGATTACGGCAGAAGGTAGTACTATATATGTTTTTAAGAAACTTATTGCTTCTGCTCCTATATCCGTTACTACAAACCCGTCTTTAATTGAACGAAGCGTTGAGTAGTTTAATAAAATACAGAACATCATAAACGCCATAGGAAGAAACTTCTTATTTTCATATCTTTCTATAGGCCAAATTACCTTGCTTAGTTCCGAGAGATAATTGTCATTTTTGGGATTATTCATAAATTAAATTTTTCTATTTATTTTGAAGATAAGTATTATACTAGAATATGTTAGAAAAGTCAAACCTATTGATTTTTCTCAAAAGAAATTAAATAAAATTATTAACTATAGGATGCGTAAAAGAAATATGACAATTTATTTACTTGATTTTAGTTTCTATCTATAATTTTCTATTTATAAATTATTATAATAAAATATATGTCCAAATTAAAAACAGCTCTATTATTAACTGCTATAATTTTTATAACAGGTTGTAAAAGTAATATGAAAAATGAAAACAATATTTCATTACCGCAATATGTAACTTTGAACATTCAAACCTTAAATAGTTCAGAGGATAAAACTATTAGAATAAAGGCAAAAACTTTAAACTTTCCGTTATCTTCAGAAGATTTACGTGATATATCTATTTTAGAAAAGAAATATGATCAAGAAGAAAATTGTGCAGGACTTGCTGCACCGCAAATAGGCATATCAAAATGTATAATAATATTTGCAGTACATGAAGATGCAGAGTTAAAAAAATGGCATCCTGACCTTAAGGATACAATGCCTAAAACTATTTGGATTAACCCCTCATACAAACCGATAGGTATTGATAAACATGAAGATTACGAGGGATGCTTTTCTGTTGAAAATGCTACAGGACCGGTAGCAAGATTCAAGAAAATTCATTATCACGCATATGATATAAATGGCAATCAAATTCAAGGTATCGCAGAAGGATTTTTAGCAAGAGTTATCCAGCATGAAATCGATCATCTAAACGGAAAAGTATTTTTAGATTATGTAGCTCCCAAAAAAATAATGACTAAAGAAGAATATTTAGAAATGCGTAAAAAAGCAATGGAGCAGGAAAATATAAAATCTTAGAGTTCTCTAAATCTCAAATATCATTCTAGCTAAAATTTGAGTATGTCATTCCCGCGAAAATTTACTTTATATTATTTGGTATAATACTATTGAATCGGATACGGGACGCACGCGATGTTCGCCTAAAGCTTCATCTTCATCACCTGTTACATTATTTATAATTTTCCGCCCATGAATAATGTAGAAGAACCGCCACCGTCTAAATTGATTGCCGATTCATATCCAAGTTAACATATAATCTGCAAGTTCTGTTTTAGTTAATCCTATCACAGTATAATTAACCAGGTGTTTTTCTAAAATTTTCAAAGCTTCAGGGATTATTAATTTATCAACATTTATTTCTTTCTCTTGCCGTAATATTGATCTTACTTGCACAAGCTTAAGGTCTTTTACATGTTGCTTATAAATATGCTCGACTACAACTATAACTATAGTGCCGTCATTACACACTCCTAAGGCAGTACGAGCATGAGCCGGATCATCTTGCTTTGGATTATCTACAACATTTTTACCGTTTTGAACCAATAAGGGAATACCGGTTACTATTGAAGCAGTGTTACTTAAATTTATAAGCTTACCGTCTTTATCGATAAATTCCAAAATTAACTTTACAGAATCATTTATATTTACTACCGGCAAACTTGTTGCTTGTGGAAAGGACAATATAAAGCCTTTCTGTGGGATTTGATTATCACCATGCTTACTTATTGCCGTAACAATAAAATTAGACCTATTCTGATCAATCAAAATTTCTTTGTTAGTATACGACGTTAATGTGGTAGACGCCCAAACATCATTATAGAAAGTAATATCTTTTAGGTTTGAAAAATAATGAACTTGATTTGGAATAACAGATTTATCGCCTATTACTACTAAAATTTTTGCACTAGCCTTGGTAATTTGAATATTGCCCTGATCTATAATTAACAAACTTTGTAGTTGTTTTCTAAGGCTAAATAGCTTGCTGTCTATCATTAAAGTAAGACCTGGTCTGCCGTCATCACTACCAGCGATTTCAAAGAATCCGACATTAATAGCAGCAACTGCATTAGTGCGGTATGCCATAACGTTTACTGTTTCTCTGCCTTATCACCTGATTATGAGCTTTAACTAGTTTTAACCCAAAATTCTTAGGATCAATAGTTAAGACATGAATCACATGCTTATCTTTTTCATAACGATTATATGTTAAGCCTTTATATTCCTTTGCGTATGTTTTAAAACTAATTATTAAAGCAAGAAATAATTAAACTAATCTAATCATATTGTTTTACTTTTTTTAACAATAAAATTTAACCATAATGCCTCTTTACTTGGAGAGAATCTCTTACTCTTTTCCGTCCATATTTTAACTATTTCAAAAAGCCTGTTAAAATAAGGTTTTATTGTATCTTCATGCATATTGTAAAAATCGCGATCATCACGTTGTATAATATCTGAACCGTATCCGTAAGAAACATAAAAAATGCCTTCCGGCTTTAATGCAGCATGAATTTTTTATACACATTGATTGTTTCATTATAAGGTACATAAATGAGAGTTGCTTGAGCCCAAACACCATCAAACGACTCCTTAAAATCGATATCTTGAAAAGTGGAGTGCAGTACATCTATTCCGGTTGCTTTTGTAGCTCATTTAACCATTTCGGTTGAACCGTCAAAAGCAGTAACTTGATATCTTTGACTTAAAAAATATTTTGTATCACAACCAACTCCGCAACCTGCATCTACAATATGAGCTTGTTCAGGTAAATAGCTAGTAAATGCTTTATAGTTATCAGACAAATCTGCATTGATTGTTCTGCTATAAAACTCTTGAGCGTTATTATTATAATATTGTATATTTTTCCCAACTATTAGTATATTTATACTCACCAAACAATAACATACAAATAGAAAATACATATAATTTCTATTATATAATAGACTTCTTTTCGAACTCGCTTATAGGGAGGAATTTGGAGGAAACATGGAACGCAGCACCGCAGCGTATAAAAAAGTACGTAAGGATGCGAGTACCGGATTGACGTATAAATTACCCCTAGAAGTAGAGTTCCAAAAGAAGTCTATTGACTATTAGACTTAAAAATGGTCTACTTATCAAGAATAAGGCTTAAGGTTTATATGATAAAAAAAATAATATTTGGAATAGCTATTTTACTTAGTACAAGCTGCTTTGCCAATAGTACAACTTCTGACGGCTCAAAAAAAGATGCAGCAAAAACTAACGATATTACAACACAAAAAATTATAGATGATTTTTCTGCTTACGCCGGCACTATAAAACCGGAAGTACGGGAGGAAATACAAAAATATAGAGTAGCAATAGTCAAGATTAATAAGAAGAAACGTGAACTATATAACAGGCTTTCCAAAGAGGCTCAAAATTTTTTAGCAGAGCAACAAAAATATAAACAAAAACTATCTATCTCTAAGCTAACGGTAGAAAAC
The DNA here is from genome assembly GCF_000007025.1 of Rickettsia conorii str. Malish 7. Lineage (NCBI taxonomy): Bacteria > Pseudomonadati > Pseudomonadota > Alphaproteobacteria > Rickettsiales > Rickettsiaceae > Rickettsia > Rickettsia conorii. The sequence continues at coordinate 70,208 of NC_003103.1, read as the reverse complement.
GACCAAAAGAATAATACTGCTGATTCTAATGATAATAAGAGCAAAGATACAAAATAAATTACTTTTCTTAGCCGTTATTGTGCGGGCCAAAAATCGTCATTGCGAGCAGCCGTAGGCTGTGGCGGCAATCTCATGAAATAATAACAAACTCCTGAGATTGCTTCGTCAATTGCTACGCAATGTCCTCACAATGACGGATAAACCTATCCATACAACAACTCCGCTTTTAGCTAGGTATTTCATAAATCTGCTCTACTACACCATCAAGACCCATTAAAAAAGTATAAACTTTTAATTGGGGGAATTTTTCTTTTATTATATCACGGGCCTTGTTTAAAATTGCTGCATGTGCTGCCGTTTCTTTTTCCTTGGTATTTAGCTGTTCCTGACCTATAAGTATTTTATAAGCTCCACATTCTCTATGATCAAGAAAAACAATTTGTTTTATGTTATGTAATTCTTGCAAAATTTCAATAGTATCTTCTATTGTTTTTCCCCAATAAGTATATTTGTCGTTAATGAGAGCAAGCGATGCACCGGGCAGTGATACTTTATCAAAATTATCTTCTAATCCTAATTGCTTCATTAATTTATCTGTTTCGTCTATTAATCTAAAATCTACACAACTAATTAAAAGAGTAGAAGCTTCATTTAATGTTTTTAAATGTTCATTACTTACTTCTACCTTCACAACTTTCTTATTGGCAATTATATCATTGTTAGCAGCGTAAAGATTTAAACTAGACACCATAATAAACCCTAAAATTATATATTTTACATGTATCATAAAATTCCCCTATTTAAAAATATTTCTTACAGGCTTTAAAATAAGAATAACCTGTAATGATTGTTAAAAAAGCGGCAATCCATAAAATTATTTCCCCTACTATATCTAAATAAATAATTCCTGAACCTTTTGAGCCTAGTATCAATATCGATAAAGCAAACATTTGTAAAAACGTTTTTACCTTAGCAAGTCTCGATACAGGCACACTAACCTTTACTAGAGCTAAAAATTCCCGAAGACCGCTAACTAAAAATTCTCGTGCTAAAATTAATAAGCAAGGTATCTCATCTACATTATCTTTTTTTAGTAGCATGATAATAACGCAACCTACAAGTAGCTTATCTGCTATAGGGTCAAACATCTTGCCGAAACTTGTAACTAAATTATATTTTCTTGCAATATAACCGTCAAAAAAATCCGTAATACTAGCTAAAACAAATAATAATGCCCCAAGTGTACGTGCAAGTGAATTATTTATATAAAATACCAGTATAATAACTGGAATTACCATTATTCGAGCAATAGTTAGATAATTAGGTAAATTTTTATCTATTCTCATTAATTAATTAAATTTATTAATATAATATTGTTGAATGATGGATAGAATATTATTCCAAGACCAATATATTAAAAGTCCCACAGGAAAACTACTAAACATAAATAAAAAAATTAGCGGCATAAATTTCATTACTTGAGCTTGCATCGGATCCGCAGGTTCAGGACTCATTTTTTGCTGTAAGAACATAGTAATAGCCATTAAAATAGGCCATGCTCCAATCATTAAAAATGACGGCGGCGAAAACGGTAATAAGCCGAATAAATTAAAAATAGTAGTAGGATCAGATGCAGATAAGTCTTTAATCCAGCCGTAAAACGGTGCTTGCCGCATTTCAATAGTTACATATAATACTTTATAAATGGAGAAAAATACCGGAATTTGAACAAGTATAGGTAAACAACCAGCTACCGGATTTACTTTTTCTTTTTTATATAAAGCCATAATTTCTTGATTTAAACGTGCTTTATCATCACTGTATAAATTTTTTATCCTATCGATTTCCGGCTGTAAATTTTTCATTTTTTTCATCGAACGATAAGACTTATTGGCTAAAGTAAACATTAATAGCTTAATTATAACCGTAACAATTAATATACTAACACCGAAATTACCGACATAGCCATAGAAAAAATTCATGGCGTAGAAAACCGGTTTGGTAATTATATAGAACCAGCCGAAATCAATAGCTCTATCAAATAATTTAATATCATATTGCTTTTCATATTTATCAAGCAAGTCTACTTTTTTTGCTCCAGCAAAAATTCTGCTTTTAATTGAAAAATTTTCGCCGGGCTTTATTATTTGTACCGGTGAAATAAAATCTACCTGATATCTTTCAGTCCCTTGCTTAAGAGCATAATTAAAATTCGAGCTGTAATTACTTGATTTATCCGGAATCAAGGAAGATAACCAATATTTATCGGTAATCCCTATCCAGTCAACCTTACTTGCTGCAAATTTTTCACTTTTCTTATCTTTAATATCATCATAAGAATATTCTTTAAGATTCTCGTCTATACACCCGATAGGTCCTTGATGTAATATATTCACCGCTTTCTCTACGGCAATATATTTACGATTTATTAAACCGTAAGATTGCACAGGAAGTTCTTTATCACTATTATTAACGATGGTTTGCTCTATAGTAAATAAATAGTTTTCATCGACAGTAATAGTAACTAAAAATTTAACTCCGTCTTCATTAACCCAAAATAAATGCACAGGTTTTTCAGGGCTTAATATTTCACTATCACTATTCCATATAGTATCGTTGTTAGGGAGTTTTACACTAGATAAATTACTAACTAAACCAACTTCAGCAAAATATGCATTTTCTGTATTAGCCGGTGAAAATAATCTCACTTCAGGACTATTTTTAGATAAATCTTGTTTATATTTCTTTAATATTAAATCATCAAATCTAAGTCCTTTTAATGAAATAGAACCGGTAAGTGATTCAGATTCTATTTTAATACGCTGTACTTGACTTTCTTCTTGCACAACAATACCAGTTGCAGGTTCGACTAAAGCTTTTAACTGTTGTTTCTTTAAATTTTCTGCTTTCTGCACTGCTATTTGCTGTTGCTGTTTTTTTTGTTCAGGTTTTACAACAAAATACTGCCAACCGAAAATTATACTTAAAGACAGTATAATAGCGGCTATTAAATTAATTATATTATTATTCATTCCTAGGTCTTAAATTTTAATATTTTTAAAGCTTTAAGTTTTAAAGCATTTAGAGCAAATAATCAAGTAGTATAATATACTTCTTTGCTTTCAAAAGTAGTAAATATCCAAGCTGAAAGACAACTTCCATCTTGGATACAAATTTAATTTATTTTTTTATTTTTACTACTTTTCATTTTACTTCGGATATATTATACCACTCCTACATTCTGAAATATTTTTAATTTAAATTCAGGAAGTATAGAAATGAAATGTTCAGAAATATTGTCCTGTATATTTTCATAACCTACTAAATTTACTTCTTTAACAAAGATATATATTTCTATAGGCAACCCATTAATCGTAGGTTCAAGCTGTCTTACTAGAAAAGTAAACCCTTCGGTATAAACTGCTGGATTATTTTTTAGATATTCCTGAATATATAATTTGAATAGTTTAATGTTGGTTAAATCTTTCTCTTCTTTATCAAGAGTGATTTTATCTATTACATCCTTTGATATATAAGGAGATTTTTTTAGTGCTTTTAAAATAGTAGCATCACAGAAGTTAATAGTTGCCATATTAATATTAAATACTCTCTTTACCCTTCTTGCTCCTGATTCACTAATTCCTCTATAATTAGTTACGTTAGAATTTAAAATGCTGTAAGTAGGAACTGTGGAAATAGATTGGTCAAAATTCCTAATTGTTACTACGGAAATAGTAATTTTTTCAACTGTTCCTTCAATTGCGCCTATACGTACCCAGTCTCCAATATTAATAATTTCTTGAGTAGTTAGTTGCAAGCTTGCAAGTAATCCTAAAACGGTATCTTTGAAAACAAATGTTAAAAGAGCTGCGGCTGCACCTAAGCTTGTTAAGAATGTACTAAGCGAAATATTTAATATATATGAAATAGTTACCATTGCTGCAATAACTATGACAATAATTTTTAATATTTGAAAATATAAGCTAAGCGGTGCATTTTTTGTAACGGCTTTGATTCTATTGTGATACAGATCTGCAAAAGCATCTATAAGCGTTAATAATAACATCGTCACAGATATACCAGTATATAAGATTACTATAGTATCTTTGATTCCCAGTAATACATGTGCTTTAAAAGAAGTAGGATGAAAAATCTTTCCCCAACATATAAAGTAAAGTGCTAATAAAGTATGTAATAAATAACGAAATATAGGATATTTTTTTATCCTTTCATAATCATCATAATGATGTCTAGTTAAATAATTTTTTACCGGAATAAAAATTAATCTTTTAATTAGAAATATCACCGGTATAAGAGATACTAACATAACAAACAATAATACTAACTCAGTACTTGAGGTATGATATAGATCCATTAAATATTGCATATTTTACCTATCATTATTATTATAAATACAAATCTTTTTTATTATTACTAAGAATTTTATTTTTATCAATAATTTTAACTCAAAAGAATTTGGTATTGCTAAGCAAATATAGATACTGTCATTGCAAAGCCACGACGCAGCTGCGGCAACCCATAAAAATAATAAAAAACTGAATTGCCTAGTCAATTACTTACGTAATTTTCCGTAACTCAGACGTTAAATGAATTAAATAACTTATTTATCTATGACATTTCCTAATATCAATCCAATTATTTTCTCTATAGGTCCACTTGCTATCTCTTGGTATTCTCTTTCATATGTAATAGGAATTTTGCTAGGCTGGTTCTATGCAAATAAAATTGTAGAAAAATTTAAGCCTCAAATTACCAAAAAAAATCTAGAAGATTTCATTACTTATGCCGTTATAGGCATAATAGTCGGAGGCAGACTAGGGTTTGTTTTATTATATAACCCTTCTAGATATTTTTCAAATCCAATAGATATCTTAAAAACTTATGAAGGCGGGATGTCTTTCCATGGCGGAGCTTTAGGGGGGATTATTGCTGCTTATTTGTTTTGCCGAAAATATAAAATTAATTTTTTAAGTCTCACGGATATAATAGCCCCTGTAGTACCTATCGGATTATTTTTAGGTAGAATCGCTAATTTTATTAACGGCGAACTATACGGACGTATTACAAATTCTTCTTTTGGTATGATTTTTCCGAATAGCGATTTGATGCCAAGACATCCTAGTCAACTATATGAAGCTTTTTTTGAAGGTTTAGTATTATTTAGTATCTTAGCATATACAACATTTAAGCACAAAACTCTTAAAAAGTGCGGTTTAAACTCAGGAATATTTTTCACATTTTACGGTCTTTTCCGAATCACTATTGAAATATTTAGAGAACCCGACATACAAATCGGGTTTATTTTAGATAGCTTAACTATGGGACAAATTTTATCTGTACCTATGTTACTTTTAGGAAGTTATTTAATATGTCAATCGAATCCAAAATAAGACAATTAATTGATCAAAACGGTTATATTACTTGCGATGTCCTCATGCAGGAGGTATTAAACTTAAATCCTACTTCCTATTATAAGCAAGTAAAATCATTAGCTAATGAAGGTGACTTTGTTACGGCTCCTGAAATTTCACAGCTATTCGGTGAAATTATCGGCTTATGGTGTATCAGAGAGTGGCAAAGAATTGGCTGCCCAAAAAGTCTTAGTTTAGTAGAGCTTGGTCCTGGTCGAGGTCTATTAATGCGTGATTTACTACGTACTGCAAAATTAGTACCGGAATTTTATAAAGCCTTATCAATTGAACTAATAGAAATTAATAAAAATTTTATTGCTTATCAAAAGGCTAATTTACAAGATATTAATTTACCGATTAGTCATCAATCATTTGTAGAAGATATACCAAAAAAACCTACTATAATAATAGCTAACGAATTCTTTGATGCTATACCGATAAAGCAATATATTAAAGTCAAGGAATTATGGTATGAAAGAATATTTGTAGTGCAGCCGGTAGACGAAAGAATTAAATACGATAAAATAAGCGTTAATAAGCAACTACAAGAATATCTGCTGTGTACTCATATTGAAGCAAAAGACGGGGCAGTACTTGAAGAATCTTATAAATCGATAGAAATTATAAAATTTATAGCGCAGCATCTAAAAAGACTAAGCGGCAGTGGCTTAATAATAGATTACGGCTATGATATAGCTCCGAATGGTAGAACTAGATATCAATATAATCAAACATTACAAGCGGTTAAAAACCATAAATATTGCCCCATCCTTGAAAATCTTGGAGAAGCTGATTTATCGGCACATGTGGATTTTTATGCATTGAAGACGGTAGCTAAAAACAGCAAAATAAACGTAATAGATACAATATCGCAACGAGATTTTTTAATAGAAAATGGAATCTTATTACGTAAACAAACATTGCAAGACAAGCTTAATGATAGACATCTTGCCAAATTCGCTTATAGAGAGGAATTTAAAGGAGACACGAAACGCAGCACCGCAGCGTACACTTTAGTACGTGAGGATGCGAGTATCGGATCGACGTATAAATTACCTCTAGAAGTAGAGTTTGGCAAGATGTCTGAGCAGGCACAAATAATAGAAAGACAGGTAGAAAGACTAATATCACCGAAACAAATGGGAGAATTATTTAAAGTATTACAAATTATGAATTAATTTAGGTTTTGTAAACATTTCTAAAAAGATTTAATTTTGGCTATTTGTTGCTGCAAATTATAAGATTTTTTTGAAATATGACTAACTATTCCGCAAAAATCTTATTAATTTTTGTTACAAAATACCTCAAAATAGCAAATCAACTAGAAATGTCCACAAAAAAACCTAGGTTCTGAGTCTTGATTATAAATGGACAACTTAAGTCCCCTTCTTCACATTTCAGCATGGCTTCAAATTCTTTTTTATACGCTCTTCGGTTTTTCCTGTAAGATGTAAGACACATAAGCAGTATCATTGGATATACGGAACCGCCATAAACCCCAAAACTTCGAAATTCACAATCAGCATCTCGGTACTTAATCCATAAATTTGGGGATTTTTTAAGTAAATTAACTTGTTCTCGTTTGTCTGAAATATGTTTTAATATTTCTTTGGTATATTTGATTTAGTTTCTTATCAACTTTCTTATATTCTGCAGCGACACAATAATTCATGTCACCTTGTATCATGGTATTATTACAATCAACAGAAAATAATTGCTTTTTTCATTATTTTATCATTTTTAAAAATAATTAATTAAGAATCACAAACCGTGACGTTCTGCAATTAAACTTTTTATTTTACCGATAGCTTTAGCAGGATTTAAACCTTTCGGGCAGGTCTTAGTACAGTTCATAATCGTATGACAACGGTAAAGCTTAAATGGGTCTTCTAAAGCTTCAAGACGTTCACCGGTATTATCATCCCTTGAATCGGCAATCCATCTATATGCTTGTAGTAAAATCGCAGGACCCAAATATTTATCACCGTTCCACCAATAACTAGGACAAGAAGTAGAACAGCAAGCACATAATATACACTCATATAAACCGTCAAGCTTTTCTCGGTCTTTAATCGACTGTAACCTTTCAGAGTTTGAAGGGGTAGGGCTATCGGTTTTGAGCCAAGGTTCTATAGATTCGTATTGTGCATAAAAATGCGACATATCAGGTACTAAATCTTTCACTACTTTCATATGAGGAAGCGGATAGATTTTGATATCGCCTGATATATCTTCTATTGGTTTTATGCATGCTAAAGTATTTGTACCGTCAATATTCATTGCACAACTACCGCAAATTCCTTCCCGACAAGAACGCCTAAAAGTTAAAGTAGAATCGATTTCGTTTTTGATTTTAATTAAAGCATCTAAAATCATCGGTCCGGTTTTGCTTAAATCTATCTCAAAACTATCGATAGTAGGATTCTTATCAAGATCAGGGTCATACCTATAAATTTTTATCTTTCTAGGTTTAAGCATTTCCTCTTGTTCTTTATGCTCTCTACCTTTTTTTACTACTGAATTTGGCGGTAACCTTAACTCTGCCATTTTAAGTACTCTCTTAAAATTTGTTTTTAGAACTATACAAAATAATTAGCTAATTCACAATCTTTCATACCTGTTACGTGGATGACATTAATGTCTCTAGGTTGCCATGCTACTTACAGTTACTCACAAGGTATTGCCAGCGTGGATACCGATGTCATTCCCGCAGCAGCAGGAATCCAGAAAAAATAGTCTTAGTACTAACAAAATAAACCTAAAAAAACAAAGATTCCCGCTTCTGCGGGAATGACATCAAGAGCATTTACTGGTCCACGCAACAACGCCTACTCACAATGACGATATTTATAGTTAGCAATCCATATACGAAGATCAACTGTAAAAAGAGCCAGGAGTTCACAAGACGAGGAACGCAGCATATACTTAATACGTGAGTACCGCAGTACTTGTAGAACGACTTAGCCAATTTTTAAAGTTGATCGAGTATATTCCATTATCCATTAAACTGCTCTTTTATTGAGTCATATATGGTTTGTGATATTGTACTATTCTGATTATTTCATACAAAAGTCTACATGGCTTATCACCGAAATTTCTTTTATATGCTTCTTGTACGTCTTTGTCTATGAAAAAATACATTCAAGACCCTTTATTTCCAAGGCTTTTCTAAAACCACCGATACCACAAAATAAATCTATAAATTTATACATAAATTATACTACTAAACTTAGGAAGCGTAATTTTCTTTTTTAGCTTTAGTTGTTTTTGTTTTCTCAGGTGATTTTTCTTTATCTATTTTTATAGTAGATGAATCATTAAAAGGAAATTTATTCTCCTCTTCTGAATCTAAAGCTCTACCACTAAGTAAATTTTTAATTTGCTGACCGGACAATGTCTCATATTCAATTAAAGCATTTGCTAAGGTATGAAGTTGATCTATATGTTTTGTTAAAATATCTTTTGCAAATTCATATCCTTGCGTAATAATTCTTTTAACTTCAGCATCAATTAACTCTGCAGTAGCTTCCGAGGTTTCATTATTAGGTTGTCTACCATACATATCATCACCACTTGAACCGTGAAATATCGGTCCTATTAAATCACTTAAACCTGCTTTTGTAACCATCGCTCTGGCAATATTAGTTGCACCTTTTATATCCGACGAAGCTCCTGAGGTAACTTTATTTCTACCGAAAATAATTTCCTCCGCTACTCTTCCTGCCATATAAACTGCTATAGATGATTCCATCTGTTCACGATTCTGAGAATATTCATCAGTTTCAGGAAGTCTTTGCACCATCCCAAGAGCATTACCACGCGGTATAATCGTAGCCTTATGAATAGGCGATGCTGCAGGACAATAAAGTCCTACTAATGCATGTCCGCCTTCATGATATGCAGTCAACCTTTTTTCTTTCTCCGACATTGCAATGGAGCGACGTGCAACTCCCATCAGCACCTTATCTTTTGCCTCTTCCATGTCGTGCATATCTACTTCTTTCTTACCAAGCCTTGCAGCAATAAGAGCAGCTTCATTAACTAAGTTAGCAAGTTCAGCACCGGAAAAGCCCGGGGTACCGCGAGCAATAATTCGTGCTAGTACCGTACTATTATATTTAATTTTCTTTAAATGTACTTTTAGAATTTGCTCACGACCGTTTATATCAGGGTTTGCAACGGCAATTTGACGATCAAACCTACCGGGACGCAATAATGCACGATCAAGAACGTCAGGACGGTTTGTAGCTGCAATGATCACAACTCCCTCGTTTGCTTCAAATCCATCCATTTCGACTAACATTTGGTTTAAGGTTTGCTCACGTTCATCATTGCCGCCACCCATACCGATACCTCTATGACGACCTACCGCATCAATTTCATCGATAAAGATAATACAAGGAGCATTACGTTTACCCTGTTCAAACATGTCACGCACACGGCTTGCACCGACACCTACAAACATTTCAACAAAATCAGAGCCGGATATGCTAAAAAACGGAACATTAGCCTCACCTGCAATTGCTTTAGCAAGAAGTGTCTTACCGGTTCCAGGAGGACCTATAAGTAAGCAGCCTTTCGGTATTTTACCACCAAGCTTTTGGAACTTGCTTGGATCCCTTAAAAAATCTACTATTTCAGTTAATTCTTCTTTTGCTTCATCGATACCTGCTACATCTTTAAAGGTAATTTTTGGTCCTTTATCTGATAGCAACCTAGCTTTAGATTTTCCAAACCCCATGGCTTTCCCACCTCCATGCATTTGACGCATGAAAAAAACCCAAACACCTATCAATAAAAGCATAGGAAACCAAGAAATTAAAAAGCCTAAAAAGGTATTCATTCTTGTTTCAAGAGGCACTACTTCAATATTAACGTCATTGCTAGTAAGACGATTTACTAAATCAGGATAATCAGGAGCATAAGTATTAAAAGTAGAGCCGTCATTTGAAGTGCCTTCAATTACTCTACCCTGAATTTTTACCGAATTAACGGTCTTTTCATCAACTCGTGTTAAAAAATCCGAGAAAGTTATATTATTTCTTCCACCAAGTAAACTGTCAGATTGGAACACATTAAAAAGTAATATTACAAAAATAAAAAGTGTTGCCCAAGCTAAAATACTTCTACCTTGATTATTCATCGATATAAAACCTAATAAAAATTTTTATTGGTATAAGAGAGGTCTGTAAATAAATTTTATCGTTAAAATTTATTTACAGATAACCTCTTAAATACCGGTGTTAGCAAAAATGGGTGAAACGAGATACAAAATTTGGAGAAAAAGATACTTCAAAGTTCCACATGTCGTTATCATAATATGATATATGTGGTATTGCTATAACTTTTTCAAGTATTTTAATGATAGGTAAGGTCAATAAAACTGCATTGTGGTTTTTGCAGGATAGATTTTTCAAAGGTTCTAAATCTAATTGTTTCTTTATTATTTTATAATCTTTTAACGATAGATGAGTTACAAAACAATTTGGAGTTTCTTGATTTTTTGTGATACAAAATCTATTATCCCAAATAACGGATTTATCTAGTAATATTTTACTCTCAGGCAATTTTTTGCCGAATTCCCTGTATATAAGTAACTCGTTTTGTATGCGCTTAATTATACAGCCATGAAGTGTATTCTTAAAGTTTACGTCTTGAGTAATTAATTTCAAAATAGGTTCTACCGAATAAAAACGAGCTGCTCTAGATTGTCCACTAATTATTATCAGTAAAAAATTAATTATTTGTACTTTCACCTCATTTGAAAACTTATCAAATTTAACTAAATCAAGAAAAGCAAAGCCATATTCAAAAATCTTGACCGCTTCAGCTATCGCCGATATTAATTCAGGCTTAAACTCGTTTTCTATAAGTTTGTTGGTTTTAAGTTGTTGTGAGATTATTGCGGCTTTAGACATCTTTCCACACTTCGCTTCTAGAGATAATTTAGACGCCGTTCCGGTACTCGCATCCTCACGTACTAAAGTGTACGCTGCGGTGCTGCGTTCCGTGTCTCCTTTAAATTCCTCTCTATAAACTGGTTTGGAAAAATGTCTAATATAATCTGCACCTTTAGCTAATTTTTGCCTAATAACATTTCGTCTATATTTATCAGATGAATTTGACTCATCTTCAAACCATTTTATATTATGCCTGACTAAATATTCTACTAATTCACTTTTTGGAATATTATATAGCGGTCTAATTATTTGTATATTATTATACCAATTGATATTACTGCTACTAAGTCCAAATATACCGCTATTACGCTCTAATCTTAAACAAAAATTTTCTACGTAATCATCTTCATGATGAGCAGTTAAAAGTACTAATATATCGAGTTCTAGACATAGATTTGTCATCAAATCATAGCGTCCTTCTCTTGCTCTTTCTTGTAAATTGGAAAAATTATTTTGATGGTCAAAAGATAAACTATAATGCTTGCGATTTAGACTATTACTGATATTTTGGATATAATGGGTCTCTTGCTTCGACTGTTCCCGTAAGTTATGATCAACCGATATAACAAATAATTCTATATTATTTTTCTCTGCCCAAATATTAGCAAGATAAAGAAGTGCTACCGAATCGCTCCCACCAGATACTGCAATCGATATTTTAGATAAGCCAAAATTACCTATTAGATTATTGATATTATACTCAAATTTTTCATATAGCATAGTTGAAAAATGTTAGTACTGTAAAGTGTTTGGATATTGTGGTCAAACTTAGTAGTATATCATTTCCGCGTAGGCGGGACGTTGTTGCATGGCTCTTATGTCATTCCTGCGAAAGCAGGAACCCAGAAAAAAAGTATAAATACAGCAAATTCTTGAAATTAAAAGCTCGATTTATCTCGCTTTATGCTGGATGCCCGCCTACACGGGAATGACATCGAGCAAGTTTCTCAATCCATACAACAATACTCTACTTTTGCAATGGTAACAAAAAACTACACAATTAGATGATAAAAAAAATTTATGCTAACTCAGCTAAATCTTCTGAAGTTTCAGTCTTTTGTTCGCGTAAATAATCTTGTGCTTCTGATTCTGATCTTGCAACAATAACCGTAACTATAGCATTAAGCTCTGCATGGAGTCTTATTTCAACTGTATAAATTCCGGTAGATTTAATTTGTTTATCAAGAATAATATTTGAATGAGAGATATTATAAGATATATTTTCAGATAATTTATCGGCTATTTCTTTATTAGTAACCGAACCGAAAAGTTTACCGTCATTTGATGTTTGACGGATAAAAACTAATTGTTGATCTTTAATAAGAGCATTAATTTTTTCTACTTCTTCTCTTATTTGCTTATCTTTTGCTTCAAATTCGTGTTTTTGTTTAACTATTAGCTCTTTATTAGGCTCAGTAGCTCTAATAGCTAATTTTTGCGGTAAAAGATAATTACGACCAAACCCGTCTGCTACTTTGAGTATGTCGCCAATTTTACCTAATTTTCTTACGGGTTTTATTAATATAATTTCCATGTACTATGCCTTTATTTAGCTTGAAATACAAAAGGTAATAACGCTAAAATTCTTGCAATTTTAATAGCATTATTTAGCTTTCTTTGTTTCTTTGCACAAACATTTGTGATCCTGCTTGGTAACATTCTACCGCCTTCAGAGACAAATTTTATTAAAAGCTCAGGGTTTTTATAATCAATAACAGGTGCATTAGGCACAGAAAGAGGGCATCCTTTACGTCTTCTAAAAAATACTTTTTTAGCAGTTTTATCTCCTACCTTGTGAGCAGCTGTTTCACTAGCATTATTACTTTTTAACATTCTTTAACCTTAATTCTTACAAATTTAATTATTAATCGTTACGTCAATTACCGGAGTATTCTCTGTACTTTGATTTTTTAATATCGGTGAAGGTTCACTACTAATTGAATCTGCTTGAATTGTAAGAAATCTAATGATATTTTCGTTAAGCTTCATTTTTCTTTCTAGCTCTTCTTTTACATTACCAGTAATATCTAGACCTAAAAAATAATAATGTCCTTTTTTGTTATTACCGATTTTGTAAGCTAAAGTTCTTAACCCCCAATATTCTTTTTTTATGATAGTGCCATTATTATCTTTAATAATTTTAGCAAAATCATCAACGATTTTATCTATATCGTTTAATGATACGTCTTGACGTATAATAAAAACTGATTCATAAAAGCTCATGATATATAAGAATCTCCAACAAACAAACTTTAAAATAAAGCTATTTATAGCAACTAAAACTATTAAATTCAAGTATTATCTTTAAAAATTATTATTTCTTTGTTTCTTTTTATAAAAAGTTTGCTATAAACCCTAATAAATTAGAAAATTATTACAAAAATTTTTAATTATTTACTAAATATTAATGAAGATTAATTCAGTGTTTGATAAGCTACTACCTGAAGTTTTAATTATAGAAGAAAAAAATAAAAAAGTGTTAATCTTTCTTTAAGTAATGATATAAGAGAGAGCAGGATTTAATATAATGAGGGCTTCAACTCTAGAAAAAGCATTAACTTATTTTTTTTAGTCAGCTGCTTGTTATCATGATTATTAGTGCAGAATTACAAGAAAATCCTTTAATAACAATAAATAACTAACAGAATATATAACGTGCTATTTTTTTATAAGCCCTTCTTATCTGAGCAAATAGTAGGTACTTTAAAGAGCTTATTGAGACGTTTCAAGTCAGTTGTACAAGATAATATTATTAAATTTAAGAATCTAAATATTGATTTAAATACTGAAAAAGTATACAAAGACGGACTGAATATTCCTCTAGGTCCTACTGAGTTTAAAATTTTACAACTTTTTTTTCAGGTTCCAAATGAAGTATTTTTGCGTCAAGAAATAATAAAATATTTATGGGAAAGTGAAGAGACCTTTAATGAACGTCTCATAGATGTTCATATAAATAGGATTAGAGACGTCTTAGGGAAAGACAATTTAATTATTACAACCGTTCGTTTATCGGTTGTTGTCTAAATAAAGGATAACTAGAATTTTATTGTCAAAATTTTCTTTGTATTTATGCATTAAGTATGTATAATATAATTAAGATTTTATTCGTTGCCGATTTATATATATTTTATAACTAAAAACTGTAAATTTTATGTTAAGTAAACTAAATAAGCCCGCTTTATTTGCTTTAATATTTTATCCTATTTTTATTATATCTCTTGTAGTTAAATATTCGTTTGATTATGGAATAGGGCTAACTGAAGTTATTTTTATAATTGCTAGTTATTATATTAATAATATTACCGTTGGGATCGGTCTGCATAGGTTATGGTCTCATAATGCCTATAAAATAAATAAATATGCCGAGTTTGTCTTAATTATGCTGTCTGCAGGAACATTACAAGGACCAGCTTTATCTTGGGCATCGAATCATTATAAACATCATAGATATACGGATCAAGACCAAGATCCACATACTCCTTTAAAATTTGATAATAAATTTTTAGGCTTTATGTGGTCTCATATAGGATGGATGCTAGTCGGAAGCGGTAGCTATAAGTCTATTGATCGCATTACTTGGGCTAAGCACGGGAAAAACAATTTATTAAAATGGCAGCTAAAATATTATTGGCAAATAGCAGCTTTTATGAATATTGTCGTGCCTTTATTTATCGGTTACTTAGTCGGTGGTACTATGCAATCGGCATATGCAGGATTTTTATTTATGGGGCTCGGTAGATTCCTACAGCAGCAAGCAACCTTCTGCGTTAATTCTTTATGCCACTTTGCCGGTAGTAAAAAATATTACAAAGGCACTGCTGGAGATATTTGGTGGATGGCATTATTCTTACTCGGTGAAAATTGGCATAATTACCATCATGCTTTTCCTTCAGATTATCGTAACGGTGCAAAATGGTATCATTTGGACGTTCACAAATGGATAATATTTTTAATGAGTAAAATCGGTTTAGCTTCAGAACTTGAACGTACTACAAAAGTACGTATACAGGCAAAAATGCAAGAAACTTTAAACTATCTTAGTGAAAAACAAAAGCAAAAATTGACTTTAATGCAAACTAAAATAGATCATTTATTAGAAAATCTATGCTTAAAAATTAAAGAGCTTGAAGAATCATCTATTACTATCAAAGAACAATTTAAAAAATCTTTTGTAGAAATACAAGAATCACTTAAAAATTTAGCGGAGCAAGTAAGTGCTGCAACGCAAATAACAGAAAAATCTTCAGAAAAACTATTAAAAATAGTTAATAAAAAAATTATTGATGCCGAACAATCTATTTATAAGCTGTATAATCAATTAAATACCTTAAAGGTATCTCATTAGGCATTATTAAATAAAGATAGATATCGTGATTACAAGCGGGTGTTGGTGTTGTCACAATGACGCAAACTATCATTTTTTACTTAACAACGCCTCTAATTAGTTTCAATTTGAATGATAAAAATTTTAGGTATAGAATCAAGCTGTGATGATACAGCTGTTTCTATAATCACCGAAAATCGAGAAATCTTATCTAATATAATCATTTCACAAAATACAGAACATGCAGTTTTTGGAGGGGTAGTACCTGAAATTGCTGCACGTTCTCACTTATCGCATCTAGATAAAGCATTAAAAAATGTTTTAAAAGAAAGCAACACTAAATTAACGGACATTAGTACAATTGCTGCAACTTCCGGTCCAGGTTTAATCGGCGGTGTTATAGTTGGCTCAATGTTTGCAAGATCACTAAGCAGTGCTTTAAAAAAACCCTTTATTGCAATTAATCATTTAGAAGGTCATGCTTTAACCGCAAGACTAACCGATAATATTCCTTATCCTTATTTACTCTTGTTAGCTTCAGGCGGACATTGCCAATTTGTAGCAGTTTTAGGTCTCGGAAAATATAAAATACTAGGATCTACTATAGATGATGCCGTAGGCGAAGCCTTTGACAAGGTAGCCAAAATGCTAAACTTAGCTTTTCCCGGAGGACCTGAAATTGAGAAAAGAGCAAAACTTGGCGATCCTCATAAATATAAATTTCCAAAACCTATAATTAACAGCGGTAATTGCAATATGTCCTTTTCAGGACTTAAAACTGCCGTGCGTACTTTAATAATGACTTTAAAGGAAATTAATGACACTGTAATCAATGATATAGCGGCAAGTTTTCAATTTACTATAGGAGAAATTCTAAGTAGTAAGGTACAAGATGCTATTAGAGCATATGAACAAATAACAAATAATTTTGATAAGAAGAATATAGTTATTGCCGGCGGTGTCGCTGCTAATAAATATTTACAAAAAATATTAAGTAGCTGTGCTAAAACATATGGTTATCGGCTTATTTATCCACCTATCCACTTATGCACCGATAATGCTGCAATGATTGCATATGCAGGACTTGAGCGTTACAATAATAAGTTATTTACTCCTTTGAATTTCTGTCCAAAAGCTAGGTGGAGTTTAGAGGATATTAGTAATTAAAATTTATTTACTGATATCCTCTAAGAAGAAATATAATTTTTTAATATTGACACTTCTTAATTTAGTAGTATGATATGTAATTACCATAAAACATGGCAATTACATATATAAAAAAGAGGTAAGTTTATGAGCAATAGCAATTATGAAAACATATACAAAGCATTTTATTGTTTTTCAGAAGCAACCAATTCTGCCTATTCAGCCATAAATACTTTTTTAGAACTACCTAATGTATTTAATAAATATCCTGCTGTTATTTCTTTAATTTTTTCTAAAACAGCAACATTAGACTCTAATATAAACAATATAATTAAAAACGGTGTTATTATATATGATATATCAACAGCCTTAATAGGGGCCATAAATACTTTTTATAAAGATAAAAAACTAGTCAATAAAATATTAAAAGACGGACAGAATGCTATTGATAAGCTTATTGAAACAACAACCTATTTATCGCCAATAGTTACAGATATTACAAATTCTTACTTAGTTGATCCGTATAAAGAAGAAAACGCACTATTATTTGACTTACAAATTCCTAACTCTACTAGTAGTGATTATTATAAATTATCAGGTACTGAAAGTATAACATTAGCTGAAATTGAATATTATTAATACTAATTTATAGAATTTTTTTATTACTTTTTCTAGATGACCATACTCCTTTTAGTTGTGGTCTTGTTGCATTGCTCGTTTTGTGTCATTCCCGCTCCCGCAGGAATGACATCAAACGCATTTTTTGAGCTATGCAACAAATCTTTTAATAGCTCGCAATGACAAAATCAATAATTATTAAACAGTGCCTTTAACAAGAATAGTGGATTATGCGATAATTCGTTATTCGGAAAAAATTAATCAACTCATTGTTACCTTCAATTCTTTATCCTTTGAATTTATTTTAACCGTTTTACCGCTACTTATTTCACCTGCTAAAATCATTTTGGCTAAATTATTTTGTATTTCCCGCTGGATAAGACGTTTTAAGGGTCTTGCTCCAAAGCTTGGATCATAACCTTTTTCGGCTAAATAATTTAATGCAGATTCATCAAATTCAAGAATAATATTTTGTGCTAGTAAAATTTTCTTTAAACTTTCAAGCTGTATCTTAACTATATCATGAATATTATTACGATTTAGGCGATGGAATAATATAATCTCGTCTAGTCTGTTTAAAAACTCAGGTTTAAATACTGCTTTTACATATTCCATAACCTCATCCTTTACTTTATATGTATCTTCGTCCTCTTTCTGATTAACGAGTATCTCAGCACCTAAATTAGACGTTAAAACTATTATAGTATTCTTAAAATCAACCGTTATACCTTGACTATCTGTTAATCTTCCCTCATCAAGTATTTGCAGCATAATATTAAATATGTCGGGATGGGCTTTTTCAACCTCATCAAATAATATTACCTGATAAGGACGGCGTCTTACTGCCTCCGTCAACACTCCGCCTTGATCATATCCGATATAGCCGGGAGGAGCTCCTATCAGGCGAGAAATAGCGTGCTTCTCCATATATTCTGACATATCTATACGAAGTATTGCATTACGGTCATCAAAAAGAAAACCAGCTAAGGCTTTGGTAAGCTCGGTTTTACCGACTCCGGTCGGTCCTAAGAATAAGAACGAACCAAGCGGGCGGTTAATATCTTGAATCCCTGCACGTGATCTTCTTACCGCATCACTAACACCTTTAATTGCCTTATCCTGCCCTATTACCGATTCTCGTAATTTCTGCTCCATCACAAGCAGACGCTCACGTTCACTTGATAGCATCGTATCAATTGGAATACCAGTAATACGAGAGATAATACTTGCTATATCGCTTTCCGATACAATTTCTTTTAACAGCCCTTTATTATCCATACTTTCGGCTTCCTGAAGCTTTTTCATAATCTCAGGTATAATTCCGTATTTTAGCTCACTAGCTTTAGCGAGATTAGCATCACGTTCGGCACGTTCAAGCTCGTTTCGGCTACGGTCTAGTTCTTCTTTGAGCTTTTGTGTTTGCTGTAGTTTAGACTTTTCAGCTTGCCATTTAGCTCCCATATCATAGGATTGAGACTCTAATTTTTCTAATGCTGTAGTTAAATGCTCTATTTTCTTTTTAGAATGCTCGTCATTTTCTTTTTTAAGTGCTGCAAGCTCTATTTTTATCTGAATAATACGACGGTCCAGCTCATCAAGCTCTTCTGGTTTACTTGATAGCTCTATTTTCATACGGCTACAAGCTTCATCAATCAAATCAATAGCTTTATCAGGTAAATAACGATCGGTAATATAACGGTTTGATAACGTCGCTGCTGCAACTATTGCACTATCGGAAATTCGCACTGCATGATGCAGCTCATATTTTTCTTTAATTCCTCTAAGTATTGATATAGTATCCTCAACCGTCGGCTCACTCACGTAAACAGGCTGAAAACGACGAGCAAGTGCCGCATCTTTCTCGATATATTTACGATATTCATCTAAAGTAGTAGCACCGATACAATGCAGCTCACCACGAGCAAGCATCGGCTTTAGTAAATTCGAGGCATCCATAGCACCGTCGGTTTTTCCCGTACCGACTAATAGATGCAATTCATCGATAAATAAAATAATTTCACCGCTTGATTCTTTGATTTCGCTAAGCACTGCTTTAAGACGTTCTTCAAATTCGCCTCGATATTTAGCTCCCGCTATTAAAGCTCCCATATCAAGCTCAATAATACGGCAATTAATAAGCGATTCAGGTACGTCCTTACTAAATATTCGTTGTGCAAGCCCCTCTATTATAGCAGTTTTACCGACTCCAGGTTCTCCAATCAATACAGGATTATTTTTCATACGTCGTGATAGTACCTGCACCGTTCTTCTTATTTCTTCATCACGTCCAATTATCGGATCAAGCTTACCGCTTTCGGCAAGCTCTGTTACGTCTCTGCCGTATTTCTTTAAAGCATCGTAACTATTTTCTGCCGATTCGGTATCTGCTTTTTTGCCTTTACGAAACTGTAAAATAGCTGTTGCTATTTTTTTATTATTAATTCCATTATTCGTTAAAATTTTACCGGCTATAGTATTATCATACGTTAATGCTTCAAATATACGCTCTATGGTTACAAAGCTATCCCCATTGTCTTTAGCAATGCTACTAGCTTTTTCTAAAACTTTAAGAGCTTCAGCAGAAGAATAAACTTGTCCCCCTCCCTCAACCTGAACTTTTGGGATTTTATTTAGTTCTAGCTGAACTTGATCTTTTAATAAGTTTATATTACCGCCAGTATTATTAATAAGGGTTTGAATTATACCTGTTTCTTCACTTAAAAGACTAGATAATAAATGCAAAGGTAATATTTGCTGATGATCATTTTTAGCAGCAAGTAATTGGCTACTAGCTATCACTGATTTAGCATGTGCAGTAAATTTATCAATATTCATATAAATAATATATTTTAATTAATAAAGTTAAATATTTTTAACTAGATTATTTTTATATAATAATTTTTAATTAAAATAACAAGAGATGCACAACTACATATAGAATTTTATAATGCTTTCATCATTAAAAAAACAATTTGATAACGATAAGGAGTTTTTATTAAATCATACAAAAGAATTTTTAACCACACCCGGAGTAGGCGTTACTTTAGAAACAAATAGAGCGAACATTGAAGGAAAAAACGGTGAAACTCCAATATTAATACGTGACGGTCGTAACAATCCCAATGAAAAAATTGTTTTAGGCACTAAAGCTTTTGAATATTTAAATGCTATCAGAGGAGCGATAAACATAGCAAAGGGCAAAAATAAACCTGAGCTTGTACTGAAATTAAATAAAAAAACAGTAAAATTTATTAATCGTTTTAATGCTTTTAATATGGAAAAATCACAAGAAAACATCTCAAAAATAGGCAAGCTGAAATTGACAGTGTTGCTGAATTGCTAGGAAAAAATGATATTAAAAATGTTCATAAAAAATTAAATGTTGCTAAAGATTTTCAAAATTTCAATGATGAGCATTGTAATATAGTCACTTTGTCAAAAGTCATCAATGATGAGGGAAAAAAGCATATTGTAGTCGAAGCGGAAGTAGCTTTTAAAGGCTTGACAGAAGAACAAAAGCAAGAATATCAAAATAGAGACGGTAAAAACTGGTATAATGTAATGCCTGAATGCGAGAGGAAGCTTGTTGATCAGTATACTGATACAATTTAAAACGGTAGGCATGTTATCCCAACCCAGTTACGACAAATTGTTGGCATGAAAAACGCCTTTGAGAAAATTGGGGCAATAACCGACAAAGACGGTAAAAATTTTGAAACATTGCTTACATCTAAACATGCAGGTACATTAGCTTCGATTTCAAATGATATAGATTCTAGACAAAAAATTACCAAATTAAATGCACGCCAAGCTCAAGAATGGCTTGAAGAAGGCGTTATTCTTCATACTAATACATTAAACTCAGGTCCTATAGGAGCTGGCAATGATCCCACAATTACTGATCAGACAAAAAAATCTATGGAAAATGTCGGTGGGAAAAATACTAATACTCCTCTTAATTTATTTAGGCTTATAGGAGTAACAAATAACTTTGCAGGAGTGAGTGATACTTTAAACAAAATAGCAAAAAATTTACCGACTGAAAAAGGAATTGATGAATTAAAAGCACATATTAAACCGAGAAGCAAATTTGAACATTTTTTTAGGATAAATAAACCTAAAGGAAATGCAGCAGAAACAATTAACAATGCAAATTTAACGGATCAGGAAAAAGAAATATTAAAAAAAGCTGTAACATTAAGAAAAAATATTGAACAAGCAGATATTCCTTTTAGAGTATCCTTCTAGACAAAACTTCCTTTTATATCTTTTGATAAAGAAAATATTAATCTAAATATATCAGATGTCTTAAGTAATTTAACAGCGAAAATAAGACAAAATAAACAAGAAACTAAAACCACTAGTTTAATAAATTTACCTCAGGAAGAAATATGCACAATGTGTGCTAGCGGTAAAGATAGAGAAGGGCTTAATGAACATAATAAAATATCTCAAGCAGTATCATAAAAAGAAAACAAACATCGATAAACAATTACTTAAAAACTGTCATATTACTCAGCAAGCAGGTAGTAATTTATGCAGGCGGTGCAACAATAGGTTGTTACGGCACTATAAAAAAGAAAATAAAAGAGTCATTCCAAAAAGTAGAAAAGAAACACTTGCTGCTATAATGGCATTAACTGCTAAAACTAATAAAATTGCAGACAAAAAAAAGATGGATAAAAGATAGATGCAGAATATGAAAAAAAGCACCCTAGAGAATCTATCGCAATACGCAGTGATAGGAAAGTTGTTAAACCGTTAACTAAATCGGTATCACAGCTTAAACTAAGTATAACCCCACCGGTTAAATTTAATAAAAGTCAAAATATAGGTATGGAGAAATAATGTCAGAACTTACAATTGTAACAGGTGGTACTAGAGGAATAGGTAAAGCTACCGCTTTAGAATTAAAAAATAAGGGTCTTACGGTAGTTGCTAATTTTTTCAGCAATTACGACACTGCTAAAGAAATAGAAGAAAAATACGGTATAAAAACCAAACGCTGGAATATTGCGAATTTTGAAGAATGTAGAAAAGCAGTAAAGGAAATTGAAGAGGAGTTTAAAAAACCGGTAAGTATTCTTGTAAATAATGCCGGTATTACCAAAGATAAAATGCTACATAGAACGAGTTATCAAGATTGGAATGATGTGATGAACATTAATCTCAATTCTTGCTTTAATATGTCCAGTAGCGTAATGGAGCAGATACGAAACCAAGATTACGGTCGTATAATAAATATCAGTTCAATTAATGCTCAAGCAAGGCAGATTGGGCAGACTAATTACTCTGCTGCTAAAGCTGGAATTATCAGCTTTACTAAGGCCCTTGCTCGTGAAACTGCTTCTAAAAATATCACCATTAACTGTATAGCTCCAGGGTATATTGCAATCAAAATGGTAGGAGCAGTACCCGAAGACGTGCTTGTTAAAATCGTTAATAGTATCCCCAAAAAAAGACTAGGACAGCCGGAAGAAATAGCTAGAGCCGTGGCATTTTTAGTTGATGAAAATGCCGGATTTATCACAGGTGAGACTATTTCTATCAACGGCGGCCATAATATGATTTAAACAATTAACTAATAATAGATTAGAATATGAAAGAGATCGTAAACCAATTAATCTCTAAAGGAAGAGAACTTTTAAGTAAAAATGAATATAAAGAAGCACTTAATATATTTACCTTAAATTAAACAATATAAAGGTTTTCTACATATCTATTATTATGAAGGCATCACTTACTTGTGTTGGAGAGTATTATAATAATGTTGAACAAACAGAGCTTTACCTTAAGGCAGTAGCTTCATTACGACAAACAGCTCTATATACATCTAAACCTAAAGATACTGATATTTTATTAGGAAAAGCTTTTTATAAAGCAGGCAAATTAAGCGAAGCTGGTACTGTACTTAACAAATATATATATATCTTGTCCAGAGAATGAGGAAGAATTTCAGGAAATTCTCAGTCAAATAACTCCAGAACTTAATAAAACTAATAATTCACCGATGTTATCGAGAGATAGTAGTCAATTAACTTCGTTTAATAATAAAGATTCGCATGATATAATAGAAGTGAGTCAAACATTAAATGCATTAATAAGCATAATAGCTAAACATGACCACGATATAGCTCGACATGCGCAAGCAATTGCAGACATAAAAAAATGTTACAATCTGCAAATGTTGGGTATACTGCAGATATAAACAACCAAATTAAAGAATTGAAAGTCATTAACCCTAAATTAGAAGAATATTATAAATGTTTTAATATGGCTTTACAACAATGTATGTATTACTGCTAGTGCTGTAAGTAGCGGTCTAGTAGTTCCTGATGTATTTAACGTGTGAGTGCCTCTTCTCTTATAAAATGGGTTTGTTATCTTGGCGACATAGCAGCGTCCGGTTTTTTAAATTCTATTGCCACTGCTCTAATAGCAGTTCTGCATGATGCCGGTGATAATATGTTTAATTCTAAGGAAGAAAAAAAGCTAGTAGATATACTTACTAAATTTTATAAAATGATTAATAAACAATCTGATATAACCGTACCTGTAGGACAAGATCTACAGAGATTAGCTTTACTTTTTGCTAATTTAAGGAGTGTAGAAATCAAAAAAAATAATGAGACAGATTTCAGTAATTTCTTTACGACTAAATTGCCAATGCACAATAAATTTTTTCGTTATGATACCAAATAATATCAAAGAAATGAATAGTAATCCTATGGAAAAATTAGCGTTTCAAGATGCTATTTCTTTGATTAGTTATATGTATCATCATGCAGAGGATATATTAAAGAGTTCTAAATCGTTGTTAAATCAAATTTTAACTACTACAAAAGAAGGATTAAGCACATCATGGGATGATATAAAGAAAACTACTTCCGGCAATGTAGAGTACGATTTATGGCAAATGGAAAAGCAAGTACCTGAATCTGAAATAATAACTGAGAAAGCAAAAAGTGGACAGCTGCGAAGTATAAAGATATCTTGCTTTTCGGTTGATTGCTCAAAACCACTTTAAAAAAATAGCGATTTCTTCAACCGGTATCAGAAGAGGAGTTGAAGATTTTCTTAATCAAAAATATTTTGCTGATAAATTTACTGAAGAAGAACAAGGTTGTTTTGTCTTATTCTTAGCATATAAAATATTTAGATATGGTAATAAGGTATGTCTCAAATATTTTAGCGAGCAACAGCCGGAGCTAATTACAAAAATTTTCGATGATTATCCTCATTTATTTTTTAGGAGAGAGGCAATTAACATATGTATTAAAAATAAAGATGGTAGACAAAAAGCATTAGATGCAATAAAGTTAAAATCGTCAAATAAATTTTTTAAAGATTGCTTTGATACAGTATTCCCTAAGGTAGATGTTGTTGTAAACCTCATATTTGAAGAAGAACCTAAACCGAAGCACGTACCTAATGAACCTGAGCTTGTATTTAACTTAGAGCTCATACCTTTAAATATAGACGAAAATGATGATGTACTACCAACAAGTAATGTAGAAAATAACCACTAAATTTTTAAAATGACTAGCATATATCACATTCTTGACCGTGTTCCTGCTATTTATAAGCAAGACATGGAAATAGAGTATGAGCATTTGGCTATGCAATTAATTAAGTCCGGTAAATTACGGATAGATACCGATGATTGCTGCAATTTTGCAAGGTTTACCGAACCTGCTCTTAATATAAGCTTAATGGTTAGTCAAGAAGAGCTAACAAGCCCGCATTTAATCCCTGAAACTACCAAGCTTTTTCAAAATTTATACAAAAATTCCGCTTCAGATCAAAAAATAAAATCAATTTTCGATAATTTAAAAAAGCAAATACAAAAGCTACAGCCGGTTAAGAAAGAAGTAACCGAAATGCTAGCACGTATTTTTGTTCAGTCGGCTCATCCGATCGTAATAAGGTGGCTTCTTCTTAATAAGACGGAAGTATTTCTTACCTACTCACATAATATCGGCGATATGATGGATATGGTTAGCTGGCAACGAGTAGGCGGTAATAGCGGTATGCAAAGCACTAACGGCAAGGACGTAGCTATTTTTGTTTCATGCGGCG
The DNA here is from genome assembly GCF_000007025.1 of Rickettsia conorii str. Malish 7. Lineage (NCBI taxonomy): Bacteria > Pseudomonadati > Pseudomonadota > Alphaproteobacteria > Rickettsiales > Rickettsiaceae > Rickettsia > Rickettsia conorii. The sequence continues at coordinate 44,646 of NC_003103.1, read as the reverse complement.
GTAATCCTTTTGCTGAAAATAATAAAGATCATCCGACTTACGGCAACGGCTTTGCTGCGGCAGCAAGACTTCAGATTATCGCAGCCCAAGAGCTTGGGCATTTTGCCGATATAAAGAGAGATGATAAAGGCAGGCAAATAACTCGTCATTCAGCTAATTTTTCCGGTACTAAAGCTACCGATAAAGTACGAATTGCTAGAAAAAATGACATAATACATTGTCATAATTTGCTGAGTAAGCTCCTTAAAGCAGGTATGAAAAAGCAATTAGATTATGAAACGAAACTTAAATTTTATAATGCAAATAAAGTTAGCGGCTTAAAAGTTTATGCTATAAAATTCATGATTTTTATATATAAATTTCAGCTTCTAAATTATAGCAGTAGGAATAATCTAATATTTGTAAGAAAATTTAAAACCGATGAATATATGGCATTAATGATTGATGCTATGTTTAAAGATATGCAAGCTAATTTATCACCGGCAGCTGACGTGTATAAAAATAAAAACCCTGAAATTGAAGAAGCGATAGCCTGCATTGAAGCCTTAGCAAGAGTACCGCAACAAACCGTAAAATGGGGATATTTAACTACCAAAGAAACTATGCATGACCTTTATAAAATATATTATAACGAGGTCATACCTTCTTTAATTACTAGCTATAATGCTATCACCGGTGAAAATTATCAACGTGATTTTAAAAAGCCAAAAAGTAATTTCTTTTCTAAAATCAATATCTTTAGTAACAAAAAGTTAGTACTAAAACCGGTTAGGGAATTATGAGTATACTGATGTGAAATGAAGAATGGTAGACGAAGATTAACTTCAAAAAGAGCAAGGAATTCACAAGGCGATGAGGCATTGCTGCGTGGATATTGTTTTTTCGTCATTGCAAGGAAAATTACAAAGTAATTTGACGCAGCAATCTCAGGAGTTTGTTATTATTTCATGAGATTGCCACGCAGCCTACGGCTGCTCGCAATGACGATTTGGTATCCCGCACAGGAATGATATTTTTAGAACAATATCTTTAACTTTATGAACCTTTGGTGGCTAGTATATTTGCTGCGTAAATTACAGTTATACGTTGCAAATAGCTCAATATTCTCTTATGAGCGGTAAGTAAACTTGCACCTACATTATAGCCGACTTTCGGTGTGCTGCTACTTGTAGTGTTCTCAAAGTAATTATCTGCCCAAATAAATCTAGCTTTCACCTTAGGTTGCTTATTGCTAAAGCTATTTTCTACAGAAGCATGTAGTCCCGGTACTATTTGAGTATCGTTTTAGGAGCGGTTAATTTTATGCCTGCAATCCCTGTAGTTAAGTTACCGGCCTTACCAGCGACATACATATTATTCACACCTGTACCGGTTTGCTGCAGTATAAGTATATCCATTAGAAATCCATCTCCATTACTCATCCTCAAAATTGATAGGGCGGCTACATCATTCGCCGTGTGAACCCTATTAATATTAATCACAATATTTGTACCGAATGCCGTAGGGAGATTTTGAAAAACTATACCGCTTTCTCCTAAAGCATTTATAGTAATATTACCTTCAAGTACTACATCACCGGTAAGAATTACGTTACGTCTAAGATCGAATGTCGAGCCATTAACGTTACCGTTAATTGTAATGTCCTGCGTGCAAATATTATAAGTTCCCGAATCAAAATTAGTTTGTCTAGAATGAATATCATTATGCAATTTGTGTTCATGATTACCTTCAAACATCACTTTAGAAACTTGTTTGGTTTGTGAGCCGATTTCATAAATATCAGGAATCTTTACGAAAGTTACCTCTCCTCTCATAGTTTTAGTATTAGTAATATTACCGGTAATGGTTAGCTCAGCACCTGTTCCATTACCGCTTATAAGCTTTAGCTTTGCTTTTGCATTATTATTATTGGCGCCATATGCAAGAGGTGCTCCTAAAGCATTTTGAACTGCCCTTTGAGTTTGCAGATTGTCAACGTTAGTTATATTGTTAATACTAACTCTTGTAGTTGGATTGCCTTCAATAATAGTAAATACCCCATTAAAACCATAAAGATTAATATCATTAATATTAATATTTTGGGCAAAATTAACCATATGGTTATTTTCTGCGATAATAATATTGTTATTATCTTGTGGAAGATAATGGTTGTGATTATATCTTCAATCATTCATCGTACCTATATTAGAAGATGGATTTCCCGCCGGAATAATATCCGCCGCAAAGCCTCCCATGCTTGCAAGCAGCCCAATAATACTACTGGTTGCTAGTAAAAGTTTATTAAAAAAAATTTTGTTCTTATTAGTTATAATTTCCCCTATAACTTATTGCTTTTAATGATTTTACCACTTAACTTATCGGTCATTATACACTATTTATTTACGACACACAATAATTAATGAATAAATTTACTATTAGTTAATATTTATTAATTATTTACGATGGCGTGATTTATGAAATTTAAGGGAAATAGGCTGGTTTAATGAAAGGTAGGGGTTATGGTGTTTGTTTGATAGGTAATCATCATTGCGAGCAGACATTGCCCGTGTGGATCAGTTTTCCGTTGTCATCCCGTGGTTTGACCACGGGATGACACCGAGTGCGTTTTTCAATTCGCACAATAATGTCGTAATTTCCTCGCAATGACGTCAAAATAACATCCTATTCATCATCTATATTAGAAAGCTCATCTTGTAATTCTCGAGAAAATACATCCTCATCATCGTTAGAAGCATTCGATTTCTTAAGAGAGTTTTTGAAATTATTTAGGTCTTTATTTTCAAATATTTCAATAGATTTTAAAGTCTCGTTTGGAATTATAACTATAATATTTTTACTTAATTCATCTAAATAATCAGTGGTAACGGCAACTTTCAGTACTCCTCCATATTTGCTCTGTTTGCTACTTACTACAAAATCTTTTAAAGATTTACTTTTAAAATAGTTTTCAGAAGTAAAGATCATTGTTATAAAAAATAGTACTAACGAGATAGTAGTACCTACGGCAAATCCTGCTAATAGCCCTAAGAATCTATCAATAAAACCGTTTCTCATAAATGAAATTATAGCAAGAAATTTATAAACTATAAAAACACATAAAATTAAAGCAATAACATAAGATATAACACCGGCAATAATTATTCTTATAACCTCATTATCCATATATTTCCCGATTAGGTCAGAAATATATGGATATAAAAAATATCCTAACATTATAGAAGTAATAAAACCGAGTATTCTAGTTGTAAACCCGATTATGCCTTGATATAAGCCGAAAAATGAGAAAAGAGTAATAATAGCAAAAATAGTAATATCAAAAAATGTGATCATTATTGTTAACTTCTATTGAATAATTGGATTTAAATCTTATATATTATATAATTAAAGTTTAATTTATGGGCGATAAAATTTTTCATAACTTATCCGGTAAAACACTAGTTGCTACACCGCATGTAATTACAAAAGGCATTTACCATAAATCCTTAATTTATATGTTATCACACACGGAAGAAGGAGCAATAGGATTAATATTTAACCGCTTAGTAAATCATATAGATTTAAAATCGTTTTTTAAAATAAAAAATGACGAAATAACAACCCCGGTTATGGTTCCTATATATCTTGGCGGACCCGTAGAACATGAAAAAGGGTTTTTTCTTCATTCTAGCGATTATAATAAAAATTTGTTATTGGATTTCCATAATGATTTAGCAGTAAGCTCTAATTTAGAAATTTCAGAAGATATAGCTTTCGGTAAAGGACCTAAAAATAGCTTATTCATTGTCGGTTATACAGCATGGAAACCAGGGCAGCTTGAAGAAGAATTAGAGACAAATCTATGGCTGGTTATGGATTGTAATAAAGAATTTATTTTTGCCGATAATCCTGAAAGTAAATGGCATAATGCATTAAAACACTTAGGCATTGATGAAATACATTTCTCATCACAAATAGGAAATGCTTAGAGATTATCTGTTAACCATTTTTCGGTAAGCCTAAGTAATAATGCTTTAAAAATTTTCCCTGACTGCTAATTAAATACACAAAATTAGAATGTTGTAATTCATATTTGTTTGTTTTTACATCAAATATTTTGGATGTATAGAAGAAGACCTTAAATTGATCTGCTAATTGTTCAATATCTTCGACTCTCCCTGTTAAACCTATAAAATTATCATCTATTTTTTCTAAATATTTTTTTAATACTTCACTTGTATCATGCTCAGAATCTAGAGTAATAAAAACTACTTGTACTAAAATATTCTCTTTCTTCAAAATCTTAATAATATCTTCTACTCTTTTTAGTGTTTGATTGTCATATAAGGAATAGGTAGTACCAAAATAAATCAAACTTAAATGACCTTGCAAATGGGTACTATCAAATTTCTTTCCTTCTTGATCTATAAGAGTAAACTTAATTTTAGGCGAATCGTCCATATTACTAGTTTTCACACCAATCTTAAGCTTAGACGGAGTTAATGAAGAATACAATAAACATAAAAATATTATGCCCGTAATCATAGCTAGGGCTATAAAAATTTTTATAATATACATTTGGTTTTTATTATTTCTCATAACCTATTAATATTTATTTATAATAAAACTTATTCTTATCATATATGCAATAAAAATCATCTTTCAGTATATTAAATATCGTAATATCTAAATTGTGATATTTTTAGTTAAAATTAATTAATTTATTAACTAAATTGAAATTTTTTGAGTTAAGATTATTAAATAAAAAACAACTAAGAAACGGATTAATTATGTACAATTATACCGTTTATGTAAAACGTTTAAATGATAAATTTAAAAAACAAGAACAGAAATAGTAGATAGTACTATTTCAAATACTAAATGACAACAACAATGCAACTCAACCGATACAAACACACTCCTAAATCAAAATTCGTTTGAAAGAACAAATAATATTGAACACAATAAAGCAGAAAAATATGAGGGATATAATGATGTTGAAAAAAGAAGAAATAAAGGAAGCAGAAACGGAACATTTTATATCCAATATGTAAAGGATAAAAATTTTATCGACTTAATTAATAAAAGATACTGAGAAATATGAATCTATTATTGATAGGAGTAATAAAGCTATAATTATATTAGGGCAAGAGAAAGAAGATTTAAAGCTCATAGCTACTTTTCTTAAAGACGGTGAATTAATATTAGAAAGTAATGAGTATTGAGATTGGGACTGCTCAAAAAAAGTCTAACCACAAGTTCAAATATTTTAGATAGTTTTTATATAAAAAACGCAAAATATTTAACATATAACAGTTCTTATTTGGATGCTGCTAATTCATCCTCTGAATCTACTATTGACAAATTTTTCCTACAAAAAATCTAAGTACGACTCCTACTAAATTTATATTAGCAATAAAAAATATTGAAACCAAAAACTCTAACTTTTCCCTTGTCAAAACCAATGTCGGTATATTTGAACAATTTACTAAATTATATTGATATAAATGAAGCTAATTTATCTATAGTAGTGACTGATAGCCCAAACAAGCAATAATCATACTCGTATATCTAAAATTATTGATGAAACTATAAAACTCGGTAATTTTAGCGATGAACAAAAGAGTATCTAATAAAATAAAAGATTCTATTTTTACTTCAAGCTAGCGAGCAAGCAAAAGACTATACAAAGCTATTAAATATTAGAGATGATAATTATATCATTCTAGATGAATATAATAAAATAACAATCGACGGCGAAAATTTAACATATATTTTAAATTCTATAAATATAATTAATAAAGAAGTACCAATTAGTATCAATGAGCTTAAAACATATATAGAAAATAATTTAAAGTTTTGAAGATGTTTTGCCTAAAACAGACAAATTGAAACAATTAATAGATATAGTAAATTATTATAAACAGTTAGAAGACAATGCCAAAACTATAGGAAATTTCTTAGAAACCGTTAAAAAATTAAATCAGCTTTTAGAAACACCGAAATCAGAAAATAAATTAGAGAATCTTCTAAATTACCTTAAATATATTTATCTAACATCAAATTTTCCGAAAAAGAAAATTTGGTTACACTTAATTCTGCAAAATGGTTTAACGATTTATTTACCTCGGGGCATATAATATAAAAGAAAAGTTATTAGAATCATTTAAGCATACAATATGCAAAGATAAAGATTCATTTTATAACAAATTAAATAAGACTATTGAAAAATTTTATGAAGATATCAAAAATAACGATGTTTTAGACTTAAAAGCAATCAATAATATATATAAAAACTTTTTACAGCATATTAACAATTCTAGCACTGATGTTGAAAATTTAGATAATATTAAATTATTTTTAACAAAGAGCTTTAAGAATTTTAATAATATATTAGGTATAACTATAAATAATAGCATTAGTAATTTAGAAAAACTAATAGGCTCAGTCAGCAAGCAAGAAGCTAAATCTCTTTGGAAGTATATTACCGCCTCTAAATCTATTACAGAAATATCTCAAAATCTCGATAAAGTAATATATGATAAGCTTTTACATCAGCCTGTGTTACCTGATCAAGCGCTACCTATTTATAATTTATTAGAAAAATTACTAAAAGAAACTCACAAATCTATTAATGATTGTTATAAAAACGAAAACTTATATAAACATCAATTAGCAAAAATTTATTGTCAACAAGCACAAATCTGTACACCTAATGGCTCAACAAAACTATCTAAAAACTCAATAGGATTGTATGAAAACGCTGCTAACCTTGGTTCTGAAGAGGCAAATATAAAACTTGGGAAGATTGAATTTAAGAGCGGAAATTATGTAAAAGCTTTAGAATATTTTAAAAACTTATGCAAAAGAAGCTTTTAATGAATTATTACATCTAAAAGAATCAGAACTAAAAAAGAAAATACAGCAAAAGAAGCTAAATTAACATCAGAAATAATTGAATTATATTCAAGCCAAGGTGATTTTTATAACCAATATAATCTAGATATATCAGAAAAAAGTCTGCAAGATTCACTAAAAGTATTTTGTCTTAATACGAAAGCTCTCATAGAAGAACAAGGAAGACCTAAACCTTATGGAATATTATATGATTTGTCTAAAGAGTTAACATCAATAATTTCTGCACCGTGTAGTCAACTTAAATTTATACAAAAAACTGAAAAATATAAAAATTTAAAGAAGAAAAACTAGAAACTAATTATACGAATATTACGACAAGCCGGTCACATGATTCATACTTTAAAGAACCTTTACTGAAGTTCGATGATTTACACCTTAATTCTTCATTTAGACCATATTATGATAATAATGAAGATTCTAGCAATATGTTAGGTGCTTGTTATAATTCCTCAGAGTTAGCCTCAATGAGAAAAATTTAATATCTCTTAATACAATTTTTATAGACAAGCAGAAATGTGGTGCTAGTATAAAAATAGCTATATTTAATGATGAATTAGATTATGACAAATAATCAATTTTCTGAAGATACCAAAAAAATTGCTGATCAAATAAAAGATGCATTAATGGGTATTAGTGACGATCTTGTACTTGAAAGTAAAGAGGTAGAGGAAATTTTTGAAGAATTAAGCCAAAATGAAGAATTTGAGTATGAGATGGAACGAATGCTTTCTATCTTAAATGAACAAACTATGGATTTAACTCAACTGCAAAGTCGGATTATCTTATTAATCCGTAAGTATTTAGGTAAAACTAAAAACTTAAAGCTTAAAATGCTTAAAATGGATGAGAAGCTCATTAACAAGAATGTTGCCGAAGTCAGTAATTATTTAATGCATCAGCATTCTAAAATAGTTAGAGATGCTAATAAAAACCTTACAAACCCAAAAGACAAATTACAAGGTTTAACCAAACAAGCTAGAATAGACTTAAAACGTTTATTAAAAAGCTTTGCCGTTTACCAAATTTATATGTTTATGAACCCAAAAAGAATAGCAGGCGAAACGAAGCTAATGAACTTCGCCTATAATATGATCAAAGGGGGCATGAAACTCGCTAAAAAATATGAAGGCGGCAAGGAACAAGAAATTAAATCATATTCACCTAGACTTATTAAAAAACTTAAAAAAGCTCATGTCGGCTTTAAAAAAAGTGGCGGTATATCAATTTAACTATTGTATCTTTTTATAAATTTTTATAAAGAGCTTATACTAAACTAACATTAATATTATGATAGGTATCAAGCTTTCAACTTAAATTATGTAAACTTAATATTGCGGAACTAATAACTTGGGTACATCTTGGCTGCAGTACTCAAGAAAAACACCACGCTCAACCTGTAAAAATTAACATAAAACTCTTTCTCTCAACTCCTCCCCTTGCTACTGTAACGGATAATATAAACGATACTGTTTGTTATGCAAAAATCGTACGGCTAGTACAAAAACTTTCTCAAGAAAATCACTTTAATCTTATCGAGTATTTAGCCGCACAAATATATGTGATATTATTTATCAAAATTTTATCGAATCTAAATTAGAAAAGATTTTTCTAAACGTAACCGTTACTAAATTAAAATCACCGGTTTCAGGAGTGCATGGCGGAGTTTCTTTTTCTTATTCAGGAAAGGAGACACTATGATTTATATTTCTATAGGCAGTAATTTAGGTAATAAACTTTTAAATATTAAAAAAGCTCTAAATTCATTAAAAAGTTGTAATTTTATATCGCTTAAGCAAGCTATTATTTTTGAAACACAAGCTATTCTACAACCTAATGCAGATAAAGCTTGGGATAAATCATATTTAAATATGGTGGTGCAGGGCAAAAGTACTTTAACGCCTAGTAAACTTCTAATTGAGCTTAACAAAGATTGAAAAACAACTAGGTCGAGTAAGCTCTTACGATAAATGGTCTCCAAGAGTTATTGACTTAGATATCCTACTTTGGAATAATTGCCATATAGATTTACCTGATTTAAAGATACCGCATCCTGAATTATTAAACAGACCGTTTCTTATTCATCTAATTGCAGGTTTAAGCTTGGAATGTCGTTATTCATGTCCGATCAATAATTTTTACAACAATAAAACCTTTGCAGCAATAGCACATTTAATTGAACATCAAGGAGTTATACGCTCTCTTGTTTTAAATCCTCAATTTGTCGGTATTTTAAACATTACTCCTGATTCTTTTTCTGATGGAGGATTGAGTTTTCATGAAGAAGATGCCGTTAGAAATTTTGTACGCTTGATAAATGAAGGGGCTACAATAAATTGAGCTTGGATCACAATCAACACGTCCTTCTGCTTTAATTATTAATGAAGATGAAGAATATGCAAGGCTTAATAATGTTCTTGAAGAGCTTAAGGAAGTTATAAAGGAAAAAAAGTTATAGTCAGTATTGATAGTTTTACTCCTGAAGTAATTAAACGTGTTTTAAAAAAATACCCTATTTCCTGTATCAACTTGGTTAAAAATAATCTAGATGATTATACATTACGATTAATTGCCGATTATAATTGTAAAATTATTACTATGCATTCATTAACCGTTCCACCGCAAAAACAAAAATGTCTTGATTTCGATAAATCTCCGCTTGCTAGCTTAAATATATGGACAGAGCAAGAAATAACAAAATTAGAAAAATGTGGATTTGATAGAAAAAATATCATTCTTGATCCTGGAATTGGTTTTGGAAAATCCGTTTATCAAAATTTATATATTACAATATATTAAAGAATTTAAAAATCTAGGATGTGAGATATTGTTAGGACACTCACGAAAATCTTATATTTCCGCTTTTTATAATTCCAAAGCATCGGAAAGAGACTTAGAAATAATAGCAATATCAAAATATTTAATGGAAAACTTAGTTGATTATTTACAAGTGCATAATGTTATAGAGCATCAAAAATTTTTTGTAGCAGACCATATGATTAACTATATCTTATGAAAAATAGAAAAATCATCGGTATAATGGCATGTGACCCACAAGGGGTGATAGGTAATAAAGGTCAGATGCCTTGGTCTTATACTAAGGAGTTTGAATATTTTTATCAGACGGTAAAAAATAATATTATAGTCATGGGACGAAAAACCTTTGACTCTATACCTACAAAGATTTTAAAAAATTGTATTTGTATTGTTTTTTCAAGAAATACACCATTACAATCTTATAATAATATATTTTTTATTAAATCCTTAGATGATTTTTGGCAGGTAATAAAACCTTTTACTGATAAAAAAATTTTTATGGTTGGAGGGACAAAAATAGCAACTCTTTTCCTAGAACAAAATCTTATTGATGAATTTTTACTTACAAAAATAAATAAAAATTATGATGGAGATACTTTTTTGCCTCTTAATCTTTTAGCAGAATGGCATTCTGTAATAATAGATAAAACAAACAATTATCAGATTTATAAATTTACTAAGAGGAGGTAAGATGAAATTTTTAGAACAGCTTAATATAAAAATCTTGAGCAATATAACCTCTTAAATCATCCATTTTTCAATTATGGCATATGGGAAAACTTACTCATTCTACTTTACAAATTTACACAAAAGAATATTATCATCACGTTACAGCTTTCCCACGTTATATTAAGTGCAATACATTCCAAATGTAGTGATATACAAGCTAGACAAAGATTACTTGGTAATCTTATAGAAGAAGAACAAGGTGAAGAAAATCACCCGGAACTATGGAAACGTTTTGCTAAAGGACTTGGATGTTTAAGAAACCAACGCACTTCAGAACCTAAATTAGACTTAACTCAAAAACTTGTTCAAGGTTATTAAATTAACAGAGGAATCTTTTTCTATAGGTCTTGGAGTACTTTATGCTTATGAGCGTCAGACTCCTAAAGTATCTGACTCTAAAATTCAAGGATTACAAAAATTTTATGGAAATTCAGATTACAGAACTTTACAGTCCTTCATTGTTCATAGTAAAGTTGATCAATGGCATACACAAGAATGTGCAAATTTGATTAATAATTTAAGCTCAAAAGAACAAACATTAGCATATCAAGGAGCAAAACTACTATGGCAATTTCTAGACGGTATAAATGCAACGTATCAATAATTTAACTATTATTCTTTCATAAAATGAAAAATATCTTCCTACATTCCTTAAATCTTGAGAATTATCGTAATTTTAAAAATCTTGAACTAAAAACAGATAATACACCAATAATTTTAATAGGTGAAAACGGTAGCGGTAAAACTAATATTTTAGAAGCTATATCGCTATTTTATCCAGGAAGAGGGCTGAGATCAGCAAAACTTGCCAATGTATGCAAAACTTCAGAAGATCATTGTCTAGTTAAAGCTCTATTGCAAAGTAAGCTAGGACTTGCAGAATTTACCACCCAATTTAAACGTAGTTCTAATAGAAGGATAACTGAGTATAACGAAAGTAAAATAGCCAATAATGAGTTAAGTAAATTCACTAGCATGGTATGGCTGACTCCACACATGGAAGGAATCTTTACAAGCGGTAGCAGTGATAGAAGAAAATTTCTTGATAGAATAGTTTATAATTTTGATCCAAAGCATGCAGAGCTAGTTAGTAAATACGAATATTACATGCATGAGAGAAATAAAATTCTAGTAGAAGATAGAAGAGATGATAATTGGCTTAAAATTATTGAAGAAAAGATGGCTGATATTTCTAACCATATTGCTAATAATCGCTTAAAAACCTTAGAATTTATGCAGCAAGCAATAGATGACCTTGAAAATGAATTTCCAAAAGCCGATTTATCGATTGACGGCATTGTTGAACAAAAAATATTAAACGGCAAAAAAAATATTGTTAGTTTTATTACTGCAGAACTTTATCAAACAAGAAGCAAAGATAAACTACTTGGTCGCACTAGTTTTGGAGTTCATAAAAGTGACTTTTTAGTAAAGCATCAAAAGAAAAATATCTTAGCCAAATTCTGTTCTACCGGTGAACAAAAAGCTATATTAATTGCAATAATCCTTGCTGAAATGAATTATGCTATAAAGCTAACTAAAATAGCACCGATTTTACTTTTAGATGAGGTCTTTGTGCATTTAGACGACAAAAGACGTCAATATTTAATCGAATTTTTGACCGGCTTAAATATGCAACTATGGGTTACCACTACCAATCTAGAGGGAATAGACAATTTTGCAACTAAAGCACAATTGATTAAGTTATAGTTTGTTTAATAATGTCATTCCTGCGAAAGCAGGAATCCAGCATAAAGCGAGATAAATCAAGCTTTTAATTTCAAAAATTTGCTGTATTTAATACTTTTTTTCTGGATTCCTGCTTTCGCAGGAATGACATTGAACACTTTTCTCACACCATGTAACAACGCCCGCTAAAAGCGGGAATGACATCAAGTGTATTTTCTGATCCATACAATAAAGCACTATCCCAATCAAATTCACAAGAAAAATTTCATCCTTCTTGATTTTTATCGCACCTCTTAAAAAACCAAAATAACTATTATTATTTTTCATAAAATAAAATTACACTTCACTTACATATTATTAGTTAAATTTAAAGTTTTTTGTATATAAATATATTGCTTAATCTTTTGAAACTGCTTAAAATTGATTTTTAATTTATGTAAATACTATGACAAAACAAGCTAATAAAATATCCTATGATGAAGTACCTTATTCTCCATTTACTTTCAGTTATACCTCCCCACCTTATTTAAGAACTATAGGCAAGCTATTCGGGCTAAACCCTCCACCTCTTGAAACTGCTAAAATACTTGAACTCGGTTGTGGAATCGGTGTTAATCTGCTTAACTTTGCTGAAACATATCCTAAATCACAATCTCTAGGTGTTGACTTATCCAAAACACAAATAGAATTAGGTAAAAAAATTATCAGTGATTTGAAAATAAAAAATGCCGAACTAAAGGCATTATCTATATTGGACCTTGATGAGTCATACGGTAAGTTTGATTACATAGTTTGTCACGGCGTATATTCATGGGTACCTGAAGAAGTACAAGATAAAATACTCAAAGTCTGTAATAAACTGCTAAATCCGAACGGTATAGCTTTTGTAAGCTATAATACGCTCCCGGGCTGGAATATGCAGAGAACAATACGTGAAATGATTATGTTCCATTCAGAGCCATTTAATACTAGCCATGATAAATTACAGCAAGCTAAATTACTTTTAAAGTTCATCAATGACTCATTAGAAAGCTCCACAACGCCTTATTCTAATTTCTTACGAGATGAAACAAAATTATTATCTGCATATACGGACTCATATGTATTACATGAATATTTAGGCGAAATTAATACAGGTATATATTTTCACCAATTCATAGAAAAAGCTCAAAAAAATCATCTAAATTACTTAGGTGATACGTCGCTTACTGCAATGTTTATCGGTAATTTACCTACTCAGGCAGCAGAAAAGCTACAAGCCATTAATGATATTGTTCGTACTGAGCAATATATGGATTTTATCACTAATAGAAAGTTCCGCTCGACATTATTATGTCATCAAAACATACCTATAAACAGAAAAATTGAATTTAATAATTTAAAAGAGTTTTTTACTAGCCTTAATATTAGACCGGTAATTCTAGAAAAAGCTGTTGATTTAACTAACGAACAGGAAAATGTTAGCTTCTATTACGAAAATTTACCTGAGCCTTTTATTTCAACCACTTCGCCGATCATGAAAGCTATTTTATATGTATATGCCGAAAATATTAGCAATCCGATAAGCTTAGAACAAGTAGCAAAAGAAGCTTTTAAAAAGCTTGGTAAATATCAATTACAAGATTTCTTAGCAGCATTAGAACAGCATTTTATCATATTCATTTTTCAAGGTTATCTCAAAATATTTGAGACAAAACCTCATGCTATAGCAACTATCACCGAAAAACCTAAAACTAGCGAATTTGCAAGATACCAAGCAAAACAAGCATATTTTAATAATGTAACTAGCGTGTTTAGCGTCACTAATAGACTTAACGATATGGTAGGTATACCGATACATGAAAAATATATTTTAGAAATGTTAGACGGTACGCATAATATTGATGATATTAAGAAAGGTGTTCTTGAAAAAATTAATTCAAAACTTTTAACTGCTCGTGACGATAAAGGACAGGAAGTAACAGATCCAAAATTATTAAAAGAATTTGTTGACTATGTAGTTAATACATCCCTTGAGAAATTCCGGATGAATTATCTGTTAGTAGAGTAATTAAAATGTTCGTGATCAAGTCTGCTTTGCTGCATGGATCAGCTTTTTCGTTATTGCGAGTAGTCGTAGACTACAGCCAATCCATAAAAATATAATCCGAGTAAATGAAGGGTAGCTATACGAAGCTCAACTTGGAAAAGAGCAAGGAGCCTGTAAGCCGAGGAGCAGAGCGTATACTTTTAATACGTGAGCATCCGAGGACTTACAAAGACGACACAGTCAATTTTTCAAGTTGAACGAGTATAACTATGCTACTAATTTTTCACGCAATACTTCAACTAACTTATTAATTGCTTCGGTTGGGTGGATGTTTTCAAGGATAGCAAGCTCGCCTGCAAGTCTATTTAAAGCTGATTCGTAGAGTGTTCTTTCACTGTAAGAACGATCATTATCAACATTTTTATGTAAGTCCCGTAATACTTCGGCTATAGCTACAATATTACCTGAGTTAATTTTGCCTTCATATTCTTGGGCTCTTCTACTCCACATTCTATTTCCTTGTTTTGGTTTACCTTGAAGAGTTGAATATATGACATCTAAATCTTTTCTGCTTGCAACCGCTCTAAGACCAACAACCGCAGCTCTACTAACAGGCACTTTTAATGTCATTTTATCCTGCGAAAAGGAAATTACATATACTTTAATTTCAGTACCTGCAATAGTATGATATTCTATATTTGTTATTTCACCAACTCCATGTGCAGGATAGACAATTCTCTGCCCTATTTTAAACTCAGATTTTTGTTCGGATTGTGTTGTATTTGCCATTATTAATTCCTCCGTAGTGGTTTTAGTGCCTAAGAACTTAATGTTAGACTATTATTTTCTATAGCATAGCACATTTTGCTTTTATTATAAAGTAGAGATTTTTATTGAAATAAAATTGATACGATCTTATTGTAGATAATATTAAATAAGTTAAAGGAATAAATATGCGAAGTATTTTTATTATACTAATATTTTTATTATTTTTGAGTAGCTGTTCAGAAGAAAAAGCACAAGATAAGAACCATGAGGAAAAACAAATAATAGAGCACGAAACTCAAAATAACGAAACTTCTAAAGCAACGAATCAGGAAGCCGTAAATTCTGAAAATACGACTGAATCAATAGTTCCTGCTAATGATAATAATCAGACTGATGAAGTATCAACGCCGGCTTCACAAAAACAAAAAAATCCTGCAATAAAAGCTGTTAAAGTTACTTTTAAAGTTGATGATAATGATATGGTTCTTGGTAACAAAAAATCAAATGTTATAGTAGTCGAGTATTTTTCTCCTACCTGTCCGCATTGTGCTTATTATCATCAAACAATTTTTCCGGAACTTAAGAAAAAATATATTGATACTAACAAAATTGCATATGTGGTTCGTGAATTTATTGCTACTAAACAAGATTTAGATGCTGCAATTTTAGCCCGCTGCAAGGGGGATACAAATAGTTTTACACAACTTCATAATATCATATTAATACAACAAGATAAGTGGGCATATAGCAATAAATACAGAGAATTATTAACTGATATAGGACAACTTGGCGGTATTTCTCCAGAAGAATATAAACAATGTTTAAATAATGATAAAATTACTGCAATACTAATTGCTAATACCAATTTTGTAGCAAAAGCACCCCAATTTATAGGTACTCCTTCTTTCTTCGTTAACGGAGTACAAACAGGAAATTATAGCATAGATACTATTTCCACAGCAGTTGATAAAGCTTTAGAGGAGCAGAAAGAAAAAGCAAAAAATGAAATGAGCTTGTAATTTAGATCGTCATTGCGAGCAGTCGTAGACTGTGCGGCAATCTCGTTAAATATCCTGAGATTGCTTCGTCGACGGCTATGGCGTCTTCTCGCAATGACGGAGATAAACTAATGAATACGGAAAAACTAAAAGATATCAAAGCAAGAATTAAAGACTTAACAACTCCTAAGTTTTCTAATCCTAAAATTCGGCAAGAAATTAGCCCCTTCACTATCGCTGTAGATTTAGTTTCAGGTACAATGTTAGGTGTCGTAATTGGAATATTTACGGATAAAATTTTTAATTCTAAACCTTTATTCCTTATTATATTTACAATAATAGGAATGATTGCCGGCTTTAACATTATAAGGAAAAAAGTAAATAATAAAAAGTAAGGAAATGACTCATAGCCCTTTAGCACAATTTGATATCAAAAAATTAATAGACATCAAAATGTTCGGTTTTGACGTCAGCTTTACTAATTCGAGTATCTATATGTTACTTGCTAGCATCTTAGCTCTAACTTATTTTTACTTAGCTTTTTATAACCGGAAATTAGTACCTTCTAGATTACAAGTGAGTGCTGAAATAGTTTATAATCTTGTAGCTGATATGTTAAATCAGAATATAGGAGTAAAAGGACGTAAATTTATTCCGTTAGTTTTTAGTTTATTTATTTTCATTTTATTCTGTAATTTACTTGGTATGACACCTTATAGCTTTACTACTACTAGTCATATTATCGTTACTTTTACCTTGGCAATTCTAGTATTTTTAATGGTAACTATAGTCGGTTTTGTAAAACACGGCTTACGTTTTTTAACCCTTTTTTTACCGCATGGTACTCCTCTATGGTTAGCACCGTTGATGATAGTAATTGAACTATTTACATATTTAGCAAGACCGGTTAGTTTATCATTGCGACTTGCCGCTAATATGATGGCAGGACATGTTTTATTAAAAGTAATAGCCGGTTTTACCGTGTCATTAATGATTTACTTGAAATTTCTGCCAATCCCTATTATGGTGATACTAATTGGGTTTGAAATTTTTGTTGCAATACTTCAAGCTTATATTTTTACTATTTTATCTTGTATGTATCTTAATGATGCTATTAATTTACACTAGGCTTTTTGCACAACTTGCTTCTAAAGGTAATTTGTACGTCAATCCGATGCTTGAATCCTCACGTACTTTTTTGTACTCTGCAGTTCTGTGCTTCGTGTTTCCTGCAAATTCCTCTTTATTAGCTTCGTTGTGCAAAAAGCCTATTATACAGATAATTAGATAAAATTTTTTGATTAATTAAAAGTGAGTTTTTTTATGGACATGGTTTCTTTAAAATTTATTGGTACAGGACTTATGGCTATCGGCATGTACGGTGCAGCTTTAGGCGTTAGTAATATATTTAGCTCTCTACTTAGTTCAATAGCACGAAACCCTTCGGCTACAGAAAACTTACAAAGAATGGCTCTGATCGGTGCAGGTCTTGCTGAAGCAATGGGACTTTTTTCCTTTGTAATTGCTATGTTACTTATTTTTTCTTAAAATTCATTTTTAAATAAGATGCCTCAATTTGATATTGCTACCTATTATTCACAAATTTTTTGGCTTATCGTTACTTTCGGCTTATTGTATATCTTTGTTTATAAATTTATAACTCCAAAAGCTGAAGAAATTTTTAATAATAGACAGACAAATATTCAAGATAATATTACGCAAGCCGATACATTGACCATAGAAGTAGAAAAGCTAAATAAATATTATAACGAGGAAATAGACAAAACAAATGCTGAAATAGATAGACTAAAAAAAGAAAAAATAGACTCTTTAGAATCAGAATTTTTAATTAAAAAAAAGAATCTAGAGCAAGATTTAAAAAACGCTATAAATCAAAACATTGAAGATATAAATTTAGCTGCTAAGCAATTTAGAACTAATAAAAGCGCAGCAATCATAAAGCTTGCCGTTAATATTATTGAAAAAATAGCTGGCACTAAAGCAGATATGAATTTACTACAAAATATAAAAGTAAAATAATGAATTTCCTAGATGAGAGCTTCTGGCTTGCCGTTAGTTTTGTAATTTTTTTATATTTAGTTTATAGACCGGCAAAAAAAGCCATTTTAAATTCTTTAGATGCTAAGATTTTAGAAGTCCAAGAAAAAGTTCTACAAGCTGAAAAGTTAAAAGAAGATGCTGCTTTGCTCTTTAAACACACCAACGCACAAATAAAGAAATTAGAAACTTTACGCTCTCAAATGATAGAAGACAGTAATGAAGTTACTAAGAAAATCATTCAAGAAAAAACTAAAGAAATTGAAGAATTTTTAGAGCATAAAAAATCTGATGCTATACAGTTAATGCAAAACCAAAAATCAACCGCAAGTAAAGAGCTACAAGATGAATTTTGTGATGAAGTGATAAAACTTGTATCCGAATATTTTCAATCAGTTAAGCTTTCAGAAAGCAATATTGCTAAAAATTTAATGGATAAATCTGATTTTCCTCAGGATGAGGGTAAAGCTACATAGCCACACTAACCACTAGCTAGCAATTTATTTAAAATTGCTTTATCATTAACACATATCCGTAATATTGAGCCATCAATAAAATATTCAGGATGTTCGTTTGTTATCTTATTTGTTAATTCAGGATAGGCTCTAACAAATTCTTTTACACAAGTGAAGTTTTTGCTAGAGCTGTTAATCGCTCCTAAGCAAATCGCTTCAAAACATAACATTTTAGCTATTTCTATATTTTTAAGGTCAGATAAAAACTCCTAGTTGTTTTGCTATAAATATCTATCACCTAAATAGCCTTGCACCCCCAATTTTCTAAGATTGAGAACTTACTATTCCACTTATCTTTAGCAACATTAATATATATTTTATTTAAAACATTCTTTTGTATTTTTTGTTTAATTTCTAATGTAACTTCCTCAAAATCGCCTCTTTATAATATAAACTCCCTAGTTTCATTATTTTTTATAAATTCTGGTGTAATTTTTTTGAGATAAGTTTTTAGCCTTGTAGTGGCCTAAACCTAAAGTTTGACGTACATTAAATAAGATTGTTTATAGAACTCTATAGCTTCGTATGTATTATCTAATTTTCATAAATCACTCCGATATTATTAAGAGAACTAGCAATAAAAGAAGGATGAACTAATTCTTGATCGATTTTTAAAGCTTTCTTATAATATTTTAACGATTCTTCAAATTTACATAATATATATTCATTATAATAACCCATTTTTTGATATAAATTTGCCTTTCTACATTTATCCATTTCAATATCATCATTTAATATTTTTACTACATGGGGATAAAATATTTTAGAATTTTCCCAGTCTTCACTTGGAACATCTGTTAATATTGGAAATAAATCATCTAAGATTTCTGCTAGTCTTGTATAAATCTCTTTTTCATCTATCGCATGTTCTTTATTTTATTTATATATTGCTTTGTTATAAATTGCATTAATCTATGTAATTGTAAGCCGGCTTGTCTATTTTGGTATGTTAGATTCATTACCGATAATGCTTCTATAACCTTTTTATAGGTTCTTGTAGCTTTTCTTCATCTATTAAAAATAATTCTTCGAAAATCTCTATACTGATAAACTCAGGGTCTAAATCTGCAGAATATTGTAAAATATCTGCCAAGCTAAAGGTGATTTTTCTAATAATTGTAGTAATAAAACAGTTTCTATATGATCATCTTTGCTATTTTTAAAGTAATTAATGTTAATCATTTACTTTAAGTAATTTATTTGCTTTTAAATATGCTACTGCTTTAGATAGCCTATAAGGTGATGCAGCATCGTTACTACCAAAGTCTTCTACTAATTTATCAATATCTTTCTTGTTTAATCTATTTTTTAGAGATTTCTTTAAATATAATATCGCTTCTTTTTTACTAAAAGACTCTACTAATATAATATTTTCTATATCATCACTTAAATTATTATTTTTAGTAGTAATTATCACTTGTGCCTTATCATTAAGTATATTAATTATACTGTTAAGATAAGGCTCTATATCTTTATGATCTTCAACATTATCAAAAATAAATAATATAGCTGAATTTAAATTAGCAATCCTTTCATGGACTAATCTTATTATGTTTTCTTCCTTTTCATCTATTACGTAAATAGTAAATTCTTTAGCAAGTTGTCTATATGCTTCAAGGACTTTGTCTGCAGAATCTACGTTAATAAAACGTACTATTTTCTTTTTCGCTTGTGTTTGTCTATCTCCATATTTTATAGCTAGAGTGGTTTTACCGGCTCCAGCGAAAGCACTAATTGTTACAAATCGTTTTTCGTTTAAAGTTTCTTCTATTTGTTGTAATATTTCATTATGGACAATCAAATTATAAGTTGATAAACTTACTTCAATTAACCTTAAAATTTGCTCTCTTAAGTCATCTACTTTAACTTTAGGTAAGTTTGTAAAGATATAATATTTGCCATATTGAGGTTCATATAGTTTTTTTATTACTTTTAACTATTGTTTTATTAAATTTGGTATTTCTTTTTTATCTATACTCAATTTACTCAACTGTGCTAGATACCAATCACTACTGCCCTTATTATTTGTATTTGCTATATCTACAGACAAATTTACTTCTTTTATACGATAATGACCTTTGTAAGAAAGTTCAAATGTTCCCTCAGGGGTTATGATCTCTTTTGATGGGCAACCTTGTGCGGCATTATTTTCTAAATGCTTATAAACCTCTAAAAATTGTCCGGTTGCAATATTACCGCTTATAGGCTGATCGATTACCTCTAAGAAGCTTCCAAATGTCGTTGCAGTAGCATTTTTATATATTAGATTGCTTGCTAAAGGTAATAAATATCAAGTGCTTTATTAATATGCGGATTACAGACATTTACAAAATTTGGAGCTGATAAATAAGTTGTTATTTTAAAATTTTTACGTCAAAGGTAGTTTCATGGCTATACATCTGCGGCTAAAGATTTTCTGTAGCTAAACCCGGGCTATCGAATGTGATTGCCTTTGCTTTTGGATAATGAAAATCTCTATGAGCAAAATATAAACTAAGCTCTGCGAGCCATACACCTAAAGAATGACCTGTGAAAGATAAATTATAATTATTCTCTTCAGCATATTTGGTAATCTCCTTTGTAACTTCATATGCGGCCGCTTGCTGTGCCACTATCTGTCCACCTAAAATACTTTTAAAATGAGCTTTAAACGGTGAATTAGTTTTGAGCAAATCTAATTTTTCAAATGTAGTACCTCGATAGGTAAGTACAATCTGTTTTACTTTTTCATTTACATATGCTACTGCGTAATATCTACCTATTTCAGGCTCCAGTCTTTTAATTGTTCATTTCGGGTTTTGACCTTTTCATTATTTTCTTTTTCTACAGCAAACTCTACAATATCATTTTCCGTAGAATCCATATAAGCATGTAAACTAAATAACCCATGGACAAAATCGGTAGGGTGGTGCTTTTTATAGTTTTGATTATTTAAGATCTTATATTATAGGAAAATATAGAATGGTGACCCCTACGGGACTCGAACCCGTGTTCCCACCGTGAAAGGGTGGTGTCCTAACCACTAGACGAAGGGGCCTTAATTTTAAAGTAAGCAATATAGTTAGTCATACCGTGGCTATGACCACGGCATGACATTAAGTTAGAAGTTTTATATAACACCTTTGCAAATATTGCAAGTATAAAAATTATAGGTTTACCTTAAGCTTAACACTACCTTGATGACTTCTATAATGTTTATTTAGATAATAATTATAATCCAACGAAATAGTAGTATTTTTGATACTGCCTATAATACCCGTTCCTAAATTATAGGATGTTTTCGGTTGCTTCGGTATTAGATAATTATGTTTGAATGTATTATCAAATATTTTAACAACTCTATTTATTCTTTGGGTTTTCTCTTTAAAATTATGTTCTACCGCTCCTTGGAATATTAGACCTAAATTATTAAATTTTAGAGCATCTTTTAAAGGTACTGTGACTTTAGTACCGACAATTCCGGACAATATATTATTCTCTTTCATTGTAAGAGCTATTTCTTGTACGTTAACACCGGTTTCATTATATACCCCGTCTCGTGACTTCCCGTATCTTAAGCCGATATTCGGGGTAATAACGAGCTTGCTCTGCAAAAGATAATTATAATGCAGTAATGCTTCCGCATTATAACTATGATTACGATGTTTTACATTACTTTTAATTTTAGTATCACCATATGAATAAGTTGTTTTATCTTTAATAAAGTTTTTAGAAGCAGATACTAAAGCTTGTAGTGCAAAATTCTTCGGTAATTCTTTTTGTCCGTAAATAGAAACCACATGACTATTAATAAGTTCTTTATCATTATTTTTACTATTTTTAAATTTAAATACTGAATGAACATTACTATAAGCTATACCTACGATATTATTGTCGATTTCAGCATCGAACCCGATAGTAGCACCTTTGTTAGTACCTCTATAACCGGTCATATTCTCAACGCGTCCATGATTATTAGTGCCGTACATACCACGCATCCACAAACCTCTTTTTATATGAGACTCTTCTTCATCACCGGCTCCCACTGCTACCATATTATTAGACATATTCATAGATGCATCTAATCTGTTACGAATCATATTATTTACAATAGTATTAACAACTTTCGCTTGATTTAAAGTAGGAGCGTTTTCTGAAATTTGCGTTTGCATTTCTTTTTTTGCTTCCTGTTCAAGAGGAATAACCGTATCAACTTCCGTTATTTTAAGATTATCCCCATCGGAATCGGATAATTGCCCTATTGTTTCTTCTTCCTCTTCAAACCCTGAATCATAACTTTCTTCATCTTCGCTACTATCGCCTAATGCTAAACATTCCTTTTCTCTATCGTCACTTAATGCTAATGCACTCTCATTACTTGATGCAAGTGCAGGTAATGAAGATAATTGTCTACTTACTTCTGTGTCTTCTTGTTCTTCATCTCCTGCAGGTAAGGTAGATTCTGATTTACCATCCGACACTAACATTTCTTGTAGCAATAACTGAGCAAGAATATCTGTAGCTTCTTCGCGAAGTAACGAAGAAATTTTTTCATCATGTTCTTGTAATTGTGCATTTATTGCTAAAAGCATTTTTTCATCTAATTCCTCTACATCCTGTATACGATTACTTATATAAGCCATTGCTTCTTTAATATGATTAAGTTCCTCACTTCTAGAACTTGAGCCAGACAATTCTTCTATTTTTTGTATTTCTTCTATTTTTTGTATTTTATTGCTTAATACTCTTATATAGGTATCTACATAATCTTTATTAATTTCTATATTTAGAGTATCTACCGGAGTTACAACATCACGACTACTCAAATCATCATCATTAGAGAAGCTGTTTATGCTACCAACTGAAGATGAACATGAAAATACCGGCTTACTCTCAGTTACCTTAGGTTTAAATTCAGTATCTAGATGCTTTATCTCCCCTTCTAACCAAATCTTTTCTTTATTTAAAGTATCTAACTCCAATTCCTTATTATAATCATTGGCTATTTTTTCATGTTTAGATTTTAATTCCTCTAATTGCATAACATTAGAATTGTTTAAATCCTCTAAGCCACTAACCGAAGGTGAACGGGATAGATTTGATTCTGCATCACTAAGTACACCGCTTATGTCATCAATTGAATAGGAACGTAATATTGATACATCTGTGCTTGAAGACTTTTCATTTAAAGAAAATTCTGCTTCTATGGCTTTCCTTTTTTGTTTTAATTGTGATTCTTTTGAAGATAAGTCTAGTGCTTCCATAGCTAACCGCTTAAATTCTAGGTTTTCTGGATCTTGATATTGATTCAATTTGGCAATAGCTTCCTTTTCCTTAACTATTCTAGCTTCCTCTACTTCTAACAGTTTATCTTCTAAATCCAAATACTCTAATTTCTTGTCAAGCTCGGCACTTCTGAATAATGGTATAGGTAATTTTCGTTTACTAGTATTCGTGTAACTTATAGATGGCTTAGGTTGCTCTGTCTTATATATTGTTTCTGATGCTAAATTCTCATAACTAACCGACTCATATATAGTAGATAAATTAGATAATGGCTGTGTACCTTTTTTAATAGTATTATCAACCAAATTTAGTCTACCTTGTGATCTATCAAGTAAAGCTTCAGCTTCTTTTAATACCTCAGGAGGAGCAGTATTATATATTGAAGCATCTACATCTGTAAGTTCTCTTACTATAGTACTATCAACCAAATTTAGTCTACCTTGTGATCTATCATTTATTATAATATTTTTATGATCTTCTTGAAATTGTTGAGCTTGCGGAGAGTTATATAGTGACCCTACATTTGTAGGTGGGGTTACAGCTAAATTTTTTGGTAAGATATCCATATTAGCAGTTGGCATAGAATGACTATTTCCCCCATTTGGATTAAATCCAACATCTACATCTGTTTCTATATTATTAAAGTGTTTATCTGCTCTGCTTTTAATAGCATCCAATTTTTTTTCTGCTTTTGCATTATAAGCTTTTATATCTTCCGGTTTGCGTATTAATACCTGCTGTAATTTTTGAGAGATCTTAATTGCTTCTCGGTAATCATTTTCTATTTCCTGTAAAACTAAACTAACTGATCTTCTTTGTGAAGGACTGGTTGTTTGCAGTATTGCGGTTCTCTTTGCATCTAAAAGGCTTATAAGCTGAGTTGCCTTTTTTATGCATCCACTAACTACACTTAAACTAGACTCCTTATGATTCTCATTTCCCCAAGCGTGGCCAAATTCTCCCTCTTGATCTACTGTTCTTTGCTTTGAGGTTTCTCCATCTCTTTTCCTTCTTCTGTTCTCTGCATAATTTGTTTGCAAAATTGACCCTACTTTTGATACAGCTCTCTTTATTATATTACCTTGTTTTTTCTTACTAGAAACTAAATAGGTACTTTTTTCAGTTAAAGTTTCTTGAGGTGTATAATGTAAATCTAGCCCTAGATCATCCTGCACACCTAAAGTTTCTGTACGCATTTTTTCTGATTGCAGTTGTTGTATCTCCGAAATACTTCCACTTACATTATTTTTCCTCGATGAGTCACTTTTAGCAACAGTTGTATTTTGTGTTGGCGTTATTAAACCAAGAGTTTCTATAGTTAACGTATCAGGTTGTTTTAGATTCTGAACGAACGCGTCGCCAGCTAAATCTAAATATTCTAATCCTCTTTTATCAAGCTTTGGACTTGAAGAATATGGTGCAGAATTTTTCCAATTGTTGTCAGATCTCAAGCTTTCATCTGTAGTTGTGGTTTGTAACAATGCTGATTTTTCTTCAAAATTTGATGATATTACACTTTTAGCTGAAGACGAACGTGATAATACTGGAATACTGCTTTTTCTTGAATTCTCTTCATACTCTGCATAAGACTGAGATATTTCCGCTTGCTCATATACTTTTTGAGTTTCTAGAATTCTAGCTTGCTGAATTTCATATAACTTCTCGAACAAACCTTCATATGCCTTTATACTGGCAAGATGTGCAATCTCACCTAATTTTTGACTAAATTGATCTGCACTAAACTTTCTCATTTCTGTTGCTAAACCATCTATTACACTATCTATTTGAGCTTGATTTGACTGATTTGGCTGTATGCTATTCAAATAATTAATGTATTGTGAAACCTTAGCCTCATAAATATCTTTTGAATGACTTGGAATAGGGTCCTCTATTTCTTGATAAGGTTGCTGCTGAACTTTTATTGGCACTAAGTACCCCTCTTCATCCTCTGGTTGTTCACCTAAAATTCTCTGAACCCCATGACTTAATGGTATAGTTGGCGTTGCTTTTGGCGACTGCTTATAAGTAGGACCGGTAGAACTATTATAAACAACAGGAGTTAATAACTTTAGATTTTCCTCTATCTTATTTAATTGTTCAGAATCACCATTCATTTTATCTTGCATGGCTCGTAATGCCGTTCTACTTGTTTCTTTTTTCGCACTAGCAGCTACTTCTTTAGCTTTATCTGATGCCGTTTTTATAGCTTTTTCTTGTTTCTTTATTTCTGATAACTGCTTTTGTGCTTCTTGTTTTTTCTTTTCTCTTTTTGTTCCAGCACTACTTTTTCTTGCATTACCTCCGCTTGATTTATTTTTATTAAATACACCTTGCCGAGCCTCATTAATTCTTGCTTGCTGTGCTTGAAACGCACTAACTTCGGTTGACGCCGTTGTAACCGGAACTGTTTCCTGCGATTTTATCGAAACTTTATTTGCTGGAATATCTATTTTTTCTATTTTCTGAAATAATCTATCTGCTTTATTGTTTTTACTTGTTAACTCTTTTTCAAGTTTCTTTATTTTATCTTTATTTTCACCTATTTTGATTTTTGTTTCTATCTCTTCAGCTCTTGACTTGAGTTTTTCTGTTGTTTTTTGTGTTGAAGTTAGCTGCGTATACAACTTCTGCAATCGTTCTTTATCTTTTTTATCTGTGGTATCAATAGCCTGTGTTACTTCAGCTAACTTGATTCCTATCATCTCATTAACTCGTGATATATTACTTACCATTCCTGCTACAATTTCAGTACTGCTTTTTTTTATAGGCAACGGTACAAATGTCGGCTTCGGAGGAACTTCTGATTTAACCTGTGAGCTAGATTGCACTGCCTGTTGTTGCGGGCCGCTACTGCTAAATGATAATCTTCGTACTGCCTTTGAGTTTGTGTTTATGTTTGGTGGTGTATTAGCTCCTAAACTATCATTTGGTTTAGAATCTGAAGTAGACTGATACGGAGTCGCCGGTGTTGATGATGGAGTACCAGGTGCCGTAGTATAATGTTCAGGTGATGTCAGGGTAGTATTTGGTGTATTAGGTGCAGTGATAAAACTATTTGAAGCTGGGCTAACAGTAGGCGAAGACGCTGTTATTATAATCTCTGGTTTTTGAGGCATTTGTTCTGTCGATTCAGGAGTATAAGTATTTTGACTTTGTTCTGTTTTTTCAATGCCTGCAAATGTTTTGCATCTAGTAATTGGTCGTACTTTTCTTGCTGTCCCGACATCAGACTTACTACGTGCTACCACTTTATAATGATCCTCTATAGGAACATCTTTTAATGGATTAGATGCCTTAGGTTTGTTGGATATTTTCATTTCTCTTATTTCAGATGGAGTATATGTGTTTATTTTTGGTTCCGATACAATTACTTTTCCTATCTGCTGCGGGGTATTATTTGTCGTATCTTTGTATCCGTTTAATTGTGACACGTGATTCAACAATTTATTACTGAGATCGATACGAAATGCTTCTTTACTCATCGCCATACCCTCAAAAGGTATTGCAGCTCCTACTGAAATAGAGGCAAGCAGAGAATATTTTAAAAATCTTGATTTTTTTAGTAAATGTTGTTCTGTTAACTTATTCATTACAAATATCTCAATTTAAATTAAAATTTCATGTACATAACGTTGGACATTATAATAAATAAGTTAATAAAAAGCAATATATAAGTTAATTTATCTTAATTTATAATTACAAGAGAATTTTGTTCTAATTATTGAAAATATAACAGATATAACTATAATCTATAATGCATTTTTAACTTTTGATAGAAAATACTGCGATATTTTAAAATAACTTTGGAAACAGAGTATAATAATTTAAATATTTGATATTTGGTATTTTGTTAGTTTTATTTACAGTATTATTGTTTATTTTTCGCTTTTGTGTTTGTTTAATATTAACCTTTACTAGAAATTCTAATATATTTTTACAGTTTACTTACTGAATGATTATTGCTTTTATTTTTGGCATATTCATCTCTAAATATCGTGTAACAAATTTACATAGCGAAATGCTTTATAAACCTATCATCACTAAAATTAGCGGTAAAATAGAATCGATAAAACCGACTATTATAGGAGGATAAGTAGTATTAAGTCGCATAAAGATAGAAAAAATTAATCGTAACTTACAAAAAGTTAAAAAATTAGTATACCGAAAAAATATATACAAGAAATTAGGGTAAATCACCGAATTACTTTGCTTGCTAAGCTCTATAAGCCGCAAAATAGTATACTACCCGAGGGTTATGATTTTGGTTTTTACGCTTATCTATCGGATATTGGAGCAAACGGCTATGCGATGTCTGAGCCGCAAATTATAGAACGTAATGAAACAAATTTTGATAGTTTTATTTATAGAGTGCGTTCCTATATTTATAATAATTTAATAGAAAAGATAAAGGGACTTTTGCAGCTGCAATATTACTTGGCAAGACAAAAGGTTTAAACAGGCAAATAATGCAGGATATGAGGCAAAACGGTATATCACACGTGCTTTGTGTTTCAGGATTGCATCTATCTTTAGTTGTGATGATTATTTTCCTTACTACAAGGTTTTTATTAAATCTTTCAAATTATTTGGCATATAATTTCAATATAAAATTAATCTCTGCTTATTGTTCGCTAATAGGAAGCTTTGGTTATTTAGAACTAAGCGGTATGCAAGCAGCGACTAGAGCTTTTATTACTGCTGCAATTTTTATTTACGGTATTATATTTATCGGACGCTCTTGCTTTCCCCTTCATTCACTTGCAATTGCGGCTTTTATAATATTATCGTTAAATCCCGAATATATTTTTCATCCAAGTTTCCAATTATCTTTTATCGCCGTATTATCGCTTGTTGCCGGTTATGAATTTTACTTAAAGAATTCATGGTTACTTGGAGAAAAGAAAGGCATTTTTGGAGCAGTAAAATTTTATACAGCCTCAAATATTTATTCAAGCTTCTTAGCAAGCATCATAACGGCACCTGTAGTAATTAATCAATTCTTTATATTTGCTACTTACTCAGTACCAGCTAACCTCATTGTCGTTCCAATAACGTTATTTTTTCTTATGCCTCTTGCTTTGTTATCTCTGCCTTTTACCATGATCGGGTTTGATAACTATATCCTAAAGCTTATGGGATTCTTTATTGATATAATAATAAAATCAGCCGCCTATTTTAATAGTTTACCGGCTGCTGTATAGTATTTCAGTTATATTACAATTTCAGCATATTACTCTTTTTTATTCGGCTTTTTTGGCTTTGTATATGGAAAACTGCTTGGCGTTTGCTTGGTCTTGCAATCATGGCAATATCTTTTATATTTATGTCCTACTCCCCAAAGCCAGAATTAATATTTGATGCAAATCATATGGCGGTAGGCGTTAAAGATAGAGAAAATAAACTAGTAATACATGCTGATAAAATACCTGCTTTCAATAGAACTTACTGGGCTAATTGGTTTGGACAAAAAGATAGTATGGTGTTACCTTTAGAGAATAATATTTTTTAACCAACTACGGACAAAAAATTGTCATTAATAAAGATAATCATTGTGAGAAAGCCGAAATTCATATTAATCTCAATTATAAATCTAAATGCCGCGGGAGCTTAATAACGATTAATAAAGATTAAAAAAAAAGCCCTATTATACTTATCTTTTGCAATAAAAAGGAATGTACGTAAAATCTTAGTACCGGACTGTTCTTGTTCTATGTCATTCCCACTTGGCATTGTTGTGTGGATACTTAGTCGTTATTGCGAGGAAAAACTGTAAGTTTTGACAAAGCAATCCAGTAAAAAATGCTAGTTTTTAACATTTTTTTATTATTTTTCTGGATTGCCACGCTCCTTACAGTCGCTTGCAATAACGACTAAGTATCCACACAACAATGCCAAGTGGGAATGACATAAACGAGCCATATAACAAGGTCCAGTTTTTAGCTAGGATGACATCAAAGTCTTTTTAAAAACTATCCGATACTTTAGGTAAAATCGAATAATGCAAGTTACACACAAAATACTAAAAATCCCCTCAAAAGGATATAGAAAAATCTTGAGTCTCTTAAATGAAAAAGGACAAGCAAGACTTATAGGCGGCTGCGTACGTGATGCGTTACTAGATCTCTTGCATAACAAAACTAATAAAGAGGAATTTGAAGGAGACACGGAACGCAGAATCGCAATGTACATAAACGTACGTGAGGATTCGAGTACCGGATCAACGTACAAATTACCTTTAGAAGCAAGTTATCCAAGAGATCGACTTGAGAAAGGTAGCTGCGATATAGATATAGCTACTAATTTGACACCTAGTGAAGTAACAAATATTTTATCTGGAGCTAAAATAAAAACTATTCCGACCGGTTTAAAATTCGGCACGATTACGGCTACTTTAAATAATGAAAAATTTGAGATCACGACTCTTAGGAAAGATATTGAATGTAACGGCAGACATGCCAAAGTAATATTCACCAACGATTTTGCCGAAGATGCCGCAAGACGAGATTTTACTATTAATGCTTTAAGCTATTGTCCCTTTAAGAACGAGATATATGATTATTTTGAAGGGTTTAAGGATTTGCAGCAGGAAAAGGTTGTATTTATAGGGGAAGCTCTAGATAGAATTAAAGAAGATTATTTGCGAATTCTACGCTTTTTTCGGTTTTCTAGCTATTATGCGAATCAGCTTGATGATGGCAACTTTAAAGCATGTAAAGCTTTAAAAGACGGCTTAAAAACTTTATCACGAGAGCGAATTAAAAGCGAAATGGATAAAATTATTGTTTCAAAAAGAGCAGCACAAATTTTAAAAGCTATGTTTGAAATAGGAATATTAGAACTAATATTCTCTATCCAAAATTATGAAATAAAATTTTTTGAGCAGGCAAATGATTTTAAATTAGAATTAGTTACTCGATATGCACTCTTATTATATTGTCAAAAAGATTTAAATTTAAAGGTCTTTCTAGATTGGAAATTCTCAAAACATGAAGCAATGCAAATATTATCAATAACGAACTTTCTGAATGACGCTAAATTTAACATGAAAAAAATTTGGTTTGAAAAAAAGAATTATAAGGAATATTTATTAGCAGCTAGAATAATCGGTAAATTAAATCATTCACAAGTAAAAGAATTTATTCTTAAATATGATGCGTTATTACGTCCTAAATTCCAAGTAAACGGTAATGATTTGTTAAATATGAATATAGAAAAAAAAAAAATAGGAGCAAAACTAGAATATCTAAAAAATTTTTGGATAGAGCAGGATTTTAAACCTAGTAAATTAGAGTTGTTGGCGAAATTATGAGAGCTAGTACGTCAAACCGTCATTGCGAGGAAAAATTGAAAATTTTGACGAAGCAATCTCGTGCCAAAATCCTGAGATTTCCACGCTCCTTTCAGTCGCTAGCAATGACGATTTGGTATCAACGCAAGCAAGCCTTCACAGAGATGACATACCTAGCATTACTATTCCTTACATTCCTCAGCCTTACTAGCTATGCTACGCCTAAGATAGTTGTAAGTATTACGCCAATCGGCAGCATTGTTTCGATGCTTGTTAAGGATAAAGCGGATATCGAGAGCTTAGCTATTAGTAGTGACTGTCCACATCATTATAATTTAAAACCTAGTGATTTAGTAAAAGTCAAAAATTCTGATATAGCAATTTATATTAATGAACAATTTGACGGTTTTGCCGAGAAATTAATTGATAATCATAGCAAAAACATTATAAAAATCAGTGATATTAAATCTTTAACCACTATAAAAGATAATTGGCATATTTGGCTTGATCTTAATAATGCTGTGATTTTACTACAGGAATTTGCACAAATATTTAGTGAAAAATTTCCTGAGCTACAAGAAGATATTAATAATAACCTTTCAACAGCACTTAAAGAATTAAATAAGCTACAAGAGATTAAAAATAATGAGCTTGCAACGATAAAAGACGTAATTTTATTAAGTGACAGTAGCGAGTATTTTTTTCTTAATACTAATATTAAAACTGCAAAATTATATAGCGAAAGTCAAAAAAGCCTCCGATATATAAGCAAGCTAGAAGATTTAATTAAAGAGTCTAATAACAAATGTCTTGTTTTAAGTAATGAACAAAATTCACGATTATACGACAAATTAAACGCTAAAATAATAATATTAAATAGCGAAAACTGGAATGTGCAGAATATAGGTTCCAACACTTTTCAGAATCAATATTTACAAATGATTTATCAAGTTAAAAAATGCATACACTAAATAGCGAAGAAGAGACAAAGAAGCTTGCAAAGCTTTTAGCACAAAGCTTAAAACCAAATGATATAGTTTTACTTAACGGTGACCTTGGAGCAGGTAAAACATTTTTTTGTCGTGAAATTATTAAATATTTTTGCGGTGAAAATACAAGCATTATAAGCCCTACTTTTAACTTACTGCAAACTTATAAAGCATCTAACTTCACTATATATCACTATGACCTGTATCGTCTTAAATCACCTGAAGAAATTTATGAACTTGGATTTGAAGAGGCATTAAACGGCAATTTAATTTTAATAGAATGGTCTGAAATTATTAAGCATTTACTTACTCCGCCTTTAATCGAAGTAAATCTAGAAGCATTAGATAATAATAAACGTTTATGTAGTATAATAACAAATCATAAAGAAAATTCACAAGAATCTTCCCTTATTGATTTTTTACAAGATTCTCCGCTATTCGATACAAAACTTGATATTCAAAGAGATAAAAGCCCTACTAGAAAAGTTAAGTTATAATTATGAACTATTTAATTTTTCTTTTAACTAATTTATAAACTTTTCCATCATTTCTTTTTCCTATAAGAAAGATATTTAATATATTTAAAAAATCCTTACTCTCTTCCTCTGATAAAAAACCACTTTTACTCGCATTTTCCAATACATATCTTCAAGCTGATTAATTTTCTCATATTCTTCATGTGATATAAGAACAACTATGAGCTTACCGTATTATTAATATCTAACTAATCAATTGTCATGTAATAAAAACGCCTTTTCAATAGGAAGTAATTTTAATTCCGGTAACATCGGCATAATTAAATCTATTCCGGCTTTTTCGTTACTATTACCGTGTACCAATATAAAAGAACCATTTTGAACTTTTTCGCCTTTAGCAAGCCATGCATTACTCCCAAGCGGAATAAATCCCAAATCTTTTAATTTTTCTATTAATGTTTGATCGGAAACTAATCCAGGAAAACGAAAGAAAGGTGACGGAGCAATATTATAACTTACTAATATTTTCCCTGCTTCTAATACTTCATTTTCAAAATCATCTTTATTGGAAAGAAGGAAATTATCTTCAAGAGGTTTATCTTTAAAATAAGGATGACTAAATGAATGATTAACCCATGTTATTTGTAAATAACCGTTTTCTTGTTGTTTTAATAACCATAAGAATTCTTCTGTATGCTTATTAATCCATAATCCTGAAACACATATAGCAATCGGAATAGGTTTATTTAGTTTGATCGATAATTCTACGAGCTTTTTAAAAAAATCTTTTTCAAAGCTTTTGGAAGAAGGACACATGTCAATTGTCAAGAACTGTCCTTTTACTTTATACATGCTACTCGTAGCACCGTAATTTTGTTGTATATAAGGTGTAGAGCTATATTTATTTAAAACTTTAATATACGGAGTTTTACTTAATTTTTTTAGAAGATTTTCTTTTTCTATTTTATTCGTAGGTAAAATTACCAGCTCTTGTAGGGCTATTTCAGTTTTAAAAGAATTCGGATCTACTAAAACGAAATATGATTTTTCATTATTTAAATAAGAACGAATAGCAATTCTTATTTTTTTATTTTCAGCAATTACAGGCAAAAATACCGGTTTATAATCAGTTATAATTACTGCTTTTTCACTTGCATAGCTTAAACTAAAAAACAATATTACAAAAATAAAACTTAAAATTCTTTTAATTTATTCGTCTCCATAACGCTCGTATAAAATTCCGCAATTTTCTCTTTTACGGCTAGAGGATCGTTCATTAAATTAACAGCACCTCTAAACTCTGCTGAATTCGGTAAACCGCTACTATACCAGCCAATATGCTTACGTGCAATAGGTACGCCCACAGATTCACCATAATAATCAAGTATTGCCTCATAATGCTCGGTTACGATATCTAGCTGCTCTGCTATAGAGGGAGCAGATTTTTCTTCACCTGTTTTAAGATAATGATCAATTTGTGAAATAAGCCAAGGTTTGCCATATGCTCCTCTACCGACCATAATACCGTCTGCACCAGATTTTTGTAGGGCTTCTTTTGCCTTAGCAAAATTAGTAATATCACCATTAGCAATAACCGGAATCTTTACCGATTCTTTAACTGATCGTATAAAATCCCAATCGGCATTACCGGAATAAAACTGGCATCTAGTTCTACCATGAACGGTAATCATCTGAACACCTGAGCTTTCAGCAATTTTGGCTAAAGTCGGAGCGTTTTTCGTATTATCATCCCAACCCATACGCATTTTAACAGTTACCGGCAGCTTAACCGCTTCAACGGTAGCTTCAAAAATTTTAGCTGCCAGCTGCTCATCCTTCATTAGAGCCGAGCCTGAATAACCGCCTACTACTTTTTTCGCCGGACAGCCAAAATTAAGATCGATAATTTTTGCTCCCATACCCTCATTCATTTTAGCAGCTTCTGCTATCACATTCGGCTCACAGCCTGCTAGCTGTACGCAAGCACTTGTTGCATCATCACGCATAATGGCACTTTTTTTTAGTGACTGCCTAGATTCCACAATCATTGCTCTACTTGCTACCATTTCAGAAACTACAAGCCCTGCACCAAATCTTTTCACTAATCTTCTAAATTCCAAATCCGTAACACCTGACATTGGAGCTAGTATAATATTTGAAGAAAGCTCAATATTGCCGATTTTGATCATAAAAACCGTTATAAAAATAAACACTCATGATATCATAATTAAGTATTTTTGTCTAATATTACTAATTAAGAATAGACAAAAGCCGATTAATCTATTATAAGCTTAAGTTATATTTCCTTACACCCTAATAAATGAAAGAATAGTATAGACGAAGATCAACTTGGAAAAGAGCAAGGAGTCTGTAAGCCGAGGAGCGGAGCGTATACTAATACGTGAGTATCCGAGGACTTACAAAGACGACGAAGTCAAATTTTCAAGTTCATCGAGTATATACGGCCACGTAGCTCAGTCGGTAGAGCAAAGGACTGAAAATCCTTGTGTCGTTGGTTCAATTCCAACCGTGGCCACCACTATTCCTCACTTTAAATCCCGTTATTTTATATCTTCAATTAAATTTCTATTGCATCTGTAAACTTATTTTTGTAATTTTAATTAACTTTAGGTTAATAAGGATAAATTATATTGATAAGATTTGTACTAAAATAGCTACTTCTATTTCAAAAAAGCTTTATAATTCAGTAACAAAAAATAGCTACAATATATTAATTTAATTCTTCTTAATAAAACGTAAATTAATATTTGTGACTTTTTATCTATTTTTTTCCTAGATCTTACAATCAAGTAGACGTTGTTGCGTGGATCGGTTTTTCCGTCATTGCGAAGAATTTGCATAGCAATTGACGAAGCAATCTCAGGAGTTTGTTATTATTTCATGAGACTGCCACGCAAGCCTACGGCTGCTCGCAATGACGACATCATTCTTTACTTAGCAATACCTTTTATTCCACCTGTAAATTTTGTTGCATAATAAAACTATCACTTATATACTGTCGCTAATGATTAATTTGCTTAAAGTTATATGGTAAGTAGTAATTTTTATAAAAATCTAGGGCCACGAAAACTAACAGCAATTATAGATTTTTTACACGATATTATAGCACCTCCTAAGATTCATGAAGATATAGCTATTCATGATATTAAAATTCTGCAGGAAGCATCACCAAATGATATTAGCTTTTTAAGCAATCCTAAATACTCCGAATTTTTAAAAACTACCAAAGCTGCTGCTTGTATAGTGCCGAAAAATTTTACGGGAGAAGCAAATCCAAACACTGTTTTATTACACGCCCAGAACCCATATTTTGCTTACGGCAAATTAATAGATTTTTTTTATGCTCCTATTAAATCATACCCTGCTAAAATAATGAAATCCGCTATTGTTGCAGATTCGGCGACTATCGGAAAAAATTGTTATATAGGTCACAATGTAGTTATTGAAGACGATGTTATTATAGGTGATAATAGTATTATAGAAGCTGGAAGTTTTATAGGTAGAGGAGTAAATATCGGCAGAAACGCTAGAATAGAACAACATGTTTCAATAAATTATGCAATTATAGGCGACGACGTCGTAATACTTGCAGGTGCAAAAATTGGACAGGACGGGTTTGGATTTTCTACCGAAAAAGGCGTACATCACAAAATATCTCATATAGGAATAGTTAAAATCGGCAATAATGTTGAAATTGGTGCAAACACTACTATTGATAGAGGATCACTTCAAGATACAATTATAAAAGATTTATGCCGCATAGATAATTTAGTACAAATAGGGCATGGCGTCAAAATAGGTAAAGGCTCTATTATCGTAGCACAAACAGGTATAGCAGGAAGTAGCACGATCGGTAAATATTGTACTCTTGGAGGGCAAGTAGGAATCGCCGGACATCTAAATATAGGCGACGGGGCACAGGTAGCGGCACAAGGCGGTGTAGCACAAAATATAGAAGCAGGTAAAATTGTCGGCGGCAGCCCTGCAATTCCTATTATGGATTGGCATAGACAATCTATTATTATGAAACAATTACTAAAGACCTCTAATAGCAAATTAAAAAAGTAGCTTGCTATTGAAAAGAGCTTTGTTGTTGCATGAATACCTGAGTCGTCATTGTGGGCAGCCATAGGCTACGGTGGCAATCCAAAAAAATTAGCAAAAAGTGCTGATTTTAGTACTTTTTACTAGATTGCTTCGTCAATTATTTCATAATTTCCTCGCAATGACGGAAAATTTACATTAAAGAAGAGATCTAAATAAATGATCATAGATATTACCGAAATCATGGATTGGATACCTCATCGCTATCCATTTTTATTAGTAGATAGAGTACTTAAAATCGATCCTAACAAATCAATAACAGGTATTAAAAACGTTACTGTTAACGAACCGCAATTTACAGGACATTTTCCGGCAAGGCCTGTTATGCCCGGTGTTCTAATGGTTGAGGCTATGGCACAATTAGCTGCTATATTAGTTGCTAAATCTTTAGGTTCTACTAAGAATAAAGAAGTGTTTTTAATGACTATCGAAAATGCAAAATTTCGTAGAATTGTTCAGCCGGGGGATACTATGCATATCCACGCTGTTATTGATCAGCAAAGAGCTAACGTATGGAAATTTTCAAGTACGGTTACGGTCGAAGGTGAAATAGCTACAGAAAGTAAGTTTACCGCAATGATTAAAGATAAAACATAGGGACATAGTGTCAAATTCTAATATCCATACTACAGCTGTAATTGCAGAAGGTGCAAAGCTTGGTAAAAACGTAAAAATCGGACCGTATTGTATTATAGGTCCTGAAGTTGTGCTTCATGACAATGTCGAGCTAAAATCCCATGTAGTAATTGAAGGGATTACCGAAATCGGCGAAAATACCGTAATCTATCCTTTTGCATCAATAGGTCAACCTCCACAAATCTTAAAATATGCTAATGAGCGATCAAGCACGATAATTGGCTCTAATAATACTATTAGAGAATATGTTACGGTACAAGCAGGAAGCCAAAGAGGCGGAATGATGACAAGAGTAGGAAATAATAATTTATTTATGGTCGGCGTCCATATAGGTCATGATTGTAAAATCGGCAATAATGTAGTATTTGCTAATTATGTAAGCCTAGCAGGTCATATTGGGGTAGGTGATTATACAATAATCGGCGGACTGTCTGCCGTACATCAATATGCTAGAATCGGTGAATATTCGATGATCGGCGGGCTATCGCCGGTCGGAGCAGATGTAATACCGTTTGGGCTTGTAAGTAGCAAACGTGCGGTGCTTGAGGGCTTAAATCTAATCGGTATGAATAGAAAAGGGTTTGATAAAGTAAAGTCTTTAAGTGCTTTAAAAGCTATCGAAGAAATTTTCTCAGGTGAAGGTAATTTTGCTGAGCGTATAAAACAAGTTGCTGAGAAATATAACAATAATTCTATAGTAATACAAATTATCGATTTTCTTAATCAAGATAGTAATAGAGCATTTTGTCGTTTTGAGAAGTAAATTTATTTAACTAGCGATATGTAACACTTTGTGTTACAATTAAATATTATAAGGAGGATAAAAATGACAAAAAGTATTACGACTAGTATACGCTTAGAAATAAATTTAAGTAAAAAACTTGAAAAAGCAACTTATGATTTACACCGTGAAAAAAGCTGGATAATTAGTGAAGCATATCTTAAACAACTAGAAAATTCAGACCTAGCCAAAGAAGCTAAACGTCAATCCTTATTAGCTAGTAAAGAAAACAATCCTGATGCCAACTTATGGTTAAAACACAATGAAGAAAGTTGGTTAGATGAATGGAAATAATAGAAATTAAAAAAAGATATATTGTTGCTTGGTGTAATATCTGGAGATTATGGTAAACCTCGCCCCGCTGTTGTTGTTCAATCTAATTTATATAAAAATCATCCCAGTATAACAGTTTGCCTTCACAATGGATTTAATAGATGCCCCACAACTTTTCACCTGTTATTAACTCCTACAGAGCTAAATGGTTTTAATTTAGAATCTCATATTATGGTTGATGAAATTAGTGCTATAAGAAGTGATAAAATTCAAAAAAATTGGTGAATTATCACCTGAACAACTATAAGAGTTAATTGAAGCTATTATATTAAATTATGGATAAATTAGCCACTAATTTTCTCATTTTTTCTTGCAAAGAGTTTTGGCGTAAACGAGTTTTCAAGCTCTTAAAATCAACTATTTCTGCATTTTGATTTTGCTGGCTACATGCAAAAATATATTTCTGCTCTCCTTTAACTTTTTGAATACATTGTCCACAAATTCCTTTCATCATACATTGCATCGGTGAATTAACGCTAACTATTATTTTTGTATTTTCACTGAATATTTCATTTTTTAGACTTTGCAATTCTTCTATTATTTCAGGAGAAGCATTAATTATTACTATATCCACTGAAACTAATTTACGGACTTTTATATCAGGATAGGTAACAAATATAACTTCATTATTATTTTCTTTTAGAACTTTTAATAAGCCTATATTACCGACTTCGAAATTAACAATAACTATTTTTTTATTTTGAGGTATTTCTAGCGGCGAACCTGTCGGTCCCATTAAAACTACTTTCTCATTTTCGGATAATATTTTACATAAGCTAGTAGATTTACCGACTTCAAAAACTATAAAGTTAATTAAGCCTTTTTCTACATCAATATCGATAGGGCTTAAGGCTACAGGCTCTATTAACTTAGCAGCATCTTCAGAATAATTTTGTAAGCGAAAAAACTGTCCGAACTTAAAATTTTTAGCAGCAAGCGGCGAATGAATTATCAACTCAAAAGTTTTATCATCTAAAATATTTATTTTATTAACCCTAGAAGTCAGCAAATAATCAAGCTGCGTACAAAAATCTTTATAACTACCTTTAAATCTAGGATTATTATTTATAAGCTTTTTGTTAATAGCGTCGTACCCTTCTTTGGTACTAGCAAGAGCCTTCACTACACTACCCGAATATTTAGGATTACAATCACCGAAATAGCTATATTTATCCTCATTGAATTGAGTGTTATTTTCTATACCGATTGCCATAATCACGGTTTTGGTTTTGATGTCATTGCGAGGAAATGCGTAGCATTGACGCGGCAATCTTGTTAAGCCAAACTCCTGAGATTGCCACACAGTCTTTGACTGCTCGCAACGACGGTTTCGATTCTCAAACTCCACAGATTCCACATGACCGTATTTATCAACATTAATCCTTAAAGGTTGCATATTTTCCTTAAAATCAACACCGAGTGCTAATGCATATATTAGCTCCTCGTGATTTAATTTATATACCGGCGAATCTTGCAATCTTCCACGATAGTAGACAGTAGCACCCCCAAGCTTATTAAAAACCTTTCTTAATTCTTCATTATTCTTAGCTTCTTTAAACAATTTTGCATGAGCAATAAATTCTTCAGCTATTTCTTTATCTTCCTCCGTTAAATCTTTTTCTATATAATCTTCGGCAAATTCCTCTACTTGTTTTTTATAGTAATATAAACTTTCCGTTGCTGCGTCTAAGGAAGTAAGACCGCCGCCTATTACCGCAATCGGCATCCTAATTACCATATTAGTACTAGAATTTTTCAAAAATGCCCCTCCGTTTTGCAAAGTCATTAAGAAATCAGAAGCCGTTTTTACGCCCTTAGCTTCAAAATTTTCTATATCCAAAACTTTCGGCTGACCTGCTCCAATGCAAAAAGCTATATAGTCAAAACCCAAATCGAAAGCTTGTTCTTTCGTTATATTAAAATCTAAAGCTACTCCGTCATAATATTTGAAATTATTATTTCTCTCTAATATTAGCCGCAATATATCGAGATTGTTTTTATCCCACCGAACAGTAATCCCATATTCCGCTACCCCTCCAAATCCTCTTGGCATTCTTTCCGATAACAAATTTTTATATTCATGCCAAAACTTTATAGGCTTATGAACGTCAAAAGGCAGTAGAGTAATTCTTAAACCGTCAATAGCCACAACATTATGACCTGACCGTAATAAATAATAGCTAAGACTAAAACCTGCAGGACCAAGACCGGTAACTAAAATATTATAATTAGTAGGTTCTTTCGGAAGCGGTGCATAAATATTAAGCGGATTCCAACGAGTAAGCAGTAAATATATCTCTAAGCCGTAAGGTAATTTAAGTGTTTCTTCTAAAATATTTGATTCTATTAATGGGATATTTACCGGATCTTGCTTTTGGTAAATACAAGCTTTTGAGCAATCATTACAAATTCTATGACCTGTTGCTGCAACCATCGGATTATCAATAACGATAATAGCAAGAGCACTTAGGTTAAAACCTTGTGCCTTAACATAGTTCATTTCAGAAATTTTTTGTTTTAATGGGCAGCCTTGTTTTAAATCCGTCATTGCGAGCGACTGCAAGGAGCGTGGCAATCTCGTCAAATCTCCTGAGATTGCCACGTCGCTTCGCTCCTCGCAATGACGGTTCTGAGGTTGCAGTAATCCCTTAGAACAGCTATCCTTATCTTGCTTATGGCAATAAATACAATAATGAGAATGGTTTAAAGCTTCATCTAGATTTAAAAAAGAATCTGTATAGTCAAAATCTACTCTCTCATTTTTTTGATATTTTAATATTTTTTCATCGTCTATTAGATTTTCTTTATCTAGTTTTTGTGGGAGGTTGAATAGGATGTTATCCTGTGGCTTGATACCCTCACACAAATAAACCCTATACGCAGCATACCTAGCTGCTATGTCTAATTCTTCTGCAAAACTTTCTTCTGCCTGTTGCCATATAATTATTTGTTTGGCAAATTCTCTAGAAGTAAAATTCGCACCTATTAAATCAGTTAGTTTTAAATACACATCTTCAAAATCAATATCTTTTATTTTTTCCGGTGGATATTTTTTTACGGCAACACGTTGAACAAATTTTCTTTTACATTCATAAATAATATCAAAATCTTTATGTTTTAACCTTGATATCGTTATTTCTTTTGAAATACAAAATAACTCTGCTAAAAAATCGTCTAAATGAGGGGAAATTTTTAGCAAAAATTCGGAATAATCTTTTGGAATAATGGAGAGAGGAGTCGATCTAAATAACATTAAATCTTTATGCAAAGATCTATCAGCTTTAAAGAGATAATCTAAAAATATTTGATCTAATTTTTTAAGTCCGGTTAAATCTAATTCATTAAAATCTAGATTAAAACCAAGTTTCATAAATAATAAATAACTCTTTTAGAAAATTGTCTATAAATTAAATAACTGATACAAACAGTAATAAATGCAACTATAATAGACTTAACTATCAGCATCATATCCGGTAATGTTCCGTCAATCACCAACGCTTGTACGGGTCTTATAACTAAAAAGAACGGATTAAATTCAAAATATATCTTTTTAGACTCCGGAATTAGCGAATATGGATAAACTATCGGTATACTCCAATAAATAACTCCAAGAATAACACTCAACATTTGCGGAATATCTCGAATATACGGCGTTAAAAATGCTACTGCGATAGAACCGCTAATTACACATATTATTAAGGGCAAAATTAATATCGGCATAAATATTATTTGCCAAGAAAATTTTTCTGGAAATAATAAAATAAAAGCAAAATACATTGCCGAAAATGAGCAAATTAAAGTATATAATTGCCCTAAACTATCCGCAACAGGAAAAAAAGTCTTAGAAATTCTAACTTTTTTTATTATTTGATCACGTGTAACTAAAGAACTTGAACACATCGTTAAGCTGCTTACTATAAAACTCCACAAAGGAATACCGCCGACTAAGTTCATTACCATAAATTCTCTCGGCTGTCTTAATAAAAAACCGAAAAAATATGAAATTACCATTATGTGAATAAAAGGCTGAATTAAACTCCATAAAGAACCTAAAAAAGAATCTTTATTTTGCCTAATTATAGAAGCTTTAACTAGTAATGCTATTGCTCGCCAGTATTTTTTAGAAAAAAAATACTTTATCATTTATGAATTTCCTTGTTGTTGGTTATAGATTTTAAACATTTCCGATGGTGTACCATCACCTATAATATTGCCGTCTTTTAATAAAATACATCTATCGCAATTATCTTTTATAATTTCTTCTTGATGGCTTACTATTATTGAAATAGGAGTATTTTTAAATTTATTCTTCATTAAACTAAGAGATTTTTCTATAAAATAGCTATCGCCTGCCGCAAAAACTTCATCAAGTAATAGAATCTGCGGATTTTGAAATATCGATACAGAAAAAGCAAGACGTGATAACATACCGGAGCTATAAATTTTTATCGGTAAATCAATTTTACTACCAAGTTCTGAAAAATCTATAATTTCTTTTTCAATTTTTTTGCTATATTTATCCAGCATATTATTATATAGCATTAACATTTTAATATTTTCACGACCAGTTTGCTCAGACTCAAAACCAACTCCCATATCTATAATTGCCGCAATATCTCCATGAACTTTGACTGTACCGGATTTTAACGGATATATTCCGGCGATTAACTTTAGAAACGAACTTTTTCCCGAACCGTTACTCCCTATAAAAGCTATTTTTTCTCCCTCATAACAAGAAAAATTAATATTGTTTAATATAGGTATATTTGGAGAAAGAGAGACTCCTTTTTTCAAGAAGAAATGCTTTAAACCTTGAGCTCTTTTATGAGTATCAATACCTTCAACATAACCATTAGTTATCTCTATAAATACTTTTGGATAGCTAAGTGACATAAAATAAATATTAAATAGATTTATTAATCCAATCTAAAAGAGAATTTTTTTGTTGCAAACCTATTTTAGTATCTTTTTGTTCACCATTTTTAAATAACATTATCGTTGGAATACTACGAATACCGTATTCTGAAGGAGTGTTAGGATTTTCATCAATATTCATTTTAAGTACTTTTACTTTGCCTTGTAATTCTTTACTGATTTCATCTATTATCGGTGTTAACATTTTACACGGTCCGCACCATTCTGCCCAAAAATCAACCAATACAGGTAAATCCGATTCTAATACTTCCTTTTTAAAAGAGCTATCCATTACGTTATTTGCCATAAATTCCTCTATGTTTTTGCAGCATTGTCCATATGGCTTTTATGTCATTCCCGCGTGTAGGCGGGGATGACATCGAGTAGGTTTTTCAATCTATGCAACAAAGTCGCTTTTAGCTAGGAATGACATAGTGTTGCTTTCGGATTCATATGGACAACATCTATATTTATAAATAAAATTATAAAGTACAGGCTTCTACTTGTAAATAATGAAAATCTTTTATTTATTATATTTATTTTTTCTATTATAATATATTCGCATTATTAAAGCTGCTGTTTCCTCTATTGATCTAGTCGACACATCAATTACCGGCCAATTTCTTTGATCACAAATTTTTCTGACTTCTAGGCACTCTTTTTGTACTATATTAAAATCCGTATAGCTTTTATTTTCGTTAATTTGTAATAGATTTAATCTAGCTTCTCTTATCTCAATTAACCTATTTGGATTAATAACGAGTCCTACTACCAATTGATCTATATCTTTTTCTATAAAATCAGGAAAGGGGCAATTATAAACATAAGGAATATTGGCAGCTTTTAAACCGTTATACGCTAGAAATACGGAAGTCGGTGTCTTAGAAGTTCTAGAAGGACCTATTAATATTATATCAGCCTCTGATAATTCATTAAGCATTTGTCCGTCATCATGTCTTATAGCATAATCTATGGCATTAAGTGTATCAAAATAAGTTTTATCAAATTTATAATTGTAATTCTGTTCTTTTTCTATTTCAATACCTGAAAAAACAGACATTTCTTTAATAATTTTACCTATTACAGAAATACATGGAATTTTTAATTCATAGCAAAATTTCGTTAAAGTTTTTCGGAGTTCTTGATCGGCAATCGTGTATAATACTATCCCATGTTTATATTCTATTTTACTT
Organism: Rickettsia conorii str. Malish 7; assembly: GCF_000007025.1. Taxonomy (NCBI): domain Bacteria; kingdom Pseudomonadati; phylum Pseudomonadota; class Alphaproteobacteria; order Rickettsiales; family Rickettsiaceae; genus Rickettsia; species Rickettsia conorii. The sequence goes on along the minus strand of NC_003103.1, from coordinate 152 downwards.
AATACTTCATTTAGCAATTCCAAATTTCTAATCATTGGCCAATGATATAATTTTGGTTTTACGGAAGTAAATTGTGCAAGGGCAGAATTTGCTGTATATTTTGCAGTTTGCACGGAAGAGTCTGAAACTAAGTGAATAATTAGCTTTGTCAT